>NZ_FNGH01000015.1:0-81694 GCF_900102875.1 Franzmannia pantelleriensis
CAGCCAGCTCTCCGAGATCATCGCCGTAGAGAGCGCCGACACCTTCCAGCGGCCGATCTACGCCGGCAACGCCATCGCCACGGTCAAGAGCGACGACCCGCTCAAGGTGATCAGCGTGCGCACCACCGCTTTCGACGCCGTCAGTACCACCGGTAGCGCCGCCATCGAAACCGTCGATCATGTCGCCGACAACGCCCAGTCGCGCTTCGTCACGGAAGCGCTTGCGCAGTCCGACCGTCCCGAGCTGGGCGGTGCCAAGATCGTCATCTCCGGCGGCCGCGGCATGGGCAACGGCGACAACTTCAAGCTGCTCGACGGCATCGCCGACAAGCTGGGGGCAGCGATTGGCGCCTCCAGGGCGGCGGTGGACGCCGGCTTCGTGCCCAACGACATGCAGGTCGGCCAGACCGGCAAGATCGTCGCGCCGGACCTGTATATCGCGGTGGGCATCTCGGGTGCCATCCAGCACCTGGCGGGGATGAAGGACTCCAAGGTGATCGTGGCGATCAACAAGGACGAGGAGGCGCCGATCTTCCAGGTTGCGGATTACGGTCTCGTTGGCGATTTGTTCGAGGTCCTGCCCGAGCTGGAGAGCAAGCTGTAACCACGGACGCTTCAAGCCTCACCTGACAACGCCTCGCCCCGTGCGGGGCGTTGTCGTGTCTGGGGTCGCAGCCACGAAAAAGCCCCACCGTGGCGGCGGGGCGAAAGCGAGTCGAAACGTCAGCAAGCTTGGCGCGATCAGAACTCGTAGCTGGCCGAGAGCCACAGGCTGCGGCCGTCGAGGTAGATACCGTCGGTAGAACGACCGGTCTGAGTGAAGCGGTAGGCTTGATAGGTTTCGCCTTCGTGATCGTAGGCGTCGGCCTTGCCGAAATCCTTATCGAGCAGGTTGTAGACGGTGCCGGTCAGGCGCACGTTATCGGCGGCCTGGTAGGAGGCGCGCAGGTTGAACAGCGCATAGCCGTCCAGCTTGTTGCCGACCTGCTCATAGAGCGCCAGGTTCTGGCCCGAGTCCGGCAGGCCGCCTGGAAAACGCTCACGTGAGGCGTAGTACTCGCCCTCCAGGGTGGTGGTCAAGCGCTCGTTGACGTCCCAGGTGAGGCTAGTGGTGAGCTTGTGCTTGGGCGTGTTGCTGAGCACCAGGCCTTGGCTCTCACCGGAGGTGATCTCGGTATCGGTGTAGGTGTAGCCGCCGCTCAGCGACCAGGCCGGGGCAAACTGATAGCGGGTTGAAAGCTCGAGCCCCTGGGTGCGCGCCTCATCGACATTGATCTGCTGGGAGTATTCGCCGTCCGGCACGCCGGGCCGGCCGCTGATGAAGGTCGGCTCGGTACTCGCGATCTTGTCATCGAACTGGTTGTAGAACAGGGTGGCATTGACCGAGAAGCCGTCGAGACTGTCGTACAGGGCGCCAACTTCGTAGTTGGTGCTTTTTTCAGGCTGGAGGTCGGGGGAGCCAATGGTTAGGGTGTCTCCCTGACCCGTCACGCCATTGATGCCTGGGTGCAGATCATTGAGCGAAGGCGTCCTATACCCCCTGCTGATGCCACCTTTTAGCGTCCAGTGGTCGGTGGTGTTCCAGACCAGATAGCCGCGCGGGCTGACATTGCCACCGAAGGCGTCGTGATGCTCGTAGCGCCCGCCAAGGGTCAGCGCCAGGTCGTTGCGAAGCCACCACTCGTCCTCGACGAACAGTGCCCAACTGGTTTGATCGAAATCCTCAGTGGCCAGGCCGTCGGTGAGCTCGGCCTCGTGCCACTGGCCGCCAAGCGTCACCATATGTTCGCCGAGGGGCATGACGAACTTGCTGTCGAGAATGGTCGAGGTGGTTTCCAGCGTGCGATCGTCCCCCACCACGATGGCGGGAAAGCCCTCATAGGGCTGGCCGATCTCATCGCCCGGAATGGTCCGACCCAATGTTTCGGTGGTGCTGCGTGTGAGGCTCGATTCCAGGGTGCCGGCGGTGAAGCGTCCGCGATGACCGATGGCGACCTGATCGCGCTGGAAGCGCAATTCGTCACCATAGCCGGATGCCGTTCCGGGATCCGGGTTGCCGCTGCGGTCGGTGCCGTCGCGGGTACCCAGCCGGTTGTCGTCGTTGGAGTACACCTGGCGCGAGCGTTCCAGATCGAGCCATAGCGCGTTGGTGTCGTCCGGGGTCAGGGTCAGACGACCGCCCAGCGAGGTGATGCGCCCCTCGCTGGGCCTTGGGTCGCGACCGCTACCGTCCTCGATCAGACGCTCCGAGCTATCACGATCGAACAGCCGACCACGTAGCTGCAGGCCGAGTGTGTCCTCGATCAGCGGCCCCGAGGTATACAGATTGAGGGTCTGGCTGTTTCCTGCGCTGCGGTCCTGCTGGAAGGTGCTGTCGACCGACAGGTTGCCGGTCCAGCTGTCGCTGACCTGACGCGTAATGATATTGATGACCCCGCCCATGGCGTCGGAGCCGTAGAGCGTCGACATCGGTCCACGGATGACCTCGATACGCTCGATGCTCGACAGCGGTGGCATAAAGCTGGTGCTGGTCTCACCAAATCCGTTGGGAGTGACGTCGCCGGCGGCGTTCTGGCGGCGACCGTCGACCAGGATCAAGGTATAGGCACTGGGCATGCCGCGGATGCCGATGTTCAGGCCGCCAGTCTTGCCGGTACCGCTGCGTACATCGACACCGGGCACATCGGCGATGGCCTCGGCGACGTTGGAGAAGCGCTTGCGTTCGAGTTCCTCGCGGGTCACCACCGATATGCTTGCCGGTGCGTCGGCTAGTGCCTGTTCGAAGCCTGCGGCGGTGACCACGATATTGTCGAGGCGCGGCGTATCGTCGGCGACAGCCGTCAGGGAAGCGCTGGCCGCGGCAATCGCGACAGCCAGGGCGCGTCGAGACGCGTGGGTCATGAGTTCACCTTTGAATGATGCTGATTATTGAATGATATTAATTATCAAGTGCGGGTGAATTCTATCGATAGCCAACGATGAGAGGGAAGGGGAAGAGGGGAAACGACATGTTGCTCAGGATGCAACACTGAAGGTCGAGTCGGCGTTGGCGCGCCACTCCGGCGGGAGATGCCGGCGCAGGAAGGTGAGCATGGCGCTGACCTTGCCGGCCTGATGGCCGTGGGCGTAGAGCAGGTTGACTGGCAAGGTGGGGAGCTGCCAGTCGGGCAGGCAGGCCTCGAGCTCACCGGGGTGGGCGCGTTCACGGCGCTCTGCGAGCCAGCATGGCATGATGCCGAGCCCCTGCCCGCGGGCAATGGCGTCGGCCTGAAGCATGGGCTGGTCGAGCCGCAGGCGAGAACGCGGCGGCTGGAACAGAAATTGGGCGCCATTGTCTTGACGCAGCAGTAGGCCGCCTGCGGCATCGCCGAGCAGGTCAATCCAGTGGTGGTCGAGCAGTTCGTCGGGCTGCTGCGGCCGACCGTGGCGTGCCAGATAGTCTGGATGGGCGTATATGCCGCGATGCAGCAGCGTCAGCTGCTCGCAGCGCAAGGTCTCGTCAATCACCGCGCCCAGGGTAACGTGAATGGCGCTGCTGTCTGCGCTGGCGTGAAAGCGCTCGTGGGTCTTCAGCGTCACGTCGACGCGTCGATGGCGCTCCATAAAGGCATGCAGCACCTGGGTCATCCAGGGGCGTGCCAAGGCAGCGTGCACATCGATCACCAGCTCGCCGCTGATCTCGTGATGCAGCGCTTCGAGAGCCGCCTGGCTCTGCTGTGCCAGCTCCAGCATGCGCAGGCAGTAGCCATGGAATAGCGCGCCAGCCTCGGTGGGTAGCAGGCGGTTGGATTGACGCCGCAGTAGCGGGTAGCCGAGACGTGCCTCGAGCTGGCTGATACGTCGGCTCAAGGTTGATTTCGATAGACCTAGCCGAGTGGCACTGCGGGTCAGGTTGCCGGATTGCATGACCGCATCGAAGGCGGTCAGTTCATCGAGGTCGTGCATAGCAATTGCATCCAGGAGGTTCCTCGGTCTGACGGGCAGCACCAGTATGCCATGAGTGTCGGGAATAATATAAATGATTACATTTACTATTGGTGTGTGAGACGCGTTGCTGAATACGAAACATGGCGTTGCATGCCAGGTTGATGCGCTGGTTTATGAGAATCATTATTATCAGTGGTCCTCATAATCTTTCGCCATCTACCTAGGAGATGCTGGATGTCCTTGTCCCTGCTGTCGCGCCGGCCGCTAATGGCTCTGATGATGGCGCTGCTGACCACGGCTGCCCATGCGCATAGCGTCGAAACCGCCCATGGACCGGTCGAGGTCGACGTCGACCCGCAGCGGGTGGTAACGCTTCATGAAGGGGCGCTGGATACCGCCCTGGCCGCCGGCGTCACGCCGCTGGGCGCGGTGACCACCCGCGGCGGAGACGGTGTGGCGCGCTACCTCGACGGCTATCTGGACGAAATTGCCATCGTTGGGGTGGTGCGCGAGATCAATATCGAGGCGGTGTTGAGCCAGCAGCCGGATCTGATCCTGGCATCGCCGCAGCTCAGTGATGAACAGTATGCGCTGCTGTCGCGTATCGCACCGACCGTGGTACCACCGGCCCAGGGATTTGTCCGCGAGGCATGGAAGGAGGATGCACGACTCTATGCTCGAGCGCTGGGTCGTGAAGATCGGGTGGACGAGGCCATCGCCGACGTCGAGCGGCGCGCTGCCGACATGGCCCAGGCCATCGAGGAGCGTGGGGTCGATACCGGCGCGACGCTGGTGCGCTGGATGCCCCAGGGGCCACTGGTGATGTCGTCGCAGCTGTTCAGTACCGGCATCCTGGCGGCGGCCGGTCTCGAGGTTCACGACGGCGGTCTGGTGCCGGAACACGCCGGCCATAGTGACCCGCTGAGTCTGGAGAACCTGTCGCGCATCGATGATGACTGGCTGTTCCTGGCGACGCTTAACGAGGACGGTGAGGAAGCCCTTGCCAGTGCGCGTCGATCTCCGGCCTTCGAGCGCCTCGACGTGGTGCAGCGCGAGCGGGTGGTGAGCGTCGACGGCCAGCTATGGAGCAGCGCCCAAGGGCCGTTGGCGGCCCAGGCCATTCTCGACGATCTCGAGCGCGTGCTGCTGCCGTGAAACACGTCGCGCTCGTGGCGTCATCACCGCGGCTGGCCGTGACCGGGTGGGGGCTGGCGCTGCTGCTGTTGGGCGTGATGCTGCTCAGCGTGCTGCTGGGGGCGGGGGAGGTCGGCCCGGTACGGGCGTTGGCGGTACTGGCCGGTGGCGGGGATGCGGAATCACGCTTCGTGGTCGGCTCGCTGCGCCTGCCGCGCACCCTGATCGCTGTTGCCGTAGGCGTGTCGCTGGGCGTGGCCGGGGCCCTGCTGCAGGCCGTGACGCGTAACCCGCTGGCCGAGCCGGGCCTGCTGGGTGTCAGCGCTGGCAGCGCCTTTGCCGTGGCAATAGCGTTGCTGCTGGGCGCCAGTGCCACGACCCTGCGCGTCTCGGCGGCCCAGTTGGGCGCCCTTGCCGGCTGCCTGTGCGTGCTCAGCGTGACCCGGCTGCGCGGGGTGGGCAGCGATCCCGTGCGGCTGGTGCTGGCCGGCGCAGCGTTCTCGGGATTGTTGGCATCGCTGACCGCTCTGCTGCTGCTGTTCGATCAGCGTGCCGCCGACGAGATTCGCTTCTGGGTAATTGGCAGCCTGTCGGGGCGGCGCCTAGAGGACCTGCTGGCCGTGCTGCCCGGCCTGGCGCTGGCTGCGGTGATCGTACTGGGGGTTGCACGCCCGCTGGCGGCCCTGTCGCTGGGCGAGCGGGTGGCCTCGGGGTTGGGGCATCGCCCGGGCCGGGTACGGCTGCTGGTCATCGTGGCGGTGGCGCTGCTGGTCGGGGCGGCCACGGCGATTGCAGGCCCTATCGCTTTCGTGGGGCTGGTGGTGCCGTTTGCGGCGCGTGCGCTGGTAGGGCCCGATATCCGCCGGGTGCTGTGGCTGTGCCTGCCGCTGGGGCCACTGATGGTGATCTCTGCGGACATCCTCTCGCGACTGCTGGTGGCGCCTTCGGAAATGCCCTTGGGGGTGCTTACCGCACTATGCGGTGCTCCCGTGCTGGTGGCGGTCGTGCGGGCCAGACGCCTGCCAACCCTGTAATCGCGGAGCCTTGACGTTGATGTCGTTATTTCCTGCCGCACGTGATGGGGTGACCCCCAAGGGTTCACCGCTCGTTGATCTGCCCTCCCCGGGCGGCTACTGGCGGCTGGCCTGGCGTTGGCCGAGCGGCGGCGAGGCGAGCCTGCTGTTCAGCCGGCGTAGCGCGCTGGCCCATTTTGGCCTGCTGCTGGCCTTGCTCGCCGCCAGCGCTGTCTATCTGGCACTGGGTAGCGTCCATCTGGCGCCCCAGGCGCTGGGGGCCGTGCTGCTCGGCGAGGGGGACGCCGTGGCTCGCTTCATGGTGGTCGAGCTGCGCCTGCCGCGGCTGGTGGCCGCCTGCCTGACCGGTGCGGCGTTCGCGGTGGCGGGCTGCCTGATGCAGACCCTGGCCCGCAATCGCTTGGCCACGCCGGGCATCATCGGGATCGACAATGGGGCCACGGCGTTTGCGGTGGCCTCGGTAGTGGGGCTTGGCGTATCGCTGGCGCCGCCAGCGATGGCGTTGGTGGGAGCAGCGACCGCCGCCGCCATCACCTTTGGGCTGACCGCCGGCGGTGGCAGCCGCGGCTATCGCTTTATCGTCGCCGGTATCGGGGTTGGGGCGGTATTCGGTGCCATCACTCAGCTGCTGCTGGCACGGGTCGATATGGACACCGCCAATGCCGCTTACCCCTGGACGGTGGGGACCCTCAATGCGCGCCCACCGGGGGCGCTGCTGGTACTTGCCATGGGGCTGGCGGTGGGACTGGTCATGGCGCTGAGGCTATCCCGCGCGCTGTCGTTGATGCGGTTCAGCGACGCCATCGCCCAAGGGTTGGGGTCGATGGTCGGGCGGCGACGCTGGCAGGTACTGGCGGTGGCGGTACTGCTCACCGGGCTGGCGGTTGCCGTGGCCGGGCCGGTCGGCATGGTGGGCCTGATCGGCCCGGAGGTGGCCCGTTCGCTAGCCTGCCGGCGCGGCGTGCCGATCATCGCCTCGGCGCTGGCAGGGGCCCTGGTAATGGTCCTGGCCGACCTGGTGGGGCGAGTGCTGCTAGCACCCGTCGAACTGCCGGTCGGCATCGTCACGGCGGTGGTCGGCGGACCCTGGTTGCTTTGGATCTTACTATGCCCTCAAAGGAGTCTGGCATGAGTGAAGTGGCTGAGAGCAGCGCGCTGGAGGCGCGCCGACTCGACCTGGCCCACGGTCAGCGGCGTGTGATCGAGGGCTTGGACCTGCGTCTGCCCCCGGGCCAGGTCACGGCTATCGTCGGGCCCAACGGCTGCGGCAAGTCGACCCTGCTGGCTGGCTTGGCGCGGCTCCACGCGCCTGGCGGCGGCTGTGTGCTGCTTGATGGCACGGATATCCAGCGACTGCCGGCGCGTGAGCTGGCGCGCCGCCTGGCGCTGCTGCCGCAGGAGGCCGTTGCTCCCGAGGGGCTGACGGTGCGGGATCTTATTCGCTTCGGTCGCCAGCCTCATCAGGGTTTCTTGCGCCAGTGGTCATGGGAGGATCATCGGGCCGTCGAGGCGGCACTGGCGGCGGCGGACCTGCAAGCGTTGGCCGAGCGGCCGCTGGAGGCACTGTCTGGCGGACAGCGGCAGCGCGCCTGGATCGCCATGAGCATCGCCCAGCAGACGCCGCTGCTGCTGCTCGATGAGCCGACCTCGGCGCTCGATCTGGGGCATCAGTTGGAGGTCTTCGAGTTGGTGCGGGGTCTTGCCGCCGAAGGGCGTACCCTGGCGATGGTGCTGCACGACCTGGCCAGTGCCTGCCGCTATGCCGACCACCTGGTGGCGATGCGCGCCGGTCGCATCGTCGCCCAGGGGGTGCCCCGCGAGGTGGTCACCCGCGAACTGGTCGCCGAGCTATACGATATCGACTGCACGTTACTGCATGACCCGGCCACCGGCACGCCGCTACTCACTGATCTGCGCCGCTTTTCATAGCGATGTGGAAGGGTTCGTCCTGTGATGAGATACTCCCTTGATAATGAAAGTCATTGTCATTCGCGCTCAGGATGGTACCCTGCATGGCGATACCTTCTATTCGAACGGGAGACAACGGTGCGTGGTAAAGGCTTAGACTATCTTCGCCCAGGCGCTGCGCTAGGCGTCCTGCTGTTGGCCGCAACGGCCAACGCTGCCTCGCTGACGTCGGAGGCGGGAGACGCTCAGCGTCAGCAGGCTGAACTTCAGGCTCAGATCGACGCTGCGGATGACGAAAGTCGCGCGATGCTCGCCGAGCTGCGAGAACGCGAAAGCGAAACGCGGCGGCTTGAGCAGGAGAATGCGCGCCTTGTCCCCCATCTGGTCGAGCAGGCGGAGCAGCTGCGCCGTCGTGAAGCGGCACTGGATACGCTGGATGCGACGCGACAGGCGCTGCCTTCCTTGCAGGCGAGTCTGGTGGCGCGGTTGGATACCTGGGTCGAGGACGACCTACCGTTCATGCAAGAACAGCGGCGTGCCCGAGTGGCCAGCCTGGAGAGGGCGCTTGGTGATCCCGACCTCGATGATGCCGAACGGATGGAGAGGATCCTCGATGTCTGGCGCCTTGAGCTGGCCTATGGGATGGAGATGGATGCCTGGCGCGACCATCTGGTCGTGGCAGATGATTCTCGGCCGACGCGGCGTGAAGTGGACTATCTGCGCCTGGGGCGTATAGGGCTTTATTACCTCACGCCGGATGGACGTGAGGGGGGGGCTTGGTTGGCGGAAGAGGCTGACTGGGCGCCACTCGATGACCAGCAGCGTCGAGAGGTGCGCAAGGGCTTGCGCATGGCACGTGACCAGCGCGCCCCTGAGCTGTTGCAGCTACCGGTCTCTCAGCCCCTCGAACGTGAGAATGGTCCACTGTCAGGGGAGGGTGGCGCATGAGTACGCTCAGGCTAATGGCGGTCGTGATGCTGGGCCTACTGTTCAGCGTTAGCGCACTGGCGCAGGGCGATCCCGAGACGCTGAGCAGCCTGCGCGCCGAGCGCGAGGCGGCCGAGGCGCGCGATCGGGTGCGCCTGGGTGAACTGCTCGATGATCGCCAAGCCCTCGAGGCGGAGTTGGAGCAGAGCCGGGAAGCACATCGCGCGGCTCAGGAGCGCCATGCGGCGCTGAGCGATCAGCGCGAGATCCAGGCCCAGCAACGTGCCGAGCTCGACGCGCGGCAGCAAGAGCAGGGCAGTGACCTGGCTGCGATCCTCGACCTGGTTTCGCGTCACACGGGAGAATTGCGTGATGCACTCAGCGACAGCTGGGTGGCCCTTGGCGAGGAGAAGCTTCCCGAACGGTTGGACAATGTTGCCGTGCTCGAGCTGGGCCACCTGGAAGACTTTGCCGACACGTTGCTGGCCCTGACGCAAGAGACCGGGCGTGTGGTGCAATTCGAGGCGCCGGTGGCCGGCGCGGACGGCGAGATAGTGCCGCGTAATGTGGTACGCCTGGGCGACTTTGCGGCCTTTACCGATGCTGCGTTACTGCGCCGCGGCGTTGGGGATGCCGGTCTAGCGGTGGTCGAGCGCACGCCGCGTGGCGTGGCCGAGGGTCTGGCCGAATTTCATGCCGGTGAGCGCCGTGACGTCGCCCTGGATCCGACCCATGGCGAGGTCATCGCGGCACTCGCCCAGCGCCCCACGCTGCTGGAACGCTTCCATCAAGGCGGTGTGGTTGGCTACGTGGTGGTCGCCCTGGGTGGCTTCGGCCTGCTGGTGGGACTGTTGCAGTATGGCTATCTGTTGCGCGTTACGTTGACCATGCGCCGCCAGCTTTCCCAGCTGTCTCAACTGCGCAGTGACAACCCGTTGGGCAGGGTGCTGCAGCGCTTTCGTGAGCTGCAAGCCAACCAGGTCCCCGAGGCGCTGGAAGCGCGGCTCGATGAGGCGGTGCTGGCCGAGCTGCCGCGGCTGGAGCGCGGCCAGCCACTGGTCAAGCTGCTGGCGGCCATCGCGCCCCTGCTGGGCTTGCTGGGTACCGTGACGGGGATGATCGTGACCTTCCAGGCGATCACCGTTTACGGCACCGGTGACCCTCAGCTGATGGCAGGTGGCATCAGCCAGGCGCTGGTAACCACGGTATTGGGCCTGGTGACTGCCGTGCCGCTGCTGTTCATGCATACGGCGCTGTCCGGTCGCAGCCGACATCTGACCGGTGTCGTCGAAGGCCAGGCCAGCGCGGCGCTGGCGCGGCACCTCGAGGCGGGCTCGCCGCAGGATGTGTCGGCATCACAGGAGCGCAGGTCGCATGATTCCGCGCTGGCTTGAGCCGCTGGAGCGGCTGGTCGAGTCAGGCGGTGTGGTACTGGTCGTCATCGCCGTCGTGGCCATGCTGCTGTTCACCCTGTCGCTGGAGCGCTGGTGGTATTTTCGCGTGACCTATCGCCACCATCGTCGACAGCTTATCGAGCGCTGGATGCAGCGCAGTGACCACCTTAGCTGGAGCGCCCGCACGCTTCGTGAGACCTGGACGCGCGAACTGATCGCGCGGCTACGCCGCCCACTGCCGTGGCTCAAGCTGCTGGTCGCTCTGTGTCCCCTGCTGGGGCTGCTGGGCACCGTGACAGGGATGATCGCGGTATTCGATAGTCTGGCGCTTAGCGGCAGCGGTCAGGCACGCTCGATGGCGGACGGCGTGGCGCGTGCCACGCTGCCGACCTTGACCGGCATGGCGGTGGCGGTGGTCGGCCTGCTTTTCACCAGTCGTTTGGAACACATCATCCGGCGCGAAGACCAGCGGCTACATGACCGTCTGGCGCGTGCCGTGGAGGAATCCCATGCGTAGGCGCCGAATGACGGCCGACAGCGGCGAGGCCAGTGAAGTCAACCTGACGCCGATGCTCGATGTGGTCTTCATCATGCTGATCTTCTTTATCGTGACCACCAGTTTCATTCGCGAGAGCGGCGTAGAGATCGAGCGCCCCGAGTCGAGTTCGGCGACGCCCCAGCCGGAGGCGCAGGTGATGGTTGCCATCACCCCGGAAGGGGCGGTGTGGGTGGATGGCCAGGCCATCGATCTGCATCGCGTCGGCGAGGCAGTGGCCGCCCTGGTCAGCGATGATGGCAGCGTGGTGATCCAAGCGGATCGCCAAGCGGCGACCGGCATCCTGATTGAGGTCATGGACAGCATCCGCAGTACCGGGGTCGAGCAGGTGGCGGTGGCAGCCAGCCGGAGCGGGTCATGACGCGAGTGCCCGTATCGGCGCTTGGCGGCATCGTGCTGGCATTGGCGCTGTTCTGGCTGCTGGCGCTGCTGGTGGCGCCCCCCGAGGCCGAGGTCGAAATGCTCGACACTACGCTGGCGATGACCATGGTGGAGGCACCGGAGGTGGCCCAGGAGGAGGCGGCCGAGCCAGCGGCGCAGGCACCACCTCCGCCGCCTGCCGCGGTGCCGCCACCCGCCCCCGAGCTACCGCCCCAGGAGAGTCCCATCGCGCTGCCGGATCCGGAGCCGCTGCCGGAGGACGACGTGCCGCTTGAACTGGATGAGACGCTGCCCGAGATGAGTGAGGTAACGCCCGAGCCGCCTCCACCCGAGCCGGAACCTCAGCCGGAACCTCAGCCGGAACCGCAGCCCGAGCCGTCTCCCGTGCCCGAGTCGACACAGCCTTCTGAGATGGCGCAGGAGACCACCGCGACCAGCCAGAGCGATGTCCAGGCGGACAGCCAGGCGCCGGTGGACGTCGGCCAAGTCTCGCCGACCAGTCGAGTGCCGCCGGAGTATCCTTCGCGGGCACAGCGGCGAGGATTGGAGGGCTTCGTCGAGCTGCGTTTCGTGATTCGGCCGGATGGCAGCGTGGATCCGTCTTCCGTCCAGGTCACTAGCGCGCAGCCGCGTAATGTCTTCGACCGCGCCGCGATAGAGGCGGTGCAGCACTGGCAGTTCGAGCCTGCCGGGGGGCTGCGGCGGGCCCAGCAACGTCTCGAATTTCAGTTGAGGTGAGTGATGCGCCTTAAACGTCACTTGGTGGGTCTCGTTTGTGTCTGGCTGGTCGCCACGCCACTGACAGTGCTGGCCGAGCCGCCGTTGCCGGGGGAGTTCATAAGCGATCTCGAGCGTTTGCAGCAGCAGCTTCAGCAGGGCGCGGCCAATGAGGTGCTGCAGCGCGCCGAGTCGCAGTCACGGCGGCTGGCGGGCGGCAATGCCGCTGACCGCTGGGCCAGCGCGCTGTATCTGCAACTGGCGGCACACGCCGCTGCCAGGCTGGAGCGCTTTGCCGAGGCCGCCGACTATCTCGAGCAAGCCAGAAGCAGCGGCGAGGCGTCATCGAGCCAGCGAGATCGCTGGCAGTATCAGGAGGTCGGCCTGCGGCTGTCGGCTGGCCAGCGCGAGCAGGGCGCCGAGCTGCTGGGCGACTGGCTGGCGCGACATTCGGGAGAGGGCGACGACTACTGGCGCATGGCCAGGACCCTGGCAGAGCTCGAGCGCTGGGGCGATGCCCTCGAATGGGTATCCCGAGCCACGTCCGAGGCCGAGTCTCTTACGCCAAGCCAGCGCCGTCTTGCCATCGGCGTCTATCAGCGCAGCGGCGCCGAGGATCAGGCGTTGGCACTGCTCGATGGCGAGCTGGACGTCAACTCTCCCGCCCAGGAGTGGCGCCGCGCCGCGGCGCTGGCGCAGCAGGCAGGGCTCGATGAGCAAGCGGCGGTATTCTGGGATACCGCCTGGCGCCTGGGGGTGTTTTCCGCTGATGAAGATCTATCGACCCTGGTGCGCCTGCATATGGCGGCTGGCACGCCTGCACGAGGCGCCGAGCTGCTGCAGGCTGCTCTGGAGGCGGGCGAGGTGGCAGACAGTCTGGCGCATCGCCGTCTACTGGCTCAGGCCTGGCAGGCGGCGCGAGACCGCCAGGCGGCACTGGCGGCATGGCAGCAACTGGCCGAGCGTAGCGGTGAGGCCGACGACTGGCTACGGTTGGGGCAGCTGGCCTATGAGTGGGGGCGGGCGGAGGCTGCCAGGGCGGCCTGGCAGCGCGCCGCCTCACTGGGTGTCGAGCAGGCCGAGGCGTGGCTCACCGGCCTGGATCAGTCACCGCTCTCAGAGTGATAGCTCGGTCCACACCGGGGCGTGGTCAGAGGGCTTGTGTATGCCACGCAGGTCGTAGTCGATACCGGCGTCGACCACCTGCTCGGCCAGCGGCGCGGTGACCAGGATGTGGTCGATGCGCAGGCCGCGCTTGGGGTCTCGCTCGAAGCCCCGCGAGCGGTAGTCGAACCAGCTGAAGCGATCGTCGACTTCAGGGTAACGCAGCCGGTAGCTGTCGCGCAGGCCCCAGCCCTTGACGCGTCCTAGCCATTCGCGCTCGATAGGCTGAAAGCTGGTCTTGCCGTCGCGTAGCCAGCGCTTGCGATTGGCCTCGCCGATGCCGATGTCGATATCTTCCGGTGAGATATTGAAGTCACCCATCACCGCCAGGTGCTGCTCGGGACGATGATCCTCTTCGAGAAGACGCGACAGCTGGGCGTAGAAGCGCTGCTTGTGCGGGAATTTGGTGGGGTGCTCGACGTTCTCGCCCTGGGGAAAGTAGCCGTTCCAGACCGTGAGCGGCTCGCCGCCTGCCACGCCCAGCCGCACGCCGATCATGCGCCGCTGGGCGTCGTCTTCATCGTCGGGAAACCCGTAGTAGACCGCCTCGGGTTCATCGCGGCATAGCATTGCCACGCCATAATGGCCCTTCTGGCCGTGACAATAGACCCGATAGCCCATCGCCTCGACGGCCTCGCGGGGAAACTCGCTGTCCTGTACCTTGGTTTCCTGCAGGCCGATCAGCGCCGGGCGGTGCGTCTCGATCAGCGCCTCCAACTGATGCAGGCGGGCGCGGATGCCGTTGATATTGAACGAGACCAGGCGCATTAGTCGTCGCTCCTCGGTCCAGGCTCGGGATGTACCTCGATGGTCGGGGCCTGCTGCTGGCGCGCCAGCTTGCGGGCGGCCTGCAGCTTGCGCTGCTGGCGCTTCTTCTCGGTGAAGCGGCGCGACGAGGTGACCTGATCGGGGTTCTCGTGACGCCATTTCTTGAAATCCTTGCGCTTGCCGGTGCGTAGCGTCACCTTGTCGGCCAGCGAGCGGGTCTTCTTCCTGCGTGTCATGACGCCTGACCTCCTGTTGCATGTGGCGCCATTCTAGCAGGCGCGGCGTGTGCCACACAGCCGGGGGCGCCCTCGTCGTCAATGGCTGCTACAATAGGTCGCCTGAAAACGTCCAGGTAGGTTTGGACTGGCATCACATCCACAGATATTACGGACAGAATCACAGCCTATGAGCGAGTCGGAAAAGACCACCGCACCGGCCCAGAACCGCAAGCCCAAGCGTCGTCGCCGCAAGCCGCGCAAGTCGCAATCCAACTGGGATCTGCGTCAGTTCCAGGTCCCGCCGGTGGCGGGAAAGTGGCGCTTCCACGACTTCGATCTGCCGCTGCCGCTGATGCGCGCGATTCATGCCCTGGGCTTCGAATATTGCACGCCGATCCAGGCCGAAGCGCTGGCCCAGACCCTGCTCGGTGGCGATATCGTCGGCAAGGCGCAGACCGGCACCGGCAAGACCGCGGCCTTCTTGATGTCGATCCTGGCCTACTTCCTGGAGGAAGAGGCGCCCAATGCCCAGAAACCCGGTGCACCGCGGGCGTTGATCGTCGCGCCGACACGTGAACTGGCGCTGCAGATCGAGAAGGATGCCAAGGCACTGGCGCGTTTCACTCAGCTCAATGTTGCCAGTGTGGTCGGTGGGATGGACTACCAGAAGCAGCGCGACAATCTGGGCAAGAACCTGGATATCCTGGTGGCCACGCCGGGCCGGCTGCTCGATTTTCACGAAAAGCGCGACGTTGATCTGACCCAGGTAGAGGTGCTGGTGCTCGACGAGGCCGATCGCATGCTGTCGATGGGGTTCATTCCCGACGTCAAGCGCATCATCCGGCATACGCCCAAGAAGGAGGAGCGCCAGACCTTCCTGTTCTCGGCGACCTTCACCGACGACATTCTCAACCTGGCCAGCCAGTGGACCGAGAATCCGGCCCACGTCGAGATCGAGGTCACGGTGGAGAACGCCGCTGACATCGACCAGCGCGTCTACATGGTCGGCGACGATGACAAGCAGCGCCTGCTGATCAATCTGCTCAAGCAGGAGAGCTTCGAGCGGGTGATGGTGTTCGGCAACCGCCGCGATCTGGTGCGCAAGCTCGACGAGCTGCTCAGGAAGGCCGACGTCAATGTGGCGATGCTCTCCGGCGATGTGCCTCAGGCCCAACGCATCAAGACCCTCGAGCGGTTCCGCGAGGGCGAGGTGCAGGTGCTGGTGGCCACCGACGTGGCCGGGCGCGGCATCCATATCGACGACGTCAGCCACGTGATCAACTACACCCTGCCGGAGGACCCGGAAGACTACGTGCACCGTATCGGTCGCACCGGTCGCGCCGGCGCCAAGGGGGTATCGATCAGCTTCGTCGGCGAAGAGGACGCCTTCTCGCTGCCCGAGATCGAGCGCTATATCAACGACAAGTTGCCCTGTGAACACCCCCCTGAAGGTCTGCTGTAGGGGCGCCCCCCCATGCTCGATGAGGCCCTGAAGGGCGATATCCAGACCGCCTACCGCCGCGTGCTCGAGGGCCTCGAGCTGACGCCGCGCTACGGTCAGCGGCTGATGATCGCCGAGATCGCTCGCACGCTGGCGGGTATCGAGGCCGACGACAGCGGCAAGCGGACCAGCGACGAGCACGTCTGCGTACTGGAGGCGGGTACCGGCACCGGCAAGACCCTGGCCTATCTATTGGCCGCCTTGCCGGTGGCCCAGGCACGCGGCAAGCGACTGGTGATTTCCACCGCCACGGTGGCACTGCAGGAGCAGGTGCTGCATCAGGATCTGCCGGCGCTCAAGGCGCACAGCGGACTGAGCTTCGACTATGCCCTGGCCAAGGGGCGCGGTCGCTACCTGTGCGTGGCCAATCTCGAGAAGGCCCTCGACGGCGCCGAGGAAAACCCGACCCTGTCGATGTTCGAACAGGCCATCGAATCGCGTGACGGCGACGACTTCCATGCCCTGGTCAAGGAGCTGGCCGAGGCCTACGGTAGTGGGCGATGGGCCGGCGACCGCGACAGCTGGCCGGTGACCATCGCCGATCCCCACTGGCGTCGCTTGACCACCGACCACCGGCAGTGCACCAATCGCCGCTGCGGTCACTTCAACGCCTGCGCCTTCTTTCGCGCCCGCCGTTACCTCGACAGCGCCGATATCATTGTCGCCAACCACGACCTGGTGCTGGCCGACCTGTCGCTGGGCGGCGGCATGGTGCTGCCCAAGCCTGCCGACTGCATCTACGTCTTCGACGAGGGGCACCACTTGCCGGACAAGGCGGTAGAGCACTTCACTCACCGCTTTGCCGTCAACGGCGCGCTGCGCTGGTTGCGGACGCTGAAGAAATCGCTCACCGAACTGAATGCGGCGCTTGCCGTTCAGCCCACGCTGGCGCGGCTGTTGGCCGGGTTTCCCGAGGCCATCGCAGCCATCGAGCCGCGGCTGGGCGAGGTGATGGCGCTGGGCCACCAACTCGCCGAGTTGCCCCAGGGCAGCGGCGGGGAGAGCCGCCATCACCGCTTCGAGATGGGGCGCGCGCCGGGGCCGCTGCGCGAGCAGGCCAGCGCCCTGGTGGTGGTGTTCGCCAGCCTGGCGCGCAACCTCGAGAGCATGGCCGATATCCTGCGCGAGAGCCTCGATCCGGACAAGCACACCGGCCTCCCCAAGGAGCAGGCCGAGCCCTGGCTGCCGCTGATCGCGCTGCTGCACGGTCGCGCCCTGGAGGCGCATGCACTGTGGCTGGCGTTCAGCGAAGAGGACGATCCGGCCGAGCCGCCGAGGGCGCGCTGGCTGACCTTCGAGCCGGTGGCCGGCGAGCCGGAGCTGATCTATTCGGCAAGCCCGGTGTCCGCCGCCCACACCCTGGCGAGGACGCTATGGGGCAGCTGCTATGGTGCGGTGGTGACCTCGGCCACGCTGACGGCGCTGGGGCGCTTCGAGCGGCTGCAGGAGCGTGCGGGGTTGGCCAATCGCTACCGTTACCAGCGCTTGCCGAGCCCCTTCGACTACTCGCGGGCAGTGCTCAGCGTGCCCCGCGAGGCGGTCGACCCCAGCAATCGCGATGCCCATGAGCGGGCCATCGTCGATTTCATCGAGGGCTTGGACAGCCGTGAGGCAGTGCTGATGCTGTTTTCGTCGCGGGCGCAGCTGCGAGCGGTGGAGAAAGCGCTACCCAAGACGCTGGCCGAGCGGGTGCTGGCCCAGGACCGCTTGCCCAAGCGCGAGTTGATCGAGCGCCATCGGGCGCGGATTGATGCGGCGCAAGGCAGTATCATCTTCGGCCTGGCAAGCTTCGCCGAGGGTATCGACCTGCCCGGCGACTATCTGACCCACGTGGTGATCACCCGGCTGCCGTTCTCGGTGCCCGATGACCCGGTAGGTGCGACGCTGGCCGAGTGGATCGAAAGCCGCGGCGGCAACCCCTTCATGCGCATCAGCGTTCCCGACGCCTCGATCAAGCTGGTGCAGGCGTGCGGGCGACTGATCCGCAAGGAGCAGGACAGCGGTCGCATCACGCTACTCGATCGCCGGGTATTGACGCGTCGCTATGGCCGCGCACTGCTCGATGCGCTACCGCCCTTCAGTCGCGAAATCGACGGCGTGGCGTCGCTGCCCTGAACGTCTGCGTTGCCACTAACGTACTGCGCCCGCCAGATGGCGGGCGCAGTACGTGCAAGGGGCCACTCAGGCGGCTTGGGTGCGCGCCGCCAGCACGGGCTTGAGCTTGTCGTTCATCGCCGTGAAGGCTTCGACGGTGGCGTCCCAGTCGATGCAGGCATCGGTGATCGAAACGCCGTATTTGAGCTGACTGCGATCATCGGGGATCTTCTGGTTGCCCCAGCCGATATGCGACTCGACCATCAGGCCGATGATCGAGCGGTTGCCCTCGAGGATCTGGTTGGTGACGTTCTCCATCACCAGCGGCTGTAGGGCCGGGTCCTTGTTGGAGTTGGCATGCGAGCAGTCGACCATGATGTTGGGCTTGACGCCGGCGCGGGTCAGTTCCTGCTCGGCCAGCGCAACGCTGACACTGTCGTAGTTGGGCTTGCCGTTACCGCCACGCAGCACCACGTGGCCGTAGGCGTTGCCGCGGGTGCGAATGATAGCGACCTGACCGGCCTGGTCGATACCCAGGAAGTTGTGCGGGTGAGCCACCGATTGCAGGGCGTTGACCGCGACATCGAGGCTGCCGTCGGTGCCGTTCTTGAACCCCACCGGGCATGACAGGCCCGAGGCCATCTCGCGATGGGTCTGAGATTCGGTGGTGCGTGCGCCGATCGCCGACCAGCTGATGCAGTCCTGAAGGTACTGCGGTGAGATCGGGTCGAGCGCCTCGGTGGCCAACGGCAGCCCCATCTCGGCCAATTCCACCAGCAGTCTGCGGGAGATATGCAGTCCCTCTTCGATCTCGAACGAGCCGTTGAGGTGGGGGTCATTGATCAGTCCCTTCCAGCCCACCGTGGTGCGAGGCTTCTCGAAGTAGACGCGCATCACGATGTACAGGCTATCCTTGACCTGGTCGGCCAGTCGGCGCAGGCGGCGGGCGTAATCCAGCGCGGCGTCGACGTCATGGATGGAGCAGGGGCCAACGACGACCAGCAGGCGCGGGTCATCACCGTCGAGAATACGCTGAATGGTGTTACGCCCTTCGATGACGGTGCGTTCAGCATCTTCGGTCAGGGGGATTTCCTGCTTCAGTGCATCGGGGGTGATCAAGACGTCCTGAGCGAGGACGTTAAGGTTGTTGACCTGCTGTTGTGACATGCCGCTACCTGTGACGTGATTCGCGCGTGAAAAAAGGGAAGAGTCGTACCACTACTATCGCCCGGCGAGGCCTGAAAAATCAACGCCGGCATGGAACTCCCGCGGGTCGATCCGGTCACAGCGGGTCGTTGAGGTCGACAGACCCTGCTTGATGGAATGCCAATAAACAGGAACACTTACGGGTAACCATCACATTATTGCCTGACAGGGCCCAGGTTGACGCCATGACTACCAGATTCGCTTATGTTGCCGCTGTGCTGGCACTGCCTGCTACGCCCACCGCAATACTCTCCCGGTCGGGGAGGGGTTGAATGGGCACGAGGGAAACCGATCAGCAACTCGTCGAGCGTGCCCAGCAGGGGGATAATCGGGCCTTCGACCTGCTGGTAAAGAAATATCAGCACAAGATCATCGGTCTGATCGGACGCTATGTTCACGACCATGCCGAAGTGCATGACGTGGCCCAGGAGGCGTTCATCAAGGCTTACCGTGCGCTGGGCAAGTTTCGCGCCGAGAGCGCCTTTTATACTTGGATGTATCGCATCGCCATCAATACGGCCAAGAACCATTTGGTGTCGCGCGGGCGGCGTCCCCCGGGAAGTGATCTCGATATCGTTGATGCCGAGATCGTCGATCACAGTGGTCGACTCTCCGATACGGAAACGCCCGAGGCGGCGATTGCGCGCGACCAGTTGGAGGCTGCCGTGTTCGAGGCCATCGAGAAGCTGCCTGAGGATCTGCGCACTGCAATCACCCTGCGCGAGCTCGATGGACTTTCTTATGAAGACATTGCCAACATCATGAACTGTCCGGTGGGTACAGTGCGCTCGCGGATCTTTCGCGCTCGCGAAGCAGTGGATAAGCATATCCAGCCGCTGGTCACTACGGCGCGTACCCAGGACATGATCCATGAGTGAGATTTTCGCGTTCGCCGCTGAACTGTTGGCGCCCGATGACGTCACAAGGGTGGTCGCCGCTGGCGCTCCCTGGAAACAGTGTCGTAACGGGACAGCGGCTTCGCCAATGGCAGCGAGGAAAGACGGGTACTGGCATGATCGCTGTCGCATGGCTACAAGATTCTACGGACTAATGGGCTAGAGCCCTGTCGAGGATGAGGGTGTAAGTAATGAATCAACATGCACGAGAGTCGTTGTCTGCTCTAATGGATGATGAGGGTGATGAGCTCGAGCTGCGTCGCGTACTCAAGTCGCTTGAAGGACAGAGCGATGATGCAGACGCTTGGCGTCGCTATCATCTTGCCCGTAGCCTCATGCAGCGCGACCGTGATGTCGATGTCAGCACCGATCTCTCGGCCGGCATCATGGCCAGGATCGCCGAAGAGCCGCTGCCCGCACTCGAGAAGCCGTTGGCGCGCAAGCGTAGCGGCTTGTCGTTTACCGGTAGCGCGGCGATTGCCGCTGCCGTATCGCTGATGGTGATTACCGGGGTGCAGGTGTATCACGGCAGCGATGCGGGGGGGACGGCGAGCCAGCCAACCCTGGCCGGTGGCAGCGGCGCCGAAGGTGCTGCCCAGGCGGTGCCCGCCACCGCCAGTAATGCATCGCGTCCGTCACTGGTCGACCTGCCGATGTTTCAATCCCCTGCACAGGGCAGCAGTAGTGGCGTGATGACCGTTGGTGCTGCTGCGGAGATGCCGATGTTCATGTCCCCCAGCTCACGGCAGTCCCAACGTGGCGACCCGGAACAGGCTCAGTTACTGCAGTCCTATCTCGACCGTCACGCCGAAGGCGCAGCCTATCGCAGTGGCGATGCCTGGATGCCGCTGCTGCGCGCCTCGGGACTCGAGACCCTGGGCCAGCGCTAAATGAGGGCAGGGATGACCGCGTATTTTCGTCATCCGCTGCGCGCGTCGCAGCATAAGCAGCCACCATCTTTCCTTCGCCGCTGTGGCCCGCTTTTGGCCGCGGCGGTGTTCGTGTTGACAGGGCTGTCCGGGCCTGTTGCGGCTGACGTGCCCTCTGGCCAGGAAGGACTCTCTGCCGCCTGGGACAGTGAAGCCGGCTTCGATTGCACCGTGCTGGATGGTGTGGCAGCCCCGGACTCGCCGGAGGGATGGTTCGAGTTCAGTCTGTGGGCCAACCATTGCTATGTGTTTCACGCCAGGGCAGTGCGGATCAGCAGTGATGGCGTGAGATCCCTGGCGCTATCCCATGAAGTGGAAGATGGCGTCGAGCGTGAGGTGGCGCACTTCCTCGATGGCCCGCCGCTGGTCTTCGAGCGCCGTGGCCGTATCGGTCGCGGTGGCTGGGCCGAAGAGGGCAGCGATGTGCCGGCGTCGCCCACTGCCATCATGACCCACCTCAGCGATCACTACCGTCTGCGGCTCGATGGCGAGGAGCGTATTGCCGGCCGCCATGCCGTGCGGCTGGACATCGAGCCGCTGGATAGCATGCGCTACGGGCATCGAGTATGGCTGGATCGCGCCACGGCGCTGCCACTCAAGCAGCTGTTGTTGGATGACAACGGCCGCGTGCTCGAGACCTTCCAGATTACCGACCTCGAGCGCGCCTATCTTTACGATGGCCACGTGCGCCTCGACGAGCTGCGCCAGGCGCCGCCCGATCCCTGGACGCCAGGCTGGCTGCCGCCGGGCTATGCGCCGCAGCCGGTTTCGACCCGCAGCAGCGTGCATGATGATGCCGTGGGGCATCGCTTGTTCAGCGATGGCTTGTCGAGCCTGAGCCTGTTTGTCGAGCCGCTCGATGCCGATGGTCAGGCACTCTCGCCGGGCATGCACCGTTTGGGGATCTCCTATGCAGCGGTGCGTCACGATGACGTCGGCGGTCAGCCCATGCAGATCGTGGCCCTGGGTGAGCTGCCGCCGCAGGTGCTGCTGCGGATCGTCGAGCATATCGAGTGGCAGCCCGAGCGCTTGGCGGTCGACGCCGAGGATGCCGCGCAGGAGTCGACGCCATGATGCCGCGCAGCGTCCGCTCGCAGATCTTGTTACTCCCCGGCGCAGCGCCGTGCCAGGTGCTGCGTTCATTATCCCCGCACTGAGTGTCTCAACGCCGTCGCAGGAGCACCTTATGGAACGCACGACACGACATCTATCGCTGTGGTTGCTGTTGATGATCGCCGCCTTCGCCTGGCAGTCAGCCCAGGCTCGCGGCTTACCTGATTTTACCGAGCTAGTGGAGGAGGCCGCGCCTGCGGTGGTCAATATCGCCAGCACCCGCGAGGTTGCGTCGCGTAGCCAGCAGTTCGGTGGCCCCGGGGGGCAGGACATCCCCGAGATATTCCGCCACTTCTTCGGCGACCAGTTCCCGAGCCCGCCGGGTCAGGGGCGTGGTCGCAGCCAAGAACGCCAGTCGCTGGGGTCGGGCTTCATCATCAGCGAAGACGGCTACATTCTGACCAATGCCCACGTGGTCGAAGGCGCCGACGAGATTCTGGTGCGGCTCAATGATCGACGCGAGCTCGAGGCCGAGCTGATCGGTGCCGACAGTCGTACCGACGTGGCGCTGCTCAAGGTCGACGGTGAGGGCTTGCCAACATTGACCCTGGGCAACTCCGATCACCTGCGCGTCGGTGAGTGGGTGGCCGCCATCGGTTCGCCGTTTGGTTTCGACCACTCGGTGACGGCGGGCATCGTCAGCGCCATCAATCGTACTCTGCCGCGTGACGCCTACGTGCCATTCATACAAACCGACGTGGCGATCAATCCGGGGAATTCCGGCGGTCCGCTGTTCAACCTCGACGGCGAGGTGGTGGGCATCAACTCGCAGATATTCACCCGCAGTGGCGGTTTCATGGGGCTCTCGTTTGCGATACCGATCAGCGTAGCGATGGATATCGCCGATCAGCTGCGCGACGATGGCCGAGTGAGTCGCGGCTGGCTGGGCGTGGTGATTCAGCCGGTGTCGCGGGATCTGGCCGAATCGTTCGGCATGGATAGCCCAAGCGGTGCGCTGATTGCCGATCTCGACCCGGAAGGCCCGGCTGCCCAGAGTGGCCTGCGCGCCGGCGACGTGATTCTCGAAGTCGATGGCGAGGAGGTCGAGTCGTCGACCACACTGCCACGCCTGATCGGTCGCGTCAGTCCGGGCAACGACGTCGAGTTGACCCTGATGCGGGATGGCGAACAGCGCTCGCAGGACGTCACCGTGGGGCGCTGGCCGGATGCCAACGGCGACGAGGCTGCCGACGAGCAGGATACCAGCGACCGTCAGGCGCGGCTCGGGCTTAGCGTGGTCGAACTCGATGCAGCCGAGCGTGAACGCCTCGGGATCGAGGGTGGCGTGCAGGTGCGTGACGTCGACCCCACGGGAGCCGCCGCCGCGGCGGGTATCCGTTCGGGAGACGTGATCGTCTCGCTGGACCAGCAGGCCATCGATTCGCCGCAGCGGCTGCTCGAGGTCGTCGAGGCCATCGACGGGGATCGTGCCGTGCCGGTGCGTCTCTATCGTGACGGCCGTTCACTGTTCGTGGCGCTGCGTCTCGACGCCAGCGAGTAAGTCAACTGCGAAGCCGGCTCGGCTTCGCTGTTCCTGCCAGGCGCATGCCGGTACAATGAGCGCAATTTGCTCACCGGCATGCGCCTGCTGCCCTCCTGTCGACCCTCCCTAGATGTGATAGCGGTTTCGATAGTGACGTCCTGGCGCGCTACGCCGACTTCTTGAAAGGCAGAATTGACTCGATGGCCAACGACGTGTCCCACGACAAGCTCAAGCATATCCGCAATTTCTCGATCATCGCCCATATCGACCACGGTAAATCGACGCTTTCTGATCGGATCATCCAGATCTGTGGTGGGCTCAGTGACCGTGAGCTCAAGGAGCAGGTGCTCGATTCGATGGATATCGAGCGCGAGCGTGGCATTACCATCAAAGCGCAGTCGGTGACCCTCGATTACCACGCCGAGGATGGCAACACCTACCAGCTCAACTTCATCGACACCCCCGGCCACGTGGATTTCTCTTACGAGGTGTCGCGTTCGCTCTACGCTTGTGAAGGCGCGCTGTTGGTAGTGGACGCCGCCCAGGGCGTCGAGGCTCAGTCGGTAGCTAACTGCTATACCGCCGTGGAGCAGGGCCTCGAGGTGCTGCCGGTACTCAACAAGATGGATCTGCCCCAGGCCGACCCTGACAAGGTGGCCCAGGAGATCGAGGAGATCATCGGGCTGGATGCCACCGATGCCTGCCAGGTCTCGGCCAAGAGCGGGCTAGGCATGGAAGCACTGCTCGAGCGCCTGGTGCGCGACATTCCACCGCCCAAGGGGGATCCCGAGGCACCGCTGCAGGCGTTGATCGTCGATTCCTGGTTCGACAACTACCTCGGCGTGGTCTCGCTGGTGCGGCTGTTCGACGGAACCCTGAAGAAGGGCGAGAAGATTCGCATCAACTCCACCGGCCGTGACTGGCAGGTCAATGAAGTAGGGATCTTCACTCCGCTGCGCCGTGAGACCGGCGTGCTGCGTGCCGGTGAGGTGGGCTTCGTGGTGGCTGGCATCAAGGAGATCCAGGGCGCGCCGGTGGGCGATACCATCACCCATACCAAGACGCCCGACGTGCCGCGCCTGCCCGGCTTCCAGAAGGTCAAGCCGCAGGTCTATGCCGGCATGTTCCCGGTCAGTGCCGACGACTACGAGGACTTCCGCGATGCCCTCGAGAAGCTGGCGCTCAATGATGCTTCGCTGGCCTACGAGCCGGAGAACTCCGACGCCCTGGGCTTCGGTTTCCGGGTCGGCTTCCTCGGCACCCTGCATATGGAGATCATTCAAGAGCGCCTCGAGCGCGAGTACGATCTCGATCTGCTGACCACGGCGCCGACGGTGGTCTACGAGCTGGTCATGGACAGTGGCGAGGTGAACTACGTCTCCAATCCGTCCAAGCTGCCCGACATGGCCAACGTCGAGGAGATGCGCGAGCCGATCGTGCGAGCCAGTATCCTGGTGCCCCAGGAGTTCGTCGGTAACGTCATTGCCGAGTGCGAGCAGCGTCGCGGCACCCAGCTCGACATGCAGTTCCTGGGCAATCAGATCCAGCTCACCTATGAGCTGCCGATGTCCGAGGTGGTGATGGACTTCTTCGACCGCCTCAAGTCGATCTCCAAGGGCTATGCGTCGCTGGACTACAATTTCGAGCGCTTCGAGGCTGCCAAGTTGGTGCGCCTCGACGTCCTGATCAACGGTGACAAGGTCGATGCCCTGGCGGCGATCATTCACCGTGATCATGCCCATAGTCGCGGGCGCATCCTGGTTGAGAAGATGAAGGAGCTGATTCCCAGGCAGATGTTCGACGTGGCCATTCAGGCCGCCATCGGTGGCCAGGTGGTGGCACGCTCCACCGTCAAGGCGCTGCGCAAGAACGTGACTGCCAAGTGCTACGGCGGCGACGTGACCCGCAAGAAGAAGCTGCTCGAGAAGCAGAAGGCGGGCAAGAAACGCATGAAGCAGGTCGGCAAGGTGGAAATTCCCCAAGATGCCTTCCTCGCCGTGCTCAAGGTGAATGACTAGGGACGAGGATTGGCATGGACTTTTCGCTGTTGCTGGTGGTGGCCGTCGCGGTCACCGGTCTGGTCTGGTTGTTGGATGTGGTGTGGTGGGGGCGTGCGCGGCGTGCACGCCTGGCAGCGGTGGAAGCCGAGCGCGGTGATGGCCTTGACGATGCCACGCGGCGCAAGCTGGCGCGCGAGCCGTGGCCGGTGGATTACTCGCGCTCGTTCTTTCCGGTACTGCTGGTGGTACTGCTACTGAGAAGCTTCGTGGTCGAGCCGTTTCAGATCCCCTCGGGCTCGATGCGTCCGACCCTGGAAGTGGGCGATTTCATCCTCGTCAACAAGTTCACCTATGGGCTGCGTCTGCCGGTGGTCAACACCCGTGTGGTGGAGATGAACGATCCCGAGCGTGGTGACGTGATGGTGTTCCGCTTCCCGCAGGAACCCTCGATCAACTTCATCAAGCGTGTCGTAGGGCTGCCGGGTGACCGCATCCGCTACGAAGGCAAACAGCTCTACGTGAATGGCGAGGCGGTGCCGAGCAGCCTGATCGAGACCGATCCCCTGGCGCAGCCCGGCGAGGAGTTGCTTGAAGAGCTGCTCGGTGCCCAGGCTCACCAGATCTATAACAACCCCCGCGACCCAGGCCCGCAGATGCGCGAGCTGGAAGTGCCGGAGGGTCACTTTTTCACCATGGGCGACAACCGCGACCACTCCAACGATAGCCGCTACTGGGGCTTCGTGCCTGAGGAGAACATCGTCGGTCGGGCGTTTGCGGTGTGGATGCACTGGGACGGCGGCCTGCCGAGCTTCGGCTCGGTGCGCCGCATTCATTGACGCCGGGCCCGCCGGCGACCGCAACAAGGCCTGATGCATGGCAATATGCCGCGCATCAGGCTATTCATTGTTAACAGGACACAACAAAGTGCAGGAGTTTCGTGAGTAACCCCTTGAATGGTTTCAGCCGTCGGGTCGGCCACGCGTTCGCCGACATCGGCCTGCTGGAGCTGGCCATGACCCATCGCAGCTATGGCGGGCAGAACAACGAGCGTCTCGAGTTTCTCGGCGACTCGATTGTCAATTTCGTCATTGCCGAGGCGCTGTTCCGGCGCTTCCCAGATGCCCGTGAGGGCCAGCTGTCGCGGCTGCGCGCTCAACTGGTCAAGGGCCAGACCCTGGCCGAGCTGGCCCGTGAGTTCGAGCTCGGCGAATGCCTACGGCTGGGCTCCGGCGAAATGAAGAGCGGCGGTCATCGTCGCGACTCGATCCTGGCCGATGCCGTCGAGGCGGTGATCGGTGCCATCTACCTGGATGCCGGCATGGACGTGGCCAAGGCGCGGGTGCTGTCGTGGTATGCGCAGCGTCTGGAGGCCATCGACCTGCAGGATACCCAGAAGGATCCCAAGACCCGGCTACAGGAGTTTCTGCAGTCGCGGCAGTCGCCGCTGCCGCGCTATGAGGTGCTATCGGTGGAGGGCGAGGCACATTCTCAGACGTTCACCATCGAATGTCAGGTGGAGATGCTCGAGGCCGCCACTGTCGGCGTCGGCTCAAGCCGCCGCCATGCCGAGCAGCAGGCCGCCGATAAGGCACTGGCGCTGCTCGAACCGCGAGGAGGGCGGACATGACCCAACGCTGTGGATTCGTAGCCATCGTCGGCCGCCCCAACGTCGGCAAGTCGACGCTGATGAACCGTATACTCGGTCAGAAGATTTCCATCACCTCGCGGCGTCCGCAGACCACGCGCCACCAGGTAATGGGCATCAAGACCGAGGATGACAACCAGATCATCTATGTCGATACCCCGGGCATGCACATCATGTCCAAGGATCGTAACAAGGCGATCAACCGCTTCATGAACCAGGCCGCCAGTCAGGCGCTGCGCGACGTCGA
The DNA here is from genome assembly GCF_900102875.1 of Franzmannia pantelleriensis. Lineage (GTDB taxonomy): Bacteria > Pseudomonadota > Gammaproteobacteria > Pseudomonadales > Halomonadaceae > Franzmannia > Franzmannia pantelleriensis. The sequence goes on from NZ_FNGH01000015.1 coordinate 27,243, forward strand.
CTGTGTGGTGTTCATCATCGACCGCACGCGCTGGATGCCTGAAGATCAGGTGGTGCTCGACAAGCTGACCCACGTCAAGGCGCCGGTGATTCTGGCCGTCAACAAGGTCGACTGGCTGGAGGACAAGGCCAGCTTGCTGCCGTGGCTCGAGCAGGTAGGTGCCAAGCGCGACTTTGCGGCGATCCTGCCACTGTCGGCCAAGCACGGCACCAATGTGCCGGAGCTCGAGGCCGAGGTCGCCAAGCATTTGCCGGAGAGTATCCACTACTACCCGGATGACCAGGTTACCGACCGTACTCAGCGCTTCCTGGTAGCCGAGCTGGTGCGCGAGAAGGTCATGCGCCAACTCGGCGACGAGCTGCCGTACCAGATGACCGTGGAGATCGAGGAGTTTCGCGAAACCGACCGCGTCACCCATATCAGCGCGTTGATCCTGGTCGAGCGCCAGGGCCAGAAGAAGATCCTGATCGGTGAGAACGGCGAGCGCATCAAGAGCATCGGCCGCGAGGCGCGTCTCGATATGGAGCGCGCGCTGGGCGGCAAGGTGATGCTCAACCTGTGGGTCAAGGTCAAGCGAGGCTGGTCGGACGACGAGCGCGCACTGAAGAGCCTGGGATACCATCTGGATTAGGCGCCGCGCGTCGGGCGCCACGCGTCGCCTGACGCTTCCAAGGATCGATCATGCAGCCCGAACCTGCTTTCCTGCTCCATAAGCGCCCCTACCGCGAGACCAGTGCGCTGGTCGATCTGCTGACCTTGGGTCATGGGCGGGTGAGGGCGGTGGCGCAGGGCGTGCAGCGTCCCGGTAGCCGCTCGCGGGGCCGTCTGCAGCCGTTTGCACCGTTGCACGTGACCTGGGTGGGTAGCGGTGAACTCAAGCGCCTGCGGCTGATGGAGAGTACCGGTAGTGCGGCGCTGCTGGCCGGCGAGGGTCTGCTGTGTGGCTTGTATGCCAACGAGCTGCTGGCGCGGGTGTTGCCGCTGGAGCTGCCGGGGCGCGAGGTGTTCGCCTTCTACAGCGCTACCCTCGAGGCCCTGCCGCGACCGGAGGCAAGAGCCAGCGCGCTGCGCCGGCTGGAGCTGGCGCTGCTTGAACTGCTCGATGCCGAGCCGCGGTTTCGTGACCTGAATGACGGCGAGCTCGACCCGCAGCGTCGCTATGTGTATCGCGGTGAGGCGCGCGCCTTCGAGACGCTGCCGCCAGGTGCCAGTCAAGGGCTCGATGGCCGCACCCTGCGTTTGCTGGCCAGCGGCCAGTGGGAGGCGCCGGGACTGGCCGGTCCCGCCAAGGCCTTGACCCGAGCGGCACTGATGCCGCTGCTGGGCGCTCGACCACTGCGCTCGCGTGAGCTGATGCAGCGTCTTGCGGCGCGTCGCCATGGCGCGCCATCCTGATAGCCAAGCGCTGCCGCGTACGGCGGCAGATGCTCAACCTTCCATCCCCTGGAGACCCATCATGCATGCGCCCCGTATCCAGCTCGGCGTCAATATCGATCATGTCGCGACCCTGCGCCAGGCCCGCGGTACCCGCTATCCGGACCCCGTCCAGGCCGCGCTGTTGGCAGAAGAGGCCGGCGCTGACGGTATCACCGTGCACCTGCGCGAGGACCGTCGGCACATTCAGGAGCGCGATATTCGGCTGCTGGCTGAAACCCTCAATACGCGCATGAATCTCGAGATGGCGGTCACCGAGGCGATGATACGACTGGCCGAGGAGGTGCGCCCGGCGCATGTCTGCCTGGTGCCGGAGAAGCGTGAGGAGTTGACCACTGAAGGTGGGCTGGACGTGGTCGGCGGGTTCGAGGCGGTGCAGGCCGCCTGCCGGCGGCTGGCGGCTGCGGGCAGCGAGGTGTCGCTGTTCATCGATCCGGAGCCGGCTCAGATCGAGGCCGCCGCCAGGGCCGGTGCACCGGTCATCGAGCTGCATACCGGCGCCTACGCCGAGGCCAGCGGACAGGCGGCCAGAGATGAACATGCGCGCATCGCCGCAGCGACCGAGATGGCCCTCGAGCTGGGCCTGACGGTCAATGCCGGCCATGGCCTGCACTACCACAACGTCGAGGCCATCGCCGCCATCGGCGGCATTCATGAGCTCAACATCGGCCATGCGATCATTGCCCGTGCGATGTTCGTGGGGCTAAAGGAGGCGGTAGCCGAGATGAAGCGCCTGGTGATTGCCGGTCAGGAAGCGGGGCTGTTGGCGGCGCTGGACGAGTACGATCATGACCATGCCCATGGTCACCAGCACGGCTGATTGGCGATGATACTGGGGATCGGCAACGACCTGGCACGCATCGACCGCTTTACGGCGGGTATAGCGCGCCACGGTGAACGCTTTGCGCAGCGCCTGCTGGGACCTTCCGAGCTGACTCGCTATTACCATCATCCTCAGCCGGCGGCCTTTTTGGCCAAACGCTTCGCCGCCAAGGAGGCCTTTCTCAAGGCGCTGGGTACCGGGCTTCGCCACGGCATGCGCTGGACCGAGATCGAGGTGGTCAACGATGCGCTTGGCCGCCCCTCGCTGGTGCTGGTCGGTCGAGCCCACGAGCAGGCCCAGGCCGCCGGCGTGGCGACCCTTCACCTGTCGTTATCCGATGACGACGGACTGGCGTTGGCATTCGTGGTGCTCGAGGGCTGAGCGGCCGGCGCGTGCTGCCGACGCCAGTCGGCGAGGCGCGCCATGGCGGCATAGAGGTCGTCGAGCAGCGGGGCCACGCCGTGCAGACCCCGGCTGCGCAGGCGCGTCTCGAGGGTTTCGGCTAGCAGCGCCAGCTGCGGCACACCGCAGTAGCGACAGGCACCGTTGAGCGCATGGATGGCATCCAGGAAGGCTTCCTCGTCGCCGGCCTGCCAGGCGCTGCGCAGTTCGGCTTCGCTGGTATCGAGACTGTCGATCAGCAGCAGCAGGGTGTCCCAGGCGAGCGACTCGCGTCCGGCGGCCAGCTGCGTGCCAAGGGTGAGGTCGACCACCGCGAGTTCGTCCTGTTCCGCCGCTGGCCTCGCTTCACTCGACGGTTCGCCGATAGCCAGGCGACGTGTGAGCAGATCGCGCAGCGCGGCATGGTCCACCGGCTTGATCAGCACCTCCTGCAGGCCGCTGTTCAGCAACTGCTGGCGCTCCTCTTGCATGGCGTGAGCGGTGACCGCAATCACCGGGCAGTTGCGCCAGCGTGCATCGAGACGCCGCAGTGCTTGGGTCGTGGCAATACCGTCCATGCCCGGCAGACGAATATCCATCAGCACCAGGTCGAAATGCTCGCCCTGCGCCAGGGCCAGTGCTTCCTCGCCGCTGGCGGCCAATTGGGCCGAGAGGCCGAGGTCGTCGAGTATGGCCTCGAGCAGCCGGCGGTTGGCGCTGTTGTCGTCGACCACCAGCAGCCGTGGCGAGTGGGATTCGAACGGTGGCGCCGGCAGCGCGCGAGGCGAGATCAGCCGCTCGATACTGGCAGCCAGTGTCTGGCGTGACAGAGGACGGCTTAGCAGCTCTCCGCCGTGAGGAAGCCGCAGCTCGGGGAGCTCCATTGGGCCAGCCTGTACCAGCAGGATGCAGGGGCAGTGGCTGGCGTCGAGACACTTCTGCCAGCTGGCCAAGCGAGCCGGCGCCAGATCTTCGTACTGTAGCCCGGCAATCAGCAAGTCAGGGGGACCCTCGGCATCCATGGGGATGACGGAGGCGCCCCACTGGTCGAGCAGGTGGGCAATGGCATGGTGGGTGGCCGGGTGGGCCTCGTCGAAGGCCACGCGTAGCCCACCGAGGGCCAGCTCAGGAGCGCGGGGGTCGAGTCGCTGGGCCTGAAGTGGCAGCGTAAAGCTGAAGGTCGATCCATGCCCGAGTTCGCTCGCGACGCCGATCTCACCGCCCATCTGTTCGACCAACTGACGGCAGATCATCAGCCCCAGGCCGGTGCCACCATAATGTCGGCTGTCGCTGGCGCTCGCCTGGCTGAACGCCTGAAACAGCCGCTGGCAGGCAGTCTCGCTGAGGCCGATGCCGGTATCACTGACGCTGATCCTCAGGGTGACGCGCTGGGTGTCAGTGTCGTCAAGCATCACCCTGACGATCACCTCGCCGCGCTGGGTGAACTTGATGGCGTTGTGAATCAGGTTGGTGAGCACCTGCTTGATGCGTAGCGGATCGCCCTGCAGCTGTTCGGGCACGTCGTCATAGACCAGGCCCAGCAGGTGCAGTTGCTTGTGATGAGCCTGTGGCCCCTGCAAGCCGAGTACCTCGTCGACCAGCACCTGGATGTCGAGATTGACGCTCTCGAGCTGCATCTTGCCGGCCTCGAGCTTGGAGAAGTCGAGGATGTCGTTGATCAGTGCCAGCAGGCTGTCCGAGGCCTTGCTGACGTGTTCGAGCCACTCGCGCTGACGCGCGTCGAGAGGCGAGCGTGAGAGCAGCTGGCAAAAGCCGATGATACCGTTGAGCGGCGTGCGGATTTCATGACTCATGTTGGCCAGAAACTCGGACTTGATACGGTTGGCCTCTAGTGCCCGGCGGTGAGCCATGTCGAGCTCGATGTTCTGAATCTCGATGGTCTCCATCGACTCCTGCAGGTCGCGGGTCGTCTGATCGATGTGACGCTGCATGTCCTCGTGGGCATTCTCGAGATGGTCCGAGAGGGTATTAACGCTGGCTGCCAGGCCTCCCAGCTCGGGTGGGCCATGTCGTGCCAGGCGCAGTTGGTAGTCGCCGGCGTTGAGTCGGCGCAGCAGCTCCTGGAGCTCTTCGATGGGGCGGTCGATGCGGCGATAGACGATATAGGTCAACAGGAACAGCAGCAGTCCCGAGACCAGCCACACCAGCGCGGCGGCGGTCAGATGGCGGTAAAAGGCGAGCTGGAGCACGGTGGTGTCGACGCTGAGGTCGAGATAGTTCGTCTGGTTGGCACCCTCGAGAGGAAGCACCAGGCGCCAGCCGCCGTCGCGCTCATCCAGGCGTGGGGCTGCCGCGTAGTCGTCCAGCACCGACTGCTGCTGCCCCAGCTCGAGGGTGGCTGTGCCGGCGGCGTCGCGCAGGCTGACGGCGCGTATCTCGGGGATGTCCTGCAGCCGCTGGAGCAGTTCGGGCAGCCAGGTCTGGTGGTGGTCGAGCAGGGCATGTTCGAGAGAGGGACGCAGCAGCAGGGCACTGCCCAGGGTGCGCTGTTCGAGCGCGTCGCGTCGCACCTGGCTGTCGTGCTGCAGGGCGAGCAGGGTCAGGGTCAGCATCAGTGCCAGCGGCACGACGACCGCCAACAGCAGCAGTCGGGTTCTGATCGGCATGGCCTTGGATCCGCGCGGCATTCGATCCATTCATTATGCCACACCGAGAGAGCATCCCTGTCACCTGCCGACGGGCACGGATATAATTGTCGTATACGCTTTGAGAAGGACGCTTCGCATGCACTTCCCCACGCTCGAGGATGTGGTCGGCAACACGCCACTGGTGCGCCTGAAACGCATTGCCGCGGGGCGCAACAATACCCTGCTGGCCAAGCTCGAAGGCAACAATCCGGCCGGTTCGGTCAAGGACCGCCCGGCGCTGTCGATGATTCAGCAGGCCGAGGCCCGCGGTGAGATTAACCCCGGCGACACCCTGATCGAGGCGACCTCGGGCAATACCGGTATCGCCCTGGCCATGGCCGCCGCGATCAAGGGCTATAACATGACGCTGATCATGCCTGAGAGTGCCTCCAGCGAACGCAAGCAGGCCATGGCGGCGTTTGGTGCCAAGCTGATCACGGTATCGAAGGATGCCGGCATGGAGGGGGCCCGCGACCTCGCCGATACCATGATCGCCCGCAGCGAGGGCAAGGCGTTGGATCAGTTTGCCAACCCCGACAACCCGCTGGCGCATTTTCGTACCACCGGGCCGGAGTTGTGGCAGCAGACCGACGGTAGCATCACCCACTTCATCAGTTCGATGGGCACCACGGGTACCATCATGGGGGTCTCCGAGTACCTCAAGCAGCAGAACCCGGCGGTACAGATCGTCGGCCTGCAGCCCGAAGACGGTGCCAGCATCGCCGGGATTCGCCGCTGGCCGGCCGCCTACCTGCCGAAAATCTTCGATGCGGCCCGGGTCGATCGCGTCATTGACATCGGCCAGCATGAAGCTGAAGAGCACATGCGCCGCCTGGCTCGCGAGGAGGGCATCCTGGCCGGTGTCTCGTCCGGAGGAGCGCTGGCCGGTGCGCTGCGTATTGCCGAACAGGTCGAGAATGCGGTGATTGTCTTCATCGTCTGTGATCGCGGTGATCGCTATCTGTCCACTGGCCTGTTCGCGCCGGAGGTCTGATGGCGATGCTCGGCAGGCGCCGTGCGGCGCGCCCGGCCTCGGGCACCTCGGGGCTGCATCAGCGCGACAAGGCGCCGGTGCGCGAATTCGCCGACGGCGACAGCGTAGTGATCGAACGCCTGGCCCACGATGGACGGGGGGTGGCGCATCGCACCGATGGCAAGGCGCTGTTCATCGAGCGTGCGCTGCCCGGTGAACGGGTCCTGCCGGCGGTACATCGACAGCGTAAACGCTACGACGAAGCCCATGTGCGCGAGCTGATCGAGACGTCCGATCAGCGCGTCGAGCCGGCGTGCCGCCACTTCGGCCAGTGCGGCGGCTGCGACCTGCAGCACTTCGCCGACGCGGGGCAGCGTCAGCACAAGCTGGCGGTGCTCGGCGAGCACCTGGCGCGTGAAGCACTCACACTGCCGGCAGCCCCCGAGGTGCTGGCCGCAGACGGCCACGGCTACCGTCGGCGGGCCCGGCTGGGGGTCAAGGTCGACGCCCAAGGGGGGATTCACCTGGGCTTTCGCGCCAAGGGCAGCCATCATCTGCTCGACATCCATCAGTGCACTATTCTGGTGCCGCGGCTGACGGCGCTGCTGGCGCCTATGCACCATCAGCTGGCTGCCCTGGAGGCGCCGCGCCATGTCGGACACATTGAACTCATCGACAGCGATGCGGGCGCTACCCTGGTGGTGCGCCAGCTTCGCGAGCACGCCGGCGACCGTGTCCGCTGGCAGACGTTTGCAGCCGCGCAGGGCGTCAGCCTGGCGTGGTGGCTGGGACGCGACGCGGCGCAGCTCGAGTGGCTGAGTGCCGAGCCCGAGCTGCGCTATCGCATTGTCGCCGACGGGCGTGATGTAACGCTGACGTTTGCCCCTGGCGACTTCGTGCAGGTCAATGCGACGGTCAACCAGCGTCTCATCGATACCGCGCTGACGTGGCTTGCGCCTGATCCTGCTGCGCGCGTGCTCGACCTCTACGCCGGCGTGGGCAATTTGAGTCTGGCGCTGGCCTGCCGTGGCGGCGAGGTGTTGGGCGTCGAGGGCAGTCCGGCGATGGTCGGGCGACTCGCCGCCAATGCCAGACGCAATGACCTGGGTAACGTCGAGGCGCGCCAGGCCGATCTGACCCAGGTCGCCGAGGTGTGCGAGGTGCTGGACTGGGCGCCGAGCCTGGTGGTGCTCGACCCGCCGCGAGACGGGGCCGACATCGTATGCACCCAGCTGGCGGGAAGCGCGGTTCCGCAGTTGCTGTACATCGCCTGCGATCCGGCCACCCTGGCGCGGGATGCGGCACGCCTTGTGCAAGGCGGTTATCGAATCACTCGCGCGGCCGTGGCCGACATGTTCGCGCAGACTGCTCATCTGGAAGCCATGCTGCTGTTCGAACGCGGCGGATGAGCCACCCAAGAAGAGGAACGCAACCCCATGGTTAAGGTGCGTGAGGATCAGCCGCTGACCGCCGACGGGGCGGTCGATATACCACAATGGCTGGCACGCCTGAAGGAGGACGTCACGCTGCGTGACGAGGGCGAGATGCGCGACGCCTGCGAACTCGCCGATCGCCTGGCCAGGGAGGCCGATAAGCCGCACAAGGCCTGGCTGGCCGACGGCTCGAGTTTTCGCATGGGCCTGGAGATGGCCGATATTCTCGGTGAACTCACCCTCGACCAGGAAGCGCTGGAAGCGGCGGTGCTCTACCGCGCTGTCCGTGAAGGGCTGATCGGCATCGAGGCGGTGGCCAAGCGCTTTGGTGGCGAAGTGGCCGGGCTGATCGACGGCGTCTTGCAGATGGCGGCGATCAGTCACCAGACGCCGAGCCACGGCATGACCCAGCATGACCAGCAAGACAACTTGCGCAAGATGCTGGTGACCATGATCGACGACGTGCGTGTGGCGCTGATCAAGATTGCCGAGCGCACCTGTGCGCTGCGCCAGGTCAAGGACGCGACCCGCGACAAGCGACTGCGGGTGGCCCGCGAGGTATTCGACATCTACGCGCCGCTGGCGCATCGGCTGGGCATCGGCCACCTCAAGTGGGAGCTGGAGGACCTCTCCTTCCGCTACCTGCACGAGGACGACTACAAGTCGATCGCCAAGCAGCTGGCCGAGAAACGCCTCGACCGCGACCGCTACATCCACGACGTGGTCCAGACCCTCGAAGGACTGCTCGAGGCCCAGGGCATCTCGCGCATCCAGGTCGACGGTCGCGCCAAGCACATCTACTCGATCTGGCGCAAGATGAAGCGCAAGCGCATCGATTTCTCGCAGGTCTACGACGTACGTGCGGTGCGTATCCTGGTACCCGAGGTGACTGACTGCTATACCGCGCTGGGTATCGTGCACTCACGCTGGCACCACGTACCCAACGAGTTCGACGACTACATCGCCAACCCCAAGAAGAACGGCTATCAGTCACTGCATACCGCGGTGCTGGGGCCGGAAAACAAGGTGCTGGAGATCCAGATTCGCACCTTCGCCATGCATGAAGAGGCCGAGTTGGGGGTGTGCGCCCACTGGCGCTACAAGGGCCACGATACCAACGCCAAGAGTCGCAGCTACGAAGAGAAGATCGCCTGGCTGCGCCAGGTGCTCGAGTGGCAGGATGAGGTCGGCGACTTCGGTGATCTGCGCGAAGGGCTCAACAGCGACGTGGCCCCGGATCGCATCTATGTGTTTACCCCCGACGGCCACGTCATCGACCTGCCCAAGGTGGCCACGCCCATCGACTTTGCCTACCGGGTGCATACCGAGATCGGCCACCGCTGCCGCGGCGCCAAGGTCAACGGGCGCATCGTGCCGCTCACCTACAAGCTCAAGACCGGCCAGCAGGTCGAGATCCTTACCGCCACCAAGGGCGGCCCCAGTCGCGACTGGATCAACCCCTCGCTGGGCTTCGTGCGAACCTCGCGGGCGCGGGCCAAGATCCAGGCCTGGTTCAAGCAGCAGGCGCGCAGTCAGAATCTCGAAGAGGGCAAGGCGCTGTTCGACAAGGAGATGAAGCGCCTCGACGTCGAAGACATGGACCTCATGACCCTGGCGCGCAAGGTCAATTACACCACCGTCGAGGACATGTACGCGGCGCTCGGCGCCGGCGATCTGCGCATCGGGCAGGTGCTGCATCAGGCCCAGCAACTGTTTGGCGAGTCAGATGACCAGGAGCAGCTCGATCGGCTGCTGGCCAAGCCGCGGCGTGCCCCGAGCAAGAGTGACGGTGACGCGATCACCGTACTCGGGGTCGGCAACCTCAAGACCAGCATGGCCAACTGCTGCCACCCGGTGCCCGGAGAACCCATCGTGGGCTTCATCACCCAGGGGCGCGGCGTCACCGTGCACCGCCAGGACTGCGCCAATATCCTGCAGCTGCGCCTCGACGAACCGCAGCGGGTGATCGAGGTGGAGTGGGGCGAGCGGGCGCGCACCCAGTACCCGGTGGATATCGAGATCGAGGCCTGGGACCGCTCCGGGCTGCTGCGCGACGTGACCGGCGTGCTCAGCAACGATCGCGTCAACGTGCTGTCGGTGAATACCCTCACCGATCAGGACGACGGCATCGCTCGCATGTCGATCACCGTGGAGGTCGATGGCCTCGAGACCCTCGGCCGGTTGTTCTCGCGCATTCAGCAGCTGCCCAACGTGATCGACGTCAAGCGCCTGCGCAGCGGCGGCAAGCCGCGCCAGGCTCGTCAGCGGAGGCCGCAGCCATGAGCCAGCCTCGCTATGACCTCGATGACTTGCTGACGCTGATGGCGGTACTGCGCGACCCGCAGCAGGGCTGCCCGTGGGATCTCAAACAGGATTGGGACAGCATCGTCCCCCACACCCTGGAAGAGGCTTACGAAGTCGCCGATGCCATCGAGCGGCGCGCCTTCGACGAGCTGCCCGGCGAGCTTGGCGACCTGCTGTTCCAGGTCGTCTACTATGCACGCTTCGGCGCCGAGGAGGGGCGCTTCGACTTCCACGACGTGGTGCATACCCTGACCGCCAAAATGCTGCATCGCCATCCTCATGTGTTCCCCGACGGCAGCCTGGCCTCGCGCCGGCCCGCCGGGGTCAGCGCCGAGCAGGTCCAGACGCGCCAGGTCAACAGCCGCTGGGAGTCGCTCAAGGCCGAGGAGCGCGCCGCGCGCAGTGATTCCGTCAGCGCCTCGGTGCTCGACGACGTGCCGCGCACGTTGCCGGCGCTGTCGCGAGCCGCCAAGCTCTCCAAGCGCGCCGCCAGGGTCGGCTTCGACTGGCCCGACAGTCGCGGGGTGATCGACAAGATCCGTGAGGAGCTGGCCGAGGTCGAGGAGGCGCTGGACGCCGGCGACCGCGACCACGCCACCGCCGAGGTGGGCGATCTGCTGTTTGCCGTCACCAACCTAGCGCGTACGCTGAAGGCCGACCCCGAGCAGTGCCTGCGCAACACCAATGCCAAGTTCGAGCGGCGCTTTCGCCACGTCGAGTCCGCACTGGCCGAGTATGGCCAGCAGCCGGCGTCGGTGACGCTCGATGAGATGGAGGCGCACTGGCAAGACGCCAAGCGCCATGAAGCCACCCCTGATGATCGCAAGGAGGGCGCCGCCCATGAGTGATGATCTGCACGAATCGCTACGCGACAACGTACGCGTGCTCGGTGATAGCCTGGGGCGTACCATTGCCGACGACCAGGGTAGCGCCTTCGTCGACAAGATTGAGGCCATCCGCGGCTTCGCCAAGCGCGGCCGTCAAGGCGACCAGCCCAGCCGTCGGGAGCTGATCGAGTACCTGCGTAAGCTGCCCGACCGCGACCTGCTGCCGGTGACCCGCGCCTTCAACCAGTTTCTCAACCTGGCCAACATTGCCGAGCAGCACTACCGCGCCCGCTACCGCCGGGTCGAGGACTACAAGCCCGGCTCGCAGCCGGTGCTCGGCGAGCTATTGCAGCGTGCCGAGTCCGAGGGGCATGCGCCGCGCAAGCTGGTCGAGACCCTCGCCGGGATGCGTGTCGAACTGGTACTCACTGCCCACCCTACCGAGGTCATCCGGCGCACCCTGATCCAGAAGTACGACGCCATCGACGACTGTCTGTCGGTCATCGAGGCCGCCGGCGATTATCCCGAGCAGTCGAGCCGTGCCCACGGCCGTCTCGAGGAGTTGATCAGCCAGGCCTGGCACACCGACGAGATCCGCCACGAGCGCCCCACGCCGGTGGATGAGGCGAAGTGGGGCTTTGCGGTGATCGAGAACTCCCTGTGGCAGGCAGTGCCAGACTTCCATCGCGATCTCGACAGCCTGCTGCTGGAGACCGCCGGCGAGCGTCTGCCGCTGGACGCCGCGCCGCTGCGTTTCGCGTCGTGGATGGGCGGCGATCGCGACGGCAACCCCAACGTGACCGCCAAGGTCACCCGCGAGGTGCTGCTGCTGGGGCGCTGGATGGCCGCCGATCTGTACCTGCGCGACCTCGAACAGCTCAAGGCCGAGCTGTCGATGTGGAAGGCCAACAGCGCGCTGAAGGCCGAGGTCGGCGATGAGCCCGAGCCCTACCGGGCGCTGCTCAAGCGTCTCAGCACGCGGGTCGAAGCGACCCGTGACTGGGCCAAGGCGTGCCTCGATGGCCGCAGCCACGAGGGTGGGCCGATCATCGAGACCCGCGACCAGCTCTACGCGCCGCTGCTGGCGTGCTACCGCTCGCTATGCGATGTCGGACTCGACACCATTGCCAATGGCGCCCTGCTGGATACCCTGCGCCGGGTGGCGGTGTTTGGCGTGACCCTGACCAAGCTGGATGTGCGCCAGGAGTCGAGCCGCCACAGCCAGGTCTTCGAGGAGCTCACCGACTTCCTCGAGTTGGGCCACTATCGCGAGTGGGACGAGCAGCAACGCCAGGATTTCCTGCTCGCCGAGCTCGAATCCCGCCGTCCGCTGATTCCGCGCCGCTGGGAGTGTTCCACCGAGACCCGTGAGGTGATCGACACCTTCCGGGTCATTGCCCGCGAGCAGCGCGAGGCACTCGGCACCTACATCATCTCGATGGCCGCGCAGCCCTCCGACGTGCTGGCCGTGGCGCTGCTCATGCAGGAGGTCGGTGGCGACGTGCGGTTGCCCATCGCGCCGCTGTTCGAGACGCTCGATGACCTCAATCGTGCCAGCGACGTGATCGACCGGTTATTGGCGCTGCCTGGCTATCGACGCCTGGTCGGCGATAGCCAGGAGGTGATGATCGGCTACTCCGACTCGGCCAAGGATGCCGGCCAGCTGGCCGCCGCTTGGGCCCAGTATCGCGCCCAGGAGACCCTGGTCGAGGTATGCGACCGACACGCCGTGGACCTGACCCTGTTCCACGGCCGCGGTGGCACCGTCGGCCGCGGCGGCGGTCCGGCCCACGCGGCGATCCTTTCCCAGCCGCCGGGTTCGGTGAACGGCAGCCTGCGGGTCACCGAGCAGGGCGAGATGATCCGCTTCAAGTTCGGCCAGCCGGAGATCGCGCTGCGCTCGATGGAGATCTACGCCTGCGCAGTGCTCGAAGCGACCCTGCTGCCGCCGCCGGCACCCAAGCCGCACTGGCGCGAAGAGATGGACCGCCTGGCCGAGATTGCCCACCGCGGCTACGTCGGGGTGGTGCGCGAGGACCCCGACTTCGTGCCCTATTTCCGCGCGGTGACGCCGGAAGGGGCGCTGGGCCGCCTGCCGCTGGGCTCCCGCCCCACCAAACGGCGCCAGGATGGTGGGGTCGAGACCCTGCGGGCGATTCCATGGATCTTTGCCTGGACCCAGACACGTCTGATGCTGCCGGCCTGGCTGGGCAGCGGGGACGCCTTCATTACCCGCCTGGAAGAGGAGGGAGGTCTCGAGCGGCTACGCGAGATGCGCCGTGAGTGGCCGTTCTTCGGCACCTACCTCGATATGCTCGAGATGCTGCTGGCTAAGGGGGATGTCGAGATCACCGCCTACTACGAGCGGCGGCTGGTCGATGAGCCGGCACTGCTGGCGCTGGGCAAGAATTTGCGCGAGCGCTTCACCCGCCTTCAGGGCGTGCTGCTCGAGATCCTCGATCAGCAGGCGCTGCTCGAGAACACGCCGCTGATTAGCCAGGCGATTGACGTGCGTAACCCCTACATCGACCCGCTGCATGGCCTGCAGGCCGAGCTGTTGCAGCGTAACCGCGATGCCGACGGGGCCATCAGCCCCGAATTGTCACGGGCGTTGATGGTGACCATGGCGGGGATCGCCGCCGGGCTGCGCAATACCGGTTAAGCCTCATAGCTCGTGGCCGAGTACCACCTGGCAGATATCGGCAAACGAGCGCGCCCCGGGCAGCAGTGATAGGTCCAACCGCAGCGCGCGGCTGATGTCGGTAGCCGAGATCAGGCCGCGCAGCCGTGGTGGCTGCTCCCGGTCGCCTTGGGTGACAAGCAGGTACTGGTCGCCTGAGGCGCGCAGGGTTTCGATCAGTTGACCAACGCTCAAGCGTTCCAACTGGGCCAGCGGCATGGCGTGCAGCGACTCGCAGGGGGTCTGCACCATGCCTGCGGTCACCTCATTTCTGGCGATGTCATGCTGGTGCATGGCGATGGTGATACGACGTCCTCCGATAACCTCGCGTAGCGTCACGATGCCGCTCAGTCGGCCGGCAGCATCCATGACCAGCTGCTGCTGGACCTTGTGCTGCTCCATCGTGGCACGGGCCTCGTCGATGGGCGTGTCATAGGCAACGCCGGGTACCTCGACACGGGACAGATCGATCATCACATCGAGGGCTGGGCTGTCCCATGACAGTGGAGCAGGTGGTTCTGGACGTTCGATTACCGGGTGTTGTTGCAGATAGCTCAGGCCGCGTTGCGCGTGCAGTGATAGGGTCATGTCAAGCATCCTCGCTTGGTCGGTTGAAGGGGCGAGGGGCACCTCGCTAGTGTTAGCTTGGCGAGCATGGCTTAAGAAAGTCTTAAGTAGGCATGGCGAAACTCAAACAGTGGCTACGGGACGCTGATATGCGAATACTCCTGGTCGAGGATGACCCGTCGCTTGGTGAGGGCATACGCGTGGCGCTGCATCGGGAGGGGTATACCGTCGACTGGCTGCGCCAAGGCGGTGACGCACTGGCCGCGCTCGACAGCGATACCTTCTCCGCCTTGGTACTGGACCTCGGCTTGCCTGATATGGATGGCCTCGACGTGCTCGCGGCACTGCGCCGACGCCATGCCCTGCCAGTGATCGTGCTTACCGCGCGGGATGCCCTGGCCGATCGGCTGCGCGGTCTGGACGGTGGCGCCGACGACTACGTGCTCAAACCTTTCGACCTGCCCGAACTGCTGGCCAGGCTGCGCGTGGTGACACGCCGCGGGGAGGGGCGTCGCTCTCCGCAGCTGCAGCTCGGCGAGCTAGTGATCGATGAAGCGCGACATGACGTGGTATGGCAGGGCCAGGCAGTGAAGTTGGGGCGGCGCGAGTTTGCCCTACTGCTGGAGTTGGCGCGTCACCCCGGCCAGGTGATTCCTCGCTCACGGCTGGAGAGCCTGCTCTACGGCTGGGACGAGGATGTCGAGTCGAACGCCCTGGAAGTGCATATTCATCATCTGCGCAAGAAGCTCGACAAGTCGCTGATCGTAACCACACGCGGCATCGGCTATCGCCTCGAGGTGCCATCCTGATGAGGTCGATTCGCCGCTATCTGATCGTCACCCTGGCCCTGGTTCTCTCGCTTGCCACGCTGATCATCATCGCCGTCATCTATCAGGTCACTCACCACAAGGCCGAGGATGTGCTCGATGTGCAGCTGAGTCTGCAGGGGCGGATCGTCGCCTCGCTGCTGGCGCCGGGGACCCCCGAGCAGGAGTATGCGCGGATTGCCCGCCACCTCGACCAGCCGGGCCATCCGTCGCGCTGGTTCGGTGATGAGGGGGACGCAGCACAGACGCCGGCCGCCGCCCCCTCGCGCTATCATCAGGATGAACGCATGCTCACCCTGGGCTTCTGGGAGGCGGATGGCTCGCCCTGGTTGATGGGCGCCGAGTGGAACGACGCCGGCCCGTTTCCGGCACCGCAACGCCAGGGCTATCGCTGGGAAACCTATGACGGCGAGCGCTGGCGGGTCTTCAGTCTGATTCTCGACGATCAGCAGCGCTGGCTAAGCATCGGCCTGCGCGAGGGGTTCCATGACGATCTCTCCTGGCAGCTGGCGTTGGGCAACCTGCTGCCGCTGCTGATCGCGCTGCCGGCGCTACTGCTGCTGGTGGGCCTGGTGGTGCATTACGGCTTGCGGCCGCTGGCGAGCCTGTCGCGCCAGGTCGCCGGACGCGACGCTGGCCAGCTGGGGCGTCTCCAACTCGCCGTTCCACGAGAGCTACAGCCGCTGCGTGACGCCCTGAACGACTTCATGGCGAGACTCGAGGAGGCGCTGGCAAGGGAGCGGCGCTTCAGTGCCGATGCCGCCCATGAGTTGCGCACCCCTCTGGCGGCACTGCGGGTGCATCTGGATAACGCCGTAGCCGGCGAGCGGGACGCCCTGCCGCGGGCCCAAGGCGGTATCGAGCGGCTGCAACGCGTCGTAGAGCAGCTGCTGGCGCTGGTGCGCCTGGATCAGGAAAACGACACCAGCCCGGTGTCGGTCAACCTGCTGGCGCTCAGCCAGGAACTGGCTGCGGAGGCCTGGCCTCAGGCGCATGCCCGTGACCAGCAGCTGTTCATCGATACCGATGAAGCGGTCTGGGTCGAGGGCAACGCCACCGAGCTGGGCATGTTGATTCGCAACCTGCTCGATAATGCCCTGCGCTATACGCCGCCGGGGGGTTGGGTGAGCGTCTCGATGGGCTACGCCGACGGGCGGGCCTGGCTGAGGGTATGCGACAGCGGGCCGGGCATCGATGAGACGCTGCTCGCCTTGGTTACCGAGCGCTTTCGACGTGGCAGCAACCGCGAGGTCGAAGGCAGTGGCCTGGGGCTGTCGATTGCGCGACAGGTCGCACGCCGCCAGGGGGTGACGCTGCAGCTGAACAATCGCCCCGAGGGTGGGTTGGCAGCGTGGCTGCGTTGGTCTCAGCCTACCGCGTCGTAAAGAGCGCTCAGTTGCGGTGCCTCAAGGCCGTGGCGACGCGCGGCGTCGAGCAGCGGGCCGAGGATGGCGTCGCGCTCGGTAGGCCGCCCGGCGAGCACGTCTTGGAGCATCGAGGCGCGGTTGTTGGCGGTGCCCTCGATGACCCGCCACACCCGGGCTCGCCAGCCCTCCGCAGGCGGCGCAATGCCCTCGGCCTCCATGACCAGCACCAGTTCATCGATGAGCGCCTCGACCAGCGGTCGAAACGGCCGGTCGCGGAGCTGGCCGTTGCGGATCCGCCAGCGCGCCACCAGCGGATTGATGGCGGCGTTGACGGCCAGCTTGTGCCATAGCCGGGTATCGATATCGCCGACGGCCCGGCAGTGCAGGCCGGCGCGGCTCAGCAGCGCGGCCAGCCGCTCGGCGAGATCGGCATATGCGCCGTGGAGATGGCCGAGATAGGTCTCGCCGTGGCCGGCGTGCACCACGCCGTCCGCAGTGACATAGGCGCCTTCGCTGGTGGTGGCACACAGCACAGGCCCTGACCAGTCGCGGGTCAGTGTCCGTTGTACCCCGTAGCCGTTCTGCCACAGCACCAGCGCGGTATCGGGCGCCAGCTTCTGTGCGAGGCCATCCAGCGCCGCCTGTGCGTGATAGGCCTTGGTGGTGAGGTGCAGGGTGCCGCGGAAGGGTGCCGCGAGGCTGGCAGCCGTCTCACTGGTCAAACGTCGCTGCACGATGTGACCATCGGGGGCGGTGAGGGCCAGCCTGGTCGGCGGCGGACGACGCCCGAGCAGGGTGACCGGTGCCAGCTCGCTGAGCCGCACGGCGAGCAGACGGCCCAGCGCACCGGGCCCGACGATCAGCTGAGGCTGGGTCATGGCTTGCCCCCGGAGGGCTTGCCCGCCCGGCGCCGCTGAGTGGTGCGCTTCTTGCCTCGCGCGCTCTGCTTGCGAGCGGTGCCGCGTCGCGGTGGGGCGGCCTCGACGCCCTGGGCGCTGCCCAGGGCCTGGCGCATACGCCCGGCGTCGGCGGCACTCAGCAGGCTGCGCAGGTCGCCGAGTAGTGCGCCGAGAAACGCCTGTTCGTTGTCATCGGATTCGCTGATGCGACTCAGGCGCTGCTCCCACAGCGCGGTGCGCTCGGGGCGCGTGGCGGGATCGGGCAGCGAAGCGATCAGCGCATGGCCGGTGCGGGAGGCGTGCAGTGCGGCCTTGGCGCGCACCAGGTAGCCGCGATCGAGCAGCGTCTCGATGATGCCGGCACGGGTCGCTTCGGTGCCCAGGCCGTCCGATTCCCGCAGGGTGCGCTTGACGTCCGGGTCGTCGACATAGCGGGCGACGTTCATCATCGCCTTGATCAGGCTGGCGTCGTTGAAGGGCTCGGGGGGGCGCGTCTCGCGATCCTCGACCTCTGCAGCGCTGACCCGTGCCGGCTCGCCGCGCGTCAGCGGCGGCAGCGGCGGGGTCTCATCGCGGGTGGTGAACAGCGGCTTCCAGCCGGCCACCAGCAGTTCGCTACCGCTGGCCGTGAAGCGTTCGCCGAGGACCTCGAAACACGCCTTGATCTCGCGGGTTTCGAGGTGGGCGTGAAACTGCGCCAGCACGTTGCGCACCACCAGGCGGAAGACGTTGGCCTCCACCGCCGAGAGTCGCGCCATGTCGGGTATCTTGCCGGTAGGCGCCAGGGCGTGGTGGGCGCCAACCTTGGCATCGTCGAAGGCCCGGCCTCGGCGCGTGAAATCGGCGCCGCTGCACCATTCGGCGAGGGTCGCATCGGCCTGACATAGTCTCGGCAGCGCGTCGGCCAGAGGAGCGTGATGCGCGCGTGGCAGATAGCGGCAGTCCGAACGCGGGTAGGTGATCAGTGTATGCCGCTCGTAGAGCGCCTGGCAGGTATCCAGCACCTGCTTGGCCGAGTACTTGTAGCGCCGTGCGGCATCGACCTGCAGCGCCGACAGCGAGTAGGGCAGCGGTGGCGCCTGGCGCTTGTCGCGACTGTCGAGTTCGCTGAGCCGTCCCTCGGCGTCCGGCAGCCGGGCAGCCAGCTCGGCTGCCGGTGCGCGGGCCAGAAGCCGGCCCTGGTCATCGAGGGGATGCTGCTCGCCGGGCTGCCACCAGGCACGTACCTGGCCCTGAGCGACGCTGAAATCGGCCCATAGCACATGGAAAGGGCGCGGCGTAAAGTTGGCGATCTCGAGGTCGCGGCGCACCACCAACCCGAGCACCGGGGTCTGCACTCGGCCCACCGAGAGCACGCCGTCGTGGCCGGCTTGACGACCGGTCAGGGTCCAGGCACGGGTCAGATTGATGCCGTACAGCCAGTCGGCCCGGGCGCGGGTCTGCGCGGCACGATACAGCGCCTGGTAGCGGGCGTTATCCTCGAGTCGACCCAGCGCCCTGGCCACCGCCGGGCGATTGAGGTCGTTGATCAACAGCCGCTTGACGGGGCCTCGCCAGCGCAGATGCTCGATCACCTCCTGCACCAGCAGTTGGCCTTCGCGATCTGGGTCGCCGGCATGCACCACCTCGCTGGCCGCTTTTAGTAGCCGCCGGATTACCGCCAGCTGGCCGCGGGCCTTGGGGCGAGGCATCAACTGCCAGGGATCGGGCACGATCGGCAGGTGGTCGAGCCGCCACTGCTTGTAGCGCGGGTCGTAGGCGTCGGGCGGTGCCTGCTCGAGCAGATGGCCGAGGCACCAGGTCACGGTAGTGGTGCCTACCTCGATGGCGCCGTCGCTGCGGCGCGGCTGGCCGGGCAGGGCGTCGGCAATCGCCCTGGCCAGGCTGGGTTTTTCGGCGATGATCAGGCGCATGGCGTGACTCATGGTCGTAGGTAGTGGATATTCTTCCAGTATCGCGACGGTCTCGCCAGGTGTACCCTTGGTTTTGAATGTATAAGGTTTGTATCGATATGCGCGAGCGCGGACGAACACGACGACTACTCGGCCTGGGGGCACGCACCGGCGGCGCTATGCTCAAGAGTCGGCTGGGCGGTAGCAGCGACTGGCGGGCGCTGGGCGAGGCGCTGTTTGCCGGGCTCTCAGAGCTCAAGGGGCCGGCCATGAAGCTGGCCCAGATCATGTCGCAGTGGGACGACCTGCTGCCACCGGATCTGGCCGACGAGCTGGCGCGGCTGCAGCGCCAGGCCGAACCCATGCCCTGGGCGCAGATTCGTCGCACCCTGGTCGAGGAGTACGGCGATCTCGACAGCCACTTCCGCGAGGTCGAGGAGCGCCCCTTCGCCAGCGCCTCCATGGGCCAGGTGCACCGCGCCGTGACCCATGCCGGCGAGACCCTGGTACTCAAGGTGCAGTATCCGGGGTTGGCCGAGGTGCTGGAGAGCGATCTGGCGCAGGTGCGTCGCATGATGCGCCTGGGGCGCTGGTTCAAGGTGCCCCAGGCGCGCCTCGATGCGCTGTTCGAGGAGCTCGCTGACAGCCTGCGTGGCGAACTCGACTATCGCGCCGAGGCGGCGGCGCTGGCGCGCTATCGGCAGCGCTATGCCGAGCGTGAGGAGGTGGTGATTCCCGCGCCGGTGATGGACTTCTGCGGCCCGCGAGTGCTGGCCATGCAGTATGTGTCGGGCACGCCGCTGCGCGATCTGGAGCAGGCCGACATGGCGTGTCGTCAGCACATCGCCGAGGCGCTTGCCGACTGGCTGACCGAGGAGCTGTTTCGCTTCGGCGAACTGCATGCCGATCCCCACGCCGGCAACTTCGCCTGCGACGACCAGGGCCGACTGGTGATCTACGACCTGGGGGCGGTGATCGCGGTACCCGAGGAGCGGCTGGCGCAAATGCTTGAGTTGCTCGATGCCACCCTGGTGCACGACCCGCTGGCGATGGATGCTGCGCTGCTCAAGATGGGCGGACGCCAGGGCGAGGGCGCGCCGCTGGCGCTGTATCGAGAATCCGCCGAGGCGGTGGCGCCGCTGTTCGCGCCTGGCGAGCAGGACTTTGGCGATGTGCGCGTGCATCGTCGCCTGCGTGAACTGAGCCCACGGGTCTGGGCGGCGATGGATCGCCTGCAGCCGCCGGCGGATACCCTGCTGCTGTCGCGGGCACTCAACGGCCACTACTGGAATCTGGTGCGACTCGGTGCGCGGCTCGACATGCACGCGCGTAGCCAGCCGTTACTGGAGTGGGCGCGTCGGCGACGCGTCGAAGGGTGAGCCTGCGCTTGCCGGCGTGTTAGACTATCGCGATTTTTTTCGGCGGAGATGGCGATGCTGGCGGTATGGGTAGAACAGCTGCTGGGCTTTGCATCGGGAGCCCTCGGCGCGATTCGTGACAATGAGCACTATCCGTCGTTCATGGCCTGGGCCCGGGATGAGGGCCGTGCGCTGGTCGGTGACGACCTGGCGCTGGCCCAGGCGCTGGCGCCCGAGCTGTGGTCACAAACGCCACTCGCGCGCGCTGATTTCAACTGCGAGCCGCTGGCGCGTCCGGGGCGCAATGAGCCCTGCTGGTGCGATTCGGGGCGCAAGACCAAGCACTGCTGCGGCGCGGTGGAGATTCCTGGGCCGATTCCCAGCCACCTGATGTGGATGCTGTCGCTGCGCGAGTGGAAGGGGCCCGTCCTCAAGGCAGCCTTGGCCAGCGGCCATGCGCCGGCCCAGGCGCTGCTCGAGGCCGGCCTGATTGCTGCCGAGAGCGGGCAGCGTGGCCGCGCCCAGCAGATTCTCGAGGCGCTGTTCGAGGGCGCCGACTGGGCGCGGATGCCGGAGCAGGCCGAGCCGGCCTTCGAACTGCTGGTCGATCTCTATCAGGAGCGTGGTTTCTATCGCAAGCGTACCGCGCTGCTCGACGAGGTGCTCGACCGTGGGCCACTGTTCCTGCGCGGCGTGGCGCTGGAGCGGCTATGTCTGATGCACCTCGACAACGACGACCTGGCCAGCGCCCGCGAAGCCTTCGTGCGCGCTCAGCAGGCGCTGCCCGACTCGCCGACCCTGGCCTATATCGAAGCCATGCTGCTGCTCCACGAAGGCAACGTCGAAGAGGCCGGCGAGCGTGCACGGTTCTGGTTCCGGCGGCTGTCGCGGCAGGGTGATCTCGATCCCGAGCAGCTGCAGTTCCTCGCCGATCTGGCCGAGAACCCCGGCGCCACCCTGGCCGAGCAGATGGTCAACTCCGAGGAGGATCTGGCCGACCCGCTGGCAGCGCTTCAAGCGCTGCTCGAGGCGCTGCCTACGGCGCCGCTGCTGGACTTCGTCAGCGCCGAGGATGGCAGCCGCGAATATCATCGCAGTGCCCGCGAGGCCACGCTGTTTGCCGCCTGGCAGAAGCACTTTCAGGTGCTGGTCGACGAAGACGCAGCGCTGGGTTTCGAAGATGACCCCTGGCCCCATGCCAGCGACTGGCTCGCCGAGCTGTGTGCCCACCCCGAGTGGCTTGACTCACCGCAGGTGATGCAGGCGCTGACCCTGGCCCTGACCAGCCGTTTCGGCAGCCTCCCATGGATGGCGCCGAGCTTGTTCGAGCCGCTGGCGCAGCGCCTCGAGCGCTGGCTGACCCAGCTCGATGGCGTGGGCGATGGCCCCTTCGTGTGGGACGCTGCCGACAACGCCGTGCTGCTGCGTACCGGCCTGGCGCTGGTGGTGGGCATGGAGCGTGGTGCCCGCGAGCACTCCCGCGAGCTGGCCGAACGGCTGCTGACGCTCGATGCTCAGGACAGCCTCGGGCTGCGCGAGCTGGTGCTCGACCAACTACTGCGCGAAGGCAGCGACCAGCGTGCCCTGGAGGTCAGCTACCAACCCATGGAGACAGCCTTGCTGGGTGTCATGATGGGGCGGGCGCTGGCGCTGTATCGTCTCGAGCGCTTTGACGAAGCCCGGGAAGCGCTGCGCGAGGCACAGGCGATCAACGGCCATGTGCTCGAGATGCTTTGCAACGAGCAGGCCCGGGCGGTCAGTTTGCCGGCCTCGGGGCTGCCGGCGCCGGGCAGTCGCGCCGAGGCCTGGCAGTATCGCACCCTGATGCGCGACCAGTGGGCCAATACCCGCGGAGCACTGGTCTGGCTGTGCGATCCCGAGTCACCGCGCGACTAGGCTCGGGTCAGGCGGCGCGGGGCGTCGGCCTGGGTACCAGATCGCGGTCGCGACTGATCCAGATCGCCAGCAGGATCGCCGGCAGGCCCAGGGCAGTGGCGATCACGAAGAAGGTGGCATAGCCCTCAGCGGCCACTACCAAGCCGCCGAAGCCGCTCAGGAACTTGCCCGGCAGGGTCATCAGCGACGAGAACAGCGCGTACTGGGTGGCGGTATAGGCCTTCGAGGTCAGGCTCGAGAGAAAGGCGATAAAGACCGCACTGGCCAGGCCGTTGGCCAGGTTGTCGCCGATGATCGCCATCACCAGGAAGGGCAGGCTCTCGCCGGCCAGTGCCAGGGCGGCGAACAGCAGGTTGGTCAGGGTCGCCGCCGTGGCGCCAAGCACCAGAATCGGGCCGATGCCATAGCGCGCCACCAGCAGTCCGCCGAGAATCCCGCCGCTGATGCTCATGGCGATGCCGAACACGTTGGTGACGTTGGCGATCGTAGCCAGCGAAAACCCCAGGTCGATGTACAGCGGGTTGGCCATCGACGCCATGGCCAGGTCGCTGATGCGGAATACCGCGATGAACACCAGCAGCCATAGCGCCTTGAGGCGATGGCGAGTGAAGAAGTCGGTGAACGGGCAGACCACCGCGCCGATCAGCCAGGCACCCAAACGGCGCAGCGGTTTGGGCTTGCCGCGGCTGGCACGCAGGAAGGCGCGCACCCGGGGTTCATGAATGAGTTGAGTGTTGAGCGATAGCCGGGCCGGCTCGGGGCGTAGCAGCACCGTGATCACACCGACACCCACCAATGCGGCCATGGTCAGGTAGGCGATCTCCCAGGAGTAGGCCGAGGCGACGTAGAGTGCACCGGCGCCAGCGGCCAGCAGGCCGCCGCGATAGCCGATGATATAGGTCGAGGCCATGGCGGCCTGGACATCGTCCGGCGCCGATTCGATGCGGAAGGCATCGATGGCGATGTCCTGGGTGGCCGAACCGAAGGCCACCAGCAGCGCAAAGGCAGCCACGATCACCAGATTCTGTGTAGGGTCGAGGCTGGCCAGGCCGATCAGGCCAGTGGCGATCAGCGCCTGGGCCAGCAGCATCCAGCCGCGTCGCTGACCGAAGGTGCGCGTCAACAGTGGCAGGGCCAGACGGTCGACCACCGGGGCCCAGAAGAACTTGATCGAATAGAGAATACCGATCCACGAGAAGAAGCCGATGGCGGCCACTTCCACGCCATCGCTGCGCAGCCAGGCCGACAGCGTCGAAAACACCAGCAGGAACGGTAGCCCGGCGGAGAAACCCAGAAACAGCATGGTGATGACCGGGGCGCGCAGGAAGATGCCGAGGGCGGCGCGCCAGCTGCGCTGAGCGGTGGGCGTGGGCATGGGCAGTCTCTCCGATCCATGGGTCACGGTGCAGGGCGGAAGACGGCTGTTAGGAGTGGTAAACTCACGCTGTGGCAGCCGAACACTAGCGGCGATTGTTGCAGAGCCGCAGAGTTGACGCCAGCCACATTCGGCCGGTAATCCCAGGAGTCCCATGCACGAATCCAACGATGCCCCTAGCGATGTGTCCACTGACGCTATTCCGCGCTGGTACATTATTCAGTGCAAGGGCGGTGAATCGTTTCGCGCCGCCGAGCATCTCGACAATCAGGGCTATGAGGTCTTCCATCCGGTTCTCGAGGTGCAGAAGAAGCGCCGCGATAAGCTGGTCTGGGTGGCTGAGCCGCTGTTCCCCTACTACCTGTTCATTCGCCTCGATCGACTGGCCAGCAACTGGCGGCCAATTCGCTCCACACGCGGCGTACTCAAGCTGGTCAGCTTCGGTCACGAGCCGCTGGCAGTGGATGACGCCCTGGTGCAGCTGCTGCGCGATCAGGCAGCGCGTAGTGGTGATGATGCACCACAGGTCAACGTTTACTTCCGCGCCGGCGAGACCGTCGAGATCACCGAGGGCCCCTTCCGTGACCTCAAGGCGGTGTTCGAGTCCCACAAGGGCGAGGAGCGCGCCATCGTGCTGTTGACCATGTTGCACAAGCAGCAGCGCCTGGAGATGCCGGTTGGGCAACTGCGCCGCGATGGCTGAACGCCGACGCTTACTTTTCGCTTCACAGGAGACGCCATGACCACCATCGCCCCCCAGCGTGTGGTTCGCCTGCACTACGTGCTCAAGAATGCCAATGGCGAAGCGCTTGACGATTCCCGTGCCAGAGGCACGCCACTGGAGTATCTGCACGGCCACGGCAATATCGTCGCCGGCCTCGAGCGTGCCCTCGATGGCCAGGCCGTGGGCGCCGAGTTGAGTGTCACGCTGATGCCAGCCGAGGCCTACGGTGTGCGCCGCGAGGAGCTGGTCCAGGAGGTCTCGCGAGGGGCGTTTCCGGTCGACGATCTGGCCCCGGGGATGCGCTTCCAGACCCAGGGCGATGCCGGTCCGCAGGTCGTCACCGTGGTCGAGGTAGGCCCAGAGCGCGTGACCATCGATACCAACCATCCGCTGGCCGGCGAGCGTCTCAGCTACCAGCTCGAGGTGCTTAGCGTGCGCGAGGCCAGTCGCGCCGAGCTAGCCAAGGGCCATCCGCTGGACGAGGACGTCGACCACACCCAGGTCGAGGATCGCAAGCAGCCCTGACTCGCCGTTGAAACTGATCTGGATCAAGTCTGCTGCGCGCCCGGCCCTGGCGGCCGAGCAAACTTGATCCAGATCAGAACCGCTCCCTCTCTCGCTGGCTACAGTAAGGCCATCACATACGCCACGGGAGACACGCCATGTACTGGGATGACGCCGTAATCTTCGGACTGGTGACCGTCGGCTTGATGGTCGCTTTCATGGCCGGCTGGGTGGGCTTCGTGATTCATGATCACAAGCGTCACGGCAAGCACGGTAAATCGGATCAAGGCCGCGCGGACTAACCGCCGCGCGCTTCACCGCGTCGTCAGGGTAGGGGGCCTTGCCCCCTGTGGCCGGCCCCTTGGGCCGGCTTTTTTACGCCTCGACTCAGCCGTGGTCGACCAGCGACGGCGAACACTCGAGTCGTGCCACGAAGTCTGCGACCGGTTCGGGGCGGGCCAGATGGTAGCCCTGAATCAGATCGACGCCGTGGCGGCTTAGATAGTCTAGCTGGAACGGGGTTTCCACGCCTTCTGCCACCAGCTTGAGTCCCAGCGTCTTGGCCAAGGCGATGATAGAACGCGCCAGTGGGGCATCGTCGCAATGCTGCAGCACATCGATGAACACCTTGTCGAGCTTGACTTCGTCGACCCGGAAGTCATGCAGATAGCGCAGCGAGGAGTAGCCGGTACCGAAGTCATCAAGTGACAGTTCCACCCCCAGATCGCGAAGCGCCTTGAGCTGCAGGTTGATGCCAGGTGCCAGCAGCAGCGATTCCACTACCTCGAGGGTCAGCCGGCCCGGCGCAATGGCATGCCTGTGCATCAGCCGGGCGATGCGTGGTACGAAATCTTCGTCGCGTAGCTGCTGGACCGAGACGTTGACCGACAGGCTAAGCGGGGTATTGGCCAGTGGGCCTGCCAGCAGTTGCCCGGCCTGCTCCAGTACCCAGTTGCCGATCGGTCGAATCAGGCCGCTGCGCTCGGCCTCATGAATGAAGCCCCCGGGGACGAGCAGGCCACGCTCGGGGTGCTGCCAGCGCAGCAGCACCTCGGCCCCACTGAGGGTTCCGTGATGGTCGAACTGTGGCTGAAGGTAGACGCAGAACTGTTGGCTGCGGATGGCCTCGCGCAGCTCCCGCTCGAGCAGATTTTGCTGTTGCTGCCACTCACTCAGCTCACTGGCGTAGAAGGCCACGAAATGACGGGTATCATGGCGCGCCTCCTTGAGTGCCAGCTCGGCGCGCTGTAGCAGCTGTTCGACGCTGTCAGAGTGGTCCGGATAGCTGGCAATGCCCAGGGCGAACTGCAGTTGAAAGGCCTGGTTGGCCACCCACCAGGGGTGGGCATTGAGGGTCTCGAGCAGCTCGGCCAGCAGCTGGTGCACGACATCGCGACTGGTATCCGGTATGACCAGCACCAGACGGTTGGAGGGCAGGCGTGCCAGATCGATACCCGGTAGTGCCTCTGACATGTAGCGCTGCAGGTGCTGGGCGATCAGGCTCAACGCTTCGTCGCCACCGCGCTGGCCGAGGGTTTCGTTGATTTGACTGAGGCCACCGATGCGCAGCACGCCCAGATAAAAGCGACCGGTGTCGAGGTGGCGTTCCAATGGCGCGTCGAGACCGCGCAGGGTCGGCAGGCCGGTCACATCGTCGTTGTGCAGATAGCGGTGCAGATCCTGCTCCGCCGCTCGGCGGCGGAGGGATTCTGCGAACTGCGAGATCAATCCCGAGACCGCCAGTAGGCAGCTAACTTCCTCGGCTTGCCAACGACGCGGGGTCAGGGATTCGCAGCACAGGATACCGCGCAACTCACCGCCGACGAACACACCGGCATCGAGCATCGAGACCACCTCGTGCTTTAACAGGTAGTCATTGAGGCAGGCCAGGCGCGGGTCCTGCTGCGCCTCGCCGCTGGCCAGGCTGGGGGATTCTCGGAGTGCCCCAAGGTAGCCGTCGAGGTCCGCGATGGGCAGCTGCTCGCCGACCTGGGCTGCATCGAGGCTGGCCTGACAGGTCATGGTGTCATCGTCCAGCAGCCAGATGCTGACCCGTGGCACGTTCATCAGACGCGCGGTAGAGGCCAGGACACTGGTATAGAAATCACTATCTCGCGCCTCATGCTGAAGATCGCGTAACTCGTGCCAGGCTTGCTGTTGGGCGAGCAGGCGCTGGCGTGAATCATGTAGTGCTTGCTGCATGCGGCGGTGTTCATGGCGCTGGCGGTCGAGCTCCCGGATCAGCAGCCACGATACGCCAAGCAGCACGGTCACGCCGGCAGCTAGCCAAGCCAGAGCAGTGCTCGTACCGGCGTGACGCGATACCTGCCAACTGACGGCCAGGGTCAGGGTGGCACCGACGGCTAAGGCTCCTGACAGCAAGCCCATCAGGCGGCGCTGGGCCAGCGGGCGTCGAGAGCGGTGTTGATCGGAATGATCGGGCATGGTGCATCCTGAAGCGTCCCGGCAACTTCAGTGTAGCTAGCCGTCAAGAGGTGCGCTGAGAGATTTTGCCAATGTGCTGTCTATTGCAAGCGCATTATCTCGGCGTGTAATGGGGCAAGTCGTGCAAATAACCGATTGCGTGTCCGTAATGGGAGGCCTTCTTCGATCATGGCGGCATCGAGGTGTTCCACCAGGCGATTGAAGTGGCTGTCATCGAGGCCCATATGCTGATGCGCGCGATCCATGGGTGGGCCCTGGTAGTCGCATGGACCATCGCTAATGTCGCATAGCTGCTGCTCCAGTGACGCAACGAAGAGGTCGATATTGGTGTTGGCGAAGAAGCCGACGATATGTGAGTCATCGGCAACCCGGTACATCAAGTTCTCGACCACCGCCGAAATTCCAGGCTCGCCGCCCAACTCGGCAAAAAGGGCTTGAGACGACTGTCGCTGACTGCAGCCTGCGGCCATCAGCATGGCGCTCAAGAGGGCTGCTAGCATCATGACGCGAGAACGGTGACGCACGATATTTCTCCTCAGTAGGCGAACTGAAGTGACACATATCCGCCGCGCTGATCGGCGAGACCGGCGATGGAGCCGAGCTCCAGCCAGGCCGCGGTGAGCGATACTTGCTTGCTGAAAAAGTAGGCGCTATAGAGACTCTGCCAGTCGTCCTCTTCGGCAAAGGATAGGTTATCGGGTTTTTGTCGGTACTCTGCCCCGATGATCCAGTTCGGTGTAATGAAGACCCCCAGTGAGCCCTCGACGAGCAGCGAGGCCGAATCCTTCGCATCACCACCGTAGCCGAGCAGCCCACCCTGATTGGCGGCCGAGTGTCTCAGGGTGAGGTTGGTCACCAGGTTGCGGCCGGCGATGGCGGAAAACCACAGCTTGCTGCCGCTTAGATAGAGATCGGTGCCGCGGGTGTCCGTGGCTCCCACCGCGCGGGGGAGGGCTCCATCCTCCAACCACTTGTGCTGGACGCCAAGACTCCAGATGCCCCAGGGGTGGTACAGCAGATCCCCAAAGAGTCGCAGTTTGCCGCCAACGATAGTCTGCTCGAGTTCGCCCCCGAGGGTGGTTAAATCCAGCCGCTGCCGCGCCAGTGACAACTCGAGATGGTCATGTAGGTTTAGTCCGACGCCGCCGACGCTGAGGCGATAGTCGTTCAACCAGGCGCGGGTCCCCATGGCGGTCAGGCCCACCTCGCCACTACTGGCCGTGCCGGCAAGCACCGCCCAGGGCGAGAGCCCACCGCCTGCGGCGCCTTCGATCTGAGTGACGCCTCCGGTGGCGAGCAAGCGGCTGCCGGCCGAAACGTTGAGAGAGAGTGCGGCGAGTAGAGCGGCGCACACGAAACGCCATAGAATATGTCGTAGCGAGCGGATGACGCGCATCAAAGTCTCCAGTCTATGCCAGGGGGAGGATGTCGCGGGGACGATAGTGCGCGAGCCAGGTGGCGACCTCATGACCCGGGAGCGGTTTAGCAATCAAATAGCCCTGCAGCTCGTCACAGCCGAACTCACACAGCATGGCGGCGATGGCAGCGGTTTCTACCCCCTCGGCGATAACCCGCAGCCCCAGGCGATGTCCCAGCTCGATGGTGGAGCGCACGATGACAACGTCGTCCGGCTGGGTATCCAGCGACATAACGAACGACTTGTCGATCTTCAAGGCGGCCACCGGCAGCTGCTTGAGCTGGGCCAGCGACGAGTAGCCGGTGCCGAAATCATCGATTGCCACCGTCAACCCCGCTTGTCTGAGCTCGTTCAGGCAACGGTTGGCCAGTGCAGGGTCCTGCATTACGGCGCTCTCTGTTACCTCGAGACTCAGCTGCTCGACGTCGAGGCCATAATGGTCCAGCACGCTGAGCAGATGCTGCCCCAGCTGAGGATCGATAACGTCTTCGGCCGAGAGATTGATCGCGACCGAATGGGGCTGCCCGGCGCGACGCCATTCGGCAAGCTGGTGGCAGACGCTATCGATCATCCAGCGAGTGAGCAGGCGGATGTTGCCCGAGCGCTCGGCGAGGGTAATGAACTCATCCGGCGGGATGAATCCCAGGCTGGGATGCTGCCAGCGCATCAGCGCCTCGAACTGACATACCCGCCCGGTGCTGGCGTCGATCTTGGGCTGATAGGCCATCCACAGCTGGGACTCTCTGGCCGCTTCCTGCAGGTCTCGAATCAGTGTCAGCTGGCGGAAGTGCTGCTCGTCCTGTCCCGGCTGGTAGCACTGCCAGGGGCTGCGCTGGCGACGCGCCGTCTCGAGGGCGATGTCGGCACGCCGCAGCAGCAGATGAGCGTCTTCACCGTGTGCAGGGCTATGCGCCTCGCCGGCCGAAAGCGACGGGCGAAATGGCGAAGCGTCCAGTTCAATGGGATCGCTCAGGTCGTTCAGTAGCCTGTCCTCCCAACCATCGGGCAGGGCCACATTGTGTACCAATAGCAAGAATTCGTTATCGCTGAGACGAAACGCTTGGAAGTCAGAAGATGGCAGGTTTGCCAGCCGTTGCGCCAAGGTGACCAACGCTCTATCCCCGAGGGCATAGCCAAAGGTGTCGTTGATATCGCGAAACCGGTCGATGGCGAGACGCAACAGTGAGAAGGGTTGCCCTTGCCCGATCAGTGCCGTGATGCACTCCTGTGCGCTGCTGCGATTGGGCAAGTCGGTCAAGGGGTCGTGGCGGGAACGGTGTAGCAGCGTGCGTTCGCGCTCGTCAATATCGGCCTGCATCGACAGTAAAGTGCCGGCCAGCAAGCCTATCTCGCCGCGAGGTGATACACCAATTGTCTCGAGGCGTTGGCCAAGGCCTATGCGTCGCGCAGCATCGGTCAGTCGGGTCAGTGGCAGGCTCATGCTGCGGGCGCTCCAGGCCGCTGCAGCGGTAGTCAGCAGCAGGATCAATCCGACAATGGCCAGCAGTTGCCACTGCAGGTTGCGGTAGGCGGCCAAGAGACTCGCCCGCGATACTTGAACCAGGGCGAGCGTCTGCTGTGGGCCGGCCTCATTGAGAGCCAGTTCACGGGTCAGGTAGTCAGGATCGTTGGTGATGGCGTTGGTGTCTGGCACCTCTACTTGGTTGGCCAAGCCGCGGCGCGAGCTGACGAGATAGGAGGGGGTATCTCCACTTGGCTGGGTGATGACGCTGATATCCAGGCGTGTCAGGGTGTGAATCTCCTCGATCAGCGGCTCATCGATCAAGAACCCCATGCCCACCCAGCCAATCAGGTTCGGTGCTCGTACTGGAAGCAGCACGAATTCATAGGGCTGCCCGGCTTCGACGATCACATCGACGCCTGCTCCCTCCAGCCGCGCCTGCTCCAGCAAATCGGTAAAAGGTAATGCGTTTCCGGCCGGGTGATGGCTGCTAGCCAGCAAGTTGTCTGAGAGGTCGCTGAGCAGCACCATGTCGGCGCCAGCACGATCACCGTGGTTAGCCAATACGGTGCGTAGCGTATCGGTATCCTGAGTGGCAACGGCGCTCTTGAAACCGAAATCATCGGCCAGGATTGCCACGTTGCTACGCAGCTGCTGGCCGCGCTCATCGAGGATTTGCTGGAGTACGTTAACACCAACGTCCAGGTCATGTTCACCCTTGGCGAGCGCATCCTGATACACCACCCGCAGGAAGGCGCCGCCGGTGACGGTGAGAGAAAACACCACCACGGCCAACATCACACTGAGCAGGCGGCTACGAAAACTCACCTCGGTGCCTGCTTGTCGTCACTGCGTGGCATCACGGAATCGCTGTTGCAGGGCCGAAGGCTCAGAGGGGGGCGGCGGTGAGGCCGTCAAGGTCAGTAGGATCTCTTGCTGGCTCTGATCTGAAAGAGAGAATTCCTGCCACTGCTGGTGGCTGTCGTCTAGGCGCGGGTGCCAGACCCTCAGGCGATGCGCACCAGCGGGCAGATCGGGAAGCCGCCAGCTGCCTTCTTCCTGCGTAACCCCGACGTGCGCGGCATCGCTGACCACGATGAAGGCCTGCATATGATCATGAATGTTACACCCGAGAACCACGACCCCGGCCTGATCAAAGGTGACTGGCGGCGGCGTATCGCGCAGGAAAAGATTGAGATCGAATACCTTGGCTGGTGAAAAAGAGTAGACGTGATGGCGTGTATTGTCCTGGTTGGGAAAGCGAATGCGGCTGTTCACCGGCACGGCGGTGACATGCGGATGGAACGCGGCGTCGCGCTGGATGATGTCATCGTCGACGCCAGGTCGACCTGCCTCGCCGCTAACGTGGACTTCGATCACCGCATCGGAAAGCGCATCGCCGCTCTCGGCGTCCCTGATGATGAGAAGCGTGGCTGCGGCCGGGCTGGCAAGCAGAAGTGTCGTCAGCATCACGACCAATCGCTGGGTAAGGAGAGCAGAGCGCATGGGAGTCTGATCAGCTTATTAGAGGAGAAGCGCTAATGGTGGTGTATTAGGTGGGGTAGTGTCATCAGGCGGGCTTAACGCTGTATCCACCAATGCTGCTTCCAGGCACGCATCACCCGCTCGGGGTACCAGGTTTCGCCGCGGCTGCCATTGTAACGTGCCAGGGCACGCGTCAGATCGCCGCGTTCCACTGCCAGATAGTGGGCCAGGATGGTGCTGCCGTAGCGAAGATTGAGCAGCGGGTCGAACAGGTCATCGGTGGGGCGCCCCAATTCGTTGATCCAGAACGGCATGATCTGCATCAGTCCCTGGGCACCGGCGGAGGAGACCGCCTGTTGCTGGAAGCCGCTCTCAACCTGAATGACGGCTAACACGATTTCCGGGGCCAGGCCGGCTAACTGGGCCTCCTGGTAGATGCGTTCCAGCATCAGCATGCGCGTGTCGGGATCGGGAACGAAACGCGCCAGGCGCGGCTCCATGGTGCTCAGCCATTGCCTGGACGCCCAGATCTGCGCCGCACTCGGTGCTTCGTCGAGTACACCGTCGAGGGTCGCACGCAGCCCAGGCGTTACGGCGTGGCGCGGCTCGGCCAGCGTTGCCGGGGCCGAGCAGCTCAGCGTTACCGCCAGCAGGACGGCCGCGGCGGGATTAGCGCGCGACCTTCTCACGCAGAAAGTCGATGATCTGGTCGGCTGGCACCATGGTGGGTGCCTCGTCGCGGCGGCCCTTGTACTCGAGCTCGCCGTTGTCGAGGCTGCGATCGCCGATGACCAGTCGATGGGGGATGCCGATCAATTCCTGGTCGGCGAACTTGACCCCAGGGCGG
The DNA here is from genome assembly GCF_900102875.1 of Franzmannia pantelleriensis. Classification (GTDB taxonomy): domain Bacteria; phylum Pseudomonadota; class Gammaproteobacteria; order Pseudomonadales; family Halomonadaceae; genus Franzmannia; species Franzmannia pantelleriensis. Next base: position 59,811 of record NZ_FNGH01000015.1, read on the forward strand.
GTATCGCGGTCGTCGAGCAGCACGTCGAGGCCGACCGCACGAAGCTCCGCGTAGAGCCGCTCGCTGGTCTCGCGCACCCGCTCTGACTTGTGAGCGTTCATTGGCACTAGCATCACTTCGAAGGGGGCGATGGCGTCGGGCCAGATGATGCCGCCGGCGTCATGGTTCTGCTCGATGGCCGAGGCCACCACACGGGTCACGCCGATGCCGTAGCAGCCCATCCACGGATGGGCTGCCTTGCCGTTGGCGTCGAGCACCGTGGCATTCATCGCCTCGGAGTACTTCTTGCCGAGCTGGAAGACATGGCCGACCTCGATACCGCGCTTGATGGCCAGGCGGCCCTTGCCGTCCGGTGACGGGTCGCCTTCCACCACGTTACGCAGGTCGGCTACCTTGGGCAGTGCCACGTCGCGTTCCCAGTTAATGCCGAAATAGTGCTTGCCGTCGACGTTGGCGCCGGCGCCGAAGTCGCTCATCAGCGCCACGCTGCGATCGATGATGACCGGCATGTCGAGATTGACCGGTCCCAGCGACCCGGGGCCGGCACCTACCACGGCGCGGATCTGCTCCTCCGTGGCCATGCACAGCGGGGCGGCCACCTCGGGCAGGTTCTCGGCCTTGATCTCATTGAGCTCATGATCACCGCGCACCAGCAGGGCGATAAGACCGCCTTCGGCGGCCTCGACCATCAGTGTCTTGATGGTCTTCTCGATGGGCAGCCCGTGCTGCTCCACCAGGGCGGCGATGGTGCGGGCGTTAGGGGTATCGACAAGACGCAGTTCCTCGCCGGGGGCGGGGCGCTGGGCGTCACTGCCCAGCGGTGCCGGCAGGGCCTCGGCTTTCTCGATATTGGCAGCGTAGTCGGACTCGGTGGAGAACACGATATCGTCCTCGCCGGAGTCGGCCAGCACGTGAAACTCGTGGGAGCCGGTACCGCCGATCGAGCCGTTATCGGCCAGCACCGCGCGGAAATCGAGCCCCAGACGGGTGAAGATGCGCACATAGGCATCGTACATCACCTGGTAGGTATCGAGCAGCGAGGCCTCATCGACGTGGAAGGAGTAGGCGTCCTTCATGATGAATTCGCGGGAGCGCATCACGCCGAAACGCGGGCGGATCTCGTCGCGGAACTTGGTCTGAATCTGGTAGAAGTTGGCCGGCAGCTGCTTGTAGCTACTGATCTCCTTGCGCACCAGATCGGTAATCACCTCTTCATGGGTCGGCCCAACACAGTAGTCGCGCTGGTGACGATCCTTGAGACGCAGCAGCTCGGGGCCATACTGCTCCCAGCGGCCCGACTCCTGCCACAGTTCGGCGGGCTGCACGGCCGGCATCAGCACTTCCTGGGCGCCGGAGCGGTCCATCTCCTCGCGGACGATGCGCTCGACCTTGCGCAGGGTGCGCAGACCCAGCGGCAGCCAGGTGTAGAGGCCGGAAGTGAGGCGACGGATCATGCCGGCGCGTAGCATCAGCTGATGGCTGATCACTTCGGCGTCGGCGGGGGTTTCCTTGAGGGTCGAGAGCAGCAGTTGGGTGGCGCGCATGGGTCCGGCGTTTCCTTCCAGCATGGGGCGTGACATGAGTCGGCGTGCCGCGATGGCGGCGTTTGGGGCATTGTACGGTCAAGCGTGTGTGGCGGCAAAAAACCCCCTTTTCGACCTGTCCCGGCGCCCCTCGCCCCATTGGCTTTGCCGGCTAGCTATTACCTCAACACTTTGAGCCAGAACACCATCGGTTTATGGGTCTCCTCGGCGTCGCCGATATCCTTCCAGTGGAAGGTCGTAGCCAGTTCAGGGTGGCGTTCATAGCCCTGCGAGCGCCAGAAGCCATGGAGTGGCACGTAGTCGTATGGCTTCAATGGGTGGTCGTCGGGGCGCTCCACGGCGCAGAAGGCGGCGCTGGCAAAGCCCTCGCCGCGAGCATGCGCCTCGCGCTCGGCCATGAAGGCTTTGCCGATGCCGCGGCCTCGGTAGCTGGCTAGCAGCACCGACTCGCCGTAGTAGAACACGCTGCCGATATCGATGCCGGCCTGTTCGAACGGGGCGCGGAACTCGGCCAGGTCGTCGGTCAGCGGCATGCCGGTGGCTGCCCCCACCAGGGTATCGCCGTCGAAAGCCAGTACAAACAGACTGCGCGGGCAGTCGGCGTAACGGGCCAGGTAGTCGGCCTCGTAGTCGAGGTCGCCATCGTAGAGGTAGGGAAAATCGCGAAACACACGAATGCGCAGCTGCGCCAAGGCGTCGAGATGTGGGGCAATGGCGCGACCTTGGCAGGTACTCAGCGTGATGGTCGACATGTGCGCTTCCTCACGGCTTGCGTATTTCCTGTGCACGCTATCAGTCCGGCCACTGGCCGCCAATCCCGAGCGCGACCAGATGTGTGCCACAGGCGTCGCCAGGCGCAGACAGTCGGACTGTGATAGCCTTTACAACGTTCACGCAGGGGGAAACTTCGTAATGATAACAACCACACAGTCTGGCGTGCGCCGCTGGCTGGTGCGTCTGGCCGTCGTAGCCACTGCACTGGCGTTGGCGGGCTGTGGCACGCTGCTGCACCCAGAGCGCAAGGGGCAGGCCAGCGGCGACATTGACCCGCGGATTGCGCTGGCCAATGGGGTAGGCCTGCTGTTCTTCATCATTCCCGGCGTCGTGGCCTATGCCGTGGACTTCTCCAACGGCACCATCTATCTCCCTAGTGGCCATACCCAGGCACAGGTCGATAGCGTGTCGTTCGAAGAGGAGCTCGATATAGCGACGCTGGAGCTGATGCTGGCCGAGCACCTCGGCAAGCCGGTCGAGCTCGACCACGAGCTGCTGCTGGCCGAGCGGGTCGAGAGCCTCGATGAGGCGCTGGCGCTGGTGCGGATGTCAGGAGTCGACGACGCCGAACGGCTCGAGACGCTCTAGCGCCGACGACGGGCGTTGCCGATGCCCAGCATGGCCATGCCTGCCAGCAGGCCCCAGAAGGCGGCCCCGATCCCCAGTAGCGTGACGCCAGAAGCGGTGAACAGAAACGTTACCACGGCGGCGTCGCGCTGGCTGGCGTCTTCCACGGCCCCGGCCAGGCCGTTGCCGATGGTGCCCAGCAGCGCCAACCCCGCCAATGCCATGATCAGTGGCGCCGGGAACGCCGCAAACAGCGCGGTGACGGTGGCGCCGAAGATGCCCATGATCAGATACCCGACGCCGGCCGCCACGCCGGCAGTATAGCGGCGTGCGGGGTCTTCATGGGCCTCGCGTCCCATGCATACCGCGGCGCTGATGGCGGCGAGATTGAGCGCATAGCCGCCGAAGGGTGCCAGCGCCAGGGTGGCGGCCCCGGTCCAGCCGATCAGCGGAGAGCTGGGGGCGGAGTAACCGGCGGCGCGCAACACCGCGATGCCGGGTAGGTTCTGGGTGGCCATGGTGACCACAAACAGCGGTATGCCGATACCGATCAGCGTCGACAGCGCGAACTCGGGTGCGGTGAACACCGGCACAGTAGGGGTGAGACCTACGCCCGCCAGCGACAGCTGCCCCTGTCCCACGGCAACGCCGACCCCGACCAGCAGCACAGCGACGATAGCGTAGCGCGGGATCAGGCGACGGCTCAGCGCATAGGTCGTAAGCATCGCCAGTGGCAGCAGCCATTGCTGCTCCAGTGCCACGAACAGATCCATCCCGAAACGCAGCAGTACGCCCGCCAGCAGTGCAGCGGCCAGCGAGGCCGGTATGCGCTTGACCAGCGCGCCGAACAGGCCGGTGATGCCGCACAGGGTAATCAGTGCCGCCGAGAACAGGAAGGCGCCGATGGCCTGCGCCATGGGCACGCCGGGCAGGCTGGTGGCCAGCAGCGCGGCGCCGGGCGTCGACCAGGCGGTGAGCACCGGCATGCGATAGCGCAACGACAGCCCCAGCGAGGTCAGCCCCATGCCGATGCCCAGTGCCCACAGCCAGGAGCCGATCTGGGCCTCGGAGGCGCCTGCCGCCTCGGCAGCCTGGAAAATGATCACCGCCGAGCTGCCGTAGCCGATCAATACTGCCACCAGGCCAGCGGTGACGCTCGACAGGCTGATATCGCGCCACACGGAGCGTCCGACACTGGCATCGCGTCCCTGAATGAGCGGAGGATGTGACATCTGGGCTCCCAGTGTGATCATATGGTCGGTTGTGCGTTATAGCGTACAATGCGCAGCACCATACCATTCGTGCGCTATAACGCACAAGCAGTGTCAATCAGCCGTTACCAAGGAGCCACCATGCAGGACATTGCCGGGCATATTGCCAGCCGCCTCAAGGCGCTGCGTCAGGCGCGGGGCTGGAGCCTCGATCGCACTGCCCGGGCCACCGGGGTCAGCAAGGCGATGCTGGGTCAGATCGAGCGCGGCGAGTCGAGCCCCACCGTTGCCACGCTGTGGAAGATCGCCAGTGGTTTCGTGGTCTCCTTCTCGTCGCTGTTCGCTGCGCCCGGCGAAGTGGAGGCGGTGGGAGAGGCGCGCTGGGGACACGACGCGGCAGGCATGCAGGCGCGGCTGCTGTTTCCCTTCGACCCGCTGCTGGGCTTCGAGATGTTCGAGATCGAGATGGCACCCGGGGCCGTCAGTGCATCAGCGCCTCATGCCGCGGGTGTGGTCGAACATATCGTGGTGGTGGAGGGCACCCTGGGCTTGAGCGTCGACGGCGATCAGCGCAGGCTTGCCGCCGGGGAGGGGCTACGCTTCCATGCCGACCGCCATCATGAGATGGAGAACCTGGGAGATGGCGTGATGCGCTTTCACGACGTGATCCACTATCTGCCCGGTGCGGCTTCCGGCGAGTGACGTGGCAAGTCTGGTTAGACGGGCCCCGTCATCAGCAGTCGCAGGAGCAGCCCGAGGGCGAGGGTCGACGCTACGCTGAGCAGGGTGCCCAGCAGCACGTACTCGGTGAGCTTGCGATCCTGGGCGCTCTTCAGGTCGCCGAAACGCAGCACCGATTTGGCGGCCAGCAGGAAGCCCACTGCGGTCAGCTGGTCGAGCAGTACCAGCGTCAGCACCAGAAACCGCTCCAGCATACCGATGCGGGCACCGGCCTCGGCTAGCGTGCCGGGTGTCTCGAGCTGTTGGCTCCAGCGCCGCATGACCAGCCCGATCATGATCGACACGGGGCGGGTAATCAGCAGGTAGGCGACGATAAGCCCCAGGGTCTGTGCTGCCACCAACCACTCCAGCAGCATGGCCAGCGGCGCGGTGCTGCCGAGCCAGATCAGCCATACGGCGGCCAGTACCAGCAGATGAAGCGCCTGGTCGAGCAGGAACCAGCGTAGCTTGCCGGGAAGCTTCGCTTTGACCAGATCGATCAGCCAGTGACTGATGGCGACACCAGCGGCGCCGGCGAATGCCGCCAGCAGCCCCGGCGCACCCGGCATTAGCCGGAAGGCGACCAGCAGCACCACCGCGGTAAGGCAGGCGTGTACGCCGACGTGATGCAGCAGATGGCGCGAGCGGTGCTGGCGGCGTATGCGCTCCTCGACCCAGCGACGAGGCTGCAACACAAAGTCGCCGATGAGATGGGCCAGCACCAGCCCCAGCAGGAGCGACAGGTCGTTCGGGCTCATCGGCGTGCATCCTCGTCGACCAGGCGTGTTTCGAGATAGGCGAGGGTATCGCTGAGCAGAGGCCAGCGTGCCGCGCGCAGACGCTTGTGCACGCTGGGCTGGCGGATGCCAAGCTGCTCGGCCATGGCCTGCTGCGACGCTGCCTGCTCCAGGCTCAGGCAGACCACCTGCGCCGAGTAGCGCGACCAGTTGGCTACCATGTCGTCCAGGTAACGCGTCAGCAGGGCCAGGCTACCATCGTCCGCTTCATCGATCAGTGCTAACGAAAGCTGCATACCCTGCTTACTCAGCTCGTCCAGGTCTTGCCCGGAGCGCACGAAAGGCTCGCTGTCTGCGGTGGCAAGCCGGCGGCTGTCGGGCCAACTGGCCGGTCCGACAGCCACCGCAATGCGCGCATCCCAGCGCTGGTCGACCTCCGAATGCTCGATCAGCGCCGCACGCAGGGCGATAGCCACCTCCATGGCGGCAGTGGCCCGGGGAAGTGCGAGCTGGAAACCGTCGCCGCGGAAGCGTTCGCCACGACCGCCGTGGCGGCTTGCCAGTGCGGCCAGGGTAGCGTCCAGCAGTGCATAGAGTCGCTGGCGATCCTCGATCTTACGTGAATCGATCACGTCGCCGGTCAGTACGGCGATTCGCTGGGTCATGGCAGGCGTCCGGAGAAGCGTCGCCCTTATCATAGCCGAAAAAGGCTATTTGGCAAATTAATAACCCTAAAGGGCTATATTGCTTAATTATTGCCCTTTAGGGCTATTATCGCTCAGCGGGCTAGCTCCCGCATGGCTTCTTCCAGCCCCTCTAGGGTCATCGGATACATGCGGTCGTCGATCAGCTGGCGGATCAGTTGGGTAGAGTGGGTGATCTCCCAGGCGCGCGGCGGCATGGGGTTGAGCCAGGCCAGACGGGGAAACTTGTCCGTCAGGCGCTTGAGCCACACCGCGCCGGCTTCCTGGTTGAAGTGCTCAACGCTGCCGCCGGGGTGGGTGATCTCGTACGGCGACATGGCGGCGTCGCCGACGATTACTACCTGGTAGTCGCCACCGTAGGTATGCAGCACGTCCAGCGTCGGGATGCGCTCGGCGTGGCGCCGTGCATTGTTTCGCCACAGCCCCTCGTAGAGGCAATTGTGAAAGTAGTAGGCCTCTAGGTGCTTGAACTCCGAGCGCACCGCCGAGAATAGCTCCTCACAGGTGCGAACATGGTCATCCATGGAGCCGCCCACATCGAGTAGCAGCAGAACCTTGACGGCATTATGCCGCTCTGGGCGCATCTGCACGTTGAGCAGGCCACCGTCGCGGGCCGTCTCGCGGATGGTGGCATCGACGTCGAACTCCGCCGCCGCGCCCTGGCGGGCGAACTTGCGCAGCCGGCGCAGCGCCATCTTGATATTGCGGGTGCCAAGCTCGAGTGAGTCGTCATAGTCGCTGAAGCGTCGCTCGTCCCACACCTTCACCGCGCGGCGGTGGCGGGAGCCGTCCTGGCCGATGCGGATACCCTCGGGGTTGTAGCCATAGGCGCCGAAGGGGCTGGTGCCGCCGGTGCCGATCCATTTGTTGCCCCCGGCGTGACGCTCCTGCTGCTCCTCCAGGCGCTTCTTGAAGGTATCGATCAATTCCTCCAACCCGCCGAGGGACTCGATCCGGGCCTTCTCCTCTGCAGAGAGCTGTTTCTCGAACTCGCGGCGCAGCCAGTCGTCAGGAATCAGCGCCTCGATGGCGGCGTCGAGGTTCTCGAGGCCGTCGAACCAGGCGGCGAAGGCGCGATCGAAACGGTCGAAATGCCGCTCGTCCTTGACCATCACGGTGCGCGCCACCTGATAGAACGCCTGCATGTCGGCGAACACCACGCCGTGCTCGACCACGGCATGCAGGTCGAGCAGCTCGCGCAGCGACACGGGGACGCCGGTGCGCTTTAGGGTCTCGAACAGGCCGATGAACATCGTTCAGCGCCCCTTGCGACGCATCATGAAGGCCAGCCGCTCCAGCAGCTGGGTGTCCTGCTCGTTCTTGACCAGCGCGCCGGCCAACGGTGGAATCGCCTTGGCGGGATCGCGCTGATAGAGCGCCTCCCGGGCCAGCTCGTCGGCCATCAGCAGCTTGAGCCAGTCCACCAGCTCCGAGGTGGAGGGCTTCTTTTTCAAACCTGGGGCCTGGCGCAGCTCGAAAAACACCTCCAGCGCCTCGCCGACCAGCCTTGGTGCGATGTCGGGGAAGTGCACGTCGACGATGGCCTGCATGGTCTCGCGGTCGGGGAACTCGATGTAGTGGAAGAAGCAGCGGCGCAGGAAGGCGTCGGGCAGCTCCTTCTCATTGTTGGAGGTGATCACGATGATCGGCCGGTGGCGGGCGGCGATGGTCTCGCCGGTCTCGTAGACGTGGAACTCCATGCGATCCAGCTCCTGGAGCAGGTCGTTGGGGAACTCGATGTCGGCCTTGTCGATCTCGTCGATCAGCAGCACCACCCGCTCGTCGGCGCTGAACGCCTCCCACAGCTTGCCAGGCTTGATGTAGTTGGCGACGTTCTCGACCCCTTCGATACCGAGCTGGGAGTCGCGCAGGCGGCTTACCGCGTCGTACTCGTACAGGCCCTGGGCGGCCTTGGTACTGGACTTGATATGCCAGGTGATCAATCGGGTGCCCAGCGACGCTGCCAGCTCCTCGGCGAGCAGCGTCTTGCCGGTGCCCGGCTCGCCCTTGATCAGCAGCGGGCGCTCGAGGGTAACGGCAGCATTGACGGCCTGCTTCAAGGCGTCGGTGGCAATGTAGGAAGTGGTGGAGTCAAACGCCATGGGTGGGCCTCTATGGAGTCGGTCGTAGATTCAAACGAGTGTATCAATGTTGCTCGGCTTGCCGATAGGCCTCGACCAGCGTCGCCGGGTCGTGCTCACCATGGCCGCGGTTGGCGTGAGCGCGCAGCAGCTGGGCGGCCAGGCCGCTCATGGGGGTAGCACTGCCGCTGCGGCGACTCTGGGCGGTCGCCATATCGAGGTCCTTGAGCAGGGTACGCAGGTGCCAGGGCGGGTTGGCGAAGTCGCTCGATGCCATGCGCGGGGTGAGGATCTGGAACGGCTTGGAGTCGGCGAAGCCCCCGCTGAGTGCCTCGGTCAGACGGGTGGCATCCACGCCGCTGGCCTCGGCAAGCGACACCATCTCGGCCAGCACGGCCGCCTGGCAGCCCACCACCATTTGATTACACACCTTGGTGACCTGACCGGCGCCCACCGGGCCCATGTGGGTGACTCGAGCAGCGAGGGGGGCGAGCAGGGGGCGGATGGCATCGATATCGGCAGCGGCACCACCGGTCATCATCACCAGGCTGCCGGCCTCGGCGCCGGCCACGCCGCCTGAAACCGGGCAGTCGATCCAGTCCATACCGCAGGTCTGCTCGAGACGCTTGGCGAAGTCGCGGGTCGCCTCTGGGTCGCTGCTGGAGAAATCGATCAACTGCTGCCCGGGGCGGCCATGTGCCGCCACACCGTCTTCGCCGAACACCACGGACTCGACAGCCTCGGTGTTGGCCAGGCACAGCATCACCGCATCTACACGCTGAACCAGGTCGGCGACCGAGGCTGCCGCCCTGGCCCCGGCGTCGACCAGCGGGCGGGTCTTGTCCGGGGTGCGATTCCAGACTGTGACATCGAAGCCTGCCTCCAGCAGGCGGCGGGTCATGGGGTCGCCCATCAGGCCAATACCGATAAAGCCGAGACGGATGTCAGACATGGCATGCTCCTCACAGACAAAAGCCATAGCATGCGCGAAGGGGGCAGGAGCGGCAATCCGACACAGCGACCTGGCAGGTGGCCGTCAGACGGTATCAGCGCATGAGATCGGCGGCAGGCATGGCAATATGCACTGTTTGGGAAGCGAAAAGCAGTAGATGCGCCGAAGCAATGCATCAGGGTCAAAAAAAGCCCCTTTTTGGTGCAAAGCAGCACGAATGCTGTCGCGACAAGCCAACCCATGGCATGTCATTTTTATTTAACTCATTGAATATTAAGTGTATATGGGGAAGTTGGCCCAGCCTGTGCAATGTATAAGGCAGACAAACACAGACATCGGCGTTTCACGTTTCATCGCCTGAGTCGCAGCCACAACAAGGAGAACAACAGAAAAGAGCGCTGCGGATAGTGAAATGCCCACATCACCTCCATCGAGGTGATACACCGAGTGAGCTGGCGTGCTCCCCTGGTCCCCTTCGGGGGACCTTTTTTATGCATGAAGAAAAATCAGTGCAAGCGCCAACGGTACCGATGCCGGATGACGAACGATATTCACTTGGCGTCGTGGAGGTCGCGAGACAAGAACGGATTCAAGGTGCCGAGAAGCGCTACTGTCTTAATGGCAGGAGGGGAACAGGGGAGTAAAAAAGCTGGCGTACTTCCCGGGGCGAGCTGGCGAGCGCCCCTGATCCTTGGCGGACCTTTTTATGTTTTGTTCGGCGGCTTGTTCGAACGGAGGCTTGTTGTCATTGTGCGCTCTCAGTCGACGCACCAAGTGTGGTTGCCGGGGCGCCATGAAGCAATGCGACCATGGTTCAACGCTGCGACTGCAGAGTGGTGGGCGTTGCCAACTCACCGAACTGCAGCTCGGCGAGTTGGCGATAGAGCGGGCTGCTGGTGAGCAGTTCGTGATGGCGCCCCGCAGCAAGCAGTCGACCGTGGTCCATCACCAGCAGGCGGTCGGCGGAGATGACCGTGGCCAGCCGATGGGCGATAACCAGGCTGGTGCGCCCCTCCATCAGCGTATCCAGCGCCTGCTGCACCAAGCGCTCGCTTTCGGCATCCAGCGCGCTGGTGGCCTCGTCCAGCAGCAGCACGCGGGGATTCTTGAGCAGCGCCCGGGCGATCGCCAGGCGCTGGCGCTGGCCGCCGGAAAGCTGAACGCCGCCGGGCCCCAGTGGGGTATCGAAGCCCTGCGGCAGCGCCTCGATGAAACCGAGCGCGTTGGCGTCACCAGCGGCCTCGCGCAGCGCCGCATAGGGGGCATCCGCTTGGCCATAGCGCAGATTGTCGGCCACGCTGCCGCTGAATAGCACGGGCTCCTGAGAGACCAGTCCCAGCTGGCTACGCAGGGCGTGAGGATCCAGTCGCGCAAGATCGATGCCATCCAGCGTCAGGTAGCCGCTGTCGGGATCGTGGAAGCGCAGCAGCATCGACAACAGGGTGCTCTTGCCTGCACCGGAGGGGCCGACCAGCGCCACTCGCTCGCCGGCCGCGATGGTCAGCGTCAGCCGATCCAGTGCCGGGGTCTCGCGCCCCGGGTAGCAGAAGCTCACCGTATGCAAGCCGATCTCGCCGCGTAGCGGGGAGGGAAGGGGCGTTGGTGATGCCGGCGCCTTGATGAGGGGCTGCGTATCGAGCAGCTCGAGTAGCCGTTCCGCGGCGCCGGCCGCACGCTGGACGTCGCCGGCGACTTCGGCGAGGGTGGCCACGGCGCCGGCCGCGAGGACGGCATAGAACACGAACGCCGACAGCTCGCCGGGGCTCAATGTGCCCGCCAGCACGGCCTGGCCTCCCTGCCATAGCATGATGCCCACGGCGGCAAACACGGCCAGCATGGCAACGGCGGTGAGCCATGCCCGCTGCCGAGTGCGTACGATCGCTGTGCCGAAGGCGTCCTCGACGCGTTGGCCATAGGCCTGTTGGTCGATAGCCTGGTGATTGAAGGCTTGCAGGGTGCGAATACCTCCCAGGGCTTCACCGGCGTAGCGGCCCAGTTCAGCCACGCGGTCCTGGCTCGAACGCGACAGGCGCCGTACCCGCCGTCCGAACCATAGGATTGGCAGCAGCGTGGCGGGGATGCCGAGCAGTACCAGGGCCGACAGCCAGGGTTGGGTGATCAGCATCAGCGCCACGGCGCCGATCAGCATGACGGCATTGCGTAGCGCCATCGAAACCGACGAGCCAAACAGGCTTTGCAGCACGCTGGTGTCCGCGGTAAGACGCGAAGTGATTTCACCGGCGCCGTGGTCGCTGCGTACGGCACTCTCGAAGAACCCGGGCTCGAGGGTCAGCAGGTGGTCGAAGACTTGCCGTCGCAGGTCGGCGGCGAGCCGCTCGCCGATCCAGGTCACCAGGTAGTAGCGCAGTGCCGAGGCGGCGGCCAGTACGGCGACCACCGCCAGCATCAGCATAAGGGCGCGGTTCAGACTGGCGCTATCGGACGCCATGAAGCCCTGATCGATCACCAGGCGCAGGCCCTGCCCCAGCAGCAGGACGCTGCCTGAGGCGACCAGCAGGGTCAGCGCGGCTAGCATCAAGCGCACGCGATAGGGGTGCAGCAGGGCGAGCAGCCGCAGCAGAATGCGTGGATCGGGTTGGGACGACATCGGGATAATCCAGGCCGGTGACAGACAGCATCACCTTATCAGCTGCCGGCTTCGATGGCTCATGCCTCAACGGCGGTCAGCGAGGTCGGCGGAGCGACCACTACCTGATTACGACCGCGCGCCTTGCCAGTGTAGAGGGCCAAGTCGGCACGCTGCAGGGCGTCGTCCAGCGTCGTTTCATCGGCGTACAGCAGGCTGATGCCCACCGTCACCGATAGCCTGATCGGCATGGTTGCAGCGTTCAGCAACAGCTCGCTGACTTGCTGGCGCAGGCGTTCGGCAATGACGGTAGCGATATTCAGAGGTGCATCGGGCAGCGCGACGATGAACTCCTCTCCACCATAACGGCCGATGATATCGGTATCACGCAGTGCCGCTTGGCAGCTGGCGGCGACCGCGATCAGGGCCTGATCGCCAATGCGATGACCGTGACTGTCGTTGAGTTGCTTGAAGTGGTCGATGTCGATCATGAAAAGCGCCAGCGGCGTGGCGTTGCGCCGAGCGCGCCGCAGCTCGCGTTCGGCGAGCTCGAAGAAGTGGCGTCGATTGTGCAGGCCGGTGAGATGGTCGGTGCTGGCGCTATGCCGTAGCTGACACTCGAGCTGTCGCCGCTCGTCGATTTCCGCCTGCAGGCGTCGATTGGTGTCGCGCTCCTCCTGCAACGATAGATACTGTTGCCGTTGCAGGCGGTTGAGGCGTAGTTGGGTGATGCCTCCGATCAGGTTGACGACCCCGAGCAGTAACAGGTTGGTGGTCAGTACGCTTATGGGGGCCGGCGTCCAGAGCAGCACGGCGGCGGTGAAGCCGGCGATCAGGTAGGCATTCCACACCAGTACCCACGGCAGGCGGTTGGGCACCAGCAGATACAGCGCCATACTGACCACCAACACCGAGGTAAGGTGCGTGCTGAAACCGCCTGGTCGTAGCGGAATGGTCAGCAGCAATCCGCTGATGGCTATCAGGCAGATCAGGTTGATCGGCAAGCGGCGGTGCGCCAGCCGCGGCTGGCGATGGACTGCGATGGCCAGTAGGATGCAGCTCGCGGCGACTGTTATGCGCATCGCCATCAGCCATATGAAAGGGCGTTCGGTGCCCATCAGCGCATGATCGGCGAACCCGAACAGCAGGAAGAGTGCCGCGGCGAGCAGGGCAGCATGCTGCATCTGACAAGCATCGTGGCCGAGCGTGGTGCGGCGATAGCGTGATTCCAGCTTAGGGTCATCGAACTCGGCCCACGCTGTGAACTTTGCCACTGACGGTATCGTGGTTAGGCTGACCGACATTGCCACATCCTTGGGGCGGCCTGCCGTGGGCTGGCCCTCCCGTTCCCTTGCTGCAGTTAGCATTATTTTAGTCGTACCCGAGCGACGAGTTACCGCGCCATCTGGGGACGCATAAGCAAGCATGGCAGGTCTTGCGCCGGTCGCCAGAGGGTGTCTACCAATGTCCTATTTTGCCTACAAGCTGTGTAAGAGATTGCCTACAAAGCAGGTGTTAGGCGGCAGTACCAGAGGAGTCATGCCCGTGGTAGATAGGTGGTTGTTCGTTAAGTCAATTCCAGTCTCCGGCATCGCTGGAGGGCCGCCTTGACGTCTCATGCACAACGCTTTGACAAGCTGAGCAGGCTGCTGGGTGAGTGGCAGTCGCTGTGGCGGTCGGTCCCGTTTCATCAGCACACGCCTGACTGGGCGACGACACACCCGGCGCTGTTCGAGGCCGCCATGAGGCTTGATGATGCTGGCTTGGAGGAACTGCGCGATGACGATCCCTATGTGTCGGTTGTCAGCCTGGCGCGACATCCGCTTGCGGAGTATCTACCACTGGACCAGCTTGCTGCCCTGTGCGAGGTGCCAACAGTATCGACGCCGAGGTCGTCGCTGCCCGCGTCATGGGGTGTGCATGTAGGTGGCCGAAAGTGGCGACAGATCGAGGCCTTTGTGCCTCACGTGCCGTGTGATCCTGGCGCACACCTAGTGGAGTGGTGTGCGGGCAAGGGGCACTTGGCACGGGCCTTGAGCAGCCTGCACCACCAGGCGGTGACGGCGCTGGAGTGGCAGCCGGCGCTGTGCCGGGACGGGAAGCAGTTGGCTGCTCGCCAGGGGGCACGAGTCACCATGGTCGAGCAGGATGTGATGGCGACTTCGGCGGCGGACAGGCTGAGTGCCTCGAGCCAGTTGGTGGCACTGCACGCCTGCGGCGATCTGCATGTGCGATTGCTCGCGCTGGCTGCCGAACGCGGCGCTGGCGTGACCTTGGCGCCGTGTTGTTACCAACGCACCGCCGCCGCGCACTACCGGCCGCTGTCCACCATGGGTCGAGCCCTGGTGGAGCGAGATGGCTTGGTCTTGCCACGCGATACGCTGGCGCTGGCGGTACAGGAAACCGTGACGGCGCCACGGCAGGTGCGTCGTCAGCGGCGGCGCAACAGTGCCTGGCGGCTGGCCTTCGATCTGCTGCAGCGCCAGTCGCGTGATGTGGATAGCTACCTGCCGGTGCCTAGTCTCGCCTATGGTCGCATGCCGCCGACCCTGGCCGAGTTCTGTGCCTGGGCGGCTGAACGCAAGGGGGTGACGCTACCGGTGCGGATCGACTGGGCCGCGCTCGAGGCGCGCGGCTGGCAGCGCCAGGCCGAGGTCGAACGGCTGGAAGTGGTGCGTCAGCTGTTTCGTCGGCCGCTGGAACTGTGGCTGGTACTCGACCGGGTGTTGATGCTCGAAGAGGCAGGGTATCGGGTCTCCCTCGGTACCTTCTGCCAGCGGCAACTGACGCCACGCAACCTACTGATTCAGGCGGTTCCGCATGGGGAGTATCAGGCATCAACCACCCGGGGGGCGCCATGAGCCAGGATGCATCACCAACAGTCGAGCAGTCGCGCCTCGCCGAGACGCCATTGCAGCCATTCTCGCCGCGCCTGGCGCCCTGCCTGGCACTGCACAAGGCGGTTAGCTGGTTGCTGGTGGTACTGGCGTTGACGTGGATGCCGCTGGGGGAGTCAGAGTTGCTGGCATGGCGCGTCTGGTTGGTGGCGGGTGCTGCTGGGCTCGGGGCACTGGGGGTGGCACTGGCCTGGTGCGAGGCGCGGCGGCGAGCCTATGCGCTGCGCGAGCATGCTCTCGTTCAGCGTCGTGGACTGCTGGTGCAGCGGCTGCAGGCGCTGCCCTTGGCCCGTCTTCAGCATATCGAGACGCGCAGCAATCCGCTGGAACGCTGCTTCGGACTGGTCCGTCTGGCGTGTTTTACCGCCGGGGGGCGTAGCGCTGACGTGGTGCTCGAGGGGCTGTCGCCGGCCAGCGCCGATGCGCTCAAGCAGCAGCTGTTAGCGCGCCTGCATGCCAATGCGGAGGAGACCTCGGCGTGAATCGCGAATGGCTTGGGGAGTGGCAGAGGCTGTCGCCCTGGGCGATGCTATCGCTACTGCTGATGCAGGCGGCGGAGCAAGGCCGCCAGCACCTGCCGCTGCTGTTGGGGGCCGGTGCCGGCCTGACGTTGCTCGATGCGGTCGGCTGGCGCGAGCTGCTACTGGCGGGCGCCGCGGGGCTTTTCCTGGCGCTGCTGCTGGCCTGGCGCTACTACCTACGTTTTCGCTTTCGTATCGAAGAGGACGTGTTGGTGGTGCACCAGGGGCTGTTCGAGCATCGTGAATTCAAGCTCGCCGCACGCCATGTGCAGCAGATCGCTATCCGTCAGCCGCTGCATATGCGTCCTTTTGGGGTCGTCGAGTGGCAGGTGGTGCCGATGGCCGGTGATGCCGCGCGCATCATCCTGCCAGGCATTCGTCAGTCCACCGCCGACGCGCTCAGCGCGCGTTTGGCGCCCGCCATGCCAGCGCCGGATACGGTACAGCCGCCGCACTATGCCGTCACCGTTAAGGGACTGCTGTTACACGGCCTATCGAGCCGCTCGGTGATAGTGGCCGCGGCGATGCTGTCACCGCTGGTCAGGCCGCTCGAGCGCTGGCTGCACGATGCGGCGCCGTCCCTGGCGCTTGGCGACTGGCTGCCAAACGCGCCGCTGCTGCTTGCCGCGCTGGGTACGCTGGCGCTGTTTACGCTATTGATGCTGCTGTCGATCATCGCCACCGTATGGCGCTACTTTGGCTTTCGTCTGGTCGATGATGGTGGCCGCCAGATTCAGACGCGTGGTTTGCTGCAGCGTCAGCGGCAGAGTCTCACCCTCGAGCGACTGCAGGTCGTCGAGTGGGTCGAAACCGGTCTCGGGCGTCTGCTCGGCTGCGGCTACTTGATCTGTCATCAGTTTGGCGGTGCTGTCGATGAGGATCGCCGTTTCGTGGTGCCAGGCATCATCGATGGCAAACAGCGTGAGCTGCTCCCGGCGTTCTGGCCAGGTGTGACCTGGCCCGCTGAGTGGCTCGCCGTCTCACGCTATTACCAACGGGTGCTGCTGCTACGCGGCGGACTCCTCGCGGTGCTGCTGCTGGCCGGCGGTGGGGCGCTGCTGGGCGACGCCTTGACTGCCTGGCAGTGGCTGTTGCTGGGCGGTGTGCTGATGGCGCTGGTCGTGCTCGGTGCTCATCGTCGCTGGCGCTGCCAGGGCTGGGCGCACAGCGGCGGGTATCTGTGGGTGCGGCATGGGCTGCTTGGCAGGCGCACGCATGTCTTTGCGCTGCACAAGGGGATCTCCGTGGACGTTCGCCAGAGCTGGCTGCAGCGCCGGCGTGGGCTTGCCACGCTGCACCTGCATCTTGCCCATGGGCGAGTCGCGCTGCCATTCATTGAGCATGCCACGGCGTTGCTGTTGGCCGACGAACTGCTGGCAGCGTGCGGCCCGAGCTCAGTCGTCGAAATCCCAGGCCAGGTCACGCCCTAGGGACCAGCGGCCGCTGTCGAGGGTGGCGCCTTCGGCGTCCTGCACTACGTAGCTGTACTGCCCCTGGTGGCGCAGCGTCCCAGCCAACATGCCCAGGCCGCGTTGGCTATCGGCGCTGAGCACGACCAGAGGCCTGTCAGGATGGTGCCACATGCGTGCCGCGCCGCGGCGGATAACCCCTGGCATTGCCTCCAGGCCGTGCTCTGCCAGCCAGGCGTCCACGTCGTCGCTGAGCCCCACGAGCAGTCGAAGCCTACCCTCGTCGTCGTCCCTGGCTGCGGTGGCGGCACCGGGCCGTTGCCCGAGGAGCTGATGGGCCAGCGATTCGCTGCCCGGGCTAACCGCGATGACGTCGACATCGGTTGCCAGTATCAGTGCGCGCAGGGTCGCTGGCGGTGCCTCGAGCTGGCGCAGTACATTCATCCCTGGATCGATCTGCATGCTCAGCGGGCGCTCGTCGAGATCGAAGGCCAGGCGCTGGCGAGCCTCGTCCAGCACGAGCGTGCGCTGCACTTCGCCGGCCTGTGTCGCGATGACCAGGGGCAGGCGCAGTGGCCAGGGCGCGGCGTCTCCCTGCTGACGCAGCGCGATCTCGAGCTGCCATCGATCTTCCTGCAGCGAGCGCCGAGCGTCGTCGAGGATGATCCGTGGACGACCAGGCTGGGTTAGCCAGGCGGTGAAAAACGCCTCCAGCGAGGTATCGGCGGCTTCTTCGAAGGCGGCCTGCAGGTCGTCCCAGCCGGCTTCGTGGAACATGTGCGTTGCGACGACCTGGCGCAGGGCGCGGTCGAAGGCGTCATCGCCAATCTTGTGGCGCAGCATATGCAACATCATGGCGCCGTGCTGGTAGCCGATCAGTCGCGCGGTGGGATCGCGACCGCCGCGAAAGGCGCTTAGTGGCTGCTCACGATCGGGGGGCAGTGCGGCGAGATCGGTGAGCCAGCGGGTACGGGTGTCGAGGGCTTCGCCACGCAGCTCATCCAGGTGGTAGTCGGCCAGGTAGGTGGTCACTGCTTCCGACCAGTTGCCTGTCTGGTAGTCGACCCGTATCCCGGTTCCCCACCAGGCGTGCATCAGTTCGTGGGCCAGCGAGGTGCGGGGAATAAAGGGCAGGGGGATGACCCGCTCGCCGAGCAGGGTGAATCCGGCAAAGGCCAGGCCCACCGGCTCCGGGGTGGTGGCCATGGTGAAGCTGTCGAAGGGGTAGTCGCCGAGGCGCTGTTCGAACATCGCCAGGTAGCGAGCGGCATGCTCCAGATAGGTCTCGCCAAAGGCGTCGTCCAGGGCGCCGGGGAACAGCGTGCGTAGACGCACCTCGCCGACATCGCGCTCGCGAAGTTGCCAGGGGCCGGCAGCGACCTCGATGCTGGCGCTGCGTGGATGATGATAGCCCTCGCGGGTGGCGTCGCTTTTGTCGCGGTCTCCCTCTTCGATGACCAGCGAACCGCTGGCCACGCCGCGTTGGCCGGGAGGTAGCTCAAGCGTCAGCGACAGCGAGAATGGCGGCTCGAGCAGCGACGGGTACCAGCCGGCGCCGCTGGGTAGAAAACTGCCGGCTTCGCTGAGGCGCAGCCCGCGCTGCTGCTGGGCAGGCTCGAGTCGGCCCTGCCAGTGCAGCAGGCGGCGTTCGCCGTCGCGCTCATCCAGGGTGATCTCTAGTCCGGGGAGCAGGTTGATGTCGGTGGCGCCCGGCGCGGGGCTAAGTTCGAGCTCACCGCGCAAGCTGGCGTTGGCCGGATCCAGCCACAGCCGCATCGTCTTGTGCGCTAGCTCCTCGGCGACGGCGACTCCGCTTAGCAGCATGCACAGGCCGCCCAGCAGGGCGAATGCAAAGGCGGGGCGCTGGCTAAGGCGGACCATGGCGAGCTTAGTGTCGCGCCGGGAAGCGCGCCAGCACTTCCTCGAGGCTGCCGTCGCGTGATACGCCCAGCGGTAGTAGTGTGCCCGGGGGCTGGTCGCGTACCACGGCAATCAGCTCGCCTGGATTGGCAATGCGACGCCCGGCTGCCTCGACGATCACGTCGCCGCTGGCCAGCCCGGCATGCTCGGCAATCGAGTCATCGCCTACCGCCTGAATCAGTACGCCATCCGCGTGGGTTTCGATCATCACCCCCAGGCGCAGCGGAGTCGCGGGTTCGAAAGCGTCCTCATCGCCGAGCGCGTAGAGGGCGTCGGCCAGCCCCTCGGGTGGCTCGCACTGGCCGTTGGGTTGCCAGGGCAGCAGGGTCTGCTGCGATGTGATCCCGAGGTCGGCCAACTGGTGGGGGACGCCGTGACCGTAGGCCAGATGCCCCTGGCCGATCAGTGCCACCAGCAGCGGAGTGTCGTCGACGTGTGCCGCGAGTGCCTCGGCGATGCCCTCGGCCATGGCTCGGTCCCAGGCCAGCTGGGCGGCGATAAAGCGTTCCAGGCCGCTGTCCGAGGTGTCGTCGTCGGTGCTGCCGACGGGGTGCTGGACGAATACCGCTTCAAGCCGTTGGCGATAGGCTGCCTGTGGTGCGGCTGGTGGCGTGAGATGATGGCGTTGGTCGGCGGGGACGCTGTCCCACCCTTCGTGCGCCAGCCGTTGGCGAAGCTCGGGCAGGATGTTCAGAGCCACCAGCGGGATCTGCTGCATGCGCGCAAAGTGCAGGATCGGCAGGTACAGGCCGGGATCGTGGCCCCAGTGCGCATGCCAGTCGCTGCGCTCGAGGAACTGCGCTTCGCTGAGTTCGCCAGCCACCCAGGCATCCAGTGCCGGCTGCGACTCACGTGGCAGCATCTCGAGCCCGATCAGCAGGCCATCGTGATGGCCATGCAGGCCCGAGAGCGTATGCAGCTGCCAGCGGTGGTGGGCGAGTCGATCATGCTGCTCGCCGAGCATGACAACGCTCTGGTCGGCGAGATCCCGCATCATCGTCGCGTTGGTGGCGTAGTGTCCATCGTCGAGTCGCCACTCGCCTGGGACGGGGCAAGCCTCGGCCAGGGCCGTCTGCGGGATCAAGAGGCTTGCGGCGATAAGCAGCGTGGGCAGAGACAAGCGGCGTAACGGCATCGAAGACTCCTGGCAGCGATAGCCCAGTAAAGACAACGCCAAGGCTGAGACAATTCCCGCGGCACCGCAATCCTAGAACAGGCTCATGCGCGTCATCACCCCGTCGCGGCGAATCAGCCAGTGGTAAAGCGCCCCGCAGATGTGTAGCACCACCAGGCCGAGGATGACCCAGCCGAGCCAGCCGTGCCAGACGAACAGTTGCTGGGACAGTGCCTCGTTCTCGCCGACCAACCCGGGCAGATTGAACTGGAAGAACTGCACCGGGAAGCCGCCGGTCGCGGTGGCCAGCCAGCCCAGCACCGGCATGGCCAGCAGTGCCACGTACAGCAGGTGATGGACGGCAGTGCTGAGCACGTGCTGGAAGGGGGGGAGTGGGGGCTCATGTACGGGAACGACGTAGATTAGACGAGTGATCAGCCTCGCCGTCATCAGACCCAGCATCATCACCCCAGCAGTCTTGTGCAGGGTGTAGAGCGTATCCGTGCCGGCCCGCCCGAGGCGCTCCATGGCCCCTTCGAATCCGAGAAACCCCAGCGTCAGGCCACTGCTCAGCGAGAACAGCAAGACCACTGCCACGCCCCAATGGAGCAGGCGGTGCGGGTAGGCGTAGCGATCTATCATGGAAACTCCTCATGGCTGGGTACGGCATCGCTTTATCAGCGTAGCCGATCTGCATGGTTTCCATGCTAACTCGTCGAGGGAGGAAAAAATGTCGCTAAAACACTAGACCAAGGTCTAGCCGATTGCGCAACCTTGTCGATTGACAGCAATGGAGGGGAGAACTAGGCTGAATGATGAAAGTTACCGGTAACATTGCAGTGCATAATACCGTTGCCGGGCAACGTTTCCGACGCCGTTACGTTCTCGCTTCGACCACTGTGCTTGCCATAGAATCGAGCGCATCCGAAGTCAACGCAAGGCGGCTTTCTGGCCATTTTCCTGTGCCATCAGGCATGCGTCATATGGCCACTACAACAAAGCATCATACAATGGAGACTCACGCCATGACTCCTATCTGGCGCACTACGCTCACGCTGGCCGGCGCGGCCACACTTTCTGTCAGCATCGCTCACGCCCAGACCCCTGATCTCTCCGAGCCGCCTGCCATTGACGGCGATGTCGTCGGTGATCACGGTAGCGTCACCCTGCGCATGGGGATTGGTCTGGCCGAAACTTCGCCACAATACCTTTCCAGTCAGTACTTCGCCGATATTCTCGACCAACGCAGCGAGGGTCGTATCAGCGTCAATATCTTCCCCAACAGCCAGTTGGGTGACGATGTGCAGATGATGGAGATGCTGCAGACCGGCTCGCTGGACATGACCTACCCGTCGAGCTCACCGGCCACTACCTACGTCGAAGAACTGGCGGTGTTCGATCTGCCGTTCCTGCTGCCGACCCGCGAGGCGGCCATCGCAGTGCTCAATAGTGAAGTCGCCCAGTCGATGCTCGATGGCTTCGACGGCACTGGCATCAAGGCGCTTGCGTTCTCCGAAAATGGCTTCCGCCAGCTCTCCAACAGCGCGCGGGAAGTCGCCAGCCCGGAAGACGTGGCTGGTCTCGATGTGCGCGGCCTGTCGGTGCGCACCATGGAGAACCCGGTACACCTGTCGATCTGGGAGACCCTCGGGGCCAACCCCACGCCGATGGCCTTCGGCGAGCTGTTCTCGGCCATGGAGCAGGGCGTGGTTGACGGTCAGGAGAACCCCTGGAGCACCATCCTCACCTCCAACTTCCATGAGGTGCAGGACTACGGCTCTGAGACCCGCCACGTCTACACGCCGTTCATCAAGATGATTTCCGAGCGCACCTGGGATCGCCTCGATGCCGAGTATCAGGAGCTGATCCAGGAAGCCGCCCTTCAGGCAGCGGAATACGAGATCCAGCTGGCCACCGAGTATGACGACTGGTCTCGTAATCAGCTCGAAGAGCGCGGCATGCAGATCACCCGCCTCGACGATGACCAGATCGCCGCCTTCCAGGAGGCCGTGCAGCCGGTCTACGACGAGTGGGCACCGCGCATCGGCGAGGACCTGGTCGCCGAGATCCAGCAGATCGTCGAAGACACCATGAACGACTAAGGCGTCTGCCCTCGGGCATCCCATGAGTCAGACGCGGGGCAGCA
>NZ_FNGH01000015.1:81704-115145 GCF_900102875.1 Franzmannia pantelleriensis
TGCCCTCCATCAGGATCGCCGGGCTGTAGAAGAACATGAACGGCACGATAAAGGCCGCCAGCCCGATCTTGAACGAGGTGGTCGAGGTCTCCATGGCGTTGGCCCCGGAGATCCCCGAGGCGGCGTAGGCGGCCAGCGCCACCGGCGGGGTGATCGCCGACATCACCGCGAAGTAGAACACGAAGAAGTGCGCCACCAGCGGCTGGATGCCGATGCCGATCAGGCCCGGCGCGACCACCGAGGCGGCCACCGCATAGGCCGCCGTGGTCGGCATGCCCATGCCCAGCAGGATCGAGATGCACATGGCGAAGAACAGCGCCAGCAGCTGGCTGACCCCGGCCAGGCCGAGCAGCAGCGACGAGAAGCGCGCGCCGACCCCGGTCAGCGAGATCACCCCGACGATCAGGCCGGCGCAGGCGCACACCACGATGATCTGGATCGACATGGTGCCGGCCAGCTGCAGTGCCTTGAGGATCGCGCGGATCCCCATCTTGTGCGGCGACAGCCAGCTGACCACCGCCGCCGAGGCGGTCGCCAGGGTACCGGCACGGATCACCGAGTAGCCCATGAACAGCGCGGCGATCAGGATGATGATCGGGGCGAACAGGTAGACCTGCTTGACCAGGCGGCGGAACTGCGGGATCTCGTCCTTGCGCATGCCGCGCATGCCCTTGCGCGCTGCCTCGAAGTCGACCATGCAGTAGACCGACAGGAAGTAGAGCGCGGCGGGAATCAGGGCCGCCACGGCGATCTCGCGGTAGGGGATGCCGGTGATCTCGGCCATGATGAAGGCGCCGGCGCCCATGATCGGCGGCATGATCTGGCCGCCGCTGGAGGCCGCGGCCTCGATCGCCCCGGCGCTGCGCGCCGGATAGCCGACCTTCTTCATCAGCGGGATGGTCAGCGAGCCGGTGGAGACCACGTTACCGGCGCTGGTGCCGTTGATCATGCCCATCAGACCGGAGGCGAAGATCGACACCTTGGCCGGGCCACCGCGGGCGCGGCCGGCGGCGGCGAAGGCGAAGTTGACGAAGTAGTCGCCGACCTTGGAGGCCTGCAGGAAGGCGGCGAAGATGATGAACAGGATGATATAGGTCGACGACACCGCGGTGGTCGGGCCGAGGATCCCGGCGTCGGTATACACCTGGCTGAAGAAGCGCCCCACCGAGAGGCCCGGGTAGCCGAGGAAGCCGGGCAGGTAGGGCCCGCCCCAGACGTAGAGCAGGAACACCAGCGAAATGATCACCAGCGCATTGCCGGTGACCCGGCGGGTCATCTCGAGAATCAGCAGCGAGCCGGCGATGGCCGCATAGGAGATGCCCATCGGCGCGAAGGAGGTGCCGGTCGACATGCGCAGCGGGGTGTTGTAGATGACCAGGAAATAACCGGCACTGGCCAGCGCACAGACCATCAGCACCACATCCGGCAGGGCGCACTTCTCGCGCACCTGGCGGTAGCACCACGACATCACGATGGCGCCGGCGGTGGCCAGGATCAGCGGGTAGCCGTAGTGCCAGGCCTCGATGTGCGGCTCGATGCGCTGGGCACCGCCCTCGATGGCGCGCCACATCAGGACGGTCTGCAGCAGCGCGTAGAGCGCCGGCAGCATCAGCAGTCCGGAGACCCAGGTTTGCCAGCGGGGGGCGGCCTGGTGGGTGTCGGCGGCGAAACGGCCGCCGGTGTAGAGGCCGTAGCCGAGAATCAAGGCGCCGGCGATGTGGATCACCCGGTACGACCAGGTCTCCATCGGCAGCACGTTGAGGGTGATCAGGTGGAACAGCGAATAGGCCACGGCCAGGCCGCCGAACAGCGTCCACTGCCAGCCGGCAAACAGCCGACGGTTGGACTCGATGACCTCTTCGTCGACGCCACCGACCACCAGATCCGAGTCATTGTTGTCGGGCGCCTCATCAGCACCGCGTCCCGCAGGCGGGGTCTTGTCGTTATCGCTCATCAGCGTCACCTCCAGGCATCATGCGACGGCGCTGCCCGTCTTGGCGTCACTCACCCGACGGCGCATGAGTTCACAATAGACAAAATGGCCGCCCACCTCGCGGTGAGCGGCCGAGTATCGCAATCAACCCAAGCGCTTAGTTGATCATGTCGTCATCGATCTCGTAGCCGTTCTCGTTGAACCAGCGTGCGGCACCCGGATGGAACGGCATCACATCGTTGTGCACGACGTTCTCGGGGATGGTAGTGGCAGCACTGCGGTGCACGTCCATCATCTTGTCGTTGTTCTCCATGGTGATGCGCGTGACTTCGTAGACGAAGTCCTCCGGCAGGTCGCAGCCGGCGATAGCGAAGTTCCACATCGACACGGCGCGGGCGTCTTCCTCGAGGGTCTCGTAGGTGTCGGCCGGGATCATGAACTCGGAGACCGGGAAGGCATCGATGGCGGCCTGCTGCTCTTCTTCGGTGAACTCGATGATATTGACGTCGGTCTGCACCTCGAGCTGGCTGACCGCTGGGATCGGGATGCCCGCAGCGAAGGCGATGACGTCGAGCAGGCCATCCTGGAGCTGGCCACCGAGGTCGGTCCAGCCGCCGTTACGGCGCTCGAAGTCGATGCCCAGCTCTTCGAGGATGGCCGGGAAGTAGGTGTCGGAGGTCGAGCCAGAGGGGCCGAAACCGATGCGCGCGCCGTCAGGAATCTCGGAGATGGCGGTGATCCCGGTATCGGAGAGCGCAGTAATCGAGAACGGCGTCTCGTACATCGGGAAGATGGCACAGACGTTGTCCATTGGCACGCCCGGCGCCAACGGGCTCTCGCCGTTTACCGCATCGGTGGCCGGCCCCATGGTGGCCATGCCGAAGGAGATATCGCCGTTATGGACCAGCGCCAGGTTCTGGGTCGGACCGCCGGTGACTTCACCGCCGCCGGAAATATCGCCCAGTTCGTCGGCGATCAGGTTGGCCCAGCCGGAGCCGTAGATATAGTAGGTGCCGCCCTGGCTGGCAGTACCCATGGTGAAGCTGGACGGCCAGCCGTCGCGGTCAGCAACGGCTTGGGTGGCAGTCGCCATCATCACGGTAGCGGCAGCTAGGGGAAGCAGTGCAAATCGTTTCACAAGCGTACTCCAGTTGTTGTTTTGCGGGATGCAGTGTCTGCGGAGGCAAAATCCAATTAATTGTACAAGTCTTTGTAAATGTACAACATCTAGCGTAGCGGCGCAGAAAGCCCGGTGCAAAGCGTCAGGGAGTTTTTGCGACTAATGGATTAGGGCGCTTCGCCACCGAGGCGTCCGCATGACAGCCGCGCTCATAAGCGGTGATCCAGACACTGCAGCCAACGCCTCCAGACGCTATCATCGAGCCTTCGTGTCACCGTCCAGGAGCCACCGTGAAGCTGATCCACACCGCCGACTGGCACCTCGGCCAGAGTTTCCACGGTCAGGAGCGCCACGCCGAGCATCGCGCCTTCCTGACCTGGCTGCTCGACACCCTCGTCGCACGCCAGGCCGATGCCCTGCTGGTGGCAGGCGACCTGTTCGATGTGGTCAACCCCTCACTGCGCGCCCAGGAGCTGCTCTACGACTTCATCGTGTCCGCTCACCAGCGGCTGCCGATGCTCGATATCGTACTGATCGCCGGCAACCACGATAGCGGCAACCGCATCGAGCTCCCGGCAGCGCTGATGAAACGTCTGCGCACCCACGCCCTGGGCCGGGTGAGCTGGCTGGATGACGGCACCCTCGACGCCGAGCACCTGTTGGTGCCGCTCACCGATGGCGACGGCGTAACCTGCGCCTGGTGTCTGGCGCTGCCCTTTCTGCGTCCCGCCGAGGTCACCGGTGGTGCAGCCGACGCGGCAGCCCCAGAGAACGCGCGCAACGACTATGTGGCCGGCATCGAACGGGTGCACCAGCAGTTGATTGCTGCAGCCCGCGACAAGCGCCAGCCCGGCCAGGCGCTGGTGGCCATGAGCCACGCCCACCTGCACGGCGCGGCGGTGTCGGAAGCCAGCGAGCGGCCCATCGTGATCGGCGGCGAAGAGTCGATCCCGGCGTCGCTGTTCCCCACCGAGATCGCCTATGTTGCCCTCGGCCATCTGCACCGCGCCCAGCAGGTCGGCGAGGCGCGCATCCGCTACAGCGGCAGCCCCCTGCCGCTGGACTTCAGCGAGGTCGACTACCCCCACCAGGTGGTCGAGGTCACCCTCGACGGCGACAGTCTGACGGCCAGCGAGGCGATTCGCGTGCCGCGCCCGGTAGCCATGCTGCGCATCGGCCCGGCGCCCCTTGAAAAGGTGCTCGCCGAACTAGAAGCCCTGGAGGATGACCCTGCGCTGGCCCGGGAGCGCTGGCCCTGGCTGGAGGTACGCGTCGAGCTCGAGGCGCCGATTCCCGACCTGCGCGCCCAGGTAGACGCCGCCCTGGACGGCAAATCCCTGCGCCTGCTGCGGCTCGAG
Organism: Franzmannia pantelleriensis; assembly: GCF_900102875.1. Taxonomy (GTDB): domain Bacteria; phylum Pseudomonadota; class Gammaproteobacteria; order Pseudomonadales; family Halomonadaceae; genus Franzmannia; species Franzmannia pantelleriensis. The sequence continues at coordinate 86,116 of NZ_FNGH01000015.1, forward strand.
CGACGCCTGCCACGGGTCGCCGAGCAGGCCGACACGGCACGGGTCGACCTCGAGAGCCTGGGACCACGCAAGCTCTTCGAGCGCACCTGGCAAGCGCGCTGGGGCGAGCCCCCCGGCGAGGCGGTGATGGCCGACCTCGACCAGCTGCTGCAGGAGGTGCTGGATAGCGACGACGAGGAGCCACGGCCATGAAGATCCTCGCCCTGCGCCTCGCCAACCTGGCCTCGCTGCCCGGCCCCCTCGAGCTCGACTTCACCGCCGCGCCGCTGCGCGACGCCGGGCTGTTTGCCATCACCGGTCCTACCGGGGCCGGCAAAAGCACCCTGCTCGATGCGCTGTGCCTGGCGCTCTACGGCAGCACCCCGCGGCTGCGCCAGGCGCCAGTGCGCGACGCCTCGCTGCCCGACGTGGAGGGCGAAACGCTCAACACCGCCGACCCGCGAACGCTGCTGCGCCGCGGTACCGCTAGCGGCCATGCCGAGGTCGACTTTCTCGGCCGCGACGGGCGCCGCTACCGCGCCCGCTGGGCGGTGCGTCGCGCCCGCGAGAAGGCCAGCGGGCGCCTGCAGGCCGCCGAGCAGTCGCTGCGCGACCTCGACGACGACCGCCTGCTGACCACCCAGAAACGCGAGTTCGACCGCCTGCTTCCCGAGCGCCTGGGTCTCAGCTTCGACCAGTTCACCCGCGCCGTACTGCTGGCCCAGAGCGAGTTCGCCGCCTTCCTCAAGGCTGATGACAACGAGCGCAGCGACCTGCTCGAACGCCTCACCGGCACCGCCGAGTACTCGCAGATCTCGATTGCCGCCTACCGCCGCGCCCATCACGCCAAGCAGGCTGTCGATGCCCTGCAAGCGCGGCTCGCCGACGACCTGCCCGCCGAGCCCGAGGCCCGTGCCGTGCTCGAGCGTACCGCCGAGGCCACCCAGCAAGCGCTTACTCACCTGCAAAACCAGGCAGAGTCGCTCCAGGCCCGGCAGCGCTGGCACGATGACGACGACCGCCTGCAACAGGCCCATCGCCAAGGTCTGGCGCAACAGCAGTCGGCCGAAGCGGCATGGCAGGCGCTCGCCCAGCAGCGCGCCGACCGCGAGTGGCGCCAACTGATCGCCCCGCGCCGCCACGCACTCGCCCGTCAGGCCGCGCTACCCGGCGAGATCGCCACCCTAGAGGCGACCCACGCCGAGACGCAACAGGCGCTGGACGCGGCGCACAGCGAACAGAGCAACGCCGCCACGACACTCTCGCAGGCCGAGCAAGCGCTTACTGACGCCAGTAACGCCCGCCGCCAGGCCGACCCCGCGCTGAGCGAGGCCCGCGAACAGGCCCAGCGGCTGGCCACCCTGGACAAGCAGCTCGCCGATCTGGACACGACCCGCCAGCAGCAGCAGACCCGGGCCGACGCCCTCGCCGAAGCGTACCGCCAGGCCAGTCAGTCCCAGCAGGCTCGCCAGCGCCAGCGCGACGACTGGCAGGCGGCGCTCAAGCGGTTGGTAGGCACTCACTCGCGCCTGGACGAGGCTCGCCAGGCCGCGCAGCAGGCCCACGACAACGCCGCCCAGCGTCAGCTGGCACTCGGCGAACTGACCAGCCGCTGGCAGGAGTTCGGCCGCACCCACCTCGCCCAGCATCGGCTCGCCGAGCAGATACAGACGCACCAGGCGAGCCGCGATCAGCTGCTCACCGATGGCCAGGCCGCGCGCCAGCGTCTCGACCAGGCCGAGGGTCATCTCGCGAGCGTCAGCGCACTGATCGAACGCAGCCGCGCCGTGCGCAGCGACAGCGTGGCGCGACTGCGCGAGAACCTGCAGCAAGGCGAGCCCTGCCCGGTATGCGGCGGACGCGACCACCCCTGGCGCCAGCAACCGCCCGCGACGCCAGAGGCCGCTCAGCTCGCCGCCCAGGAAGCGGAAGAGGCGCGCCAGCTGAGTGACGCCCGACAGGCGCGCGACACCGCCCAGCAGCAGTGCGACAGCCTGCTCGGTGAGTATCGCGCCGTAGAGGCCGCCCTCGCCCAGGGTCTAAAGGAGCAGGACGAGACCGATCGCCGTCTGGCCAGCGCCCGCTCGGCGCTGGAAGAGCATCCGCTGTACGCCGAACTGGCCGCCGTCAGCGAGGCCGAGCGCGACGCCTGGCTGCACGCCCAGCGAGACACCAGCGAGACGCGCCGCCAGCGCGAGCGCCAGATCCTCGATCAGCTGGCTCATGCCGAGGCCGAACTGGCACCGCTCGAGGAGGCCCTCACTCAAGGGAAGCTGACGCTGACCCGTCTGGAAGCCGAAAAGGCCAGCGCCGACAAGCAGCTGGCCGACGTAACACAGCAGCTGCCGCCGCTACGCGAGCAGCGCGAGTCGCTGGCCCAGGAGCTGGCCGAGCGGCTCGGCGATCACCCCACGCCGGACGCCTGGCAGCAGCAGCTCGACGCCCGCCAGGAGAGCGCCCGCCAGGCCCGCGACCAAGCACTCGCCAAGCAGCATAGCGCCGAGCAGACACGCCAGCGGCTCGATCAGCAGGTGACCTACGCAGCTGAGCAGCTCGACAGGCTGCGACAGGAGCAGGCCTCGCTCAATCAGGAACTCGACACCTGGCGCAGCGCTCACCCCAAGCTGGACGACGCCACCCTCACGCGGCTTCTGGCGCAGCACGACGACGACGCCCGCGCCGAGGAGCAGCGCATCGGGGCCGCCGACCAGGCCCGCCAGCATGCCGCCGCCACCCTCGCCGAGCGGCGCCTGGCACTGCTCGACCATCGCCATGGCCAGAACCTGATCGACGACGAGACTGAAGATGAAGGAGAGAGCGCCCTGCTGACGACGGCCACCGAGGCCGAGATCCAGCGGCGCCGCAAGGCGCTCGATGACACCCAGGCAACCCTCGAACCGAGGCTAAATGCCGCCCAGCAAGAGCGCGATGACGCCCTGCACGCCCTGCGCGACGATGACCGCCGCCGCGAGCGGCAGCAGGCCGGCCAGCGCGAACTGGACGCCGCACGCGCCGAATACCGCCGCTGGGGTCAGATCAGCGAGCTGATCGGCTCCGCCGACGGCAAGCTGTTCCGACGTATCGCCCAGGCCTATAACCTCGAGCAGCTGCTGGAGCACGCCAACCTGCATCTCAACGGGCTGAGCCGCCGCTACCGCCTGGTGCGTGGCGGTTCGCCGCTGGGCCTGCTGGTCGAAGACCACGACATGGCCGACGAGCGGCGCTCGGTGCACTCGCTCTCCGGCGGCGAGACCTTTCTGGTCTCGCTGGCGCTGGCCCTGGGGCTCGCCTCCATGGCCTCCGGCGAGCTGGTGATCGAGTCGCTGTTCATCGACGAAGGCTTCGGCAGCCTCGACCCTCAGTCACTGGCGCTGGCCATGGAAGCCCTCGACGGCCTACAGGCGCTGGGCCGTCGCGTCGGCGTGATCTCCCACGTGCAGGAGATGCACGAACGCATCCCGGTACAGATCCAGGTCGAGCCACTGGGCAACGGCACCAGCCGGGCCAGGCTGGTCAACACATGACTCACATCTATGCTGCAAGGGTCACCAACACGCGAGGGAGGTCATCATGAGCAGAGTTGCAGTATACGGCGCGGGTCTGTTGCTGCTGCTGGCGTTTGCCGCCCAAGTGCTGGCGGCCGAGGTCAACTGGCCGCGCATGGCCGACTCGGCGGACGGCGTGCCGATTGCCTACGAGGTGCAGGGCAGCGGCGAGCCGACGCTGGTCTTCATCCATGGCTGGAGCGGCGACGGGCGCTACTGGCGCGGGCAACTGCCGCACTTTGCTCAGCGCCATCGCGTGGTGACGGTCGACCTTGCCGGACATGGCCACTCTGGCCAGGGGCGCGAGGCCTACACCCTGCCGGCCTTCGGCGAGGACGTGAAGGCGGTACTGGACGACCTGGAGGTGGAGCAAGCGATCCTGGTCGGCCACTCCATGGGCGGGCCGGTCAGCGTCGAAGCGGCCCACCTGATGCCCGAGCGCGTCATCGGCATCATCGGCGTCGACACCTTCCACGACGTGGCCGCGGACGTCAGCGAGGAGCAGCGCGACGAACTGCTGGAACCGCTCCAGCAGGACTTCGCCCCGGCCGCACGCCAGTTCGTGGCCTCAATGTTCAGCGACGGCACCGATGCCACGCTACGCGACTGGGTCGTGCAGGATATGGCTGCCGCATCGCCCGAGGTGGCGATTAGCGCCATGCAGGAGATGCTGTCGCGGCATGCCGATGGCGAAGCGGCCCAGCAGTTCGCAGCGCTGACCTTCCCTGTGGTGGCCATCAATGCCGACCTGTGGCCTACCGACATCGACGCCAACCGCCAGCTGTTGCCGGAGTTCGACGCCGTGATCATGGAGGATAGCGACCACTTCCTGCACATGGCCAAGCCGGCGGCCTTCAACCGTGAGCTGGAGCGGATGATCGGCACGCCACCATGAGCCTCAACGCCACCATGCGGGCGAGGTTGGTAAACACTTGACCGACCTCGCCCGCGCCACAGGTGAAGCCGTTCAGAAGCCGATATCGCGGTAGTGGCGGGCGACCTTCTCGATGGCGATGGCGTAGGCCGCCATGCGGTAATCGTGAATCTTGGGATTGTCGCGGCGCACCGCGATGATCGACTGCAGCGCCAGGCGCATGGAGTCGTCCAGCCCCGAACGCACCAGGTCGAACTCATCAGCCCCGCGCGCCAGCTTCTGGCGCAGGTGTTCGGGCACCTCGACGCCCGAGGCGTCTTCGATGGCAGCAATGATCTGCTCGCCCCTGGCCTCGTGGAAACGCCGCTCCAGGCGACCGAAACGCACGTGGTTGAGGTTACGGATCCACTCGAAGTAGGAGACCACCACCCCGCCAGCGTTGCAGTAGGCGTCCGGCAGGATTTCCACGCCACGCTCCTGAAGGATTTTGTCGGCGGCAAAGGTCACCGGGCCATTGGCCGCCTCGGCGATCAACGACGCCTGGATACGCTCGGCATTGTCGGCGGTGATCACGCCCTCGAGTGCCGCCGGAATCAGGATATCGCAGGCCATCTCCAGCACTGCAGTGCCATCCTCGCGATATTCGCCACCGGCGAAGCCCTTGACCCCGCCGGTCTCGGCGATGTGCTCGCGCACCGCGCTGACGTCCAGGCCATCCGCATTCACCACCGCCCCATCGCGCTCGATGATCGCAGTGATCAGGCAGTCGTCCTCGGTCTCCAGGAAGTGAGCGGCATGATAGCCGACGTTGCCCAGGCCCTGGACGATCACCCGCTTGCCGGCGAGGCTGCCGGACAGGCCGCAGCGCTCGAGCTCCTCGGGATGGCGGAACAGCTCACGCAGCGCGTACTGCACCCCGCGACCGGTGGCCTCGTTGCGCCCGCGCACCCCGCCATGCTCCACCGGCTTGCCGGTCAGCGCGCCCATATAGTTGATGTCGTTGGGGAACATCTGGCGGTAGGTATCCACCATCCAGCCCATCTCGCGGGGCCCGGTGCCCATATCCGGGGCCGGCACGTTCTGGGCCGGGCTCAGATAGCCCTTGAGGATCAGTTCACGGGCGAAGCGGCGGGTGATCGCCTCCAGTTGATGGCGCTCATATTGGCGCGGATCGATCACCAAGCCACCCTTGGAGCCGCCAAACGGCACATCGACGATGGCGCACTTGTAAGTCATCAGCGCCGCCAGGGCCTCCACCTCATCCTGGTCGACGATCGGCGCAAAACGAATCCCCCCTTTCGACGGCAACCGGTGATCGCTGTGGGTGGCCCGCCAGCCGGTAAAGATCTCTGCCTTGCCGTTGATTTCTACCGGAAAGGAGACCTGGACCACGCTCTGGCACACCTTCATGGCGTTGCCGATGCCCTCGTCCAGTCCCATGATCTCGATGGCATGATCCACCATATGCTCCACGCTTTGGCGGAATGTCATGCCCTGCTGAGCGTACTTGGTGTCACTCATTCTGCGCCTCCATGGCCGTTCTTCTTGGTCGGCATTCAACGTTGAAACACGGGAATGCCTCGTTTTCCTCCGCCAGTCTAGCAACTCGATGCACGCTGACACGAAGGCGCCCAGGGATCACCCGGACCTCACGATGTTGCGCGCGCAGCCCTGCTAACCGCATCATGCAGCCCATCAGCACGAGGAGACGAGGATGCCAGACGCCCCCGAGACGCCTACGCGCAGCATACTGATCACCGGCTGCTCCAGCGGCATCGGCCATGCCGCGGCCCACGCGCTGGCCAAGCGAGGCTGGCGGGTCTTCGCCACCGCCCGGGCGGCGGCGGATGTCACCCGGCTAGAGGAGGAGGGCTTCGAGGCGCTACCGCTGGACCTGGCCGACAGCGCCTCCATCGAGGCCGCGGTGGCAGCGGTACAGGCGCGCACCAAAGGGCGGCTAACGGCGCTGTTCAACAACGGCGCCTACGGCCAGCCCGGCGCCGTGGAGGATTTGACCCGTGCGGTACTGCGCGAACAGCTGGAGACCAACCTGCTCGGCACCCACGAGCTCACCGCCCGAGTACTGCCGATGATGCGCGCCCAGGGTCATGGCCGCATCGTCCACAACAGCTCGGTGCTGGGCTTCGCCGCCCTGCCCTACCGCGGCGCCTATATCTGCTCCAAGTTCGCCCTCGAAGGCCTCACCGACACCCTGCGCCAGGAGCTGACCGGCAGCGGCATCCATATCAGCCTGATCCAGCCCGGCCCCATCGCCAGCCGCTTCCGCGAGAACGCCTACCAGGCGTTCAAGGCCAATATCGACACCACCCACAGCGCCCATGCCGACACCTACCGCAAGGTGGAAGCCCGCCTGGCCAGCCAGGAGGGCAAGGCGCCCTTCACCCTCGGCCCCGAAGCCGTGGTCGACAAACTGATCCACGCCCTGGAGAGCCGCCGCCCGAAGCCCCGCTACGCGGTGACCGTGCCCACCCATCTCTTTGCAGCGCTCAAGCGGGTGCTCAGCACCCGCGGCATGGACCGCGTGCTGCTGCGCTCGACGCGGGATGAACGGGAGTAAGAGCGGTTGGCTCTCATCGGAAATGCCCAGGACACGATCAAGAAAGAAGCTCGCCGTCGGTGCGCTTGTCGTGGCAGCTGCCGACGCAGAGAGTAGAATATGCCGCAACATCCAGCGTTACGGAGACACCTCATGCACACCCCGGTGCTTGCCGTTGCCCACACCCCTCTGGTGGCCGTCTACGGCACCCTGAAGCGCGGTCTGCGCAATCATCACTGGATGGAGGGCGCCGCGTTTCTCGGCAGCGACCGGTTGTCCTCGATCACCCTCTACGATCTGGGTCCCTACCCCGGCGCCAAGGCGCAGCCCTCGCGGGGTGTCGAGGTAGAGATATTCCGGGTTGACGCCCAATTGATGGCCGGACTCGACCACCTCGAGGACCATCGCGTGCGCACGCCCAAGCAGGGCGACTTCGAGCGAGTCGTCTATACCACGGCTCAGGGCCCCGCATGGCTCTACCTCTATAATCACGATGTCAGCGGCTGCCCGGCAATCCGCGAGGGCGCCTGGCAGCCCGGGCACTCTGCCAAGCGTCACGGCGTGGTATAAACGCCATTATCAGGCCAGTCGCCGAACCGGCTATCCCATCAGGAGGAACCCATGGGTCGTTTTCTATCGTTGATCGTGCTCGCCGGGCTGGCCTACGGCGGGCTTTATGTCTACTACGGGATGGCCGCGACACAGGCCATCGAGCAGCAGCTGGAGGCGCGCGGGCTCACCGCGCTGGAGGTTGAGCGCGTCGCCTATGGCCCGCTGGCTCCGCTCACGACGGATACCCGCTTATCCACAGACGTCCGCTATCGTGGCGCCGAGGCCAGCCTGGATATTCGCGTAATCGGCCATCCGGTCTTCTCGGATGAGGTGCGACTGGAGCTAGACGGCCTGCAGGCGCTGCGCTTGAGCATCGGCACAGGTAATTGAAGCGCCCATGCATATTGCTGTATTGACCCTCACCATCTCCCTGCCCGGCTGTCGCTCCCTCAAGGAGAAGCGCCAGCGCATGGGCGGCCTGCATGAGCGTTTCGGTCGCAACCCGGCGGTCGCGGTCTGCGAGAGCGGCGAGCACGACCGCCTGGAGGCCAGCGAATGGACCTTCGTGGTCGCCGCCACCACGCTGCCGAAGATGGAGTCGCTGTGCAGCGAGATCGAAGATAAGATCCAACGCGGCGTAGATGGGCGGGTCATGGAGGTGACGCGGGAGGTGCTTTAGTGGGCGGCCTACCGGACAGCCTGCGCAGAGCGCCCGCCCCCAATGCAGGCTCACGCCTGGTATCAGGGGCGCTTTTCCACCAACAATCCGCAGGAAGGCGCTGCCCAGCGCTTGTCAGCGGTGAAGACCACATCGCAGACAACAGGTGAGTAATATTGGCGCACTTCCTCCTCGATGCGCTGGCGCGACCGATCCTGGCAGACAAGCGACGACTGCGGGTGATCGACGTCAAGCACGACATGGACCATGACGTACAGCAGGCGCCCCGGACGCACCATTCTTACCCGGACTTCCTGGGTCTCAACATCCGCGAGTCCGCGTGCCACCGCTTGGCGGACGGGCTCTGCGACCGTTTCGTCCGGGGTCTTGTTGAGGAGTTCCTGTAGCGCCTGAGAGGCCATACGCACGGGCACCCCTAGGCACAGTACAACGACCGCTATCACTAATACCGCATCGACATACGGCAACACCGCCTGCCAGCCCACATGTTCGAACAGCAGGACTAAGCAAAAGGCGGCAAGCACCGCCGCCGAGATCACGCTGTTCACCAGCCAGTTGAACTTATCGGCTACCACTAACGGGCTATGCACATGGCGCTGGCTGCGGTGCATGACCCAGGCTGTCAATGAGCAGGCTGCCGTAGCAAAAAGCGCATACATTACGGCCAGTCCCGCAGAGATCATGCGCCCCCCTGTCAGCAGCGCGACAACGGCATCCACCAGAGCAAAGAGGGAGACCCCCAGTATCAGCAACCCCTTGCAAAGGTTGACCAGCGATTCGAAGTAGCTGTAGCCGAAGGGGTAGGAATCACTATCCGGGCGGCTGGCCAGCTTGCTGACCTTGATGGTCACCAGTGCGACGCAAAAGTAGATGAGGTTGAACAGCCCATCCAGCAGGATGGCCTGAGAGTTGGTGGCAAGGGTCGCCACGATGCCCACACTGCCGATCAGCAGGGCCATAAAGGCGGAAAATGCCAGGGTACTGGACTCTCTTCTCACGAACGCTCTGCTCCCATGCCGACGTCGCCTACAAACCGCCCAGTGTAGCAACAGCCGATATGATCAGGGGCTTCTTTACACGGCTTACCTATCGGCCCCGAAATACTTGACCCTGCGATACAGCGCCGCAAGGCCCCCACTGCCCAGCATCATGCCGAGCCCCGCCACCACAGCGACCAGGGCATCGTAGGCCACGCTGCCAGAGGCGACATAGGCGCCCACCAGCATGCTGATATAACGGACCAACAGATACGTGCCGATCAGGAAGGTGCCGGCACGCACCAGATCATCGTCCTTGACCTGGACATCATCTCCGGCATCACCATGGAGCCTGTCGGCCAGGCGAGCGGCGAAGCACCACAGCAGCACACCGCCGACCATCGGCACGGCCAGCGTGGCGATGGCAACTGGCAGCACCTCACCCGACCAGAACTCAGCGGCATTCGGCGCAAGCAGCGCGGGAAGAAACGCGAATAGGGTCTGCAGGAAGATGTAAAGGCCCAGCAGTCGGATCAGCAGGATAGAAAAGGGCTTCATCGTGGCTCCACAGTCGCGGTTAGGCTAACGTGATTAGCGTTATTTAACTTCACGCCTCTCCGTAGCGGCGGTCATGTCGATGCCATCGACATGACCGCGGGACGTGTCGAAAAAATCCCATTTTATAAACATGTGGCGGTATCCCAAGAAGTATCGCAGACCGCGTAGGTGGCGAAGACGCCCCCGGCCCATGCTAGGCTGGCAGGACTCCACCACGAGGGACCAAGGCATGAACGACGCGGCGACGCTGCTGGAGACGCTGGTGGGCTTTCCCACCGTGTCTCGCGACTCCAACCTGGCGCTGATCGAGTGGGTCGAGGCCTACCTGGACGAGTATGGCGTGCAGCACTGGCGCATCGACAGCGACGACGGCAGCAAGGCCAACCTGCTGGCGCGCATCGGTCCCGCCGTCGAGGGCGGCGTAGTGCTGTCGGGGCATACCGACGTGGTGCCGGTGGACGGCCAGCCGTGGACCAGCGACCCCTTCATGCTGGTCGACAAGGGTAACGGCCGCCTTTACGGTCGCGGCACCTGCGACATGAAGGGCTTTATCGCCTGCGCCCTGGCCGAGGTGCCGCGCTGGGTAACACTCGACCTGCCCAAGCCGATCTACCTGGCGCTCTCCTACGACGAGGAGATCGGCTGCGTGGGGGCGCCGCGCATGATCGAGCGGCTGATGGCCGACCATCCACGCCCGGCGGCGGTGATCGTCGGCGAGCCCACCTCGATGGCACCGGTGGTGGCGCAAAAGGGCGCCACCAACCTGCGCACCACCGTGACCGGCCACGCCGCCCACTCCAGCCAGGTCAACCAGGGCGTCTCGGCGATCCACGTCGCCGCGCGGCTGGTCACCAAGATCGAGGACGTGATGGGCGAGCTCAAGGCCGAGGGCCGCGTCGATGAGGCCTTCAATGTGGTCCACTCCAGCCTGCATGTCGGCAAGATTGCCGGCGGCACGGCGATCAATATCATGGCTCGGGAGTGCAGCTTCGATTGGGAGATTCGTCACCTGCCCCAGGACCGTTTCGACGACCTGCTGGGGCGCATTACCGACTACGCCCGCGAGCTGGAAACCGAGATGCAGCAGCGCGCGCCGCACACCGGTATCGTCACCGAGACACTCAACGCCACCGTGCCGGCGCTGGCCGACCGCGACAACGCCGGGGCGCTGACGCTTTGCCACGACCTGCTGGGCGAGCAGTCCTCAGGCGGCGCCGTGGCCTACGCCACCGAGGCCGGCCAGTTCCAGCGCGAGGGGCTGTCCACGGTGATTTGCGGCCCCGGCAGCATCAGCCAGGCCCACCAGCCCGACGAGTATATCGACATCGAGCAGCTCGAGGCCGGCAGCCGCTTCATGCAGGCGCTGGGTAAGAAGTTGGTGACAGCATGAGACGAACTCAACGCCCCGCCCAGTTCGGCTCGGCGAGGCCGGGCACCGCGACCGGCAGGCTGAGCAGGCTGCCCGCTGCCGGCCAGCGCGCACGGCCCTCGCCATCCAGGTGCTGGGTGGCAGTGGTGATATAGAGCGTGCGCAGGTCGGCGCCGCCGAATGCCAGCATGGTGGGGTGTGGGCACGGCACCGGGTATTCGGCCAGCAGCGCGCCCTGGGGCGAGAAGCGCACCACACGACCGCCGTCGTAGAGGGCGCTCCAGTAGCAGCCTTCGCTATCCACTGCCGCGCCGTCGGGCACGCCGGGCAGCCCCAGCGCCTCGAGGTCGACCCAGGTGTCGCCCTCTCCCAGCTCACCGCGCTCCACGTCGAAGGGGTAGCGCAGGATACGCCTTGTCAGCGAGTCGGTGTGGTAGAGCCAGCGCCGGTCGGGGCTAAAGGCCAAGCCGTTGGAGATACCGATGCCCGACACACGGCGCTTGAGCTGCCCGCCGTCGAGGCAGTAGAGGGCCGCCGTGGGATGGGCCTCCTCGGCGTCGATGGTGCCGACCCACAAGCGCCCGGCGGGATCGCAACGGCCGTCGTTGAAGCGGTTGCCCTGCCCCTCCTGCCGCGCTTCTTTCCCCTCTTTCTTCCACTCCGGATTGGCCGCCAGGCGTTCGAGCCGGCCGTCGAAGGGCAAACGCAGCCGCACGATTCCCGAGCTCATCGATGCCAGCAGCCCGTCTTCACACAGCGCAATGCAGCCGATCTTCTCCTCCAAGCGGATCCTCTCCGGCGGCGCCTCACCGGCGGGCTGCCAGGCATAGATCGTGCCGCGATTGATATCCACCCAGTAGAGCGTCTGGCGCGCTACCGACCACAGCGGACTCTCGCCCAGGCTCATGTCCAGTGCGTGCACGATCTCGATGTCATCCGCCGCCATCTCGCCTCTCCTCGGTTATTGCGTGTCGTGCCACTGCACCGGGCCGAACCGCCAGCGCTGCCGTAAACAGTCACCGCTTGCCAGCTCGACTAGCCCTTCGGCCAGTGGATCGTCGAAATGGTGGGCATCCACCGCATGGCTGACCGGCTCGAAACAGAAGAAGTCGGCATCGCTGCCCGGCGAGAACACCAGGTAGCGGCTGAGCTGCGGCGCAACGTTCAGCGCCATGCTCAGCCCGCGCTGCGGCCAGCTCATGCTAGCGCGACCGCGCCAACCACTGAACAGGTTGTCGATGCCACCTTCGGGCAGGGCCGCATTGTCGGCAAACTGCCAAGGGTCATCGGCGGCCAGGTGCCGCCAATGGGTGGGCAGCTGTGCGGCATCCACCTCCCAGACCCCGCTGGCCGGGGCCGACAGCCGCACGTCCGGCGTGCGGGGAAACCAGGGGTGCAGGCCGACTCCGTAAGGGGTGGGCCGTAGGCCGAGGTGGGTCAGGGTTAGATCGACCACCAGGCTGGCGCCCTGCAGCCGATAATCCAGCATGGCCCGATAGTCGAAGGGCGGCTGCCAGGCCGAGTGCAGCGCGAGCCGCATCCTCTCTGGCGCCAGCGCCACCACCCGCCAGGGCTGCTGCCAGCCGTCGCCGTGGATCGGCAGCGGCTCGCCGGCCAGGTTGGCGGGTAGCGCATATTCCTGGCCACGCCAGGCGAAGCTGCCACCGGAGATACGGTTGGACCACGGCAGCAGCGGATACATGCCCATGCGGTTGGGGTCGTCATCCGGCCCTTCCCCGGGCCGAAAGAGCGGCACCGGGCCCGCCGCCGTCAGGGCGTCGAAACGCACCACGCAGGCGCCGTTGCCCGGCGCGACCACCAGCCTGAGGCGGCCGTTGTCGAGGGTCAGCGCCTCACACATCCACCCAGCCGCCTCCGGCCGCAGACGAGGCCAGCGCACCGGTGATGAACTGCAGGCCGTCGACCCCATCCATCACGCCCGGAGTGTTGGCCGCCAGCGCCGTAGCCTCACGCCCCGCTTGGCGGGCACGGATCTGCTCGGCAAAATCAGCGTAGAGCTGGGCAAAGGCTTCGAGATAGCCCTCCGGGTGGCCGGGGGGGATCCGCGCTGCCGCCAGCGCCGCCTCGCCGAGGCCGGGGCCGTTGCGGGTCAGGATCCGCGGCGGCTCGCCCAGCGGCGAATGGATCAGCCGGTTGGGCTCCTCCTGGTACCACTCGAGGCCGCCTTGGCTGCCGTAGACCCGCAGCTTGAGGCCGTTCTCGTTGCCCGGCACTACCTGGCTCGACCACAGCATGCCCCGCGCGCCCCCCTTGAAGCGCAGCATCATGTGCACGTTGTCATCCAGGGCGCGGCCCTCGACGAAGGTGTGCATGTCCGCCGCCAGCGACTCGAGCTCGAGCCCGGTGACAAAGCGTGCCAGATGATAGGCGTGGGTGCCGATATCGCCCAGGCAGCCGGCCGGCCCGCTGCGCTGCGGGTCGGTACGCCACTCGGCCTGCTTGACGCCGCTCTCTTCCAGGCGGGTCGATAACCAATCCTGAGGGTACTCGACCTGCACCACCCGCAGCTCGCCCAGCTCACCGGCGGCGACCATGTCGCGGGCCTGGCGCACCAGCGAGTAGCCGGAGTAGTTGTAGGTCAGGCCGAAGAACAGCCCGCTGCGTTCGACCAGCGCGGCCAGCGTTTGGGCATCTTCCAGAGTGGTGGTCATCGGCTTGTCGCAGATCACGTGGATGCCCGCCTCGAGGAAGGTACGGGCCACGTCGAAGTGCAGATGATTGGGGGTGACGATGGCGACCACGTCGATGCCGTCCGGACGCTGGCCCTCGGCTTCGGCCATGGCGCGGTAATCAGGGTAAGCACGCTCCTTGGCGACGTGCAGCTCCGCGGCCGCCGCGCGGCCGCGCTCGGGGTCGGAGGCGAAGGCCCCGGCCACCAGCTCGTAGTGATCGTCGATTCGCGCGGCGATGCGATGCACGCCGCCGATGAAAGCTCCCTGGCCGCCACCGACCATGCCCAGGCGCAGCCGGCGGGGAGTGTCGTGATGTTGGCTCATGTCGTTCTATCCTTCAGTCGAGGCCCAGCAAGCGACGGTTGGCCGCCTCGTCGGCGCCCCCATCGGCGAAGTCGTCGAAGGCTCGCTCGGTCACCTGGATGATATGGTCGCGAATGAAGGCGGCCCCTTCACGGGCACCGACCTCGGGGTGCTTGAGGCAGCACTCCCACTCCAGCACCGCCCAGCCGTGGTAGTCGTTGGCCGCCATCCACGAGAACATCGACTTGAAGTCGATCTGGCCGTCGCCCAGCGAGCGGAAACGCCCGGCCCGCTCGGTCCACGACTGGTAGCCGGAATAGACGCCCTGCTTGGGACTGGGATTGAACTCGGCATCCTTGACGTGAAACATCTGGATATGCTCGCGGTAGACGTCCAGGAAGCCCAGGTAGTCGAGCTGCTGCAGAATCAGGTGGCTGGGGTCGTAGAGAATATGGCAGCGCGGGTGATGGCCGACCCGTTCGAGAAACATCTCGAAGGTAATGCCGTCGTGCAGATCCTCGCCGGGGTGAATCTCATAGCAGAGGTTGACCCCGGCCTCGTCGAAGGCGTCGAGGATCGGCCGCCAGCGCTTGGCCAGCTCGTCGAAGGCGGTGTCGATCAAACCTGCCGGGCGCTGCGGCCAGGGGTAGAGGAACGGCCAGGCCAACGAGCCCGAGAAGGTGCCGTGGTCGGTGAGGCCGAGGTTCTGCGACGCCTTGGCGGCCAGCATCAGCTGCTCGACCGCCCACGCCTGACGAGCCTGGGGATTGCCGCGCACCTCGGGTACCGCAAAGCCGTCAAAGACCTCATCGTAGACCGGGTGTACGGCCACTAGCTGACCCTGCAGGTGGGTGGAGAGTTCGGTCAACGACAGACCGTGTTCGGCCAGGGTGCCCTTGATCTCGTCACAGTAGGTGCGGCTCTCGGCGGCACGTTTCAGATCGATCAGGCGCGCATCCCAGCTGGGAATCTGCACGCCTTTGTAGCCCAGCCCCGCCGCCCAGGCAGCGATGCTGTCGAGGCTGTTGAAGGGGGCGTCGTCACCGGCAAACTGGGCAAGGAAGATCGCCGGCCCTTTGATGGTTTGCATAGCGAGTTCTCCGATGGTTGTCGGAAGATGGAGGCCGGCGGGCGTCGTGACGCCCGCCGGCTCGATCAGAACGGTGAATCGGGGAAGTAGTACTGCTCGGCGTTCTCCTGGGTGATCAGCGGCGAGCCGAGGATGTACTCACCCACCACCGGGCCGTTGGAGACGAAGTGCTGCACGGTGAGATCCATGGCGGTGGCGATCATCGCCGGCGGATAGAGCACGTCGACCGGTATCAGCTCGTCACCCTCCATGACCCGCGCGATGATGTCCTTCATGCCCGCCCCGCCGACGATGAACAGCTCATCCTCACGGTTGGCCTGGCGCACCGCCTCGATCACCCCAAGGGCGATGTCGTCATCCTGGGCCCACACTGCATCGATGCGCTCGAAGCGCGCCAGGAAGTCCTGCATCACCTCGAAGCCGTCGTCGCGGTTCCAGTTGGCATGCTGCATGTCGAGGATGTTGATGTCGGAGCCTTCGATGGCCTCCTGGAAGCCTTGCACGCGCTCCTCATCGATCACCGTGGGGATCCCGCGCAGCACCACGATGTCGCCCTCGCCATCGAGCTGGTCGCGAATGTACTCGCCGGACACCCGGCCCATCTCGTGGTTGTTGCCGGCCACATAGAGGTCTTCGATGCCCTCCTGTTCGAGCCCGCGGTCGACCACGGTCACGAACACACCGGACTCCTTGACGCGGCGCACCGGGTCGGTCAGCGGCCCGGACTCGAAGGGCAACACCACCAGCGCATCGATGTTGCGCTGCGAGACCAGGTCTTCGAGGTCGTTGGCCTGGCCACCTGGGTCGCTGGCCGTTGAGATGGTGATCGCTATCTCGGGGTGCAGCGCCTCGAGCCGCTCCTTGGCCTGCTCGGCGTGGAAATTAACCCCGCCGGTCCAGCCATGAGTGGCGGCAGGAATCGATACGCCAATGGTGTAATCCTGTGCCGCGGCAAGGGTGGGTAGCCCTAGTGCCGCGGTTGCGGCGAAGGCCGCTACCGTCATCTTGGTATTTATCATCTTGGTTGTAGGCATGGTGATGCTCCTCTGCTGCTTGTGCTTGTTATGCTGCTGCTTGTATAGGCACCTCATGGCGCCGACTTCCTCCACGACGCGCGCTGCAGGTACACCGCGACGATGATGATGATCCCCTGCACCGTGCCGTTGAGATAGTTGGAGATGGCATCGGTGAGATTGAGGATGTTGCCGATCATGGTCAGCATGATCGCCCCCACTACCGTGCCCCAGATGCGCCCGTGCCCGCCCTTGAGCACGGTGCCGCCAATGATCACCGCGGCAATCGCCTCGAGCTCCCAGAGCACCCCGGTGGCCCCCGATGCCGAGCCCAGCCGCGGCACGTAGATGATGGTCGCCAGCGCCACGCACACACCCTGCAGCATGTAAGTCATGGTCTTGATGCGATCGACGTGGATGGCGCTGTACTCGGCCACCTTCTCGTTGGAGCCGATGGCGAAGCAGTAGCGACCGAAGCGGGTATGGTTGAGCAGGATGTAGCCGACCACCGCCACCAGCAGGAACACCAGTACCGGAATCGGAATCCCCACCAGGCTGCCGTAGTAGACCGGCCGGTAGATATCGCGAACCCCCCAGTCCAGCGACAGGGTGCCGCCATCGGCGAGGTAGGTCACCAGCGAGCGGTAGATCCCCATGGTGCCCAGGGTCACGATAAAGGCCTCGATCTTGCCCTTGGTGGTCACCATGCCGTTGATGAAGCCGGCACACAGCCCGAGCAGCAACGAGGCACCGATGCCCAGTAAGATCGTGGTCAGGCCGGGGCCGAACTGCTCGACCAGGCTGTTCATGAGGATGATCATCACCCCGGCGATGAAGGCCGCCATCGACCCCACCGAGAGATCCAGCCCGCCGGCGGTAATCACGAAGGTGGCGCCAATGGCGATGATGCCGATAAAGGCGCTGCGGGTCAGCATGTTGGAGAGGTTGTCCAACCCCAGGAAGGCCGGGTTGATCAACACCCCCAGCAGCGCCAACGCCATCAGCGCAATGAACGGCCCCCAGGTCTTTAGATCGAAGGAGGCTTGGCTCCGAGCGACTGACTTGTTGTTAGGCACGACGCTGTTCATCGACTCCCACCCCCTTGATACCCGATGCGTACTGCATGATTTCGTGTTCGTTGATCTGCTCGCCCTCGAGCACCCCGGTCAGCACCCCGGCGCACATCACCGCCACCCGGTGCGAGAGGCCGATCAGCTCTGACATCTCCGAGGAGATCAGGATCACCGAGCATCCGGCCTCGGTGAGTTCGCGCACGAAGTGATAGATCTGATGCTTGGTGCCCACGTCGATGCCGCGGGTCGGCTCGTTGATGATTACGATCTCGGGATCGATGGTCATGACCTTGGCCAACAGCAGCTTCTGCTGGTTGCCGCCGGAGAGCTCGGCAGCGGTGCGCGCTTCGGTACGCAGGCGGATGTCGAAGCGCTCGATGGCCTCATGAAAGGCCTGCTCTTCGCGACGGCGATCGATCAGCGGACGGCAGTAGGCGCGCAGGTTGAGCAGCGTGAGATTGGGGCGCAGGCCCATGTTGAGGACCAGCCCCTTGCCCTTGCGGTCTTCGGTGAGGTAGGCGATGCGCTGGCGCACCGCGTCGCGAAGGTGGCGCAGCGCTACCGGCTGGCCATTGCGCAACACCTCGCCCGCGCTGCGCGGACGCAGCCCCAGCAGCGCCTCGATCAGCGCCGTGCGGCCAGCGCCGACGACCCCGCCGAAGCCCAGCACCTCGCCGCGGCGTAGCGTAAAACTCGCTTGCTTGACGGCCCCGGGCACCACCATGTTGCGGGCCTCAAGCACCACCTCGGCGTCGCTGGCCAGCGCACTGCGCTCGGGGTACATGTCGGTGATCTCTCGCCCCACCATCAGCCGCGCCAGCGCTTCCTTGCTGCGCCCGGCCATCGGGCCACTATCGATCAAGCGACCGTCGCGCAGCACCGTGACCCGGTCGGCGATCCGCTCGATCTCGCGCAGCTTGTGAGAGATATAGAGAATCGCCACGCCGCGCTCACGCAGCCGCGCGATCAGTGCGAACAGCACCTCGACTTCATGCTCGGTAAGGGTGGCCGTGGGTTCATCCATGATCAGTACCCGCACGTCGCGGGTGATCGCCTTGGCGATCTCGACCATCTGCTGGTCGGAGGTGCTGAGGTCCTTGACCCTGGCACGCGGGTCGACCCGAGTCTCGAGTTCTGCCAGCGCCTCACGGCAGCGCTCACGCATGGCCTTACGGTCGAGGAATAGGCCGCGGCGCAGTTCGCGCCCCAGGAAGATGTTCTCCTCGGCGCTCAACTGCTCGGCCAGGGCCAGTTCCTGATGGATCATCACCACCCCGTCGGCTTCCGCTTCGCCACTGCCACGATAGTGGCGCGCCTCTCCGTCCAGGTGGATGTCACCGGAGGTGGCACTCAGATAGCCCGAGAGGATCTTGACCAGGGTGGACTTACCGGCGCCGTTCTCGCCCAGCAGCGCGTGCACCTCACCCGGCACCAGGTCGAGGTCGATATCGAACAGCACCTGGTTAGGGCCAAACGAGCGGCAAATACGCCGTGCCGACAGCAACGGCTGATCCTGAGTGCTCATCAGCCCCACCCCGCATCGACAGGAAATTCCTGTCCGGTCAACTGGGCACTGTCGTCAGCAGCCAGGAACAGCACCATCGGCGCCACATGCTCCGGTGCCAGCCGCACCTTCAAGCACTGGTGCTGCTGGATGCGTGCCTCGTCCTCGGGGCCGATCCACTTGTCGAGCTGGCGCTCGGTCATGATGCAGCCAGGCACTACCGTATTGACGCGAATATTCTGTTCGCCCAGGTCCCGCGCCAGGCTGCGGGTCAGGCCGTGAACCGCTGACTTGGCAGTCACGTAGGTGGGCAGGTTGCCCAGCGCCAGACGCACGCTGATCGAACCGAAGTTGATGATCGAACCGCCACCGGCCTGGGCCATCCGCTCGGCCACCGCCTGGCTCGAGAAGAACATTGGCCGCAGGTTGAGCGACATGCGCTCATCCCAGTAGTCGACGCTCACGTCACGCCAGTCGTGGCGGTCGTCGTTGGCAGCGTTGTTGATCAGGGTGCGAATCGGCCCATGGCGTTCACTCACCTGATCGATGACGGCCTGCAGGGCGGCGATGTCGCGAATGTCACAACGATGATAGTCAGGGGCGCGGCCGGTCTGGGCCTCGAGATCGCGACACAGCGTCTGGCTGGCGGCATCGTCGATATCGACGAAGGCGACGCGTGCCCCCTGATGATGAAAGGCCTTGACCAGAGCCGCACCGATTCCGCCACCGCCACCGGTCACGAAAACAACGCGCTCATCAAGACTGGGATAGCGGGCCATCGGCTCGCGCATGGCAATCTCCCCTGTTGTTATTGTCAAAAGCTGTAGAGCAGCTGGCTTATATTTAATTTAGACCCTAAAATAAATACCTGCATATGCAACTTAGGTCGCATTTTTGTCCATCGCTCGCCCCTGGCAGCGCAGCCCGTGGCAGCATGGCGACTCTGGTAGACTGCCCCGACCCACAGCAACGGCGAGTCCCATGGCCTATCAGCCTCATGACAGCAGCCGCCACGACAACACCCTGGCGGTCATTCGCAGCCTGCGGGAGCAAGGCCCGGTGGCGCGCGTCGACCTTGGCATCCTCAACGGCATCAGCTCGGCGACCGTAACCTCGATTAGCGCTGATCTGCTGCAATTGGGGCTGATCACCGAGCTTCCGCCCGACGTGCAGCGCCCGAGCGGACGCGGGCGCCCCAAGACGCTGGTCCAGCTGGCCCCGGAGGCGGCCTGCGTGATCTGCGTCAAGCTGTCGATCAATGAACTGCAACTGGTGGTGGGCGACTACGCCGGCCAGCTGCAGCACAGCGAGCACCACAGCGTAGCGACCCTGGCCCTGACGCCGGATGCTCTCGCCGCACTTCTGGAAGAGAAAATTGCCGCCGTCCGCACCACGGCACTGGCCAGCCACCGGCGCCTGGTCGGCATCTGCTTAGCGGTACAGGGGGTAGTGTCATCCCACAGCGGTACGCTGATCTGGTCGCCGGCATTGAGCTTTCGCAACGCGCCGCTCTCGGCTCCACTGGCCGACCGCTTCGATTGCCCGGTACTGCTCGAGAACGATGCCAACTGCATCGCCAGCGTACTGGCAACCAAGCCGGCCTATGCCGGCTATCCCAATCTGGCAGTGATCATGCTGGGGTACGGCATCGGCATGTCGGTGATGATCGACGGCGTGCCTTTTCTGGGAGCCAACGGCTCCGCGGCGGAGTTCGGTCACAGCAAGTATCAGCCGGGGGGGGCGCTGTGTGCCTGCGGCAAGCGCGGCTGTATCGAAGCCTATGCCAGCGACTATGCGCTCTATCGCGAAGCCCGCGAGGTGCTCGAGTTACCCGCCGGCGACAGCGCCCACCCCTCGGAGCAGCAGATGCAAGCGCTGACTCAGCTGGCCATGCAGGGCAACCCCGAGGCCCAGCGCATCTTCGCCGAGGCAGGGCGCGCGTTGGGCTACGGTATGGCCAATCTACTGGCGCTGTTCAATCCCGATCTGGTGCTGGTGACCGGCTCCGGGGTACGCGGCTACGCGGCCATGCAGGAGGCCATGCAGGACGCCATCGACGAGGCGCTGGTCAGCGAGCTGATCGGCCCCACACGTATCGTCAGCTGCCCCTGGGATCGCGACATGACCTGCCTCGGCGGTATCGCCATCACCTTGCAGGCGAGCGATTCATCGCTGCTTTCGGGGCGCTAGCGCCCCGCTACCCGGTCTTACTCGAAGAAGGCCTCGCCGGCATCACGCTGGCCATACATGAAGGCGTCGGCAACGTGGCGCAGCGGCGCCACGTCGACCTCGCGTCGGCCGCTTGCGATCAGCTCGGCGAAGCGCGCATAGAGGCCAACATACTCGCGCTCGGCTTCTTCTCGCACGCGCTGCCCAGCAATGCTCAAGCGGCAGCCGCCCTGGGTCAGGCTCAGGGAGCCGGCATCGGTGTCGACATGGATATCCCAGGTCGGCGGGCCGCTCTGGCGAAAGTCGAATTCGGCCCCGATGGTAGCGCCCTCTGGGTCGCTGAAGCTCAGCTCGGCGGCGATCGGCGTCTGGCAGTTGCTGGGTACCAGCAGTCGTGCCCGACGCAGGAAGAACGGCTGGGGCAGGATCTCGGTGGCGATCGACAGGGCATTGATGCCGGGATCGAAGACGCCCATACCGCCCGGCTGCCAGATCCAGGCCTGCCCTGGATGCCAGACCCGCACATCCTCCTTCCAGACGATCTCGACGCGCTCGATGCGCCGCTCGGCCAGCCACTGGCGCGCCTCGGCAACCCCCGGGGCGAAACGCGAATGCCAGGCGGCGAACAGCGTGACGCCCTGCTGGTTGGCGACGCCGATCAGGTCTTCGACCTCGCTCAGGGTCGCCCCGGGCGGCTTCTCTAGCAGCACGTGCTTGCCGCGTGACAGCGCCAGGCGTGCCTGGGCGTGGCGCAGATCGGTCGGGGTACAGATGGCTACGGCCTCGATCTCGGGGTGAGCATCGAGCATGGCGGCCATATCGGCGTAAGCCGGCACCTCCGCCAGTGAGGCATGGGGATCGGCGGTGGCCCTTAGCCGACAGCCGGGCGTCTCGGCAATGGCGGGCAGGTGCTGGTCGCGGACGATCTTGCCTACGCCGACCAGCCCAAGCGTTATATCAAACATGTATCGACCTTGTTGCAGATAACCAGGACAGTGGGAAACAGCGCCTTAAGGCAACTCGACACAGCGCCCCAGCGTGCTGGTACCAGGCTCCAGGCCCAGCGCATCGGCGGTGCCGGCGAGCACCGCCTGGGCGGCCAGGAAGGCCTCACGCGGGCGACGCATGCGGATGCTCTCCATCAACACGCGGTGACGCTCGAGGCTATCGTCGGGATCGTTGGCGCTTTCGTTGGACATCGACACCAGCAGGTGAATCGAGGGGCGCAGGATATGCGATAGCTGCGCCCAGACGATGTTGTGGGTGGCCTTGAAGATCGCCACGTGAAAGGCCACGTCGCACTCGCTGTGCAAGCGTCGCTCCTCGGCGCAACTGGCGTTGCGCAGGTTCTGCCCCAGCCCTTCGAAGGCCTCCTCGATGGCGACCAGATCGCGCGCCTTGGCACGCCGCGCCGCAGTCATCGCCACATAGGGCTCGACGTCGAGACGAAAGGCCAGGATCTCACGCTGGATCTCCGGGTTGGGCGCCGCATAGCGGGTCATCCATTCGGTCACCTGGGGGTCGAGGATATGCCACTCGCTGTATTCCCGTACCTTGGAACCGTGGCCGGAGATGCGTTCGATGATGCCGGCATCGACCAGCTGACGCAGATCGCTGCGCACCGCCGAGCGGTTGATAGCGAACCGCTCGCAGAGGTCCAGTTCGCGAGGCACGAAGTCGCCGGGCTGGTAACGCCCGGCAAAGATCGATTCGGCAAGATGCTCGGCGATACTGGGTCGCGCCGTAGGCTTGGCTGCCGCAGGCTTGGAGAGTGGTGACGTCAAAGCAGTAAGCCCCTGTTGCGATTCCTCGATATCATACCGTATCCGCGCCCTCCGCTCGCTGTTGTAGCGCCGCTCCAGCGCCGGCGCGCAGGCGCAGTTCCAGCCGTCGCTCGTAGAGCCCTTTGACGGTGAGCGTACCTAGCACCAGGGCACCGCCCACCAGCGCCATGGGCGCCGGCTGCTCGGAAATGATCCACCATGCCAGCAGCGTGCCCACCACCACTTCGAGCAGCAGCAGCAACCCCACCTCGGCGGCAGGCAGATAGAGCGGGCCGCGCTGCAGCAGGGTCACCCCGCAGGGCACGATGATCAGGCACAGCAGGACCACCACCGCGAGCTGGTTTGTCGCCGGCAGCGAGGGCTCGCCGCCGGCCAGCCAGAATAGCCCGGCCACGCTGCCGACGATGATACCGTTGAATACCAGCATCGGGCTCATGTCGATCCCGGGCCGGGTGCGGCACAGGGTGAAATTGATTGCCAGCGTCGTGGCCGCCATCAGGGCAAAGGCGTTGCCTACCCAGGACCCCGCGCCGGCGTCGTCCAAGGCAATCATGGCGATCCCCGCCAGGCACAGCCAGATCGCAATCCAGGTTCGCCGCGGCAGGCGCTCCTTGAGCACCACCCACGACAGCGCCGCAGCAATCAGCGGTGCACCGGCCAGGATCATCAGCACGTTGCCAGCCTTGGTGTACTGGTTGCCGAGCACGAAGCCGCACGTCGTCAAGCTGAACAGCAGTGCCACGGCGATGCCGGTCCAGCCACAGCGGCGATAGACGCCCCAGATACCGTTGCCGTGACGCATCAAGGCAATCAGGAAGAACCCCAGCGCCGACAGGAAGCCGCGCCACATCAGAATCTCGGCGTCGGGAAGGTTGGCGACCTTGATCAGCAGCGCATCGGGGGCCATGATCAGCGCCCCACCGGCGGTCAGCAGCAGGCCCTGCTGGCGGTGGGAGAGCGATGCAAATGCCGACATATCAGTGGTTGTCCCTGGGCGGGCTGCGCCGCGCCACGTCGCGGTACTTGGTGGCCGACTCGAGGGTCATGCCGCGGTCCAGTGGTTCTACCATGCTGCGCTGAATCTCCTGCCAGGGGGTCTGGTGGTCCGGATAGCGATAGCCGCCCTGCTGTTCGAGACGCTGGCGACGCGCGGCGAGCTCGGCATCATCGACCAGCAGCCGCACCTCGCGCCGCCCCAGGTCGATGCGCAGCCGATCGCCATCCTCGAGCAGCGCCAGGCCGCCGCCGGTGGCCGCCTCCGGGGCGGCGTTGAGAATCGACGGCGAGCCGGAGGTCCCCGACTGACGCCCGTCGCCCAGGCACGGCAGCGACTCGATACCGGCACGAATCAGCGCTTCCGGTGGCTGCATGTTGACCACTTCGGCGCCGCCGGGGTGGCCCACCGGCCCGGCGCCGCGCATCACCAGCACGGTGCGCTCGTCGATCTCGAGCGCCGGGTCGTCGATGCGGGCGTGATAGTCCTCGGAGCCATCGAACACCACCACCTTGCTTTCGAAGGCGTTGGGGTCGTCGGGGTCGCTGAGAAAGCGTTCGCGAAACTCCCGCGAAATCACACTGGTCTTCATCAGCGCCGAGTCGAACAGGTTGCCCTTGAGGTTGAGAAAGCCGGCGTGCTCGACCAGTGGTTCGGCATAGCGGCAGATCACCGCAGGATCCTCGATCCCGCGCCCCACCAGGTTGTCCGCCAGGGTACGACCGTTGACCGTCTGAACGTCGCCGTGCAGCTTGCCGGCGCCGAGCAGCTCGCCCATCACCGCCGGCACGCCGCCGGCGCGGTGGAACTCCTCGGAGAGAAAGGCGCCGGCCGGCATCACGTTGGCCAGCAGCGGAATCTCGTGCCCCAGCCGTTGCCAGTCGTCGTTATCCAGTTCGACCCCGGCGTGCCGGGCGATGGCGTTGATATGCACCGGCGCGTTGCTCGAGCCACCCAGCGCCGAGCAGGTAACGATGGCGTTCTCGAAGGCGTCACGGGTCAGTACGTCGCTGGGACGCAAGTCATCCCAGACCATGTCGACGATGCGCTCGCCGGTCTGATAGGCGACCATGGCGCGCGCCTTGTAGGGCGCGGGAATCATCGCCGAGCCGGGCAGGCTCATGCCCAGCGCTTCGGCAAGCGAGTTCATGGTCGAGGCGGTGCCCATGGTGTTGCAGTGGCCCACCGAGGGCGCCGAGTCGGTGGCCCGGGCGAGGAACTCGGCGTAGTCGATATCGCCGGCGGCGAGGCGCTTGCGCAGCTCCCAGATGATGGTGCCGGAGCCAACCCGGTCCGGCCCACGCCAGCCGTTGAGCATCGGCCCACCGGAGAGCACGATGGCGGGAATGTTGACCGTGGCCGCAGCCATCAGCGCCGCCGGGGTGGTCTTGTCGCAGCCGGTAGTCAGTACCACGCCATCCAGCGGATAGCCGTGCAGCACCTCGACCAGCCCCAGGTAGGCGAGGTTGCGATCCAGTGCCGCTGTCGGTCGCCGTACGTTTTCGTGGATCGGGTGCATCGGAAACTCGAACGGCACGCCGCCGGCGGCGCGAATGCCATCCTTCACCCGTTTCACCAGCTCGATATGATGGCGATTGCACGGCGTGAGGTCAGATCCCGACTGGCAGATGCCGATAATCGGCTTGCCGCCGGTCAGTTCCTCCAGCGTCAGGCCGTAGTTGAGGTAGCGCTCGATGCACAGCGCCGTGGTGCCCGGGTGCTCGGGGTTATCGAACCAGTAGCGCGAGCGCAGCTGGTCGGGGCTGATACGGTTGTGTGTTGCCATCGTCTTGCTCCACCCGCTGATTCAATACCAGCGATCAATGTCGGTGTTCAGTGCGAGTGCCGCGGTACCTCAGACCCACGACAGCCCACCAGGAAGTCGAAATCGCAGCCCTCGTCGGCCTGCAGCACATGCTCGATATACAGTTGGCGATAACCGCCATCGCTGGCGATGCGCCGCGAGGCCGCGCCGGGATCGTCCTGCGCCAGGCGCGCGGCGAGCTCGGCGTCGTCGATCTCCAGCTGCAGCTGGCCGGCCTCGCAGTCGAGGCTGATCCAGTCGCCGTTGCGCACCGCCGCCAAGGGACCGCCAGCAGCCGCTTCCGGTGCCACGTGCAGCACCACGGTGCCATAGGCGGTGCCGCTCATGCGCGCATCAGAAATCCGCACCATATCGGTGACGCCCTGCGCGAGCAGCTTGGCCGGCAACCCCATGTTGCCCACTTCCGCCATGCCGTGATAGCCGCGCGGTCCGCAGTGCTTCATCACCAGGATACTGTCGGCGCTGACCTCGAGGTCGGGGTCGTTGATGCGCGCCTTGTAGTCGTCGAAATTCTCGAACACCACGGCCTGGCCGCGGTGGGTCATCAGCTCGGGGGTCGCCGCCGAGGGCTTGAGCACGGCGCCTTGGGGCGCCAGGTTGCCACGCAGCACGCACATGCCGCCATCCTCACGCAGCGGCTTGTCCCACGGACGGATCACCACGTCATCGTAGAGGGGCGCATCCTGCACGTTGTCCCACAGCGTCTTGCCGTTGACGGTCAAGGCATCCCTATGGGGCAGCCGGTCGGCCTCGCCCAGGCGCTTGAGCACCGCCGGCAGGCCACCGGCGTAGTAGAACTCCTCCATCAGGAAGCGCCCCGAGGGCTGAAGGTCGACGATGGTCGGCGTACCCCGGCCGATGCGCGTCCAGTCGTCCAGTGGCAGATCAACGCCGATGCGACCGGCGATCGCCTTGAGATGGATCACCGCGTTGGTCGAACCGCCAATGGCAGCGTTGGTGCGGATAGCGTTGGCGAACGCCTCGCGGGTCAGAATCTTCGACAGCTTGAGGTCCTCGTCGACCATCTCGACGATACGATTGCCGGACAGGTGCGCCAGCACGTAGCGCCGCGCGTCCACCGCCGGAATCGCCGCATTGTGCGGCAGCGTAGTCCCCAGCGACTCGGCCATGCAGGCCATGGTCGAGGCAGTGCCCATGGTATTGCAGGTGCCTGCCGAGCGCGACATGCCGGCCTCGGCGGCCATGAAATCGTGCAGCGAGATGGTGCCGGCCTTGACCTGCTCGGAGAGCTGCCAGACCACGGTGCCGGAGCCGATGTCCTTACCCTTGTGCTTGCCATTGAGCATTGGCCCGCCGCTGACCACGATGGTCGGAATATCGCAGCTGGCTGCGCCCATCAGCAGCGCCGGGGTGGTCTTGTCGCAGCCTACCAGCAGCACCACGGCATCCAGCGGATTACCGCGGATCGCCTCCTCGACGTCCATACTCGCCAGGTTGCGGGTGAACATCGCCGTCGGCCGCAGCAGCGACTCGCCGTTGGAGAACACCGGGAACTCCACCGGATAGCCACCGGCCTCCAGAATCCCCTTCTTGACGTGTTCGGCGAGCTTACGGAAGTGAGCGTTGCAGGGCGTCAGCTCCGACCAGGTGTTGCAGATACCGATGATCGGCTTGCCCTGGAACTCGTGGTCGGGGATGCCTTGGTTCTTCATCCAGCTGCGGTACATGAAGCCGTTCTTGTCGGCGCTGCCAAACCATGCGGCCGAGCGAAGGGGGCGTTTGGGCTGGGAGTTCATGGGCGCCTCATTTGATGCCAGCGAGATGTCATGAATTGACGGTAGCGCTCTTGCCCCCACTAGTCGACACATACAAAAGTATATGTTGAACAAATTGCCAATAAGTCCGACATTCTTATCAGGCACGACGACTGAATCGTCGTGCCGACCTAGTGATCGTCACTGACAAAAACAACCTGCGCAGTCAGCGGGCACGCACGCCACCGCGTCCGCAAGGCTGCTCATGGAGGCTCTCAGCATGCATTTCTCGCTACACAAGCTCACGCTGGCCATCACCGGCGCCACGCTCTTCGCCACCTCGTTTGCCCATGCCAACACCCCGGACCTTTCCGATCCGCCCCCCATCGAGGGCGAGGTAATCACCGAGGATCTGGGCTCCCACAACATTCGTGTCGGCCTCGGCCTGGCCGAGACCTCACCGCTGTATATTTCCACCCAGCATTTCGGCGACATCCTTTCCGAGCGCACCGAAGGCCGCCTCACTGTCGACGTCTTTCCCAACAGCCAGTTGGGTGATGACGCTCAGATGATGGAGATGCTGCAGACCGGCTCGCTGGACATGACCATCCCGTCGACCTCTCCGGCCACTACCTACGTCGAAGAGCTGGCGGTATTCGATCTCCCGTTCCTGCTGCCATCCCGTGAAGCGGCCATTGCCGTCATGGAGAGCGATGTGGCGCTGGACCTTCTCGATCAATTCGACGGTACCGGCATCAAGGCCTTCGCCTACCACGAGAATGGCTATCGCCAGTTGACCAACAGCGTGCGCGCTGTCGAGTCCCCCGAGGATGTCGCCGGCCTCGATGTCAGTGGCCTGACCATCCGCACCATGGAGAACCCGGTGCAGCTGAGCATCTGGGAAGCGCTCGGCGCCAATCCCACGCCGATGGCGTTCGGTGAGGTGTTCTCGGCCATGGAGCAGGGCGTGATTGACGGCCAGGAGAACCCCTGGAGCACCATCCTTACCTCCAACTTCCATGAGGTGCAGGACTACGGCTCCGAGACCCGTCACGTCTACACGCCATTCATCATCATGATGTCCGAGCGCACCTGGGATCGACTCGACCCGGCCTACCAGGAGCTGGTCGAGGAAGCGGCCCGTGAAGCGGCCGCCTACGAGATCCAGCTGGCCACCGAGTATGATGATTGGGCCCGCGATCAGCTCGAAGAGCGCGGCATGCAGATCACCCGCCTCGACGATGACCAGATCGCCGCCTTCCAGGAGGCCGTGCAGCCGGTCTACGACCAGTGGGCACCGCGCATCGGCGAAGACCTGGTCGCCGAGATCCAGCAGATCGTCGAAGACACCATGAACGACTAAGGCGTCTGCCCTCGGGCATCCCATGAGTCAGACGCGGGGCAGCAGCCCCGCGTCACCATCGTTCATCCCTGGAGCGTCAATGGATACCCCTCATACCCCACCCCCGGATCCGGCCGAGTTTCTCGACGACCCCCGCCGCAAGCCGCTGGAGATCGACACCGAGCAGCGTCGTGGCCCGGCGGTATTTCGCTGGCTGACCGTCGGCATGGAGCACCTGATCGCTGCCCTGCTGGTGGCGCTGATCGTCTCGGTGTCGGCCAACGTGGTCGGCCGTGCGCTGCTCAACCACTCGCTGCCGTGGGCCGACGAGCTGGCGCGCATGCTGTTCATCTGGCTGATCTTCACCGGCGCCGCGGCGGCCTTCGCACGCTTTGAACATATCGCCGTGGATTATCTGCTGCGCAAGCTGCCGGC
>NZ_FNGH01000029.1 GCF_900102875.1 Franzmannia pantelleriensis
TCATCCACAAACTGCAGCTGGCCCGAGAGGTCGTAGCTAATGCTGTCGCTGGCCACGTCGCCGTCGTTGTCGACGACGGTCAGCTCGGCGCCGAGGGTGATCAAGCCGGGATCGAGGGAAATGCTCTGCCCCGGTTCAATACCCTCGGGGTGATCGATGGCCTGGAACTGCTCCAGAGTGATGGTGTACCCACCTTCGCCAGGCGCGATGTACAGGGCAAACACAAGGCTATTCGGAGCCGACTCGCCGTCGGGGGAAAATTCCGGATCGGTCGAGCCGATGATGGCAATGCTACCGTTCGGCCCTTCGACTTCATGAAGGTAGACGGTATTGCCACCGGACTCGAGGCCCGAGTCTAGTGGGCCTGAGGTTTCACCACTGTTGTTGAGGCTCAGCGAATAGGACCAGGTGCTGGAGCCGAGACCATCGGCACCGGCCTGAACATTGGCCCCAAAGAACTTGGAGAGATCGCGGGTGTTGACCAGCACCTGCTCTGGATTACCGGCCATTGCGGCGAGCTGGGGACTGAAATCGCCGCGCGGCTCCTGAACTTCAGGAGACACTTCACCTTCACCACCGCCAAATAGCGGTGTCAGGTCGGCATCGGAGGTGGTAAGAGTGAAGCCCTCAATCCCATCCATAGCGAAAACATCAACGCTGGGCGCATCGTCCAGAATGGTGATTGAAAGGTTACTGGAGGCCGTGTTGCCGCCGGCATCAGTAACCGTATAAACGAGGTTGGCCAGCGCTTCTTCAGTGCCCTCTTCATGCAGCAGATTGTTGGCGAGGGTGATGGTGAACTCACCGGTCTGCGGGTCGATCTGGATCTGGAACAGGAACGGTTCGTCGGGGTTGCTACCCTGCACACGCTCGTTGGAGGCGGTCAGGGTGTTGCTGGCCGCATCCCAATCGAGGTTGAAGCTCTCTTGGCCGATGCTGAGGGTCTCGCCGTCCATTCCGGCAAAGCCAATATTGCCAGCGCCGAGCGGGCCGAAGCTGAAGTCGATGGTGCCAGTTGCCGTTACGCTGGTGAAGCCGGTGGGGCTGGTGCTGTTGGTATCGAGGGACAGCGCCATCGGTATCGGGCCGTCAATCGGAGGCTGGTCACCATTGATCGGCACTTGCCCCCCCGCCACTAAGCCGGATTCCGCAAGTGAGATACTTGCTGGCCCAGCAGTCGGGTTACCTTCTACAGGCGCTTCGGGCTCTTCAGGCTCTTCGGGCCCTTCAACAACCTCGTCTGACTCTTCCACAGCATCCACTGGCGCGGGCTCGCCCTGGGCGGTGATGAACTCGCCACCTTGCGCTGTGCCGAACTCGAACGCTAGCGGGTCGACGCCTTCGGTGATGCGCGCCAGGCGCACGAAGCCGTGGCCGCCGTCGGCGGCGGCACCGCCACCGGCGCCTGCCGCGGTGGCATCGAGCACGTCGAGCAGGTCGACGTCGTCATCGTCGATGGCGGCGAGCAGCGCTTCGAGGTCGGCGTCCATGACTTCGCTATCGGCGGCGTCCACCGGGGCGTCGGCATCGACCTCGGGGGTCATGGCAATTTCCTGGCCGCCGCTGATCGTGGTCGGATCGAGGCCGTCGAGGAAGTCGAGCTGCACGCTGCCGTTGTCGGAGGTGACCAGCGTCTCGCCTTCGACGAGGGTGTCGCCGACGCTGAGTTCGCGCAGGTTGCCGTCGGCGTCGCGCGCCCAAGCCTGACCGGTGATCGAGAGGACGGTTGCAATTGCCATGGTGTGTTCCCTTTCGCGTAGTCATGCTGCCGCCTTAGTCGGCGGCAGCGTTTTTATGGGGCTATGACATCAGGCTAGGGGAGGCAAGGCGGGAAAAACATAGTACCGATGGACAAGGTAACCTGATGTAAACACCCGACGCCCTCTCAGGCGTCGGTAGTGGTCTCACTACGCTGCGACAACAGCAGGATGAGCTGCATGCGGTCGCGCACCCTGAGCTTGCGGAACACCGCGCCGAGATGCGCCTTGACGGTGCGGTCGGTGATCTCCATGTCGCGGGCGACCTCCTTGTTGCTCTTGCCCGAGGCCACCGCCAGCGCTACCGCACGTTCGCGCTCGGTCAGCGCGCTGAGCGCGTCGTCGCGCATCCGCGCCTCGCCGCCCAGGGCGCGGAAGGTCGAGCCCACCACCTGGGCCAGCAGGTCGGGCCACACCCAGATGCCCTGGTTGGCGGTTACTACCTCGATCTGCTGCAGCAGCGGTGCCGTGGAGATGGCGTGAGCATAGCCGCGGGCGCCAGCATTCAGGGCCTGGAACGCCTCCACCGAGCTCGGCGTGTAGGAGAGCACCACCAGCACCGCGCCGCGCTGGGAAAGCGTCTGCACCAGGGCGCCCCAGCCCTCGATCTGGCTGACCACCCATACGTGGTCGCCGGCGGAGGCTTGGGCCCGCGCCTGCTGCGGCGTGCAGCGCCGCAGGTGGGGGAAGGCTTCCTTCCAGCGCGGAATGTCGTCGAGTTCCTGGCATACGAAAAGGTGTTGTTTCATGCGTTAGCGCTCGGTCAAGGCGTTGCTGGTGCCACGCAGGATCGGTTTGAGCAGGTACTCCATCACCGTGCGCTTGCCGGTCATGATGTCCACCTGGGCGGTCATCCCGGGGATGATCGCCAAGTCATCCTGGTCGGCAAAGCCGCCCTCCAGGGTTCTCACCCGCACCAGGTAGAAGGTGTTGTCGTTGTCGTCGGTAATGGTGTCGGCACTGATATGGTCGAGCTCGGCCTCCAGCCCGCCGAAGATCGAGAAATCGTAGGCGGTGAGCTTGATGGTGGCCGGCTGCCCGGGGCGCAGGAAGGCGATGTCCTGCGGGGCGATCCGCGCTTCCACCAGCAGCTGGTCGTCGGTGGGTACGATCTCGACCACGTCCTGCCCGGGCTGGGCCACGCCACCCAGGGTGGTAATGTGCATGCGCTGCACCACCCCCGCCACCGGCGCGCGCACTTCGGCCAGGCGCACCCGGTCCTCGAGGCCGGTGCTCGACTCGTCCAGCGCCGAGAGCTCGCCCAGGGCGTCGGCCAGCGAGTCGCGCCACTCGCCGCGCCGCTCCAGGGTCACCTCGCGCAGCTGGGCCTCGGCTTCTTCGACCGCCGCCTCGAGCCGCGCCACCTGGGAGCCGGCCTGGCTGCGGTCGCCCTGGGCCCGAGACACTTCGCGCTCGAGACGCAGCACCTCGACCTCGGACACCGCCCCGGAGCTGAGCAGCGGCCGGGTCAAATTGAGCTCCTGGCTGGCCATATTGAGCTCGCGGGTGGCGGTGCTCAGCCGTGACTGTGCCTCGTTGAGCTCCTCCTGACGCTGGCGCAGCCGGTCGCGGGCAATGCTCTCGACCTCGCGCAGCTCCTCGCGACGGCTCTCGTAGAGATCGCGCTCCTGGGCGACGATATTCGGCGCCTCGGCCTGCAGCTCATCCGAGGGCGAAAACGGCGAGTCGGTGATCAAGGCCTGCAGCCGGGCGATGCGCGCCTCAAGCGACAGCGCCCGGGCGCGGTTCTCGCGGAAGCTCGATACGAAACGGGTCGGGTCGATGCGCATCAGCAGCTCGCCGGCCTCGACCATCTGGCCCTCACGGACCAGGATCTCCTGCACCACGCCGCCATCGAAGGACTGCACCTTCTGCAGCTGCTGGGAGGGGATCACCCGGCCGTTGCCGCGGGTCACCTCATCGATCTGGGCGAAGTAGGACCAGGTGATCAGCGCCACGATGGCCAGCAGCACGGTGTACAGGAAGCCCCGCGCACGCATCGGGTCCTGCTGCATGCGCGCCCAGTCGGCGTCGCTGGCCCAGTCGCGGTTGAGGTGCGCCGACGACACGCGGCGTGCGAACAGCCGATCGATCAGCGGCCGGAAGGGTTTGCCGCCACCTTCGGAAAACCGCCCAATCGCTTCGAAACCCTGCTGTTCGGCGGTCTTGGCACTGGCCTTGCTCATCAGTTGGCCCTCCCGATCTGCCCGCTACGCAGGGCCTCTACGACCTTGTCCTTGGGACCGTCGGCGACGATCTTGCCGTTATCCACCACCACGATGCGATCCACCAGCGACAGCAGCGAGGTGCGGTGGGTCACCACCACCATGGTCTTGGCCGCAGCGTACTCGGAGAGGCGCTTCTTGAAGGCCTCCTCGCTGGCGTGGTCCATGGCGCTGGTGGGTTCATCGAACAGCAGGATCTGCGGGTCGTGGACCACCGCCCGGGCGATCGCCACGCCCTGGCGCTGGCCACCGGAGAGCATCTGGCCGCGCTCGCCCACCGGCAGGTCGACGCCGTGGGGGTGCTGGTCAACCAGCTCATCGATACCGCTGATCGTCAGCGCCTGCAGCAAGGCTTCGTCCTCGACGCCCTCGCTGCCGCCACCGGCCACCACGTTCTCGCGCAGCGAGCCGTAGAACAGGCTGACGTCCTGGGGCACATAGCCGATGTGGCGGCGCAGCTCGATGGGATCGAACTGGCGGATATCCACGCCGTCGAGCAGCACCGCGCCGCTGGTGGGCTCGTAGAGCCCCAGCATCAGCTTGTTGAGGGTCGACTTGCCCGAACCCACCCGGCCCAGCAGCGCGACCTTCTCGCCGGGCTTGATCTTCAGCGAGATATCGCGAATCGCGTCGCGCTCCTCGTCCGGGTAGCGCAGCGTGATGCGGCTGAGCTCGATCTCGCCGCGCACCACTGGGCGCGAGACGAATGACTTGCCCTCGGGGCGCTCCACCGGCTTGTCCATCACCCCGTTGAGCGACTCCAGCGCGGTCGACGACTGGTGGTACTGGGCCAGCAGCGCCGCCGCCTGACTAACCGGCGCCATGGCCCGCGACGACAGCAGGTAGGCGGCGATCAGCCCGCCCTGGCTGAGGTCGCCCTCGATGATCAGGTAGACACCGACGATGATCACCGCCACCGCCACCGTGTGCTGCGCCCACAGCGCCACGCTCGACACCGACGAGCTGATCAACCGCAGCTGCGCCGAGGTGCGCGACAAAAACGCCGTGGTCTTCTCCCACACCGCCTGCAGGCGGCTCTCGGCGCGTAGCGTCTTGACCGTCTCGAGGTTGCCCAGCGACTCCACCAGGGTGGCGTTGCGCTGGGCGCCGACCCGCCAGGTGGTCTCGGACAGCTCGTGCAGCTTGCCCTGGGCGGCCAGCGCATAGAGCAGCACGAACACGATGCCCACCGCGATGGGAATCGCCAGCGGCACGCCAATGATGGCGATGATCGCCACGAACATCAGCACGAACGGCAGATCGACCAGCCCCACCACCGTGGCCGAGCCAATGAAGGCGCGCACCGACTCGAACGACTGCAGGGTAGCGGCAAACGAGCCGGTGGAGGCCGGGCGCCCTTCCAGGCGCATGCCCAGCACTCGCTGCATGATCGACGACGACAGCTTGACGTCGGCACGGCTCGCCGCCAGGTCGACGAAGGCGTTGCGCATCAGCCGCAGCGCCAGGTCGAAGCACAGCACCACGAAGATCCCCGCCGACAGTACCCACAGGGTTTCGGTGGCCTGGTTGGGGACCACCCGGTCGTAGACGTTCATCACGAACAGCGGCATGGCCACCGCGAACAGGTTGATCATCACCGAGCCGATGATCACGTCGCGGTAGAGCCGGCGATTCTCGCGGATCACGCCCCAGAACCAGTGGCGCGCCTTCTGCTTGTTGACCTCCGGGCCGCGAGCGTCGAAACGGAACTTGGGCCGCGCGTAGATCACCCGGCCGCTGTAGCGGGCCTGGAGTTCATCGAGGGTGATCTCGGTAGCCGCCTCGCCGAGTTCGGGAAAGATCACCCGCGCCGTGCGCGCCTTGACGTCCAGCGACACCAGCACGCAGGCGCGGCCCGGCTCGAGCATTACTACCACCGGCATCAGCGCCGGGTTGAGCTGCACCAGCCGTGAGCGGGCGTGGCGCGCGGCAAGGCCGGCACGCGCCGCGGCGCGCGGAAAGACGCCCGGTGTCAGCCGGCCCTCTTCCAGCGGCAGGCCCGCCACCAGGGCATCGCGGCCCATCTCCTGATCGTGGGCGCGGGCCACCACCCGCAGGCATTCCAGCAGGTCATCCTGCGGCGGCGGCTGGCGCCCCGCCTCTACGGCGCGTTTGGCATCGCTGGTCACGGTCGCCCCTTCACCCCTGTTGATTCATTCCCACCTGCAGTTCGGGCTGTGTGACAGTCGCGCCTTTCACCGACCGACACCCCCTCAAGAAGGGTTATCGGCCGAGATCAGGTACGCTTCAGCAAACCCCAGTCCGGCCACCCGGCCACGCAGGGCCTCGGCCTCCGACTGGGCCACCGGTCCCAGCTGCACGCTGTACAGGCGACCGCCGTTGCTGACCCGCACCGGGCCACCGAGTTCGGCACTCAGCTGCGCTTCGAGTTCGGCAGCGCGCTCGGCGGAGCTTACCGCCACTACCTGCACCAGTGAATCGGCCGGGGCCGCAGGCGTCGACTCGGGGGAAGCGGGGGCCGCCGCGGCCAGGGTCTCGCCGTGGGACTCGCTGGCCACCACCGAGGCGACTTCCTGGTCCCAGCGCGTCGCTGCCGGCTGGCTCGCCGAGGCGTTGCTAGCCGGCGCCGCGCGCTCGGCCGCCGGCGCGTCGAGACTCCAGCGCGCACTGAGATCGCGGCTGCGCAGCGGCGTGCCGGTCATGTCGAGGTTCTCGCCGTTGGTCTCCAGGGTGACCTCCACGCGGCGGTTCTGGCGGCGTCCGTCGGCGGTGTCGTTGCTGGCCACCGGATTGTTGGAGCCGTAGCCGCGGCTCTCCAGCAGCCCCGGCGAGACCCCCTGGGAGGCCAGGTAGTCGGCCACGCTGCGCGCCCGCGCCTCGGACAGTGGATCGTTGACGGCATCGGTGCCGGTGCTGTCGGCATGGCCGGCGATGAACACCCGCGCCAGATCGTTGCGCTGGCGAATCTGTGCCGCCAGGTCGTTGAGCTCATTCTGCGCCGCGGGGCTCAGCTCGGCGCTGTTGACCGCGAACAGCGCATCGGCGCTGATGGTCACGTCCGGGGCGCGGGTCGGCGCCGGCACATCGATATCACCGGTCAGGTCCTGCAGGGTGAAGCCCCCTGGGCCCTGCACCGGGCAAATATCGTTGGGGTCGAAGGTCACGCCGTCGCTGGACAGCTCGGCCAGGCTCGGGGTGTCGTCGCGCATCACGCCCAGCGTCGGCATCAGCTGGCCCATCGCCGCCAGGGTACGGGCGTCGGCCAAGGCCACATCGTACTCGGCGTTGATATAGGCGCGGCTCGCCTCGAAGTACTCGTTCTCGCTGTCGAGCACGTCGAGCAGGGTCCGCTGGCCGATATCGAATTGCTGCTGGTAGGCCCCGCGCACCCGGTCGATGGACTGGCGATGCTCATTGAGGTACTGCATCTGCTCGCGCAGCCGCTGAGTATCGTTATAGGCGATCTGGGTGGTCTGGCGCAGGTTGACGCACTCGACGTCGCGCAGGTCGATGGACTGCTCGACCAGATCGCTGGCACGCCGGAACGACGCGCGATCGCTGCCGCCGCGATACAGGTTCATGGTCGCGACCAGCTCGGCGACGTGCTGGTCGCGGCGGCCGGTGAAGTCGCTCTGGTTGTTGGTGCCGGTGCGGGCGCGGAACTCCAGACGCGGCTGGAAGGCCGAGCGGGTGCCGGCCTGCTCGGCACGGGCCGACTCGATGTTCTCGATGGCGGCGTGGAAGTTGGGATTACCCTCGTAGGCCATGCGCACCGCATCGTTGACCGACGGCGGCAGCTCGGCATCCAGCGACGGCGCCGGCGCCAGGGTCTCGCTCGGCAGCGTGCCGACCAGGCGCTGAAAGCGCGAACTGACGTCGTGGAGGTTGGAGGCCTCGGTCATCAGGTTGGACTCGGCCAGCGCCAGGCGCCCGCTGATCTGCTCCAGGTCGACCCGGCGCCCGGCGCCGGAGGCGACCCGCTCCTCGATCTGGTTGAAGACGCGCATGTGCTCGCGGTAGTTGTCCCGCGCCAGCGCCACCAGCTCGCGATAGCGGCGCACGTCCTGGTAAGCCCGCGCCGCCTCCAGCGCCACCTCTTCACTGGCCCCCAGCAGCTCGTAGTAGCGCACCAGCTTGGCGCGGTCGAGACGCTCGACCTCACTGCGAGTGGCAAAGCCGTCATAGATCATCTGGGTCAGCGAGAGCTCGGCGAAGTCGGTGTCGAAGCTGCCGCGGCCGTCGCCTTCACGGTCCTCGATGCCAACCCCGGCACTCACGTCGATGCTGGGCAGATAGCCGCCGCGAGCGACGTCGACCTCATTGGTCGAGGCGCGAAAGCCATTGAAGGCCGCCTGCACTTCCGGGTTGGTCGACACCGCGCGCTGCACCACCTCGCGCAGGTCGCTGCTGCCCGGCGTCGACATGCCGGCAAGGCCAGCCGTCTGGGCCTGGGCGGCGCCCGGCAGCGCAGCGAGCAGCGCCAAGGCGGTCATATGGCTGGCAGTATGGCGGAGCCTAGAGGGAAAGCGGCGGCGAAAACCGGGGGCACTGGATGCTTTCATGGGGTATTTCTCCCTTGCGTACATGACGACACCGACCCCAGCCAGCATCATCCTGTTTGTTGTCGTGACTCAGTCAGGGCTGAACGTTGCCCTCAGCTTTTATTTGTAATGAAGCGTAACCGAGATTAGTGAATTGTCCAATGCTTTTGCTGGCTTAGAGAGCTAAGAGATATAGGACAGATTTTGTAAGATATCTCTTACAAGGCAAGCGGGCATGTTCCACCAAGCGTTGAAACCGCTTGCCACACCCGGCCGGCGGGACATCACCCCGCCCGCCAGCTGTGCTATCGTCTGGCTGAGCGCCTAGCGCAGATTCCGCCAACCGCATGACAGGGCTCCCTTTATGTCCGCATCCGAGATCCATAAGACCCGCGTGATCAATGAGCTGCGCGGCTTCATCAAGAAAATGCTGCAGGACCCGGCGATCCTCGAGCAGTCGCTGCATATCGCCCGCAAGCACGCCGACCTCAACGAGCGCGACATGCTCGCCAGCATCGCCCGCGAGATCAGTGATACCACCAGCGTGCACATCCCCGACGATCCGGCCGAGCACTCCGACGCCGACCGGCTGTTTCTCGAACTGCTCAAGGAGGTCATCAGCGAGGAGCAGGCACTCTACTGAGCCGCCTGAGCAAAGCACGAGGCCAGCGCGCGAAGACGCGCCCTCAAGCTTGAAACAGAACTACCGATAACAAACATTCAGTAACCTTGACGACATGATGGCGGCCACGCAGGGAAATGCCCATGACCACCACGACCCGAGGGCTCGCCCCTCTCGCGCTGCTGCTCGCCGCGCTGCTGGCCAGTGCGGCGCTACCCGCCGCCGAGCTCCGCCCCAGCGACCGCGCGCCCTCCCAGAACGACACGCCGGTCCTCACCCTCGAGCAGGGTGAGCGGTCCCGCCAGCTCTCGCTGGCCGAGATCGAGTCGCTGCCACTCTACGCGGCGGAGATGGCGCACCCCGAGGGGCTCGAGGGTGAATTTCTCGGCGTGCTGCTGAATGACTTCCTGGCCGCCCACGGCCTCGACGACAACGAGCGGCTGCGCTTCATCGCCCGCGACGACTACACCGTATTCCTGAGCCCCGCCGAGCGTGAGCAGAAGACCTACCTGCTGGTGACCCGCTTTGACGGCGCGCCACTACCCGACCACCACAATGGCCCGCTGATGCTGACGGTGCCCGCCGACATCGAGGCGGTGCTCGACGGCAGCGAACCCATGACCCGGTGGATCTGGTCGATCACCACCCTGCGCGCCCGCTGAGCTGCCGATGCCGCACATTAGCCGACGTTTGCTGCTGCCGCTGTGCCTGCTATTCAGCGTGATCGGCGCGCTACTGATCGCCAGCGTGTGGAGCTTTGCCAACAACGCCGACCGCCACCTGGGCGCCGACTACCTCGGCTTCGCCAGTGAAGTGGTGCGCGGCCAGCAGGATGGCCTGCACCTCCAGCAGGCCATCGAGAGCCTGGCCGACAGCCCCGACCCCCTGCATCAGCAGCAGGCCCTCGAGCGGCTGTGGATCATCGCCACCCGCCGCGGCAGCGTGAACCAGTACCTCGAGCGCAGCGCCCTGGCCAAGACC
Organism: Franzmannia pantelleriensis; assembly: GCF_900102875.1. Taxonomy (GTDB): domain Bacteria; phylum Pseudomonadota; class Gammaproteobacteria; order Pseudomonadales; family Halomonadaceae; genus Franzmannia; species Franzmannia pantelleriensis. Next base: position 10,088 of record NZ_FNGH01000029.1, read on the forward strand.
GACTACCAGCACATCCTCGACGAGTATCGCGTGCTCAACCGCCTGCTGCTGGAGGTCGAGCCGATACTGGCGGTGGCCCCGTATCAACCCGAGAGCCTGGCGCGCCTGAAAACCATGGCTGACGAGCTCGACGACAGCCTGGCGTTCATCTACAGCGAGCTACAGCATCTGGTATTCGGCGCCGCCGCCAACCAGCAGCAGCTGATGCAGCGCCTGTCGCGCTGGCTGATCGTGCTGGCCGCGCTGGTGATGGTGGTGATCGCCGCCCTGATGGCCGCGCTCTACCAGATCGCCCGCCAGAAGCGCCAGGTCGAGGCGCTCAGCGTCACCGACGAGCTGACCGGCCTCAACAACCGCCGTGCACTGCTCGACCAGGCCAGCCGGCTGTTCGCCCAGAGCACCCGCAGCGGCGCCCCGATCAGCCTGGCACTGATCGATATCGACCACTTCAAGCAGGTCAACGACGCCCACGGCCACCCCACCGGCGACCGCATCCTGGTCGCCTTCGCCGCGCTGCTCAAGGACGTGGTACGCCGCGCCGACCTGGTGGCACGCATCGGCGGCGAGGAGTTCTGCGTCCTCATGCCACAGACCGATGCCAACGGCGCCGCCGAACTCAGCGAGCGCCTGCGCCGCGCAGTGATTGATCACACGTTCCGCGGCGGCCCCGGCCAGGCCGAGGCGCTGGCCATCACCATCAGCATCGGCGTCACCACCAGCCGCACCGACATCGCCCCGCCCGACGACAGCTTCGCCGCCCTCTACCCCCGCGCCGACCAGGCGCTCTACCTGGCCAAGCAGAACGGTAGAGATCGTGTAGAGGTGGGGTAGGCGCAGGGAGTGGCGCCAAGGCCAATGTAGGAGCGACGTCAGTCGCGATGGGGGTGGCCTACCCCGGCAGCGCTACGCGCTGCAATCGCGAATAAATTCGCTCCTACAGGGAGTGGCGCCAAGGCTAATGTAGGAGCGACGTCAGTCGC
>NZ_FNGH01000007.1:0-124245 GCF_900102875.1 Franzmannia pantelleriensis
GGAGCCGGTATTCGGCAACATCGGCACCACGAAACGTTTGAACCGATTCGGGCTTCGTGGCAAGAAGAAGGTACAGGGTCAGTGGCAGTTATACTGCTTAATACACAACATTGAGAAGCTCGCCAATTATGGTCGGTTAGGCACGTGATAAAGGGGCTACAAGGCCTAAATGTGGCCGCCAAATGCTTGTGATGAGTGACTTTGACATCATCCAGGTACCGAGATGGTCAGCTAGGCCCCTTGACCCAAAAAATTTGTCTATTTGGTGGGCGGTACACAAAATCAGAAAACAGGCGGTGGGGAGGACTCAGAATCGAGTTTTTCTACAGCCTCGTTAAGCTGATAAGGAACAAATGTTGAGCATCGGATTTGTATATATACTATTGAATCCTGCCTTCCCTAATTTGATTAAAATAGGTGAGACAGGACGGGATAGTGTTACTCGAGCCTTAGAGTTATCTAGGCAGACTGGGGTTCCTGCAGATTACATAGTTCTCTATGATGAGCTTGTGTCGGATTGCAAGAAGGTTGAGTCAATTCTCCATAAACAGTTTGCAGCTTATCGGTCAAAGAGAAATAAAGAGTTTTTTAGCCTGCCACCCAAAGAGGTAATCAAATCTCTCCAGTTTGTATCCAGTAAATTTCAAGTGCCGTTATCTACCCCTAGCTTGACTAGCAACTTATTGCCTCATTTTAAACGGTATTTTAGTGACTATCTTGATAGCAGCATAAAGTCCATCAAGCTGGTACTTTTGCCTTCGGTATGTTTTTTAGAAGTTGGCAAGCAAAATGTTCCTGACCAACAGATTACTATTGAACGGGAAGATATTCCGTTATTTGGACTCAGAGAGCCTGAAGCACCGACAATCGAAGATCTTAGAGAAAATGAAGCGTTGCTAAAGTCCTGCGATGAGTACACTTGGATAATGATCAGTGATTTATTTCCACGGGATAAAGCATATGAAATTGCAGCGGAGTGGGAAAAGCCGGGTGGAAAGCTAGAAAGAATAAGAGCGGATGCTGATGCTGAGTGATAAGCTTAACAAAAAACTGCAGCCGACCTCATTATTCGGCGGCTGAGTGTACAGTGATGGTATTCGCCTGACACATGCCCCCGTGGGCTCCCTATAGTTAAGCAGTATTTTCTGCCGTCTTCCTGGGCTCCTTCGTCGTCGTTTTGGGGAGTCCTTTCTTGAAGACGGCATAGGGCGTCGCCCCCTTCATGTTGCGGCCTTGATGGGGCCGTTTCGTGTTGTAGGTGACCAGATAGTCGTCCAGGTCCTGCTGCATCTCTTCCAAGGCCTCGTACCACTTGGTGCGTCCCTGGATGCGGAAATGCTCGTCCAGCAAGGTGCGGTGCAGCCGTTCGACGAAGCCGTTGCTCTGTGGCCGCCGAACCTTGGTGGTGCGGTGCTCGATCTCTTCGAGCTGAAGGAACAGCTCATACGGATGCTGATCCTTCCGGCCGCAGAACTCGCGGCCGTTGTCGCTGAGTACTGTGCTGACTGTGGCGTTGTGAGCCTCGAAGAAGGGCAGCACGTCATTATTGAGCACATGCACGGCCGTGATGGGCAGTTTGCTGGTGTAGAGGCGGCCCCAGGCGTAGCGGCTGAAGCAGTCGATGACGGACTGCAGATAGACCTTGCCAACCCCCTTGAGGGTACCGACGAAGAAGGTATCGACAGCGACCAGTTCGCCGGTGTGGTGGACTTCGATATGCCGTTCGCGAAACTCAGGGCTGAACCGCTCCAGGTGGCGAACTTGATCTTCGGTCAGCTCGATCTTCTGCTCGCGCGTGGCCCTCTCGAGCCGCAGAAGGCGCTCATGACGGGTCAGCAAATCATGGCGTCCTCATACGCCTCTGACGCCCGTAGAACTGACCTGAATGCCACGTAGGGCCAGCTCTTGTGCGACGCGAACCGGACCGTGGGTGGGGAAGGCCAAGCTGTGCTCGAGAATGGAAGCAATGGGGCCGCAAGGGCTATCGTGAGCTGAGGAAACGGGGCGTGTCAGTAAGGCTGGCGAGGAACACCGCGAAATCATCACACGGCCCCTGGCGACTGAGCCGTTCGCCAGCGTTGGCGAAGGCGCTACCGGCCTGAGTCTTTCGAAGCTATGGGCTGCCGGAGTTGGCAGCTCAGTGAATGATAGAATCAAGTCACTGAACCGCCGTGGTACGTGATCCGTATGTCCGGTGGTGTGGGAGAAGAGGCATCGTGAGATGCCTCCCTATCCCGATTATGCGTATAGGAAGGGTTTGTGAAAGACGATAGACTTCGGTGTCCAGTAGAAAAAGGCTATGTTGAAGCGTTAGGTCTAGCCGCATACACATTTGCTAGACTAGAGTGGCAAGTTGTCTGGTGCATGGAAAAAATAAAACCAGAATCTATTCAAAAAGTTGTTGGTGAAGAAATGACCGCTGGAACTATCGCCAAAAAATTTATTGATGCAACTAGAAATATGCCTAAAAGCAAAGAACGAGAAACATTAAAGGAGCTTGCTCAGAAATTCATGGAGCTCGTTCAGGTCCGAAATAAAATCATGCATGGTAAACCTTGTACCAGCCCTGCAGGAGAGCAAAGATTAAGTAGTAATGAAATTGTTGAAATTTCTACTTTGGAGTCTGCGGCTGATGATTTTGTCGAGTGTAGTGGGAAATTAAATGACCTTTTCTATGGCTTTCTTAAAACTTTTAAATCAGCGTAAATACGCATAAAAAGTCGTTGCAGCACCGCGCACTTCGTGCGCTGGACGGGTTTTAAGTCGCGTTTTTACGGCTCGCTACGCTCACTGTACCGAAAAATCACAACTTAAAACCCGCCGCTGAACTCGGCGTTAGTTGCCAGACAAGGTCATGAATAGTGGCAGAAAAAATATACTTCGATCACATCAACGAAAAGACTGATAGCTACTTTCTTGAGTATTCTCCGCCTGTTGGTTCACTCCCCTTTGCCTCCCTCACCGTGACATATGTTTCTGACGTTGCAGCTGAGAAGGTGGCCGCAGACTTGGAGGATCTAGCCGGGAAGTGGATCGCTCGATATCCAGTACCTGTCATGGCTAGTGCATTTGATAGGCGCGGCGATCTTATTGATCTTGAAAAAGTTCGTTCTTGTAGTCATCTCACCGCTATCATGGATGAAGAAAAGCTGCGCTATCGCTGGGAGCTTCTTGAAGATGAAGAATTTCCAGAGGAGCTGCAGGACCCAAGGTATTTGCTAGAAATATACTCAGACCTGAACTACAGAACTCAGAAAGAAGTCAGTACTCAAGCACGAGAAAACCTAAAGCCAATACGAGCAGCGAAAAGATTACTGATTGTTTGGTCAGTCGTCGTGCCTGCCGCGATTGCGCTACTTGAGTTCTTTAGCCCTATGTGGCTATCGGTAATTGCTCTGGTTTATAGTTTTTGGAAAGCCTACCAGCAGTGGTTAAAGTTGACGGGGCGAAAAGAAAAATCAGATAGGGAGATCGAAAGGGAAAAAGACTCTCGTTTGAAAGAGCATCACCACTATCACTGTCAGTTGAATCCCGATGGTTTTTTGAGGCTCAAAGTCGAGAATTTCCAAAAAATTGAAGAAGATCAAATACAGAAGAAATATGACTCAATCTCCAACAGCAACTAACCAGGACAGGTTGTCGGACATGGACTTTCCCCAGTGCAGAGCTGAGCGTTATAATTTTTCGTTCGAGGCTATAGAATGATCGCAAGCAATGTAACAACTTTCTTCCTGGAGATGAAATCTGTACATGAGCTCAACTCGAAACTGCTTCCCGACACTCTATCCGTTGTGGAATGCGAGGAGCCACAGTATCAGTTGAATAGGTTTTTATATCAGCTTGTTGGTGCCGATTGGGAGTGGGGAGATCGCGATAGTTGGATTGATGGTCAATGGCAAGAGCTAGTAGAAAGCGACTGTCATCGTACTTGGGTGGCCTATTACCGTGGGAGTATCGCTGGGTATTATGAGCTGTACCGGCCAGATGGAGTCAATACCGAAATCCTGTACTTCGGCTTGGCACCCGGTGCTATTGGCAAGGGCTTTGGTGGGCCGCTGTTAAGCCATGCCATCAAGTCTGCATGGGATTGGTCTGGTACCCAGAGAGTGTGGGTTCACACTTGTACGTTGGACCATCCGAATGCATTGGCTAACTATTTGGCGCGTGGTTTCGAGATTTATCGAGAAGAAGTAACGCCTACCGGCCAAGAAAGCGATTAAGGCTAGGTATTCTATGGCGGCCATATGCAGGAGGGGCGGGTGTTCTCTCTTCGGTCATCTTACGTTCATGGCGTGGTAGCGTGGCTTGGGGAGCGTTGATGGTATCCTTCGCAGATTCGCTTCACGGCTAGAAGGCCCCCATTTCAATGTTCCGTCATGCCCTGTCTCGGGTGGTGCAAGATGTTCTCTTCATGGTGCTTCTGGCGGCGCTGGTGCCGCTGTGGTGGCTTTCCCCCGATGCGGGCTGGGCGCTGTATGAGCGGGTCGACTGGAAGACCGTAGGCGCCCTGGCGGGGTTGATGGTGCTGAGCCGGGGCCTGGAGGTGAGCGGTTACCTCAGCCTGGCGGGCAGTTGGCTGTTGAAGCGGGTGCGGGGTGAGCGCTTGCTGGCGGTCTATCTGATCCTGTTCTCTGCGGGCCTGTCTGCCGTTATCACCAATGATGTGGCGCTGTTCATCGTCGTGCCGCTTACCGTCAGCCTGCGCCGGGTCGCGGATCTTCCCTTGGGGCGCTTGATCATCTTCGAGGCGCTGGCGGTCAATGCCGGCTCTTCGCTTAGCCCCATCGGCAATCCACAGAATCTCTTTATGTGGCAGGCGTCTGGCGCGGGCTTCCTTGAGTTCACGGCGATGATGGCGCCCTTGGCTCTGGCGCTTACCGCACTGCTGATCGCCGCGGTACCGCTGGCCTTTCCCCGCCAGCGCATCTCGGTGTCCGGTGTGGCCACCGCGGTGCCCCGGGACCGCCGGCTGTTCTGGGTCTCGCTGCTGCTGTATGTGCCTTTCCTGGTCATGGCCGACTGGGGCTATGCGGCCGTGGGGGCGGCCATGCTGATTGTGCTCTACCTGTTTTACCGGCGGCACCTGCTGTTGGGCGTGGACTGGCTGCTACTGCTGGTGTTCGCGCTGATGTTCATCAACATGAGTCTCCTGTCGGGGCTGCCTGCAGTGCAGGGCATCACCCATTACCTGCTGCAGCTGCCGGGGGAGGTGTTTACCGCCGCGGTGCTTACCTCGCAGGTCATGTCCAACGTGCCCGCCGCTATCTTCCTGGCCTCGTTTACCGATGACTGGCAGGCCCTGGCGTGGGGAGTGACGGTGGGTGGGTTCGGTCTGGCGATCGGTTCGCTGGCCAATCTGATTGCCCTGCGCCTCGCCTATCAGCCCGGCCTGTGGCGCGAGTTCCATGTCTGGTCAGTACCGGTGCTGTTCGGTGGATGGCTGGTTGCGCTACTGTTGATACGCTAGCGGACAAGGGCCTGTTCGTCCCAAGGCACACCAAATATAACCATCAAGGATGAGTTACTGATGAAACAACGCCTCGCTGGTCTATTACTGCTGCTTATGCTGCCCAGTGCCGCCTTTGCTGGGTCACTGTGGGGGCCGTTCTCCGCTGGCATGACGACGGAGGAGGTGACGAAGGTCCTTGATGATGCCTACCCCATAGAGGAGGGAGACCGCTTGGCGACCAATGCGGTGGAAGCCCTACGCCGGGATGGTGTCGAATTGGCAGGTGAATCCTTTACCCAGCGTTTTTTCTTCCTCAACGATCAGCTGAGCCAAGTCACCCTGAGGTTGGACGATACCCGTGATTTCGATGCCATGCTGACGACGCTAGAGGCGCTGACCGAGAAAATGCGCGATCAGTATGGTGAAGAAGCCGACTCGGAGCTAAGGGACTCGGGGCCCATACGGCAAGCCACAGCCAGCTGGATCGACGGTAACCAGCGGGTGAGTATCTTGCTGATGTCGATGGGGGAGGACGATTCGCTGCTCAATGTGAACTACCAGCCCTATACGGGAGACTGACAGCGCCTGTGAGAGCTCCCATGACGTTACGCCTAGCCAGCGTCGATGACGTTGAGACCCTGTTCGATATCCGCTGCTCGGTCACCGAGAATCATCAGTCCCGCGATGAGCTGGCGGGGTTGGGGATCACCGTCGAGAGCGTTGGGGAGATGGTCGCCAGCGGCGACTATGTGACCACCATCGCCGAGATCGGCGGCCAGCCCGTGGGGTTCTCGATGGCGCAGATCTCCGAGGGGTATGTCTTCGCCTGTTTTGTGCGGCCTGGGTGCCATGGCCAGGGCGTTGGCGGTGCGCTGATGGCCGCGGCGGAGGAGGGCTTGCAGCGAGCCGGGGTCAAGGAGGCGTGGCTATCTACCGGGGAGGAGGAGCACTTTCGTGCGCCTGGCTTCTATCGGCACCTGGGCTGGGTCGATAGCGGCCACTTGGAGGATGGGCAGATCCGATTTACCAAGCGGCTGTCATGGTAGGCTTACCTTACCCCTTGGCCCCTTGAGCGTTTTCCTACCACTACCTGGGAGCACCGACCATGTTCACTGGCTTGAGCGCCTTTCCCCTGACCCCTCTGAATGCCAGCGGTATCGACGAGGCGGCTTTCGTTCGGCTGGTCGAGCGCCTGGTGGCGGCTGGGGTCGATTCGATTGGGGCGCTGGGCTCCACCGGCAATTACGCCTATCTGTCGGTGGCGGAGCGTGCGCGTGTCGCCCAGCTGGCGGTGCAGTACGCCGGCGATACCCCGGTGATGGTGGGTATCGGTGCCGTGCGCACACGCGATGTCCTCACGCTGGCGGAAGATGCCCAGCAGGCCGGGGCCAGCGCGGTGATGCTGGCGCCGGTGTCGTATCAGCGGCTGTCGCCCGAGGAGGTGTACGGGCTGTTCGAGGACGTGACCCGGGCGCTATCGGTGCCGCTGTGCGTCTACGACAATCCCGGCACCACGAATTTCACCTTCAGCGATGAGCTGCATGGGGAGATCGCGCATCTGCCCAACGTGGCGTCGATCAAGATCCCTGGCGTGCCGAATGACCCCGCCGAGGCCAAGGCCCGCGTGGCGCGGCTGCGGGCGCTGATTCCCGTCCATGTGACGATTGGCGTCAGTGGCGATGCCTTTGCCGCGCTGGGGCTGAATGCCGGCTGCGAGGTGTGGTACTCGGCGATTGGCGGGACCTTCCCCAAAACCATGCTGGCGATCACCCGCGCCGCCCAGGCCGGCGATGCCGAGGAGGCGACCCGGCTGGTCGAGCGGTTGCGGCCTTTGTGGCAGCTGTTTAGCGAAACCGGCGGCAGCCTGCGCGTGACCGCGGCCGCGGCCGAGCTGCAGGGGCTGGTCGAGTCGCCGTGCCTGCCGCGGCCGCTCAAGGCGGTGGATGGCGAGGCGCGGCAGCGCCTGGCGGCACTGATCGATGAGCTGGCGCTGGCGTAGTCCCAGCCGTTACGCCTGGCCCAGAAAATCCACGGCCTCACGGATCACCGTGGTGTCCCCGAGCAGGCGGGTGTGGCCACCGTCCTCCCGCCATAGGGACGCTGTGTTGCCGGCCGTGGCGTTGGCCCTGGCGTCAGCAAACGGCACCACGGAATCGTTCCTGGCGTGGATCAACAGGGCGTTCAGCTTCAGTTCCTGAAGGCTGAGGTCCACCCGGTAATGCGCCAGCGGCTCATCCAGTGCCGCGGAGATACGCGCTTCCATCCTCGCTAGCGCCCGCCGCGACAGCCCCTGACGACGCCCCTGGGCCAGCGCATAGGCGCGGGCTCCACTCGGCGCGCCGATCAAGACCGCCTTGCTCGTCTGCAGGCCGAAATCTCGCGCGGCGAGCACCGTCATCGCTCCGCCGACCGAATGGGCGACCACGCCATGTAGCGGGCCGACCGACTCGGCAACCGTGGCGATGGCTCGCGCCATGAGCGGAAGCGGGGCCTGCTCGCCGGTGGCGGCGCCGTGTGCCGGCAGGTCGAAGGCCACCACCGAGTAGCCGGCATCCAGCAGCGGTTGCACGAAGCCGCCCAGCGCATCGTGATCCTGCTCCCAGCCGTGCACCAGCAGCACAGGCGAGCCGCTTCCCAAGCGCCACACCGGCACCCGTACCTCATCGATGTCGACCATGGCCGGCGTCCTTGCCGCGAAGGCGTGGGCCCAGCGGTGGTGGCGCCTGGAGCGGCGGGGGCGCATGAAGGTGCGAGCGCCCAGCGCCCCGAAGTAGCCCGGAAACAGGCAAGAGAGGCCGCGCACGGTCAGTAAGCGAAGACGGCGTTGCATGGACATGGATCACCTCACGCTGTTGTGCCGCGAAGCCCTCGGGCAGCAGGCAAGTGGCATGGGCCACCAGCGTGTTTGCTGTGTACGCATATTCATCGCCTCTACATGTGTAACTACACTATTTTGGGTAAAAAAATATCACCCGCTGCGCACCAGCTTATCCAGCGTGTTCTGGGTCAATTGCCACTCGTCTCCGAGGCGCTGATGCATCGTCTTCTGGGCCTGTTCCCAATAGGGGAAGGCCTCAGCCAACCGCTGGCGGCCCGCCTGGGTCAGTCGGGTGGCCTTGGCGCGACGCCCCCCTTCGGGGCCACGCTCGATCAGGCCCTCCTTCTCCAGAAGCTGGAGGTTGCGCACCAGGGTGGTACGCTCCATGGCCAACCACTCCGCCAGGAGAGAAATGGAGTCGGGCGCCCCCTTGCCGATCGCCACTAGCAGGGTGAACTGGGTAATGCGCAGTCCACAGGGCCGCAGCGCGTCGTCGAAGACGCGGGTGACCGTGCGTGCCACCATCCTGGCGCGCCGGCAGATACACTCACCGGCCACCAGATCCAGTGCTGCGTTTGAAATCTCGTCGTCCATAATGTGTATATACACTATGTAGGGCGAACCTGCCTACTCGATGCCGGCAGCGCAATTGAGAGGGGCTGCTGGGTGTGTGGCCGCTCACTTATCGCCCCGACAGCCACATGATCAGCGAGAGCACCACGCTGACCAGGATCATGGTGGTAATGGGGAAGAAGAACGAGAAACCCTCGCGGCGCACGGCGATGTCGCCGGGCAGCTGGCCGAAGGGCAGCTTGGAGAGCCACGGCCAGAGGATGCCGATGGCGACGATGATCAGGCCGATAAGGATCAGGGTGCGCGACATGCGGCCTCCTGTGCGTTGCTGTGGCGCTGATGCTTTGACTGCATGCGGCCGGCGGGGAGTTCCCGCCGGCCGCTGCGGTTGTGGCGCCCCACCGGCTAGTTGGTGGGGCATAGCCCTGGCCGCTCCTGGTGTGCATATGCCTTGGGCGCTGGTTCATAATTCATGCCGAATACGCTTCTTATCTAGTTTTCCTACGCTGGTTTTGGGAATCTCGTCGACGAAGCGTACGAGTGACGGAATCGCCCATTGGGTGATGCGGCCCTCGTCTACGAAGCGCTGCAGGAACGCCCGTATCTCTTCGGGCATGGGAGGATCATTTACATCACTGGCTCTAGCAAACACTGCGGGGCGCTCGCCCCACTTCTCATCGGGAATGCCGATTACGGCCACTTCAGCAACGCCAGGATGTTGGCCAACCAGGTTCTCGAGCTCAAGTGAAGAGACCCACTCTCCGCCGGTCTTGATCACGTCTTTGAGGCGGTCTCGGATCTGCAGGAAACCGTGCTCGTCGAGTACTGCCATATCGCCGGTGTGAAGCCAGCCGTTGCGCCATAGTTCCTTGCTGCGAGCCTCTTCTTTGTAATAGTCCTGGGTAAGCCACGGGCCACGCACCCGTACTTCCCCGACGCTCTCACCATCGTGAGGTAGCGCAATGCCACTTTCATCGACCACCTCCAATTTTACCAGCGGGACGGCCATGCCTGCCTTGGTACGCCAGGGCAGCTGGCTTTCGAAATCGACCCCGTTTATCTCCTGGGGCAAAATGCTGGCGGTAAGCAATGGGCAGGTCTCTGACATGCCGTAAGCGCTGCGTGTATCGATACCCAGTTCCCAAGCCTTTGTTGCCAGCGATTGAGGTAGGGGACTACCGCCCACTAGTACCTTCCAACCGGCGAGATCGACACTTCCCGAGGTGATGGCCTCAGTGCCCACAACCATATTAAGTAGAGTGGGGACACAGTGAGAGAAATCTACCTTCTCGTCGACGAGCAAGTTGACCAGGACATCCGGTTCATAGCGACCGGGATAAACCTGAGTGGCACCCAACAGTGTGGCGGTATATGGCACTCCCCATGCATGAACATGGAACATTGGCGTAATTGGCATATACACCTTGTCTCGATTGAGCAATTCGAACCCTGGTGACTGGAATGTACTCGCCTCGCAAAGGGTATGGAGTACCAGTTGGCGATGAGAGAAGTACACGCCTTTGGGATTGCCGGTCGTGCCGGTGGTGTAGAACAGCGTAGCCACAGCGTTTTCGTCGAAGATAGGAAAGTCGTAGTGGGCAGGGTGCTCGGCCAGCAGCTCCTCATACTCACCAACAAGAGGGAGTACGGGCTCTCGCTTGCTGGGAGTGTCCTGACATAGTAGGTATCCACGAATGCGCGGTAGCCGCTTGGCCAAGGGTTCGAGCAGTGGCAAGAAATCCTCATGAATCAGCACGAAGTCGTCCTCAGCGTGCGCCATGGTGTAGTGGATCTGCTCTGGCGACAGACGTACGTTCACCGTGTGCAGAACGGCGCCTATCATGGGGACGGCGAAGAATGCTTCGAGATAGCGGTGGCTGTCCCAGTCAAGCATTGCGACCACATTGCCGGCCTTGACACCCTGAGCGGAGAGTAGGTGAGCGAGCTGGTGCACGCGTTCCCGAAACCGACGATAGTCATGGCGGTAGAGATTGCGGTAGACGATCTGGTTGGTACCTGCCATTCGCACGCCGGAGTCGAGCAGTTCACCGATTAACAGCGGTGAATAGGATGCAGAGGGTGCTGCCTGTGGAATTATCATTGTCTCTGTATTCATTGTATTCCTCGCGGTTATGCTTTCACTAGGAAGGTTTTACGTTTTCAATGACCAGCGTATTAGACGGTGGTCGATGACGGTGTTAGGCATAAATTTATGCCTTTATATTTCTCTGAACTTTCTGTTGTCTTAGCTCGCATTAGAGTCTTTGTGTAGTTTTCGCATAAATGAAAAGGCCATGAAAAAAATGATGATAGTCAAAGGGAGTGCGGCAATAATGGAGGCCGACTGCAAGCCTGTTAGCCCACCACGAGTTAATAAGACCCAGCAGCTCACTGAGATCAGTACTCCCCATACGGTGCGTTTATAGACCGAGGGGGATTGAGATCCATTATCAGACATTTGAGAGACTATGTAGGTCGCTGAATCCAGAGATGTCACAAGGAAAAAGAATATAAGTAGCATGGTTATGCTAGAAAGTATCAGGGAGTTTGGCATAGTCTCGAACATTTGGAAAATGGCGGATGTGATGTTGGACTGAACCAATTCGGAAAGCTCACCATTATTGTTTGAATCGATATATAGAGCAGAGCTACCCAGCACACCAATCCAAAGACATGCGATGAGTGGGGGGACTAATAGTACGCCAAAGACGAACTCTCGGATCGTTCTGCCCTTTGATATTCTTGCAATGAAGGTGCCTACGAACGGTGACCAAGCTATGATCCATGCCCAATAAAATATCGTCCATGAACTTGCCCAGGCGTTACTCGTACTAGGTGACGTACGAAGGCTCATGCCAATAAAGTTCTGCACATAGTCTCCGATTCCTAGAATAATAGAATTAAGGATGAATGTTGTCGGTCCAGTTATGAGAATATAAGTCATAACTGCCAAGCAAGTTGCCATGCACGTTAGGGATAAGTATTTTATGCCCTTGTCAAGCCCAGTGTAAGTGGAGAGCATATAGGCTATAAAAATAGCTGCTAATATAATAAGGTGCCGCGAAGAATTATCGGATGTATCAATGATATCAGTAATACCACTATTGATCTGTAATACCCCGAGGCCTAATGATGTGGCGACGCCTATAACTGTAACTACTATGGCTATAATATCTAGCATGGTAAAGCGATTGATTTTTATTGTCGATCTAGTCTCTAGGTCTGTAAATACTGAGGAGATAAGGCCTTTTCGCCCTCGGTTGTACTGAAAATAAGCTATAATTAACCCTACAAGCGCTGATGCAGACCATTGATGTACTCCCCAGTTGAAAAAGCTGTATTGGATTGCTAGGCGAGCGGCTTGTGTGGTTTTGCCTTCGGCATCATCAAATGGCGGATTGACATAATGAAAGATCGGCTCCGCCATTCCATAAAATACTAAGCCAACGCCGAATCCTGCGGCTAGTAGCATACTCAACCATGTGCAAGTGCCGTAGGCTGGGCCTGAGTCCTCGCTGCCGAGCTTGATTTTACCGTATCTAGATAATGCCAGATAAAAGAGGAAGCATACAAAAATAAATACTGAGATTAAATATAACCACCCAAAATGGTTGCTTACTATCATTAGTGTATCGCCGCTCAGTCCGCTAAGTTTTGCAGGAAGTGCGGCACCTAGTGCTGTTATTAAGATAACAATGGTGCAAGACGATATAAATGTGATGTTTGTTTTTGGGTATTCCATCATATGCTTCCTATAATTGTTTGTGTCATGTTCGACTAGCTTTCATCTAATATATAATTCTTGACTCATGTCGCATAATGTCTCAGCACCTCGATCAGTAACTCGAAATGTCTCACTCACCTCGGCACCCCAGTGATTTTTCCAGATGCCGGCGATGAGATGAAAAGTCATATTTGGTACGAGGGGCGTAGTGTCTTCGGGGCGAATGGAAGCAGTACGCTCCAGCCAAGAGGGTGGGAAGGCGCATCCGACCGAATAGCCGAGGCGTGACGTCTTTCCCAAATTGTGTTTTATGTTGACTTTCTCCCACACAGCATGAACCTCCGAGAGCGTCATGCCCGGCGATATGGACCTAAGCGTTGCCTGAACACCTTCGCTTGCATGCTTTGTTGCATCCGCAAGGTCTTCTGGCGGAGTTCTTCCAATATATACAGTGCGAGCTAACGGACTGTGATAGCGGTATCTAGCCCCTGATAGCTCAAGCGTAAGATTCTGGTTAGGCATTAATGGATCATCACTCCAGGTCAAATGCGGAGTGGCGCTTCGCCTGCCTGTGGGCATGACAGGAGGGTTTGCTGGATAATCACCACCATACTCTGAAGTGCCTTTTATTTGAGCATGATAGACATTGGCAATGACATCACTCTCTCGGACGCCAGCCGTCATCGCGTCGAGTCCTGCGCGCATAGCAGATTCTGTAATCCTGGCTGCCTGCTTCATGTAATCTATTTCGCGATCTGTCTTTACTATCCGCACAAAATTTATCAACCTACGCACTTCCGCAATTGGTTTTTTTAGTCTCTTTATTAAGAAAGAGGTGTCAAAGTGGGTTGTCATACCTGCATCAACATCGATTCCAACCTTTAATCTGGAAAGGTTGTGCTCGTTGAGAATATTCATGACCAGCTCAAAAGGGTGGGAGTGCTCGTTGTCTACCATATAGTCTTGCCACCCAATAATGCTTTTCTCAGACAGGTGTGTCCTAACTTTAGCTGCAAGTAGGTCTTGGCTTCTTATAACAAGTATTGGTTCGGCGCGATAAATAGATATAATCATCGTTTGAGGCGTGTAGTAAGATACTGCATCGTAGCCTGTGGTGTAGAAAATATTAGCGGGGTCTGAGTCCAGTAGTACTTCGATACCTACCGAGTGCATCTCCTTCTTTATGGCATCTAGGCGCGTTGCGTGTTCTTGCTTGGTGAAAGGTAGTGATATGGGAGAAGTCACATCGTTCATGATTCTGGTGCCTCGCTTAGTTCTTTTAAAATTTCTTCAGCTGTTGAGATGGTGAGCCTAAAGCCAGACAGCATATCTTCATCTGCTATCCCAAACTTTGGGCTATGAAGCGGATGAATATTTCCCAGGTCAGGGTTGTAACATCCATAAAAGAAATATAGGCTTCGGCATTTTTGCGAGTAAAATCCGAAATCATCACTGCCCATCAGCGGCTTCAGCAGGTGTAGCTTATCCTTTCCAAGCTGCTCCTCTGCTGTCTTTATGAAAGTTGATACGAGGTGTTCGTCATTTTGGATAGAAGGTTCCCCTTCATGTAAAATAAAGTGTGATTCGGCGCCATGAATTTTCGCTACTCCCTCGGCTAGCTGGACAACTTTTCTTTGTATCTCTGCCCTTGTCTCTGGCGACCGAGTACGAATCGTGCCACGTAGTTCAGTATGGTCACATATTATGTTTTCAGCGATGCCTCCGGAAATCATTCCAATGCTTATGACCGCGCTTTCATCAGAGGCGGTCTGACGTGATATGATCCCTTGTAACAGTTGGATGAATGCGGATGCTATGAATATCGTGTCAGTTCCCTGATAGGGAAACGCGCCATGGGCGCTCTTTCCCTGAAATGTAAGGCTAAAGCTATCTGCTGCAGCGGTAACATAATCATGAACAACCCCAACTGTTCCGGATGGTATAAATGGAAAAGCATGAACGCCAATCATTGCGTCCATGTCATCCACCCATCCTTCACTCACAACATCGCGTCCGCCTAGTGGTTCAGACTCTTCGGAAGGTTGAAAAATTATTCGTATGTTTCCATTCAAATTTTTCTTGTTGTTAAAATAAACAGCGGCGCCTGCAGCAATGGCAGAGTGAGTGTCATGGCCGCAAGCATGCATTACGCCTTCTACACGGGATGCATAAGGAAGGTCGCTGCGCTCTTCATCTATAGGTAACGCATCCATGTCACCACGGATCCCTATGGTGATTAATCGGTTTGTATTCTTGGCTTTGGCAAGCACATCAACGATTAAGGCGCCGGAGGGTGTTTCCGTTATATTATCGATGCCTGCATTGTAAAGAAAATCTCTTATTCTACGTCTAGTAGCATGCTCTTCCCCGGAAAGCTCGGGATGGGCATGGAGAGCATGACGTAACTCCACGATCTCGTCTTTTAGTTCATGCAAGCTATTGATAGACATTGCTGCCCTCTTTGCAAAAGATATCTGTAAAGATTTTCTGTTGTTTGTGGGTATTGAAGTCCACGTGGAGGAACGTTGCAATGGAAGATAATGACAACCCTGTTTGCAATTTTGAAAACGACAGCGTAAGTTGTGGAGGAGAAGTGGATAAGCTATGAGGCTTGTGTCCTCTTGCTCTCCTGGCGTGTTTGTTTTGGGATGAAAAACAAATGAATGTTGACGCACTCGATTGGAATGACTTTCGGACTGTTTTAGCAATTGCTGAAACGGGAAGCCTGGCGGGGGCACAAAAGAAACTTTCTGTAAGTCACGCAACTGTTTTCCGGAGGCTTAATGACATTGAGAAACAGATGGGTGTCAGGCTCTTCGATAGACATAATGGTATTTATACTCCCACCGCAGCAGGTGTAGAAGTTGCTGCTACAGCCGGTCGTATCGAAAATGATGTCATCGACGTTGCTAGGCGGGTTGCAGGTGAAGATTATAGCCTCACGGGGTATATCAAGATGGCGACTACCGACTCTTTATTTAGCGGAGTCCTCGCGCCAGCAACTGCTAGCTTCATGCAGGAGTATCCTGGCATCCAAGTCGAAGTGGTCGTTTCGAATTTCTTACTTGACATCTCGAGGCATGAAGCTGATGTGGCCATCTTTCCTAAGATGAACCCTCCCGAGTCATTAATTGGACGAAAGGTAGGGACCATCCGGCAAGCAGTTTATGTTAGGAGTGATCTTTACTCTCCCGATGCATCTCTAAGTGATATGCCATGGGTGGCTACCGATAAAGCATCACGTTATCAGTTATTGGATAAATGGATGGAAGGAAACGGTTTGAGTGATAAATGTGATTTCTTCGTGAATTCAATCAATGGGATGTTGGCAGCAATTCGTGGCGGTGTTGGGGTGGGGGTGCTTCCATGCTACCTGGCTGATATGGATTCAAGTTTGGTAAAGTGGGGAGATGTAATTGATGAGATGGATTCTGACTTATGGATTCTTACTCACCGCGATTATAGGAACGTCAGTAGAGTGAGGGCTTTCTTAGAATACTTCTCTAATTGCTTGAAGCCGATTTTTCGGTATTAGGCATAGGCTCAGGAGTAGTGAGTAATGTGTTTCTATATAAAAGACAGCGGACGGCCTTGTGCCGTCCGCTGTCTTTTAGGTTTGCACAATAACCTGATGTCGGTTCCACTCACTCTTCGGCGTGCAGGTAGGTGAAGAAGTGGGCCATGGCGTCGATGTCATCGTCGTCGATACCGCGCATCACGTCGATCATGGTGGTATCGGGGCCGCCGCGGGTGCGGTCGCGATAGGCGATCATGGCGGCGATGAGATAGTCCTCACGCTGCCCGGCCAGGCGCGGCATCTGCTCGCGGCCGCGGTAGTCGGACTGGTGGCAGCTGGCGCAGCGCTGCTGCGCGGCGAGTTGCTGGCCGCGGGCCTTGAGCTCGGGGTCGGGGCCGCCCTCCGGGGCGGCCACCGGTTGCTCGTGATAGTAGGCCGCGAGGGCCTGTATCTCGGCGTCCGGCAGGCCGCGGGCCTGGGGCGTCATTACCTCGTTCTGTCGCAGCCGCTCGCGGAAGTAGATCATCTGGTTGACGATGGTCAGCTCGGGCTGGCCGGCAAGTGATGGGGTGCCGGCCTGCTGGGAGTTGCCGTCGTTGCCGTGGCAGGCGCCGCATACCTGTACCTGCTCTTCGAAGGGCAGGCCCACCGCCGGTGCGTCCTCGGCGGTAGCGGGCAGTGCGATGCTCAAGCCCAGGGCGGCAGCGCCGCCCCAGTTCACAAGAGCGCGCCGCCAGGGCGCGCGGGTGGTTAGCCGCATCGGCCTCACTCCTCCACGTAGTCAGGCGTTTCGTAGCTGATGCGGTAGATGGCGCCGTTGTACTCGTCGGCCACCAGCAGCGCGCCGTCAGGCATCTGCAGCACGTCTACCGGGCGGCCGGCGAAGTCGTTCTCGCGCGGGTCGAGCAGGCCGACTATGAACGGTGAGATGGCGGCGCGTTCGCCGTCGTCGGAGATATGCGCGACCTGAATGTCGTAGCCGACGCTCAGGGTGCGGTTCCAGGAGCCGCGGCGGGCGATGAACATGGCGTTCTGATACTCCTCGGGGAACATCTCGCCGGTGTAGAAGCGCATACCAAGCGGTGCACTGTGGGCGCCGAGCATTGCGGCGGGCATTACGATGTCGTTGCAGCTGCCTTGGTCGCCGCGCTCGGGGTCGGCGATGCCGTGGCCGTGACAGAACGGGAAGCCATAGTGGTCACCGCTCTCCACCAGGCGGTTGAGGGTGTCTTGTGGGCCGTGTTCGCCGAGCCAGTCCTGAGCGTTGTTGGTGAACCACAGCTCGTCGGTCTCGGGATGGAAGTCGAAGCCGACGCTGTTGCGCACACCGCGGGCCTCCACGCGCATGTCGGAGCCGTCGGGCTCGAAGCTGTGGATGGTGGCGTGGGTATCTTCGTCGACGTCGCAGCCGTTACAGGGCGCGCCCACCGGCACGTAGAGGCGGCCGTCGGGGCCGAAGGCGAGGAATTTCCAGCCGTGGTGTTCGTCGTCGGGTAGGCCGAAGGCGTCGGTCAGCTCCTCGGGTTCGGGTACGTCGCCGTTGGCGAGGTGCGATTCGATATCGTCGTAGCGGAAGATGCGGTTGATCGCGGCCACATAGAGGCTACCGTCCTTGAAGGCCACGCCGTTGGGCTGGGTGAGGCCTTCGGCGATGATCACATGCTCGCGGTCTTCGCCGTCGTCGTTGTCGAGCACCGCGTAGACGCGGCCGATGCCGCGGGTGCCGATGAACAGGGTGCCGTCGTCGCCGCGCGCCATCATCCGCGCTCCGGGCATGCCGTGGGCCCAGATCTCGGCGCTGAAGCCGTCGGGCAGGCGGATATGGTCGATGGGGATGTCTTCCACGGCGGTCACTGTCAGCGGCGTGGCATGAGGTGCGAGCGGCGAGTCGGCCATGTCGGAGGAGCGGCCCTGGGCCCAGGCGGGCTCATGGTCGTCGGCGATGGCCGAGGTGGCAAGGCCTAGGGCCAGGCCAGCGCCGAGGGTGAGCGCAATGGCGGAGGCTAGTGGGTGCTTGAGCATTGGCATGATTGGCGTGTCCTTTTTACTTCTGGTTATTGTCGAGTGGCCAACCTGCAGTGTAGCCAGATGCTGTCAGAAGCATCATAGGCAATGACTATCGTCCAGATAGCCACATGATCAGCGAGAGCACCACGCTGACCAGGATCATGGTGGTGATGGGGAAGAAGAACGAGAAGCCCTCGCGGCGCACGGCAATATCGCCGGGCAGCTGGCCGAAGGGCAGCTTTGAGAGCCACGGCCAGAGGATGCCGATGGCGACGATGATCAGGCCGATAAGGATCAGGGTGCGCGACATGCGGCCTCCTGTGCGTTGCTGTGGCGCTGACGTTTTGACCGCAAGCGGCCGGCAGGGAGTTCCCGCCGGCCGCTGCGGTTGGTGATGCACTATTCGTAGTGGCTCCAGAGCCTGAGAACTTTTACCACTCGCTCGTCTTCGAGCACTTGGTAGACCAGACGATGCTGAATATTGATGCGGCGAGAGTAGGCCCCAGCAAGATCGCCGATGAGCTATGTCACCAGTTCAACTCCTCGTCACAGTCGTCCACAGGGGTATCCATCCCCTCTCGAATAGACTCCCGCATACCGGGCACGGAAAGGAGGTAGCGTGTTTCCTGAATCGCCGACCAATCCTCTTCGGATACCAAGACCGCTCTGTTCCGCTTGCCCATGATGACGCACCTCCTGCGTGTTTAACTTTCCACCAAGTGTACGCCATAAGGTAAGCACGTTAAGACGAACGTTTCCGTGAATTGGCTAGCCTGGCGACAGACGTACGTTCACCCTGTGCAGGACGGTGCCTATCATGGGCATGGCGAAGAGTGCTTCCAGATAGCGGTGGCTGTCCCAGTCAAGTAGTGGCGTTGCTATTGAGCACAACGAGGAGACCGTACCGGCGGTGGCCGGTACGGTTGGGGGAGAGCTAGCGCTTACTCGTCTTCACTGATGGGCAGTGATGAGTGGTGCAGCACGATCCGCAGTTCGCCTTCGTCGTCCAGGTGGTAGCCCCAGGACTTGTCCACGGTGGTGGTGTTGCCGTCGGCGTCGAGAATCGAGACGTTGCCCATGGTCATGGCGACATCGCCGCTGATCAGGATGGCGGCATTGTCGATGCTGACTTCCTGCCAGCCATTCAGGGCGAAACCGCTGTCGTCGCTGTATTCGTCGCTATGGCCAACGAAGTACGCCAGCGCGCCTTCCGGGGTGGTGCGGAAGGTCTGCGGAGCGGCGGCCATGGTGGGCTTGAAGAGCACCTCGCCCATGTCGTAGCCGTAGGCGCTGTCGATCACCTCCCGGGCCAGTTCGCGGGCGGCGTCGATGCCTTCTGCCTCGTAGGCGTTGGAGATCGCGACCAGCGCGTCGCCCCAGGCCCGCTGTGCCTCCAGCACCTGCTCTTCGCTGATGTCTCCGCCCAGGTGCGTGACCGGCGCAGCACTTGCCAGGCCGGCGGTGCCCAGGCTGAGGCCGAGGGCGGTCGCGGTAACCAGTGACTTGATATTCATCGTTCAACTCCTTTTGGTAGACGGGTCAGGGTAGTGGAAAAGCCTGACCTGCGTTACGCCAACCGCACCTGCTGGCGCGGCTGACGAGCGGCATGTGGCCCCGAGACAGCGTGTCGGCCATCGAACGCCGGTAATCTGCCGTCGCGTTTGTCAGTGCTGCTGGCGCAGCAGGCCGAGCAGTGCCTGCAGCGGGTGCGCCAGGGCCTGGTCGGAGAGCCGCTTGGCCTGGCTGCGGCAGGAGTAGCCGGTGGCCAGCAGCTTGCCGGCGTTGGCCGGGTCCTCGACCTGAGCTTGCCACGAGAGCGCATAGATCGCCTTGGAGGTCTCGAGGTTGCGCGCTTCGTGGCCGTAGGTGCCGGACATGCCGCAGCAGCCGGTATTGACCAGCGAAAGCTCCAGGCCGAAGGCGGCAAACACCTGCTGCCACGCCTTGGGGCTGCCCGGGGCGTTGGTGGCCTCGGTGCAGTGGCTGAGCAGCCGGTAGCCGGGGTCGTCGAGCGTCACGCCACTGGGCGCCAGGCGGCGGGCGTTCGTGACCAGCCACTCCTGCAGCATCAGCACCTCGGGCACGGCCTCGGCGCCCAGCGCTTTGACATACTCCTGGCGGTAGGTGAGCGTCATCGCCGGGTCGATGCCGACCAGCGGCACACCGTGCTCGGCCAGGCTGCGCAGGCGCTTGGCCTGCTTGGCGGCGGTGCGCTCGAAGGCGCCGAGGAAGCCCTGCACGTTGAGCGGCTTGCCGTTGGGCGAGTAGGGCGCCACGAACACCTTGACGTCGAGCCGGCTGAGCAGCTCGACGATGTCCATCACCAGCTTGGCTTCGAAATAGCTGGTAAAGGCGTCCTGCACGATCACCACGCTTCTGGCCTTCTGCGCCTCGGTGAGCAGCCCCAGCGAGGTGGGGGTGGCCTCCGCCACGCCCCAGGCGGCCAGCTGCTTCTTGAGGCTGGCGCGGGACAGCCGCGGGCTGTCGACCATGCCGATGGGCCCGGCCAGCAGCCGGTCGACCAGGCGGGTCTCCAGCAGGCCGTTGTAGAGCGGTGCCACCCGGGCCAGGGTCGGCACCATGAACTCCAGCCCGCCGATCAGGTAGTCGCGCAGCGGGCGCAGGTAGCGCCCGTGGTAAACCTCGAGGAACTGCGAGCGTACCTGGGGGATATTGACCTTGACCGGGCACTGGCCGGCGCAGGACTTGCACGCCAGGCAGCCGGCCATGGCGTCGTAGACCTCGTGGGAGGCGTCCGCCTCGCGTTTGCGGCGCAGGCTGTTGAGGCTGCGCTTGGGCAGGTCCTTGATGAAGCCCCAGGCGCCCTCGGCCTTTTTCTTGCGCGCCTCCTCGACCAGGTCGATGCCGGCGGCGTCCTGCTGGCGCAGCCATTCGCGGATCAGGCTGGCGCGGCCCTTGGGCGAGTGCACCCGCTCGCGGGTCGCCTTCCACGACGGGCACATGGCGTCGTCGGGGTCGTAGTTGTAGCAGGCGCCGTTGCCGTTGCAGTACACCGCGGCGTCGTAGGCCTGCCACACCCGCTCGTCGATGGTGCGGTCGAGTTCGCCGCGGGTAGTGACGCCGTCGACGGTAAGCAGGCCGGGGTCGAGCAGGCGCACCGCTTCTTCCTGCGCGCCACTGGTGTTAGACGCCTTGCCCGCGGATTCGGGCGGGATAGAGGGAGTCGCGATCTTGCCCGGGTTCAGCTGGTTGTGCGGGTCGAAGGCCGCCTTGACCCGCTGCAGGCTGGGGTAGAGCTCGCCGAAGAACTTGGGCGCGTACTCCGAGCGCACGCCCTTGCCGTGCTCGCCCCACAGCAGGCCGTGGTACTTGTGGGCCAGCTCGGCCACCTCGTCGGAGAGCTCGCGGATCAGCGTCGCCTGCTCGGGGTCCTTCATGTCGATGGCCGGGCGCACGTGCAGCACCCCGGCGTCGACGTGGCCGAACATGCCGTAGTCGAGGCCGCGCCCGCTGAGCGCGGCGCGCAGCTCAGCGATGAAGTCGGCGAGGTGCTCCGGGGGCACCGCGGCGTCCTCGATGAAGGGGATCGGGCGCTTCTCGCCCTTGGCGTTGCCGAGCAGGCCCACGGCGCGCTTGCGCATGGCGTAGACGCGCTTGATCGCCTCGCGGCCAACGGCCTGGGTGTGGCCGAGCCGCTCGACGCTGGTGTCCTCCTGCAGGTGTTGGCAGAACGCCTCGACCCGCGCCGCCAGGCGCTCGGGGTCGTCGTCGTTGAACTCTACCAGGTTGATGCCGCGCACCGGGGTGTCGCCGGCAGGGAAGAACTCCGCCACGCTGTCCCACACGAAGTCGTCCATGGCCAGCAGCAGCACGCTGTCGTCGACGGTCTCGATGGAGGTGGGGCGCGCCTGGCCATCGTCGCCGTCGCCCATCAGCGCCTTGGCATCGCGCAGCGCGTGCATGTAGTCGGCGTAGCGTACGTTGACCAGGGTGGCGTGCTGGGGGATCGGCAGCACGTTGAGCACCGCCTCGTTGAGCAGGCCCAGCGAGCCCTCCGAGCCGCACAGCAGGCTGTTGATGTCGAGCCGTCCTTCCGCGTCCCTGAGATGCGCCAGGTCGTAGCCGGTCAGGCAGCGGTTGAGCGGCGGGAATTTGGCGTCGATCAGCTCGCGCTGGGTGTCGATGATCTCGCGGGCGGTGCGGTAGGCGCGGCCGGTGGCGTCGTCGCGGGCGCACAGCGCTTCCAGCTCGGCGTCGTCCACCGGGCGGCTGGTCAGGCGCTCGCCGCCGAGCAGCAGGGTGTCGAGCTCGAGCACGTGGTCGCGGGTCTTGCCGTAGGTGCAGCTGCCCTGGCCGCTGGCGTCGGTGGAGATCATGCCGCCGATGGTGGCGCGGTTGGAGGTCGAGAGCTCCGGGGCGAAGAACAGCCCGTGGGGCTTGAGGGCGGCGTTGAGCTGGTCCTTGACCACCCCGGCCTGGACCCGCACCCGGCGGTTCTCGACGTCGATGTCGAGAATCCGGTTCATGTGCTTGGAGACATCCACCACCAGGCCGTCGGTGAGCGACTGGCCGTTGGTGCCGGTGCCGCCGCCGCGCGGGGTGAGCACTACCCGGCGATGCTCGACCTGGCCGGCGAGGTGGGCGATGCGCTGCAGGTCATCGGCGCCCTTGGGGGTGAGCACCGCCTGGGGCAGGCGCTGGTAGATCGAGTTGTCGGTGGCCAGCACCGTGCGGTTGGCGAAGTCCGGGGCGATTTCGCCCTCGAAGCCGGCCGCCTTGAGCGCCTCGATAAAACGCAGGTAGTGATGGTCGAGGGCGGGCAGGGCAGCGGGAGCGTCAGTATCCAGTCGTGCGATCATTGGGGGTATCAAGCCATCGGTCGCGGGCGTCGGCTTGTGCAAGCCGCGCGGGCTGTTGGAGTCGTGACCCTACTTTACCCGAGGCGGACGCCGGTCGCACCCTGGACCCCGGCGTCGGCGTGGTGAAAGGGCGGGCTTTTCCCTACAATAAGCGGCTGATTTGCGTTTCCCCACCACCGAATTGCGACGGACAGGATTCCATGCTCGATCCGAAACTGCTGCGTGGTGACCTCGAACAGGTTGCCCAACGACTGGCCAAGCGTGGCTTTACTCTCGACACCGCGCGACTCGAGGCGCTGGAATCCCGGCGCCGCGAGATCCAGACCGAGACCGAAACCCTGCAAAACGAGCGCAACACGCGCTCCAAGGCGATCGGCAAGGCCAAGGGGGCCGGCGAAGACATCCAGCCACTGCTCGACGAGGTGAGCGATCTGGGCGACCGCCTGGACGCCGCCAAGGCGCGCCTGGCCGAGGTGCAGGCCGAGTGGGATGCGGTCGTGGTGGGGCTGCCCAACCTGCCCCACGAGAGCGTGCCCCAGGGCGAGAGCGAAGAGGAGAACGTCGAGCTGCATCGCTGGGGCACGCCGCAGACCTTCGACTTCACGGTGCTGGACCACGTCGACCTGGGCGCCAAGTGCGGCAACCTCGATTTCGACCTGGCGGCCAAGCTGACCGGCTCGCGCTTTGCGGTGATGCGTGGCGAGATCGCCCGCCTGCACCGCGCGCTGACTCAGTTCATGCTCGATACCCAGACCCTCGAGCACGGCTACGAAGAGTGCTACGTGCCCTATATGGTCAACGAGGCGTCGCTGACCGGCACCGGCCAGCTGCCCAAGTTCGGCGAGGACCTGTTCAAGCTCGACGATGAGCGCGGCTTCCACCTGATTCCCACCGCCGAGGTGCCGCTGACCAACTTCGCCCGCGACGAGATCCTCGACGCCAAGGCGCTGCCGCTGAAGCTTACCGCCCACACGCCGTGCTTCCGCAGCGAGGCGGGCTCCCACGGCCGCGATACCCGCGGCATGATCCGTCAGCACCAGTTCGACAAGGTGGAGATGGTGCAGCTGGTCGATCCGGCCACCAGCTACGACGCCCTGGAGGAGATGCGCGGCCACGCCGAGGCGATCCTGCAGAAGCTCGAGCTGCCCTACCGGGTGGTGACGCTGTGTACCGGCGACATGGGCTTTGGCGCGGCCAAGACCTACGACCTGGAAGTGTGGCTACCCAGCCAGGAGACCTACCGCGAGATCTCCTCGGTCTCCAACTGCGAGGACTTCCAGGCGCGGCGCATGCAGGCGCGTTTCCGCCACCCGGAGCAGAAGAAACCACAGCTGCTGCACACCTTGAACGGCTCCGGGCTGGCGGTGGGTCGCTGCCTGCTGGCGGTGATGGAGAACCACCAGCAGGCCGATGGCTCGATCACCATCCCCGCCGCGCTGCGGCCGTATATGGGCGGCGTCGAAACCATCAACATTTGATCGGACTTCGTCCTAAGACGCGCTAACCCCACCGATGGTGGGGTTAGCGTTTCTTCCTTCTTCCTTCTTCCTTCTTCCTTCTTCGCTCTTCCTTCTTCAGTCCTGAATTTCCCAGCTCACGCTGACCTCGGCATCGATACTGATGGTGCCGGGGCGGTACTCGGCGCTGGCGCCCTGGCTCTCCATCGCGTCGGCGCGCATCGCCATGCTGCGCGGCATGAATACCGGTGACTGCACCTCGCTGACGCTGGTCACACGGCCCAGTCCTACCTCGAGGGTGTCGGCCATCAGCTGCGCCTTGTGGCGGGCCTTCTCCAGCGCCTGAGTGAGGGCCTGGTCGGTGGCGGCGTCGCGGTCGTGAAGGTCGTACTGCACGCCGTCCAGGGCGTTCACACCGGCTTCGGTGAGCGCGTCGAGAATCACCGGCAGCTGTTCGAGATCGTCGATGGTCAGGGTGATTGGCCGCTCGAGTTGGGTACGCACCAGGGTCTCGCGCTCGCCGTCCTGCTGGCGCGGCGCACTGACGTGGTCGGGGCGCACGTTGAGCGAGCCTGCACTGATCGCATCGCGCTCCAGGCCGGCCGCTTCCAGGGTACGGATCAGCTCGCCTGTGCGCTCCTCGAGGCGTTCACGGGCCTCGCGCAGGGCATCCGGGTCGGTCTGCTGGTCGTCGCCGGCGGCCACCGCCGGGGTGCGTTCCCACAGCCGCGCGCTGAGGCTGGCCTTGTCGGGGGTCACCTCGACACTGGATTGTGCCTGCACGCTGAGCCGCGACTCCTGGGGGCGAGGCATATCGGCCATTGCCAGCGGAGCGCTGAGGCTGGCGGCGAGCAGCAGCGCCAGTGGCAGGGCGAACGGGCGACGCATGGAACGGGTAAGTGTCATCGATTGGCCTCCTTGCAGGCAGTGGACGTGTTTTTTGAGCTTGCCGCACGACCGCGGTTCCCAGGCGGTGTGCGTCTGCACCGTGTTTCCCTAATCTTGGCGGCAGCGGTGAGGCGGATTTGTCTCGGCCATCAACTGCAGCCATCATGAAGGGCAATCATCTTGCCAGGAAGGCCCATGGACCCCGAACATCAGCATAGCGATTCACGCACCATTCCGCTCAATCTGACCCTGGCGCTGGCGGCGCTGGTGGTGATCATCGGTGGGATGAAGGTGGGGGCGGACCTGCTGGTGCCGCTGCTGCTGTCGCTATTCATTGCGGTGGTGTGCACTGCGCCGGTGCAGTGGCTCAATCGCCACGGCTTGAGCCTGCGTCAGGCGGTGTGTGTCACTCTGCTGGTGATCGGTACCGTGCTGATCCTGTTGATGCTGCTGCTGGCCAATTCCTTCAGTACTTTCATTGCCGCGCTGCCGGACATCGAAGAGCAGGCCTACACCTACTACTATGGGCTGCTCAACTGGCTGGCTAGCCGCGGCATGTCGGTGCAGCCCGAGCAGTTTGCCGAGTGGTTCGACGACGTCAACGTCACCCAGTTGGTGCCGACCCTGCTTGGCCAGCTGGGGAATCTGCTGTTCCAGAGCGTGATCGTCGGGCTGCTGGTGGTATTCATGCTGTTCGAGACGCTCAACTTTCGCGACAAGGTGACCCAAGCGCTGCTCGACCCGGCGCCCAGCCTGCGCCGGCTCAGCGAGTTCAGCCTGACCCTCAAGCGCTACCTGGCAGTGAAGACCGTGATCAGCCTGATTACCGGGGTGCTGGTGTGGATCGCCTGCGTGCTGGTCGGGGTCGGCTTTCCGCTGCTGTGGGGCACCCTGGCCTTCGGCCTCAACTTCATTCCCAATATCGGCTCGGCCTTGGCGGCGATTCCACCGGTGCTGCTGTTGCTAGTGTCGCCGGACGCCGGCTGGGGCTCGGCGCTGGTGCTGGCGCTGTGCTACCTGGCGATCAATTTCGTGATGGGTAACCTGGTCGAGCCGCGGGTGATGGGGCGCGCGCTGGGGCTGTCGACCTTCGTGGCCTTCCTGTCACTGGTGGTGTGGGGGTGGATACTGGGTACGGTGGGCCTGCTGCTCTCGGTGCTGCTGACCATGACCCTCAAGATCGCCCTCGATAGCCACCCGGATACGCGCTGGATCGCACGGCTGCTGGGGCCGGGGGCGGAGAAGAATGCGACGGAAGACGAGATCCTGCCAGGAAGGGTACGCCTGAAACGACGGCGCCCCGATGATGAGGATCGGGGCGCCGATGCCGATTGATCGCGCTGCGATCAGGCGTTCTGCTCGATAAACTGCGCGAGCTGCGTCTTGGACTGAGCGCCGACCAGTGAGGCGACCTTGGCGCCCGACTTGAACAGCATCACGGTGGGCACGCCACGTACGCCGTGCTCGGCGGCGATTTCCGGGGCATCGTCGACATTGACGCTGACGACCTTGATGTTCTCCGCGCGCTCATCGGCGACTTCATCGACCACGGGCGCCATCATCTTGCAGGGGCCGCACCAGGGTGCCCAGAACTTGAGCAGGACCGGCTTGTCGGCCTTGAGCACTTCCTGCTCGAAGTTGGCAGTGGTGACATCGACGTTATTAGCCATGTAAATCTCCAGTTGCTTTGCGCTTAGTCGAGCGTGCTTTCGCAAGGTTAGCTGACCGATGTTAGCGGCAGCCCGCGTTGCTGGCAAATATCGCTTGGCCAATGTAGATGATAGCCAGGTGCTATCGTGATGCACCAGAGCGACGTCGCCTGGGGCCGGGTATGGCCGTTACGAGGCCGGTTCTTATATGCTATAAAGTAATTTATTCATGCGGGCTTATTGCCTTGTAGCATTAGTCACCGGCCTTGGCGGCCGCTCATCAGCAAGAGGTTTCGGGGATGAAACTGCAGCAGCTGCGCTATATCTGGGAAGTCACGCGCCACAACCTCAACGTGTCCGCCACCGCACAGAGCCTATACACCTCGCAGCCAGGCATCTCCAAGCAGATCCGCCTGCTCGAGGACGAGCTGGGGGTGGAGATCTTCGCCCGCAGCGGCAAGCACCTGACCCGGGTGACACCGGCCGGCGAGGCGATCATCGAACTGGCCGGCCAGGTGCTGCGCACCGCCGAGAACATCAAGCAGGTCGCCCAGGAGCACAGCGACGAGCGCCGCGGCAGCCTGTCGATCGCCACCACCCATACCCAGGCACGCTATGCCCTGCCGCCGGTAATCCACGATTTCACCCAGAAGTACCCCGATGTGGCGCTGCACATGCAGCAGGGCACGCCCAAGCAGATCGCCCAGATGGTCAGTGAAGGGCATGCCGACTTCGCCATCTGCACCGAGGCGCTGGAGCTGTTCAACGACCTGGTGCTGTTGCCCTGCTACCGCTGGAATCGCTGCGTGCTGGTGCCCCAGGGCCACCCGCTGGCCGACGTCGAGACCCTGACCCTGGAGGCGCTAGCCGAGTATCCGCTGGTGACCTATGTGTTCGGGTTCACCGGCCGCTCGCAGCTGGACGATGCCTTCAAGGCCCGCGGCCTGACGCCCAATGTGGTACTCACCGCCGCCGATGCCGACGTGATCAAGACCTATGTGCGGCTCAAGATGGGGGTGGGCATCGTCGCCCATATGGCGGTGGACCCCGAGGCCGACAGCGACCTGGTGGCGTTGGACGCCAGCCACCTCTTCGCCAGCTCCACCACCAAGATCGCCATCCGCCGCGGCACCTTCATGCGCGGCTACATGTACGACTTCGTGCAGGGCTTCGCCGCCCACCTCGACCGCGACAGCGTGGATGCCGCGCTGGCGGCCGGCCCGCGCCACGAGCAGGAGCTATTCGAGAAAGTCGAGCTGCCGACGCGCTAAACGCGCATCCGGCGACAGCAAAAGGCCCGGCCGGTAGTGTTCTACCGGCCGGGCCTTTCGTTTAACTGGACCATGGTGTCAGGGGAAGCACTGAACAAATTGCCGAGCGAGATGAAGCGCAAGGCGCACGGAGCACAGGAACCGGAGCCTATGGGGTATAGTTGAGGATTCCGAGCACCGCGCAACGCAGCGATTCGCTCGTACAGGCATTTGCGCAGTGTTTTCCTAGTGTTGGAGGTGCAGTCCGCACTCCCTTTTCTCTTCCACCTTGGTGGGGTCGAAGTAGTCGAAGTTGTTGGGCAGGTCGTGCTTCTGCAGGTACTGGTACATCTCCTTGGCGGTCCAGTGCAGTACCGGCGCAACCTTGATCAGGCCGTCGGCGTTGCGCGAGACCGGCTGCATGAGGGCGCGCTCGGCAGTGTCTTCGGCGCGTAGCGCGGTGAACCACACCTCGGGCGCCATTTCGCGCAGCGCACGCTGGAAGGGCTCGAGCTTGACCTCTTCGGTAAAGGCGGCGTGGCGCGGGTCGTCGATGCCGGGGAAGTCGCCTTCCAGGGCCTCACGGTGGGCGCGGGAGCGCTGCGGGTGGTAGGTGATCAGGTTGAGGTCCAGGCGCTTGACGACCTCGTCGACGAAGCGATAGGTGGCCTCGGTATTGTAGCCGCTGTCCATCCATACCACCGGGATGTCGGGTTGCACCTGGGTCACCATATGCAGGATGACCGCCTCGAAGGGGCGGAAGTTGGTGGTGCAGATGGCGCGCTTGCCGAGGCTCAGCGCCCAGCGGGTGAGGGCCTCGGGGTCGTTGCCGTGCTGCTGGTTGATGCTGTCGATATCCATTACCTGGCTCCTGAAGGCGGAGGACCGCCGCTCTGGTGAATGGCGCCAGATTACCAAAGCCGCCTAGCCCCGCCCCAATATCGTTTGGTTAGGTCGTTATATATCGAAAAGGCAGCTTGGACGGTGCCGCTTAGCGCCATTGGTACTAAGGAGCGGCGCTATCGGGATCCAGGGCGTGCAGCAGGTGGCGAATCTTGTCGAGGGTCTCGTGGTATTCGGCCTGCTCGTCGGAGTCGGCGACCAGGCCGCCGCCGCCCCACAGGTGCAGCCGGCCGGCATCGGCCACCGCGGTGCGGATGGCGATGGAGGTGTCCATGTGGCCGCGCTGGTCGATGTAGCCGAGGCTGCCGCAGTAGACGCTGCGCCGGCTCGGTTCGAGCTCATCGATGATCTGCATGGCGCGCACCTTGGGGGCGCCGGTGATCGAGCCACCGGGGAAGGAGGCCGCCAGCAGGTCGAGGGTCGAGCGCCGGTTGGCCAGCTCGCCGCGCACGCTGCTGACCAGGTGATGGACGTTGGCGTAGCTCTCCAGCCCGCACAGCTGTGGCACCTGCACGCTGCCCGGCCGGCACACCCGGCCCAGGTCGTTGCGCAGCAGGTCGACGATCATCACGTTCTCGGCGCGGTCCTTCTCGCTGGCCAGTAAGGCGTCGGCCAGGCGGCGGTCCTCCTCGGGGGTGGCGCCGCGGGGGCGGGTACCCTTGATCGGCCGCGCCTCGACCTGGCCGTGGTGGGCCTGCAGGAAGCGCTCCGGCGACAGCGACAACACCGCCTTGTCGTCCCAGGCCAGATAGCCGGCAAAGGGCGTAGGCGTCGCCCGGCGCAAGCGCAGGTAGGCCTGCCACAGGTCGCCGTGGTAGGGCGCACTGAAGCGCTGGGCAAGGTTGATCTGGTAGCAGTCACCGGCCTGTATATAGTCCTGCACGCGGCGAAAGCGCTCGCCGTAGCCGTCACGGTCGAGCTCGGCGGTGAAGGGGGCGGATATCTTGAACGGCGCGCCCTCGGGCGCCGGGGCGGCCAGCCACTGTTCCACCTCGGCGCGGCGCTCAGCGCTGGCCACCAGCCAGCTCTGCTGACGCTGGTGGTCCTGGATCAGCGCCCAGTCGTAGAGGCCGACGCGGCTCCAGGGCATGGCGGTCGTGCTGCGCGCGCCGCCGTTGAGCGGCTCCAGGCAGCGGCCGAAGTCGTAGCTCCAGTAGCCGATCAACCCGCCGAGAAACGGCAGGTCGCTGTCGGGCAGGTCGCGCTGCAGCTTGGCCAGCAGTGCCTTCTGCGCCTCGATGGGCGTGCCCGGCAGTAGCTGGCCCCGGGCGTCACGCGCCTGGCCGAGGCTATCGACCTCGAGGGTCTCGAGGGGCTGCGCGCTGAGAATGTCGTAGCGCCCACCGGGACCGTGGGGGCGTCCACTGTCCAGCAGCACCGCGCCCGGCTGTTGGCGCAGTACGGCAGAATAGCCCAGCGGGTCGGTCTGGTAGGGCAGGGCGGTGATCTCGAGTCGTGATGTCATGCGCGGCACTTTCCTCAACGAGCGCCTCATTCTAGGCGTCGTCCCGGCGTTTGTCTCATCTACCGCAAGCCTGATGAAGACGGCCTATCAACGGCTTATGCTGATATGGCATGATTGTTGACAATGTGCCGGCAGATGGGCAGCGTGATATCCGGGCTCTACGCCCAAAGGCGTAGGCGACGCAGCGCGGTCGATGCTTGATTCCTCGGCGGTGGCTGGGTAGAGTGCCATTAGAATCCAATTGTCGACAATTAATCATGAATCAAGCCACGTCAGATCTGAATACGCCCGAAGTCAGAACCCTCGCCGAGCGGGTCTTCAACCAGCTGCAGGAGGCCATTGTGCGTGGCGACCTGGCACCGGGCACCAAGATCACCGAGCCGGGACTGTCCAAGAGCTACGGCATCTCCCGCGGGCCGCTGCGCGAGGCGATGCGCCGTCTCGAGGTGCACCGCCTGATCGAGCGCGTGCCCCACGTCGGCGCCCGGGTAGTCAAGCTGTCCATGAAGGAGCTGCTCGAGCTGTTCGACGTGCGCGAGGCGCTGGAGAGCATGGCCGCACGGCTGGCCGCCGAGCACATGACCGCCGAGGAGATTGCCGGCCTGCGCGAGGTGCTGGCGCTGCATGAGCGACAAGCCGACCTCAAGCGCGGCGAGGCCTATTTCCAGCGCGAGGGCGACCTGGATTTTCACTACCGTATCGTCCAGGGCAGCCACAATCGCATGCTGATGACGATCCTGTGCGACGACCTCTACTACCTGGTACGCCTCTACCGCACCCAGTTCAGTGCCAGCGGTGCTCGCCCGCAGCGCGCCTTCGTCGAGCATCACCGTATCGTCGATGCCATCGAGAGCGGCGATGCCGAACTGGCCGAGCTGCTGATGCGTCGTCACGTCAGCGCCTCGCGGGCCAATGTCGCCGAGCGCTACGCCGAGGTGCTCGAGCAGGAAGCCGGCCAGCCGGCGTCGTAACCGTCCGTCATTACCCCTACCGTCCGAGGAGAGTTCCATGAGCCATGCCACTCCCGGCGCCCGCTTCCGCGCCGCGCTCAATGCCAATCAGCCGCTGCCCATCGTCGGCACCATCAACGCCTACACCGCGCTGATGGCCGAGCGGGTCGGGCACCAGGCGATCTACCTCTCCGGCGGCGGCGTGGCCAACGCCTCCTTCGGCCTGCCCGACCTCGGCATGACCACCATGAACGACGTGGTCGAGGACGCCCACCGCATTACCGGTGCCACTGACTTGCCGCTGCTGGTGGATATCGATACCGGCTGGGGGGGCGCCTTCAATATCGCGCGGACGGTCAAGGAGATGCAGCGTGCCGGCGTGGCCGCCGTGCACCTCGAGGACCAGGTGGCCCAGAAGCGCTGCGGGCATCGCCCCAACAAGGCGATTGTCAGCCAGGCGGAGATGGTCGACCGCATCAAGGCCGCGGCCGACGCGCGCATCGACCCGGAGTTTTTCCTGATCGCGCGCACCGACGCCTTCCAGATGGAGGGGCTGGACGCCGCCATCGCGCGTGCCAATGCCTGCATCGAGGCCGGCGCCGATGCGATCTTCGCCGAGGCGGTGCACAGCCTCGACGACTACCAGGCCTTCTGCGAGCGGGTCGATGCGCCGATCCTGGCCAATATCACCGAATTTGGCGCCACGCCGCTGTTCAGCCAGCAGGAACTCGCCGAGGTCGGCTGCCAGATGGTGCTGTATCCACTGTCGGCGTTCCGTGCCATGAACGCCGCGGCGCTCAAGGTCTATCAGAGCATCCACGCCAACGGCCACCAGCGCGACGTGGTCGAGCAGATGCAGACCCGCGACGAGCTCTACGACTTCCTCAACTATCACGACTTCGAGCGCAAGTTGGATGCGCTGTTCGTACAGGAAAACAACGTCTAGCTTGCGCCGTATAGCGCGTCAGAGCAGCGCATTCCCATAACAACACCCAGTATTCACCGGCCCGTGCGGCCTGGGAGAAGGAGACACGTCATGGCAGATAAACCGATGGCAGGCGCCGGCCTGCGTGGCCAGAGCGCCGGGAGCACGGCGCTATGCACCGTGGGCCAGAGTGGTTCGGGGCTGACCTACCGCGGCTACGACATCGCCGAGCTGGCCGACAAGGCGCGCTTCGAAGAGGTCGCCTACCTGCTGCTCAAGGGCAAGCTGCCCACCCAGGCCGAGCTCGACGCCTACATCACCAAGCTCAAGGGCCTGCGTGGCCTGCCGGCGCCGCTGCGTGCGGTGCTCGAACAGATCCCCGCCGACGCCCACCCAATGGACGTGATGCGCACCGGTGCCTCGATGCTCGGCAATCTCGAGACCGAAGAGCGCTTCGACCAGCAGCAGGACGTTTCCGACCGCCTGCTGGCGGCGTTGCCGTCGATCATCTGCTACTGGTACCGCTACTCCCACGATGGCGTACGCATCGACACCGAGACCGACGACGACTCGGTGGGCGGCCACTTCCTGCACCTGCTGCGCGACGAAGCTCCCAGCGAGCTGCACGCGCGGGTGATGAGCGTGTCGCTGATCCTCTACGCCGAGCACGAGTTCAACGCCTCGACCTTCACCGCGCGGGTGTGCGCCTCGACGCTCTCCGACATGCACTCCTGCGTGACCGGCGCCATCGGCTCGCTGCGCGGGCCGCTGCACGGCGGCGCCAACGAGGCGGCGATGGCGATGATCGAGCACTGGACCTCTGCCGATCAGGCCGAGCGCGAGATCCTCGGCATGCTCGAGCGCAAAGAGAAGATCATGGGCTTCGGCCACGCCATCTACCGCGAGTCCGACCCGCGCAACGCGATCATCAAGGCGTGGTCCAAGCGGTTGGCGGATGACGTCGGTGACAGCGTGCTCTATCCGGTCTCCGAGCGGGTCGAGGCGGTGATGTGGCGCGAGAAAAAGCTGTTCTGCAACGCTGACTTCTTCCACGCCAGCGCCTATCACTTCATGGATATCCCGACCAAGCTGTTCACGCCGATCTTCGTCTGCTCGCGGGTCACCGGCTGGTGTGCGCATGTCTTCGAGCAGCGCGAGAACAATCGCATCATCCGCCCCAGCGCCGACTATGTGGGCCCCGAGGCGCGCGCTTGGCTGCCCATCGAGCAGCGCCACTGAGCCCACTAACCACGGGGTGAACGCATGAATACCGACTATCGCAAACCGCTCCCCGGCACCGAGCTCGACTACTTCGATGCGCGTGCCGCGGTCGAGGAGATCGCCCCCGGCGCCTATGCCGGGTTGCCCTACACCTCACGGGTGCTGGCCGAGCAACTGGTACGACGCTGCGATCCGGCGCTGCTTAGCGATGCGCTGCGCCAGTTGATCGAGCGCAAGCGCGACCTCGACTTCCCCTGGTACCCGGCGCGGGTGGTGTGCCACGACATTCTCGGTCAGACCGCGCTGGTGGATCTGGCCGGCCTGCGCGATGCCATTGCCGAGCAGGGTGGCGACCCGGCCAAGGTCAACCCGGTGGTGCCGACCCAACTGATCGTCGACCACTCGCTGGCGGTGGAGCACGCCGGCTTCGAGCAGGACGCCTTCGACAAGAACCGCCAGGTGGAGGATCGCCGCAACGACGACCGCTTCCACTTCATCAACTGGACCAAGACCGCCTTCGAGAACGTCGACGTGATCCCGCCCGGTAACGGCATCATGCACCAGATCAACCTGGAAAAGATGTCGCCGGTGGTACAGGTCCAGCCCGATGCCAGCGGCAGGCGGGTCGCTTTTCCGGATACCTGCGTGGGCACCGACAGCCATACGCCGATGACCGACGCCCTGGGGGTGATCTCGGTGGGCGTCGGCGGCCTGGAGGCGGAGAGCGTGATGCTTGGCCGCGCCTCGATGATGCGCCTGCCGGACATCGTCGGCGTGGAGCTGACCGGCACGCTGCAGCCCGGCGTGACCGGCACCGACATGGTGCTGGCGATCACCGAGTTCCTGCGCCGCGAGCGGGTGGTAGGGGCCTACCTGGAGTTCTTCGGCGAGGGCGCCGAGGCACTGAGCATTGGCGACCGCGCCACCATCTCCAACATGACCCCGGAGTATGGCGCCACCGCGGCGATGTTCTACATCGACGAGCAGACCATCGACTATCTCACCCTCACCGGGCGTGACGACGAGCAGGTGGCACTGGTGGAGACCTACGCCAGGGACACCGGGCTGTGGGCCGACAGCCTCAGCGAGGTCGAGTACGAGCGCGTGCTGCGCTTCGACCTCTCCAGCGTGACGCGCACCCTGGCCGGGCCCTCCAACCCCCACGCCCACCTGCCTACCACGGAGCTGGTCAAGCGCGGCATCGCGGTGGGACTGGACGCGGCGCGGGCCGAGGAACAGGCCGGCAAGCTGCCGGATGGCGCGGTGATCATTGCCGCCATCACCAGCTGCACCAACACCTCCAACCCGCGCAACATGGTCGCCGCCGGGCTGATCGCGCGTAACGCCAACCGCCTCGGCCTGCTCCGCAAGCCGTGGGTGAAGTCGTCGCTGGCGCCGGGCTCGAAGACGGTCAAGATGTACCTCGAAGAAGCCGACCTGATGGGCGAGCTGGAGAACCTGGGCTTCGGCGTGGTGGGCTATGCCTGTACCACCTGCAACGGCATGTCCGGGGCGCTGGACCCGGCCATCCAGCAGGAGATCGTCGAGCGCGACCTCTACTCGGTGGCGGTGCTGTCGGGCAACCGCAACTTCGATGGCCGCATTCACCCCTATGCCAAGCAGGCCTTCCTGGCCTCGCCGCCGTTGGTGGTGGCCTACGCCATCGCTGGCACCATCCGCTTCGACATCGAGAAGGACGCCCTGGGCGTCGACGCCGACGGCAATCCGGTAACGCTCAAGGATATCTGGCCCGACGATGCGGAGATCGATGCCATCGTCAAGCGGGCGGTCAAGCCGGAGCAGTTCCGCCAGACCTATATCCCGATGTTCGACCTGGACAAGAGCGCGGCGGCCAGGACCGAGCCGCTCTACGCCTGGCGCCCGCAGAGCACCTACATCCGCCGGCCGCCCTACTGGGAGGGCAACATGGCCCAGGAGCGCGGGCTCAAGGGGATGCGCCCATTGGCGATCCTGCCCGACAACATCACCACCGACCATCTGTCGCCGTCGAACGCCATTCAGCTCGACAGCGCGGCGGGGGAGTACCTCGACAAGATGGGCGTGCCGGAGGAGGACTTCAACTCCTACGCCACCCACCGCGGCGACCACCTCACCGCCCAGCGCGCGACCCTGGCCAACCCCAAGCTGTTCAACGAGATGGTGCGCGATGACGCGGGCCAGGTGCGTCAGGGCTCCCTGGCGCGCCTCGAGCCCGAGGGCAAGGTGACCCGCATGTGGGAGGCCATCGAGACCTACATGGCGCGCAAGCAGCCGCTGATCATCATCGCCGGCGCCGACTACGGCCAGGGCTCGTCGCGGGATTGGGCGGCCAAGGGCGTGGCGCTGGCCGGGGTCGAGGCGATCGTCGCCGAGGGCTTCGAGCGCATCCACCGCACCAACCTGGTCGGCATGGGGGTGATGCCGCTGCAGTTCGAGCCGGGCACCACCCGTCATACCCTCGAGCTCGACGGCACCGAGGTGTACGACGTGGAGGGCGCGCCGGCGCCGCGGGCGACGCTGACCCTGGTGATCCAGCGCACCACTGGCGAGCCCCAGCGGGTGCCGGTGATCTGCCGCCTGGATACCGAGGAGGAGCTGACCATCTACTCCGCCGGCGGGGTACTGCAGCGCTTCGCCCAGGACTTCCTCGAATCCAGCGCGGGGGCCAGCGCATGAGCCCGTCGCCGCAGATCCGCATTCCCGCCGTGTATATGCGCGGCGGCACCAGCAAGGGGGTGTTCTTCCGCCTCGCCGACCTGCCGCCCGCCGCCCAGGTGCCCGGGCCGGCCCGCGATGCGCTGCTGCTGCGGGTGCTGGGCAGCCCCGACCCCTACCAGAAGCAGGTCGATGGCATGGGCGGGGCGACCTCGAGCACCAGCAAGGCGGTGATCCTGTCGCCCAGCGAGCGTCCCGACCACGATGTCGACTACCTGTTCGGCCAGGTCGCCATCGATACGCCGTTCGTCGACTGGAGCGGTAACTGCGGCAACCTCTCCGCCGCGGTGGGCCCGTTCGCGGTGGCCAACGGCCTGGTCGACCCGGCGCGGATTCCCCGCGACGGGGTGGTCGAGGTGCGTATCTGGCAGGCCAATATCGAGAAGACCATCGTCTCGCAGGTGCCAATGACCAACGGCCAGGTGCAGGAGACCGGCGACTTCGCACTCGACGGGGTGACCTTCCCGGCGGCGGAAGTGCCGGTGGCCTTCATGAATCCCGCCGACGGGGAAGGCGCGCTGTTCCCCACCGGTAACCTGGTCGATGAGCTGGAGGTGCCCATCGAGGTGGTGTCGAGCGGCCGCCTCAAGGCGACCCTGATCAACGCCGGGATTCCGACCATCTTCGTCGATGCCGCCGATCTCGGCTATAGCGGCAGCGAGCTTCAGGAGGCGATCAACGGCGACCCGGCGGCACTGTTGCGCTTCGAGACGCTGCGCGCCCGCGGCGCCGTGCGCATGGGGCTGATCGGCGACGTCAGCGAGGCGGCTGGTCGCCAGCATACGCCCAAGGTGGCTTTCGTGGCGCCGCCGGCGGGGTATACCGCCTCCAGCGGCAGGCAGGTGGCGGCCGAAGAGATCGACCTGCGGGTGCGTGCGCTCTCCATGGGCAAGCTGCACCACGCCATGATGGGCACCGCGGCGGTGGCCATCGCCGCGGCGGCGGCGATCCCCGGCACCCTGGTCAACCTCGCCGCCGGCGGCAGCGAGCGCGATTCGGTGTGCTTCGGCCACCCCTCGGGCACGCTGCGGGTCGGCGCCAAGGCGACGCGGGAGGGCGACGACTGGCGGATCGAGCAGGTCACCATGAGCCGCAGCGCCCGGGTATTGATGGAGGGCTGGGTGCGGGTACCAGGTTAAACCGTGCCTAGCGCGCGGAAGCGCTGTATTCCCTCACCCGGGGCGAAGTCCTCCAGCTCGAATAGCTGGCGAACTTCGATCTCGGCGTTGCCCCCCGGGCCGCCGGGGTTGGGGAAGCGCTGGGTCCACGCCAGCGCTTCTTCCCGTGACCCCACCTGAATCAGGGTATAGCCGGCGATCAGCTCCTTGGCCTCGCCGAAGGGGCCGTCGGTGAGCAGCGGCTCGCCGTCGCGGTACTCGATGCGACAACCCTTGGCGCTGGGCTGCAGGCCCGAGGCGTCGAGCAGGGCACCGGCGCTGGCCAGCTGCT
This sequence comes from Franzmannia pantelleriensis, assembly GCF_900102875.1. GTDB lineage: Bacteria > Pseudomonadota > Gammaproteobacteria > Pseudomonadales > Halomonadaceae > Franzmannia > Franzmannia pantelleriensis. The sequence continues at coordinate 37,781 of NZ_FNGH01000007.1, forward strand.
CGTGGAACTCGGCCATGGCGGCGACCATGCTATCTTCCGGCATGACGCCGGCTTCGCTCTCCTGGCTGGCCTTGACGATAATCATGAAGCGCATGTGCTGTTCCTCGTGGTTGGTGGGTACCTCCCTGTGTCGATCGTAACCCTGCCCATTCGACAGCCTGCTGGGTTGGATCAGCTTGGTTCCAGCAGCTGCGCCCCGGCGCCCTGTTCGGCGAGGGTGTCGCTAGGGTTGCGCAGTGGGCAGTCGTCCATCGACAGGCAGCCACAGCCGATGCAGTGGTCGAGCTGGTCGCGCAGCTGGGTCAGGCAGCGAATGCGTTCATCGAGGGTTTTCCGCCAGTTGGCCGAGAGGCGCTGCCAGTCGGCAGCGCTAGGCGCGCGGTGGTCGGGTAGGGTGGCGAAGGCCTCGCGCACCTCGGCCAGCGAGATGCCGGTGCGCTGGGCGACCTTGATGATCGCCACCCGGCGCAGCACGTCGCGGGTGAAACGGCGCTGGTTGCCGGCATTGCGGCGGCTGGCGATCAACCCTTTGGCTTCGTAGAAGTGTATGGCGGATACTGCCACCCCGCTGCGGGCGGCGACTTCGCCGACGCTTAGCTCGCGCTGAATACGTGCCGACATGTGTTTTTCCTTGACCTCTAGCTTACTTGAGGTTTTACCCTGCAAGGCGCCTTTAGACAACCGGTGATGTCATGTTCCGTTTCTTCGAAACCCTGGTGAATCCCTATCCGCCTGGTACCCCCGAGACGCCACCCCGCGGGTTGGGCGCCTTTATCCTGCACTTCTCGCGGCCGGTGCTGCCGCTGCTGATCGTGATGTCGCTGCTCACCGCGCTGGTTTCGGCGGTCGAGGTGCTGTTCTTCAGTTATATGGGTGAGCTGGTCGACTGGCTGGCGGCCGCCGAGCGCGAGGGGTTCTTCGCCGAATACGGTTGGCGCCTGGCGGGGATGGCGGCGCTGGTGGTGATTGGCCTGCCGCTGCTGACACTGCTGCAGTCGTTGATTACCCATCAGAGCATCTTCGGTAACTACCCGATGATCGGCCGCTGGCTGGCGCACCGCCATATGCTCGGCCAGAGCATGGCCTTCTACCAGGATGAGTTCGCCGGGCGGGTCTCGCAGAAGGTGATGCAGACGGCGCTGGCGATTCGCGAGACGGTGATGAAGCTGATGGACCTGCTGGTCTATGTGATCGTCTATTTCGCCGGTGCCATGCTGCTGATGGGCAGCGCCGAGCCGTGGCTGATGCTGCCGCTGGTGGCCTGGCTGGTCGGCTATATCGCGATCATGAAGGTCTTCGTACCGCGCCTGCGCCAGGTCTCCATGGAGCAGGCCGACGCCCGTGCGCGGATGACCGGTCGCATCGTCGACAGCTACAGCAATATCCAGACCATCAAACTGTTCGCCGATACCCAGCGCGAGCAGCACTACGCCCGCGACGCCATGGAGGGCTTCATGGCGACGGTGCACCGCCAGATGCGCCTGGCGACCAAGCTGACGGTGAGCCTGACGCTGCTCAACTCGCTGCTGCTGGCGGGGGTGGCGGCGATCGCCATTGGTGCCTGGTACCTGGAGGCGGTGTCACTGGGGGTGATCGCGGTGGCGATTGCGCTGGTGATGCGTATCCGCTTCATGTCCAACTGGATTCTGTGGGAGGTGGCGGGGCTGTTCGAGAATATCGGCACGGTGCAGGACGGCATCAACACCATCGCCCGCGAGCCCGAGGTCAAGGATCCGCCGGATGCCAAGGCGCTCGAGGTGTCGCGGGGCGAGATTCGCTTCGACGCCCTGCGCTTCGGCTATGCGCGGCCAGACGGTGAAGCCCAGCGAGTGTTCGACGGCATGAGCCTGACCATTGCGCCGGGTGAGAAGGTCGGGGTGATCGGCCGCTCCGGGGCCGGCAAGTCGACCCTGGCCAACCTGCTGCTGCGCTTCTACGACCTGGAAGGCGGACGCATCCTGATCGACGATCAGGACATTGCCGGCGTCAGCCAGGCATCGCTGCGTCAGCAGATCGGCATGGTGACTCAGGACACCTCGCTGCTGCATCGCTCGCTGCGCGACAACATCCGCTACGGCAGCCCGCATGCCAGCGAGGCGCAGGTGCTGGAGGCGGTGCGGCGCGCCCATGCCGACAGCTTTATCGACGATCTGGTCGACGTGCAGGGGCGGCGTGGGCTGGATGCCCACGTCGGCGAACGCGGGGTCAAGCTCTCCGGCGGGCAGCGCCAGCGCATCGCCATCGCTCGGGTGCTGCTCAAGAACGCGCCAATCCTGGTGCTCGACGAGGCGACCTCGGCGCTGGACTCCGAGGTCGAAGCGGCCATCCAGGAGCAGCTTTATGCCCTGATGGAGGGCAAGACGGTGATCGCCATCGCCCATCGGCTCTCCACCATCGCCATGCTCGACCGGCTGGTGGTGATCGACGAGGGGCGTATCGTCGAGACCGGCACCCACCAGGAGCTGCTCGACATGAACGGGCTCTATGCTGCTCTGTGGCGACGCCAGTCGGGCGGATTTCTGGGGGTGGATATCAACGGCGAGCCTGTCGTGACTCCGGCCGACGCGCCATCCGCGTGATCTCGACCCGGCAACGGCCAACTCGCTATCGGCATGTGCTCGTCGACAGGGGCGCGGCGAGCGGGCGCGCCTGACCCAGCAAACGACGTCTGCCGTTCCAGCGGCGACGTCGCGTTCAAGTCTCTCGGTGACTGGCCGTTACTCTCCTCGTCTGCGGCTGCTCCCCAGCCGCGGCTAATCCCTCTCCCGATACCCATAGCAACGAGGAGACGCCCCGTGTCGATTACCCACAAGATGGTGCTGACGTTCGGCCTGATCCTGGCGACGGCAGTCGCGGGGATCTCGGGCCTGGCGATCCTGCAGAGCCGGCAGGCGGCGGTCGACGCCTTCGCTGAGTCCAGCGGCCAGTACCTACGCCAAGTGGATTACTCACTTACCACCTTCCTGGAGCAGGTGGCCCAGGACGCGGCCTTCCTGGCTGCGGAGCCGCTGGTGGGCGAGGCTCACGGTAGCCTGACCCGCTATCTCGACAGTCGCGACACCCGGCCCATGACGCCCTCGCGCAATGCCGGCACGGAAGCCGACCTCTACGCGCTCTACTCGCGCTTCGCCGAGGCCAACCCCGGCTTGGCCTACGTCTATCTGGGCACCGCCGATGGCGGCTATGTGCAGTGGCCCGAAGGCAATATCGGTGCCGGCTACGATCCGCGGGAACGCCCCTTCTACCAGGCTGCCCTGAGCCGTCCCGGGGATGTCGTGCGCACCGAGGCCTACTATTTCGCCGCCGACGACGCCACTATCATCAGCTCCGTGCAAACCGTGGAGGACGATGACGGTCAGGTCATCGGAGTGCAGGGCGTCGACGTTTCGCTGGCCGGCTTGATGGACATGATCAACGAGATCGAATTCGGCGAGCAGGGCTATCTGGTGTTGCTGGAGGAGAACGGCACCGTCCTGGCCCATCCGGGAGATCCCTCCGCCGGCTTCCAGGACGTTGAGTCGCTCGATGATCCGTCGCTGGCCCAGCTCCAGGCACTCGCCCACAGCGGCGAAGCACTCAGCCAGTCGATCCAGCACGACGGCGAGACCTACCATGCCACCGTCTACCGTTCACCGGCGCTCGGCTGGTCCCTGATCGGCTTGATTCCCAGGCACGAGATGCTGGCCGGTGCCAACCGCCTGTCCTGGCAGCTGAGCCTGCTCGGCCTGCTGTTTCTGCTGCTGGCGATCCTCGCCGCCGGGGCAGTGGCGCGCTATCTGACGGCGCCGATACGCCAGGTCTCGAGGCAGATGCAGGAGATCGCCTCGGGCGAAGCGGACCTGACCCAGCGCCTGGCGGTGAAATCCCGCGACGAGATAGGCGAACTGGCGACCCAGTTCAATCGCTTCACCGATAATATCCACGACGTGCTGCTCGACGTACGTCACGGCAGTCGCACCGTGCGCGAGGCGGCAACGGCGATCAGCAGCGGCAGTGAGGATCTGGCGCGCCGCAGCGAGGGCGCGGCTGCCAACCTGCAGGAGACCTCGGCTTCCATGGAGCAGATCTCGAGCACCGTGGAGCACACCGCCGCCGCCTCGCGCCAGGCCGACGAGCTGGCACAGGGGGCCGCCACCGCGGCACGCGAGTCTGGCTCGGCGGTGATCAGGGTGGTCGACCTCATGCAAGAGATCCAAACGACGTCCGAGCAGATCGCCGAGATCGTCACCTTGATCGATGACATCGCCTTCCAGACCAATTTGCTGGCCCTCAATGCCTCCGTCGAGGCGGCCAGGGCCGGCCAGCATGGCAAGGGCTTCGCGGTGGTGGCCGAAGAGGTCCGTCTGCTGGCGCGGCGCAGTGGCGAGGCCTCGCGGGGAATCCGCGGCTTGATCGCTGACTCCCGCGACAAGGTCAGCCGCGGCAGCAGTGAGGTGCGCGCCGCCGGTGAAGCGGTGCAGGGGTTGGTTACCAACGTCGAGCGGGTGGCCGGGATGCTCGGCGAGATCAGCGTGGCAGCCGGCGAGCAGAGCGACGGGGTTGGCCAGGTCAACCAGGCGGTCAGCGAGCTGGATCGGATGACCCAGCAGAACACCCAACTGGTCGAAGCGTCCCGCGCTGCCGCCCATCGACTGACCGAGCAGGCCGAGCGACTCGCTCAGCGGGTCGGCGGCTTCGTGCTGCGTGAGCCGGCACTAGCGCCGGGCCACGACGACACCTGGAGCTCCCGACTGCCTGCCCCGGCAGACGCTAGCCACCGCTCTGATAGCCCTGTCACCGTCTGAGCGAGCGGTCGATGGACGACGGGTCGGTGCTCATTCCGGCCGGCGCGCCATCAGCGTGATCTCGACCCGGCAGCCACCACACAGCTTGGGTGACTGGGTGCAGGTACGTGCCGGGAAGTGGGGTCCTTCGAAATACTCGGCATAGACGGCGTCCATCTCGCTGATCTCATCCAGGTCGGCGAGGTGGACATCGACCCTTACCACGTCGTCCATGCTCACGTTGACGAGCTCCAGCATGCGCTCGAGTTCGCGCATCACGCGGTGGGTCTCCTCCTTGATGTCGCCAATCTCGGCCTCGGCACCGTGGATATCGGCGGCGGTCAGGCCGGAGACAAAGGCGTAGCGGTCGTCGAGCACGATGTGGCTACCGGGGAACTGCGGACTGGGAAGGGTCGGGTCGTTGCGGTGTTCTAGCATGGGATCTCCATATCGAATCAATGACCTATACGACTCGCTTGGGGCCGCGAGGGTTCCTGTCGTATCAGGCAGTCGCTGTGGCGTCCTCTGCCTCCTCGGCGAAAGGCTGACGCTGGGGTTGCCACGGCTCGGCAGTTGGCAAGTTTTCGATCCGCATACGCTCGACGACGAAATCGACGAAGGTACGCACCTTGGGAGAGATCAGGCGTCCCCCAGGGAAGACCGCATTCAGCTCAACCTCGGGTCCCTCCCAGCCATCCAGCACTCGGTGTAGCCGCTGCTCGTCTGGGCCCAGGCAGGCGACGATTTCGCTGGTTAGCATCAACCCTTGCCCCTCGACCAGCAGCCCGCGCAGCACGAAGGGATCGTTGGCGATGGCAATCGGGTCGATCTCTACTTCCACTTGACGCGTTGCATTGCGCAGCTGCCACAGGTAGCGCTGGCCGCGTTGGTCGGTGCACTTGGCCAGGGCGGGATGGTGAGCCAGGTCCGCCGGTTCGCTTGGCTCGCCGTGCAGGGCGATATAGCGGTCGCTGGCATAGACGAAGGAGCGGTAGCGCGCTAAGGGACGGGCTATCAAGGTCGAATCCGGCAGAGGCCCGACGCGAAGTGCAACATCGATCTGATTCGTCACCAGGTCGAGACGATCGTTGGATAGCACCATCTCGATACGCACTTGGGGGTGGCGCTCGCGAAACTCGCGTATCAGGTCGGAGGTGAACTCAGTGCACATGGTGAACGGCGCAGTGACGCGCAGCCAGCCGCGCGGGCTATCTTCCAGGCGCTGGACGGCGTTCTCGGCTTGGTTGAGATCCTGGGCGATACGGTTGCAGTAGTCGAAGTAGACGGCACCGGCCTCGGTAAGGCTCAGGTTGCGCGTGGTGCGGTGAAGCAATCGTGCGCCCAGGCGCTCCTCGAGCGCCTGCACCTTGCGGCTTACCGTCGTCTTGGAAAGATGCAGCTGCCTTGCCGCGGCGATGAAACTGCCTTGTTCCACGACCTTGGCGAAGATCAGGGCGTCATTGAGGTCTTGTAGCATGGTCGTAATCCTGTGCCGTGCACTCAGTGTTGGAAAAACACTGTGGCTGGGAGAGCACCGTGCCAGGAGACGTGCTGGTGTAGGCAAGCAGAGTTGCGCGGAGACTGTCCCGTCAACGGGACAGTATTTCCCTGTCGGCCCGACTAATCAAGTGCCCGGTAACACTATAAGGTGGCGTTCTACGAAGTTTGCCGTCGATTAAGCACGCCATCAAACGACATTAATAAATTATAAAAACACGCCGGCCAAGTCGAATAAAACGACGTGGTGAACTTCGTTTTATTAATGGGAGAGGGAATGTCATGAACGTCCAGAAGATGTTCGAAAAACTCGGTGGCCGGCAAGCGATCATGGTGACCGCCTTGATGGCCGGTCTTGTCGTTCTGTCGGGTTGCGAGAGCCAGGCCGATACCCAGGACGGGGCCGATCAAGGGCCTCCGCCCCCCGAGGTCAGTGTGGCCCAGGTGCTGGTCGAGGACGTCGAGTTGTGGGACGCCTTCACCGGGCGTATCGAGGCGGTGGAGACGGTCGATCTGCGCCCGCGGGTGTCGGGTTATATCGATAGCATTCACTACACCGAGGGCCAGGACGTCGAGAAGGGCGACGTCTTGTTCACCATCGATCCGCGGCCCTATCGCGCCGAACTGGCGCGCGCCGAGGCTGCACTACAGCGCGCCCGCGCTGGAGCCGAGCTGGCTCGCAGCGAGGCCGCCCGTGCCGAAGCGCTGGCGCAGAGTCGCTCGATTTCCCGCGAGGAGCTGGATCAGCGGCGCGCGGCGGCGGCCACGGCCGAGGCCGATATCCTCGCCGCCCAGGCCAGCGCCGACACCGCGCGGCTCAATATGGCGTTCACCGAGGTCCGCGCGCCGATCGCGGGGCGCACCGGGCGGGCGCTGGTAACGCCGGGGAACCTGGTCTCCGAGGCCACGCCGCTGACCCGCATCGTCGCGCTGGATCGGGTGCACGTGCATTTCCACAGCGACGAGCAGGCGTATCTGCGCTATGAGGCCATGTCGCGCAATGGCGAGCGTGAGAACTTGCGCGGGGCCAGTTTCCCCGTTCGCGTTGGCCTGGCCAACGATGTCGGCTACCCCTACCTCGGTGAGGTCGACTTCGTCGATAACCGCCTCGATGCCGAGGCCGGCACCATCCTCGCCCGCGCCGTGCTCGACAATAGCGAGGGGCGATTCGCCCCCGGGATGTATGCCCGCGTGCAGCTGCTGGCGGGAAGCGCCGACGACAGCCTGCTGATCGACGACAAGGCGGTGCTCACCGACCAGGATCGCAAGTACGTCTATGTGGTCGACGCCGAGGGCCGTGCCATGCGGCGCGATGTCCAGCTAGGTCGCATGATCGACGGGCTGCGGGTGGTGACTGAGGGTCTTGAGCCGACAGACCAGGTGGTGGTCAGCGGTGCCCAGCGGATCTTCTTCCCGGGCATGCAGGTAGCGGCGCAGAGCGTCGACATGCGCGGCGCGGATGTCACTGCCGGTGAGTACGCCGCCATGCGCTGAGCACGCCTGACGCTCGCTACCACCATCACCCTGAACGACGTTCTCGGGACAGACCTTGTGGTCCGCCCCGCAAGGGAGTCTTGTCATGAATTTCGCTAAATTCTTCGTCGACCGGCCGATCTTTGCCGCGGTGCTGTCGATCCTGATCTTTATCGCTGGCGCCATCGCCATCCCGCTGCTGCCGATCAGCGAATACCCCGATGTGGTGCCGCCTACCGTGCAGGTGCGGGCGGTCTACCCCGGTGCCAACCCCAGCGAGATCGCCGATACGGTGGCCACGCCGCTAGAGGAGGCGATTACCGGGGTCGAGAACCTCATGTACATGAAGTCGGTGGCCGGCTCCGACGGGGTGCTGGCGATGACCCTGACCTTCCGCCCCGGCAGCGATCCGGACGACGCCCAGGTACAGGTACAGAACCGGGTCAGCCAGGCCGAGGCGCGCTTGCCCGAGGCGGTGCGCCGCCAGGGGGTGACGACTGAAAAGCAGTCCCCCAACCTGACCATGGTGCCTCAGCTGATCTCGCCCGACGGCCGCTACGACAGCACCTACCTGCGCAACTACGCGGCGCTGCACGTGCGTGACGAGCTGGCGCGGTTAGAGGGGGTGGGGCAGGCGATGCTGTTCGGCGCTGGCGACTATGCCATGCGGGTGTGGATCGACCCCGATCGTGCCGCCGCCCGTGGGCTGACCGCCGGCGATATCCTGGCGGCGATCCGCGAGCAGAACGTGCAGGTCTCGGCGGGCCAGCTCGGCGCGCCGCCGACGCCGCAGTCGTCGGACTTCCTGATCTCGATCAACGCCCAGGGGCGCCTGACCAGCGAGGAGGAGTTCGGCAATATCGTGGTCAGGGCCGGCAGCGACGGCCAGATCACCTATCTCTCCGACGTGGCGCGCATCGAACTCGGCGCCGCCGAATATTCGCTACGCTCGCTGCTCGACAATCAGCAGGCGGTGGCCATCGGGATCTTTCAGGCACCGGGCTCCAACGCTATTGCACTGTCCAATGCGGTGCGCGACAGGCTGGAGGCGCTGTCCCAGCATTTCCCCGAAGGCGTTGAGTACACCATCGTCTATGACCCCACGGTATTCGTGCGCGACTCGATCCAGTCGGTGATCAAGACGCTGCTCGAGGCGGTGCTGCTGGTGGTGCTGGTGGTCACGATGTTCCTGCAGACCTGGCGGGCGTCGATCATTCCGCTGCTGGCGGTGCCGGTGTCGATCGTGGGTACCTTTGCGGTGCTCTACCTGCTGGGGTTCTCGATCAATACCCTGACCCTGTTCGGCCTGGTGCTGGCCATCGGCATCGTGGTCGACGACGCCATCGTGGTGGTGGAGAACGTCGAGCGCAACATCGAGGAGGGGCTGGCCCCGCTGGCGGCGGCTCACCAGGCGATGCGCGAGGTGAGCGGGCCGATCGTCGCCATCTCGGTGGTGCTGTGCGCGGTATTCGTGCCGATGGCCTTCCTCGAGGGCGTCACCGGCCAGTTCTATCGCCAGTTCGCGGTAACCATCGCCATCTCCACGGTGATCTCGGCGATCAACTCGCTGACGCTGTCGCCGGCACTCGCCGCGCTGCTGCTCAAGCCCCACGACGCGCCCAAGGATCGCCTGTCGCGGGGGATCGACTTGCTGTTCGGTTGGCTGTTCCGCCCCTTCAACCGCTTCTTCAACGCCAGCTCGCAACGCTATCAGGGTGGCGTGGCGCGCAGCCTGCGCCGACGAGGCGCGGTATTTGCGGTCTATGCGCTGCTGCTGGCGGGTACCGGCGTGATGTTCCAGGCGGTGCCGGGCGGTTTCATTCCCACCCAGGACAAGATGTACCTGATTGCCGGCGCCCGGCTGCCAGAGGGCGCTTCGCTGGACCGGACCGAAGCGGTGATCCGGCGCATGACCGAGATTGCCCTGGAGACGGAGGGGGTCGAGGCCGCAGTAGCATTCCCGGGGCTCAATCCGCTGCAGTTCACCAACACGCCCAACTCGGGCACGGTGTTCTTCGGCCTCGAGCCGTTCGGCGACCGCCAGCGCAGCGCCGAGGAGATCACCGCCGAGCTCAATGGCAAGTTCGCGGCGCTGCAGGAGGCCTTCACCTTTGCCTTCATGCCGCCGGCGATCCTCGGCCTCGGCTCCGGCTCGGGGTTCTCGCTGTTCATTCAGGATCGCGCCAACCTCGGCTACGGCGAGCTGCAGCAGGCGGTGGACGGCTTCAGCGGGGCGCTGATGCAGACACCGGGCATGGGCTATCCGATCACCTCCTACCAGTCCAACGTGCCGCAGCTCGACCTGCACGTCGACCGGGTCAAGGCCAAGACCCAGGGCGTGGCGCTCACTGACCTGTTCGAGACCCTGCAGGTCTACCTCGGCTCGGCCTATGTCAACGACTTCAACCGCTTCGGGCGTACCTGGCAGGTAATGGCCCAGGCCGACGGCGACTACCGCATGGACGCCGATAACATCGGCCGCCTGCGCACCCGCAACGAGTACGGCGAGATGGTGCCGATCGGCAGCATGATCCGCGTCGACCAGACCTACGGCCCCGACCCGGTGATCCGCTACAACGGCTATCCCGCCGCCGACCTGCTGGGCGAGGCCGACCCGCGGGTGCTGTCGTCGAGCCAGGCGATCCAGGTGGTCGAGCAGCTTGCCTCGGCGGTGCTGCCGGCGGGGATGTCCTTCGAGTGGACCGACCTGAGCTATCAGCAGGTCAACCAGGGTGGGGCGGCGCTGGTGGTGTTCCCGTTGGCCATCCTGCTGGTGTTCCTGGCACTGGCGGCCCTCTACGAGAGCTGGACCCTGCCGCTGGCGGTGATTCTGATCGTGCCGATGTGCATGCTCTCGGCGCTGATCGGCGTACGCCTGACCGGCGGCGACAACAATATCTTCGTCCAGGTGGGGCTGGTGGTGCTGATCGGCCTGGCGTGCAAGAACGCCATCCTGATCGTCGAGTTCGCCCGCGAGCTGGAGATGCAGGGGCGCGGCATCGTCGAGGCGGCGCTGGAGGCGTGCCGCTTGCGCCTGCGCCCGATCATCATGACCTCGATCACCTTCACCGCGGCGGTGGTGCCGCTGATGCTGGCCGGCGGCGCCGGTGCCGAGGTGCGCCAGGCACTGGGCACGGCGGTGTTCGCCGGCATGCTCGGCGTGACGCTGTTCGGCCTGTTCCTGACCCCGGTGTTCTATGTTGCGCTGCGCAAGCTGGTCACGCGTGGCCAACCCGACCCACGCGACGCGCAGCCTGTGGAGGGCGCCTACCATGCCTGATCTGGCCAACCCCATGAGAGCCATGCGACACCTGATGCTGTTGCCACTGACCCTGGCGCTGGCCGCCTGCGCGGTGGGGCCGGACTATCGCGCACCGGCGCTGCCCGAGCCCGCCGCCCTGGTGCGTACCGAGGCTGGGCTGGTGACGCCCGAGGCGGTCGAGCGTGACTTCTGGCGCGGCTTCGACGATGCGCTGCTTAGCGAACTGGTCGAGGAGGCCTTCGACGCCAACCACGACCTGCGCATTGCTCTGGCGCGCCACGACCGCAGCCTGGCCCTGCTGCGCCAGTCGCGCCGCGACCTGGCGCCCAGTGTCACCGCCGAGGCCGGCGCCGCCCATCAGCGCGCCAGTGCCGACCAGATGCCCCAGGCGACGCGCTCGCAGCGCGATTTCGAAAGCTATGATGCCGGCGTCGCCGCGCTGTGGGAGCTCGACTTCTTCGGCCGTGTGCGGCGCAGCGTGGAGGCGCAACAGGCGGAGGCGGAGGCCTCTGCCGCCGATGTGCGCGCCATGCAGGTGGTGGTGGTCGGTGAGCTGGTCGACCAGTACGTGCGCCTGCGCGGGCTGCAGGAGCAGCTGCGCGTAGCCCGGGCCAACGCCGAGAACCAGCGCGAGTCGCTGGCGCTGGTCGATGCGCGGCTGGAGGCGGGGCGCGGTACCGACTTCGATAGCGTACGCGCCCGGGCGCAACTGGAGAGCACGCTGTCGCGCATTCCAGCACTGGAGGGTGAGATCGCCGCCATCATCCATCGCCTGGCGGTGCTGACCGGTCGCGAGCCGGGTGCGCTGATTGCGCGGTTGGAGGCGCCGGCAGCGCTGCCGACGCTGCACGAGAAGGTGGCGATCGGCCTGCCCGGCGAGTTGCTGCGCCGTCGCCCGGACATCGCTGCGGCGGAACGGCGCCTGCACGCCGCCACCGCCAGCATCGGCGTGGCCACCGCCGATCTCTACCCGCGCTTTACTCTCAGCGGGTTGCTCGGCACCCAGGCTGCCAGCACCGGTGATCTGTTCGGTCGCGACAGCGAGACCCGGCTGCTGGCGCTTGGGGTCGACTGGTCATTCCTCGACAGCGGCCGGGTGCGGGCGCGCATGGCCGCGGCGGATGCCGACGCCGAGATCAACCTGGCGCGCTACGAGCAGACCGTGCTGCAAGCACTGGAAGAGGCGGAGACGGCGCTTGCCCGTTATGCCCAGGCGCTGCGCGAGCGCGAACACCTGGTTGAGGCCGCCGAGGCCAGTGCCGAAGCGGCGCGGCAGGCCCGGGTACGCTTTGAGGTCGGCGTGATCGACTTCCTGGAGGTCATCGACGCCGAACGCTCGGTGCTGGAGGCGGAGGATAGCCTGGCGCGCAGCCATACGCGTTCGGCAACCGCTCTGGTGGGGCTCTATCGCGCGCTGGCCGGCGGCTGGCCAAGCAGTGCCTGATCGCCTGCTTGGCGTCAGTCAGCTTCGATGGGGATTCGATGCTCACCCTCAACGTCAGGGAGGTACAGCACCGATGATTCGAGCCGCATGTCATCGGGTGCTCCGCTGCCCAACTGCCAGTGGGAAGGGAGTCGAAGGGTCACGCCTTGCACGGGGATGGGCGCATACAGCTGCAGCTGCCGTTGACCCTCGACCTCAATGACATCCACCTCCAGCTGATCGCGGGCCCGCCACCAATCACCGAATTGCGCCAGGGTGCCGAACCAGGCATCCGGCTTGAGTGCCGGAATGATCTGTTCGAGAAAGGCATATTTGTAGTCCAGCACATCCGGGTGCAACAGGATGACGAAGGTGCCCCCGTAGCCCTTGAGTTGATCGGCAAGCGCCAAGGCGGCGTCGACACGCAGGTCCATGCGCGGCGGAATCTCGTCCTCGATGGCGATCGGGAATTCGTAGATGCCGGTCTGCGTCTGATAGCGGCGGTCATAGGTCGCTCGGTAGGGCAGATGGGTCGTCACATTGCCCGCCGTCACCGAGGAGGAGTAGCGGTAGCCACTCGCCTCGAGTGCCTGGGGAAGCGCATCGGGCGTCGCCAGGTAACCGGGGCGAAACGACACCACCTCGGCGTCGCTCAAGGCCTCTAGCAGGAAGCGACTGACGCGCATTTCGCCGAGTACGCTTGCGCCAATGGTATCCGCGACGCCGCGTACCCTTGGCTGGTAGTCCGGAAAGCGCTCCTCTCCGCTACCCAGGGGCACGCTGGCGTACATATCGGTATGGCTCACCGAGTGGCTGGCAATCTCCATACCAGACTCATGAAGGCTGTCGAGGACGTCCGGCGTCGCATCGTTGAAGAAGCCCTGGTCGTAATAGTCACGGAAATACTTGGTCTGGATAAAGTAGGTGCCAGGGACACCCAACTGGTCGAGTAGGTCCCGATACGCCAGCATATTGTCCATCGAGTGGGCGAAGTCGACATCCAGGGAGACGATGACGCTCAGTGCCTGCCCTTCGGGCACGGTGTCGACGGTGACCGCCTGCGGCTCATGGTACTGGTAGAGGTGCCGCAGCCAGCGTAGCCATACATCCACCGAGGGTTCATAGGCGTTGGCGTAGTCGCGGTAGGCTTCACTGTTGCGGTCGTTATAGGCGCGCTGGATAAAGAATCCCAGGTCGAATCCCAGCGCGTAGGCTTGTCCGCCACTGGCATCTTCATGAGTGACGACGGCCGGTGCACCATCCTGAAAATGGGCCAAGGGGGTTTGTGCGCCGTGATATACCTGGGTGCCTATCCAAGAAGCGGGGTCGTCGGGAGCACCCAGTAACACCGTCCGCTCGCGTGGGTCATCGAGCCAACGGGTCGAGGGCGCCTCCGATGAGAAGCTCAGCTGATAGTGGTCGCGCGTTTCGCTGACCGATTCGAAGCCGAAGATATCCTGCAGTCCGCCCCCGAGTACCTGGGGTGCGATAAGGGTGCCGCCCGTCGTTACGTGTTCACGCAGCTGGTCGAGCGCATCCGCGTTGAGCACGCTGCCTGCAATCATCGGGTAGGCCAGTACTACCTGATGCTCGAGGGCGCGGGAGACATCGGTGGTGATCGTGAATGGCACGCCAATGGTCTTGAGACCATGCGCCAGGCCTAGCCATGTCGAGTCTTCGTCGGTCAGTAGAATGGCCAGACGCGAAGGTGTTCCCCGGTCGTACTGGGTCCAGGCAGTCGGAATGTTATCGGCAATCCGACTCGCGTCGGTGGGCCCCTCGAGACCGGACAGGACATGGTAAGTGTTGCGTTGTGCCAGGTAGATGGCGACCGCCAGTACCAGCACGGCGACGATCAGGATCCGAACCAGGTTCTCACTACTCTTCACGGCTGGCCTTGGCACTGAGTTGAGTGCTATTGGAGATGAGTGACGCGGTCGTTCCGCGGGCTGGGAGTCAACCTGGTTAGAGGGTATCGCTCTCATCCCTTCGGGTCCAAGGCAACACGTCGCGAACTGTTGCTCTTCTTACCGCAGTCTGGCGTGAAATCAATTGATCATGGCGGCGTACATCGACGGCATATTATCGTTGCATGATCGAACTTTTCGTCAGGAGACTTGGTATGAAAGCCGTGGTCTACGAAGCTTTTTCCGCCCCGCCGCAGATCAAGCACCTGCCCGATCCGACGCCGGAAGCGCATGGCGTGGTGGTCAAGGTGATGGCCACCGGCGTGTGTCGCAGTGACTGGCACGGCTGGATGGGGCACGACCCCGACATTCAACTGCCCCATGTGCCGGGGCACGAGCTGGCGGGCATCGTCGAGGCGGTGGGCAAGGACGTGACGCAGTGGCGCGTCGGCGATCGCGTCACGGTGCCCTTCGTCGGCGGCTGCGGCAGCTGCCCCGAGTGCTACGCCGGCCATCACCAGGTCTGCGACAACCAGTTCCAGCCCGGCTTCACCCACTGGGGCTCGTTTGCCGAGTACGTCGGCATCCACCAGGCGGACGTCAACCTGGTGGCCTTGCCGGAGACGCTGGGTTTCGCCACGGCGGCTAGCCTGGGCTGCCGTTTCGTGACCTCGTTTCGCGCCGTGGTCGATCAGGGCAAGGCATCCGCAGGGCAGTGGGTGGCGGTACACGGCTGCGGCGGCGTCGGCCTCTCCGCGATCATGATCGCCAATGCCGTGGGCGCCAACGTGGTGGCCGTCGACATCTCAGCCGCGAAGCTCCAGCTGGCCAGTGAGCTGGGCGCGGTCGCTACCGTCAACGCCAGTGAGGTGGCGGATGTTGCCGAGGCGGTCATCGAGGTGACGCGGGGCGGTGCCCATGTGTCGCTGGATGCGCTGGGACACCCTACCACCTGCTTCAACTCGATCAGCAATCTTCGTAAGCGCGGCAAGCACGTTCAGATCGGGCTGATGCTGGCCGATCACAGCACGCCTGCCATTCCGATGAGTAAGGTGATTGCCCACGAACTCGAGATTTTGGGCAGCCACGGTATGCAGGCCTATCGCTACGGCGCCATGCTCGACATGATCCAGACCGGCAAGCTTGCGCCCGAGAAGCTGGTCGGCCAGCGGATCAACCTGGAACGGTCGATCGCGGCGCTGACGAGCATGGACGAGTTCCAGGGCATCGGTGTGACCGTGGTGACCGAGTTCTGAGTTGCCGAGGCGAAGAAAAAGTAGCGCCGCGTCATGTTTGCGATGCGGTGTACACCTCTCTTAACCGCTGGCGCTCGTGTTCTTCATAGAAGCTCGGGTCGTCGAACAGGTCGCGCTGTGTATCATCGAAGATCATTTCCAACGCCTCTGCACTGCTTTGCACCATCGGCTCGAAGTGGGCGGTATGGGTGGTCAGGTCGGTGACATGACGGCGGCGATAGATCGCGTAAACGCCTAGCAGGGTAAACACGCAGGCAATATAGATCGGCAGGCCATGGCCCCCTAGTACTGTCATCAGCGAGCCCGCCGCGATTGGCGCAACGGCACAGCCTGCCCCGTGCATGACCAGCATGTCCGCAGAACCGGCGACGATTTCGTCCGGATGCAGCTGGTCGATCAGCTGCGCCACGGCCAACGGGTAGAGCGAAAACGCCAAGCCACCCCACAGAAAATAGAGCCCCAGAAGCACGTCATGGTTGGGGGCAAAGGGCATTGCCGCGGCGATGATCGCTGCTAGAAATACCACCCAGGTCATCACCCTTGGGCGGTCATGTTTATCCGAAAAGCGCCCGATCGGAATCTGCAGTAGCGCGCCGCCAATTATCGCCACGCTCATGACCAGCCCGACACCGCCAATATCGAAACCCAACTGCGAGGCGTAGACCGGGGTCATCGACCAGAACGCTCCCATCGCAAGTCCCGATAACGTAGCGGAGGCCACTGCCAGTGGCGCGAAACCCAGTAACGCACGCAGGCTACTCTTGGGCCGCTCGGAAATGCTCGGCTGCACACGCCGAGTCATGGTGATGGGTAGCAACGCCCAGCTAATCAGAATGGCAATCAGCGCAAACAGCAGGAAACCCTCCGGCGAGGAGAGTCGAAGTAGCTGTTGAGCAGCCGCCAGGGCCCCCAAATTGACCACCATGTAGACGGCGAAAATACGCCCCCGCTCATGGCTGGCGGCTTGGCTGTTAAGCCAGCTCTCGATTACGGTAATCAAGGTAATGAAGGCGAGCCCGTAGACCACCCGCAACGGCAGCCATACCCACGGATTGACAAAGATAAGGTGCAGTAGCGCTACCGACGCGCAGATAGCGGCACAAAAGCCAAAGGTGCGGATGTGGCCCATGCGCCGTATCAAACGACCACTGACCCAGGTGCCGCAGATAAAGCCGACGAAATAACCGGACATGATGATCCCCAGCAACGCACTGGAGAATCCCTCGCCGGTGCCGCGCAAGGTCAGCAGGGTGTTCAGCAGGCCATTGCCTAGCAGCAACAGCGCCACGCTCCATAGAATCGACCTGACCGGCTTGAGCATCGTCAATGACCGCATGGCACTTCCTCGTCGCGTCAATCCCAAGCCAGATGCATAAAGAGTGCCAGTAGAGCGTATCAGCGCTGCGCGATATCTGTTCTTCAGGGCCTCCAGCGCAGCGGATGTTCCTCCTTCAGCACGCCGTTCTCGTCCCAATCCTGCCAACCGCTGAAGGGGATCGTGGGTGTCTCCTCGAGCGTGGACAGTCGCTGGGCCCAGCTCGCCTTGGCGCTCTCGAGGTGCTCGCGAAACTCTCCCTCGGCCTGGTAGCTGAGTCCGCCGCCCTGGACGCCGTAGACGACCTGCGGTGCCAGTACCTCCAGGCCTAGGTAGTAGAGCGAGCAGTGTATCGGCCACATCAGCGTTGCCATGTCGCCGCCGCGCCCGTGGCGGGTAAAGGCCGCCGCTGGCGAGCCGGTGGTCACCGAGCAGATCGCCCGCTTGCCGGCCAGTCGGCCGCGGTCGTAGCGCATGCTGCCGGAGTAGAGACCGCCGTAGACCATCACCCGGTCGAACCAACCCTTGAGCATCGCCGGCAGCCCGTGCCACCACAGCGGGAACTGCAGGATGATCAGATCGGCACGCTCGATACGGGCAATCTCGCGCTGCACGTCATTGGGCAGAACATCCTCATTGAAGGCGTGGCGCTGTTCGGTCAGTGGCAGGAAGGTATCGGGGGTTACCCGTGTGGCATAGTGCGCCGGGCCCTCGACTGGATCAAAGCCTTCGAGGTAGAGATCCGAGATCTCGAGGCTATGGCTCTGGCGCTGAAGGGTTTTCACGGCGACATCCTTAAGAGCGCCATTGAAGGAGTGGGGTTCGGGATGGCAGAAGACGATCAGCACGTTCATGGACGAAGACCTTTCATGGAGAATGTATGCTCAGGTCTGCGAGGCTATGATGTTCATTCGTGATTGAATATTCATCGTTTATGAAAGTGAACTTTGCATGAATGAACAGGTGCTGCAGTGGGATGATCTTCGCGTGGTCCTGGCAATCGCCTCGGCTGGCTCGTTAGCAGGGGCCGCCCGCGATATGGGGGCCAGTCACGCCACGCTGTTTCGGCGCCTCAATGCCATCGAGGCGCGGCTGGGCGTGGCGCTGTTCGAGCGCTCGCGCACGGGTTATGCGCCGACCCCGGCAGGAGAGGACTTGGCGGCAACTGCGGCTCGTGTGGAAACCGAGGTGCTGGGTGCCGAGCGGCGCGTGGTGGGTCGTGACCTTCGTCTCTCCGGTACCGTTCGCGTGACCACCACCGATACGCTGCTGATGGGGCTGCTGTCGCCGATCTTCGCCGAGTTCCAACGGGCTCACCCCGAGATCACCCTCGAAGTGGCGGTCTCCAACCAGCTGTTCAATCTCTCCCAGCGCGATGCCGATGTGGCGGTGCGGCCCTCAGTGGTGCCACCGGAACACCTGGTTGGCCGTCCGGTGGGGCGTATTGCCCAGGCGGTCTATGCGCGTGCTGGCGGGGCGCCAGACGCCTGGGTCGGGCCGGACCGCCACCTGGGCTATGCGGCGCTCGATGCGTGGATGGCCAAACACGACGTGAACGAGCGTTGCTGTTATCGCGTCGATACCATGCTGGGGATGTACGCGGCGGCGCGCGAAGGGGTAGGGCGGGCCGTGTTGTCCTGCTATCTTGCCGATGGCGACCCGGCACTCACGCGCATCGGCGAGCCGCTCCCCGAGCTTGCCACCGAGCTGTGGCTGCTGACCCACCCCGATCTGCGGCGGGTGGCGCGTATACGGGCGCTGATGACCTTTGTAGCCAAGGCGCTGGTGGAACGAGGCTCACAGCTGGCCGGCAAGCGCGGTGATTAACGCGCGGCCCCGCCGCTGGGTCTATAGAACAGGAAAATATCGGTTTCGGCGGTGAGTGGAAACACCGCTGCCCAGTCGGGCTGCACGCTGCGGTCATGGAAATACAGCGCGCCGCCGGTTTGGTCGGGTAGCGCTTGATTGAGGGCCTGGCGGGCGATCTCCTTGGCGATTTCGTAGGCGTCTTCTTCTACTACGTCATCTGCCCGTCCATCGCACCACCACGAGAATTGGCAGGGACCCTGCTCGGAGCCGGCGGTGATGACCTCGCATATCGTATTGGGGAACTCCGGATGTGCCAGCCGGTTCATGACCACGCTGGCCACGCCCGCCTTCTCTGTCTCGGGGGTGCCCTTGGCTTCCCAATAGAGGGCGCGGGCAAGGCAGGTCAGCGGATCTTCCAGCGCTGCCTGGCCGGCGGGATCCACGGCCTGGGCTTCACCTGGCGTGATGGGGGCGTCGGGTGGTGTGGCCTCGACGTCCGGCGCGATGACCTGTTCCAGCACCTCGGCCTTGTCGAGGGCGGATTGGGCCTTGGGCGATGGCGAGGCGACGGCTGCCTGGGCTGTGGCAAGTAGCGACGCGAACATGAGCGTGGCAAGCAAGGCAGTCATGCGTGGCTGGCGCATGGGAGGGATCTCTGAGCATGGACGCCAGGAGGCGCGCTGGTAAACGCAGTATAGCCGGTGGCCGCACTGCGGGCATGCTGCCACACTGGGTGTCGTTCAATCACCAAAGGAGTCGCCCCATGTCGTTTTGCTATCGCGCTATGTGGCGCTACGCCCGCTGATGGAACGGATGCCTTGATCTCGCTGCCGAACGAGGCCGGGGCGGCCTTCGACATCGTTGCCCGCGAGCTGGGCGAGAGCGTGGTCGGTGTTTATCTGTTCGGCTCGGCGCTTGCCGGTGGTCTGCGCCTCAATAGCGATGTGGACTTGCTGGTCATCGTTAGCCAGCCGCCCGCCGAGCTGGCTCGAAGACGCCTGGTCGAGGCGCTGATGAGGGTTTCCGGCAGCCCCACGAACGACGGCTCGCCCAGGCCATTGGAGGTGACGCTGCTGTGCCGCCAGGCGCTGGTGCCGTGGCGCTACCCGCCGCGGAGTGAGCTGGTCTACGGCGAGTGGTTGCGAGATGACTTCGAGCAGGGCCACATACCGCCAGCGGCTACCGACCCCGACCTGGCGGTGGTGCTGACCACCGCCAGGCAGCAAAGCCTCGCCCTGTGCGGACCGGAGCTCGCGGCGCTGATCGCGCCGATTCCCGAGGCGGACCTGCGACGGGCCATCGTCGATTCGCTGTCTGGCCTGGTGGCGGGGCTGCAGGGCGATGAGCGTAACGTGCTGCTGACCCTGGCGCGCATGTGGATGACCCTCGAGACTGGAGAGATCGCGCCCAAGGACGTCGCTGCCGCCTGGGCTGAGGAGCGCCTTCCACCCGACCATCGGACTACCATGGCGTTGGCACGTCTCGGCTACCTTGAAGGGGGCGGTGATGACTGGACGCAGCGCATGCCGCAGGCGGAAGCGCTGGCGGCTTTCATGCAGCGATCCATCGCTTGACCCGCCGTGGGGCCACTACGTTACTCTGTTAGCACGCTTATTTTTTCAAGGAGTACCTCATGAAGGTCGTGACACTAGGCAGCGGCGGCGGCTTGGATCAACTGCAGGTCGTCGATCGCGAGGCGCCGGGTGAGCCGGGCCCGGGGGAGATCCGCGTACGCATCCATGCCAGCTCGCTCAACTTCCATGACTATGCCGTGGTCGCCGGGATGATTCCTACCGAGGATGGCCGCATTCCCATGTCCGATGGGGCGGGTGTGGTCGAGGCGGTGGGCGAGGGCGTCGAGGAGTTCGCGGTGGGCGATGCGGTGGTCTCCACCTTCTTCCCCTACTGGCTCGACGGCCCGGCGCGGGTGGCGGATTTCAAGGCCACCCCCGGCGACGGCCTGGACGGCTACGCCCGCGAGCAAGTGGTGCGCCCGGCTACCTGGTTTACCCACGCGCCCCAGGGCTATAGCCACGCCGAGGCCGCGACCCTGACCACCGCGGGGCTCACCGCCTGGCGGGCGCTGGTGGTGGATGGCAACCTCAAGGCCGGCGATACCGTGCTCACCCTGGGCACCGGCGGCGTGTCCATTTTCGCTCTGCAGTTTGCCAAGGCCATGGGGGCGCGGGTGATCTCGACTTCCTCTTCCGATGAGAAGATCGAAACGCTCAAGAAACTCGGTGCCGACCACACCATCAACTACAAGACCGACCCTGAGTGGGGCAAGACGGTGCAGTCGCTGACCAACGGCCGGGGCGTGGATCACGTGATCGAGGTGGGTGGCCCGGGCACCCTGCCGCAGTCCATCGACGCGGTATGCATCGGCGGCCATATCGCGCTGATCGGCATCCTGACCGGCCGCGGTGGCGAGGTGCCGACCATCAAGCTGATGGCCAAGCAGGCGCGCCTACAAGGGCTGATCGTCGGCAGCCGCGCCCAGCAGCAGGAGATGGTGCGCGGCATCGAGGCCATCGGCGTGCGCCCGATCATCGACAGCAGCTTCGAGCTGGACAAGATCGCCGATGCCTTCCGCCATGAGGAGTCGGGCCGCCACTTCGGCAAGATCTGCCTGTCGCTCTAGCCTGGGCGGCCCTGCAGCGGTCAGTTGTTGCAGCGCCTCCTCTTGTGACCCAGGGCACGAAATCCCCGGTTTCTGCGTAATTCAGGCTGGCTATTCGCCAGCGCTTCTCCGACAGTACGGCACATGGAGCCCGCCGTGCTGGCGGGGGTCGAGACTGTTGGTCGAGGGAACGAGAATGAAAAGACGCTTTGCCATCTTGTTGGGATCGCTGGCCATCGTGCTGATGGGCTGTGCCGCTATGGAGGGGGAGATGAGGCACGACGAGCCGCTGGTGAACACCTACTGGAAGCTGACCCAGGTTGGCGAGGTGACGCCCCAGGCGGTGGATAGCCAGCGCGAGGCGCATTTCGTGCTGCACACCGAGGAGAGCCGCGTGGCGGGCTCCACCGGCTGCAATCGCCTGATGGGGAGCTACCGCTTGGAGAACGACACTCTCCGCTTCGGTTCCTTGGCCACCACCCGTATGGCCTGCCTGGAAGGAGGCGAGACCGAGCAGGCTTTCCTGGCCGCGCTGGAGGCGACGGCGACATGGCAGATCGAAGGCCAGGCGCTGACCCTGCACGATGAAGCAGGCGCTGCCGTGGCGCAGTTCGAGGCCGTGCACCTCTACTGAGCGATGACTGAACGCACGAAATCGCCCTTGGCCCGGGTATAGGCCTCGCGATCTACTTGGTGGCGGGAAGCCAGTTCGCACTTGAGAGCGGCGTAGCGAGTGGCCTGGATCGGGTCGGCGCGCAGCGCATCGCGGAAGGCGAGCCTCTGTCGCCATAGCTCGCCGTTGTGCACTACCACATGCAGATGGTGAGTGCGCCGGCCGTTGGCGTGGCGCATGAACCAGCGGCGGTCGGTGAGGGCGGCATTGAACTCCCGCGAAGTCACGTAGCCGTGATCGAGAATGGGCTCGAATAGGGAATCGGCCGCGGCCATGGAGGCGACCCCGGCCATGACGTCGATGATGGGCTTGGCCGGCATGCCGGGGATGGCGGTGCTGCCGATATGCTGCACGTCGATCAGCGCGACGGGGAAGCGCTCCAGCAGACGCTCGCGCTCGGCGTCGAAGTGTGCCGGCCAGGTGGAATCGTACTCCGCCAGGCGCACCGGCTCGTCAATGGCCTGCTGCAGCGACTGGGCGTCGTTCATGAGGATTCCCGAAAGCGGAGGATTGCTGGAGGTTAGCGGGCTCACGCTGCTGGCGCAGGACCCCGGGCGGATGGCCATGGATGCGCTTGAAGGCGCGGCTGAAGGCCGCGGTACTGCCGTAGCCGAGGCGGTAGGCGACGGTCTCGATGGGTTGGCGCTCGCGGCCGATCCACTGAGCTGCCAGGCGCATGCGCAGCTCGGTCACGTAGCGATGCGGCGTCATGCCGGTTACCGCCAGGAAGCGCTCGGCAAACACCGAGCGCGAGCTGCCCATCTCGGCGGCGAGCTCGGCTACCGTCCAGTGGCGCCCCGGCTCGCGGTGTAGGGCGGCGATGACGCGACCCAGGCGCGGATCGCGCAGCGCCTCGATCCAGCCGCTGGCGTCGCCGCAGCCGCACTCCACCCAGCCGCGTACGATAAAGGCGGCCATCACATCGGCGAGCCGCGCCAGGATGGCAGCGTAGCCTGCCCGCTCGCTTCCCGCCTCGCGCTCCATCGCTTCGAGCATGGGTAGGATCTCGGGCTGGCGCTCGAGCAGGGTGCCGACGTGCATCACTTCGGGCATCAGCGAAACCAAGGCGTGCATGCTACCCAGGTCGAACTCCATGCAGCCGCTGAAGGTCAGGGCGCCGTCCTGGGTACAGCCCTGCGGGCAGGCGCGAATCGCGCTGACCGCCTCACACAGTCTGGCGCTTTCGAAGGCGGCGACGTCCTGTGCCGGCTGGTCGGGTGTGGAGAGCAGGGCATGCAAACCGCCGCGTGGCAGCAGGAGCGCATCGCCGGTCGACAGGGTATGAACGCAGCCGCTGGGGCTACGTAGGTAGACGGGGCCGCGGGCCACGAAATGGAACTGCGCCCAGCCCTCTACCTGGCCGAACTCAACGCCCAGGGGGGGCGAGAGTTGGATGCGGCGATAGGCGATGCCACGCAGGCGCATGCCGAGCAGCAGCTCACTTACCAGGTCGCTGGGCAATTCCGGCTCGGGCATCTCGCACTCCTTTCTTCAAGATTCGGATGAAAGATCAACTATTCGAGAGCTTCTAGCATAGATCGTCCGGCCCGGTCCCTCTAGTCTTCTCGTTCCTGATGAACGCTTCTCTAGGAATGGGAACGAGCAATGAACGAGTCGGTATCGCGGGCACGGCCCGCATGGGGGGCGGTTATCTCGATGGCCCTCGGTGTGTTCGGGCTAGTCACGGCGGAATTCCTGCCCGCCAGCCTGCTGACGCCCATGGCGGCGGACCTGGGTATTACCGAGGGCATGGCGGGTCAGGCGGTGACGGTTACCGCGGCGGTGGCGCTGCTGACCAGCCTGCTGATCTCCACCGCCACCCGGCGCATCGACAGGCGCCATGTGCTGTTGGGGTTCTCCATGCTGCTGGTGGCCTCGAACCTGTTGGTAGCCTTTGCCCCCAATCTGACGCTCCTGCTGATCGGACGCGTGCTGCTGGGGATGGCGCTGGGCGGCTTCTGGACCATGTCGATTGCCACCATGATGCGCCTGGTGCCCGAGGATCTGGTGCCGCGAGGGTTGTCGATCATGTTCAGCGGCGTTTCCGCCGCAACCATCGCCGCGGCGCCGCTGGGTAGCTACTTCGGCGACCTGTTCGGCTGGCGCGAGGTATTCCTTATGGCGGCAGGGCTGGGGTTGTTGGCACTGGCGGTGCAGTTCATGACGCTGCCGCGGCTGGCACCGACTGGCCTGACCCGCCTGCGTACCCTGTTCGACGTGCTGATGCGGCCGCGCATCGGCCTGGGCATGCTGGCCGCAGCGCTGGTCTTCACCGGTCACTTCGCCTTCTTCACCTATATTCGGCCGTTCCTCGAAACGGTGACCGGCGTTGGCGTGAACGGCGTAGCCGTGATTCTGCTGGGCTTTGGTGTGGCCAACTTCCTTGGCAACTATGTGGGCGGCTGGATGGTCGAGCGCAGCCTGCGCATGACTATGATCTTGATGCCGCTGCTGATGGGCACGCTGGGGGTCTCGCTGGTGCTGCTGGAAAGCACGCCGGCCACCGATGCTGCACTGGTGGCTATTTGGGGACTGGCCTTCGGTGCCATCCCGGTGGCGTGGTCGACCTGGCTGACTCGCACGGTGCCCGATGAGGCCGAGAGCGCCAGCGGCCTGTTGGTAGCCTCCATCAACCTGGCGATCGCCACCGGTGCCGCCGTGGGCGGGCTCATCTTCGACCTGGGCGGTGCGCTAAACGTCTTCGCCGCCAGCGCGGCGGTACTGCTGTTGGCCGCGCTGATGATCCTGGTTGGGGTCAAAACCCGGACGTTGGCGACAGCGTGATTCACGAGGCCCGCATTGGCGGGCCTCAGTTCAATCTCTGTTACTCTTCGAGCGCCCACCTGACCGCTTCTTCGGCGTGAATGGCCGTGGTGTCATAGAGCGGCACCCCAGTATGGGGCTGCTGCACCAGCAGGGCGATTTCGGTGCAGCCGAGGATTACCGCCTCGACGCCACGTTCGTGTAGCGAATCGATGATCTCCAGATAGCGCTGGCGCGAGCTCTCTTTCACCTCGCCCAGGCACAGCTCGGTATAGATCACCTCATGCACCAGGTCGCGCTGGGCCTCGTTGGGTACCAGAACCTCGATGCCGAAGCCTTCGCTGATCCGCCCCTTGTAGAACTCCTGCTCCATGGTGAAGCGGGTACCGAGCAGGCCAACGCGGCGAATGCCGACATTGGCTAGGCGCTTCGCCGTGGCGTCGGCGATATGCAGCAGCGGAATGGAAATCGAGGCCTCGATCTCCGGCGCGACCTTGTGCATGGTGTTGGTGCCGATCAGCAGGAAGTCGGCACCACCGGCCTCCACGTTGCGCGCGGCACAGCTGAGGATCTCGGCGGTGGCGTCCCAGTCGCCGGCGTGCTGCAGCCGCTCGATCTCGGCGAAGTCGACGCTATACAGGCATAGCTTGGCCGAGTGGAACCCACCCAGGGCGGCTTTCACCCCCTCGTTGAGCGCGCGGTAGTAGCTGACAGTGGATTCCCAGCTCATGCCGCCGAGCAGGCCGATGGTCTTCATGGTCGTGTCCCTCCTCTTATTGCCGTTCACTCCATCACTATCGAACGGCTCGACTATGTCTCGTATTCGTCGTGGCGGCGGTTCCAACCATAGGGTGGCGTCTGAGGCCAGCCGGGCGGTGACTCTTCCCAGGTTTCCTGGCGGCCGTAGGGCGTCAGGTCCAGATAGGTCCACAGGCTGCCCAGGTACTCCACGCCGCGCTTGCCGCTGAAGTAGCTGCGAAACATCCGCTCGCCGTCGCGCAGGAAGACGCTAATGCCATGTCGCTCGCCGCGGTCGGTGTCCGGGGCGCAGCAGGTCTCGCTGGTGACCCCCATATCCTGGTTGAAACGATTGCCTTGCGACGAGACCCAGGTTGGGTGCTGCCAGCCCATGCGTGCCTGGTAGCGCTGGAGCTTTTCCAGCGGCGCACGGGAGACCAGTACCAGGGTGGTGTCGCGGGCGTTGAGATGGGCGGGATGGGTCATGGCATCCACCACCCAGGAGCAGCCATCGCAGCCGGCCTCCCAGTCGGGCCCGAACATGAAATGGTAGACGATCAGCTGACGGCGTCCCTCGAACAGGTCGAGCAGGGTGGCCTCTCCCTGTGGCCCATCGAAAACATAATCGGCGCGCACTTCGGTCATCGGCAAACGGCGCCGTGCAGCATTGAGCTTGTCGCGTTCACGCGTATGGGCCTTTTCACGAGCGATCTGTTCGTCCAGCGCGCTGTGCCACTCCTCTTCGCAGACGATAGGGGGCAGGGGTGAGGTCGTCATGGCGTCTTGCTCCTCATGCCAGATTGAGCTGCCAGGAGACGCCGAAGCGGTCGTTGATCCAGGCGAAGCGGGTGCTGAAACCGTAGTCATCGGAGGGCATCAGGGTCTCGCCCTGTTCCGATAGCTGCTCAAGAAGGCGCTCGAACTCTTCACGGCTTTCGCACTCGACGAATAGCGATATCGAAGGCGTAAAGCTGAAGGGGTGCGCTATGTGGCTGTCGATGCAGGTGTAGCGTCGGCCGGCCAGGGTGAATTCGGCCTGCATGATGCTGCCTTCTCTACCAGGCCCTTCGGGGCCATAGCGATCGAGCCGGACGATGTCGGAATCGTCGAACAGCGAGACGTAGAAGCGCATGGCCTGCTCGGCATTGCCTTCGAACATCAACTGCGGGGCGACATGATGTGGCATCGGTACTCCTCCTCTAGGCTCTCGAAGGTGGGCCAGAAAGGGGCAGGGGCATGGCCCAGAAGCCTTCGTAGAAGCTTAGCCACTGTTACACCTCACTGATCTGGCCTTGACGCTCGTACGGCAACGCCGTATATTTTGGCAATGCTATTCATCGAAACCTCAACGTTCACCAAACTATTGCCGAACTACCTCACGGATGAGGAATACCGTGGGCTTCAAACCTATCTTTTGCAGAAGCCGGACGCCGGAGATTTAATCAAAGGTTCGGGTGGTGTTCGTAAAGTTCGATGGGCTCCAGCGGGTTCGGGAAAGAGCGGTGGTATCAGAGCCATATATTACTGGCAGAAGTCTGACCACGAGATATGGATGCTCACGCTGTATAGTAAATCAGAGCGTGCCAGTATTCCTGGCCATACGCTCAAGCAGATAGCGGAGGCAATCAAAAATGGGTGACAGGAACCTTGGGGCAGAGATTCTTGAAGGCATCAATGAAATAAAGCAGTTCAAGAAGGGCAAATTGGCTCTACGAACCCATGAGCTATCAGAGCCCTCACCGCCTAAAGAGATCAGGCTGAAATTACACATGTCGCAGTCAGCATTTGCCGGTCTTATGGGCGTGAGTGTGCGTACCCTTCAGGATTGGGAACAGGGTCGGCGCGAGCCGCAGGGTCCTGCGGTTGCACTTCTGCGCATTGCTGAGCAACATCCGGAAGTTTTTAGTCAGCTTCACTGACCTAAGTGAGGCGTAACCAGACCATGCACCGGATGCCAAAACCTCCGCTGCGCTACGATTTTGTCACCGGTGATGGCAGGCGTTCCGCCGCCGCCAGTGGCTGCGGTTGCAGCCGGCAGTAGTGGGCGCGTCCTTCGATGCGCCGTTCCATCAGTCCCGCCTGCTCCAGTACGCGCACTTGCTTGGAGAAGGCGGCCAGCGAGAACGATCATGATGCGCATCTGCTCTCTCCTCGCTTATCGGCGAGCCAGGTGTCGGCTCGCTCGCCAGCGAGGCTAGCCCCTCGACTTCACTTGAGGTCAACCTTCGAGGGGCAAGCCAGAGGTGCGGGTTGTGAGCCTATAGGCGTCGCTGGCGTTGCCAGACCCACAGCCGGTCGAGCACCAGCATCGCCAGCAACGAGGCCCCCACCAGAGGAAAGATCACGCCGCCCAGTGCCAGAATGGCGACGACGCCGCGCAATATCTTGGGGTCTTTGGGTAGCGGGGGAGTGCCGAGCTTGCCCGAGGGGCGGCGCTTCCACCACATGATGGCTGCCGAGACGGCGAGCAGGACCATGGCCAGGCAGGCGATCAGCAGCACGATCTGATTGGTGCGACCGAACTGTTGGCCGAGATGGACATTGATGCCCCACTCCAGCCAGCGGCCCAGGGGGCCGTAGTCGGCATAGCGCATGTCGAGCAGTGGCTCGCCGCTGTACTGGTCCAGGTGCACGACCCGTTGCTGCGCCACGTCATCCGGGTAGACCGAGCCGGTGAATACGCCATCCGGCGTGCTGGGCAGGTTGACCGCATAGCCGGGATGCAGCCCCAGGCGTTCGAAGGTGGCCACGGCCTGGTCGAGGTCGATGGGGGCGGCGTCATGCCGGTCATGCGAGGAGAGAGGCACCTGAGCCCGCTCGAGCGACCAGGTGGTGGGGCCCAGGTGATCGAGGTGCTCGTCTGATAATGGCACTGCCACACGCAGGCCGGCGGGATAGCCGAAGTTGTTGCCGTTGGCCCACTCGTTGACCTTGCCGCCCCACAGGTTGGACCAGGGCATGCCGGTGACGGCCAGGAAGACGATGAAGGCGCCGACCAGTACGCCGCTGACGGCATGGGTGTCGCGCCAGAATAGCCGGCGCCTGGGGGTGCCACGCACGCTGAGCACACCGCCGAGCCGGCTGCTCCCGCTGCGCCGCGGCCACCATAGGTAGAGGCCGGTCCCGACCAGCAGGATCGACCAGCCGGCGGCGATCTCGATGAGCCCGCGGGCGATGGGGCCGAACAGGCGCAGGCTGTGCAAGTGGCGCACCGTCCACATCAGGGTGCCGCGATCGGGTAGCCAGCCCAGCACTTCGCCGCGATAAGGGTCGAGGTAGACGGCGATCGGCTCGCCCTGCGGATCGGCGATGGTGATCTCCGCCGAGGCGTCTGGCGTCGCGGGGGCGGTGTACTTGAGCGGGGTGCCGGGCTGGGCCTCTAGTGCCGCTGCCAGTAGCGTGGAGGGTGGCAGTGGCGCCTGCTCCTGGACGCTGACACGCTTGAGATCGGCGTGCCACCAGGCATCCAGCTCGTCGTTGAATAGGTAAAGTGCGCCGGTCACGGCAAGGGTAACGAGAAAGGGGAGTACCAGTAGTCCGGCGTAGAAGTGCCATCGCCATATGGCGAGATAGAGGTCCTGGGCGGCACGTCGCGGCGCCGGGCGAGGCGAACTGGCCGCAACGTCATGATGGGTCTGCATGCTTCCTCCAATACGCATGAGTACCGTCTGGCCGGTTGGGGCCAGGGCGGTGTGAAGATCGAGTCGGGTTACGCGTGGGTATTGGAAGGAGCGGGTGGGGCGCGAGCATCCGGCAGTAGCTGGGCGCGGTGGAATGCCCGACGGCTGGGCAGGGTATCCGGTGTGTCCTCGATCCGCGCGGCTAGCGAGGCATCCGGTGCATGGGCCGGTACGGCCGTGGCGAAGCTGCAGGCCAACTGGCAAAGTGCCTGGCACTGGGCATGGAATGAAGCGTCGTGGGTCGGGGCGAGGTGGGAATCGCAGTCGGCATGATGGTGGCCATGCGACCCATGGTGGCCATATGACCCGTTGCCGAGCATGCTGGCCTGGCCGTAGCTGCCTAGCGTACCGATCATGAGCGTCAGCGCGGCCAGCAGCAGGGCAACAGTGCGCTTCCGGGGCTGGAGTGGGCGGTGTTGGCCCGGTCGCGTCATCAGCGTCGTTCCGTGTCGTGATCGGCTGCCAAGCTGGCGGAGCTAGTGAGTGAAGCCACTTTCCGCTGCCGGGTCAATCCCACTGCCTGCGGCGAATCAGCTCAGTTGCCCAGCACAGGGCCTCGGGATATTCGTCACCATTCAGCACGAACTCCTGGCCCCGTGCCACGGCATCAAGCTCAGTATGGTCGGTGTGCTGGCGCCAGCGCTGGCGATTGGCGTGGTAGCTCAGCGGCGTACGGCCATGCTCCGGATAGCACCAGCGCGGCAGGCGCCATTGCGAGACCCGCGTCGCCTGGGGGGCCGTCAGCTGCCGTTCCGGCGCGACGTGCGAGAAAGCGCCGACACCTGGCAGCGGCTCGTCGAGTTCCGGCAGAGCGAGCCGGGGACGCGCCAGATAGAGCATGTTACCGGGATCCGGCGGGCGCCGAAAATGGGGGTGATAGTGCGCCCAGGCGTGGTGGTCGCCTCTGGCTTGATCGACCGGCAAGACCGAGGCGACCTGTAGCCAACCCCAGATCATATGACAGGGCCGAGCGCCGGGGACCCAGCGCCAGCCGCCGGCGTGGGGTTCGACGCGCCGAAACAGGCCGAAGAATAGAAACAGATCGCCCGGGCCGACGCCGTGGTTGCGCAGATGCCCCTGGGCCTGGCCGCTCTGGCCGAAGAGCGGCCGCCAGCCCGGTGCCCGCGGCAGCATCTCGGGGATCAGGTCAGGGTCGAGGTGAGCGCCATGTTCCGCAGTGATCTTGCCGCGGGTGAGCGGCTCGACCAGCCGGCTTAGCGGCGCGCCGTCGAAGCTGATATCCGCATAGCGAATCATCGAGGCCGCATCCGGGATCGGCAGGGCGAGCAGCCGGCCGTCCGGCAGGATAGGGCTGGGTACCCCGCCGGCGGAGGAGTCGAAGCCCTTGCGGCTGAGGATCAGTTTCATGGCGATCAGTGCTGCTGGGCACGCAGCCAGGCGATTTCCTCGGCCCAGATCGCCGGCTCGATGGTCTCCAGCACCAGGGGGATACCGTCGATGCGCGGGTCGCGCATGATGGTGGTGAAGGCGTCGAGGCCGATATTGCCCTGCCCCAGGCTGTGGTGGCGGTCGACGCGGCTGGCGAAGGCGCTTTTGGCGTCGTTCAAGTGCATGCCACGCAGGTACTCGAAGCCGACCACCTTGCCGAGCTCATCGAGGGTGGCGGCGCAGGTCTCCGAGGTGCGCAGGTCGTAGCCGGCGGCGAAGGCGTGGCAGGTGTCGATGCACACCCCGACCCGCGATTTGTCGTCGACCTGCTCGATGATCTCGGCCAGATGCTCGAAGCGCCAGCCCAGGTTGGTGCCCTGGCCAGCGGTGTTCTCGATCACTGCGGTGACGCCGCGGGTCTCGGCCAGCACCCGATTGATCGAGTCGGCGATGCGGGTCAGGCATTCGCTCTCGCTGATCTTGTTGAGGTGGCTGCCGGGGTGGAAGTTGAGTAGGGACAGCCCGAGCTGTTCGCAGCGCTGGAACTCGTCGAGAAAGGCGGCACGCGACTTCTCCAGTCCTTCCGCATCAGGATGCCCGAGATTGATCAGGTAGCTGTCGTGGGGAAGGATCTGCCCCGGCGCGAAGCCGTGTTCATGGCACGCTGTGCGGAAGGCCTCGATGGCTTCGTCGGTGAGCGGCTTGGCTTTCCACTGGCGCTGGTTCTTGGTAAACAGCGCGAAGGCATCGGCGCCGATCTCCACCGCGCGCAGCACGGCCTGGTCCGGTCCACCGGCGGCACTGACGTGGGCACCAAGATATTTCATGCGACCTTCCTTGCTAAGGGTTTCGAGGAGGCCAAAGCTTAGCATTGCGGCGCCATGGCATCAGCCGTAGCGCCGCTGGCTACGATGCGCAGCCCACAGATAAGCTCATGATGATGTTGGCGGCATATGCAGGAACAGTCTCTCACGCGGCCAGCGTACTTTCTCCAGGCCAGCGTGTCGGTCGGCGCTGCTATCACGATAGCCTAGTGCCATCAGAGCGACGCTGCGCAGGTTCTGTTCTCTGAGCCCCAGCAGATCATCCAGCGCCGCCGGGTCGAAGCCCTCCATGGGCGAGGCGTCGATACCTTCCATGGCGGCTGCGGCCAGGGCCGTGCCCAGTGCCAGATAGGCTTGCTTGGCAGCCCACTGAAACTTGTCCTGGTTAGAGCCAAAGCCGTTGACGGTCTCCTTGATGGCACCTGCGTATGATGCCAGCGCCTCGGTGGGAAGGTTCCGTATCTCGGCGGTGAGTTGAATAAAATCGTCGACGTGGCTCTCTTCCACGGGCTCCCAGGCGGCAAAGACCAGCAGGTGCGAGGACTCAGTGATCTGCGGTTGGTCGAAGGCTACCGGGCTGATCCGCTCGCGCAGCGCTCGATCCTTGATCACCAGTACGGAGTAGGGCTGCAGGCCGTAAGAGGAGGGCGCCAGGCGCACGGCCTCGAGGATCCGGTCGAGCTGTGGCTGGGGCACCTGCTCGCCGTTCATGCGCTTGGTGGCGTAGCGCCAGTTCAGGGCGTCGATAAGGCTCATGAGTCACTCCTTTCAGGTAATAGTAATGAGGGAGGCGCCATCAAGTGGTGGTAGCACCCTTCGGGATGGACGCGGCGCGGGCGCCACGATGGAAGAGCAGGGTGCCCAGTGCCACCAGTAGTGCCGCCAGACCCAGGTTGGGCGGCGGGGCCTCACCGAGGGCCAGTACTGCGATCAGTGTGCCGACCAGTGCCGCGACCGTGCCGATCTGGCTCAGGTAGACAGGGCCGGCGAGTTTCTGCAGCACGAAGTAGAAGAGGTAGAGCACCGAGAATACGGCGATTTCCACCAGCAGCAGTTGCATCGCGGCCCCGCTGGTGAGCAGTGCTGGGAACTGGCCGGGCTCGAACAGCAGTACGAAGGGCAGCAGCGTTGCGGCGCCGCCGAACATCATCAGGGCTGCCAGGAACACCGGCGAGGTGCCTGTGGGCCAACGCAGGGTGCGGTAGATGTTACCGAGCGCGATCAGTAGCGGCATGGCCAGTACCAGTAGGACCCAGCCCAGGGCATCGCCTGCGCCGCCGGCCTTGGCCATGGCCAGCACCAGCCCGCCGGAGAGCCCCAATAGCACGCCCAGCAGGCGTAGGGCGCGCAAGCGCTCCAGGCTCAGCCACACGGCCAACACCCAGGTGATCAGAATCGGGAAGGCGAAGCTGAGTGAGATGAACCCGGCCCCGACATGGCGTATCGCCAGGAAGGCCAAGGCGTTGGGTACGGCGAACAAGGCGCCGGCCACGGTGGCATATTCCAGGCTGCGCAGGTTGATCCTCATCGTCTTGCGCTGCATCGCGCCAATGGCGCTTAGCACGATGCCGGCGCCTGTCATGGCGGCCATCAGGAAAGTCAGCCGCGGTGCCCCGGCTCCATCGGCCAGCTTGGCCACCACCAGCGACAATGCCAGGAAGGTACCCACCAACAGCAGGCAGCCCAGGGCGTAAAGCCCGTTTCGATCCGCGCCCTTGCGCGGTACGCGTGCATTCGACATCATTTCTCCTAAAGCTCGACATGAAGTATCTTTTCGTCAGATATCTTTCCATCGAGATAAAAGTATCTTAGTACCAAGATAGGTGGTTGGCAATGAACAGAGTGAAATCGGCGATCAGCCAGTGGCAGCGCGAGATGGCTGACCTCGACCTGCTGCCAATGGAGGTGGTCGGCTACCTGAAGACCAGCCAGTTGCATACCCGGAATCAGCTTGAGGCCTTCTTCAAGCAGCACGGCCTACAGGCGGGGGAGTTCGATGTGTTGGCCACCTTGCGCCGCTCCGGCACGCCCTACGCACTGACGCCGACACAGCTCTTCGAAGCATTGATGGTCTCGTCCGGCGGAATGACCAATCGGCTGGATCGCTTGGAAAGAGGCGGCTTGATCGTGCGTACTCCCAACCCTGAGGATCGTCGTGGAACCTTGGTCTCGATGACAGAGCAGGGGCTAGCGCTGATAGACAGACTCGTCCCACTGCATGTGGAGAACGAAGCGCGCATGCTCTCAGCCCTCAGTCGGGAGGAGCAGGAAACGCTGGGCCGACTGCTCGGCAAGCTATTGGATGGCCTGGAGGAAGCAGCGCACGGTCGATAGCTGACCCTGACGGCGATTCAGTTGAGTGCTCTAACCAGTGATGCCGAGCATAGTGCTACGGTCAGGCAGCCATCAGCTGTCCGCCGAAACCGATGAGTAAGGCTGCGAATACCCCGCGTTGCAGACGCTGCATCATTGGATGGCTGGTCAGCCACTCTCTGAGCAACGAAGCGGCCATGGCATAGAGCGTATCGAATAGGACGCCAACGCTAACAACCAGTAAACCAAGGAACAGAAATTGCAGCAGGATGTCGCTTCGCTCGACGTCCACAAACTGCGGCAACAGGACGGAACAGAAGAGCAACGACTTGGGGTTCAGCAGGTTGGTGAGCAGTCCGCGCTTGCATGCCGCTCTCAGTTCCATCGGGGAAGTTGGGGGCAGGGGCGAGTCGACAACTGCGAGGCCTGGACCCGATAGCAGTATCTGGATGCCCAGCAGTATCAGGTAGCAGGCACCCACCAGTCGAATGACATCCAGTGTCCAGGGGCTTGCAGCGAAGAGGGTGGCAAGCCCGGTGGCTGCGAGCAAGACGTGAGCGCCTCGTGCCATGGCGAGTCCCGCCGCAGTGGCCAACGCGGGGAGGCGCCCGTTGGCGACGCCGGTTTGTAGTACCAGGATCATGTCCGGGCCCGGTAACAGATAGACCATGACCAGTGTGCTAGTGAATACCCACAGTTCCACGACGCAGTCTCCAAGGTTTGCTGATGCCTGCGTCAGTTTATGGGGTGTCCTTCAGACATGTCCTTGCGTAGTATGCCTATAAGAGGATAAATATTGGCATACTTCGCCCTTTTATATCCTGGAATGTAAAGATTATGCCAATTCGTTCGCTAGACAATCTTGATCGACGGATTCTTGCCGCGCTGCAGCGCGATGCCCGCCTGACCAATGTTCAGCTTGCCGATGAGGTTGGGTTGTCGCCTTCGCCCTGTCTGCGTCGAGTGCGCAGGTTGGAGGCCGCCGGTGTCATTCGTGGTTACCATGCAGAGTTGGGGCGCAGCGAGACAGGGTTTGGTCTCACCGTTTTCGTTGGCATCAAAGTGGAGAGGCATCATGAGGAGCAGGCGGATGCTTTTCGGAAAGCGGTTCAGGCGCTGCCAGAGGTGATCTCCGCCCACCTAGTATCAGGGGAGGCCGACTTCCTGCTCCAGGTCGTGGTGCCTGACCTGGCTGCCTATGAGTCATTCCTGACCGAGACATTGCTGAGGCTGCCCTGGGTGAGTGATATCCGCAGCAACTTTGCCATCCAGACCGTTAAGCAGGCAGGTCCGTTACCACTGCAGCAACTGTCACGTGAAGAGAGTCCCTGAGTGACATGAGATCTGCCGGGATACGGTGTTAGAAGGCACAAAGGGGGGGGCGGTCCCCCCCCTTGTGCGTTGTTCGGCGCTGGCATGATAGGGATCCTCGAACACGCTGCTGATCAAACCGCTAGCGCTTGTGCCGCGCTCGGCGCTCCGTGAGGGCCTTGTGCGCATCCTCTTTCAGCGGCAGGCGCGACGCCCACAGGATGTCGTCACGCCGGTGCCCC
Organism: Franzmannia pantelleriensis; assembly: GCF_900102875.1. Lineage (GTDB taxonomy): Bacteria > Pseudomonadota > Gammaproteobacteria > Pseudomonadales > Halomonadaceae > Franzmannia > Franzmannia pantelleriensis. The sequence continues at coordinate 73,039 of NZ_FNGH01000007.1, forward strand.
ATATCCTCGAGGATATGGTCGTCATGGGCCAGCAGTGGCAGGAAACGCTGCCGGAACTGGCGGCGCCGACGGTATCGCCACCACCACAGCTCGAGTGCATGGATGAGTCCGAGCGGTGGCGTGGCCGGCATATATAGCGCCAGCCGGGGCGGTGGTGTGGGCGCTTTGTCGTCAGTTGGTGTTTGACGATGAATGGGCTGGTACTGGGTCATCTCGCACCTCCATACAGGCAGCCGTTACCGGCGGCTGCGATGTCTCTCTGGTTGTGAATGGAGGGTCGCGACCTCTGGGGAACAGCATGGCTTGGGCTCTTTGATCAAACAAACGAAAAGGTCTAAGCTTTCAGTTAAGAAAAATTGAAAAGTGTGACCATGACACAGATGCCCTCACTCTCCGGCCATCGTGCCTTGCCCCTGCTGGATAGCGATGTGCTTCGGACCTTCGTGACGATTGCCGAGAGCGGCAGCTTTACGCGCGCCGCTCAGCAGGTCTTCCGTACGCCGTCGGCGCTCAGCATGCAGATCAAGCGCCTCGAGGAGACCCTGGGCCAGCCGCTGTTCGTGCGCGAAGCCCGCCAGGTGCGGCTCACCCCCGAGGGCGAGATGCTGCTGGGTTACGGCCGGCGGCTGCTCAAGCTCAACGAGGAGGCGGTGACGCAGTTTCTGGCGCCTGCGCTGGCAGGGCGGGTGAGCTTAGGCACTACCGACGACGTCGGCACTCGCATCTTGCCTGGGGTCCTGGCCCAGTTCGCACGTTCGCATCCGGCGGTGCATGTTGATGTGGTGGTGGGCAATAGCGCCAGCATGTTGCAGCGCCTGGATGCCGGCGAGCTGGACTTGATACTGATCACTGCCGGCAACCCGGGCCAAGAGCCGCGCGGCGAGGTCGTGCATAGCGAGCCGCTGGTATGGGTCGGCCGCGAGGGAGGGGTGGCGGTTACGCGTTCCCCCTTGCCGGTGGCGCTGGCCCACCAGGGCTGTGCCTGGCGTCAAATGGCGCTGGATGCCCTCGACAGTGCCGGCATCGGTCATCGCGTGGCTTATACCTGCGAGCACTCGGCGGGCCAGGAGGCGGCGATGCTCGCCGACCTTGCTGTGGCGCCCTTTCCGCGAAGCCTGATTCGCGCACCGCTGCGGCGTATCGAGCCGGAGCAATTGCCGCCACTGGGTGAATACCAGGTCGCCTTGGTCAAGCGAAGCAACCTCGGCGAGGCGAGTGATGCCCTGGCCGGGCATGTCGTGGAGGCGTTTGGCGAGACACGCCACTGACGCCATTGCCACTCTGCCTCGTGCAACAGCGCCGCTCGTATGAGCGGCGCAGCTGGGTAATGAACGAGAGTCGGCGAAAGTGAAGCATCGAGCCAGGCATGGGCGTTCGCTATGACGGCGATAGCCTGCGGTTTCATTGATCTCAACTTAACTTTAGGTATTAGGCTCCGAAGAGTGGGCCGGCCCTCATGTGTCGGCATGACAAAGCCAACGGCAGTGGTGTGCCGCTAGGATAGGGAGTCTTCAAACATGACCACTACTCTGCCTCGATCCGCCCTTCACGATACGGCCCAGTGGGAGACATCGCCGCTCGACCTCGACGCCTACCTGGCGCGCATCGATTATCGCGGCCCCCTCGCGCCGACATTGAGTACGCTGCGCGAGCTGCAGCGTGCGCATCTCGCGGCGGTGCCCTTTGAAAATCTCGAGATCGTCACCGGCGGCGAGATCCGCCTCGATCTTGAGCGCCTGCAGGACAAGCTGGTGCGGCGGCGGCGGGGTGGCTACTGCCATGAGCAGAACACCCTGTTTGCCACTGTGCTGGATCGGCTTGGCTTCGTCGTCGCGGGGCGCAGTGCGCGGATACTGATGGGCGATGATGCGGACAAGGTGACCCCGCTCGGGCACACCATTCTCAACGTGACCTTGGCGGGACGTCAGTGGTTGGTCGACGTCGGGGTCGGCAACGTTGGGCCGCGCGAGCCGATAGCGCTCGAGTTGGGCGTCGAGGCGCGCCATGGCCACTGGGAGTATCGCCTGGAGCGCTCATCGCTGGGGTACTGGCTGCTGCGCCATCATCGCCACGATGGCTGGTTCAATCTCTACCAGTTCAGCGATGAGCCATATTACCGGGCCGACTATGAGGAGCAGAATTACCTCGCCTCCCATCATCCGGACTCGCCCTTCGTGCGACGCATCGTGGCCCAGCACAACGGCGCGGAGGAGCGCCTGGCGTTGACCGATCTGGAGCTGAAGATCTTCCGTCCCGGCCAGGCGCCTGAATTGCAGCGACTCGATGCCGAGGCGCTGCCCCAGATACTGCGCGAGCGCTTCGGCCTGGTGCTTGCGCCGCAACAGGAAGCGGCACTGCTGAGGCGGGCCGAGTCACTAGTCGAGGCGTCGGCCTAGTTGGCGGCCCAGTTGGGCGCTAGGGCTATTCATCATACGGCTTATCCGTACGCGGGGCGTTTGGCATCTGTTCATCGAGTGACTGCCGGTACTGGATGCAGCCACGGATGAATTCCGGCCATTCAGGCACCACGGGAACTGGGTCGCTCTTGTCGGGCAGCAACGCCCAAAGGGCTGGGTGGTGCCAGCACAGGTCGTGTCCGCTGCAGTCGCGGTGCTCACGAATGCCTTGGCGCAGCCGTTTGGCTTCAGCGATCAATTGCTCGTGGGTCATTCTGTCCAGGTCTTCGTCCATGGCTCCCTCCAAGCATGCACGGAGCATGTTCTGAGCGAGTGGCTCACTCATGCTGCAGGATATTGATGAGCTTTCCGAACGGGTCTCGAACGTAGAACCTACGCACGCCCCAGGGCTCGCTTACCGGCCCATACTCGATGGGTATGCTGGCCTTCTCGAAGCGTGCCTGTGCCGTTTCGATATCGTCGACTTCGATGGAAAGGTCGGGCACCGGTGTGCCGGAGCCACCTTCGCTAGCGAAGCTCACCTGTACGGTCATCTTCTCGTTCGAGCCGTAGGTTCGAAACCAGCCGTGATCCATGAGTAGATCGAGACCCAGGATGTCACCGTAGAAGGTAGCAGCCTTGTCGAGATCCGATGTGGCCGAGTTGGACATGATGCGTTTGACTTTCATGTGGCGCCTCGGGATGTGTTGTTGTACGTGGTCAGTGCGGGGCTACGAAATGCTTAAACATAGTCGCTTCGCTATCGTCCTGCCTGTCCTGTCATTCCCCTGGCGCCTACTATGATCGGGTACCCTTTATCACCGAGGAAACTCCCATGAGCGGCACCCTCCATCGCCTTGCAGCCTTTACCGACACCCCAAGCGGCGGCAACCCCGCTGGGGTGTGGCTGGGCGATGCGCTGCTCGAGCCGGCGGTGAGTCTGGAAGCCTAAGCCTGGCCGAGGCGTGGTAATACCTGGCGCAGTCGGGTCGGCTCACGGCCTGAGTACCCAGTAGTCGTTCTGGATGTCGTGGGGCAGCTGATAGACCTCGATGCCGCCGAAGCTGGCTTTGCCGAAATACTCCCGCGCCTTTTCGCGGCCCCACATGGTTCCCAGTCCCTCACCGCCTTGGGCGAGGGAGACGCTCATGCAGTGCATGATCGACAGGGTGTAAAGCAGCGTTCCCAACGGGTGATCGCGGTCGCCGTGGTGGTGGCTCGACGCGTGGATGTCCTGGGCCAGGTAAACGCCATCTTCGCGCAGGGTGCGGCGAATGCCCTTGAGCAGGTTTAGCGGGTGGGCCTGGTCATGGATGGCATCGAAGGTGGTGACCAGGTCGTAGCACTGGGCCGGCGCCGAGCGGTCGAAGTCGCTGAGGTCGCGCTCTTCGAAACGCAGGTTCGTCAGGCCGCGTCGTGCGGCTTGTTCTGTCGCCCAGCCGATCGCCTCGGCGGAGAGGTCGTAGCCGGTAAAGCGACTCTTGGGGAAATGCTTGGCGAGTTTCATCAGCGCGAGGCCCCGGCCGCAGCCCAGATCGAGCACGTCGATGCCCTGAACCAGCCGTTCCGGGAGTTCCGGCGCCAGGGGCAGGATGGCATCCAACAGCACGGGCAGCACGGTCTGGCCGCTGTCCTCGGCCATGACCTGGTGAAAGCGGGCATAGCGCGTGTACGGCACGCCGCCGCCATGCTGAAAGCATTCCAGCACGTCATCCTCCACCTGGCCCATCAGCGGTAGGTACTGGGAGAACACGGCCAGGTTGGCCTCGCCGCCGTCGGTCAGCAGCGTGGCATGTTCGGGGGGAAGGCGATAGGTCATGGCCTGCGGGTCGTGCTCGACCAGGGCGGCGACCGTTGCGCCGCCCAACCACTCGCGCACATAGCGCTCATCGAGCTTGGCCTTGGCGGCAAGTTCGTTGCTGGTCACCGGTTCGCCGTCGGTCAACTGGGTGAGCAGGCCGCTGCGGTGGGCCAGCGAGATCAGTTGCAGCATCGCACCCTCGTTGAGCGCGGTCACGAAGCGGCTCTCGAAGTCGGCGGCGCGGGAGGCGTCGAAATTGGCGGGAACGGAGGGTTGGGCTTGGGCAGTCATGGTGGTTCTCCATAGGTCTTGTTGTGTGCATTGGCGCATCCATTCTGGCGCGCCCGGCTGGGCTACACTGAAGTCCCTACGGACACAAACCGGCGGTTTCCGCCATGTCGATGCACAAACCCACCATCGCCTTGTTGGCGATTCCCGAAGTGGCGGCTTCTACCCTCTATGGGATCTACGATGTCTTCGCCGCCGCGGGGCGCGACTGGCCCGCCCTGATCGAGGGTAAGACCGGTGAGCCATTGTTCGTGCCGCAGGTGGTCGCTCGCACCGGAAGTCGTGAATTGACGGTCGCCAATGGGGTGCGCATCGTTCCCGACGCTGGGCTGGATTGGGTCCCCGAGGTGGTGTGCATTCCCGAGATCATGCTGCCGCCCGAGGCGGTGCTCGAGGGTCGCTATGCCGATGAGGTCGAGTGGCTCAAGCGTTGCCATGCTGCTGGCGCCATTCTGGCAACTGCCTGTTCCGGTGCCTTGCTGCTGGCCGAGTCGGGGCTGCTGCAAGGTGAGGACGCTACCACGCACTGGGCCTACTGCGATGTGTTGGGCCGCTACCCGGGCGTCAGGGTGCATCCACATCGTGCGCTGGTGATCGGCGGTACCGGTAGTCGCTTGGTCATGGCGGGGGGCGGCACCTCCTGGAGCGACCTGGCGCTGTATCTCGTCGCCCGCTTGGGTGGTGTCGACGAGGCGATGCATCTCGCCAAGCTGTTCCTGATCGATTGGCATGCGGCCGGCCAACTTCCCTTCGCCATGCTGGCGCGCACTCGGCAGGCCGAGGATGCCATTATCGGCCGCTGTCAGACGTGGATCGCCGAGCACTACGACGAACCCTCTCCCGTAGCCGCCTTGATCGAGATTTCCGGCCTCAGCGAGCGCAGTTTCCATCGGCGCTTCCGCAAGGCCACCGGCCTGACGCCCATGGAGTATGTGCATACCCTGCGCCTGGAGGAGGCCAAGCAGATGCTGGAGAGCGAAAAAACGTCCGTGGATGCCATTGCCGAGGCGGTGGGCTACGAGGATGGCGCCTTCTTCGGGCGGCTATTCCGGCGCAAGGTCGGTCTGACCCCGGCCCAGTACCGGCGCCGCTTCGGCGGGCTGCGCAAGGCCCTGGTGGGGTGAGGGCTCTTGGGGCCGAAGCAGCGGCAGTGCGCAACTCACAGGCGTCGCCTGAGGATCACGGTGGCGAGCAGGTGTGTGGCGCCGCCGACGGCAGCGACCAGGGTGAAGGCGCCGGGTGCACCGCGCGCGATCTCCCAGAAGAAGCCGAACAGTGCCACGCCGAGCACGGCGCAGTAGGCGGCACGCAGGGCGTGGAGCTGGATCAGAGCGTGGCGCTCATCCAGCGGTGGGTCCTGGCTGAGTACCTGGACCGACTCGAAGCGTTGGCCGAAGCGCATCAGCGCGGCATAGCCTAGCATGATGGCGAGCATGACCAGGCCGACCCCAGGGGCATCCGCGGCCAACCAGGCGGTCAGGAACATCGCAACGCCGAGACCCGCGCCGACCAATGGCACGAGCATGGGTTTGTCATGGGCTGGCGTGTCATGGCGGTGTGTCATCAAATACCTCCTCGACTGGCTTGCCGAAGAATCGCGCCAGGCGCAAGGCGAGTGGCAGCGAGGGCACGTAGCGGCCAACCTCGATGGAGTTGATGGTGTTGCGCGAGACACCCATGGCCTCGGCAAGGTCAGCCTGGGTCAACTGCCGCGCCTTGCGCAGCGCGCGAATGTGATTGTTCATATGCCAAGCTTGTTTGTCACGATGGCTTTTGTCAAGCAAGCTTGGCATTGGGCGGTCAGGACTGGTAGCTGCCGGCCTCGGCGGCAAAGCTGATGGCCAGACGGTTCCAGGCGTTGATGGTACAGACCGCCAGGGTCAGATCGGTCAGGGCCTTTTCAGAGAAGTGCTCGCGGGTGGTCTCGTACAAGGCAGCGTCGATGCCGTTGCCGGCAATCAGGGTATTGGCTTCGGCCCAAGCCAGGGCGGCGCGCTCGCGCTCGGTGTAAAAGGGCGTTTCACGCCAAGCGCTTAGGGCGTACAGCCGCTGCTCGGTTTCACCAGCCTTGCGCGCGTCCTTGGTGTGCATGTCGATGCAGTAAGCGCAGCCGTTGAGCTGTGAAACGCGGGTATAGACCAGCGCCAGCAGGCCGTCACTTAGCGCTTCCTGTTTTGCCGAATTGGCGACATGCTGCTGTAGGCCGAGCATCGCCTCGAGGCCTTCGGGGCTGGCCGAGAAGTAGTTCATGCGCATTGGGAGGTCTCCTGAGTGAAAGAGAGGTTCCACTCTAGCCAGACAGATCGCGGCGGAATTGTAGGTTTTCGACCTGCTGGTCGCTCTGCTGCAGGCCTGACGCTTCGGCGGTTTCACCCTTGCGCGGCACTGCGTCCCTACGTGCAGTGCTTATGGCAGGCCAGGGGGCAAGCGAGCAGCGAAGCAGCGGGGGTCGAACTGCTGCATCCGGATGGCGCCGCGGGGCTGCTGTTCAACTTCGGTGGCGTGCTCGAGCGCGACGGTGAGCGAGTGGGTGGCGCCTATTGGGTCGATGGGCCCAAGCGACGCACGGCGCGGCTGGCGGTGGGGAGTGAACTCGATCTGTTGGGCATACGCTTCCTGCCGGGCATGGCGTTTCCGTTCGTTGGCGAGGCGCTGTCGGCCCTGGCCGGCGGGGAACTGACGTCGGGCGATGCCCTGCGCCGGCTCGAGCTTGAAACGCTACATGAGCGGCTGTGGCAGGCTCCCGGCCTGGCCGGGCGCCTGGCACTGCTGGAGGAGTATCTGTTGGGCAGGCTGCGTGACGCAGAGCCGGTGCCGCTAGGGCTGGTGTCCTCACTTGGCTGGTTGCAACGACACCAAGGCCAGGTCAGCATCGCCACGCTGGTGGATGAGCTGCCGTTCGGCCAGCGCCGCCTGGAGCGGCTGTTTCAGCACCACATGGGGCTCTCGCCCAAGCGCTACGCCCGGCTGCTGCGCGTCGCCCGCAGCCGCGAGTTGATCAAGCAGGGCGGAAGTGCCACTTCCTTGACCGAGACCGCCTTCACCGCCGGCTATTTCGACCAGGCCCACTTCATCCACGACTTCAAGGCCGTCACCGGCCTGACGCCAGGCGGCTATCGCGACCATGTGCGGCGGCGTTATGGGTAACGCTTCGGTCAATCTGGAGTCTGGACAGGAATGAGCGTTGCCGATGAGATTTATCTCGTCGTTTCATACTCATCGTGGCGTTTCACCCAGTCCATCAGGTTGTGATGGGGACCCGTTTCGTTACGGCCCTTGGGCGTCATGTCGAGCAGTATGTAGGTGCTGTCGACGAGTTCGTCGCCGCGCCCGTAGGTCGAGTAGGTGTGGTAGATATCGCCCTTGGCGTTCCGGTAGAACACACTGATGCCGCTTAGATCCTCGATCGAGACGTTGCTCGGGGCGTAGTTGTAGGTGACCTCACCCGTGGCGATCTCCTCGGGCCGGAACGAGACATGATAGTCGTAATTGAAGTCGCTGCCGTGCGAGGAGACCCACTTCACCTGCCAGCCCATGCGCTGGTGATAGGCCTCGATCTCGGCGAGCGGGGCGCGTGAGACCCGCACCAGGCTCACATCGTGGTGCTCGAGATGCACCAACGTGCCTTCGATGTGATCGGCAGCGAAGGAACAGCCGATGCAGCCCGCTTCCCACCCGGGGCCGAACATGAAGTGATGGACGATCAGCTGGCTGCGCCCGTCGAACAGATCGTTGAGCGTCATGCGGTCTCCTAGCGTATCGAAGACATATTCCTTCTCGACCTTCACCCACGGCAAGGCGCGGCGCTTGGCACTTAGGTCATCGCGCAGGCGGGTGAGCTCCTTCTCCCTTGCCAGCAGTTCCTTGCGCACGGTTAGCCATTCTTCGAGGGATACGACGGGGTGGGACATTTCATCATGCACTGACATGAGGATTCCTCCTGTGCTGACGTTGCACGAGGTAATCGTCCTGCGGGGGCTGGATTCGACAGGTGGGCAGTGCGCGTATGTTGACATAATTGCCTAGAGCAATTAACTATTTGCCTTAGGCAAACAAATAGGTGGCTGCCATGAGCGTAGAACAAGACCTACACGAGCGGGCCGGGACCGTACGCAGCTTCAATCGTTTCTACACGCGGCAGATTGGGGTCTTGCACGAACACCTTCTGGAGAGCCAGTTCTCGCTGACGGAAGTCCGCATGCTTTACGAGCTGGCGCATCGGCCGATGCTCACCAGCGCCGATATCTGCCGAGAGCTTGGCCTCAACGCCGGTTATGTGAGCCGGGTGCTGAAGGGCTTCGAAAAGCAGGGGCTCATTACCAAGACTCCCTCGCCCTCCGACAGACGAGCAGCGCAACTGCAGCTGACGGATCAAGGGCTGGCTACGTTCCGGCCGCTGGACGAGGCGTCGCAACGCGAGGTCATCGGCATGCTGAAGCAGCTCACGGAGCTGGAGCAGCATCAGTTGATCGAAGCGATGAGCCAGATCAGGCGGTTGCTCGGAGAAGCCGGCTCGAGCTATCTGATGCGCGGCCCACAGCCGGGCGACATGGGCTGGATCGTACACCGGCAGGCGGTGCTCTACGCGCAGGAGTACGGCTGGAACGAAGAGTATGAAGCGTTGATCGCAGAAATCGTTGCCAAGTACCTGCGCAATTTCGATCCGCGCTGGGAGCGGTGCTGGATCGCCGAAAAGGATGGCGTCGTCATGGGGTCGGTGTTCGTCGTCCGCGAAGACGACGCGACCGCAAAACTGCGGCTGCTCTATGTCGATCCCTCTGCCCGTGGGCATGGCATCGGCAGCCGCTTGGTAGATGAGTGCCTCAGGTTCGCCCGCCAGGTCGGCTATCGGAAAATGATGCTGTGGACCAACAGCGTACTAACCGATGCGCGCCGGCTCTATGAAAAAGCAGGATTCGAACTGGTGGAGGAGGAGCCCCATCACAGCTTCGGCAAGGATCTGGTAGGCCAGGTTTGGAGTCGTGAGCTGTAGTACTCTTTTCATTCCACGCGGCATAGAGCAAGCCGCCGAGTCGGCATACAGCCAGCCCTGATTTGTTGACGCCTCGATCATCGAGGTATAGGTTTCCCCCATGACCAACGCGAAATCCGAAGCGGCCGCCGGCCGCCGGATCCCCGACTACAGCGACCCTTCCTACTGGCGCGGCACGATAAAGATGTCGCTGTCGAAGTTCTTCGTGCTCAGCGTGTTGCACCGCAAGCCGATGCACGGTTACGAGGTGGTGCAGGCGGTAGAGAAGAGCACCAACGGCTGCTGCAGCCCCTCGGAGGGTACGGTCTATCCGGTGCTCAACGAGTTCGAGGCGGGGGGCTATCTCTCCTCGAGTAACGAGGTCGTGCAGGGGCGCTCGCGCAAGGTCTACGCGCTGACGGAGAAGGGGCGGGATGCCTTTCAGGTGGCGGTGGACGCCTGGCTCGAGGCCACGGCCTGCATCGTCGAGAGCCGCCGCATGGCGGGCGGGTCGGTGAAACGGGAGGAGTGGGAAGGATGAGCGCGGCGCGTTTTTTCAGGTCCAGATACCTCGATGATCAAGGTAGGCGATGAGTTCGCGCACCGGGGTGGTCGTCGCCCTGGGCGTTTCCCAGACGCTTGCCTGGGGCTCGACCTATTATTTGCCGGCCATTCTGGCCGTGCCCATGGCGCAAGACCTCGGCCTTGCCACGGGTACGGTATTCGCGGCGTTCTCCTCGGCACTGGTGGTCTCGGCCGTGCTGGGCCCGGCGGTGGGGCGGCGCATAGACCGTTTCGGCGGGCGCGACGTGCTGGCGGTTTCCAGCCTGGTGTTCGCCCTGGGCCTGGTGCTGCTGGGGTTGGCGGATGGCCCCGTGCTGCTGTGGGTGGGATGGCTGGTGATCGGCGTCGGCATGGGCATGGGGCTGTACGAATCGGCTTTCTCGACCCTGGCCGGGCTCTATGGCCGAGAAGCGCGTGGCCCCATTACCGGTATTACGCTACTGGCGGGCTTTGCCAGCACGGTGTGCTGGCCGATCACCGGCTGGCTCAACGCCGAATTCGGCTGGCAGAACGCCTGCTTCACCTGGGCGGCGGTGCACCTGCTGCTGGGCCTGCCGCTCAACCGCCTGTTGATTCCCTTCGGTATCCAGCCGCCCGCGCCTCACGCCGAGGCGACAGCGGCCGAGGGAGAGGCGACCTGGCTGCCCATGGCGCTGCTGGCTTTTGTCTTTGCCGTGACTTGGTTCGTCAGTACCGGCATGGCCGCGCACCTGCCGTGGCTGCTGCAGATCGCCGGCCTGTCGCCCGCCGCCGCCATTGCCGCCGCGGCGCTGGTAGGGCCGGCCCAGGTGGCGGCGCGGCTGCTCGAGTTCTCGCTGCTGCGGCGTTTTCATCCCTTGCTTTCGGCCAAGTTAGCGGTGGTGGCGCATCCCATTGGTGCGCTCGGCGTGATGACGCTGGGGGCACCGCTGGCCACGCTGTTCGTGCTGCTCCATGGCGCCGGCAACGGCATTCTCACCATCGCCAAGGGCACGCTGCCGCTGGCTATTTTCGGCCCCCACGGCTATGGCCTGCGCCAGGGCGTGCTGATGGTGCCGGCACGCTTCGGCCAGGCGCTGGCGCCGTTGGCCTTCGCCCTGTTGATCGAGCGCTTCGGCACCCAGGCGCTGCTGTTTTCCTCGGCCCTGGGGCTTGCCGCCCTGGTGGCGCTGCTCGTCCTGCAAACCCACGCCATGAAGGAGGCGACATGAGGCTTCGCACGCTTAACGACCCCGACCAACTACCGGCCCTCGACGAGCGCTTCGCTCTTCGGCATCCCGGCCAGGGCTTGCCCGATCCGCTGGGCCATCCGCCGCGCATCCTGCTGCTCTACGGTTCGCTGCGCGAACGCTCGTATTCGCGTCTGGCGGTGGAAGAAGCCGCGCGGCTGCTGCGCTATTTCGGCGCCGAGACGCGGATCTTCGATCCGTCCGATCTGCCGCTGCCTGATCAAGTGCCGGGCGACGATCACCCAGCGGTGAGGGAGTTGCGCGAGCTGGCCATCTGGTCCGAGGGCCAGGTGTGGTGCAGCCCCGAGCGCCACGGCCAGATCACCGGCGTGATGAAGGCGCAGATCGATCATCTGCCGCTGAGCATGGGCGCGGTGCGGCCCACCCAAGGGCGTACCCTGGCGGTGATGCAGGTCAGCGGCGGCTCGCAGTCGTTCAATGCGGTGAACACCCTGCGCCTGCTGGGGCGCTGGATGCGCATGTTCACCATCCCCAACCAGTCCAGCGTGCCCAAGGCTTACCAGGAATTCGACGAGGCCGAGCGCATGAGACCCTCGCCGCTCTACGACCGCATCGCCGACGTGATGGAGGAGCTGGTGCGCTTCACCCTGCTACTGCGGCCCCACAATGAGACGCTGGTGGACCGCTACTCGGAGCGCCGCGAAGCGGCCGGCGCCAAGGCCGACCCGGTGACCGACAAGGCGGCGGTCGGCCAGGCCTCATAGCGGTGAAACGCAGAGCGGGGCGCCAAGCGCCCCGGTGTCCGGCCATCGAGGGGGGGCCATCAGGCTGGCTGTAGTTGGCGCTTGGCCGTAGCTTCACTTCGCAATTGCTCGACTAGCCGATCGATACGCGCCAGGGCGCTTTTGGTCGAGGCGGCCAGCGCCTCGCCGCCTTCCTCCTGATGCTCGATGGCGATGCTGTGAAAGCCGCCGATGCCGATGAACTGCAGGGCGGTGCGTGCGCCAGGCTCCATATGGTTGAGCTCGGCTAGACGGCCCCCGGGGTCGAAGCCGTGATCGCCGCGGGAGGAGAGCAGCACCGCGTGGCGCGGCCGGTCGGCCATTAGCGGAATGTAGTGCGTCAGCGGCAGGTAAGGGTGATCTCCATATTGCGGGTCGTAATCGACGGTGCGGCCCAGGCGGACGATATTGTCGATCCAGGCCTTGAACGCGGCCGGCGGGCCGAAGTTGTACATCGGTACGCCGAGCACCAGGATATCGGCTTGCTCGACCTCATTGGTCAGTGTGTCGCTCTCGGCGAGCACTGACTGCATGGATTCGCTGCGATTTTCGGCGGGCGTGAAGGCGGCCTCGATCCATTCGACGCTGGTCAAAGGAGGCGGATTGGCGCCGATATCCCGATAGACGATCTCGGCATCCGGCGCCAGAGTGCGCCAGCGGGAAACGAAGTGATGGGTCAGCCGGCGGGTGTGGGAGCCGTGGTCGTGGGTGCCGGCACGACCGGGGCGTGGGCTGGCATCGAGATGGAGTAGACGTGTCATGGGATTTCTCCTTTAATTGGACATAGGTTCTTTTGGATGAATCTTTTTCAGGCGTGTTTGATAGCTTGTGCCAAGCATTGATTGGCAACAAACGACGATTCTTTTTCGATATCGGAAAATTAAGCTCATCTATGATGCCGCGACGACTCCCTTCGCTCTCCGCCCTGCGCGCCTTCGAGGCGGCGGCGCGCCACCTCAGAGCCAAGCGTGCCGCCGAGGAGCTGTCGGTCACGCCGACGGCGATCAGCCATCAGATACGCCAGCTCGAGGAGAGCCTGGGCGTGGCCCTGTTCGTGCGGCGGCCGCGGCAGTTGGTGCTGACGACTCAGGGCCAGGCGCTGCTCGGTGTGTTGAGCGACTCTTTCGACGCCATCGCCGAGACGGTGACCAAGCTGCGCCGTCCGCCGGCGCGGCAGGCGGTAACGCTCTCCACCACGCCGGCCGTGGCCGCACGCTGGCTGCTGCCCTGGGTCTGCCTGCTGCGCGATGCCCATCCGCAAATCGACTTGAGCATTCAGGTCTCACACAAAGCGGTCGCCCTGGATGGTGTCGTTGCCGATATGGCGATTCGCTATGGCGAGGGCCCCTGGCCCGGGCTGGTTGCGGAGAAGCTGTTCGACAATGTCTTCGTGCCCGTCTGCAGCCCCGTGCTGAAGCTGCGTGAACCGGCCGAACTGGTGCACCACACGCTGCTTCACTTCTCTTCGCCCGCACCCTTGGACTGGGTGGCCTGGCAGCGCCAGGTCCGAGTGCCGGGGCTCGACGTCAGCGCCGGACTGATGTTCTCCGACGAAACCCACGGCATCGCTGCCGCACTGGATGGCCAGGGCATAGCCCTGATGAGCCGGTATCTGATCGAGGAGGAACTGCGACAGGGGCGCCTGGTGCAGCCATTCGGCCCTGAGGTAAAGGCCGCTCCCTTCCAGCTCGTCTACCCGCCTGAGCGGCTCGAGGAACCAGCCATCGCTGCCGTGCGCGAGTGGATCATGGGGTTGCTGGACGCTTCGTCCAGAGAGCGTGCCTGTCGGTCAATCGTCGAGGGGCAGCCTTAGCGTGCAGCCTGATAAACAGTGATGCTTATCAGGAGCAAAGCGGCTTGGGAGTCGAGGCTCAATGTATCGATTTATATCGATCACGTTTGAGGTTGGGGAATAAGGCGCCGCAGTTCTGCAATACGTGATGATCTCAACGGCGCCCATCAGCGAGGAGGGCGGAGCAGCCAGCTACGCCTCCTTCTCGTAGTTGATCATCCAGGCCACGCCGAACTTGTCCACCAGCATGCCGAAGCGATGGGCCCAGAAGGTCTCTTCGAGGGGCATCTCCACATTGCCGTTGTCGGCCAGCGCATTGAAGAGCTTGTCGGCCTGCTCTATTGACTCGACACCGACCGCAATACTCGCGCCCTTGATGCCTTCATAGGGCGCCGGGCAGAAGGGAGCATTGTCCGACGCCATCAACAGCTGGTCGCCGATACGCAGGCGGGCGTGCATGATCAGGTCGCGGGCTTCGTCGGGTATCTCCATGCCCTCGCTGGCGGGCATCTCGGCATAGGTGGAAATGGCCTCGAGCTTGGCGTCGAAGCAGCGCTGGTAGAACGCGAAGGCTTCGCGGCAGTTGCCGTCGAAGATAAGGTAGGTGGAAAGCTGCATGGTGAATCTCCAGGGGGTGTTGTCGGTGCTACCTCTTTGTGTCGATTCAACCCGGCCAGTTTCGACAAGCGCTGCGTGGCAGTACAGCGTTGGCAGTAGACTTAATCGGCACGAATACTCAACCGTCCCACCAGCTGCATATCGTCTCCATCTGGGCGTACCACGATCATTTCTCCAGAGCCCACGCCGCCGCCCACCAGCGCCGAGATATTCACCTGGTGCGTTATCAGCAGAAGATTACCCGGCCCTTGCCAGCCCAGTAAGCGCTCACGGGCGCGCTGGCTCCGCGCTGCCTGTTCGCTACGTTCTCGGAAGAAGGAATCTAGCCATGGGGCAGGCGCTACCTCGCCAACATCCATCAGCTCGGCGGTATCCAGCGCTCGACACCACTGCGACGAGAACACCGCCGCAATTGGAATGTCCCGCTGGCGCAATGCCCGGCCGGTCGCCTCGGCCTGGGCGCGCCCGGCAACGGAAAGATTGCGCTGGGTTTCGCAGCGGCCACGCTCAAACCCAGGCGGGTCGCCAACGCCAGGCGCCAGCGAATGGCGCATCAGAATTACCAAGCCACCTTCACGCAATGCCTGCCAGGTTGCCTCGTTAGCCTGAGCGCTTACAGGTCCCGCGGCCAACACGCTGAGTAGTACGGCGAATGTGAGGCGGCGTAGGTTGAGCATGGGAAGATACCAAGCGGATGGGAAGCAGCCATGAGGCTATCCCAATCGACGGGGCACGGGTAGCGGCTCAATCAACGACTTTGCTGCTGTCAGTGCTATGTGGTCGTTGTTGCTTGGCTGTAACGCTGGCTTGTTTATTCTCTTGAGGCCAGCCGATGGAGCCGCTCGGCCTGGGCGGAGAGGGCGGCGCGCAGCTCGAGTGGGGCCAGGATCTCGAAGTCGAAGGGCTGGTGGGCCAGCTGACGTGCGAACCAGCTCAGGCTGTCGGTGCGAGCGTACAGCATCACTCCGTTTTCATCGGGAGTGAACACGCCGATATGGCGGCCCAGCTCTTCAACGGCATGGGCAAGGTCGGTGTGCAGGCGCACGCTGACGGCGATGGCGCGGGGCAAGCTGGTAATGCTGTTGGCCAAATGCTCGGCGGCATCGAAATCGGCGGGTCGCTCGAAGCTGGCCTCGAGCAGTGTTGCCTCGGTGATGCGGTCCAGGCGAAAGCTACGCAAATCACGGCGCAGGTGGCACCAGCCGCTGACATACCAGCGCCCTTCACGATAGACCAGGCCGTAGGGATTGAGCACGCGGTCACTATGCTGTGCTCGGTCGTCTTGGTAGGCAAGTCGTACACGTTGCCGCGCCTGGCTGGCCGTCGCGAACAGGATCAGCAAGCGTTCGTCGCCCGGGGCCTGTGCCGAAGGCAATTCCAGCCGCGCACTCTCGCTCAGAGCTTGCGCCTGTTGTTTCAGCCTGGCGGGCATGGTCCGCTCCAGTTTGGTTCGCGCGGTTTCCAACGCAGGGGCCACGTCGGCGACTCCTAGCTCTTGAGCGGCGAGCAGCCCCAGAGAGATGGCCAGCGCTTCCTCGCTGCTGAACATCAGCGGCGGTAGCTTGAAGCCTGGCATCAGCCGATAGCCGCCGTGACGTCCGCGTTCGGCGGTCACGGGAATGCCGAGCTCTTCCAGCGCCTGGATATAGCGCCGCAGCGTGCGGCGATCGACACCCAGCCGCACGGCCAGCTCGCGACCGCTCATATGGCGGTGGGTCTGCAGCAGTTCCAGCAGCGTCAGGACGTGGACGGCGGGGTTGGCCATGCTGGAATTTCCCCTTTTTAATAGGACGTAATTTGTCCTATTTGGCCATTACCTTGCTGACAAGGCCAGGCGCAGAGGGCGCTGGCCTTCACCATCAGACTTAGCGAGGAGAACCGGCATGTATCTATCGGCGCAGGATATCGAGGCTCTAGAGGGCGTGAGGAAGGTGCACTTTCTCAATGCTCAAGCCGTGCGTATCAATAAGTCACTGGGGGATGCCGTGGGTATGTCCCAGCTAGGCATCCACCAGATCAGCGTGCCACCGGGGCATTTCTCGACCGAATATCACTACCACTGCTATGAGGAGGAGGCGATCTACGTGCTTTCAGGAACCGGCTTGGCCACCCTGGGCGACCGCACGCAGCCAATCAGTCCTGGCGACTTCATCGGCTGTCCCATCAACGGCGTGGCCCATGAGATGTACAACGACGCTGACGAGCCGCTGGTATGTCTGGTGATAGGCCAACGGTTGGCTCAGGACGTATGCGACTATCCGCGCAAGGGCAAGCGGCTGTATATCAACAATGGTGAACGGAGCTTGGTCGATCACCATGCCATCGAGCATGCGCCGTGATAGCTCGTTGTCATGCTGAACTCAATGCATCCCGGTAAGTAAGGACTAACCGGGGTGGGGTTCGGCTCGCCTTGGCCAGAATTGACCTTCACGCGAATCGTGCTATGTTCATCAGGTCTGGTAACCGCAGCGAGACTGCTTTGACATGACCTTGCCGATACGCACTTCGCTTTCCGCACCGATGGCCGTCCTGGCCATGTCGGTGGTGTGTGCGGCATCGCCACCCCCTCTTTCATCTGTCGCCCCGCCGCTCGGCGTTTCGCCGCCAGCGGGGCTCGGCGTGGTCGGCGTTTCTCCGCCGCCCATGCGCGCCCTGGGCTGACCTCCAGCCCACCAGCTGCCTCAGCTTTTGTCGTTCGGCATCCCTTGCTCGATGCCGGCTGAGGTCTGTGCGTCTCTAGACAGGTGAAAGTCATTATGACAAACCCTTCCGTGGCCTGGACCGCCTACGCGTCCACGGCGCTCTTCGTGCTGCTGTGGGGCAGTGGCGCCATCTTCACCAAGTGGGGGCTGGATCATGCCCCGGCCTTTGCATTTCTACTGTTGCGCTTCGCTTTGGCGCTTTTCTGTCTCTCGCTCATCGGTATGTATCGACGACGTTGGCTGCCTCGGGCGGGGTCGCGCTCCTACGTCTTTGCTACGGGAGCGCTGATGATCGGGGCTTACGCGATCTGTTATTTCCTGGCCATGGCGCAGGGTATTACGCCCGGGTTGCTGGCCACTGTGTTGGGAATACAGCCGATTCTCACCCTGATGCTGCTTGAGCGACGTTTCTCACCGCTAAGAATGGTGGGGCTCTGCGTAGCACTGATGGGGTTGGTACTGGTGGTGTACCAAAGCGTCGTCCTGGTGCGTTTTTCCCTGGCAGGTATCGGCTTGGCCCTGGGAGCGCTGGGTTGCATGACGGTAGGCGCCATCATGCAGAAGCGCATCCGGCAGTCGCCCGCTGAGGTTCTGCCGCTGCAGTACGTGGCCAGCCTGGTCTTGTGCCTGCCCTTCGCCGCCGTCCAGCCGGTGGCGTTCGCGCCAACCTGGGAATTCCTGGTACCGCTGCTGTGGCTGGCAGTGGTCATCTCGGTGGTGGCGCAGCTGCTGCTGTATCGGCTGATCCAAGCCGGCAATCTGGTCAACGTCACCAGCCTGTTCTATCTGGTGCCGGTGGCCACCGCCGTAATGGATTACCTCTTCCTGGGCAATTCGCTGCCCATGCTCAGCCTGACGGGCATGGCGCTCATCCTGTTTGGATTGGCACTGGTGTTCCGTCAGCCGGCAATGGCGTCTCGGCAATAAGATAGGCCAGGCCGCGAGCGATCACGAAGTATCGTGGTGCTCGCGGCTGTCGGATTTGGGGATGACTTCGCAGATGACGGCGATCATGCATGGACCCTGTGGCTTACCCGTCGTTTTCGCCCGGGATGAACCGAGCGTGAGGGATCGGTTGCACAGAGAGCTGGAGGAGGGGGTTACTATCAACTACGAGTACCTGCTCAAGCACCTCGGAATAGGAGAGACCCTCATGCCTGATACACGACTCGATAACCCGCTTACCTTGCATTTTGGGCGGGAAGAGTTGGTGATCCGACGCCGCTACGAGACGCTCAGCATCGCCAATGATTTCTTGATTGCCATCTGGTTCCTGGCTGGCAGCATCCTGTTTCTCTATCCCAGCATGGAAAGGGTTGCCGTATGGCTGTTTATCATCGGCAGTTGCCAGTTCCTGATTCGCCCCACTGTTCGACTGGTGAGCCATCTCCACCTCCAGCGAGTGCCACCGAGTCATTGGGAGAGTTGAGGCAGGCATGACCCATGAGATGTACAACGACGGCGACGAGTCGCTGGTATGTCTAGCGGTGGGCCAGCGGCTGGCCCTGGACGTTTGCGACTATCTGCGCCAGGGCATATCAACAGCGGCGAGCTGACCTTTTGGTCGCTCACGATACCATCGAGTACCCGTAGCGCTAGCTGCCAAGTAAGTAAAACTTACTTGGGTGCGGTCCTACTGCTCGAAACGTGAAGCTTCGTCGTGGCGCTCGCGACTGTCGGCAGGCGCCTGTCCGCGTTCGTGCATACCGTAGTCGCGCATCACCCCGGCCACGCGCAGGCGATAGTCGTCGAACACTATTTCACGACCTTGGGTCTGGGCGCTGCGGTGGCGCCCGAGCTGACGCCATTGGGCGACGGCTTCCTCGTCTCGCCAGAAGGAGAGCGAGAGGATCTTGCCCGGCTGAGTGAGGCTCTCGAAGCGTTCGATGGAAATGAAGCCATCGATCTCGTCGAGCAACGGACGCAGGCTGGCGGCGATATCGAGGTACTGGTCGCGGCGGCCGGACTTGGGAATGACTTCGAAGATAACGGCGATCATTGGGCACTCCGTTTTGACTTATCGGTATTGAAGCGATGTTCCCGCTTCGTCTTGTTCAATGTCGCTCCATTGTGTGCCGTTGGCCTATGCTTGTCAGACATAAACAGTTAGGTGTGGAGCTAACGATGGCTGAGCCGGACCTACCACGCCTGTCCCGTACCATTGGCGATCCAACCCGCATGGGCATGCTCGCCTTGCTGATGGAAGGGCGGGCATTGACCGCCAAGGAACTGGCCTATGGCTGTGGCGTGCAGCCGGGCACGGCGACGGAGCATCTCAAGCGGCTCCAGCGCGACGGATTGATCGAATCGACGGCACAGGGGCGGCACAAGTACTACCGGCTGGCGACTGCCGAGGTGGCGCATGCCGTCGAGGCGTTGATGGTGGTGGCCCAGCCAGTGCCGGTGGTCTCGCCGTGTAGGCGACCGGCGGGTGCCCTGGGGGCTGCGCGGTTCTGCTACGACCACTTGGCGGGGGAGCTGGGCACGCGGATGACGGCGGTACTGCTCGAGAGGGCGTTCTTGGTGACGGATGGCGAGGCCTTGGACGTGACGGAGCGAGGGGAGGCCTGGTTCTCGAACTTCGGCATCGATACCGCTTCCCTGCGCAAGCGCCGCCGGCGTTTCGCCTACCTCTGTCTCGACTGGAGTGAACGGCACGATCATCTCGGCGGGGCGCTGGGGGCCGCCATGGCCGAGCGCTTGCTGGAACTCGGCTGGATCGGGCGTCAGAAGCACTCGCGGGTGGTGAGTATCAGCGAACTGGGCCATCAAGCGCTGGCACGCGAGTTCGGGCTCGTCATCGGTTCGCCGGAGGAGTGATCGAGCGAGCCCGGTCCGTCTTTGCGCCGATGTGTCAGAGAGCGCCTAGCCAATATCCGGGCACTAGCTGGTAAGTAAGAGCCTATGGAGCAGCGGGTGATATTCGCAGGGTAGCGGGGGCTGTGGGGGTAAAAGATCAATTTCTTTCAATAACCACAGTGGTCTTTCTTGGCAGGCTCCAGGTTCAAAAAGAGGAGCCGCTATGTCCATGAAGACCGTTATCGTCCTTTCTAATCACTTGCCTGCTGGCCTTGCGGTCAACTTCGCTGCTGTGCTTGGCATGAGCCTTGGGAAGCATGTGCCCGACTTGGTGGGAAGCGATACCACCTCCGCTGATGGCATCTTGCTCAAAGGGATTACTACCGTGCCCCTACCGATCCTCAGTGCCCCTGAAAGTGATCTACCCGGTCTCTTTGATGCTGCGGAGGAATTACCGATTCGTTTTGCCTACATGCGTGCTGCATTCGAGGCGAGTGACTATGCGGATTATATGTTGCGCATCACTTCAACTGCATTCGGTGAGCAATTACCCAAGGGAATCTTATTGGCCGGGCCGAGGAGAGCGGTAGACCGGATATGCGGCCAATTACCTCTGCTGCGTTAAGCACGCGTATGGCTGAAGAGGTGGTCGTACGGCTGTGGGCTGCTCAGAAAGCGGTGCCGGCAGGGGGCACCGCTTTATGGCCATCAGGTGCGATTGATCGAGGCGCCACCATCGGCCAGCATCGCTGTGCCGGTGACGAAGCTGGCATCGTCGGAAGTCAGATAGAGCGCCGCTCGGGCAATCTCTTCCGGCGTGGCCATGCGCTTGAGCGCGTGCAGGTTCTCGACGAATGCCAGGACCTCCGGGCCCGCGTCGGGGGCGTTGGTGATGCTGGCGGGTGTATCGGTGCCTCCGGGAAGCAGGGCATTGACCCGAATGCCGTTGGGTCCCAACTCTGCAGCCAGGCATTTCATCATTCCCAGGATCGCGGCCTTGCTGGCACCGTAGGCCGCCATGCCGGGCATGCCGGCGGTATGGCCAACGAAGCTGGAGGTGAACAGCAGGCTGCCACCGCCGCGCTGCAGCAGCGCCGGTATCTGGTGTTTGGCTCCCAGATAGGCGCCGGTCAGATTGGTATGCATAATGTCGTGCCAGTCACTCGGTGCCATGTCCTGCAGTGGTCCCATCGGCCCGACGATGCCGGCATTGTTGAAGGCGATATCGAGCCCTCCGAAGCGTTCCAGGGCGGTAGTGACCAGGCGCTGGGCCAAGTGCTCGTCGCCTACGTCCCCGGCGACGGCAACGGCCGTGCCGCCATCGCGAGCGATGGCGTCGACCAGCGCATCGAGTTCGTCCCGGCGGCGCGCGCTCACGATCACGCTGGCGCCTTCGCTGGCGAACAGCCGGGCGGTGGCATGGCCGATACCTGAGCTGGCCCCGGTGACGATGGCGATCTTTCCGACAAGTCGGTTCATAGCGGTAATCTCCATGGGAGGTGTGGGGTGGTTTGCGTTCCCACGCCTACTCTGCCGGTGCTCGGGGGCGCCCTCACTCCACTTCTTGCTATCAAAAATCTGACGGTTTGATGGTGCTATGCTGCGAAATGCTGTGAAGAGATGGGGCACTTTGAAAGCAAGGGACGGAGTGTGTCAGGCGGGTCCAGGGTTCATCCTGAACTTACGGAAAACGCCGAACTCACTGCGGAGACCCGCCATGAACGAGACAACCACCGAACCACTTGCCGCCTTCGATTCCGATGAGGCGAAATGGGCAGCGGTGCTGGCGCGCGTTGCGGCGGCGGATGGCGCTTTCGTCTACGCGGTGCGTACCACGGGCATCTATTGTCGTCCGACCTGCCCATCGCGTCGGCCACGTCGCGAGAACGCGGAGTTCCATGCAGACGCAGCGGCGGCCGAGCGGGCCGGCTATCGGCCGTGCCAGCGCTGCAGGCCGCAGGAAGCCCCGCTGACGCAACGTAATGCCGAGCGCATTGCGCGTGCCTGTCGGCGCATCGAGGCCGCCGAGGACCTACCTTCTCTCGATGAGCTGGCACAAGCCGCGGGGCTGAGTCGCTTTCACTTCCACCGGGTGTTCAAGTCGGTCACCGGGCTCACGCCCAAGGCCTATGGTGTGGCGTGTCGTGCCGAGCGGGTGCGTGCTGAGTTGCTTAACAGTGAGACCGTAACTGACGCGATCTATGACGCAGGCTTCAATTCCAGCGGGCGCTTCTACGCTGGGTCGACCCAGATACTTGGCATGACGCCAAAGTGCTACCGCTCGGGAGGAGAGGGCCTGGAGATCCGCTTTGCCCTGGGCGAGTGTTCTCTGGGCGCCATTCTGGTCGCGGCAAGCGACAAGGGACTCTGTGCTATCTCCCTGGGAAATGACCCTGAGGCACTGCTACAGGAATTCCAAGATCGTTTCGCCAATGCCAACTTGGTCCCGGGAGGAAAGGATTTCGACGCCTGGGTGGCCCGGGTGGTGGGCTTCGTCGAGGCGCCCGAGGTCGGGTTGTCGCTGCCCCTGGATATTCGTGGCACGGCCTTCCAGCAGCGGGTCTGGCAGGCGCTGACCGAGATTCCCGTAGGGCACACCATTAGCTACAAGGAGCTGGCGGAGCGAATCGGCTCGCCCAAGTCAGTGCGCGCCGTTGCCAGTGCCTGTGCTGCCAATAGCATTGCGCTGGCCATTCCCTGCCACCGGGTGGTGCGTAGCGACGGGGCGCTTTCCGGATACCGCTGGGGTGTGGAGAGAAAGCGCACGCTGCTCGAGCGTGAGGCGGCACTGGTGGATGCCGCCGTAACGGAGAATCTACGGGAATGACGTGAATTCAGCGCCTCGGTGATGCCCGCCTGGGGCGTGGCCAACCCTATCGCTCTCAACCTGCTGCTGCGCCGCCTGGGGGAGCTCGACCCGGCGCAGCGCGGCGCCATTATGGGGCTGAATAGCGCGGTAACCTACCTGTGCGTTTTCGTCGGCGCGCTGCTCTATCGCCCCATCTTCCTGCACCTTGGTTTCGCCGCCTGCGCCTGGGCCTCGGCGATGCTGGTACTGCCCGCGCTGGGCTGGGCGCTGGAGCAGCGGCGCAGAAAACAGGCAGTGCTACGCTGTCGTTCTGAGGTTTGAGACATCCGTAAGGAGGGAAACTGGGTATGATCGCTTACACCATGGTGGGGACCAGAAACTTAGATAAAGCACGGACGTTCTATGACCCACTTTTCGCCGAAATGGGCTGGGATATCTGCTGGCAGGACGAATCGTGCGTTTCCTATGGAAAAGACACCGATCTCGATTTCCCCAGGTTCTTTGTTACCTATCCCTTCGATGGCCAAGCCGCCAACGTGGGAAACGGCACCATGACGGCTTTCCAATTCGCTGCCCCCGAGCAGGTCGACAGGTTATATCAAATCGCCATCGACAAAGGCGGCAGTGACGAGGGGGTTCCAGGCTATCGGCCGGAGTATGCCGAAGGCTTCTACGCGGCTTATGTGCGTGATGGGGATGGCAACAAGTTGGCTTTCGTGGTTTATCCCAAAGAGGCAGAAAAAAAGTAAACCACCATCCGGAGATGCCGGTGCTCGTCCACCAGCAGCGTGGTGTGTTCATACGTCTGGGTAACCGAGTCGGCGTCGATGAGCGTGCCGATGCCGTAGCGATAGGCTTCGTGATCGGGTTGCTCCCACCAGCGCCGAAAGTCCGGCGATAGCGTGGAGAGCGCTTCGATCAGCGCCTGCATGGCCGGCCCATGTACGCAATGAGCGTCACGGGCCAACTGGGGTCAGTCATGACCGGTTCGTATCCGTAGTCGCCCCGGGAGCCCAGCACCACCATCCGCTTACCCATCCCGGTCAGCATTGGCCAGTTGGGCAGTCCTTGGCGCGAGCGGTCGAAGCCGAAGGTGCGCCCGACTCGCACGATGTTGTCGATATATACCTTGAAGCCCGCCGGGACGCCGACGTTGTACCTCTGCACGCCGGCAACGATCAGGTCCGCCTCCAGCAGTTCGTCGACCGCTGGGACGGGCTTTTTGCCATTGCTCGACGAAAGAGCGCTAAGACGGCGCGAATGGGAGCCGTGCGGATCGATCCCGGAATGTCCGGGCTCGCGCTGGTATCAAGGTGGAGCAGGGTGGTCATGGGTCATCTCCTGTTCGGGCCAAGGCTGCCGGGGCTGCGCTATCAGCTGGTTCGGCATGGCTGCTTCAAAGACCACGCTGCCCTCGAGCGGGTCGACGAATGGCTGCGAGACGTGTTCGCTGAGCCGTGCCTGGGCGTTTGAGATAAGTCGAATAGTGGCGCCCTTGCCAAGGCGTTCTATTCTTTGCGGTGACAAGGATGCCGCGTACCTATCACCGTTAAGGAGAGGCAATGTTTTCGTTCGAGATTTGGGTCGCCTATACCGCGGCCTGCATTCTGCTGGTGCTTGCGCCAGGGCCTGACAACCTGCTGGCGGTGGGGCGGGGGCTTAGCCAGGGCTGGCGGGCGGCTTGGACCTCGGGGGTGGCCTCGGGAGCAGGAATTCTCTTTCACGTGCTGGCGGCGACCTTCGGCCTGACGCTGCTGCTGCAGACGTCGGAGATTGCCTTCTGGGTCGTCAAGGTGCTCGGCGCCGGTTATCTGATCTGGCTCGGGATTCGGGTGCTGCGTGCGCGAAACCTGATTCACTTTGCGCCTTCCAAGCGCCAGCCGCTGGTGCGCATCTTTGCCATCGGCTTTCTCTCTGCCGCCCTCAATCCCAAGCCGGGGCTGTTCGTGCTGGCCTTCATTCCCCAGTTCGTTGACCCAGCGGCGGGATCCGTCGCCGTGCAAATGCTCATCTATGGTGGCTGGTTTGCTGCGTTGACGGCAGTCGGGTTCTCACTCATGGGCGTCTTTGCGGCGCGTCTCTCCATCTGGCTGCAGGCGCGGCCACGGATCGTTGCTGGTCTCAATGTCGGTGCCGGCCTGACTTTCGTGGTCACGGGCCTGTCGGTGGCGGCCATGAAGCAGCGTTGATCTCCCAGCAGACGGGAGTGGGACGATGTCGAATAGCGCCGACCTGCAGCGATAGTGTGATGACCAGGGCGAACGGCCTTGTCAGATAAATGGGGAGAGATGACATGCAATACATGCTGATGTGCTGTATCGACGAAACGCTGTGGGAGGGACTGCCGGAGGCGTCCCGCGATGCGGTAATGCACGACTACCATGCGCTGATCCAGGAGATGGTCACGAGCGGCGCTTATCGCGGCGGGGCGCGTCTGCAGTCGGTGGAAAGTGCTACCACGCTGCGCGAGCACAATGGCCAGGTGGTGACTCACGACGGGCCTTTCGCCGAGGCGCGCGAGCAGTTGGGGGGCTTCCATGTCGTGGAGTGTCGCGATCTTGATGAGGCGCTGGCGCTGGCTCGACGCATTCCGCCGCTGCGAGTGGGGGGCTCGGTCGAGGTGCGGCCGGTCGACCCCGCCTATCGCATGTAGGCAATGAATCTCGACGCGCTCTATCGCGAGGCCTATGGCCGATTGCTGGCGGGTCTGATTCGTCGCTTCGGCGACTTCGCCCTGGCCGAGGATGCGCTGCAGGCGGCCTTCGAGGCCGCCATGTATCAGTGGCCCGAGCAGGGTACGCCGCCCAGTCCACTGGCCTGGCTGGCGGCGACCGCCCGCCACAAGGCGCTCGATCAGCTGCGCCATCGCCAGATGCTCGAGCGCAAGCAGGGCGAGTTGGCCATGCATCTCGAGCAGACTCTGGGCGAGGCGCCAGCGCCGGATGATGAGGTGCCGCTGGATAGCCTACGGCTGATGTTCACCTGCTGCCACCCGGCGCTCGGGCGTCCCGCTCAGGTTGCCTTGACCTTGCGCACTCTGGGCGGTCTGACCACGGAGGAAATTGCCCGCGCGTTCATGCTGCCGGTGCCGACGCTGGCCCAGCGCCTTGTACGCGCCCAGGCCAAGATACGCGATGCCGGCATTCCGTTCGAGGTGCCGGATGACGCCGCCCTTGGTGAGCGTCTCGATGCGGTGCTGGCGGTGATCTACCTGATCTTCAACGAGGGCTATGCCGCCAGCGGCGGCGAGCGGCTAGTGCGCGAGGAACTGTGTCATGAAGCCATCCGACTGGGCCGCTTGCTAGTGGGGCTGATGCCCGCCGAGCCCGAAGCGCGCGGCCTGTTGGCATTGATGCTGTTCCACGATGCACGGCGCGATACGCGTCTCGACGCGAACGGCGATATCGTGCTGCTCGAGGATCAGGAACGCGCGCGCTGGCATCATGAATCAATAGAAGAGGGGCGTGCCCATCTGCACCAGGTGCTGCGCGACGGCCCACCCGGCCCCTATGTCGTGCAGGCCGCCATCGCTGGGCTGCACGTCGAGGCGGCTACCGCTGCCGATACCGACTGGCGGCGCATCGCCGCCCTCTACAGCCTGCTGCATGCCATGCAGCCGACCCCGGTGGTGGCGCTCAACCGTGCCGTGGCGATCGCCATGGCCGATGGTCTCGAAGTCGGCTTGGCACTACTCGATGAGATTCATCTGCCGGGTTACCACCTGCTGCCGGCAGTGCGCGCCGACCTGCTACGACGCTTGGCACGCTACGATGAGGCAGCGCAGGCCTATCGCGAGGCCTTGGCGCTGTCGCCCCAGGCGGCGGAGCAGCGCTTTCTCGAGCGCCGCCTGGCTGAGGTGCGCTCAGCGTGCGACTGAATCGCTGAGGGTGTCGAGCCACTCGCTTATGCGCGGATGATGGAAAAATGCCGCCAGCCGTTCGGCGCTGACCTCGCCGATCCCCGGCTGGGCACGCCAGTCGACAACGGCGCGCTGGCGAAGCTCGGCCAGTGATAGCGTTCCGCTGGCGTCTTGCAGCGCTTCGGGGGCCACGCTGGGCATGCCCAGGGCCACTAGCCAGGATGTCAGCGACTGCTCCTCTGCAGCGGAAAAACGCGCATGCCACTGAGCGGCACGAACGTCGCCGACGCCGTGGGCCTGTTGAAGCTGAGCCGGGTCGAGGATGCGCCAGTCGAGCAACCCCTCTATCAATCCTGCGTCGATCAGGCGTTGCCAGCTGCCCTCGCCGATGCCGGCCATGTCTAGGCCGTCCGGGCCGGAGAGCCACGTCAGCCGGGCCAGAAACTGGCTTTCGCAGCCCGGGCTCAGACGCAGGCAACTCAGCGGGTGATAGGCCGCGGGGTCGGGTGCGTCGAGGGGTGGGCGCGGTTCGCGGCGCGTCAGCACCGACTCGAACTGGGGGATGGTCAGTCCGGCAAGGCGAATCGTGACGTGATCCCCAGGGCGGATATCGTGACGTTGCCACTGCGCCAGCGAACCGAGGCTCACGCGGCGGATCGTGCGATCGTCAAGAACGGTGGGCATAAGCCTGAGTACCGGGGTGATTTGGCCGGTGCGGCCAACCCGGAACTCGACACCGCGTACTTCGGCCATCGCCTGCTGGGCCGGGTGCTTCCAGGCCACCGCCCAGGCCGGCGCGGCCGCCTGCCAGGCCTCGGCATCTGGCCGCTGGCTCTGACGCACGACGATGCCATCGGTGGCAAAGGGGAGGGCGCCGCGATACCAGCGCTGACGCCAGGTGGCCACCTCTTCGGCACGGGTCACCGCCTGGGTCATGGCCACGCTGTCCTCAAAGCCCCAGGCGGCGAGCCTGTCCAGCCGCTGCTGCATGCCGGCTGGCCCGTCCGGCCAGTCCCAGACGAACAGGCCGACCCGCTCGGCATCCTCCGTCTGCCAGGCATGGCGGGCCATCAGGCCGATGATGGCACTGCGCGCCCCAGCGCTGCCGTGCTCGGCCTGCACGTGGTCACCAAGGCGCAGATAGAGCTCGCCCTGCAGCACCACGCGCGCTGGGTAGGGGGCTGTCAGGCGCTGGGCAACATGGGGCGCCTGGCGTAGATGTGGCAGCCAGTCGCTGCCGCGTTCGCCGTCGCCGCGGCTGATGGCCTGAACCAGCTGGCCGCGTTCATAGACCAGCGTCACGGCTACGCCGTCGACCTTGGGCTGCACCCACAGCGAGTGAGCCTGGCGGCGCTGCATCCAGCGTGCCAGGCTGGCCTGGTCGTCGAGCTTGGACAGGCCGGTCTGTGCCACCGGGTGGTGGAGCGGGCCACCAGGCTCATGCGGGGTGGCGGCGGAGCGCTTACCGCGGCAGACCTGCCAGCGCTCCAGCCGCTGGCGTGCCTGGTCGTAAAGGGCATCCTCGACCAACCGCTCGCCGCGCTGATAATAGGCTTCGTCCCAGGCGGCAACGCGTTCGGCGAGCTGTTCGACACTGGCATCATCCGGTGCCGTATCGGGGCAGTCATACGCAACGGCGGTGGGCAGGAGAGTGGCGCTGCAGAAAGCCAACGCCAGGCTGGTGAACCAGTGCAGTAGGCCCGGAGCGGTGTAGCGGAGAGAGATCATGCTGACATCCTTGTCATCGCCATGGGTGATACGGCGTTGATATCAGCGTAGTCGAATGCACAAACGATTGCCCCGCCGTAGTGGCGGGGCAGTCGAACGGTGAGTCGGGAGCGCTTAGCGCTGTTCGACCAGCAGCGCGTAGTCGAGGAGCACCTCGGCGCTTTCCAGTAGCTTGGCACGCTCGGCGGGCTCGCTCTCCTCTTCATCCTCGCCGCGGGCGTCGACCCAGTCGTCGAGTAGCTCGAGGCCCAGGGCGCGACGGCGGTCGTTCTCGAGGCCGAGCTGACGCCCCTCTAGCTCTTCCATCTCGTGCTGTCGCTGCTCGCGGTTGAGGCTGACGCTGGTCTGCTCTTCGCGCAGCTCGCGGGCCAGTTCCGCCTGAGACTCGAGATAGACGAAGTTGGGGTTCGCTGCCACGCGCTCGCGGTGCCGTGCACTCAGCTCTTCGAGGTAGCGCCACGGCTCGCCGTAGTGGCGATACTGCACGGCGCGCACGGTGTCCCACTCCAGGGCGTTGTCGAGTGCACTCTCACCGATGATCTCGGGGTCGAGCAGGCTGGGGAACACGATGTCCGGTTCCACGCCGCGGTGCTGAGTACTCTCGCCGGAGATGCGGTAGAACTTGGCGCGAGTCAGCTTGACCTGGCCGTGGCTGAGGTCGTTGACGGTCTGCACCGTGCCCTTGCCAAAGGTACGGTTGCCGAGCACCAGGCCGCGACCGTAGTCCTGGATGGCGCCGGCGAAAATTTCCGAGGCCGAGGCCGACAGTCGGTTGACCAGCACCCCCAGCGGTCCCTCGTAGAGGCTGCCGCTCTCGGTGTCGCCGTAGAGGCTGATGCGGCCGCGGGCGTCGCGCACCTGCACGGTAGGGCCGCGGTCGATGAACAGGCCGATCAGCGAATTGGCTTCCTGCAAGGCGCCACCGCCGTTGTTGCGCAGGTCGAGCACGATGCCCTCGACGCCCTGCTCCTTGAGTGACTCGACCTCGCGCGCCACATCGCGGGTGGTGCTGCGATACTCATCCTCGCCGGCTTGCCAGGCATCGAAGTCGACATAGAAGGTCGGGATCTTGATTACGCCGACCCGGTGGCTGCGACCGTCGCGGGTAAATTCGACCACTTCACTGCTGGCCGCCTGGTCCTCCAGGTCAACGGTGTCGCGGGTGATCTCCACGACCCGCGAGCGGGTCATGTCGACGGCCTGGGCGGGCACCACGTCGAGGCGGACGACCGAGCCCTTGGGGCCGCGGATCAGGTCGACCACTTCATCAAGGCGCATGCCGATGACGTTGACCATCTCCTCTTCGTCTTCCTGGCCTACGGCAATGATCCGGTCGGCCGGCTCGAGGACGCCGGCGCGCTCGGCGGGGCCGCCTGGCACCAGGCTGGAGACCTTGACGTACTCGCCTTCGCTCTGCAGTAGTGCGCCGATGCCCTCCAGCGACAGCCGCATCTGGATATCGAAGGATTCCCCCTGACGCGGCGACATGTACTCGGTATGCGGGTCGATGGTGCTGGTCATGGCGGCCATGAACAGCCCGAAGATGTCTTCGCTGTTGGTTTGACGAACGCGAGATAGCTGGCCCTCGTAGCGCTGGCGCAGATTGTCGATGACCTGTTCGTCGTCCAGCTCGTTGAGCATCTGGCTGAGGGCGGCATTCTTGAGACGCTTATGCCATAGCTCATCGAGCTCGGCCTGACTCTCGGCCCAGGGGGCCTCGTCGCGGTCGAGATCGAGACGCTCGTCATCGTCGTAGGTGTAGCTCAAGCCCTCATCGAGACGGTCGAGGATCCAGTTTAGTCGCGCTTCCAGCCGCTGTTGGTAGCGGCTGTGAAGTGCGAAGACTGGCTCCAGTTCACCGTCATAGAGCACGTTGTCGAGCTGGGTTTCGAGATCACGAAACTCGTCGACATCGGCTTGCGTCAGGTAGGCGCGCTGACCGTCGAGTACCTCCAGATAGCGCTGAAAGGCGTCACGCGACCACGCCTTGCCGAGGCTGACATCGGCGTAGTGGCCATAGCGTAGCGATTCGGCGACCTCGGTGGCAGCCTGACGTTGAGCGTCGGAGGGTTCGGGTTGGGCATGTATCGCGGTGCTTAAGGTTAGCACCAGCACAAGGGCACTCAATTGCCGAATGGCTGCAATCAGGCTCATCAATGAAGCACTCCCGGTTTCATGTACACTTCTTCCCTAGACCAGCGTCCGGCACCTGAGTTGCCATGGCCGAGCCGGCATTGTAGCAGCCTGCGTCGCCAGACACAGACTCTTAGATGAGGATGATCATGCCCCACGACCCTACATTGGAACGATTGTTGTCCTTTCTGCAAGCATCTCCGACGCCATGGCATGCGACAGCCAACATGGCGCGGCGTCTGGAGCGTGCCGGTTATCGTCGCCTGGAAGAGACGCAAGCCTGGCAGTTAGCCCCCGGCGAGAGGGTCTATGTGACGCGCAATGACTCCTCGATCATTGCCCTGCAGTTGCCCGATGAGCCGCTCAGCGCGCTGCGCATGCTCGGTGCGCATACCGACAGCCCGGGGCTTCGCCTCAAGCCCAATGCCGTCCTGCACCAGCAGGGGTGGTTGCAGCTGGGCGTGGAGGTTTACGGCGGGGCGTTGCTGGCGCCGTGGTTTGATCGCGATCTGGGGCTCGCCGGACGCGTCCACGTGCGCCGCGAGGACGGGCGTCTGCAGGGCGTGCTGCTCAACGTCGAGCGGCCGGTGGCGATCGTCCCCAGCCTGGCAATCCACCTCGACCGCGAGGCCAACAACGGTCGCGCCATCAATCCGCAGACGCAGATGGCGCCGGTGCTACTGCAGGGGAGCGAGGAGGCGGGGTTGGAGCCTCTGCTTCGTCGTTGGCTCTACGAGCAGCATGGCCTGGAGACGGCCGAGGTGCTGGATTTCGAACTGGCACTCTACGATACTCAGCCGCCGGCGCGGGTTGGCGTGAACAGTGAGCTGATCGCCAGTGCTCGCCTCGACAATCTGCTGTCGTGCTTCATTGGCCTGGAAGCGCTGCTCGACTCCGACGGCCGTCAGGGAGCCGTCCTGGTCGCCAACGACCATGAAGAAGTCGGCAGTGCCAGCGCCTGCGGCGCCCAGGGGCCGTTCCTTGGCGACGTGTTGCGTCGAGTCTGCGAGCAGCTTGGCACGCCCGGTGAGGAGTCGTTCATCCGACTGATCCAGGCATCGCGGATGATCTCCTGCGACAACGCCCATGCCCTACATCCCAATTTCGCCGACAAGCACGATGCCGCTCACGGGCCGGCGATCAACGGCGGGCCGGTGATCAAGGTCAATGCCAATCAGCGCTATGCCACCAACAGCGCTACCGCAGCGATGTTCCGCGAGCTGTGCCGCGAGGCCGGGGTGCCGGTACAGACCTTCGTGACCCGCGCCGACATGGGCTGTGGCAGTACCATCGGCCCGATTACCGCCACTGAGCTCGGGGTGCCGACGCTGGATGTGGGCGTGGCCCAGTGGGGCATGCACTCGATTCGCGAGACCGCCGGCAGCCGCGATGTCGCCCACCTGATCCGTGCCCTCAAGGCCTTCGTCAACCGTCCAGCGCTGAGCTGATCCGGCGCTGGCCGCCTAAGCACGACCCATACGAAAAACCCGCTGCCGGAGCAGCGGGTTTTTTAATCGTGGTGGCTACGCCCTGATTCGAACAGGGGACCCCATCATTATGAGTGATGTGCTCTAACCAGCTGAGCTACGTAGCCAACGGGGGCGAATCATACGGGTAAGGGCATGATCCGTCAACTATTTTAGGTTATGACTGAAAACTGGCTGCGCTCGCTGACTTTTCAGACACAACCTGAGTTAGACATTGAACCGGAAGTGGATCACGTCGCCATCCTTGACCACGTACTCCTTGCCTTCCAGGCGCCACTTGCCGGCATCCTTGGCGCCCTGTTCGCCGCCCAGGCTGACGTAGTCGTCGTAGCCGATGACTTCGGCGCGAATAAAGCCCTTCTGGAAGTCGGTGTGGATCACGCCTGCCGCTTCAGGGGCGGTGGCACCGACCTTGACCGTCCAGGCGCGAACCTCCTTGACCCCGGCGGTGAAGTAGGTCTGCAGGTCGAGCAGTGCATAGCCGGCGCGGATTACCCGGTCGAGGCCCGGCTCGTCCATGCCCATTTCGTCGAGGAACATGGCGCGCTCCTCGTCATCCAGTTCGGCGATTTCGGCCTCGATCTGGTTGCATACCGGCACTACCACGGCGCCTTCCTCGGCGGCGATCTCGTTGACCACCTCGAGGTAGGGGTTGGCCTCGAAGCCGTCCTCGTTGACGTTGGCGATGTACATGGTCGGCTTGAGGGTCAGGAAGCCGAAACTCTTGAGCTGTTTCTTGTCGTCCTCATCGAGGCCAAAGCTTCTCAGCGGTAGGCCCTCGGCGAGGTGCGGTTGAATGCGCTCGAGGATCTCCTTGGTGGCGATGGCCTCCTTGTCGCCGCCCTTGGCGACCCGCACCAGGCGCTGAATGGCGCGTTCCACGGTATCGAGGTCGGCCAGTGCCAGCTCCAGGTTGATGGTTTCGATATCGACGCGCGGATCGACCTGATTGGCGACGTGGATGACGTTGTCGTTATCGAAGCAGCGCACCACGTGGGCAATGGCCTGGGTCTCGCGGATATTGGCCAGGAACTTGTTGCCCAACCCCTCGCCCTTGGAGGCGCCAGCGACCAGGCCGGCGATATCGACGAACTCCATGGTGGTGGGCAGCACTTTCTGCGGTTTGACGATATCGGCCAGCTTATCGAGGCGCGGGTCGGGCATCGGTACGATACCGACGTTCGGCTCGATGGTGCAGAACGGGAAGTTCTCGGCGTCGATACCGGATTTGGTCAGTGCGTTGAAGAGGGTGGACTTGCCGACGTTGGGCAGGCCGACGATACCGCAGTTGAAACCCATGGAATCTTCCTGGAAGTCGTTAGTGATAGGCGATTGGCCACTATTCTACTTGACCAAGGTGGTAGAGATAAGCGGTCAGTAGTAAGAACGCGGCTACGCCGCTTGACCTTCTAGGCGCTTGGCGCTGTGAAACTGTGCAGCCGATTCATCGCCCGCGCCCAGTCGCCGCTCACGGCATCGGGCAGGGTGGCCTCGATCTCGCCGAGCGCGGCATCGATGGCGCTGCGCTCGGCCTTGCCGGGGCGGCTCAGCACATAGTTGACGACCTGGCCGGCCTCACCGGGGTGGCCGATGCCGATGCGCAGGCGGTGGAACGACTTGTCGTTGCCCAGTGCGCTGATGATGTCGCGCAGGCCGTTATGGCCGCCGTGGCCGCCGCCGGTCTTGTAGCGGGCGGTGCCGGGGGCGATATCGAGTTCGTCGTGAGCCACCAGCAGCTCATCCGGGAGGATCTTGAAGAACTGGCACAGCGCTGCCACGGCGCCGCCGCTACGGTTCATGTAGGTCTGGGGATTGAGCAGGTGCAGTTCTTGGCCGGCCAGCGAGATCTTGGCGTAGTGGCCGAGAAACTTGCGCTCGGCGCGCAGCGGTGTGTGCTGGTCCTTGGCAAGCGCTTCGACTAGCCAGGCGCCGGCATTGTGGCGCGTCTCCGTGTACTTGTCGCCGGGATTGCCGAGTCCGATAAGCGCCTTGACCTGAGGCATGTTGCGGATCCTCCTTGAGTGTGCAGGCAAAAAAAATCAAGCGCCGAAGCGCTTGATCTTACCTCAGAGAGGCGCCCTCGCGTGAGGGCGCCCTGGACCCGGTCCGATTACTCGGACTTGTCCTCGTCTTCAGCGCTGTCGTCTTTGGTTTCCGGTGCTTCCGGCGCGTCTTCATCTTCCTCGGCACGTACCTTGGCCTTGGTGATGTTGACGATGGCGTTGTCGTGGTCTTCGCCGTGGGTCAGGGCGACCAGGGTCACGCCGGCCGGCACGCTCAGATCGGACAGGTGCAGCGTGGTGCCCAGCTCGACATTGGTGATGTCGATCTCCAGGTACTCAGGCAGGTCCTTCGGCAAGCAGCTGATTTCCACTTCGTTGGCCAGCACGTGGAGCTCACCATCCTGGTCCTTGATCGCGGCACAGGTGTCTTCACCCACCACGTGCAGCGGCACGTTGAGGGTGATCTCGTGGGTAGCATCCACACGCATGAAGTCGGCGTGGGTGACCAGCGGCTTGTAGGGGTGACGCTGGAGATCACGCACCACGACCTGCTGTGATTTGCCTTCGACCTCGAGGTTGATCAGCGAGGAGAAGAACGACTCGTCCTCGATCGCCTTGTAGAAGGCGGTCTTGTCCACCGCGATGGTCTGGGGCGCGGTTTCACCACCGTAGATGATGGCCGGCACCTGTTGGTTCGCACGACGCAGGCGGCGGCTCGCACCTTTCCCCAGGTCGTTGCGAACGCTGGCAGTAAGAGTGAAATCTGACATTGGGTATAACCTCATGGTTAATCAAGAGAACGCCACCGCCCGCGACCAGACGATTGGCGCCCTCGGAGCCCGGCGGAGGCCGGGCACGTATCCGCGCGCTGTGCCCTGACGGCTGTCAGTGGAACATCGCGCTGACGGATTCTTCGTTGCTGACCCGACGGATCGCTTCGGCGATCAGCCCGGCCACCGACAGCTGGCGAATCTTGCCACTGCGGCGGGCGGTTTCGGACAGCGGGATGGTATCGGCGACCACGACTTCGTCGAGCACCGAGCCCATGATGTTGTCCACCGCGGGGCCCGAAAGGATCGGGTGAGTGGCGTAGGCCACCACGCGGCGTGCGCCGTGCTGCTTGAGTGCCTCGCCGGCCTTGCACAGGGTGCCGGCGGTATCGATCATGTCGTCCACCACCACACAGGTGCGGTCCTGAATCTCACCGATGATGTGCATCACCTGGGCCTGGTTGGCCTGGGGGCGACGCTTGTCGATGATGGCGAGATCGGCGTTCAGCTGCTTGGCAATGGCTCGGGCGCGGACCACGCCGCCCACGTCCGGCGAGACCACTACCAGGTCGTCGTAATTCTGCCGCTCGATGTCGTCGAGCAGGATCGGCGAGCCGTAGACGTTGTCCACTGGCACGTCGAAGAACCCCTGAATCTGGTCGGCGTGCAGGTCCATGGTCATGACCCGGTCGACGCCGGCCTTGACCATCATGTCGGCGACCACCTTGGCCGAGATCGGCACTCGGGCGGAGCGTACCCGGCGATCCTGACGGGCGTAGCCGAAGTAGGGCACCACCGCGGTGATACGCGCCGCCGAGGCGCGCCGCAGGGCATCCACCATCAGGATCAATTCCATCAGGTTGTCGTTGGTCGGCGCGCAGGTGGACTGCAGGATGAAGACATCCTTGCCGCGCACGTTCTCGTTGATTTCGACCGCGATTTCACCATCGCTGAACTGGCCGACCGTCGCATGGCCGAGGCGGTTATCGAGTCCTTCGGCAATCTTGCGGGCGAGTTCGGGATTGGCGTTCCCGGCGAAAACCATCAATTTTGACACGCGCAGCCACCTTTTGGGGAGTCTTGGGTCTCGTTCAGGGATGCACATGGCCTGGGAGGATAGGGGGAATGGCTGGGGTACCAGGACTCGAACCTGGGAATGCCGATACCAAAAACCGGTGCCTTACCACTTGGCTATACCCCAGCAACCTTACCGCTTAACTCCCCGCGGCATACGTCAATATGTCGCGTCGGGCCAACAGGAGACAGGCCCGTTGCCTGCATATCCCAGCGCCGCATGAAGGGGAGAAACGTTATGACCGCGGGCCTTGAAGGCCTGCCAGTCATGGTTTATCCGCCGCAAAATGCTATCGGCTTGCGTTTCGCTCGTCAATCGAGCGAAGAGGCAGGCGCCGGTGCCGGTCAGCATGGTCGGTGCCTGGCCCGCGAGCCAGTCGATGGCGCGGGCGACCTCGGGATACAGCATGCGCACCGTGGCTTCACAGTCGTTGCGCCACGTTGCCGCCCCCTGCAGTGCGCGCGCCATACTAATGGGGGGGGTGTGGCGTGTCAATTGTGGCGCCCGGAACACTGCCGGTGTCGAGACCATCACGCCGGGATGGATTACCACGAACCAGGGGGTATCCAGCTCGACCGCGGTGAGCCGTTCGCCGATGCCTTCGGCCCAGGCGGCGCGGCCGCGCACGAAAACCGGTACGTCTGCCCCCAATGTCAGGCCAAGGGCTGCCAGGCGCTCTTCGCCGAGCTGTAAGCCCCATAGCTTGTCCAGTGCCAGCAGGGTGGTGGCGGCATCCGAGCTGCCACCGCCGAGACCGCCGCCCAGCGGCAGGCGCTTGTCGAGGTGGATATCGACGCCCAGCCGGCAGCCACTCTCGCGCTGGAGCAGTTGGGCAGCACGGATGATCAGGTTGTCGTCGTGGGCGACATCGGGCAGCGCTGGGGTCAGGTGGACCTGGCCATCACCGCGACGCCGAAAGTACAGCTCGTCGCCGTGGTCGAGAAACTGAAACAGCGTCTGCAGCTCATGATAGCCGTCGGCGCGTCGGCCGGTGATGTGCAGCATGCGGTTGAGCTTGGCCGGCGCCGGCAGTACCAGTTCGGCGACCTCACTCACTGCGCTCTTCCAGTCGCCACTCGTTGACCACCAGGGTCACGCGGATCTCGTCGAAGGTCATGATCAGGCGGCGCGGTAGCCATAGCGCCTCTGTCTCGATCCAGTCGCGGTACGCGATCTCCCAGCCGTCCTGACGCAGCAGCTCGGGAAAGCCCTGGTCGTCATGGTCGAGGTCGTGGCGACTGTCGGGGTCGGGTAGGCCGCGCACCCAGTGGTCGAGGGCCGATACCGGTAGCGCCCAGCCGAGCTGCTCTTCCATCAACGCCTCGGGGCTGTCGGCCTCGAAGCGCCCCTGGTTGGTGGTCAAGCTGACCTGGCCATCCCGCCCTTCGAGAATACTGGTGCCGGCGCCGAACGGGCCGCTCAACAACAGACGGTAGTAGTGGGGACGCTGCAGCCAGTCGAGGTTGGCGGTGGTCGAATCGCCGGGGGCGCGAATCCCTACTCGGCCGGCCAGCCGCCAGCGCTCCAGGGCTTCCACCGCACTGCGCTGCTCACCCCATTCACCGCGTTCGGCGAGGGCATCGGGGTCCGGGGCGCGCGTGGCACAGCCAGCCAGGATCAGGAGGGTGAGCAGTAGTGCTAGCGACGTCACTGTCTTGGTGGGCTTCATTATCGGGCGTCTTCCTTTGGTCGATGGACTGACAGGTCATTCGGCGCCAGGCCGAGTTAGTGCTCGGGGGACATCTCGGGGCGTCGCTCGAGCAGCTCATCGACCACCGGCCGCTCTTCGAAACGGGCATGGGCCTCGCGGATCAGCTCGCGAGCCTCGTCTTCGCGACCCAGCTCCCAAAGTACTTCGGCGAGATGGGCGGCGATCTCCTGGTCGGGCATGTTGGCGTAGGCGCGTTCCAGGTAGGGCAGGGCACGCTCGTCGTCGCCAAGGCGATGATAGCCCCAGCCCATGCTGTCGAGGATCGCCGGGTTGTCCGGGGCCAGCCGATAGGCCCGCTCGACAAGTGCCATGCCTTCTTCGGTGCGGTCGGTCAGGTCCACGAGGGTGTAGCCCAGGGCATTGAGCGCCATGGCATGGTTGGGATCGTTGTCGATGATCCGCTGCAGGTCGCGCTCCATGGCCGCCAGATCGCCGTCATTAAAGGCACGCATGGCGCGCAGATAAAGCAGCTCGTCGCTGTCCGGCGTTTCGCGCAGTTGCTGCTCGAGCAGCTCATCGGCCTCGGCGTCCAGGCCACGCTGGTCGAGCAGTTCGACCTCGAGGGCGGCCAGGCTCGCCGCCTGTTCATCGTGGCGCAGACGCTCGATGCGTAGGAAGGAGCGAGCATCGGGCAGGCGCTCATCGTCCATTAGCATGCGTGCGGCGAACAGTCGCGCCTGGAGGAAGTGCTCGCCGGGCGGAACCTGACGGTAATAAAGCAGGGCGTTGTCGATCTCGCCCTCCTCCTCGGCGATGGCGCCGAGCAGGGTAAAGGCCAAGGCCGGCGTGTCATCGCCGCTGACCAGTGGCAGCAGCAGGCGTCGTGCCGGCTCCGGGTGGGTCTCGTCGAGATACAGCTGAGCCAGTGCCAGGCGCAGGTCGTTGCTGGCGGCGTGGCGTTCGAGCAGGATGTCGGTCTGTGCCTCTGCGGCCTCGATATTGCCCAGCATGAGTTCGCTCTGGGCCAGCATCAGGATGAAGCGGCCGTCGTCCGGTGAAACGTCGATCCCGCGCTGCGAGGCGCGGCGGGCGGCGGCAGCATCGCCTCTGTCGAGGGCTAGTCGGGCGCGGGTCAGCCACAGTTCGGGGAGCTCGGCATGGCTGTCATCGAGAGTGTCGAGCCGCGCCTGGGCACGTGCTGACTGGCCGGTAGCGGCCTCCAGCAGTGCGGTGGCCAACACCGCATCGTGGTGCTGAGCGCGTGAGGTATCGACTATCTCGAGATGTTCGTGCAGCAGCTCGAGAAGCGGCGGCAGGTTGGCGCCCTCGTCGATGGCCTGCTCGACGAAATTGGTCAGCTCGGCGTGGCCGCCGCGCTGGGCCAGCGCCAGGCGCTGCTCGAGGCCGTCCTGCCAGTCGCCGCGCTGCATGGCAAGCCCGGAGAGCAAGCGCGCCGGGGCCTCGGCCTCTGGCGCCAGTTCGCGCCAGCGACGCGCGGTGGTCTCGAACAGTGTGGGATCGTCGCTGAAGCGTGCCGCAAGGGCGGCACGCTCGATCAGCGCGACCGACTGATAGCGTTCGGCCATGGCCAGATAGCCCTGGCTGGCGGTACGGTAGTCGCCGCGCTGGCCAGCGAATTCGGCGGTCATTAGGGCCGCCAGGCCGTCGGCGTCCAGGCCGCGTTCGATGGCTGGCGCCGATGCCAGGGGATCCTCCTGCTCGGCGAAGGGCGTCACCGTCGTGCTCTGGCAGGCGGCCAACAGTAGCGCTGCAGTGGCCGTCAGGGCGGTGAGGAGTAAACGTGCTGGCATGATGATCTCGCTTCCAGAGCCGAGGGCTCAGCATAAACGCCTTGCGAGGCCGCGGCAAAGCCATCTCGGGGAGTGCCCACGTGGTGGGCTGTGATAGAATGCGCTGTCTTGATGGACAGGATTGACCGTGACGAGTTCGCCGTTCCCCCTAGCGAAGACGCAGACTGCATGACGCTTCTGGCCCTTGGAATCAATCATAAGACCGCTGCCGTGGAGGTTCGCGAGCAGGTGGCATTCACCCCTACGCAGCTGGAGGCAGCGCTCGCCGAGCTGCGTGCATTGCCGGGTGTCGCCGAGGCAGCGGTGCTTTCGACCTGCAACCGCACCGAGCTTTACTGCGTCACCGACAGTGAGGGCGAAGGCCGGATCCTCGACTGGCTGGGCCGTTTCCACGGCCTCGGCGTGGAGGACCTGTCGCGCTGCGCCTATCACTACCTCGACCATGACGCGGCGCGTCACCTGATGCGAGTGGCGGTGGGGCTCGACTCCATGGTGCTGGGCGAGCCGCAGATTCTCGGCCAGCTAAAGGAGGCCTACCAGGCGGCGCGCCAGCATAGCGGGCTGGGTGGTGAGCTGGAGCGACTGTTTCAGCACACCTTCGCCATCGCCAAGCAGGTGCGAACCGAGACCGGTATCGGCGAGAATCCGGTCTCGGTGGCCTACGCGGCGGTGAGCATGGCCAGCCATATTTTCGACGATTTTTCCCACTCCCGGGCGCTGCTGATCGGCGCTGGCGAGACCATCGAACTGGTAGCGCGCCACCTGCACGAGGCCGGGGTGCGGGAGCTGGTGGTGGCCAACCGTACTCGCGAGCGGGCCGAGCGCCTGGCCGGCGAGTTCGGCGGCACCGCCATCACGCTCAACGAGATCCCGCATGCCCTGGAGCGTGCCGATATCGTGATCTCGTCTACCGCTGCACCCTTGCCGATCCTCGGCAAGGGCATGGTCGAGCGTGCGCTGAAGAAGCGCCGCCACCGGCCGATCTTCATGGTCGACATCGCCGTGCCCCGCGATATCGAGCCTCAGGTTGGCGATCTCTCGGATATCTTCCTTTATACCGTCGACGATCTGCACGAGGTCATCGAGGAGAACCGCCGTCACCGCCAGGTGGCTGCCGATCAGGCCGAGTCGCTGATCGAGCACGGCGTGGGCAGCTGGCAGCACGAGCGCCGCGTGCGCGGTGCCGGCCAGCTGATACGCCGCTACCGCGAGCAGGGCGAAGGCATTCGCGCCGAGGCCGAGGCCCAGGCGTTGGCCCAGCTGGCCAAGGGAGAGGACCCCCAGCGGGTGGTGTCGAGGTTGGCCAGCCAGCTGGCCAATCGGCTCATGCATGGCCCTACCCTGCGCCTGCGTGAGGCCTCTGGTGCCGAACGCCAGGATGTCATCGCCGCCGCCGAGGCGCTGCTGATCGATGAATCGGCACCATCTCAAGACGCCTAGCCGACCCGAGCCCCGGCTCACTTCTTTTCACCATTACAGGATCGTCAATGAAAGCCACACTGCGCCAGCGTCTGGAATCCTTCCATGAGCGATTCGAGGAGCTCTCTGCCCTGTTGGCCGAGCCCGAGGTAATCAGCGATCAGGCGCGCTTTCGCGATTACTCAATGGAGTATGCCGAGCTCGAGGACCTGGTGACCACTTGGCGCGAGTATCGCAGCGTGGAGGGCGACGTCGAAGCTGCCGCGCAGCTCACCGGCGACAGTGACGCCGATATGCGTGAACTGGCCGAGTTGGAGCTGGAAGAGGGGCGTGCGCGTCTGGTGGCGCTGGAAGAGGAGCTCAAGCGGCTGCTGGTACCCAAGGACCCCGACGATGGACGCAACGTGTTTCTCGAGGTGCGCGCCGGCACCGGCGGCGACGAGGCAGCGCTGTTCGCCGGCGACCTGTTCCGCATGTACTCGCGCTATGCCGAGAAGCGCGGCTGGCGAGTCGAGGTGGTCAGTGCCAGCCACGGCGAGCAGGGCGGCTACAAGGAGATCATCTCCCGGGTCAAGGGCGACGGCGCCTATGCGCGGCTCAAGTTCGAGTCTGGTGCGCACCGCGTACAGCGGGTACCGGCCACCGAGTCCCAGGGACGCATCCACACCTCGGCCTGCACCGTGGCGGTGATGCCCGAGGCCGATGCGGTGGGGGATATCGATATCAACTCCGGCGACCTGCGCGTCGATACCTTCCGCTCCAGCGGCGCCGGCGGTCAGCACGTCAATACCACCGACTCGGCGATTCGCATCACCCACCTGCCCAGCGGGGTGGTGGTGGAGTGCCAGGAGGAGCGCAGCCAGCACAAGAACCGCGCCAAGGCGATGTCGCTGCTGGCCGCGCGGCTAAAGCAGAGTGCGGTGGACAGCCAGCGCCAGCAGCAGGCCGATGCGCGGCGCTCGCTTGTCGGCTCCGGCGACCGCAGTGAGCGCATTCGCACCTACAATTTCCCGCAGGGGCGGATCACCGACCACCGCATCAACCTGACCCTCTACAAGCTCAACGACGTGATTACCGGCGAGCAGCTCGACGAGGTGATCGAACCGCTGATCCACGAGTATCAGGCCGAGCAGTTGGCTGCCCTGCAGGAGGCCTGATGCGCCTCGATCATCTGGTGGCGCGAGCCGCCGAGCGCCTGGCGAGCAGCAAGTCATCGAGCCCGCGGTTGGATGCAGAGGTACTGCTGTGTCATGTGCTCGAGCGTGACCGGACCTGGCTTTATACCTGGGGCGATCGCGACATCGAGGCCTGGTCGCGGGCGCGTTTCGAGGCGCTGCTGGCGCTGCGCGCTGGCGGCTGGCCGGTGGCCTATCTGACTGGCGAACGCGAGTTCTGGGGGCTGGCCCTGGCCACGTCGCCAGCGACCCTGATCCCGCGGCCGGATACCGAACGACTGGTGGAGGCCGCGCTGGAGAGGGCCTCGGCCCCGGTTGGCGAGCTGCTCGACCTGGGCACCGGGAGCGGGGCCATTGCCCTGGCCTTCGCCAGTGAGCGCCCCGGGTGGCAGGTGCTTGGCGTCGACCGCGAGCCCGCTGCAGTGGCACTTGCCTGTGCCAATGCCGAGCGCCTGGCGCTCACCAACGCACGCTTTTGCCAAAGCGACTGGTTCGCAGCGCTTGCCGATCAGCGCTTTGCGCTGATCGTTGCCAACCCTCCCTATCTCGCCGCCGACGATCCGCATCTTGACCTAGGCGACGTGCGCTTCGAGCCCCACTCGGCACTGGTTGCCGAAGCGGGCGGCCTGGCCGATCTTAGACGGCTGATCTTGGGGGCCCGCGAGCATCTTCTTCCGGGAGGCTGGCTGCTGCTCGAGCACGGCATGGCTCAGGGCGAGGCGGTGCGTGCGGCACTAAGTGAGGCGGGCTATCGGCAGGTTACGAGCCTCGATGACCTCGGTGGGCGTGAGCGGGTGAGCCTGGGTAGCGTTGAGGGCTGACCGGCCGCGTGGCTGGAGCGCTGTTCGCCGAGTGTGGTAATAGTAATGGCGGGGCGCGCCGGTGTGCGCTCTCAATTGCTGGCAAATAGCCACCGCCTGCTGTTTATTTCTTGTTATTCTAATCTTAGCAGTGGATATTGCTGGCAAGTACCAACTCAACTGCCATTGGCCGGATAGCATACGATAATGAAAGCCAAGACACGTTCGCTGGACCGTATCGACCTCAAGATCCTGCGCTGTCTACAGGACAACGCGCGAATCTCCTACGTCGACCTGGCCGCCCAGGTCGGGCTCTCCACTACGCCCTGTCTGGAGCGGGTCAAGCGCCTCGAGCGCTCGGGCATCATCCGCGGTTATAAGGCGGTGCTCGATCCCAAAGCGCTCAAGGCCAACCTGCTGGTGTTCGTCGAGATCAGTCTCGAGACCCAGTCGCCGGCGGTATTCGACGAATTTCGCCGTGCGGTGAGCAAGCTGCCGCAAATTCAGGAGTGCCACCTGGTCTCGGGGCAGTTCGACTATATCCTCAAGTGCCGGATTCCGGAAATGTCCGCCTACCGCCAACTGCTCGGCGACGTGGTGCTGACCCTGCCGGGTGTCAAGGAATCGAAGAGCTACGTGGTGATGGAGGAGGTCAAGGAGGAGTTCTCCCTGCACGTGCCGGATATCGAGGAACTCAGTGACAAGTGATGCCACCATGAACGATGAGGCGCTGTTGCGCTACAGCCGCCAGATCATGCTCGAGCCGATCGAGATTGCCGGCCAGGAGCGGTTGCTGGCCAGCCACGCCTTGGTGATCGGTGCCGGTGGGCTGGGCTCACCGGTGGCGCTCTATCTGGCGGCCGCCGGCGTCGGGCGGCTGACGTTGGCCGATGCCGATGTGGTCGAACTCTCCAACCTGCAGCGTCAGATCGCCCACGCTCAGGCCGATCTGGGGCGCAACAAGGCAGAGTCCGCCCGCGAGGCGGCCCAGGCGCTGAACCCAGGCTGTCGGGTCGAGGTGCTCACCGCACATCTCGACGGCGAAGCGCTCGCTGGCGCGGTGGCCGAATGCGATCTGGTGATCGACTGCACCGACCGCTTCTCCAGCCGCTACGCTATCAATCGTGCCTGCCTGGCCGCGGGGCGGCCGCTGATCTCTGGCGCGGCAATTCGTTTCTCCGGCCAGTTGGCGGTATTCGATCTGCGCGATCCCTCAAGCCCCTGCTACGCCTGCCTCTATCCACCGGGCGAGGCGGGGGAGGCCGACGACGAGCTGCGCTGTGCCGAGAACGGCGTGGTGGCACCGCTGGTCGGGGTGATCGGCACGTTTCAGGCGCTCGAGGCGGTCAAGCTGCTGAGCGGGGCCGGCACGCCGCACCGCGGGCTCTCCACCTTCGACGGCCTGCGCGGCGAGTGGCGCCACTTCAAGGTCCCCCGCGACCCCGCCTGTGCCGCCTGCTGCAGGCGCTGAGCCTGCGCGGTATTCCTGAGTCTGCGTTCGACGGCTCGATGTTTATCGTTATTGAATACTTGACATGCCTTGGTGGTC
Organism: Franzmannia pantelleriensis; assembly: GCF_900102875.1. Taxonomy (GTDB): domain Bacteria; phylum Pseudomonadota; class Gammaproteobacteria; order Pseudomonadales; family Halomonadaceae; genus Franzmannia; species Franzmannia pantelleriensis. The sequence continues at coordinate 117,191 of NZ_FNGH01000007.1, forward strand.
TGATGGCAGACTGATGGCGTTGGTCAGCACCAAGAGGCATGGCTTGGCCAGTAGATGGTGAAAGAATTCAACAACAATAACCGGCGACCCGATTCGCTCTACAAGGAATCCCGCATGGCCGAACCGACCTTTGAGGCCCCCGCATCCTACTATCGCGACAGCATTGCTGTTCGCCCCGAGGCCAGTCAGTCGCTGGCCGGCGAGCGGCGCGTCGACGTGTGCGTTATCGGCGGTGGGGTGACTGGCTGCTCCACGGCGCTGCATCTGGCCGAACGCGGCTATTCGGTGGCGCTGCTGGAAGCTGGTGAGATAGGTCACGGCGCTTCGGGGCGCAGTGGTGGTCAGATCCTGCCCGGCCTGGGGACCGACATCATCACGGTGGAGAAGGCGCTGGGGCGGCCGCGGGCCCGCGAGATCTGGGAGATGAGCCGCGAGGCGGTGCGCCTGACCGCCGCCCTGGTCGAACGCCATGCGATCCCCTGCGACCTGGCCTGGGGCTATCTGCACGCCGCGGTCAAGCCGCGTCACGTGCGCGAACTCCAGGATTTCCGCGATCGCCTGGCCCGCGACTACGACTACCAAGCCTTGAGCTGGCTGGAGGGCGACACCCTGCGTGAGCGCGTGGTCAGCGATGCCTACCCAGGCGCGCTGTTCGAGAGCGAGGCCGGCCACCTGCATCCGCTCAACTACACCCTGGGCCTGGCGCGTGCCGCCGAGCGAGCCGGCGCCGAACTGTATCCACATACGCCGGCGCTGGAGATTCAGCGCGGCGCGCCGGTGCGCGTGTTCACCCCTCAGGGCGTGGTGATCGCCGACAGCCTGGTGGTAGCCACCAACGCCTATCTGCGTGGCCTGGTGGCGGAGCTCGACGGCCGCATCATGCCCGCCGCCAACTACATGATTGCCACCGCACCGCTCAGCGAAGCCCAGGCCGCACAGGTACTGCCGCATAACGATGCCCTGTCTGACGCCAACTTCGTGCTCGACTACTATCGCCTGTCCGGCGACCGGCGCCTGATCTACGGCGGCGAAGTCAGCTACAACGGCCGCGAGCCGCGTGGGCTGGAGGCGCGCATCGATGCCAAGATCGCCCGACTGTTCCCGGTGCTGAGCGGGATCCCCATCGAATACCGCTGGGGCGGTGACGTGGCGATCACCGTCAACCGCGCGCCGGACTTCGGGCGTCTCGATGCCAATCTCTACTACGCCCAGGGCTACTCCGGCCACGGCATGGCCCTGGCTGGGCTGGCCGGCCAGCTGCTGGCCGAGACCATCGCCGGGCAGCACGAACGCTTCGATGTCTTCGCCGCCATGCCGCACCGACGCTTCCCCGGCGGGCGGCGTCTGCGCACGCCGCTGCTGGTGCTGGCCACCCAATACTACAAGCTGCGCGACAGGCTATAACCGCAATACGCTTCGCCTAGCGGCCCGCCGGGCGTTAGCCACCAAGAGGTTCCCATGAAAGATCTGGAAAGCTGGCTGAAAGAGCGACGTATCACCGAAGTCGAGTGCCTGGTCAGCGACATCACCGGCATCGCCCGCGGCAAGATCGCGCCGGTCTCGAAGTTCGTTGCCGAGAAGGGCATGCGTCTTCCCGAGAGCGTGCTGCTACAGACCGTGACCGGTGACTACGTCGAGGACGATATCTACTACTCGCTGCTCGATCCTGCCGACATCGACATGATCTGCAAGCCCGATATCAGTGCCGCCTACCCGGTGCCCTGGGCGCTGGAACCCACTGCCCAGGTGATCCACGACTGCTTCGACAAGCAGGGCAACCCCATCGAACTGTCGCCGCGCAACCAGCTCAAGAAGATACTCAGGCTCTACACCGATCAGGGCTGGCAGCCGGTGGTGGCGCCGGAGATGGAGTTCTACCTGACCAAGCGCTGCGAGGATCCGGACCTGCCGCTGCAGCCGCCGATCGGTCGTAGTGGGCGCCAGGAAACCGGGCGTCAGTCGTTCTCCATCGATGCCGCCAACGAATTCGACCCGCTGTTCGAGGACATGTACGACTGGTGCGAGGAACAGGGGCTCGACATCGACACCCTGATCCATGAAGAGGGCACCGCGCAGATGGAGATCAACTTCCGTCACGGTGACCCGCTGGTGCTGGCCGACCAAGTGTTCCTGTTCAAGCGCACCTTGCGCGAGGCGGCACTCAAGCACGACGTTGCGGCGACCTTCATGGCCAAGCCGGTAACCAACGAGCCCGGCAGCGCCATGCATCTGCACCAGAGCGTGCTGGATATCGCCAGCGGTGAGAGCGTATTCGCTAATGCCGACGGCACCCATAGCGATCTGTTCCTGTGGCACGTTGGCGGACTGCAGAAATTCATCCCCGAGGCGCTGCCGCTGATGGCGCCCAACGTCAACTCCTTCCGCCGCTTTCTGCCCGATACCTCGGCGCCGGTCAACGTCGAGTGGGGAGAGGAGAACCGCACCTGTGGGCTACGGGTACCGGATAGCTCGTCACACAACCGACGGGTCGAGAACCGCTTGCCGGGGGCCGATGCCAATGTCTATCTGGCGATCGCCGCGAGTCTGCTGTGCGGTTACATGGGCATGATCAAGCAGGTGGCTCCCAGCGCCCCGGTCAAGGGACGGGCCTTCGAACGGCGTAACCTGCGCCTGCCGTTCACCCTCGAGCAGGCGCTGGAGCGCATGGAGCACTGCCAGGAGCTGGAGGAGTACATGGGCCGCAAGTTCGTCCAGGGCTATGTGGCGGTAAAACGGGTCGAGAATGAGAACTTCAAGCGCGTGATCAGCTCCTGGGAGCGAGAGTTCCTGCTGCTGAGCGTATGAGCATGCCGCCCATCGAGCAGTAAGTGAAACCTAGCGTTGATGCCTTCGCCACAGGCTGCGGATACGCTAGTCAGGTGCCAGCCGCCGAGGCTGACGACAACAATCCGAAGAACGAGGTGCCACGATGTTTCGATATCACACGCTGTCGGTAGCTGTTGCCGCTGCCACCCTGGGGCTCTCCGCCGCGGCAGCCCAGGCCAACGAGGTGCGCGTCTACAACTGGTCGGACTATATCGCCGAGGATACCCTCGAGCGCTTCACCGAAGAGACCGGGATCGAGGTCATCTACGACGTCTACGACAGCAACGAGGTGCTGGAAGCCGCACTGCTCTCGGGGCGTTCCGGCTACGACGTGGTGGTCCCCTCCAACCACTACCTGACCCGTCAGATCAGCGCCGGGGTCTACCTGGAACTGGACCATGACCTGATCCCCAACATGGTCAATCTCAATCCTGACCTGATGGACGATCTGGAGTACGTCGATCCGGGCAGCCAGTACTCGATCCCCTACATGTGGGGCACCAACGGTATCGGCTACAACGTCGAACGGGTGACCGAGATCCTCGGCGACGATGCGCCAGTCGACTCCTGGGCGCTGATCTTCGATCCCGAGGTCACCACGGCCCTCAACCAGGGCGGCTGCGGCATCTCGATGCTCGACTCCGGCGACGAGATGCTGTCTCCAGCGATGGCGTACCTGGGTCTGTCGCCGCTCTCCGAGGAGAGCGAGGATCTCGAGGCGGCCGGCGAGCTGATCGCCGCGGTGCGCGACAACATCACCTATTTCCACTCCTCGCGCTATATCTCGGACCTGGCCAACGGTGATATCTGCGTGGCAGCGGGTTACTCCGGCGACATCTTCCAGGCCGCCGACCGCGCCGCGGAAGCCGGACGCGACTTCACCATCGCTTACAGCATTCCCAAGGAGGGCGCGGCGCTGTGGTTCGACATGATGGCGATCCCCGCCGATGCGCCGAACCCCGAGAATGCCCACGCCTTCATCAACTTTATCCTCGAGCCGGAGATTGCCGCCGGCATCACCGAGTATGTGATCTACGCCAACCCCAACCTGGCAGCCAACGAGTACCTCGACCTTGAGATCCTCAACGACCCGGCGGTCTATCCCGATCAGGAGGTGATGGACAACCTCTACGTGGCAGAAGAGAAGCCGCTGGCGGTGCAACGCATGCGCACGCGGATCTGGAACCGCGTCAAGTCCGGCCAGTAACCGCTGCGGCGGCCGGCCCTCGGGTCGGTCGCCGGTGTTTCACGATCACACTCGGGGGGGCTGGACGATGCTGCAATCCCAGGGCCTGGAACAGGCCCATCAACGGCGTCTCGACGATGACGCGCTGGTTGATATACGTCGTATCAGTAAGCGTTTCGATGGCGCGCTGGCGGTGGATGACGTCAACCTGACCATCCGGCGTGGCGAGATCTTTGCGCTGCTGGGCGGCTCGGGGTCGGGAAAGTCGACGCTGCTGCGCATGCTGGCGGGGTTCGAAAAGCCCAGTGAAGGCCAGATCCTGCTCGACGGTGAGGACATCACCACGATGGCGCCCTACGAGCGCCCGATCAACATGATGTTTCAGTCCTATGCGCTGTTTCCGCACATGACGGTGGCGCAGAACATCGCCTTCGGTCTCAAGCAGGACAAGCTGCCCAGGCAGGAGATCGACGACCGCGTCGCCGAGATGCTCAAGCTGGTGCACATGGAGCGCTTTGCCAAGCGCAAACCGCATCAGCTATCCGGCGGCCAGCGTCAGCGCGTGGCGCTGGCGCGCTCGCTGGCCAAGCGGCCCAAGCTGCTGCTGCTGGACGAGCCGATGGGAGCGCTCGACAAGAAGCTGCGCACCGAGATGCAGCTGGAGGTGGTGGAGATCCTCGAGCGGGTTGGGGTGACCTGCATCATGGTCACCCACGACCAGGAGGAGGCCATGACCATGGCCGATCGGGTGGCGATCATGGCCGATGGCTGGATCGCCCAGGTCGGCTCGCCAATGGACGTCTACGAGAGTCCGGCGAGCCGTATGGTGGCGGAATTCGTCGGTACCGTGAATCTGTTCGAGGGCGATATCGTCACCGACGAAGCCGACCACTGCGTGATCGATAGCCCCCAGCTGGGGCGCCAGATCTACATCAGTCACGGCGTCACCACCGAGGCCGACAACCGCCGGGTGTGGGCGGCGGTTCGCCCCGAGAAGACCGGGTTGAGCCGCGAACGGCCCAGCGGCGAGTACAACTGGGCGGCGGGGCAGGTCGAGGACATCGCCTACCTGGGCGGTACGTCGGTCTATTTCGTACGCACCGAGCAGAATCATCTGGTCAAGGTCAGCCTGGCCAACACCGAACGCCGCGGCGAGCGCCCCACCTGGGACGACAGCGTCTACATCCAATGGGACGACCGCAGCGCCGTAGTGCTGCGCGACTAAGTAGGAGCGAGCCATGAAGCCTTCCCCGCTGGCGCGCCTGCCGCGCCTGCTTCGCCCCGGTCGTGGCTGGGTGATCGCGGCGCCGTTGCTATGGCTGACGCTATTCTTTCTGCTGCCGTTTGGCATCGTGCTCAAGATCAGTCTCTCCGAGGCGGCGATCTCGGTGCCGCCCTATAGCGCCATCCTCGACTATAGCGCCGAGACACTCAACGTCGCGCTGAACTTCGGCAACTACCTATTTCTGACCACCGATACGCTGTACATCGCCGCCTATTGGGGCTCGGTGAAGATCGCCTTCCTGTCGACCCTGCTGTGCCTGCTGATCGGCTACCCGATGGCCTACGCCATGGCGCGTGCGCCGGCGCGCTGGCAGTTGGTATTGCTGCTGCTGGTGATGCTGCCGTCGTGGACCTCGTTCCTGATCCGCGTTTACGCCTGGATGGGGATCCTCAGCAACAATGGCCTGATCAACAATGGCCTGATGTGGCTGGGGCTGATCGACTCGCCGATCCGCATGATGAACACCAACTTCGCGGTGATCCTGGGCATCGTCTACGCCTACCTGCCGTTCATGATCCTGCCGCTCTACGCCAATCTGTCGCGGCTCGACGGCTCGCTGCTGGAGGCCGCCTCCGACCTCGGCTCGCGCAAGATCAATACCTTCCTCAAGGTGACCCTGCCGCTCTCCAAGGGCGGCATCATCGCCGGCTCGATGCTGGTGTTCATCCCGGCGGTGGGCGAGTACGTGATCCCCGAGCTGCTGGGCGGCCCCAACACGCTGATGATCGGCAAGGTGCTGTGGGAAGAGTTCTTCCACAACCGCGACTGGCCGGTGGCCTCGGCGCTGGCGATGGTGATGCTGGCGATTCTGATCATCCCGATTGCGCTATTCCACCGCTATCAGAGCCGTGAGCTGAAGGAGTGACCATGAAGAAACCGTCCTTTACCACGCTGATGCTGATCGCGGGGCTGCTGTTTCTGTATCTGCCAATGGCGATCCTGGTGTTCTACTCGTTCAACTCGTCGCGACTGGTGACGGTGTGGGCGGGCTTTTCGGGCCGCTGGTATATCGAACTGTTCCGCGACCGTCAGATACTGGCCGCAGTCTGGACCAGCCTGCGTATCGCTTTCTTCTCGGCGACCATGGCGGTGTGCCTGGGCACCATGGCGGCCTTCGTGATGACCCGCTTCACGCGCTTTCGCGGCAAGACCGCGCTGTCGAGCATGGTCACCGCGCCGCTGGTGATGCCCGAGGTGATCACCGGCCTGTCGCTGCTGCTGCTGTTCGTGCACATGGCGCAGATGATCGGCTGGCCGGCGGATCGCGGCATGGTCACCATCTGGATTGCCCACACCACCTTCTGCAGCGCCTATGTGGCAGTGGTGGTGGCCTCGCGCCTGCGCGAGGTCGACCTGTCAATCGAGGAGGCGGCGCTGGATCTCGGCTCGCCGCCGGTCAAGACCTTCTTCCAGATCACCCTACCGGTGATTGCCCCGGCGCTGGCCGCCGGCTGGCTGCTGGCCTTCACCCTGTCGCTGGACGACCTGGTCATTGCCAGCTTCGTCTCCGGTCCCGGTGCCAGTACCTTGCCGATGGTGGTGTTCTCCTCGGTGCGCATGGGGGTATCGCCGAAGATCAACGCCCTTGCCACCTTGATCATCCTGGCGGTATCGCTGGCGACCTTCCTGGCCTGGTACTTCATGCGCAGAAGCGAAAACAAGCGGCGCATAGCCATGGCCCAGCAGGACGCCGGCTGATTCAGTCTGATGATAATGGCGCCAAGGACAATCATAGGAGCGATTTCAATCGCGATGCAG
>NZ_FNGH01000007.1:124789-230271 GCF_900102875.1 Franzmannia pantelleriensis
CGCCAAGGCAAAAGTGGGAGCGATTTCAATCGCGATGGGGCTGCGTCAAGGCAAATTATCTATCGCCTATACACGATTTGGAGATGACTCATGACCCAGACACCGGCTACCGAGCACGTGGCCTCCTACTATGCCGCCACGGCCACTGCCGGCGACGCTCGGCCGAGCCTCAGCGGTGAAGTGAACTGCGATGTGTGCGTGGTTGGCGCCGGGTTTACCGGCATCTCGTCGGCGCTGCATCTCGCCGAGCGAGGCTACAAGGTGGTGGTGCTGGAGGCGGCGCGGGTCGGGTTCGGTGCCTCGGGGCGTAACGGCGGCCAGATCGTCAATAGCTACAGCCGTGACATGGACGTGATCGAGGACAAGTACGGCCTCGACACCGCCCGTGCCCTGGGCGATATGGCTTTCGAGGGCAACCGCATCATCCGCTCGCGGATCAAGCAGTACGCCATCGACTGCGACCTCAAGGATGGCAACCTGTTCGCCGCCTGCAATGCCAAGCAGCTCGAGGGGCTGCGCGAGCATCAGGCGCTGTGGCAGCGCTACGGCAATCGCGAACTGGAGATGCTCGAAGGCGAGGCGCTCAAACGCGAAGTGACCAGCGAGCGCTACGTCGGGGCGCTGGTCGATCATTCCGGCGGCCACCTGCACCCGCTCAACCTGGTGCTCGGCCAAGCGGCGGCCTTCGAGGCGTTGGGCGGGATCATTTATGAACAGTCGCCGCTGCTCGAGCTCACCCACGGCGAGCCGGCGCGGCTGCGAACGCCCGGCGGCACGCTGGTGGCCGAGCGCGTGGTGCTGGCCGGCAACGCCTACCTGCAAGGGGTGATACCGGAGCTCGAGGGCAAGTCGATGCCCTGTGGTACCCAGATCGTTACCACCGAGCCGCTCGGTGAGCGCGGTCGTGCGCTGCTGCCCAACGACATGGCGGTGGAGGACTGCAACTACCTGCTCGACTACTACCGCCTGACGGGGGATGGCCGGCTGCTGTATGGGGGCGGGGTCAGCTACGGTGGCCAGGATCCCACCAGCATCGAGGCGGTGATCCGTCCCAAGCTACTCAAGACCTTTCCCGCCCTTGCCGACGTCAAGATCGATTACGCCTGGAGCGGCAATTTCCTGATGACGCTGAACCGCCTGCCGCAGTTTGGCCGGCTCAACGCCAATGTGTATTACGCCCAGGGCTACTCCGGTCACGGCGTGACCTGCAGCCACCTGGCCGGGCGGCTGATCGCCGAGGTCATCGAGGGCGAGAGCGAGCGCTTCGACGCCTTCGCCGGTTTGCCGCACCTGCCGTTCCCTGGCGGTCGGCTGCTGCGGGTGCCGCTGTCGGCGCTGGGGGCGTGGTATTACGCCACCCGTGACCGACTCGGCGTTTAGTGGCAGGTAGAGGCACTCAGAACAGCCCGCTGATCTCGCCGTGTTCATCGATGTCGATATGCGCGGCGGCGGGGTCAGCGCCGAGCCCCGGCAGGGTGCGAATATCGCCGCACAGCGCATAGACGAAGCCCGCGCCGGCCGAGAGGCGCACCTCGCGCACCGGCAGCGTCCAGCCCTCGGGGGCGCCTAGCCGTGTTGGATCGGCGGAGAGCGACAGATGGCTCTTGGCGATGCACACAGGGAAGTGGCCGTATCCCTGCTGCTGGTAGTGCTCCAATTGACGGCGCGCGGTGGTCGAGAAGGCGACATCGTCGGCGCCATAGAGGCGGGTGGCGATGCGTGCGATCTTGGCCTCGAGCGGCAGTTCGTCGGGATAGAGGTACTGGAAGTCGGCGCCGGCCGCGGCGCTCTCGGCCACCGCTTCGGCCAGCGCCAGGGCACCATCGCCGCCATCGCGCACGTGGCTGGAGACCACCGCCTTGACGCCCACCGCCGCGGCCAGGTCGATTATCGCACTGTGCTCGCTGGGGTGGTCCGACGGGAAGGCGTTGATCGCCACGACCGGGGTGATGCCGTGGGCGCGGATATTGTCGATCTGCTTGAGCAGGTTGGTGCCGCCTTCTTGCACTTGCTGCGGGTTCTCGGCCAGCAGCGAGTCGGGCAGTGGCTTGCCTGGCACGACCCGGTGCCGGCCGCTGTGATACTTCAGGGCACGCACCGTGGCCACCAGCACCGCGGCATCCGGCGTCAGCCCCGAGACGCGGCACTTGATGTTGAAGAAGCGCTCGGCGCCCATGTCGGCACCGAACCCCGCCTCGGTGATCAGGAAGTCACTGCCGTGCAGGCCGATGCGATCGGCGACGATCGACGAGTTGCCGTGGGCGATATTGCCGAAGGGGCCGGCATGGATCAGTGCCGGAGCGTGCTCCAAGGTCTGCAGCAGATTGGGCTTGAGGGCTTCCTTGAGCAGCGCGGCCATGGCCCCGGCGGCGTGTATCTGTTCGGCCGTGACCGCCTGGCCGTCGCGATCGTAGCCGATCACGATGCGGCCCAGGCGCTGGCGCAGGTCGGCCAGTGAATCGGCCAGGGCGAGGATTGCCATGACCTCGGAGGCCGCGGTGATCTCGAAGCTACCTTGACGCGGTACCCCGTCGACCGGCTCGCCGAGGCCCAGCACGATGTGGCGCAGCGCGCGGTCGTTGATGTCGATGGCACGCTGCCAGCGAATCTGCTGTGGATCGAGCTGGGGTTCGAGCCGATGGTGAAGGTGATTGTCGACCATCGCCGCGAGCAGGTTGTGGGCGGCAGCGACCGCGTGCAGGTCGCCGGTGAGGTGCAGGTTGATACGCTCCATGGGCACTACCTGGCTGTGCCCGCCGCCGGCGGCTCCTCCCTTGATGCCCAGGGTCGGTCCCATGGAGGGCTGGCGAAGCGCGACGCTGGCGCGATGGCCGAGTCGCTGGAGCCCCTGGGTCAGGCCGATGGCGGTGGTGGTCTTGCCTTCGCCTAGCGGCGTGGGGGTGATCGCCGACACCACCACATAGCGACCTCGGGGCTGGCCAACCTGTGCACCGATGGCGCTGAGGTCGAGTTTGGCGATGCCGCGACCATAGGGTTCCACGGCCTCACCGGGAACCCCCAGGCGGTGGGCGATCTCCTCGATGGGCCATAGCCTGGCCGTGCGTGCGATACGCAGATTGTCGTTGACTGCCGAAGCGTGCCGCTCGGCTGCGGGAGATTGGCCGCTCATCGCCTTGCCTCCTGACTCGCCGTTGATGGGGAGTGCTGCCCACAGTATTCATGCCATGGCGGCGATGAATTGTCTCGCCGACGTCAGCGGTGTTGGTCGCAGCGACAGTTGCTTGCATCCGTTGTCAATACATTACACTGGGATCATGATAATGGCGTGCGACCGAGCATTCGGCTGAGCGCTTGAGGAGGTGGCATGCAAGGTCATGGAAAACCGCCCAACGGCCGCTACGATGTCGGCTTCCTGATGGTGCCAGGATTCTCCCAACTGGCCTTCTCCTCTACGCTCGAGCCGTTGCGCATGGCCAATCATCTCGCCGATCGGGAGCTCTATCGCTGGCACCTGATCAGTCGCGATGGTGCACCGGTGACGGCCAGCAGCGGCCTGACCAGTAACGTCGATCACGGCCTTGAGCGCGCGCCGACGCCGGACCTGCTGCTGGTGTGCGCCGGCGTCGATGTGCAGCGGCACTGCGATCGCGCCACCCTGACCTGGCTCAAGCGGCTGGCGGCGCGGCGCATCCCGCTGGGGGCGGTATGTACCGGCGGCTACATGCTGGCCCAGGCCGGTCTGCTGGATGGCTATCGCTGCACCCTGCACTGGGAGCATATCTCGAGCATCCATGAGGCCCGGATGTTTCCCGCCGTGACCTTCTCCTCGCAGCTGTTCGTCATGGACCGCGACCGCTATACCTGCTCTGGTGGCATTGCGCCGCTGGATATGATGCTCAACCTGATCGGGCGTCAGCAGGGGTTGGAGCTGGCCGAGGCGATCGCCGAGGAGTTCATTCACGAGCGCATCCGTGGTGTCGGCGATCGGCAGCGCACCCCGCTGCGGGTGCGCCTGGGGCATAGCCACCCCAAGCTGGAGGAGGTCGCCACGCTGATGGAGGCCAACCTCCAGGAGCCACTGTCGCTGGATGAGTTGGCCAGTTATGCCGATCTGTCGCGTCGCCAGCTGGAGCGCCTGTTCCAGCGCTACGTCGACTGCCCGCCGTTGAAATATTATCTGGAGCTGCGGCTGGTGCGAGCCAGGCTGCTGCTGCGCCAGACCCATATGCCGATCACTGACGTTGCCCACGCCTGCGGTTTCATCTCGCCACCGCATTTCACCAAGTGCTACCACGACCGTTTCGGCCACTCGCCGAGCCGCGAGCGCAAGCGGCGCAGTGACCGCCAGGCCGAGGCCGAAGCCCTGCAGGTGGCCTCGCTGGCGGTACGCTCGGCCCCCGACGAGGTCTGATCAACTCCGCGGCCGCTGATTGTCCGGGTCGTATAGCGCCCGATAGCCCACCGCGGCGACGCGCATCGGATAGTGGGCGCCGAAGTACTCCAGCAATAGCGTCTGCCCCTCGGTGGCGTAAGCGTTGGGCAGGTAGCCGAGTGCGATATTGCATCCCAGCGAGGGGCCGTAGGCGATGCTGGTGACATAGGCGCGGCGACCCAGCTCGTCCACCGGCACCTCGCCGCTGCGGGGATCGAGCAGCGGCGCCTGACCCACCGGGAAGCGAGGTGTGCCGCTGGCGTCGAGAGGGTCCTCCATCACCAGGGTGCAGAGATAGGAGGGCTGGCGCTGACGTTGGCGCTGCTCGAGGTGAGCGGCCTTGCCGTAAAAGTCGGCGGCCTTGACCTTGGGGCGTGCCAGACCCGCTTCGACGAGGTTGTAGTCGGTCAGCAGATCGACGTTCTGCAGCCGCAGGCTCTTCTCCAGGCGGCGGCTGTTGGCGTAGGTCTCGATGCCCACCGGCATCACCCCGGCGTCGAACAGCCGATCCCAGAGGGCCAGGGCGTAGCTGAAGGGCACATAGAGTTCCCAGCCCTGTTCGCCCACATAGGAGATGCGGAAAGCCCACACCGGGATGCCCTGAAGGCGCAGTTCACGAGCGCTGGCAAATGGGAAGTTCGCGTCATCGAGAGCGTCGGGGGTGTCGGCCAGGGTCTGCAGGGTGCGCCGGGCATTGGGGCCCCACAGGCCCAGGGTGGCCAGACCGTCGCTGCGATCCTCGAGGTGCCAGTGGGTCAGGCTCAGGTCCTCGGCGCGGCGGGTGATCCACACCAGGTCACGATGGCCGGTGTCACCGCCACATACTACCCGCCAGGCGTCCGTGGCCAGGCGCACGATGGTCAGGTCCGAGTGAACGCCGCCGGCGGTATCCAAGAAGTGGGTATAGACGCCCTTGCCGAGCGGGGTGTCGCCGCCGATCTTGGCCACCGAGAGCGTCTCCAGCAGTGCCTCGGCATCGCGTCCCGAGATATCGTAGATGGCGAAGTGGGAGAGATTGATCATCCCCACGTCGTCGCTGAGCGCCAGGTGCTCGGCATTGGAGACACGCCAGAAGTGTCGCTGGTCCCACTCCGCCGGGCGCGCCGGGACGCGTTCCAGATAGTCGGCGAGGCGCGTCTCGTTGGCGGCATAGCCGTGGGCGCGCTCCCAGCCCGCGGCCTCCATGAAATAGCCGCCTAGCTCCTGTTCGCGATGCCAGAAGGGGCTGCGGCGCAGGTTGCGGCCGTTGTCGAAGGGCTCGCGGGGGTGCACCGGCGGATCGTAGATCTTGCGCGCGATCTCCAGGCAGCGGCCATGCACGTGGTGCGGGGTCTTCTGCACCGGATAGAAACGCGCGATGTCGATGCTGCAGGGATCCAGCGTCGGGCGACCGTGGGTTAGCCACTCGGCGGTCAGCTTGCCCATGCCCGGTCCATCCTTGACCCACACCGCTTCGCAGAACCACAGGCCGCGGGTCTCCGGCGACTCGCCGACCAGCGAGCCGCCGTCCACGGTGACCGAGAGAAGGCCATTGAACGAGTGTTTGTCATCCCAGCCCAGCTCGCCTAGCAGCGGGGTGAGGTCCACGGCGCGCTCGAAGGCGTCGGCGATCTGGTCGGCCTCGAGATCGCGCATCGAGGGCGATAGGCGGGCCTGATCGCGTTCGAGGATATCGCGGGGGTGCACCAGGCGCGGCTCGCGGGCCTCGTAGTAGCCCCACTCGAGTTGGCCACCCTCGGTGGATTTGGGATCGCCGGTATCGCGCAGATAGGCGGAATTGCCTTGGTCGCGTAGCAGCGGGTAGCCGATCTCCTGGCCGGTGCCGGCAAAGGCGTCGAAGGGACCGAAGAACATCAGCGGGTGCTCTACCGGCATCAGCGGTAGCGTGGCGCCACCCATGGCGGCGGGAATCGGCCCCCAGATGCCGGCACATACCAGCACCAGCGGCGTTTCGATATAGCCTTTGGCGGTCTCCACGCCGCATACCCGGCCGGCCTGCACGTCGATATTCAGCGCCGGCGTATCGGCGAAGACGCTGAGATGGCCGCTTTCGACCCCGCGTTCGATCAGTTCGCCGGCAACGCGCTGGGAACGCGGCACCACCAGGCCGGCATCGGGATCCCACATGGCCCCCAGCACCCGGTCGCGCTCGAGCAGCGGGAAGCGCTCGACCGCTTCGTCGGCATCGATCATGCGCACGCGGGTACCGAATGCCTTGCCCGAGGCGACCTTGCGCTGTAACTCCGCCAGGCGTGCCTCGTCGCCGACCCGGGCGATCTCCAGGCCGCCGATGCGTTGATAGCGTCCCATCGACTCATAGAAGCGCTGGCTGTAGGTCGTGGTGTAGCACGACAGCTTGTCATGGGCGGTCATGAAGCAGAAATCGGAGGCGTGGGAGGTCGACCCGATGTCCGAGGGGATGGCGGACTTGTCGAGGCCAACCAGCCGGGTCCAGCCCAGTTCGATCAGGTGGTGGGCCAGCGAGGCACCGACGATGCCGCCCTGACCGATGATCACCGCGTCCGCGTGCTGAGGGAGTGTCGCCATGGCAGCCTCCTGTAAGCCGGTGACGGGATGCCTGGGATCAGGATAATCCAGTCCGCACCGCTGCGCTGTCCTGCGGCGACGCTGTCTTTGGTAGCGACGACAGCGACGCAGAGCGATGTCGCCGCCACCAAAATAGCCGGCGTCGTGGGTGACGTGCGCTACCGCGTGGCGCGCTAGCTTCGCTAGTCAGAAGCGGCGCTGACGGCCGTTACGCCGCGCTGGCACGAGAGGAGGCAGGTCATGTCCCACGTCATCGAAAGCGTCGAGCATACTCAGGCTGCACCCGAGATTCTGCTCTATCCGCGGATCCGCAAGTCGCCATTCTTCTACGCGTCACGGCGCCATGGGGTGCGCAAGTACAGCGTCTACAACCACCACTATCACCCGCGCCTCTACACCGATCCGGTGGATGAGTACTGGGCGCTGGTGCAGGGCGTCACCCTGTGGGACGTCGGTGTCGAGCGCCAGATCGAGATCAGCGGTCCGGACGCCTTCGCCTTCGTGCAGCGGCTGGTGCCCCGCGACATGCGCCAGTGCCAGGCGGGGCAGTGCAAGTATGTCTTCGTCACTGCGCCGGACGGCGGCATCATCAACGACCCGGTGCTGCTGCGCGTCGAGGAGGACCGTTTCTGGCTGTCGCTGGCCGATAGCGACGTGCTGCTCTGGTGTCAGGGACTGGCCTACGGCGCCGCCCTGGATGTCACCATCCGCGAAGTGGATGTGGCGCCGGTGCAGGTACAGGGGCCTAAGGCCAAGGCGGTCATGGTCGACCTGTTCGGCGAGGCGGTGTTGGCGATGCCCTATTACCACCTGATGGAGGCCACGCTCGACGGGATGTCGGTGGTGATCTCGCGCACCGGCTACTCCGGGGAGATCGGCTACGAGATTTACCTGCGCGAGGCCAGCCGCCATGGTGAGGCGCTTTGGCAGCGGGTCTTCGAGGCCGGTCGGCCGCATGGCATGCAGGTCATCGGTCCCTGTCACATTCGTCGCATCGAGGGCGGCATCCTCGCCTTTGGCTGTGACATCTGGTATGACACCAATCCCTTCGAAGTGGGCATGGGCTACGACTGGATGGTCGACCTGCGCGGCGACGATGACTTCATCGGTCGCGCCGCGCTGGAGCGGATCAAGGCCGAGGGCGTATCACGCCAGCTGGTGGGGGTGGAGATCGACGGCCCCAGTGTCGGCCACTTCACCGATGGTGCCATGATCGATATGTTCCCGGTGCTCGACGATCGCGGCACGCGTATCGGCCAGGTCACCTCGGCCACCCGCTCGCCGCGTCAGCAGCGCAATATCGGCTATGCCATGGTACCGATCGAGTACGCCGAGCTGGGCACGCCGCTGCGCATCGACGCCAATACCGGGATGCAGGCGGCGCGGGTGGTACCCAAGCCCTTCCATGATCCGAGCAAGGCTATTCCCAAGGGCTGATTCATGAACGATCTGTTGCGCCTGACCCCGCTGCCGAGCGATGAACGCGCCTGTGAGGCGCTGGCGTCGCCGCGCTATGAGCTGCTGCCCCTGGCCGATCTGCAGCAGGCCGCCGATGCGCTACCCGCCGGTGCCGTGGTGACGGTGACCTGCTCGCCGCGCCACGGTCTGGCGCGTACCCTGACGGCCAGCGAGACGCTGGCAGCAGCGGGGTTCCGGGTGGTGCCGCATCTCGCTGCCCGCTTGGTGCGTGATCGTGGCCACCTCGCCGAGGCGGTGGCGCGGATGACGGCCCTGGGCATCGACGAGTGTTTCGTGGTGGGAGGAGATGCCGAAGCGGCGGAGGGTGACTTCGCGACCGGCCTGGCACTACTCGAGGCGCTCGCCGAGCTGCCGACGCGACCGTCCCGCATTGGGATTCCCGCCTACCCGGAGGGGCATCCCCATATCTCCGTGGGAGACTTGCAACGGGACCTCGAGGCCAAGGCGCGGTTCGCCGATTACGCCGTCACCCAGCTCTGCTTCGAGGCCGCCCCCCTGCTGGCCTGGCGTGAGCAGCAGCGGCAACGTGGCATGTCGTTGCCGGTCCACGCCGGCCTGCCCGGGGTATTGCCACGCAAGCGGCTATTGGGGCTGGCGACGCGGCTCGGGCTGGGGCCCTCGACCCGGGTGCTGGGGCGTCAGAAGGGATTGATCGCACGCCTGCTGCGGCCCGCCCGGTATCGACCCGATACCCTGCTGGAGGCGCTCTGGCCGCACCTCGGCGATGCCACCCAGGGCTTCGCAGGGGTGCATCTGTACACCTTCAATCAGGCCGCCGACACGCGCGCCTGGTGTGAGGCGCAGTGTCGCCGGCAGTGCGCCTGGAAGACCTCGGATTCACTCTCTGTCACCCCATGAATGTCGCCATCGGGCGACGCCGGCTGGGGATTATGAAAGCAATGTTGAACGCCGCCGAGATAGGTGTCGAACGCTGTTCACGAACTATACTCTGACTATCGCATTGCGCCGGCTGGCGACAAGTCGAGAGACATCAGGAGGCAGAGATGAACAAGTCAATCGTGATCGGGTCGACGTTGGCGGTGCTGGGCCTGGGTGGCCTGGCGGTAGGTGCCTATCAGGTGCAGACCTTCGAGCGTGCACCGACCTATGCCGACATCTTGAGCGTCGACGCGGTAACCCGCAGCGTCGAGACCCCCCGCGAAGTCTGCGAGGACGTAGTGGTACATCAGCAAGCGCCGAGCCGCGATCCGAACCGCCTGTTAGGCACTGCCGCGGGGGCCGTGGTAGGCGGTGTATTGGGTAATCAGGTCGGCGGTGGCAGTGGCAAGAAGCTCGCCACCGTGGCTGGCGCGGTGGGTGGCGGTCTGGCCGGCCGCGAAGTACAGGGCCGGGTCGAGGCCAACCAGGGGCGGACAACGACCCAGCGGCAGTGCAACACCGTGGTCGACACCCACCAGGAGCACGAGGGCTACGACGTCGAGTACCGCTTCGAGGATCGCGTCTACAGCGTGCGCCTCGAGGATGCACCTCAAGGGAATCAGGTGCTGATGGAGGATGGGGTGCCGCAGTGGAATGTCCGCGAAGGCTGATTGCTAGCCGCGCCACTCATGACGACGCCCACGCCGATTGGTGTGGGCGTCGTCGTGTGCGGCAGCCACTGTTCGGACGCGTCTAGACCTGGCGCAGGTACCAGTCGTATTCAAGCTGGCTAACCGCCTGCATCGCTTGGTCGCGCTCGGCCTGGCGGTTGGCCAGGTAGACGTGCAGGAACTGCTCGCCGAGGGCCTCGGTCAGCACCTCGTCGTCGGCCAGTAGCGCCAGCGCCCGCTGCCAGCTGTTAGTCAGGCTCGGCTCGCACTGGTCGTAGGCGTTGCCCTCGATCGGCGGCGGCGGCGCCAGTTGCTGGCGCAAGCCGTGGTCGATGGAGGCCAGCAGCGTCGCCAGCAGAAGATAGGGATTGACGTCGGCGCCGGCCACGCGATGCTCGATCCGTTTTGCGGCCTTGGGACCTGAGGGGATGCGCACCGCTACCGAGCGGTTGTCGTAGCCCCAGGTTGGCGACATGGGTACATAGAGCCCGGGCTGGAAGCGTCGAAACGAGTTGATGTTGGGCGCGAAGATCGCCATCGATGCCGGCATCAGCGCCAGCAGCCCGGCGACGGCATGACCCAGCGCCGGGGTACCCAGCGGACTGTCATCCTCGGCGGCGAAGACATTGTGACCTTGTGCGTCGAGCAGGCTGATGTGTACGTGGGTACCGTTGCCGGCCTCGTCGCCGTACGGCTTGGCCATGAAGGTGGCCTCGAAGCCATGCTGGATGGCGACGCCCTTGATCAGGCGCTTGAGCAGCACCGAGCTGTCGCAGGCCTTGAGCACGTCGTCACAGTGGGTCAGGTTGATCTCGAACTGCCCCGGCGCGCACTCTTTGAGGGCGGTATCCAGCGGTAGCTGCTGAGCGGCGGCGGCGGCCTGGATGTCCTCGAGGAAGTCGGCGTACTCGTCGAGCTCGTTGATCGAGTAGAGCTGGCTCTGGGAGGCGCGCTCGCCGGTGGCCGGCGAGCAGGGGGGCTGGGCGTAGCCCTGTGCATCGCGGCTGCGATCGACCAGGTAGAATTCCAGCTCCACGGCCACCACCGGGGTCAGGCCGGCATCGGCGAAGCGGCGCAGCACGCGCTGCAGCACCTGGCGTGGGTCAGCGAAGAAGCCGCTGCCGTCGGCCTCGAACATGGTCATCAGTAGCTGCCCTTGGCGGCCCTTGCGCAGCCAGGGGCAGGGCATCAGGGTACCCTCCACCGGTCGGCAGATACGGTCGCCGTCGCCGCTGGACAGCCCCAGGCCGGTCTCCTCAATGGTATTGCCGTTGATATCGAGGGCAAACAGCGAGGCGGGCAGATTGATGCCGGCACTAAATGCCTTGACCAGGTTGTCGCGAGGGATACGCTTGCCGCGCATCACGCCGTTGAGGTCGCTGATCAGCAGGTCGACACTGTCGATATCGGGGTGGCGCTCGAGAAAGGCCTCGGCCTCAGCAGTCGCGGTCACCGACATGGGGAGTACCTTATCGTTGGAGTCATGGGTTCCATCTTTTCCGACTGACACGGATGTTGTCAAATTATTTACGCCTGTATGCATCGCCCAGCTCCCCCGGTGAATTGCGTGGTGCCCTTTTTGCCGGGTTTTATCACGTAATGCCTCAGGTGGTGGCGTTACCCTTGCGAGGGTTGGCAGCAGGCTTGATGGCATGTAATGTTGAGCAAAGCATAACAGTCCTGCCCTTTGTCGAGCCGTTACGAGCAAGGAGTCATGTATGTCCAGTCGACCGCTGGTCGGGGTCATTGCCTGCCGCCGCGAGGTGGAGGGTCACCCTGCGCACATGGTGACCGATAAATACCTGCAGGCGCTGCGCGACTATGGGCTAGCGCCGCTGGTGTTGCCGGTGTGGGAGGAGGGCGGCGGCCTGGAGGCGAGCCTGCTGGGCGAGCTGGATGGCCTGCTGCTGACCGGCAGCTATACCAATGTGGCGCCGGCGCGCTACGGCGCCGAGCGTGCGCCGCAGAACACCCGTGACGACCTGCATCGCGATGCCGCGGCGCTGGCCTGGATTCCCGCCGCGCTGGACCTGGGGCTGCCGCTGTTCGGTATCTGCCGCGGCTTCCAGGAGATCAACGTGGCCTTCGGCGGCACCCTGCATCAGGCGCTCCAGGAGGTGCCGGGGCTGCTCGATCATCGCGAACCGCAGGGTGACAAGGCGGCGCAGTATGCCCCCAGCCACGATTTGTCCATTCTGCCTGGTGGCGCATTGTCGGCGCTACATGCAGCGCCGGCCAGTCGCGTCAATTCGCTGCATCAGCAGGGCGTGGCCGAACTTGGCCTGGGGCTGCGCGCCGAGGCGCTGGCACCCGATGGCGTGGTCGAAGCACTATCGGTGGAGGGGGCGCGACGCTTTGCCCTGGCGGTGCAGTGGCACCCCGAGTGGCAGCCCGCCCAGCATCCGCTGTATGACGCCTTGTTTCGCGGCTTCGCCGCAGCCTGCGCCGAGCGTACCGCGGAGCGCCGCGGCCTCACCACACTGATCGACGCCTGATACGCTGAGGAAATCGCTCCATGTCCCATGATATCCAGGCGCTAGATCGCGCCCACTATCTGCACCCCTTCAGCGACTTCAAGGCGCTCGGCGAAGAGGGCTGTCGCGTCATCGTCGGCGCCGAGGGCGTCTATATCATCGACGACCAGGGCAACCGTATCCTCGACGGCATGGCCGGGCTGTGGTGCGTCAACCTCGGCTACGGTCGTGAGGAACTGGTCGACGCCGCCACCCGGCAGATGCATGAGCTGCCCTACTACAATAGCTTCTTCAAGACCACGCACCTGCCGGCGGTGAAGCTGGCGGAGACGCTCTGCCGCCTGGCGCCGGCACATATCAACCGGGTCTTCTTCACCGGTTCTGGCTCGGAGGCCAACGACACCGTGCTACGCATGGTGCGCCGCTACTGGGCGCTCAAGGGAAGGCCCGACAAGCAGGTGGTCATCGCGCGTGAGAATGCCTACCACGGTTCCACCGTGGCCGGCATGAGCCTCGGCGGCATGGCGCCGATGCACGCCCAGGGCGGACCGCTGGTGCCGGGCATCTGTCATATTCGCCAGCCCTACTGGTTCGACGAGTCGAGCGGTCAGAATCCTGAGGCCTTCGGCCGCGACTGCGCGGCGGCCCTGGAAGAGAAAATTTTAGCCCTCGGCGAAGACAAGGTGGCGGCCTTTATCGCCGAGCCGGTACAGGGCGCGGGTGGGGCGATCATCCCCCCCGACAGCTACTGGCCGGCGGTCAAGGCGGTACTCGACAAGTACGATATCCTGCTGGTGGTCGATGAGGTGATCTGTGGCTTCGGACGTCTTGGCGAGTGGTTCGGCAGTGTCCACTATGGCCTCGAGCCTGACCTGATGCCGATCGCCAAGGGGCTGTCGTCGGGCTATCTGCCGATCGGCGGGGTGCTGGTCGGCGATCGGGTCGCCGAGACGCTGATCGAGGAGGGCGGCGAGTTCTTTCACGGCTTCACCTACTCGGGGCATCCTACCTGTGCCGCGGTGGCGCTCAAGAACCTCGAACTGATGGAGGCCGAGGGCGTGGTCGAGCGGGTGCGCGACGACCTCGGCCCCTACCTGGCCCAGCGCTGGGCCGAGCTCGCCGAGCATCCGCTGGTCGGCGAGGCGCGCTCGCTGGGCCTGATCGGCGCCCTGGAACTGATCGACCCGGCCACCGGTGAGCGCTTCGACAAGTCCCTCGGTGTGGGCAACCTGTGCCGCGATATCTGTTTCGCCAGCGGGCTGGTGATGCGCTCGGTAGGCGATACCATGATTATTTCGCCGCCGTTGGTGATCCAGCATGGCGAAATAGACGAACTGGTGACCAAGGCGCGCGCGGCCCTCGATGAGACGGCGCGGCGCCTGGCCGACACCACGACATCCCCGTTACAGGAGTCCCTGGCATGAGCACGCATCCCTCTACCCTGGCCGAGTGGCAGGCGCTGGCCGCCTCGCTGACCTTCGAGACCCGCGCCTTCGTCGACGACCAGTTCGTCGACGCGGTGAGCGGCGAGACCTTCAGCAGCATCAACCCGGCCACCGGCGAGACCCTGGCCGAGGTGGCCAGCTGCGATGCCGCCGACGCCGAGCTGGCGGTGGGGCATGCGCGCGCCGCCTTCGAGCGCGGCGAGTGGTCGCGGCTGGCGCCGGGCAAGCGCAAGGCGGTGCTGCTCAAGCTCGCCGACCTGATGACGGCGCACAAGCACGAGCTGGCGCTGCTGGATACCCTCGACATGGGCAAGCCGGTGACAAGCTCGCTGGGCGATATGGCTGGTGCCATCGGCTGCCTGCGCCACCAGGCTGAGTCCATCGACAAGCTCTACGGCGAGGTAGCGCCCACCGGTGAGGAGAGCCTGGGCATGGTGCTGCGCGAGCCGCTCGGCGTGGTGGCGTCGATCGTGCCGTGGAATTTCCCGCTGATGATGACCGCCTGGAAGATCGCCCCGGCGTTGGCCGCCGGCAACAGCGTGATCCTCAAGCCGTCGGAGAAGTCGCCGCTGTCGGCGCTGCGTCTGGCCCAGCTGGCCAAAGAGGCGGGCCTGCCGCGGGGCGTGTTCCAGGTGCTGCCAGGCTTCGGCCACACCGTGGGCAAGGCCCTGGCGCTCTCCATGGACGTCGACTGTCTGGCCTTTACCGGCTCGACCCAGGTCGGCAAACAGCTGATGCAGTACGCCGGCGAATCCAACCTCAAGCGCGTCTACCTCGAGTGCGGCGGCAAGAGCCCCAACCTGGTGTTTGCCGACTGCAAGCATCTCGATGCGGTGGCCAAGCATGCGGCTGCGGCGATCTTCCATAACCAGGGTGAGGTGTGCATTGCCGGCTCCCGCCTGCTGGTGGAGAACGCGATCCGCGAGCAGTTCGTCGACAAGGTGCTGGCCGCCGCCGAGCGCATGCAGCCCGGCGATCCGCTGGATCCGTCGAGCTTCATGGGCGCCATCGTCGACGAGACCCAGCATCGCCGCATCCTCGATTACATTCGCCAGGGCGTCGAGGAGGGCGCCCAGTTGCGCAGCGGCGGCCAGGCGCTGGAGCGTCCTGGCTACTTCATTTCGCCCACGGTGTTCGACGGCGTGACCCCGCAGATGACCATCGGCCGCGAAGAGATCTTCGGTCCGGTGCTGGCGGTGTTTGGCTTTGACAGCGAAGAGCAGGCCATCGCCATGGCCAACGACAGCGACTATGGCCTGGCGGCCGGGCTGTGGAGCCAGGATATCGATCGCATCATGCGCGTAACCCGCCGCCTGCAGTCAGGGCAGGTGTTCGTCAACAACTGGGCCGGCGGCGACCAGAGCATGCCTTTCGGTGGGGTCAAGCAGTCGGGCAACGGCCGCGACAAGTCGCACCACTCGCTGGCGGAATACTCCTCGCTGAAGAGCGTATGGATCTCGCTAGAGGGCTGATGATTTAACCAGTGTTGGGCGCTGGTGCGTGCTACCATGAGCTCGGCCCCGGCCGTTCACGACGACTAGTCGTGGCTGGCTGGGGCCGAGTGCGTGTTATTCACCTGCTGGCGGAGTGGTGTCGTGACCCTTACCCCCGAACAGATGGCGGCGCTGGCTGCCGTGATGGCGTTTATCATCGCCTATGCGTTGGCCGCTGCCCTGGGCGCGCGCCGCCGCGATGCCGAACGCCGCGAGGCGACGGTTCAGCGCCAGCGGCTCGAGGCGCGGCTTGCTGAGCGCGAGGCGCAGTGGCAGGAGGCCGAGCTGGAGCGCACCCGCCTGGCCACCACCCTCGACCAGCAGCGCGAGCACTTCGAGCAGCAGCTGGCGCTGCTGCGCGATAGCCGCGAGCAGCTCAAGCAGGAGTTCGAGAACCTAGCCAATGAGATCCTCGAGCGCAAAGGGCGCAGTTTCTCGGAGCTCTCCCAGCGCAATATCCACGGCTTGCTGCAGCCGCTGCAGGCGGAGATGAAGGGCTTTCGCGACAAGGTCGAGGCGATCCACCGTTTCGATACCGAACAGCGCGCCAGCCTGCGCACCGAGCTGCAGCATCTGCAGGCCCTCAACCGCGAGATCACCGACCAGGCCAGCCGCCTCACCGAGGCGCTGCAGGGGCAGAAGAAGCTGCAGGGCAACTGGGGCGAGCTGATGCTTGAGAACGTGCTGGAGGGGGCCGGCCTGCGGCCCGGCAAGGATTACCAGCGCGAAGTCAGCTTTGCCACCGAGGCGGGGCGGCGGCGCCCCGACGCGCTGGTCTACCTGCCCCAGGGCAAGCACCTGGTCATCGACGCCAAGACCTCGCTTGCCGCCTATGTGCGCTACGTCAACGCCGACGACGAGCCCACCCGCCGCGAGGCGCTGGCGGCCCACGCCAGGGCAGTGGGGGAGCGCATCAATGAGCTTGCCGACAAGCACTACTACGACCTGCCGGGGCTCAACTCGCCGGACGTGGTGGTGATGTTCATTCCGGTGGAGTCGGCCTACGTCGAGGCGCTCAAGCACGATGAGTCGCTGTTCCAGCGCGCCCTGGAGCGCAACGTGCTGGTGGCGACGCCGACCACCCTGCTGACCAGCCTCAATATCGTGCGCCAGCTGTGGCGCTTCGAGGACCAGAGCCGACACAGCGCCGAGCTGGCCAGCCGCGCCGAGAAGTTTCACGCCAAGCTGCGCACGTTTCTTACCAGCATGGAGGAGGTCGGCGGCAAGCTCGACGGTGCCCGGGAGAGCTATGACACCGCCATTGGCCAGCTGGTCAACGGCCGCGGCAACCTGATCAAGCAGGCCGACGAGTTTCGTGAACTGGGCGTGGCGGTCAAGCGGGAGCTCCCCGAGGCGCTGGTGGAGCGGGCGCGGCTGGAGCTGGATCCAGGTCAGACGCGTTCCGAATGACGCTGATGTACAGTATTGGTATCGCTTTTGTATAGCTATTGGCGTAGTCTGGTCGTTCATCCAGCACCGGAGAGACGCCATGGGACTGTTCAGCCGCGATCCGAGCAAGAAGCTGCAGAAGGAGTACGAGCGCAAGCTGGAGCAGGCGATGCAGGCGGCGCGCAACGGCGATATGCGCGCCAACGCCTCGCTCACTGAGGAGGCGGAGAAGCTGCGCGAGGAGATCGAAGCGCTCAAGCAGCGCTGAGTAACGCTTGGAAGAGTTTAATATGGTTCGCCGCTGAGATTGTAGGGTAGCGCCCTAGGTGATCGCCGCCGCGATTTTGACAAGGTGCCAACTCCGACATTAGTAGGGATACCTTGTTAAGCGGTGGCTCCTACAAGATAGGATTGGTGCATCTCTCGCTGTGCCGCGACCGTCAAGGGCCTTACCGCAATGTCATGCCCTCCTCGCCAAGGTATTTCATCTCAGGTATGGCATGACAACGTTTTACTTCGGATACCTGCAGCTGGCTTATTGCTGATCGGACCATGGGAGATAAGCGGGCGGGTCATGTCTGACGACCCACTCAGCAGCAGCGCTGTTATTTTTGAGCACATCCCTTTGGTTTCGCCGAATTGGATGTCCGCGTAACTGTGGTCCAGCTCAATGCCTGTTTGGCGCGCCTGCTAGATTGATGGGTAGAAATCATTCAGCGCCTTCCTGTGAGCAATACTCGCTTAGTAGAAGCTCTCCACTACGACCTGGTTGCGTCCGGACTGCTTACCAAGATACAGGGAATCATCGGCGCGCTTGAGGATACTGTATTCCGATGCATCATCCTCGGCGAATCCGGCAAGGCCACAGGTGACGGATACCCGGAACGTTTCGTCGACATTCGCGTGGAATTCCATCCCTGCTAGCGCCCCTCTGATTTCTTCCGCCACTCCGGCGGCATCCTCTAGGCAGCTGTCAACCAACAATACTGCGAACTCTTCGCCTCCCAAGCGTCCAACCACATCGGTCTGCCTGAACCTTTCCTTGAACAGATCCGCGAGACGCATCAAGACCTGATCACCCATGGCATGACCATAGGTATCATTGACCGCCTTGAAGTGGTCGATATCCAGCAGCATGACAACAGCCTGTTGGCCATTTCGCTGGTAAAGGGCGAAGGTTTGTGTGAGGCGCTTCATGAAATAGCGCCGGTTGAATAGCCCCGTAAGATGGTCGGTGATGGTCTGCTTTCGCAGTTTCAGCTCAAGTTCTTTGAATACAGTGATGTCTCTAACCGTACCCACTAGAGTGTCTGGATCGTCGGGAGCGGTATTGTCGGCGATTTCATGTAGCCAGCGAATATCGCCGCTCGGGAGGGTGATTCGATAAGTGATCTCGTAATACCCGTTATCGCGCAGTTGCGCGAGTTTTTTCTCTACCTTGGCCCGATCCTGCGGATAAACCATTCTAAGGAAGGCCGTACAGCTAGGAGTAAAGGCCGCCCTATCGACACCAAAGATGTCATACACCACATCGGACCAGTAGACGACGCCTGTTGACATGGTCAGTTTCCAATACCCGAGCCTGCCGACCCTTTGTACTCTCTGCAGGGTGCATGCAAGAGCCTGCCATTCTTCCAGAGTGGCAGGAGCGTTAGAGATCCCGGCCACCTCGGCGCTATCGTTTAGGGATCTTGAGTTTGACGGCGTATGAGGCATGCTGTTACCAAGCTCCTTCGCGTCCAGGCCAGGACTCGATGAAAGCTAACGCCTTTTCGGCAACGACGGGGCGGCTGAACAGGTAGCCCTGCAGGGCATCACAGCCCAGTTCTTGAAGCAGGCGGTGTTGTGCCTCCGACTCCACGCCTTCGCCGATGACTCTCATGCCAAGGCCGCGGGCAATGCCGATGATGCCCTTGACCAAATCGACGGCCTTGCGATCATTGGGAAGTTCATCGATGAAACTCTTGTCGATCTTGAGTGCGTCAATGGGGAGGCGCTTGAGATAGTTCAAGGAGGAATAACCGGTGCCAAAATCATCCAGGGCGATGGCAATGTTTTGATCCCTCAGCCTACTCATGGTTTGCACCGCCTGGTCGATATCGGTGAGCAGGCTTTCCTCGGTCAGTTCTAGTGCCAATCGTTCCGGCGCTAGATTGTACTCCTTCAGTATCTGGAGAATATGGTCGACAAAACTCGCCTGATAAAACTGATTGGCGGGAATATTGATCGCCATTCGCATCGGAGGATCGCCTGTCTTGAGGGGCCACTTCATCGCTTTCTCGCAGACTACCCTGAGCGACCAGTCCGTCAGTAGCTGAGACAGTCGCGGATTCTTTTCGGCTATTGGCACGAATTCGCCGGGGCTTACGTTGCCCAGCTTCTCGTCCTGCCAGCGCGCCAGGGCTTCAAAACCGAGCACGCCACTGCCGTCGGCGAGCATGATGGGCTGGTAGTGTTGGATTAGCATGCCGTTGTGCAGGGCCGGTTCCAGGCGTTGCTCAATCCAGTGTCGACGTACGGCACTGGCTTCGGTTTCCTGGGTGAAGACATGCATGCCTTCAGGGGTTCGGGGGCCCTTTAGGGCTGTTCTGGCGCGCTCCAGGAGTTCATCAGGGCTGGTGCCGTCAGCAGGGGAGACACTGATGCCGACATCGATGTCCGGCAGTAACGTATGGCCCTCCAGTTCGATGGCCATGGTCAACCTGTTCGCGATGGGCACTATCATGCTGAACATATCGCGCACGGAAAAAATTGAAATCACCGCACCGAATCGATCTCGGTCCAAGTGGCCCGCCGCCAGTATATTGATGTCGGGTGCTGTCAAACGATCTGCCAGGCATTTCAGTACGGCATCCCGGTTGCTACGACCGTGAATGCGACTGATTTCGTCGAGATTGTTCACGCGTATGATGTAGGACCGCCAGATGGCAGGTTTCCGTGTCGGCAAGGCGAATCAGGTTATCCAGGGTGTCCCCGAATAGGAACTCGTCGGGGAGCCCTGTTCGAGTGTCGCGCTGCGTCACACGGCTCACCTGGCGACGGGCCTTGACCAATTCGGCCTGGAGATGGATCTGTTCCTCGACGACCTTGCCGAAGGTCATGAGCCAGGATCGCTCCACAGGGGTGATCTCGCGAGGTTTAGTATCGCTGATGCATAGGGTACCGATAGCCTGGCCGTTTGGGCCGTGCAGGACGACGCCAGCGTAGAAGCGGACATAGGGGGCTGACACCACCGCCTGGTGGGTACGGAAGAAATCGTCCTCCAAGGCGTCGGGAATTTCCAGATAGTCCTGTTCAATGGCGTGTACGCAGAATGAGAGCTCGCGTGACGTTTCACAGGTATCCACGCCCACTGATGACTTGAACCACTGTCTATTCTCATCGACCAAGGAAATCAATGTGATAGGAGTATTGAATATCTGTGACACCAGGCGGGTGTAGCGGTCAAAGCGTTCTTCCGGCGGGGTGTCCAGGATGTCGAGGGCGCGGAGTTCAGTAAGCCGTGCGTGCTCGTTGGTGCGGCGAGTACTGCCAGGCTGCATGTCATCCATGGGATTCTCCTGCAGTAAAATAGTGGAGTGTGACTGGGTTGTCATTCAACAATTTAGCAGGTGCTAATATTGTAAAGTGTTGATATAAAGGGTGTTTCTAGAGAAGTGGAGGCGCTGGAGGCTGGCGTGTACGGATTGTGATCGATTAGGGAAGCGTCCATGGAGTCCGGGGTCGTGGATAAAGGTAATTCTGCGTATTATTGCTGATGCTTTATACCTTGCGTCCGTGTTTTTATGTAGTCAAGGCCCACCGTGATGGTCATGACTAGCGTGGTAATAGCTTCGGTGCGCGTCACCGTGAAGCTGGTAGCGATAGCCGTCTGTCCGGCATCGACCGGCGGTGCTCGAGTTCGGCAGGACGCGACACAGTTATCAGCGTAGGAGCGTGGGAAATGACGCCATATAAGCGTTCCGAGACATCGATCAGGGTCTTGGTTGTCAATCACAGTGGCATCATCCGCGAGGGGCTCTGCCTGATGCTCGAGCGCTTCACGGGTATCGAGGTGGTCGCCAGTATCGGGCATCTGCACGGCTTGGGGGAGATCGCTCGGCAAGAGCGCGTCGATGTCGCCTTGATCGATGCGCTCTTGCCTGGAGAGGCATGTTTCGACGTACACCGGCGCTTGCAGGAAGGTGGCGCAACCACGCGCGTTGTGATCCTGTCAGTTAGTCGTGGGGTTGGCGATGTAAGGCGAGCCCTGGAATCGGGTGCCAGTGGCTTTCTGTTGCAGGACGCAGGTGCTGCTGAGCTCGAGATAGCCCTGCATGCCGCTGCAACGGGACAGACGTTTCTTTGTCCAACGATTATCAAGCAGCTGGGCTTGGGGCTCTCCCCCAAGCATGTATCGACGCGAACGACGCTGGATGTCGGCCCTTCACAGGGTCCCGATCAGATAGAAGCCATCATCGATTCCGCTTTGCGACAGGGCATATTGAGAGAGGGGGCATGATCAGGGTTTTTGCGTATACTAATATTATACCTTGTGCGATACCGTACGAGGTTGATGTTGTGGGCGTTTCCGATGCACTTTCCTATTACGGTTGACCTCGCGCTGTCGCGAGGTTCCTTGCTCTTCTCGAGTCTCTCCGTGCCAAGGTATATGGCATATATTGATGAAATATCCAACCGACAATATCCGGGTTCTGCTCGTCGATGAGCACCGGCTGGTGCGATCCGCGATCCGCTACCTCATCGAGACCTTCGACAACATGGCGGTGGTTGCCGAGGCAAGTTCGGCGCATGAGCTCCTCGCCGTCCTCGCATGTCAGGAGGCCGATGTGGCGCTGGTGGATGCGACGGTTGCCTCGAGCCAGGAGCTCGAATCTCTGACTCGACTTGGGGAGGTTCACCCTGGACTCCAGGTGGTGGTGCTCTCCGCCTATTCCAGTGATACTTATATTCGTCGCCTCCTGCGGGAGGGTGTCTGTGGTTTCCTGCATAAAAATGCGGATGTCCATGATCTGGAAACGGCCATCCATAAAGCCGTACAGGGAGATCGCTTCGTGCTCACGGCCATGGAGCCGGAGCAATTCATCAATGCCGCCTCGGTGGTCGGCGAGGGCTCCCGGCAGGAAACCCCCTTGACGCCACGACAAAGCGAGGTGCTAAGGCTGGTAGCAACGGGCTTTCGCAACAAGGCAATTGCCGAGCAGCTCAATGTGAGTGTCAAGACCATCGAGACGCACCGCGCCGATATCATGCGGCGCCTTGGGGTCGGGCATACGGCCGGCTTGGTTCATGAAGCCATCAGGCTTGGCTTGATTTCGCAGCCGCAAACTACCGATCTTCCCTGATAGGTAAGGCTGGGCGCAGGATCAGAACGTCTTGGCCGGGGTGCAGCAGCTGACCAGCTTGCAGGCCACGTCGCCGGGGTTGCGAAAACGGTGGGGTACGTTGGTATCGAAATAGTAGGCCTCGCCGACACCCAGCACGCGGCTCTCGCCGCCCACGGTGATCTCGATCTCGCCCTCCAGTACCACCCCGGCTTCTTCACCCTGGTGGGCAATCATCTCGCGCCCGGTATCGCTGCCGGCCGGGTAAGTCTCGATCATGAACGACAGCGCACGGCTGGCACGGTTGGCGCCGACCAGCTTGAAGATCACCTCGCCGCTGCCCATGTCGGTAAGTTCGTCCGCCGAGTAGAACACCTGGTCGCGGTTTTCGAGATCCATGGTGAAGAAGTCGCCGACGCTGATCGGAATGGCGTCGAGGACCTTCTTCAGCGAGCTGACCGAGGGGCTGACCTTGCCCTGTTCGATCAGCGACAGGCTCGAGTGGGTCACGCCGCAGCGCTTGGCGAGCTCGCGCTGGGATATGCCGCGCAGGGTGCGCAGTGCGCGCAGGCGCCCTCCGACGTCGTCCGACATGGCAATCTCCTGATCAGGCGGCCGGCGTGGCGCCGGCCGCGAATGGATCACGCCTGATCCAGTTTTTCTTTGAGTAGGGCGTTGACCTGCTGGGGGTTGGCGGTGCCCCGCGAGGCCTTCATTACCTGGCCAACGAAGTAGCCGATCATCTTGCCGCGCTTGTCGGGCTCGGCGTCACGATACTGGGCGACCTGCACCGGGCTGTCGGCGATCACCTGGTCGATCATCGCCTCGATGGCGCCGCTGTCGGTGACCTGCTTGAGGCCCTTGGCGTCGATGATGGCGTCGGCGCTGTCGCCCTCGCCGTTCCATAGCGCCTGGAAGACCTGCTTGGCAGCCTTGCCGTTGATGGTGTCGTCGAGCACTCGTGTGATCAGTTCGCCGAGCTGCTTGGCCGACACCGGGCTCTGCTCGATGCTCAGGCTCTCGCGGTTGAGCGCGCCGGAGAGTTCGCCCTGCACCCAGTTGGCGGCCTGCTTGGCATCGCCGCAGGCGTCCTTGACCGCTTCGAAATACTCGGCCATGGCGCGGCTGGAAGCCAGCACGCTGGCATCGTAGGCGGAGAGTCCCAGTTCGCCCTCGAAGCGTGCGCGTTTTTCGGCAGGCAGTTCCGGCAGAGTGCTGCGCAGGTGATCGACGTAGGCACGGTCGAGCACCACCGGCAGCAGGTCGGGGCAGGGGAAGTAACGGTAGTCGTTGGCCTCCTCCTTGGTACGCATGCTGCGCGTCTCGTCGGCCTCGGGGTCGAACAGGCGGGTCTCCTGGACCACCGTGCCGCCGTCTTCGATCAGTTCGATCTGGCGCTCCACTTCATAGGCGATGGCACGCTCGACGAAGCGGAAGGAGTTGACGTTCTTGACCTCGGCGCGGGTGCCGAACGCTTCCTGGCCCTTGGGGCGCACCGAGACGTTGACGTCGCAGCGCATCGAGCCCTCGGCCATGTTGCCGTCGGAGATGCCGAGGTAGGTGACGATGGCATGAATCGCCTTGAGGTAGGCCGCGGCCTCCTTGGCCGAGCGCATGTCGGGCTCGGAGACGATCTCCAGCAGCGGCGTGCCGGCGCGGTTGAGGTCGATGCCGGTCATGCCGTGATAATCCTCGTGGAGCGACTTGCCGGCGTCCTCCTCGAGATGGGCATGGTGCACGCGGATGCGCTTGGTAGCGCCGTCGTCGAGGCTGATTTCGACCTCCCCGGCGCCGACGATGGGGTGGTACATCTGGCTGGTCTGGTAGCCCTTGGGGAGGTCCGGGTAGAAGTAGTTCTTACGGTCGAACACCGATACCTCGGGGATCTCGGCGTTGATGCCGAGGCCGAACTTGACCGCCATGGCCACCGCGGCCTCGTTGAGTACCGGCAGCACGCCGGGCAGGCCGAGGTCGACGGCGCAGGCCTGGCTGTTGGGCTCGGCGCCGAAGGCGGTGGAGGCGCCGGAAAAGATCTTCGACTTGGTGGCGAGCTGGACGTGGACTTCCAGCCCGATCACGGTTTCCCATTGCATCATGCACTCTCCTCGGCAAGGGCGGGACGGCGCTGGTGCCAGTCGGTGGCCTGCTGGAACTGGTGGGCGACGTTGAGCAGCTGCGACTCGGCGAAGTGCGGGCCAAGGATCTGCAAGCCGATCGGGCGCTGGCCGGCAAAGCCAGCGGGAACGCTGATGCCGGGGATGCCGGCCAGGTTGACGGCGATGGTGTAGATGTCCTGCAAGTACATCGACACCGGGTCCTTGTTAGCGCCGAGATCGAAGGCCGGGGTAGGCGAGGCCGGCCCCATCAGCACGTCGACCTCCTCGAAGGCGTCGATGAAGTCCTGGCGAATCAGCCGGCGGACCTGCTGCGCTTTGGTGTAGTAGGCGTCGAAGAAGCCCTCCGAGAGGGTGTGGGTGCCGATCAGAATGCGCCGTTTGACTTCCTCGCCGAAGCCTTCGTCCCGGGAGCGCTTGTAGAGGTCGATCAGGTCGCTGGGCGCGTCACAGCGGTGGCCGAAGCGCACGCCGTCGTAGCGCGACAGGTTCGAGGAGGCTTCGGCCGGGGCGATCACGTAGTAGGCCGGGATCGCATAGTGGGTATGCGGCAGGCTGACCTCGTGGACGCTGGCGCCCAGTGATTCGTAGACCTTGATTGCCTCACGTACCGCCTGCTCAACCTCGGGGGCCAGGCCGTCGCCGAAATACTCCTTGGGCAGGCCGATCTTGAGGCCCGACAGCGATTCGCCGAGCTCGGCGGTATAGTCGGGTACGCCGCGCGCCACGCTGGTGGAGTCGCGCAGGTCGTGGCCGGCGATGGTGCCGAGCAGCAGCGCGCAGTCCTCGGCGCTGCGCGCCATCGGCCCGGCCTGGTCGAGGCTAGAGGCGTAGGCGATGATGCCGTAGCGCGAGACGCGACCGTAGGTCGGTTTGAGCCCGGTGATGCCGCAGAAGGCCGCCGGCTGGCGTATCGAGCCGCCGGTATCGGTGCCCATGGCTGCCGGCACCAGGCCGGCGGCTACCGCCGCCGCGCTGCCCCCGGAAGAACCACCGGGTACGGCGTTGAGATCCCAGGGATTCTTCACCGGTCCGTAGTGGCTGTTCTCGTTCGACGAGCCCATGGCGAACTCGTCCATATTGGTCTTGCCCAGGCTCACCGTGCCGGCGGCGTTGAGCTTCTCGACGACCGTGGCGTCGTAGGGGGCAATGAAATTGTCGAGCATCTTCGAGCCGCAGCTGGTCTTGACGCCGTTGGTGCAGAAGATGTCCTTGAGCGCCAGCGGCAGGCCGGTGAGCGGGCCGGCCTGGCCCTTGGCGCGCAGCGCATCGGCGGCATCGGCGGCGGCCAGCGCCTGCTCGTGGGTGACACTGATGAAGCTGTTGAGGCGGCCGTCGAGGCGGTCAATGCGCCCCAGCAATGTTTCGGTCAGCTCGCGGCTGGACGTCTCGCCGTCGGCCAGGGCCCGGGCGAGCTGGGTCAAAGTCTTGTCGTGCATGGCAGGATCCTGAAGCGGGTTCATTCGACGACGCGGGGCACCAGATAGAGACCGTTCTCGACGGCCGGGGCGACGCGCTGGAAGTGATCGCGCTGGTCGCGTTCGGTGACCTCGTCGGCGCGCAGTCGCTGGGTGGTGTCGAGGGGGTGAGCGAGCGGCGCTACGCCGTCGGTGTCGACTTCCTGCAGCTGATCGACCATGGCCAGAATACGGCCGAGATCGTCTACGTAGCCGGTGGCGTCGGCATCGTTCATGGCCAGCCGCGCCAGATGAGCCGCGCGCTGTACGTCGGAGGGTTCAAGCGCCATGGTGAAAACGTCCCCTGAGCATGATATCGATGGGGCGTCGGACGTCGGCGGCCGACATCCGCGCTGAAATAGCCGCAAACCGTACCACATCTTGGCGCGTCTGGCAGGCACTTCAGCTTGCTGCATATCGGCCGTGGTGATACCGTTTGCATCCGCACAGGGTTCCGGTCTGCACTAGGTGAAAGACTTTCATGTTTAAACGTTTACGGGGGCTGTTCTCGAGCGATCTGTCGATCGACCTTGGGACCGCCAACACACTGATCTACGTTCGCGGTCGGGGCATCGTGCTCGACGAGCCATCCGTCGTGGCCATCCGCCAGTCCGGCAATATGCGCAGCGTTGCCGCCGTTGGCGTCGATGCCAAGCGCATGCTGGGCCGTACGCCGGGCAATATTACCGCCATCCGCCCGATGAAGGACGGCGTGATCGCCGACTTCACCGTTACCGAACAGATGCTGCAGCACTTCATCCGCAAGGTGCATCAGAGCACCTTCCTGACGCCGAGCCCGCGGGTGCTGGTGTGCGTGCCGTGCATGTCGACCCAGGTCGAGCGTCGCGCCATCAAGGAGTCGGCGGAAGGCGCCGGGGCCCGTGAGGTGTTCCTGATCGAGGAGCCCATGGCGGCAGCGATCGGCGCTGGCCTGCCGGTGGAAGAGGCGCAGGGCTCGATGGTCGTCGATATCGGTGGCGGTACCACCGAGATTGCCATTATCTCGCTCAACGGCGTGGTCTACTCCGAGTCGATTCGCGTCGGTGGCGACCGCTTCGATGAAGCCATTACCGCCTATGTGCGGCGCCACTACGGTAGCCTGATCGGCGAAGCTACCGCCGAACGCATCAAGGAGGAGATTGGCTGCGCTTATCCTGGCGGCGAGCTGCGCGAAATCGACGTGCGTGGCCGCAACCTGGCCGAGGGCATTCCGCGCAGCTTTACGCTCAACTCCCACGAGATTCTCGACGCCTTGCAGGAGACCCTGGCATCGATCGTCACTGCGGTGAAGAGCGCTCTCGAGCAGTCTCCGCCGGAGCTCGCCTCGGATATCGCCGAGCGCGGTCTGGTGCTGACCGGCGGTGGTGCCCTGTTGCGCGACCTCGACAAGCTGATTGCCGAGGAGACCGGCCTGCCGGTGATCGTCGCCGAGGACCCGTTGACCTGCGTGGCGCGTGGCGGCGGCAAGGCTCTGGAGATGATCGACCAGCATACCTTCGAGCTGCTCTCGAGCGACTAACGCCCGGTCACGGCTGGGCTGATGCCTTCGGGGGGATTGCTTATCAAACCGCTGTTCTCGCACGGGCCGGTGCCGGGTTATCGCATGCTGCTGTGTGCGATCTTGGCATTTGCGCTGATGTTCGCAGAACACCGCTTTTCACGCATGGAAGATCTGCGCGCCCAGATGACCACCGTGGTGGCGCCGATCCAGTGGGCGGTGAGCGTGCCCAGCGATTTGCTCACCTGGGGGTCGCTGGCGCTGTCGGACCAGCGCGCGCTGGTCGATGAGAATCGCCGCCTGCGCGAACAGCTGCTGACCCTGTCGCATCGCGTGCAGCGCATGGCCAGTCTGACCGCCGAGAACGTGCGCCTGCGCGAGCTGCTCAATGCGGCGGGCCAGGCCGATATGCCCTATGTGACCGCCGAACTGCTCTCGCTGGACTCTGATCCTTTTACTCATCAGATGGTCATCGATCGTGGACGCCGTGATGGCGCCTACGTCGGTCAGCCGGTGATGGACGCGTCCGGGCTGGTGGGGCAGGTCACGGCGGTCTCGGCCTATTCGAGTCGCGTGCTGATGCTGGCCGATGCCAATCATGCCATGCCGGTGCAGGTCAACCGCAACGGTCTGCGCTTCATCGTCCAGGGCTCGGGCCGCTACGATACCCTCAACGTCATGCACGTGCCGGACACCGCCGATATTCGCGAAGGTGACCTACTGATCACCTCGGGGCTGGCCGGGCGCTTTCCCGCCGGTTACCCGGTGGCGCGGGTCAGTGAGGTGGTTCATGATCCCGGCCAGCCCTTCGCCCGGGTCACCGCGGCGCCGGTGGCTCAACTGCAGCGCTCGCGCCACTTCCTGCTGCTGTTCCCGCCGCCGACCGTCGAGCCCGAGCCGGGTGACCGGCTGTGGGACGAGACCTTCTCGCTCATCGAACCGCCCATGGAGTTGATGCAGTAATGGTTGCCATAGGCCTGCGCGGAACCCTGCTGATCTGGCTGAGCCTGCTGCTGGCGCTGTGCCTGCAGGTGATGCCGCTGGCCGATGTGTGGCTGATGTGGCGGCCCGACTGGCTGGGCCTGATGTTGATCTACTGGTGCGTGGTGATGCCGCAGCGGGTCGGGGTGCTGCACGGCTTTGTCCTGGGGCTGCTGCTTGACCTGATAGAGGGCTCGCCGCTGGGCCAGAACGCGCTCACCCTGTCGCTGCTGGCCTTTCTGTGCGCGCTGCTCTATCAGCGCCTGCGGGCCTACTCCCTGCTGCAGCAGGCGATCCTTATCTTCATGCTGCTGGGCCTCGTGCAGTTGATCGAACAGTGGTTGCGGACCATCGTCGGGCCCTTTTCGATCCACTTGGCGTTTCTGCTGCCCTCGCTGATTGGCGCGCTGCTGTGGCCATGGCTGTTCACCATGTTCCAGATGCTGCGCCGGCGACTGGGCATTTTCTGAGGCATTGATCGGAGTCTTCATGACCGCGACCCTGCGCCTGGCCTCCGCCTCGCCGCGCCGCCGTGACCTGCTGGCCTCGATCGGCGTTAGCGTTGAGGTCCATCCAGTAGATATCGACGAGACGCCGTGGCCCGAGGAGGCGCCACGCAACTACGTGCAGCGTCTGGCCCGGGATAAGACGCTGGCCGGTGCCGTGGGCAGCCGGCTGCCGACCCTCGGCTCGGACACCGCGGTGGTGCTGAACGGCGAGATATTCGGCAAGCCCCGCGACCAGGCCCACGCCGCCGAGATGCTTGAGGCACTGGCCGGCAACACCCATCAGGTGCTCACCGCGATCGCGGTGAGCGGGCCTGCCGGCTTGCTCGAGTGCTGCGTGACCAGCCGGGTGACGCTGCGTCACATCAGCGCCGCCGAGATCGACGCCTACTGGGCCACCGGCGAGCCCGCCGACAAGGCCGGCGGCTACGCCATTCAGGGGCTGGCGGCGGTGTTCGTTGCCGAGATGCAGGGTAGCCACTCGGCGGTGGTGGGGCTGCCGCTCTTCGAGACGGCTGCGCTGCTCTCCCGCCAGGGAGTGCCGTTGTGGTCGGGGGCCGGGGTGGCTGTGCCATAATGCCGAGATGATCACTGGATAAGGAAGCCTGCATGAGCGGTGAAGTACTCATCAACCTGACGCCGATGGAAACTCGCGTGGCAGTGGTCGAGAACGGCGTCCTGCAGGAAGCCTTTATCGAGCGCAGCCGGCGTCGCGGTATCGTCGGCAATATCTACAAGGGCAAGGTGGTGCGGGTGCTGCCCGGCATGCAGGCCGCCTTCATCGATATCGGCCTCGACCGGGCCGCTTTCATTCATGCCCATGACGTGATGCCAGCCAATACCCCCAGTGATGAGCAGGTGTCGATCGGCCACCTGCTGCATGAGGGGCAGGCGCTGGTGGTACAGGTCACCAAGGACCCCATCGGCTCCAAGGGGGCACGCCTCACCACTCACCTGTCGGTGCCGTCGCGGTTTCTGGTCTACATGCCTGATTCGCCGCACAACGGCGTGTCCCAGCGCATCGAGGACGACACCGAGCGCGAGCGACTGCGTCAGCTGACCGAACAGTGTCAGGGCGAGCAGGAGCTCGAGATCAGCGGCGGGTTCATCATTCGCACCGCCGCCGAGGGGGTGGGCCATGAGGAGCTCTACGCTGACATGCACTTCCTGCTGCGGCTGTGGCGCAAGGTCAGCGAGCGCAAGATCACAGCACCGGCGCCCAGCGTGATCTACGATGATCTGCCGCTGTTCATCCGCACCCTGCGCGACGTGATGCGCGACGAGATCGAGAAGGTTCGCATCGACTCCCGCGAGAACTACCTCAAGCTGGTCGAGTTCGCCAGCGAGTTCATGCCCGGGACCGAGACGCGTATCGAGTACTATCCCGGGGAGCGGCCGATCTTCGACCTCTACAGCGTCGAAGACGAGATCCAGAAGGCGCTGGGGCGCAAGGTGCAGCTCAAGTCCGGCGGCTATCTGGTCATCGATCCCACCGAGGCGATGACCACCATCGACGTCAACACCGGCGGCTATGTGGGGCATCGCAACCTCGAGGAAACCATCTTCAAGACCAACCTCGAGGCGGCCACGGCGATTGCTCGTCAGCTCAGGCTGCGTAACCTGGGCGGCATCATCATCATCGATTTCATCGACATGGAAGAATCCGAGCACCAGCGCCAGGTGCTGCGGGTGCTCGAGAAATCGCTGGAGCGCGACCACGCCAAGACCAAGTGCACCGGGGTCACCGAGCTGGGGTTGGTGCAACTGACCCGCAAGCGCACGCGCGAAAGCCTTGAACAGACGCTGTGCGAACCCTGTCCTACCTGTAGTGGGCGCGGCACGCTGAAGACGCCGGAAACCGTGTGCTACGAGATTTTCCGCGAAATCCTGCGTGAAGAGCGCGCCTACAGCCCGGAAACCTACATGGTGTTGGCCTCCCAGGCGGTAGTGGATCGGCTGCTCGACGAGGAGTCCTCGGCGGTGGCCGACCTCGAGACCTTCATCGACAAGACGATTCGTTTCCAGGTCGAGTCACACTATTCCCAGGAGCAGTACGATATCGTGCTGATGTAAGCCATGAGCCCACTCCGCCTGACGCTGCGCTGGGCGCTCACCCTGGCCGCGATCTGCCTGGCGCTGCTGGCGATACTGGTCGTGGCGCTACGCCTGGCGCTGGGCCAGGTCGATGTGCTGCGTGACAATCTCGAGACGCTGCTCTCGGCGCGCTTCAATGCCGAGGTCAGCGTGGCCGAGCTGAGCGCCGGGGTGAATCGCCTCGACCCCAGCGCCGAGCTGCACCACCTGCGCATCGCCTCGCGTGATGGACGCGATCTGCCGCTGCTGGAGGTCGAGCACGCACGGCTGCGACTGGCCAGCGGTGCCTCACTGCGTGACCGGGTGCCGGTGGTCGAAGATGCTCGCCTTCGTCAGGTGACGGTGCATCTCTACCAGACCCCGGAGCGCACCTGGCACTGGCCGGAGCCGGCCGAGCTGCCCCCGGAATTTCAACCCGATACCCGCTTCGATCTCGAGCGCCTGGATTTCTGGGTCGGTGCGCTGCTGCGTCAGCGTGTCGAAGCCGAACAGGTGCGGCTGGTGCTGCACGGCCTCGATCGTGACGTCGTGCTCGAGGCACCGAGCCTGCTGATGACCGGTGATCAGCGACGTACCCATATCGAGGGGTGGTTGCACGTCGAGGGCCAAGAGAGCATTGCCCTGGAGGCGGCGCTGGAGGTTCAGCCGGGGCAGCGTGGGCTGGCCGATTTCAGCGCCGCGCTGCAGGCGCGCATGGACGTTGCCAGCCTGGTCGAGCTGGCCGAGGTGCTGAGCCGCAACGACCCGGTGCGGCTCGATGACGCCGAGGGCAAGGCCGAGCTCTGGGGGCGCTGGCAGCAGGGGGCGCTGGAGGATGTCCGGCTCGACCTGGAGGTGCCCCGTATCGTCGTCAGCAACGCCAATTCGACGCTGGCGCTGGATGATATTCGCGCCCGCGGCCAGTGGCTGCGCGATGGCCGCAACGGCTGGCAGGCCTGGTTGAGTCGTGAGCCGCTGGCTGACGACGACGCCACCCACGGGCCGGCAATCCCCGAGCATTGGCATCTGACGGGCGAGGGCAGCGACTGGTGGCTCAACACCAGTGGCTTCGAGCTCGATGCGCTGGCCGCCTGGCGTAACCGCGTGCCCCTCCCCGAGGGGCTGGTGCGTGTGCTCGATAGTCTCGATCCCCAGGGCCGCATCAGTGGCTTCGGCGTTGGTCGTCGCAACGGCAGCTGGCAGGCGCGGGGGGCGCTGCACGAAGTGGCGGTCTCGGCGTGGCAGCATGCCCCCGGCGGCGGTCCCATCGACGCCTGGGTCGAGGCCGAGGATCTCCACGGCACGGTCACCTTCGTTGGCGATCTCGACACCACCCTCGATTTTCCGCGGCTGTTCACTGCTCCGATGCAGCTCGATGCGGCGCGCGGGGTGGTGCAGTGGGACTACCGCGGCGAGCGGGTCCACGTCGATGGCCGGGACCTCGAGGCACTGTGGCGCGGCGCCCAGGTGCAGGGAGGATTCGATCTGGCACTGGGCGGCAATGTGCCCGGCGAACTGGGCCTCGACCTGGCGTTTCGCGACATTGATGCGGTGTCCACTCCGCTGCGTGACTGGCTGCCGGTAGGGATATTCGGAGAGGGGCTCAACGAGTGGCTCGAACTGGGGGCAGCGGGACGTGTCAGCGCCGGCACCCTGAGCCTGCGCCAGCCGCTTCGGGAGGGCATCGAGCCCGACGACGTCGAGCTCGAGCTGGCCCTCGAACTGGTCGATGGTCACCTGCCGTTTGCCGAGGGGTGGCCGGCGCTAGACGACGTCAGCGGGCGCCTGGCGATGGACGGCATGCGCCTGGAGGCCTGGGTCGATCACGCCGAAAGCCTCGGTGTCGTGGCAGAGGATGGCCGGGTCAGCCTGGATGACGGCACCCTGAGCGTGCTCGGCGAGCTGGCCGGCAGCAGCGAGGCGGTGCTCGACTATCTCGCCGCGCTGCCGTTCTTCGATCTCGATAGTAGCGACTTCAGCGGCAGCGGTGCGCTGGCCGGCGACCTGGCTCTGGAGCTGCCGCTGGACGACCCCGAGGCGCTGCGCCTGGACATCGAGGCCGAGGTCGATGTGCCGACGCTGGTCTACGTGCCCCTCGACATCCGCATGCACAGCGTCAATGGCAGCCTGGCCTATCGCCACCGTGACGACCAGGGTGGGGTCGACGGGGTGCTCGGCGCGCGCGTGTTCGGTGGTCCGCTGCGTGCCGATTTCGATACCCGCGAGCAGCGTGTCGATTTCAATGGCAGGGCGCTGGCCAGCGGGCTGCTGAGCTGGGCCGGACTGGAAGCCGCGGCGCCGATTCTCGACGGCGTATTTCCGTATGCCGCACGTCTGGACCTGGCCGAGGGCGCCTCGCGATTCCGCTTTGACAGCGACTTGAACGGTCTGACGATTCGCCTGCCGGCGCCGTTCGGCAAGCCCGCAGACAGGCGCGCGCCGCTGTTCGTCGAGGCTGATCTCGAGAGTGGGACCATCGAAGGCGAATTGGCCGAGCGACTGCGCGTGCGCTGGCGCGAGTGGGGCCGCAGCGGCCAGGGGCAAGCGTGGCTGGAACAGTGGCCGGCGTCACCCAGCTGGCCCGATGGCAGTGGCTGGGAGGTTGACTGGCGCACCTCGCGAATCAATACCGACGCCTGGGCTGAGGCACTTGGCGGTCTCGGCATCGACGGCCTGGCGCTGGGCGAGGGTAGCCCCGACCAGCTGCGCGTGGTGCGTCTGGCGACCCCCTGCCTGGACGTGACGCAGCGCTGTCTGGGCTCTTTATATGCCAGCGCCTACCCGTGGAGCGGCGACGACTGGCGCGTCGACGTCGATGGCAGCCTGCTGGAGGGGCGCGTCGACTACCGCCCGGCTGCTGGCGGCGAGCTGGATGTCGCCCTGGTGAGGCTCAACCTGGATGCCCTGGTGCCCGAGGAGGGCGACGCCGAGGGGCTGCTCGACGAAGTCGCCGTGGCGCCCAGCCCGGCCGCCTTTCCCGACTGGGTCGGCGAGCTTCCGGACGGCCGCTTGCGAGTCGCCAGCCTGCTACGCGAGGGCAAGTCGTTCGGCCCGCTCACCGCCCGCTGGCGGGCCAGCCCAGGGGCGCTGCAAGTCGCGCCGCTGGGGCTGACCCTGGGGCGTGTCTCGGCGCGTGGCGAGATCGACTGGGAAGCTTCCGGCGGCGCTAGCCTGACACGCTCACGGCTGTCGCTGGACGGCGGTGACCTTGGCACGGCCTTGGAACGGCTCGACCAGCCGGTGGCGATTACCAATGCCAGTACTCGGGTACGCTCGCAGCTGGCCTGGCCTGGAGCACCCTGGCAGTTCGGGCTCGACCGTTCGCGGGGCAGCCTGGATATTGACCTGCGGGACGGTCGTTTCCGCTACCTCGATTCGCCCTCGGCGCGGCTGGTCGGGCTGCTCAATTTCGACAATCTGCTGCGTCGTCTGCGGCTGGATTTCTCGGACGTCACCGGCCAGGGCACTGCCTTCGACAGTGTCATCGGCAGCGCGACCTTGTATGGTGGCATTCTGGAAACCCGCGGCCCGGTGGTGGTCGAGGCGCCGGCCACGCGCTTCACCCTCGATGGCCAGGTAGACCTGGCACGCCGTGAACTCGACCAGCGACTCGGGGTCACGGTACCAGTGAGCCAGAATCTCCCGCTGGCGGCGGTAGCCGCCGGCGCCCCGGTGGTGGGCGGGGCACTGTTCATCGCGCATCGTCTGTTCGGTGGTGTCATCGATCGGGCGACGCAGATTCATTACCGCGTGCGGGGTCCCTGGACCTCGCCGCAGATTTCCCTGGAAGGTGCCGAATGAACCTACACTCCCGTGAACTGACGGCTCAGGACAAGCTCGATGGTGCCGTGGCGACCCTGCTGACCCCAGGGGGGTTGGACCTCGCCGGGCTGGACACCGGCCTAGGCCATGCGCTGGGCGCCGGTATCGACTACGCCGACCTCTACTTTCAGCGCAGCTGGAACGAGAGCTGGGTGCTCGAAGATGGCGAAGTCAAGGAGGGCAGCTATAGCATCGACGGCGGTGTCGGCGTGCGTGCCATGGCCGGCGACAAGACCGGCTTCGCCTACTCCAATCAGATCACCGCCGAGGCGCTGGCGGACACTGGGCGCACCGCGTCGGGCATCACGCGCAGCGGTTCCCGGCTGACGCTGGCGCCGGGGCAGCTGAGCCAGGCCGCCGATCGCTATGTCGGCCTCGACCCGCTGGCTGGCCTCTCCGCCGCCGACAAGATCGCCATGCTCAAGGAAGCCGATCGCATCGCGCGCGCCGAGAACCCCGCGGTGAGTCAGGTCAGTGCCTCACTGACCGGGCTCTATGAGGTGGTGCTGGTACGCGCCAGCGACGGCACCCTGGCCGCCGACGTGCGCCCGCTGGTGCGCTTCAACGTCAGCGTGATCGCCACCAAGAACGGCCGCCGTGAGCGCGGTAGTGCCGGCGGCGGTGGTCGCTATGCCATGGCGCGGCTGCGCGAGGAGCAGGCGCCGAGCCGCTTCGCCCGAGAGGCGGTGCGCCAGGCACTGGTCAACCTCGAGGCAGTGGATGCGCCGGCCGGTCAGATGCCGGTGGTGTTGGCGGCCGGCTGGCCCGGTATCCTGCTGCACGAGGCGGTGGGCCATGGCCTGGAGGGTGACTTCAATCGCAAGGGCAGCTCGGCTTTTGCCGGCCTCATGGGCCAGCGGGTGGCCGCTAAAGGCGTGACCGTGGTTGACGATGCCACGCTGGCGGACCGCCGCGGCTCGCTGTCGATCGATGATGAAGGCACGCCGGGCGCCTATACGCCGCTGATCGAGGACGGCATCCTCACCGGCTACATGCAGGACAAGCTCAACGCCAGGCTGATGGGCATGGCGCCCACCGGCAACGCGCGCCGTGAGTCCTACGCACACATGCCGATGCCACGCATGACCAACACCTACATGCTGGCCGGCCAGGACGACCCGGCCGATATCATTGGCAGCGTCAAGCGCGGCATTTATGCGGTGAGCTTCGGCGGTGGCCAGGTCGATATCACCTCGGGCAAGTTTGTGTTCTCGGCCAGTGAGGCTTACCTGATCGAAGACGGCAAGATCACCGCGCCGGTCAAGGGGGCGACCCTGATCGGCAACGGCCCCGAGGCGATGGCCCAGGTGTCGATGATCGGCCACGACATGGACCTGGACACCGGGATCGGGGTGTGCGGCAAGGAGGGCCAGGGCGTGCCGGTAGGCGTCGGCCAGCCGACGCTCAAGTTGGACGAGCTTACGGTGGGCGGCACGGCGTCGTGAGTTGAGGGGCCGGGCGCTATAGGCTCGCCGTATCGCGAATCAGCTTGAACAGCTTGCGCGAACTGGTCGGCGGCTTGTCCTGGGCGCGTTCGCGCTGGGCATTGCGAATCAGCTGACGCAGGGCCTGGCGGTCGACGTCGGGGTATTCGGCGATAAAGGCCTCGACGGCGTCGTCGCCCTGCTCGATCAGCCGCTCGCGCCACTTCTCAAGGCGGTGGAAGGCGTGGTCGCGCTGCAGCTTCTCCTGCTCGAATTCATCGAAGGCGGCCTGAATCGCGGCAGTATCCTCGCGGCGCATGACCTTGCCGACGTACTGCATGTGGCGGCGCCTACCTTCATGTGAGCGGATGCGCCCGGTTTCCTCGACCGCGGCCAGCATCTCGTCGGAGAGCGGCAGCCGGGCGCGCTCGGCGTCGGAGAGTGCAATGATCTTTTCGCCCAGGGCCTGCAGGGCCTGCATCTCCTGCTTGCGCTGGGTCTTGCTCTGCCAACCGTCTTGGTTGGCGGGGGTATCGAATGACATGCCATTACCATCAGCATCGGGGTGTGCGGCGAGTATACCAGTCCACCCCAGTCAAGGAGACAGAGATGACACAGGCTTTTGATGCCGCCGAGCAGCAAGCGCTGCTCGAGACCCGGGTCACCGCGGCGCTGGATCTGGCGCGCCGGCTGGGTGCCGATGCCTGCGAAGTGGGCGCCAGCGTCGATCAGGGGATCGGCGTCAGCGTGCGTCTAGGCGAGGTGGAGAGCGTCGAGCTGTCTCGCGATCAGGGCATCGCGGTGACGGTGTTCGTGGGCAGCCGTAAGGGCAGTGCATCATCGTCGGATGCCGGCGAAGCGTCGATCAGGGCTGCGGTGGAGAAGGCCATCGGCATCGCTCGCTATACCGGCGAGGATCCCTATGCCGGCCTGGCGCCGGCCGAGCTGATGGCCACCGAGCTGCCCGACCTCGAGGTGCATCATCCGTGGCGGCTGAGCACCGACGAGGCCATCGAGCTGGCGCTGTCGTGTGAATCTGCTGGACGCGCCGTGGCCGGTATCACCAACTCGGATGGCGCCAGCCTGTCGAGCGGGGAGGGCGTGCGCGTCTACGGCAATAGCCATGGGTTTCTCGGCAGCCAGTGCGGTAGCCGTCACTCGCTGTCGTGCATGCTAATCGCCGAGGACGCCAGCGGCATGCAGCGTGATTATGAGTACACCAGCGAGCGTGATCCCGCCCGGCTGGTGGCGGCCGAGACCATCGGCCGCCAGGCTGCCGATAAAGCCCTGCGTCGGCTGGGTGCCAAGCGTCCCAGCACCGGGCGCTTCCCGGTGCTGTTCGACCCCCAACTGTCAGCGGGCCTGATCGGACACCTGATGAGCGCCATCGCCGGTGGGGCGCTCTATCGCGACGCGTCTTTCCTGTGCGGGCGGCTCGGCGAGACGCTGTTCCCGAGCTGGTTCACGCTGGTCGAGAGACCGCTGGAGCTCGCTGCATCCGCCAGTGCGCCGTTTGATAACGACGGTGTCTATACCCGCGATAATGTCTTCATCGACCAGGGCCGACTTGCCAGCTACATGCTCTCCGCCTATAGCGCGCGCCGGCTCGGCATGGACACCACCGGTAATGCCGGCGGCGCGCGCAATCTGCGCATCGAGGTGCCTCTCACGCCACAGGCGTCGCTGCTCGAGCAGCTCGGCACCGGGGTGCTGGTGACCGAGCTGATGGGCCAGGGGGTCAACGGCGTAACCGGCGACTATTCGCGCGGGGCGGCCGGGTTCTGGGTCGAGAATGGCGTGATCCAGCATCCGGTGGAGGAGTTCACCATCGCTGGCAACCTCGAGC
Organism: Franzmannia pantelleriensis; assembly: GCF_900102875.1. Taxonomy (GTDB): domain Bacteria; phylum Pseudomonadota; class Gammaproteobacteria; order Pseudomonadales; family Halomonadaceae; genus Franzmannia; species Franzmannia pantelleriensis. Next base: position 162,605 of record NZ_FNGH01000007.1, read on the forward strand.
AGATGTTCAGCGGGCTGGTGGCGGTGGGCGACGATGTGGACACTCGCGGTAGTGTCCACAGCGGCAGCTGGTTGATCGACGAGATGACGATAGCGGGTAGCTGAGCGCTATTCGCCTTCCTCGAAGCGTGACTCGAACAGCGCGCTGAGGGCGTCGAGCGTTTCCTCGGCGTCCTCGCCCTCGGCGTGCACGGTAAGGGTGCTGCCGCAGGGCGCGGCAAGCATCAGCAGGGACATGATATTGGCGGCGTCGGCGTCACGCCCGGCATGGTGGATCCTGACACTGGCGCTATACGACTGGCAGCACTGCACCAGTCGCGTTGCTGCACGGGCGTGCAGGCCGCGCTTGTTGGTCAGGGTCAACTCACGGCTCGGCATCGGCTCAGGATCCTTGTGGTGGCGTGGCGTGTTCGCTGTCCTTGGCAGCGGGGCGGCTGATGGCGGTATGAATGCCCAGCTCGCGGTGACGCAAGCGTACATCGGGATAGCTAGCGGCAAACTCTTTGGCTAGCCGTTCGACCAGGTAGACCGAGCGATGCTGGCCGCCGGTGCAGCCGATCGCCACGGTGACGTAGCTGCGATGGCTGGCCTGGTAGGCCGGCAGCCAGCGTGTCAGCCAGCCGCGGATATCGTCGGCCATGGCGCCGACATCGGGGTAGCGCTCGAGAAATTCGACGATCTCGGCATCGCGGCCGTTGAACACCCTGAGTCGCGGGTCCCAGTAGGGGTTGGGCAGGCAGCGGGCGTCAAACACGGTATCGGCGTCCAGCGGGACGCCGCGCTTGAAGCCAAAAGATTCGAAGGTCAGTGTCAGTTGCTTGCCGACGTGCTGGGCCACCTGCTCGGCGATTCGGCCGCGCAGATCGTGAACCGACAGTCGCGTGGTGTCGATGGTCAGATCGGCGAGGTCGCGGATCTCGGCCAGGGCGCTCTCCTCGGAGTCGATTGCCTCGGCTAGAGTGCGGTCGCTGTCGCGGGTGAGCGGGTGGCGACGGCGGGTCGCCGAGTAGCGCTCGAGGAGGATCTTGGCATCGGCGGTGAGGTAGACGACCTGACAATCGACGCCGCGTTGGCGGACCTCGTCAAGCAGGCTAGGGAAGCGTTCCAGGGCGTCTGGGAGGTTACGTGCATCGATGCTGACCGCAATCGAGGCGCGGCGCGGCTCGCCGGCATGCAGTTCGTCCACCAGCGAACCCAGCAGCATCGCTGGCAGGTTGTCGATGGCGTAGAAGCCCAGGTCTTCGAGGGCTTGCAAGGCAATCGATTTACCCGAGCCGGAACGGCCGCTGATGATGACGAGCTGCATGCTGCTCTCCTGCGCGAAGCGAAGACGTGCCGCCGACATGCCGCGGGGCTTTAGTGTCGGCCCCGGCGAGCGCTCAGGGAGCCGGGGGGGCGGGCTGCTGGGCCTGACGGTCGATAGCTTCTATCAGGGTATCATGAAGTTCGCGCTGACTCTCACAGCGGCGCAGCCGCGTGCGGGTGTCGGCGTCGTTCATCACCCCGGCCACTTCGGCCAGCAGCGCCAGGTGAGTGTCGTCGGCCTCCTCGGGGACCAGCAGCACGAACACCAGGTCTACCGGGTCGCCGTCGATGGCATCGAAGTCCACCGCCTCGCTTAGCTTGAGAAAGCCAGCCAGCGGTGTCTTGCAGTGGGGGCTGCGGGCGTGGGGAATGGCCACGCCGTTGCCGATGCCGGTGCTGCCCAGCCGCTCGCGCCCGATCAGCCGACTGAAGACTTCCTGGCTGTCGAGACTCGGGGTGTTCTGGGCAATGAAGGTGCTGAAGAATTCCAGCACCCGTTTCTTGCTCCCCCCGGGGACGCCATACAGCGCGCGCTCGGGGGGCAGGATGGTTTGCAGAGTCATGGAGAATCAGCGGACACCGGCGCCTTGGGCGCGGGCCTGAGCTTTTTCCTTGTGTTTGACCAGTTGGCGGTCGAGCTTGTCGGCCAGGGCATCGATGGCGGCATACATGTCCACATCCTGTGCGTCGGCGTGGATGTCGGCGCCCGCGGCGTGCAGGGTACAGGCGGCCTGCTGACGTTCCTTCTCAACCGAAAGCGTGACTTGCACGGTGGTAATGTTGTCGTAATGTCGTTCGAGGCGAGCGAGCTTCTCGTCGACATAGTCGCGCAGCGATTCGGTCAGTTCAACATGGTGTCCGGTGATGTTGACTTGCATGGCACGCTCCTTTCCTGCGGGTGTCACGTCGATTGTAACCCTTTTTCCGGCGCTGCATACCCCCCGTGCCAGCGGATTTGAACAGCGCCGGTATGGCAGGATTTTTTACTTTCAGGACAGTCGCTTGCGTTCGCTCGAGGGGGGGATGCCCATGGCCTCGCGATACTTCGCCACGGTGCGCCGGGCAACCTTGATGCCGCTGTCGGAGAGCAGGTCGACCAGCTTGCTGTCGGACAGTGGCTTGCGCGGCGGCTCGTCGCCGATCAACTTCTTGAGGCGGGCGCGGATTGCCGTGCTGGAGTGGGCATCACCGTCGCCGGCGGCACCGCCCACGTGGCTGGAGAAGAAGTACTTGAGTTCGAAGACGCCGCGTGGCGTGTGAATGAACTTCTGGGTGGTAACCCGTGAGATGGTGGATTCATGCATCTCTACCGCCTGGGCGATGTCGGCCAGGATCAGCGGCTTCATGGCTTCTTCGCCCTGCTCGAGGAAGTCGATCTGGCGCGCCATGATCTCGCGACCGACCCGCAGCAAGGTGTCGTTGCGGCTCGACAGGCTCTTGATCAGCCAGCGCGCCTCCTGCAGGTGCTGCTTCATGAAGGCGTTGTCGTCGCTCTTGTCGGCGCGCTTGATCAGTGCCGCGTAGTCGGGCTGGATACGCATCCGCGGCAGCGCCTCGGGATTCAGCTCGATACGCCAACCGGCCTGGGTAAAGCGGGCAATCAGGTCGGGGATCACATAGTCATTGCCGCTGTCGCTGAAGGCCTGGCCTGGGCGCGGGTCGAGGGTGCGCACCAGGGCAATGACCTGATCGAGCTGATCATCATCGAGACGCAGGCGGCGCTTGAGCAGCTTGCGGTCGTCGCCGGCGAGGGCCTCAAGAAACTGGCGAACCAGGCGCTTGGCCTGGGGCAGCAGCGGTGTGTCGTCGGGCAGCACCCCGAGCTGCAGCATCAGACACTCGCGCAGGTCGCGGGCACACACGCCGGTAGGCTCGAACTGCTGCAGTCGCAGCAGCACCTGCTCGACCTCGCTGGCCTTCAGGCCGGCCAGACCCTGGTCGCGCAGTCCGCCGCTGAGTTCATCGAGGCTTGCCGCCAGGTAGCCGTTGTCGTCGACGGCGTCGATCAGGCTCTCGGCGATGGTGCGTTCACGCTCGGCCAGGTCGGTCATCGCCAGCTGCCAGGCCAGATGGTCGTGCAGGCTTTCGCCGCTGGCGTTGCGCTCGAAGTCCGGTGCCTCGCCGCTGCCGCTGGGTGCCATGTCCTGGTAGGTGTCAGACCAGTCACTGTCGACCGCCAGCTCGTCGGGGATCTCGCTCGACCAGTCGTCCTCCTTGGCGTCGGCCACCTCCTGCTCGCCGAAGGCATCATCGAGCTCGAGCATGGGGTTGGACTCCAGCGCTTGCTGGATCTCTTGGCGCAGGTCGAGGGTCGAGAGCTGCAGCAGGGCGATCGCCTGCTGCAGCTGAGGGGTCATCGTCAGGTGGGTACCGACGCGCAGTTGCAACGAGGGTTTCATGGCCATGAGAGAGACGGCTTCGCTGACAAGTGAGCGATCACGTTAGCTCGCGTCGCGACCCCATGCAAGCGGATTGACATGAATTCTTTGCAATAAGCATGCCATACGCAATTCGTGTGCCAGCTGTCAATAGTCGCACGTATTTTCATGAGCTTGAGACTGAGTATTCTTAGAGTCGGAAGTCTTCGCCGAGATAGACGTCGCGCACTCGCTGGTTGGCCAGGACGTCGGCGGCGCTGCCTTCGGCGATGATTTGACCGTCGCCGACGATATAGGCGCGGTCGCAGATATCCAGGGTCTCGCGAACATTATGGTCGGTAATCAGCACGCCGATATTGCGTGCCTTGAGCTGGCGAATGATGCCCTTGATCTCGCCCACCGAGATCGGGTCGACCCCCGCGAAGGGTTCATCCAGCAGGATGAAAGTCGGTTCGGTGGCCAAGGCTCGGGCAATCTCGACCCGTCGCCGTTCGCCGCCGGACAGGCTCATGCCCAGGTTGTCACGGATATGGGTGACGTGGAACTCCTCGAGTAGCTGCTCGAGGCGAGCGTGGCGGCCGTTGCGGTCAAGGTCCTTGCGGGTTTCGAGGATCGCCATGATGTTGTCTGCCACCGACAGCTTGCGAAACACCGAGGCTTCCTGAGGCAGATAGCCGAGACCGGCCTGGGCGCGTTCGTGCATGGCGGCCCGCGACAGGTCGCGCTCGTCGATGAAGACCTCGCCAGCGTCAGCCTTGACCAGCCCTACGATCATGTAGAACGAGGTGGTCTTGCCCGCGCCGTTGGGGCCGAGCAGGCCGACGATACTGCCCTGATCGATGGCCAGGCTAATGTCGTGTACTACCCGGCGGCGTTTATAGCTCTTGGCCAGGTGGTTGGCGCGAAGGGTCGTCATGCGCATGCCTTGTGTGAAAATACAGAGTGTGGAGACGCGTCGTCGCGTGGTGAATCAGTTCTGCTCGGGGTTGAGGGTCATGCGCACGCGTTGACGTTCGCTGCCCTCGACCTCAGAGCGGGCCTGGACCACGCGGCGGTCGAGAAAGTACTCGACGTAGCCGCCGTCGAAGGTGTCGCGGGCCTGGTGCAGTTCGGCACGATCAATCAACTCCACGCGACGCTCGGCGACGTGGTAGATGATGGTGCGGCCCCAGCCACGCATCAATTCATCCTCGGGTTGGGGGCGTTGTTCCACGTAGGCACGTTCACCGGTAGCGGTGATCCGCGAGACCTCGCCGGCATCGTTGCGGCGTATCTCGACGCGGTCGCCGGTGACCTGTAGCGTGCCCTGGCGTATATCCACATCGCCGGTATAGACCGCGGTACCGGCGCGATCGTCGAGATCGAGCTGGTCGGCGGTGACATCGATCGGTTGGCTGGCATCCTGGCTTTGAGCAAGGGCAGGAGCGCTACTCAGCAGCAGCCAGGCGGCCAGTACGAGTGTCAGGTGTGATCGCCTCATGATGCGGGTTCCTCGGAGACTGCGGGGGGGTGGTGGCCGCGCACGTTGTCGGTCAGACGCATGCGGTCTTCGTCGAACCAGGCGTCGAAGCGCTCGCCGCGGGTCCACTGTGGCGGTTGGAACAAGGTAGCAGTGGTTTCGCTGAAGGCGTGGCCGATATCGAGGTCGACGTGCAGCACGTCGGTCTCCAGTCGCCAGCCTTCGTCGGGGGCTTCCAACCAGGCATTACCGGACAGCGTCAGCCGTTCGCTGCCGGGGCCCAGGGTGCCGATGTCGCCGTAGCCGAACCAGGTGCGGTCCTCGCGGTCGAGCAGCCGACTGACCGGCGTCTGGGTGCGGGTCACGTCGTCATGGGGGGTGTGCACCAGGCGCGGCGTTTCGAGGCGCTGATGGGGGCGGCCCTGGGTGTCGAAGCGGGTCATGGTAGCGTCTTCGAGGTAGTAGTCGGGCTCACCGGCCTCGTCGCGGGGCACTGGGCCGGGACCAAAGCTGTCGCGCTGCTCGAGCAGCGCCAGCACGCCGCCCAGCAGCAGCAAAACCAGCAGCAGCCCCAGCTTGTAAGAAGGGCGAGGCAGGCGGATGACCATGGCTCAGCGTTTCCCGTGCAGGAAGGTGTCGACCACCGCTCCCCAGTGGCCCTGGGCCTGCAGCAGCGCGTCACACACCTCGCGCACCGCACCGTGTCCACCGTGGCGCTGGGTGACCCAGTCGGCGTGGGCGCGAATGTAGTCTGGCGCATTGGGCACGCTGATGCCGAGCCCGGCGCGCTTGATGGCGGCAAGGTCGGGGAGATCATCGCCGCCGTAGGCGGCTTGCTCGAGTTCCAGGCCGAGGCGTTGGCAGAGTTCGCGCAGTGCGGCGAGCTTGTCCTCCCGGCCCTGCAGGACGTGGTCGATGCCTAGCGCCGCGGCGCGCTGGCTTACCATCGGCGAGTCGCGGCCGGTGATCAGGGCGACCTCCAGGCCAGCCTGGCGCAGCAGCTTGATACCGTGTCCATCCTGGGTATGAAATGCCTTGATCTCGATGCCGTCGGCCTGAAAGTAGAGGCGACCATCGGTAAACACGCCATCGACGTCCAGTGCCAGCAGGCGGATGTGACGTGCCTGGTCGATCAGTGCCGGGGGTAGGGCCGGGGTGTCGGGACTCATTCAGCCTCCTAGATGACGCCGCTAGTGAGCAGGTCGTGCATGTGCAGGGCGCCTACCGGTCGGCCCTGGTCGTCGACCACCGCCAAGGCGGTGATGCGGTTGTCTTCCATCACGCGTACCGCCTCGGCGGCCAGCACCTCGGCGCCGATACGTTTGCCGGGCCGGGTCATGACATCGTCGACGCTAAGGGGGCGCAGGTCGGCATATTGATCGAGCGTACGCCGCAGGTCGCCGTCGGTATAGACCCCGGCCAGCAGACCCTGTTCATCCACCACGCAGGTAAAGCCGAGGCCCTGGCGGGTGATCTCGAGCAGTGCGTCGCGCAGTGGGCTGCCGAGCGGCACCTGGGGCAGGCGGCTGCCCTGGTGCATCAGGTCGCCGACCTTGAGCAGCAGGCGTCGGCCGAGGCTGCCGCCGGGGTGCGACAGGGCGAACTCCTCGGCGGTGAAGCCGCGTGCCTCGAGCAGCGCCACCGCCAGCGCATCGCCCAGCGCCAGTGCGGCGGTGGTCGAGGATGTGGGCGCCAGATCGAGGGGGCAGGCCTCGCGGGCCACGGTGGCATTGAGGTGTGCCTCGGCATGCCGCGCCAGGGTCGAGCCGGGACGCCCGGTCATGCTGATCAGCGGGGTGCCCATGCGTTTGAGCAGCGGCAGCAGGGCGGTGACTTCGCTGGTCTCGCCGGAGTTGGACAGCGCCAGTACCACGTCGCCGCGGGTGATCATGCCCAGATCGCCGTGGCTGGCCTCGCCGGGGTGGACGAAGAACGCCGGCGTACCGGTGCTGGCCAGGGTGGCGGCGATCTTGCCGGCGATATGCCCCGACTTGCCCATGCCGGTCACTACCACCCGGCCTCGACAATCGAGCATCAGCTGACAGGCACGGTCGAAGTCGGCGTCCAGTTGGGCGCTGAGGGCTGCGATGGCCTGCTGCTCCAGGTCCAGGGTGCGGCAGGCGCTGGTACGAAACGCGGAAGCGTGGGTGTCGGTCATGGCGATGATTGTTGCCGGTTGTGGCGCGGGGCTCAAGTCGGGCGCCGCACGAGTGTTGGAGAAGCGCTCAGTGAGACAGCGCAAGCCAGCCGAGATAGCCGACATATAGCAGCGTCAGCGCGCCGCCGGGCAGACGGCCGATGGCCCCGTGGCGCTGCCATAGTAGCAGGGCGCCGAGCAGCAGCGTCAGTGTCAGCATGGTTGGGAAATCGCGACTGGCAGCCGCCGGGTCGATGGGGCCGGGGGCCAGCATGCCGGGAATCGGCAGCACGGCGAGCATGTTGAACAGATTGGAGCCAATGACGTTACCGATGGCGATATCGTGATGGCGCTTGAGCGCACTCGAGACGCAGGCGGCCAGCTCCGGCAGGCTGGTGCCAATCGCCACGATGGTCAGGCCGATCACCAGCTCGCTGATGCCGAATCCGCGGGCGAGTTCGCTGGCTCCCCACACCAGCAGGCGCGAACTGACCACCAGTAGTGCCAGGGTCAGGGTCAGCCAGGCCAGCGCCTTGGCCAGGGTCATGTCGGGCACCTGCTCCGGGGCTGCCTCGTCGGGAGTATCGGCGCGAAACAGCCACCACAGGCTAAATATCAGTAGGGCGAGAAGGAACAGCGCATCGAAACGGCCGAGAATGCCGTTGGCCAACGCATAGCCGGCCAGTCCCGTGGCGCCGAGCAGTAGCGGTAGTTCGCGGCGTACGATGGAGAAACGTACTGGGATCGGCGCTACCAGCGCGGTGACTCCCAGTACCAGGCCGATGTTAGCGATATTGGAACCCAGCGCGTTGCCGGTGGCGAGGTTAGGGATCCCGTCCAGCGCGGCCATGATCGAGACCAGAATCTCCGGCGCCGAGGTGCCCAGTGCGACGATGGTCATGCCGATCAGCAGGGTGCTCATGCCGGCGCGGTGGGCGGTGGCGGCAGCCGCGCCGACGAAACGGTCGGCGCTCCACAGCAGGCCGATCAGGCCAACCAGAATAGTGATCAGGGGTAGCAGCATGATGACAGCAGGCGGTCCGGCGCGTGATAAATGAGAAGGCGCCAATTAAACGCCGCTTGGATCGGGGGTGCAAGGTTGCGATGGGGCGCGAATGATGCGATGCCGCAACTCTCGCTGGCGAGGGCTGTCGCAGTTAGGATACGATGTTCGATAATTTTTCGACGAGACGGCATGCGATGAGTGATTCGCCCTTCGTGGTGATCGATGGTCTGCATTTCTCTCGCGGTGACAAGGATATCTTCCGTGGCGTGTCGCTGACCATTCCACGTGGCAAGATCACTGCGATCATGGGGCCCAGCGGCACCGGCAAGACCACACTGTTGAAGCTGATCGGCGGTCAGTTGACCCCGGAGGCTGGACGCGTGTGCATCGATGGTCAAGAGGTGCATGCGCTGTCGCGCAAGGCGCTGTTCCGGCTACGTCGGCGCATGGGGATGCTGTTCCAGAGCGGCGCCCTGTTCTCTGATCTGAGCGTGTTCGAGAACGTTGCCTTCCCGCTACGGGTGCATACCGACCTGCCCGAGTCGATGGTTCGCGATCTGGTGCTGATGAAACTCGAGGCGGTTGGCCTGCGCGGCGCCAGATCGCTGATGCCCTCCGAGCTGTCGGGCGGCATGACCCGCCGGGTGGCATTGGCCCGGGCGCTGGCCCTGGACCCCGAGTTGATCCTCTATGACGAGCCATTCGTTGGCCAGGACCCGATCTCGATGGGGGTGCTGGTGCAGCTGATCAAGCGCGTCAACGAGGCGCTGGGACTGACCGCGGTGGTGGTCTCCCACGATATCAAGGAGACGCTGTCGATTGCCGACTACGTGTATGTGATTGCCGACGGCCAGGTCATGGCCCACGGCACGCCGGCGACCCTCGATGTCGATCAGGATCCGCGGGTCAGTCAGTTCGTGCACGGCGAGCCCGACGGGCCGGTGCCGTTCCACTACCCGGCCCCGGATTTTCGTCACGACATGCTGGATGCAGGGGGCGTGCGATGATCCGCCAACTCACGGCGCTGGGCCGGCGCGGCTGCGAGGTCCTCGAGGCGCTGGGGCGGGCCGGGATGTTCCTGGCTCAGTCGTCGCTGGGGGTGCCGTCCCGCGAAGGGGTCTATCTGTGGCTGCGCCAGATGCATTTCGTTGGCGTGCTGTCGCTGGCCATCGTGCTGGTGTCGGGGCTGTTCATCGGCATGGTGCTGGCGTTGCAGGGCTACACCATTCTGGTCGATTTCGGCGCCGAGCAGGCGCTGGGACAGATGGTGGCGCTGTCGCTGCTGCGCGAGCTCTCGCCGGTGGTGGCGGCGCTACTGTTCGCCGGTCGTGCTGGCTCGGCGCTGACCGCTGAGATCGGTCTGATGAAGGCCACCGAGCAGCTCACCAGCATGGAGATGATCGGCGTCGATCCGCTGCGGCGGATCGTAGCGCCGCGGCTGTGGGCGGGTTTCGTGGCGCTGCCGCTGCTCACCATCGGTTTCAGCGTGGTCGGCATCTACGGCGGCTACCTGGTGGGCGTCGAGTGGCTCGGCGTCTTCGACGGCTCCTACTGGGGCAACATGCAGTCCAGCGTCGATTTCATCGCTGACGTTGGCAACGGCATGGTCAAGAGCCTGGTATTCGCCCTGGTGGTGACCTGGATTGCGGTGTTCCAGGGCTATGACCTGATCCCTACCTCCGAGGGCATTTCACGGGCCACCACGCGCACCGTGGTCTACTCCTCGCTGGCCGTATTGGGGCTGGATTTCGTATTGACCGCGGTAATGTTCGGCGGGCTGTCATGATCAGCGGAGACAAGGCATGAAGCGCAGCAAGATGATGGAACTCGGTGTCGGGCTGTTCATGCTCGCAGGGATCCTGGGGCTGGTATTTCTCGGCCTGCGGGTCAGCGGGCTGACGTTCACGCCACCCGGCGACACCTTCACTCTGGAGGCCAATTTCTCGAATATCGGCGGTCTCAAGCCGCGCGCTCGGGTAACCATGGCCGGTGTCAATGTCGGGCGGGTCTCGGCCATCGAACTGGACACCGACTGGTACGACGCGCGGGTGGTGATGGAGTTGGATGGTGAGCTCGAAGGCCGTCTGTCGCGAGACACCACGGCGGCGATTCTGACCTCAGGCCTGCTCGGCGAACAGTATGTCGGTCTATCGGTGGGCGGCGACCCGGAAACGCTGGCGGATGGCGACAGCATCCGCGATACCCAATCGGCACTGGTGCTGGAAGAACTCATCCAGCAATTCGTGTCCAACATGGTCAGTGACTGATGACGTTAGTTCATGGAGGTGTTATGCGCGCGGCGTACAGGCATTACTTGTCTGCTGTGGTGGCCCTGTTGGCTGCCTTGGCAATGTCGATGGTCGGGCCGGCCCAGGCCCAGCAGCCCAGCCAGACCCCGGAGGAGCTGATTCGTACCAGCATCGATGAGCTGATGGGCGAGATCGAGGGGCGTCGGGACTACTTTGCCGACAACCTCGATGAACTCGAGGCGTTGGTCGACGACAACTTGGATAGTATCGCCGACTTCCGCTATATCGGGGCCAGCGTGATGGGGCGCTACTTCCAGAACGCCACCCCCGAACAGCGCAGCCGTTTCGCCAGGACCTTTCGCCAGACGCTGATCGATACCTATACCAAGGGCCTGGTGACCTTCGACTATCGCGAGCTGCGGGTGCTCGACAATCAGCGCGAGTCGCGTCACGAGGATCAGGCCAGCGTGGCCATGGAGGTGGTGGCCACCAGCGGTCAGGTCTATCCGGTCAGCTACTCGCTGCGGCTCAGCGACGGCGAGTGGAAAGTGGTCAATGTGATCGTCAACGGTATCAATCTGGGGCTGACCTTCCGCAATCAGTTCGATCAGGCGATGCGCGATCATGGTCGCGACTACGACGCGGTGATCGACGGATGGGCACCCGAGGTGGGGTCGACGAACTCGAGGAGGGCGGCTCGGCATGAGTTGCCTGCTGGAGGAGGGCGGCGTGCGCCTTGACGCCGAAGGCGCGCGCCTGGCGGTCAGCGGGGACGTTGATTTCGAGGTCGCCGCCGCGCTCGCCGCAAGCGGTAACGATTGGCTCGCCGAGCAGTCATCGGCAACCCGTCTGGTGCTCGACCTGAGTGGCGTCGAGCGGGTCAGCAGCGCGGCGCTGAGTGTGCTGCTCGAATGGACCCGCTGCGCCGAGGCCACTGGCCTGGTGATCGACCGCGTAACCCTATCGGCGCCGCTGGCGCGCCTGACACGCATGGCGGGCCTCGACGCTCTACTCCCCGAGGCCGCCGCGGCCTGAAGCCTATCCTTGCCAGGCTCTCCTTGGCTGTTCCTAGAGGCTGGCGCCGTTGCTGTTAGCGAGGGACGCCGGGGGCAGGTCGAAGAGGGGGTTCTGCGCCATGGATGGCGCAGGTAGCGCCCAGGGACGGTTTACAGCGCCCCCTCGTAGGCCTGCCGACGGATCAGTCTCGAGCGATGCTGCTATTTGCACTTACCGCGTTAATCGCCCCCTTGGCATCGCCAAGCGGGGCGCTTTTGATTACCATTGGAACCCATTTGCGCCCCGCGTGCTCGCTGCACGCCGATGACGGCGCCGATTCGCATTATTCAGAGGAGACCTCCGCGCATGCAACCCAGCGACGTCAAAGCGCTACTCGAGGCCCGTATCGAAGGCTGTGACTTTCATATCCAGGGTGAAGGCTGCAATTTCCAGGTGACCGCCGTGGGCGAGGTGTTCGGCGATCTGTCGCCGGTCAAGCGCCAGCAGCTGATCTATTCGGCGCTGTCCGAAGAAATCGCCAGCGGTGCCCTGCACGCCGTGAGCATCAAGACCTATACCCCCAGCCAGTGGCAGAATGCCGCCGGCCGTGCCTGACCAAACGGATCTCCATGGACAAACTGATCATTACCGGCAATGGACCCGTCGACGGTGAGGTGTGGGCCAGTGGCGCCAAGAACTCGGCGCTGCCGATTCTTTGCGCCACCCTGCTCTCTGACGGGCCGGTGACCATCGGCAATCTGCCACACCTGCAGGACATCACCACCACCCTCGAGCTGCTGGGGCGCATGGGCGTCGAGCCGGTGATGGGCGAGCGCATGACCATTCAGCTCGACGGCGCCCAGGTCAAGGATTGCCACGCGCCCTACGAGCTGGTCAAGAAGATGCGCGCCTCTATCCTGGTGCTGGGACCGCTGCTGGCCCACTTCGGACATGCCGATGTGTCGCTGCCCGGCGGCTGCGCGATCGGTTCGCGACCGGTCGACCTGCATATCCGCGGCCTCGAAGCCATGGGCGCCGAGATCCGTGTCGAAGGCGGCTATATCCGCGCGCGCAGCAACGGCCGCCTCAAGGGCGCGACGATCTTCTTCGACACCGTGACCGTGACCGGCACCGAGAACCTGCTGATGGCGGCGACCCTGGCCGAGGGCACGACGATTCTCGAGAACGCTGCCCGCGAGCCTGAGATCGTCGATCTCGCCGAGTGCCTGATCGCCATGGGGGCCAACATCCGCGGTCACGGCAGCGATACCATCACCATCGAGGGGGTCGAGCGGCTTCACGGCTGCCATCACGAGGTGATGCCCGACCGCATCGAGACCGGCACCTTTCTGGTCGCCGCAGCGCTCAGCGGCGGTCGGGTGAGGGTGCGGCGCACCCGCGCCGACATCCTCGAGGCGGTGCTGGCCAAGCTCGAGGAGGCCGGCGCCACCATTACCACCGGTGCCGACTGGATCGAGCTCGACATGCACGGCAAGCGGCCGCAGGCAGTCAATATCCGTACTGCGCCCTATCCGGCCTTTCCCACCGACATGCAGGCCCAATTCGTGGCCCTGAATGCGGTGGCCGAGGGGACCTCACGGGTGGTGGAAACGATCTTCGAAAATCGCTTCATGCACGTGCAGGAACTCAATCGCATGGGTGCCAAGATTGCGCTGGAAGGCAATACGGCGGTGATCACCGGCGTCGAACGGCTGTCCGGTGCGCCGGTGATGGCAACCGACCTGCGTGCCTCGGCCTCGTTGGTGATTGTCGCGATGATGGCCGACGGTGAGACCTGCGTCGATCGCATCTACCACATCGATCGCGGCTACGAATGCATCGAAGAGAAGCTGCAGCTGCTGGGTGCCAAGATTCGCCGTGTACCCGGTTAAATGACCGACGTGAGTTAGCTGATGAACAAGCAACTGATCGTGGCCCTGTCGAAGGGCCGCATTCTCGATGAAACCCTGCCGCTGCTGGCGGATGCCGGGATCGAACCTGCCGAAGACCTCGGCAAGAGCCGTAAGCTACTGTTCGATACCAATCTGCCCGACGTCAAGCTGGTGGTGATCCGTGCCACCGACGTGCCGACCTACGTGCAGCTGGGCGCTGCCGACCTCGGTGTGGCCGGCAAGGACGTGCTGCTCGAGCACGGTGCCGAGGGGCTCTATGAGCCGCTCGACCTGGAGATCGCGGGTTGCAAGCTGATGACCGCCGGCGTGCAGGGGGCCGAGCCTGGTCTGGCCCGACGCCGGGTGGCCACCAAGTTCGTCAATGTGGCGCGGCGCTACTATGCCGAGCAGGGCATCCAGGCCGACGTGATCAAGCTCTACGGGGCGATGGAGCTGGCGCCGCTGATGAACCTCGCCGACGAGATCGTCGATATCGTCGACACCGGCAATACCCTGCGTGCCAACGGCATGGAGCCGCGCGAGCTGATCGCCACCATTAGCACCCGACTGGTGGTCAACAAGGCGGCCATGACCATGAAGCATGAGCGGCTCAAGCCGCTGATTGAACGGCTGCGTGCGGCGGTGGCCGAACGCCACGATAGCTCGTCGCTGTCAGCCTGAATCATCCCGTCATTTTCCGTTCACCCTGTCGCTTCGTGAAAGAGGGGCCCCATGACCGACAATGCCCGCGTGGTTGATGCTATCACCCGGCTGTCCACTGCAGACGCCGACTTCGATGCCCGTCTTGAGGCGCTGCTGGCCTGGGAGGGTGTGTCCAGTGCCGAGGTACAGCAGCGTGTCGATGACATCATCGCCAGCGTGCGTAGCCGCGGCGACGCTGCGCTGGTCGAACTGTCCAACCGGCTCGACCGCCTGGCAGTAAGCTCGATGGCCGAACTGACCATCGGACCCGCCCGCCTGCGTCAAGCCTATGATGGTCTGCCCGTCGAACAGCGCGAGGCGCTGGCTGCGGCGGCCGAGCGTATTCGCCTCTATCACGAACATCAGAAGCCGGGTTCCTGGCAGTACACCGAGGCCGATGGCACGGTGCTTGGCCAGCAGGTCACGCCGCTGGATCGTGCCGGGATCTACGTGCCTGGTGGCAAGGCCGCCTATCCCTCCTCGGTACTGATGAACGCGATTCCCGCGCATGTCGCCGGGGTGCGTGAAATCGTCATGGTGGTGCCGACCCCGGATGGGGTGCTCAATGAGCTGGTGCTGGCGGCGGCACACCTGGCCGGCGTCGACCATGTCTTCACCCTGGGCGGGGCCCAGGCGGTGGCGGCGCTCGCCTACGGCACCGAGACGGTGCCGCGGGTCGACAAGATCGTCGGTCCCGGCAATATCTACGTCGCCACGGCCAAGCGCGCGGTATTCGGTCAGGTGGGTATCGACATGATCGCCGGTCCCTCGGAAATCCTGGTGGTCTCCGATGGCGGTACCGATCCCGACTGGCTGGCCATGGACCTGTTCTCCCAGGCCGAGCACGACGAAGACGCCCAGGCGATACTGGTGACCTGGGAGGGTGCCCATGCCGACGCGGTAGCGGCGTCGATCGACAAGCTGCTGCCGAGCATGGAGCGCCAGGCGATCATCGCCGAGTCGCTCGGTGCGCGTGGAGCGCTGGTCGTCTGCCGCGACCGCGCCGAGGCGGCGGCACTGGTCAATCGCATCGCCCCCGAGCACCTCGAGCTCTCGGTGGCGGATCCTGAAAGCTGGCTCGGCGAGGTGCGCCACGCCGGAGCGATCTTCATGGGCCGTTACACCGCCGAGGCGCTAGGTGACTACTGTGCCGGGCCCAATCACGTCTTGCCGACCTCGGGTACCGCGCGCTTCTCTTCGCCGCTGGGGGTCTATGACTTCCAGAAGCGCTCATCGATCATTCACTGCTCGGCCGACGGTGCCTCGGCGCTGGGGCGCACCGCCTCGGTGCTGGCGCGGGGTGAGTCGCTGACCGCCCATGCGCGCTCTGCGGAGTACCGCATCAAGCCCTGAGCGCGGCTTGCGGCCACTCTGCAAGACGCCCCTGCCTATTGGCAGGGGCGTCTTGCGTTGCGGCGCGGATCAGCGTTCGGGGCGGCGGCCCTCCGGCGGTGGGCGCTCGCCGACGTCGAGCACCAGATCGATGCGCTCGCCGCTGCGAATCACCGCGATGGGCAGTTCGGCGCCGGGCTCGATGGCGGCGATATCGGACATTGCCACCCGCGCATCGAGGATCGGGCGGCCGTCGACTTCGAGCAGCACGTCACCGGGGCGCAGGCCGGCCTGCGCCGCAGGCCCATCGGGCACGATGCCGGCAATCACCACGCCGCCCGGGGTCTGCAGGCCGAACGAGGCGGCCAGCTCCTGGGTCATTTCTTGCGCTTCGATGCCCAGCCAGCCACGGATCACCCGACCCTGGGTCACCAGCTCGTCGAGGATGTTGCGTGCCAGGTTGGCGGGAATCGCGAAGCCGATCCCCTGGGAGCCGCCGGAGCGAGAGAAGATGGCGGTGTTGATGCCGACCAGGGCGCCCTCGGGATTGATCAGCGCGCCGCCGGAATTGCCGGGGTTGATGGCCGCATCGGTCTGGATGAAGTCCTCATAGGCATTGAGTCCCAGGTGGCTGCGGCCGGTGGCACTGATGATGCCCATGGTCACCGTCTGTCCTACGCCAAACGGGTTGCCGATGGCGAGGGCCACGTCGCCCACCGCTGTCTGAGTCGAATCGGTAATCGAGATCACCGGCAGCTCGTCCAGGTCGATGCGCAGCACGGCCAGGTCGCTTTCCGGGTCGGTACCGATGACCTCGGCGAGGGTGTTGCGGCCGTCGCGCAGGGCGACCTGAATCTGGTCGGCGCCACTGATCACATGGTGGTTGGTAAGCACATAGCCGTCGTCACTGACGATCACCCCGGAGCCGAGGCTGGAGAGCATGCGCTGGCGTGAGGTGGCGTCGTCGCCGGAAAACTGGCGGAAGAAGGGATCCGACATCAGCGGGTGCTCGTCGCGCTCTACCATGCGCGACGAATAGATGTTGACCACTGCGGGCGCGGCGCGGTCGACCGCCGCCGAGTAGCTGAACGGGCCCTGCTCACGAGACAGCGGGTTGGCGGTCTGCAGCTCTGGGGCCGGGCGCGATTCGCCGTCCGGCTGGGTGGCCGTCAACGTCTCGGCGGGTGGCTCGACGAGCTGGGCGGGTGCCGGGGCCTGCGGCTGGCCGCGGCCAATCAGCTGGGGAAAGGCGTTGAGCAGCACGATGGCCAGCAGTACACCGATGAGCACGGGCCACACGTAGGGCAGCAGGGTACGACGCATGCAGGGTTCCTTGTCGACGGGGCGGTCGCTGGGGGTAGCCACAGTCGCTACAATGACGGTCCATTGTAACACTGCCGCTTTTGGCCTGTCTGGGAGTAGAGCATGATTGATCGTCAGACGCTGGTGGCAGCGTGCGACACGCTGCTGCAGCCAGCGCGCTTCAAGGACTATACCGTCAACGGCCTGCAAGTGGCGGGGCGTTCACGGGTCACGCGGGTGCTGAGTGGGGTTACGGCCTGCCAGGCGCTGCTCGACGAGGCGGTGGCCTGGGAGGCCGATCTGCTGCTGGTGCACCACGGCTATTTCTGGAAGAACGAGCCGGTAGCGGTGACCGGGATGAAGCAGCGCCGCCTCAAGACATTGCTCAGCCACGATATCAACCTGCTCGCCTATCACCTGCCGCTGGATGCCCATGCGACGCTGGGCAATAACGCCCTGCTGGGCGAGCGTCTTGGCTTCAGTGCCAGCGGCTGTGCCGACGGTGAGCTGGGAGAAGGCTTGCTATGGCTGGGGGCACCGCCGCCGGGACTCGACAGTCGAGCATTGGCGGCTCACGTCGGTGAGCGGCTGGGGCGTGAACCGCTGCTGGTAGAGGGGCACCGCGGCGAGGTCGGCCGGGTGGCGTGGTGTACCGGTGGCGCCCAGGACATGCTCTCAGCCGCCGCCGAGGCTGGAGCGGAGCTGTTCATTTCCGGCGAGATATCCGAGCGCACCACCCACATTGCCCGCGAGATGGGGGTCAGTTATCTGGCGGCGGGGCATCACGCCACCGAACGCGATGGCGTCAGGGCGCTGGGTGAGTGGTTGGCCAACGAGTTCGGCATCGAGCATCGCTTCGTGGACATCGATAACCCTGCCTGAGCGGGGGAGGCCGGCGCCGGCGGCGCCGGTGTCATGTGCTAAGGTCAATAGCGGGGCGGTTGCGGCTGGGCGGCGCCAGCGGCTTCATCGTCGCGGCGCAGGCCGAAGTCTTCGGCCAGGGTGCCGTGGTCGCCGTCGGCGTAGTCGCGGGGTACTGCTGGCGAGGTATCATCGTCGCTCGACAAATCCTCGCCGGGCGTCAGGCGGCGTTTGATCTGCAGGTCATCGCAAAGCCGGTCGGCGCCCAACGACAGCTGCTGTTCGAGCTCCTGGCTCTGGCGTTGAATGCTGGCGACCAGGTCGGCGGCCCGCGCGAAGTGGTCGTTGAGGGCATCCTTGACCTGGCTGAGCTCGAGTTCGGCTTCGGCCAGGCGCTGGCGCACCTTCTGGTTGCGCGCAACGTTGGCGTTGAGCAGATGGTAGCCCAAGGCGCCGATGCCGATGCCGGCCAAGGCGCTGACGATGGCCAGTATCCAGTCAATATTACTGTCGTACACGTCGTTCCCCTTTGGTTCTTTCCGCCACTGGCGCGGATTCAAGCTCCGCTCGATGCTGGCCGGGCCGGCGCCGCCCAGTGGGAGCAGTGCCGACGTGGCCATTATAGAGGGCACGGCGAGACCGAGGTCAATGCGCCAGACGTGGAAAGTGGCGACGACCGGCCCGTTTCGCACATGCGAAACCGCGTCGCCGCGGGTATAATGCATCGCTCGACGAGCTGAGTGCGAGGTACGCAAGGTCCCCATGAGTGCGACAACCACCGCGACGAATGCGCCGGCGTCGACCGGCCAAGGGCCGCTGGCCCGCTACCGTGCCGATCTCGAGCGCGACGACTTTCAGTATGACCCGGCCCAGGAAGTGGCGGTCGAGCATCTGCAGCGATTGTACGATGCGCTGGTGGCCACGCCGCGCAGTGCAACCAAGCCGGTGGCCACGGGCAAGGGGCTGAAGTCGAAGATGGCGGGGTTGTTCGGCAACAAAAAGCCGGCCTCGCCGTTCGAAGCGCCCCCGGCGATCATGGGACTGTACTTCTGGGGTGGCGTAGGCCGCGGCAAGACCTACCTGGTGGATACCTTCTTCGAGTCGCTGCCGTTTCCCGACAAGATGCGCACCCACTTTCATCGCTTCATGCAGCGGGTTCACAACGAGCTCGACCACTACAAAGGCGAGAAGAACCCGCTCAAGCTGATCGCCACCAAGTTCGCCGGCGAGGCACGGGTGATCTGCTTTGACGAATTCTTCGTCAAGGACATCACCGACGCGATGATTCTCGCCAACCTGCTCGAAGCACTGTTCGAGCATGGTGTGGTGCTGGTGACGACCTCCAATATCGTGCCCGACGATCTCTACAAGGACGGGTTGCAGCGCGCGCGTTTTCTGCCCGCCATCGAGCTGGTCAAGCGCCACTGCGAGGTGGTCAACGTCGACTCGGGGATCGACTACCGGCTGCGCGCGCTGGAGCGTGCCGAGATATTCCACTCGCCGCTGGACGCCGCCGCCGAGTCGGAGTTGGCGCGCAGCTTTCGCGAGATCGCCGGCGCCGAAGGAGAGGCCGATGCGCCGGTAGAGATCAATCACCGCATTCTCAAGGCGCGGCGTCTCCATGATGACGTGGTGTGGTTCGAGTTTCTCGAGCTATGCGACGGTCCGCGCAGCCAGAATGACTATATCGAACTGGCTCGCGAGTTCCATACGGTACTGGTCTCCAATGTCACCCGCATGAGCGGGGCGACCGATGATCAAGCCAGGCGCTTTATCAATATGGTCGATGAGTTCTACGATCGCGGCGTCAAGCTGCTGATGTCGGCGGAGGTGGAGGCCGAGCGGCTATACGCCGATGGGCGCCTGGAGTTCGAGTTCCAGCGTACCCTGTCGCGGCTGCAGGAGATGCAGTCCCACGAGTATCTGGCGCTGCCCCACAAGCCGTGACCCGGACTGCGTCCGCGCTATCTTAGCTGCCCCTAAGCGAAGGACGCCGTGGACTGGTCGAAGAGGAGGTTTGCGCCATGGGTGAGGAGCATGCCTCCGAACGGGCTGGCCATGGATGGCCAGCCCCGGTCCTGCAAGCGGAGCAGGATGCGAGAGCGCAGTAGGGCGCAAGGTAGCGCCCAGGGATGGGTTTACAGCGCCTCATCGTCGGTCCGGCGCCCCGGGGCCTGTCCACGGATCAGTTCCGAGCGATACTGTCTATCTGCGATAGGGCTCGATGGCGAGTCAAGACGATTGCCTTGGCGGGCATGGCTCGTGTAGAATGCCGCCTCGCTCGACCGTTGCCTCGCATTCCTGGCGGGGCAACCAAGAAAAATAGGGATGGTCAGGTGCTGCTCGCGGTATCGAGACCCAATACATCGATTTGGTGATTCATCCATGAAGACGTTCAGTGCAAAGCCGCAGTCCGTCCAGCGCGACTGGTATGTCGTCGACGCCACGGACAAGACGCTTGGTCGTCTGGCGACCGAAATTGCACGCCGCCTGCGCGGCAAGCATAAGGCGGAGTATACCCCGCACGTCGATACCGGCGATTACATCGTCGTGATCAACGCCGAGAAGGTCAAGGTGACCGGCAACAAGGCCCAGGCCAAGACCTATTATCGTCATACCGGTTTCCCGGGTGGCTTGCGTTCCATGAACTTCGAGAAGATGATTGGCTACGCTCCCGAGCGCGTCATCGAGTCTGCCGTCAAGGGCATGCTGCCGAAGGGGCCGCTGGGCCGCGCCATGTACACCAAGCTCAAGGTCTACGCCGGTGCCGAGCATCCGCATGTCGCTCAGCAGCCGCAAGAACTGAACCTCTAAGGGATACTTCGCCATGACACAGCAGTATTACGGTACCGGGCGCCGCAAGACTTCTACCGCTCGCGTCTTTCTCAAGCCGGGCACCGGCAAGATCATGGTCAACGACCGTGAGCTTGACCAATATTTCGGTCGCGTCACCGGCCGCATGGTGGTGCGTCAGCCCCTCGAGCTGACCGACACCCTGGGCCAGTTCGACGCCTACGTCACCGTCAAGGGCGGTGGTGGTTCGGCTCAAGCCGGCGCCATCCGTCACGGCATCACCCGTGCCCTGATGGTGTATAACGAAGAGCTTCGTCAGCCGCTGCGCGCCGCTGGTTACGTGACTCGCGATGCCCGCGAAGTCGAGCGTAAGAAGGTCGGCCTGCGCAAGGCGCGTCGTCGCCCGCAGTTCTCCAAGCGTTAAGCGCTGCAAGGCAATTCAAAAAGGCGTCCAGGCTCTCGGAGTCTGGGCGCTTTTTTTATGAAATTCAGAAACTTGTCGTCCATCTACCACTTAGGTCAAGGGCGTTGTCGCCTTGTGTTTGGGCGCGTGTTTTTTTACCATAGCCTTCATTTGTATCCGTGGGTCGCAGGATGCCTTTCCTGGGATACGGCAACGGGTAAGTTGATGGGAGAAACTAGAAGATGGCAGATAACGGCGTAAACAGAGGGCGGCGCCGTTTCCTCGTGGGTGCCACTACCGTCGTGGGTGCGGTGGGCGCTGTCGGGGTTGCGGTCCCCTTTGTGGCTTCCTGGCAGCCCAGTGCCAGGGCAAGAGCGGCGGGTGCGCCGGTGCGGGCTGACATATCCCAGTTGGAGCCGGGCCAGCGCATCACCGTCGAGTGGCGCGGGCGTCCGGTGTGGATCATCAGTCGTACTGAGGAGATGATCGAGCGCACCGAAAATAGCGATCCTGGGCGTTTCTCGGACCCTGACTCCGAGCGGCCCCAGCAGCCTGCCTATATCACCGGCCCGCTGCGCTCCTCGCGGCCCGAGATCGGCGTATTGATCGGTATCTGTACGCACCTTGGCTGTTCGCCGCTGTATCGCCCGGAACCCGACGCCGTGGACATGGACGACTGGCCAGGCGGCTTCTTCTGCCCCTGCCACGGTTCCTACTTCGACCTGGCGGGGCGCGTATTCCGCAACGTGCCGGCGCCCACCAACCTCGAAGTGCCGCCCTATCGCTTTGAAGGCGACGACATCATCGTCGGTGAAGATGAGGAGAGTGCCTGATGGCTAACCCGAACAAGGCGAAGGCGGAAAAGGGGCTCATGCGCTGGGTCGATGACCGTTTTCCCGCCACCCAGATGATCCAGGACCATCTGACCAAGTATTACGCCCCGAAGAACTTCAACTTCTTCTATATCTTCGGCGTGCTCGCGCTGCTGGTGCTGGTCAACCAGATCCTTACCGGGGTATGGCTGACCATGAGTTACAACCCCTCCGGCGAGGGGGCCTTCGCGTCCGTCGAGTACATCATGCGCGACGTGGAGTGGGGGTGGCTGATCCGTTATCTGCACTCCACCGGCGCCTCGGCGTTCTTCGTGGTGATCTATCTACACATGTTCCGCGCGCTGCTCTACGGATCCTACAAGGCACCCCGCGAGCTGGTGTGGATCTTCGGCATGGCTATCTACCTGCTGCTCATGGCCGAGGCCTTCATGGGCTATCTGCTGCCCTGGGGCCAGATGTCCTACTGGGGAGCCCAGGTCATCATCTCACTGTTTGCCACGATTCCTTTCGTCGGTCCTGATCTGGCGCAGTGGATTCGCGGTGACTTCCTGATCTCGGGCATCACCCTGAACCGCTTCTTTGCGCTGCACGTAGTGGCGCTGCCCATCGTAATACTGGCGCTGGTGGTGCTGCATATCATTGCCCTGCATGAGGTCGGTTCCAACAACCCCGACGGCATTGATATCAAGGAGAAAAAGGACGAGAGCGGCAAGCCCCTGGACGGCATTCCGTTCCACCCCTACTACACCGTCAAGGATCTGGTGGGTATTGCGATCTTCCTGTTCGTTTTCGCGGCGGTAGTCTTCTACTTCCCTGAAGGCGGCGGCTACTTCTTGGAGCGGCCCAACTTCGAACCGGCCAACCCCATGGTGACGCCGGATCACATTGCGCCGGTGTGGTACTTCACACCCTTCTACGCGATCCTGAGGGCGATCACCTTCGATATCGGTCCACTTCAGGCTGAGTTCCTCGGCGTGGTGTTCATGGGCGGTGCCATTGCGGTGCTCTTCGTGCTGCCCTGGCTCGATCGTAGCCCGGTACGCTCGATGCGCTACAAGGGGTGGATGTCGAAGTCGATGCTCATTATTTTCGCCTTGAGCTTCGTGATCCTGGGCATTCTGGGGGCGATTCCTGCTACGCCGATCCGTACCGCCGTGGCGCAGCTATGCACTGTTCTGTATTTCGCCTTCTTCCTGCTAATGCCGTTCTACACCAGGATGGAGAACACAAAACCCGTTCCGGAGAGGGTGACTGGCTAATGAAAAAGCAATTGTTCGCACTGCTCTTCGCGCTGGTGCCGCTTACGGCCATGGCGGCACCGCTCCCCGAGCAGCCGTTTTCGATGACCCCGGACATCAATGACGAGGCCTCGCTGCAGCGGGGAATGCAGCTCTACGTCAACTACTGCATGGGCTGCCACTCCCTGGAGCATCAGCGCTTTTCCCGGGCAGCAACCGATCTGGGCATGCCTCAGGATCTGGTCGAAGAGAACCTGATCTTCTCGTCGGCGCTGGCCTTCAACGATCAGATGCGGATTGCCATGGAGGGGGATGATGGCGAAAGCTGGTTCGGTGTGGCACCGCCCGACCTGACGTTGTTCAACCGCATTAAGGGGCCCGACTACATCTACTCCTATCTGCTGGGCTTCTATCGCGATGCCAGCCAACCGCTCGGTGTCAACAACATCGTGCTCGAGGCCTCGGCCATGCCCAATGTGCTGGAGCCGTTGCAGGGCGTGCAGGAGATGGTCTGCGCCGAGAGCGATCGCCCCATCGAGGGCGCCGAACTCGACCCGCTGTCTGGCAAGTATCAATCCTGTGAGGTGCTGCAGGTCACCCAGCCGGGCAAGCTGGAGCCCGACGAGTTCGAGGAGGCGGTCTATGACCTGACCAACTTCCTGGTCTACGTCGGCGAGCCGTCCAAGCTGAAGGCGCAGGCGCTGGGGCCCAAGGTGTTGATCTTCATCTTCATCTTCGGTGTCATCGCCTACCTGCTCAAGCGTGAATATTGGCGCGACGTTCACTAGGTCGTTAGCCGCGCAAGCTATTGGGGCGTATGGCCAACAGGGTCATGCGCCCCCTGTTTATCCAGCCCCCACTGCTTGGTCGGTGGGGGCAATCGCGCTGACGCGCCACTGCCACCGAGGGGTTGCACGGCGTGTTATCATGCGATTTCGAATTGATGCGAGGATTGTTACATGGGTGTAGTGGCCAAGCGTTCGTCGATGACGTTCTATTCCGGTAGTGACGACCACCTCAGCCATCGGGTGCGTATCGTGCTGGCCGAAAAGGGCGTGGCCGTGGACATTCTGGAAGTCGCCGACGGCAGTCAGCCGGAAGAGCTCGCTGATCTCAATCCTTACAACAGCGTACCAACGCTGGTGGATCGCGATCTGGTGCTGTATGAGTCCAAGGTGATGATGGAGTACCTCGACGAGCGTTTCCCGCATCCGCCGCTGCTGCCGGTCTATCCGGTGGCGCGCGCGCAGAGTCGGTTATGGATGCATCGTATCGAACGCGAGTGGTGCCCGCTGGTCGAACAGATCGTTGGCGGTAGCAAGAAGGACGCCGACAAGGCGCGCAAGGAGCTTCGCGAGAGCCTGGTCGGTATCTCACCGATCTTTGAAGATATGCCGTTCTTCATGAGTGAGGAATTCTCGCTGGTCGACTGCTGCCTGGCGCCGCTGCTGTGGCGTCTGCCGGCACTCGGCATCGAGCTCCCGGAGAAGCAGGTCAAGCCGCTGATTGGCTATATGGAGCGCCTGTTTGAACGCGATGCCTTCAAGGCTGCGCTGTCCGAGACCGAGCGCGAGATGCGCACCTGACATTCATGTCGTCGGCCACCGCCGACGGTACCCATTGCAGGAGGCAGACATGCTGTCGAGCCGACCCTACTTGGCCAGAGCCCTCTATCAGTGGCTGCTGGATAACGATCAGACGCCGTATATCGTGGTCGATGCCGAGCACGCTGATGTGGCGGTACCGCGGCAGTTCGTGCAGAACGGCCAGATCGTGCTCAACGTTGCGCCCACTGCGGTGCGCGACCTGATGATGGAGAATGAGGCCATTACCTTCAATGCACGCTTTGGCGGTCAGCCAATGCAGGTGGTGGTGCCCAGTCAGGCGCTGATCGCATTGTACGCGCGAGAAAACGGCGTCGGTATGGTGTTCGGTCACGAGCCGGTAATGCCCGGTTTCGAGGCTGAAGTCGCCAGCGACGAGGCAGCGTCGGAGGATGCGGCGTCGCCATCGCTGTCTAGCGTCGACGCTGAGTCGCCCGGCGGCGAGCAGGACGATGAGACCGGTGAGGAGAGTGGCGCGCCGCCCAAGGGGCGTCCCTCGCTGCGTGTGATCAAGTAGTCATATGCCCCTTCCCATGACGCAAAACGGCAGCCAATCGGCTGCCGTTTTGCGTTGCCTGCGACACATCAGTCGAGATATTCGAAGGCCTTGACGATGCGCTGCACGCCGTTGATGCCGGAGACCGCATTGACGATGCGATCGGCCTCCTCGCGGGTGGCGATACCCATCAGGTAGACGCTGGCGTTCTCGGTGATGGCGCGGACGCGTCGCGCATCGATGCGTTCGTCGGCGATCAGCGTCGAGCGTACCCGGGTGGTGATCCAGGTGTCGGTGGTGCGCTGGGCGAGGGGCACGTTGGCGGCTACTGCCAGTTCGTTGTGGACGCGGCGCACATTGCGGGTAGCGGTGGCGACGTCCTGTGCCTTGTTCTTGAGCTCCTCGCTAGGTACCTGGCCGGTCAGGAGGACGATGCCGTTGTAGCTGTCGACGTTGACACGGGCATCATTGAAGCGCGCGTCTTCACGCGACAGGTTGCCCTTGATGCGACTCTCGATGCCCTGGTCCTCGACTTGGCTGCCGAAGGTCCTGGAGCCGTGGTCTTCGGGGCCGGCGGACATCTGGGCGCAGCCGGAGAGCGCGATGCTCAGCGCCATGAGGGTGGATATCACAAGTCCTTTCTTCATGCGTGTCACTCGCTTTTCGGGTCTCAGGGTTATTCGCTGCCGCCGAACAGCTGCTCGTCGATCAGATCGCACAGGCAATGGATGGCCAGCAGGTGGACCTCCTGGATGCGTGCGGTGGAGGTTGCTGGCACACGAATTTCACAGTCGTCCTGGCCGAGTAGTGAGGCCATGTTGCCGCCGTCGCGACCGGTGAGGGCGACCACCGTCATGTCGCGGTCATGGGCCGCTTGAATGGCCTGGATGACGTTGGCGGAGTTGCCGCTGGTGGAGATCGCCAGCAAGATGTCGCCGGGCTGGCCGAGGGCACGGATCTGCTTGGAGAACACCTCGTTGTAGCTGTAGTCGTTGGCGATCGAGGTCAGCGTCGAGGTGTCGGTGGTCAATGCCAATGCGGGGAGGCTGGGGCGCTCGCGTTCGAAACGGTTGAGCAGCTCGGAGGAGAAGTGCTGGCTGTCACCGGCGCTGCCGCCGTTGCCGCACGCCAGGATCTTGCCCTCGTTGACCAGGCACTGCACCATCATCTGGCTTGCCACCTCGATGAAGGGTGGTAGCACCTCACTGGCATAGGTCTTGGTGTCGATGCTGGCGTTGAAGTGGCCGAGTATGCGTGTCTGGAAATCCATGATGGCTTCGGTCCTTGTCGGTCAGAACGCTTCGAAGGCGCCTCGCACCCACTGGATGTCGAGGTTTGGGGCATGGCCTATCACGGCCACCACATCGAAGCGGCAGGCACATGATAGCCCGTTGCGTAGCAGATAAAAACGCGCCGCCTTGATCAGGCGGCGCTGCTTGGTGGGGGTAACGAACTCGAGCGGATGGCCGTGCCGGCAATCGGCGCGGTGCTTGACCTCGACGAACACCAGAATATCGCCGTCGCGCATGACCAGGTCGAGTTCGCCGCCCTTGGCATGCTGGTTGCTGGCCACCAGCTGCAGGCCGCGCCGTGTCAGCCAGTCGGCCACGGCGCGCTCGATCTGCGCGCCGCGCTGGCGGGCGTCAGCGGGCCCGGCCATCGTCGAAGACACTGCCGTTGTCGGCGTCGGCATCCGGGTCACGCAGCCGGGGCATGCCGTCACCAAGCAGCCCGTCACGATGGATCATGCCCAGCGGTAGCTGCGGCACGCCGTTGACGAAAGTGGCCCAAGGCAGCTCGCGGTAGATGCGACCGTCGCTCTCGGCGCGCAGGGTGCCGGTGGCACCCTGCACCTCGCTGCCGGATATGGCCTGCAGTTGGGGCAGACGACGTGCCAGTTCGTAGGCATCTACGCCCATGGCGTTGAGCTTGAACAGGGCTGGATCGTTGTCTTCGCGCAGTTCCATGAAGCTGCCAAAAAAGGGAACCGCGTTCTCGCCGCCGACTGCGGCATGGGGAATCAGCCATGGAATATCGGGGAACTGCACATCATCCAGGTCGTGGTCGATGCGGGGTTGCGGCCGGCCTTCATAGAGGTGCGAGGTGGCGTAGATCGGCAGGTTGCTGGCGTAGTAGAAATCCAGCATCGGCGGTACCTGGCGGGCGTAGCTTGGCAGTGCCAGCAGGAACAGCATATCGACGTTGCCGAGTTGAGCGCGTTCGCCGCTTACGCTGAGCAGCGGTCGAATGGCGCCAGCGACTGCTCCGCCGGGGTCGTAGCGCACCGCCGAGGTGACGCTGCCGCCCTGGCGCTCCCACTCGCGACGAAAGGCTGTGCCGACGCGCTCGCCCCAGTCATTGTCCGGGACCAGCACGGCACTGCGGCGGTGGCCGTCGAGGTAGGCGCGACGTGCTACTTGGCGCGCTTCATCTTCCGCCGAGAGGCCGTACTGGAAGAGATTCTCGGCATTGTTGCGTTCACCGTAACCGTAGTTCAGGGCCAGAGTTGGCAGCGGTACGCTGTCGCGATTCTCGAGCGCGGTGACCTGGTCCTTGTCGAGGGGCCCGATCACCACTTGGGCGCCGGCCATATTGGCCTCGGCGTAGAGTGCCTGGAGGTCACCGCTGGTGGCGTCGATGAAGGTAATTTGCGGTGTTGATTGACCATTGTTGCCAGCCTCCATGTGGCGGGCGCGGATGCCGCGGCGGATCTGCTCGGCGACATCTGCCAGCGGGCCGGACTCTGGCAGCAGCACGGCGATGCGCCGCACGTCCTGGTCGCGCAGTTCGCGCAGCTCGGTCAGCTCATTGGGCGGACGGCGTGCGGCAGGGTGGTTGGCGTTGCGCTCGCGCCAGTCGCCAAAGCGGTCGAGAAAGCGGGTGATGTCGCCGCCGCTCTGGCGCTGCAGGTCGATGACCTCGAGCCAGCCGGCGGTGAGCCGGTCGGGGTCCTCGCCGAGGGTCGCCAGTTCCTGGCGGTTGAGGCGCGTGAGCTGACGCCAGATGTCATCGTTGAGTACCGGGTTGTCGGTATCGGCCTGCACGCGGAGTAACGCCCGTGACGAGGCCAGCGGCTCACCGATCCGTCCCAGTGACAGCCCCTGCCGATAGCGCAGCGCATTACGGTCGTCGTTCTCCATGGCGATCCCTTCATCAAGGATGCTGGCTGCCTGGAGCACGCTGGAGTCGTCCTCGAAATCGTAGGCCAGGCCGGACAGCAGTACTGCCCACTGCACCCGCCGGGCATCATCCAGGAGGCTATCGTCGAGGCTCTCGGCCACCTCGAAAGCCTGCGCCTCATCGCCGCGCCGTGCTAGGATGTCGGCCGCCTCGAGGCGCGTGGCGGCGGCCTCGTCGGGTGGCTGATCGACGGCGCGCTCGAGCAGGGTCTCGGGCTCAGGATCGGTGATCCTGTCGACCACGCCGATAGGCGCGGCACAGCCTGCCACCATCAGCGCCAGCAGGGCGGCAAACAGCAGGCCGCGAGGCGATTTGTCCATAAATCCTATTCCCTTGTCTGGGTCCTGTGGAGGTACCGGTATGTCTGACTCAGCTTATGGGGCATTGTACGTGGTCGCCACGCCGATTGGGAATCTCGACGACCTTTCCCCGCGGGCGGCACGGGTGCTCGGCGAGGTGGCGGTGATCGCCGCCGAGGACACCCGCCACAGTGCCCGGCTGCTGCGACATCTGGGCCTCGAGCGGCCGATGTTGTCGTTGCATGAGCACAATGAGGCGGCGCGGGTATCGCAGCTGGCTGCACGCCTGGCTGCTGGTGACGATGTGGCGTTGATCAGCGATGCCGGTACGCCGCTGATCTGCGACCCGGGCTTCGTGCTGGTACGCGAACTGCGCGATGCCGGTCATCGCATCGTGCCGGTGCCGGGGGCGTGTGCGCTGGTGGCCGGGCTCAGTGCAGCGGGGCTACCCACCGATCGCTTCACTTTCATCGGCTTCCTGCCCGCCAAAGGCGCCTCTCGGCGCGCCCGGCTCGAGGCCCTGGCGGAGCGTGACGAGACGCTGGTCTGCTATGAATCGCCGCACCGGATCCGTGACACCCTCGACGATCTTGCCACGGTGCTTGGCGAGCGCCGGGTGGTGTTGGCGCGGGAGTTGACCAAGACCTTCGAGACCTTTCTCGACGGCAGCGCGGAGGCTTTGTTGGCGCGCCTGCAGGAGGATCCTGACCAGGCCCGCGGTGAGTTCGTGGTGATGGTCGCCGGGGCGCCGCCGCGCGATGAGTCGGAGCAAGCCACGCTGGAGGCCGACCAGCTGCTCGCCGCGCTGTTGGCAGAGGGCGTCGGCGTCAAGCAAGCGGCGGCAGTGGCGACGCGAGTGCTGGGCGGCGCCAAGAAGGCCTGGTACGCGCGAGCCCAGGCACTCAAGGATGCTGACTGAGTCACGATCGTGGTTGCCTTCAGCGAGGGGCGCCGGGGACAGGTCGAAGAGGAGGTTCTACGCCATGGGTTCGGAGCACTGCTCCGAACGGGCTGGCCATGGATGGCCAGCCCCGGTCCTGCAAGCGGAGCAGGACGCGAGAGCGCAGCAGGGCGTAGGTAGCGCCCAGGGACGGGTTTACAGCGCCTCCTCGCAGGCCTGTCGACGGATCAGTCCCGAGCGGTGCCGCCTCTCTGCGATAGCCCCGAGTTTCTCCACCGGTTGCTTGAGGGGGGGCTGGCGCGCTGTTATTCTTCCCGGCTTGGGAGTCGGCCAGACAGTCGCCGCCATCGCGCTGCTTGCAGCGGGCTGGGGGAGGAAAGTCCGGGCTCCATAGGGCAGAGTGCCAGGTAACGCCTGGGCGGCGCGAGTCGACGGCTAGTGCAGCAGAGAGTAGACCGCCTACGTCTCCTTCGGGAGGCCGGTAAGGGTGAAAGGGTGCGGTAAGAGCGCACCGCGCGCCTGGTAACAGTGCGTGGCACGGTAAACCCCACTCGGAGCAAGACCAAATAGGGACCCCATGGCGTGGCCCGCGCTGGGTCCGGGTAGGTTGCTTGAGCGCTGTGGCAACGCAGCGCCTAGAGGAATGGCTGTCCACGACAGAACCCGGCTTATCGGCTGACTCCCTCCCATTTTCATCGCTGACTGCGATTGTCTGCCACCCGCAGTGCCCGCATCGAGAAACTCATGTCATCACCCGAGAATGCCGCGGCCTCGCCCTCCTATCATCACGCAAGCGTGTTGCTCGACGGCGCGGTGGATGCACTGGTGCATGCCCGCGACGGTATCTACCTGGACGGCACTTTCGGCCGCGGCGGACACTCACGGGCAATTCTCGAGCGTCTCGATGCCAATGGACGGCTGATGGCCATCGACCGCGACCCCGACGCGCTGGCCGCCGCTGACGATATCGTCGATCCGCGCTTCATGATCGAGCGTGGCGAGTTCGCCCGCCTCGGCGATATCGCTGCCGCGCATGGGGTGCATGGTAAGCTGGCTGGCATCCTGCTCGATATCGGCGTCTCCTCGCCGCAGCTTGACGATCCTGAGCGCGGCTTCAGTTTTCTGCGCGACGGGCCGCTGGACATGCGTATGGACCCCAGTCAGGGCGAGAGTGCGGCGCAGTTCCTGGCGCGTGCTGGCGAAGCCGAGATGGCCGGGGTGTTCAAGGCCTACGGCGAGGAGCGCTACGCCAAGCGTCTGGCGCGGGCGATCATTGCCCGCCGCGCGGAGCAGCCTTTCACCCGCACCGCCGATCTCGCCGCGGTGGTGAAGGCGGCACACCCGGCCTGGGAGAAGCACAAGCACCCAGCCACGCGGGTCTTCCAGGCGCTGCGCATTCAGGTCAATGGTGAGCTCGAGCAGCTCGATGCCGCGCTGGCGGCGGCGCTAGAGGCGCTGGCGCCGGGGGGGCATCTGGTGGTCATCAGTTTCCACTCGCTGGAGGACCGTCGCGTCAAGCGGTTCATCCGTGACCACGTGCGCGGGGATACCCATTTGCCTCGCGGCATGCCAATCCGCGATGATCAACTCGAGCGTCGCCTTGAAGCACTGGGCAAGGCACGCCGCGCCGGTGCCGATGAGGTCGACGACAATCCCCGGGCGCGCAGTGCCGTGCTGCGTGCCGCGCGCAAGCGGAGCTAAGGGCAGTCGATGAGTCAGGGACGCAAGCGGTTCACGGTGCTGTCAGGATGGCGTCAACGGCTGAGCCTGGTGGTCGTGATCGGCTTGGTGGTGGCCACACTGGCTAGCGCCATGGCGGTGATCGCATCGAGCCACCTGACCCGTGTGCAATATGCTCGGCTGCAGCAACTCGAACGAGAACAGAATCAGCTGCAGACCGAATGGGGCCAGCTGCTGCTCGAAGAGAGCGCCTGGTCATCGCCGGCGCGTATCGAGCGCCTAGCCATCGAGCGCCTTGACATGCGCTTGCCCGATGTCAATGAGGTCGAGGTCATTCGCCCATGAGAGCCGACCCTCGAGATGCCGTGACGCGGTGGCGGCCGCCGCCCACCGATCCGCTGGGCAGTGGACGCTACATCCTCATGGTAGCGCTGGTGCTGATCGGACTGGGACTGCTGGCGGTGCGCATCGTCAATCTGCATGTCATCGACCGCTCCTTCCTGCAGGGCCAGGGGGATGCTCGGACCCTGCGTACCGATACCATTCCCGCTCACCGCGGCATGATTACCGACCGCAACGGCGAACCGCTGGCGATCTCCACGCCGGTGGTAAGCCTGTGGGTCAACCCCCAGGAACTGCCGGAAGACAACATCCAGCGGCTGATGCTGGCCCAGGCCATGGGCATCAACCTCGATCAGCTCAACGAGCGGCTGGAGCGCTTCAGCGAACGCGAGTTCATGTACCTGCGGCGCATGCTGACCCCTGACGATGCCCAGCGGGTGCTCGATCTGCGGCTGCCCGGGGTTTACGGTCAGAACGAGTATCGTCGCTATTACCCGGCCGGGGAGGTGGCCGCCCAACTGCTCGGCGTGACCAATGTCGACGATCAGGGCCAGGAGGGGCTCGAGTTGGCTTACCAGCCCTATCTGGCTGGCACCCCCGGGCAGCGGCGGGTGCTCAAGGATCGCCGCGGGCGGCTGGTGCGCGACCTGCAGCTGCTGCGCGAGGCACGCCCCGGTGGCGACCTCACGCTGGCCATCGATCAGCGCTTGCAGTACATGGCCTACCGCGAGCTCAAGGCGGCAGTCACCGAGCACGGCGCCGATGGCGGTAGCCTGGTGATGATGGATGCGCGCACCGGCGAGGTGCTGGCGATGGCCAATCAGCCCTCTTACAACCCCAATAATCGCGCTGGCATCGACCCGCGCGGGCTGCGCAACCAAGCCATCGTCGACGTCTTCGAGCCGGGCTCGGTGATGAAGCCGCTGGCCATGGCCGCGGCGCTGGAGAGCGGCGATTACCGCCGCGATACGGTGATCGATACCTCGCCTGGCTGGATGCGTATCGACCGTTTCACGATTCGCGATTTTCGCAACTATGGCGAGCTGGATCTCGCCGAGATCCTCGAGAAGTCATCCAACATCGGCATGTCGCGTATCGTCCTCGAACTCGACGAGACGGCAGTGCCCGACAAGTACCGCCAGCTGGGCCTGGGCCAGAGCCCCGAAACCGGCTACCCCGGTGAATCCACCGGAACCCTTCCGGCACCGACGCGCTGGTCGCGTAGCCAACGCGCGGCGCTCTCCTATGGCTATGGCATGTCGGTGTCGACGCTGCAGCTGGCCAGCGCCTACACCGCTATCGCCAATCAGGGCGAGCGGCTGTCCCCCTCGCTGTTGAAGCTGGAGGAGCCGCCGACCAGCACTCCGGCCATCGACCCGGCAGTGGCCTACGATCTGCTGCGTATCATGGAGGAGTCGGTACAGCCCACCACCGGCGGGCGGCGTGCTGCCGTGCCCGGCTATCGGGTCGCCGGCAAGACCGGCACGGTGCGCAAGACCGCCGCCGGCGGCTACGCCGAGGATGCCTATCGCAGCGTGTTTGCCGGCATCGCGCCGGTCTCCGATCCGCGTATCGTTACGGTGGTGATGATTGACCACCCGCGGGCCGGTGAGTACTACGGCGGCGCGGTGGCGGCACCGGTCTTCTCGCGGGTGGTCGGCAGTGCGCTGCGTCTGCTCGACGTGCCGCCGGATCAACGCAGTGAGCCGGTCGAGGTCGACCAGCAAGCCCTCGAACCCATTCCCCCCTGACAAGGACATCAGATGCAGGTCGATCGTCAACGCCTGTCGCATGCGCTTAGCAGCCGCTGGCCGGATGCCACCGTTTCGCAACTTCCGCGCGGCGACGACGTGCGCCTCGAACTCGACAGCCGCCGGCTGGCGGCGGGGGATCTCTTCGTGGCGTTGCCCGGCGTGAGCGCCGATGGGCGCGATTTCGTCGACGCGGCTTTGGCGGCTGGTGTCGGCGCGGTGCTCTACCACCTCGACGATGGCGACACGCCGCCGCCGGACCCGCGGGTGCTGGGCCTGCCCGGCCTAAAGGCGCAGCTCGGTGCGCTGGGGCGTGAGCTGTTTGGCGTGCCGGAGAGCCTGGAATTGATCGGTGTCACCGGCACCAACGGCAAGAGTTCGGTGACCCACTATATTGCCGCGCTGAGCGAAACGCTGGGGCGGGCCTGTGGCGTGATCGGCACCCTTGGCGTCGGGCGCATCGACCGCCTGGCCGATAGCGGCCAGACCACCCCCGGGCCACTAGCGCTGCAGGCAGCACTCGGTGAGCTCGCTGCTCAGGGCGTCGTACGTGTGGCCATGGAGGTCTCGTCCCACGCCCTCGATCAGGGCCGGCTGGCGGGCTGCCGCGTGACTGCCGGGGTGTTCACCAACCTGAGTCGCGACCACCTCGACTACCACCCCAGCATGGCCGCCTATGCGGCGGCCAAGGCGCAGCTGTTCAAGCGCGACGAGCTCGAGCTTGCCGTGGTCAATGGCGACGACCCGCTGGCTCGGCTGATGCTGGCCGGCGTGTCGGAGCGGTTACGGGTGCTGGCCTGCGGTCAGGACGAGGCCACTACGCTGCGGGTGGTCGAGTGGCTGCCGCATGCCGACGGCCAGCGCGCGCTGATCGCGACCCCGCTCGGAGAGCGGGTGCTGGCGCTGGGCTTGATGGGGCGCTTCAATCTCGACAATGTGCTGCTGGCGATTGCTACCCTCTACGGCCTGGGAGAAGACCTCGACGCGCTGCTGGCGGCGGCCGAGTCCCTGGCGCCAGTGCCCGGTCGGATGCAGCGGCTTGCGGCGCCGGGCGGCCCGAGGGTGGTGATCGACTATGCGCATACCCCGGATGCCCTTGACAACGCCCTGCGTGGGCTGCGCGAGCACCTTGGCGAGACGGCCACCCTGTGGTGCCTGTTTGGCTGCGGCGGCGATCGCGACCCGGGCAAGCGGTCGCTGATGGGGCGGGTCGCCGAGTCGTTGGCCGGGCGTGTGGTGATCACTGATGATAATCCCCGCGGCGAGACGCCTGCGGCGATTCGTGCGGCGATTCGCGCCGGGCTCAGCGCACCCAGCGTCGATAGCGTCTGGGAGATAGACGGCCGCGGCGCAGCGATCGCGCATACCCTGGCGGCGGCTGGGCCTGAGGATATCGTGCTGATTGCCGGCAAGGGCCATGAGACCTATCAGGAGATTGCCGGCGTGCGGCACGATTTCAATGATCTGACCGAAGCCGAAGCGGCGCTGGCGAAACGGAGTGAGCGCCCATGAACCTGGGCCTGAATACGCTGGGCGAGGTGGCGGCGGCGCT
Source organism: Franzmannia pantelleriensis (assembly GCF_900102875.1). Classification (GTDB taxonomy): domain Bacteria; phylum Pseudomonadota; class Gammaproteobacteria; order Pseudomonadales; family Halomonadaceae; genus Franzmannia; species Franzmannia pantelleriensis. The sequence goes on from NZ_FNGH01000007.1 coordinate 197,295, forward strand.
GGGCGTGACGACGCCGGCCGAGGCCGGATGTGTGATCGACACCATTACTACCGATAGCCGCGCCCTGGGCGTGGATGCGCTGTTCGTGGCGCTTCGCGGCGAGCGCTTCGACGGTCACGATTTCATTGCCCAGGCGCGCGCCGCGGGGGCGGCGGCGGCGGTGGTCGAGCAGCGGGTGGATGACCCGCTGCCGCAGCTGGTGGTAGCGGATACCCGTCTCGCGCTGGGCCTGCTGGGTCTGGCACGGCGACGCGCCTGGGGGCAGGCTGGCGCGGGGCGCCTGGCGGCGATTACCGGCAACAGTGGCAAGACATCGGTCAAGGAGATGCTCGCCGTACTGTTCGATCGACAGGGTCCAGTGCTGGCTACCCGTGGCAACCTCAACAATGACATCGGCGCGCCGCTGACGCTGCTCGAGCTGCGCGGTGAGCACCGCCATGCGGTGGTCGAGCTCGGCGCCAACCACCTGGGCGAGATTGCCTGGACCACGGCGCTTGCGCTTCCCGACGTGGTGGTGATCACCAACGTGACCGGTGCCCATGTCGGCGAGTTCGGGGGGATGGGGCAGATTGCCCAGGCCAAGGCCGAAATTCTCTCCGGTTTGGCGCCTCAGGGCGTGGCAGTGCTCAATCGCGACGACCGCTTCTATCCGCTGTGGCGTCAGCTGGCCGCGGATCGCGAGGTCATCGACGTCAGTCTCGAGGATTCCCGGGCGCGCGTCTGTGCCGGGGCGCTGGCCTGCGACGAGCTGGGGCGCTATGCTTTCACGCTGTCGTTCGATGGTCGCGAGCTGGGTCGCGTTCAGCTTGCGCTGCTGGGGCGCCACAGCGTGGCCAACGCGCTGGCGGCAGCGGCGGCGGCGCTGGCCATGGGGCTCGACGGTGCTGCGGTGGTCGCCGGGCTCGCGGCGGTGTCGCCGATGCCCGGACGCATGGCCGTGGTCGAAGGGCTGCGCGGCACTCGGCTGATCGATGATACCTATAACGCCAACCCCGGAGCGGTGAAGGCCGCGCTTGATGCGCTGGCCGACATGCCGGGTCCCCGCTGGTGCCTGCTGGGCGTCATGGGCGAGTTGGGAGAGGCGTCCCCGCGGCTGCATGCCGAGGTTGGGCGCTATGCGCAGGAGAAGGGGATCGATTTTCTCGGTACCACCGGCGACGCCGCGCGCGAGGCTGCGACGGCCTGCGGCGCTGCCGGCTGCCATTTCGACGACTGGGAGGCGCTGGTGCGCCATGCCCATAACCATCTGCCGCCAGGGGCCAGCGTGCTGGTCAAGGGCTCGCGCAGTGCCGGCATGGAACGAGTGATTGCCGCCCTGCGCGCTGATGCATCAAGGTGAACGCGACACATGCTGCTTTATCTGGCCAATTTTCTGGCGCAATTCCAGAGCGCCTTCAACGTCTTCAACTATCTCACCCTGCGCATGATTCTGGGGACCATCACCGCACTGATGCTGTGCCTGTGGCTGGGGCCGCTGATGATCCGCCGGCTGGTCGAGCGACAGATCGGCCAGGCGGTGCGCGACGATGGTCCTCAGTCGCATCTCTCCAAGGCCGGCACCCCGACCATGGGTGGGGCGATGATCCTGATGGCGATCGCCGTGAGCACCCTGCTGTGGGGTGATCTCGCCAATCATTACGTATGGATCGTGCTGGGCGTCACCCTGGGCTTCGGCGCCATCGGCTGGGTCGATGATTTCCGCAAGGTGGTAGAGAAGAACCCTCGCGGTCTCCCGGCGCGCTGGAAGTATTTCTGGCAGTCGGTGATTGGCCTGGCCGCGGCGGTGCTGCTCTATACCACTGCCGCCAGCCCGGTAGAGACCAGCCTGATAGTACCGCTGTTCAAGGATGTGGTGGTACCGATGGGGGTATTCTTCATCGTGCTGACCTACTTGGTGATCGTCGGCAGCTCCAATGCGGTCAATCTCACCGACGGCCTCGATGGCCTGGCGATCATGCCCACCGTGCTGGTGGCCATGGGATTGGCGGTGTTTGCCTATGCCAGCGGCAATGCGGTATTCGCCAACTACCTGCAGATTCCGATGATTCCCGGTGCCGGCGAGCTGGCGGTGTTCTGTGCCACCATCGCCGGTGCCGGGCTAGGGTTCCTGTGGTTCAACACCTATCCGGCGCAAGTCTTCATGGGCGATGTCGGCGCGCTGGCGCTGGGGGCAGCGCTGGGGGTAGTGGCCGTCATCGTTCGCCAGGAAATCGTGCTGTTCATCATGGGCGGGGTGTTCGTGATGGAGACGGTGTCGGTGATCCTGCAGGTCGGCTCCTACAAGCTGACCGGGCGGCGGATCTTCCGCATGGCGCCGCTGCACCACCACTTCGAACTCAAGGGCTGGCCGGAGCCGCGGGTCATCGTGCGCTTCTGGATCATCACCGTGGTGCTGGTACTGGTCGGCCTGGCCACCCTCAAGGTGCGCTGAGGTGGCTCAGTCAGCGGAACGGGTTGCGGTACCGCCGGGCATGACGCTGGTGGTGGGGCTGGGGATCTCCGGGCGAGCGATCTGTCGTCATCTAAGTCGCCAGGGAGTTCCCTACATGGTGGCCGATACCCGTCCGGCGCCGCCTGGTCTCGATGACTTCCATGCCGCACATCCCGGCGTCGAGATCTACTGTGGGCCACTCACCGGTCTCGACTTGAGCCAGGTCGAGGAGGTGGTGCTGAGCCCCGGGGTCGATCCCGCCACGCCGGGGATCGCCGAGTTGGCCGGACGTACTCGGGCGGCCACTGGCGAACCGCTGGTGGTGGGTGAGATCGCGCTGTTCGTGCGCGCGACGCAGGCGCCGATCGTCGCCATCACCGGCTCCAATGCCAAGTCTACCGTGACCACCCTGCTCGGCGAGATGGCCCAGCAGGCGGGACGCCGGGTGGCGGTGGGGGGGAACCTGGGGACGCCGGCGCTGGACCTGCTGCACGACACTCCGGATGCCGACCTCCATGTGCTCGAGCTGTCGAGTTTCCAGCTCGAGACCACGCCGTGCTTGGGCGCCGAGAGCGCGGTCTTTCTGAACCTCTCCGACGACCACCTCGATCGCCATCGCGATATGCACGGCTACCGTGCCGCCAAGCTCAGGGTCTTCCATGGCACCCGCCATGGGGTGGTCAACGCCGAGGACCCCATGACCTGGCCCGAGACCCCTTTGCCAGCACAGGACAGTTTCACAACCCAGGCCCCCAGAGCCGGAGAGTGGGGCATCGGCCAGCACGCCGGGGAGGCGTGGCTGATGCATGGCAGCGCCCCCCTGATGCCGGCTGGTGAGGTGCGACTCCCGGGGCGCCACAACCAGGCCAATGCGCTGGCGGCGCTGGCCGTGGGCCATCATCTGGGGCTGCCGGTGTCGGTCATGCGCGGTGTGCTGGGGCACTTTGCCGGCTTGCCGCATCGCTGTGAGTGGATCGCCGAGATCGATGGTGTGAGTTGGATCAACGACACCAAGGGCACCAATGTCGGGGCGACCCTGGCGGCGATTCGCGGCATTGGGCCGACGCTCTCCGGCAAGCTGATCCTGCTCGCTGGCGGTGTCGGCAAGGGGGCCGATTTTTCTCCTTTGGCCACTGCCGCGGGCGAGTACGTGGGTACGGCGCTACTCTTCGGGGTGGACGCGGAGCGCCTGGCCCGGGCACTGGGCGCTGCCGTCGAAACGCACTGCGTCGAGGACCTGTCAGCGGCCATGGCGTTGGCGCAAACGCTGGCGAGCCCCGGCGACTGCGTGCTGCTGTCGCCGGCCTGCGCGAGTTTCGATCAGTTCGCCAACTACCAGGATCGCGGCGATCAGTTTCGACGCTGGGTGCTAGCCCGGCAGGCGGAGGCCAAGCCATGAAGTCAGGCTCCAAAACCCGCGCGCTGGCGGCGCGTTTCTCCACCGCGGATCAGCCGTTCGACGGTTGGCTGCTGCTGGCGTCATTATCGCTACTGCTGATCGGCTGGGTGATGGTCACGTCGGCGTCTACCGAAGTGGCCTCGAGCCTGACCGGTAACCCTTATTACTTCAGCGTGCGCCATGGCGTCTTCGTATTGGTGGCGCTGGGGGTGGGCATTGGCGTGTCGCGGGTGCCGCTAGCGTGGTGGAAGGTCAATGGCCCGTTGCTGCTGTTGGTGGGCATTGTGCTGCTCGCGCTGGTACTCATCTTTGGTCGCGAGATAAATGGCAGCAAGCGCTGGCTGTCGCTGCCCGGCGTGCCCTTCAATCTCCAGGCGTCGGAAGTCACCAAGCTGTGCCTGATCGTCTACATGGCCGGCTATCTGGAGCGCTTCCTGGCCGAGGTGCGCCAATACTGGGGCGCTTTCATGCGCCCGCTGCTGGTGGTGGCGGTGATCGCGTTGCTGCTGATCCTGGCCCCCGATTATGGGGCCGTGGTGGTCATGACCGGCTGTGTGATGGGCATGCTGCTGATGGCCGGCGCGCCGCTGTGGCGCTTCGGGCTGCTACTGCTGGCGGTTGGGGTGCTGGGCTTCTACGTCGCCATTGCCGAGCCCTATCGCTTGGCGCGACTGACCAGCTTTGCCGACCCTTGGGCGGATCAGTTCGCCAGCGGTTATCAGCTGACTCAGGCGCTGATCGCCTTCGGTCGGGGACACTGGCTGGGGCTGGGATTGGGTAACAGCGTGCAGAAACTCTTCTATCTGCCTGAGGCCCATACCGACTTCGTGTTTGCCGTGCTGGCCGAGGAGATGGGGCTGTTTGGGGCCATCGCGGTGGTCGGACTGTTTGCCCTGCTGGTGTTTCGCGCCCTCAAGATCGGCCGTCGCGCCGAGCTGGTGCGGCTGCCGTTTGCCGCCTACCTCAGCTATGGCATTGCGCTGGTGATCGGTTCCCAGGCGTTCATCAACATTGCGGTGAGTACCGGGATGCTGCCCACCAAGGGCCTGACACTGCCGCTGCTCAGCTACGGCGGGTCGAGCCTATTGGTCAGTGCGGCGATGATCGGCCTGCTAATGCGCGTCGATGCCGAGACACGGCGCGCCGAGCGGCGCGCTCAACCCACGGCACCGCGGGCGCGCAGCGCCGCCGGTGTGCGATCGACAGGAGTTGCCAAGTGAGTCAGCGTTTTCCTCGGCGTGTCTTGATCATGGCTGGCGGTACCGGTGGCCATGTGATCCCGGCGCTGTCGCTGGCGCGTGGCCTGGCGGCCCAGGACGTTCATGTCGAGTGGCTGGGCAGTCCGCGCGGCATCGAGAACCGCCTAGTGCCGGACGCGGGTATCCCACTGCACTGCATAGATATTGCCGGACTGCGTGGTAATGGTGCTGTCGGCTGGCTGCAAGCACCGTGGCGACTGCTGCGCGCCGTTGCTCAAGCGCGTGGCGTTATCCGCACGCTGGATCCGCAGCTGGTGGTGGGGCTGGGCGGTTTCGCTAGCGGTCCCGGCGGGCTGGCTGCGTGGCTGATGCGCCGACCGCTGATCATCCACGAGCAGAACGCCGTGGCCGGGATGACCAACAAGGCACTGTCGCGCCTGGCGCGACGCGTCTATGCCGCGTTTCCGCAAGCTTTTGGCGGGCGCGCCGAGGTAGTGGGTAACCCGGTGCGTGAGGAGATCGCCGCACTCGGGGAGGAGACGCGCAGCGCCGAGACGCTGAAGCAGCGGCCGCTGCGGCTGCTGGTGGTGGGCGGTTCGCTGGGCGCCCAGGCGCTTAACCAGTGCCTGCCGGACGCGCTTGCGCAGTTGCCGGAAAAACGGCGCCCTGCGGTCCATCATCAAGCCGGACGCGACAAGGCCGAGGCGACCCGTCAGGCCTATGCCACTGTCGGGGTAAACGTCGAGGTTAGCGAGTTTATCGACGACATGGCGGCCGCCTACGACTGGGCCGACCTGGTGGTGTGCCGGGCTGGTGCGCTGACCGTGGCCGAGCTGGCTGCCGCCGCCAAGCCCGCCTTGTTCGTGCCGTTTCCCCACGCGGTGGACGATCATCAGACCGCCAACGCCCAGGCCTTGGTGGATGCCGGCGCTGCCGAGCTGATGCCTCAGGCGACCCTGACCCCCGATTCCCTGGCCGAGCGCCTGCAGGCGCTGCTGGCCCCCGATACGCTTGCCACCATGGCCGTGCAGGCCAGAGGCGAAGCGCGCCTCGACGCCATCGAGCGCCTGGTGGATGGTTGCATGGAGACTGCTTTTGACTGATATCAATGCTTCGCACACCACCAGCGCCGGCCTCGGCATGCGGCGCATTCGGCGCATCCATTTCGTAGGAATCGGCGGTGCCGGCATGTGCGGTATTGCCGAAGTCCTCGCCAACCAGGGCTACTGCGTGAGCGGTAGCGATCTCAAGGCATCGAGCGTGGTCGAGCACCTGCGCGGCTGCGGGGTCGACGTCTGTATCGGCCATCACCAGCGCCATGCCGAAGGTGCCGATGTGGTGGTGGTGTCTACCGCCGTGGATGCCGAGAACCCCGAGATACGCTGGGCCCACGATCACCGTGTACCGGTGGTGCGACGCGCCGAGATGCTCGCCGAGCTGATGCGCTTCCGCCACGGCATTGCGGTGGCCGGTACCCACGGCAAAACCACCACCACCAGCATGACCGCTACGCTGCTGGCCGAGGCCGGGCTCGATCCGACCTTCGTGATCGGCGGCAAGTTGACCAGTGCTGGCACCAACGCGCGTCTCGGCGAGGGCGATTACCTGGTGGCCGAAGCCGACGAGTCGGATGCCTCCTTCCTGCACCTGCAGCCGATGGTGTCCATCGTCACCAACATCGACGCCGACCACATGGCCACCTACGGCGGTGATTTTGAGCGCCTCAAGAGCACCTTCATCGAGTTTCTGCACAACCTGCCGTTCTACGGCCTGGCGATCCTGTGCATCGACGACGATAACGTGCGCGGGCTGCTCGACGATGTACATCGTCAGTTCGTCACCTATGGCTTCAGCGCCGATGCCGACTACCGCATCGCCGACTTCACACAGCGGGCCGGTGAGGTGTGCTTCACCGCGCACCGCCCCGGCGATCTGGCCCCCCTCGCCGTGCGTCTGGCGATGCCCGGGGAGCACAACGCGCTGAATGCGCTGGCGGCGATCGCCGTGGCCACCGATGCCGGGGTCAGTGACGAGGCGATCCAGCGCGGCCTGTCGGGCTTCGCCGGGGTCGGGCGGCGCTTTCAGGTGCATGGTGATTTCGCGTCGCCGGGTGGCGACGGCGAGGTGATGCTGGTCGACGACTACGGCCACCACCCGCGAGAAGTGGAGATGGTGATCCGCGCAGTGCGCGCCGGCTGGCCTCAACGGCGGCTGGTAATGGTCTACCAGCCGCACCGCTATTCGCGCACCCGCGACCTCTATGAGGACTTCGTACGGGTACTTTCCGGCGTCGACACGCTGCTGCTGCTCGACGTCTACAGCGCGGGGGAGGCGCCGCTGCCTGGGGCCGAAGGGCGCAGCCTGGCCGGCTCGATCCGCCAGCGCGGCAAAGTCGATCCGCTGTTCGTCGAAGGCAAGGCCGAGTTGCCCTCGCTGCTCGCCAACGTGCTGCGCCCCGACGATATTCTGATTACCCAGGGCGCCGGTGATGTCGGCGGGATCTCACAAGCGTTGGCCGAGGCGCAGCTGAATCTGGACAAGGTGGCACTATGAATCAGAGCCCTTTTCACCACGCCTGCGGCCGTGTGGTGGTGCTGTATGGCGGCGACTCCGCCGAGCGTGAAGTGTCGCTGCTGAGCGGTGCCGCGGTGCTTGCCTCGCTGCAGCGTAGCGGCCTCGACGTGACCGGCTATGACCTGGCCGACGGCGGCTTGGCCGGCCTCGAGGCGCTGGCCCCGGATCGGGTATTCATCGCCATGCACGGGCGCGGCGGGGAAGACGGCACCCTGCAGGGGGCACTGGAGCTGCTCGGCATTCCCTATACCGGCAGTGGGGTGCTGGCCTCGTCGCTGGGCATGGACAAGCAGCGCACCAAGCAGGTCTGGCAGGCGCTGGGGCTGCCCACCCCGGAGAGCGTGATTCTTGGCGCGGATGCCGACTGGGACGGGGTCTGCGAACGGCTGGGGCTGCCGCTGATCGTCAAGCCGGTGCATGAGGGGTCGACCCTGGGCATCAGCATCGTCGACAGCCGTGAGGCACTGGCCGCCGCCTACCAGGAAGCGGCGCGCTTCGATGCCCAGGTGATGGCCGAGCGCTTCATTCAGGGGCCGGAATATACGGTGTCGCTGCTCGGCGACGAAATATTGCCGGCGATTCGCGTCGAGGTGCCGAGCGGCTTCTATGACTACGAGGCCAAGTACTTCTCCGACGCTACCCGCTACCACCTGCCGTGTGGTCTTGGCGATCATGAAGAGGCTCAGCTCGGTGAGCTGTGCCAGCGTGCCTTCGCGGCGATTGGCGGCGAAGGGTGGGGGCGTGTCGATGTGATGCGCGATGCAGATGGCCGCTTTTGGCTGCTCGAGGTCAATACCGTGCCGGGCATGACCGATCATAGTCTGGTACCGCAGTCAGCGGCCCACGCCGGCTACGACTTCGATGCGCTGGTCCGCTCAATCCTGGCGACCACCCTCGATGACGTCAGGGAGCGCTGAGGTCTCATGAGTGACGCCGCGCGGAGATCCCTGGTTGGGTTGATGCTGTTCCTGGTGCTGCTGGTGGCTGGCGGCCGCGCGCTGTGGCTATGGCTGGACCGGCCGGTGGAGCGGGTCTCGATCAGTGGCGAGCTGCGCCACGTCAGTGCCGGCTATCTGCGCGAGGAGTTGGCTCCTCTGATTCAGGGGCACACCTGGCTGTCGGTGGATCTTGGTGAGCTGCGGCGGGCCGCCCGCGACGTCGACTGGCTAGCGGAAGTGCGGGTCTCGCGAGAGTGGCCCGATGCGCTCTCCTTCGACCTTGTCGAGCAGGTCCCGGTAGCGCGCTGGAATGATGATTTTCTGCTTAACCCCGAGGGCGAACCCTTCGCCTTCGGGCCAGTGTCGCCGCCCGGCGACCTGGCAGACTTGGCCGGGCCGACGGGGAGTGGTCCCGTGGTGCTGACGTATTACCACGACCTGTCGGCGCGGCTTGATACCCTGGGGCTGACCATTACCCAGCTGCGACTCGAAGCTCGCGGGGCGTGGCGGCTGCAGCTGGATGATGGCGCCTGGGTGATGCTGGGGCGTAATGATCGTGATGCACGTCTGGCGCGATTGAGCGCCGCTTGGCAGCGTCAGTTGGGCGCCCAGGCGTCGCATATCCGCTACATCGACCTGCGTTATCCCAATGGGGTGGCGGTCGCCTGGCACGGAGAAACCGATGCCGGCAGCGATGACGAAGGGCAGGGCTCGTAAGGCGTTTTTTTCGTCGAGTTCCCGCCAAGTCTCGCTATGGGGTGTTCCTTTTATTAAAAAAGCCCCGTATTCTGACGTATGTTTTTCATCGACTACTGGTGAAACAACGCAAGTTGTTCCTATAATTGTGTCTATGTCTAAGCACGCACTTTAACGGACACTTAATACCGACAAGTTTGAGGAGTGACCACGACCCATGGCAGGACAACCCAACGCTTCCAATATGGTAGTCGGGCTGGATATCGGAACATCCAAGGTCGTGGCGATCGTGGGGCAACCCACTGACGATGGCGGTATCGAAATCGCCGGGATCGGGTCGCACCCGTCGCGTGGCATGAAGAAGGGTGTGGTGATCAACATCGAATCCACGGTGCAGTCTATCCAGCGCGCCGTGGAAGAAGCCGAGCTGATGGCCGGCTGTGACATTCATTCGGTATATGTCGGTATTGCCGGCAGCCATATCAGCTCAATGAATTCCGACGGTGTGGTGGCGATCAAGGAGCGTGAGGTCAGCACATACGATATCGAGCGGGTGATCGACTCGGCGCGGGCGCGGGCCATTTCCGAAGGGCAGCGGGTCCTGCATGTATTGCCGCAGGAATTCTCCATCGACAAGCAGGAGGGGATTCGTGAGCCGTTGGGCATGTCCGGCGTGCGCCTCGAAGCCCAAGTGCATCTGGTCACCGCGGCGCTCAATGCGGTGCAGAACATCGAAAAGTGCGTGCGCCGCTGCGGACTAGAGGTCGATGCGATCATTCTCGAGCAGCTGGCCTCGAGCCACGCGGTGTTGACCGAGGACGAGCGCGAGCTGGGCGTGTGCATGGTCGACATCGGTGGTGGTACCACCGACATTGCGGTCTTTACCGAGGGCGCCATCCGCCACACCGCGGTGATTCCGATTGCCGGCGATCAGGTCACCAACGACATTGCCATGGCGCTGCGAACGCCGACCCAATACGCCGAGGACATCAAGGTCAAGTATGCCTGTGCGCTGACCCAGCTGGCTTCCAGCGATGAGATGATCAAGGTGCCGAGCGTCGGTGAGCGACCCGCGCGGGACTTGTCGCGTCAGGCGCTGGCCGAAGTGGTCGAGCCGCGCTATGAGGAGCTGTTCACGCTGGTGCGCGAAGAGCTGCGACGCAGCGGCTACGAGGACCTGGTGGCGGCTGGGGTGGTGCTCACTGGCGGCACCTCGCGGATGGAAGGCGTGGTCGAACTGGCCGAGGAGATATTCCACATGCCGGTGCGCATCGCCAGCCCGCAGAACGTCAGGGGCCTGGCCGACGTGGTGCGCAATCCGATTTATTCCACTGGGGTCGGTTTGCTACATTACGGTATGCGTGACGCCAGGCAGGGGCATGGCCTCCACGGCCACGGACGAGTAGTATCGGCACAGCCGAAAAGGGAAGACGTCTCCCGGCGGGGACTCAAGGACGGTTTTCCGGCGCTGGACAAGATCAAGGGCTGGTTCAAAGGAAATTTCTGATACGGGCCGTGAGCGGTCCAGGAGACGGGGCTTATGTTCGAACTGGTAGATAACGCACCCTCAAGCAGCGCGGTCATCAAGGTGATCGGCGTCGGCGGCGGCGGCGGCAATGCCGTCAATCACATGGTCGAGAGCAACATTGAAGGCGTCGAGTTCATCTGCGCCAATACCGACGCCCAGGCGCTCAAGCGGGTGGCGGCCAAGACCGTGCTCCAGCTCGGCAGCGAGATCACCAAGGGCCTTGGAGCGGGCGCCAATCCCGACGTTGGCCGCCAGGCGGCGACCGAGGATCGCGAGCGCATTGCCGAGCTGATCAGCGGCGCCGACATGATCTTCATCACCGCCGGCATGGGCGGTGGGACCGGTACCGGTGGCGCGCCCGTGGTCGCCCAGGTGGCCAAGGAGCTGGGCATCCTCACCGTGGCGGTGGTCACTCGGCCGTTCCCCTTCGAGGGGCCCAAGCGCATGCGCGCCGCCGAGGAGGGCATGAAGGAGCTCTCCGAGCACGTCGACTCGCTGATCACCATCCCCAATGAAAAGCTGCTCGCGGTGCTGGGCAAGAATGCCAGTCTGCTGACTGCCTTCAGTGCCGCCAACGACGTACTGTTGGGTGCGGTGCAGGGCATCGCCGAGCTGATCACCAGCCCGGGTATCATCAACGTCGACTTCGCCGACGTGCGCACCGTGATGTCCGAGATGGGCATGGCGATGATGGGCACCGGCGGTGCCACCGGCGAGAATCGCGCTCGCGAAGCCGCCGAAAAAGCGATCAAGAGTCCGCTGCTGGAAGATATCGATCTGCACGGTGCGCGGGGCATCCTGGTCAATATCACTGCCGGTCCGGACCTCTCTATTGGCGAGTTCAACGATGTGGGTGCCACCGTCCAGGAATTCGCTTCCCAGGACGCCACCATCGTCGTGGGTACCTCCATCGACATGGATATGTCGGATGAGCTTCGCGTCACCGTGGTCGCGGCGGGCCTCGAAGGTCGTCAGCAGAAAGCCGCACCGCGCGAGACCGTGGCGGCGCGTCCCGAGTCTGCCGACTACCGTACGCTGCAGCAGCAGCCGGCGGTGATGCGCCAGCAGGCCGCCAAGTCCGAGCAGGAAGCGGCGGTCAAGGCACGCGCCGAGAAGCGCAACAAGTCGCAGGAGCTTGACGACTACCTGGACATCCCGGCGTTCCTGCGTCGTCAGGCCGATTGAGGCGTGCTATCGATAGCATAGGGGTGGTCAGGGATGTTTTTTTTGTTGAAACGCTCGTTCGCTGTTATAGTGAACAGTGTTTGATAACTAATATCAGCCTGGCTACTGCCCATGATTAGACAACGTACTCTCAAGAACACCATTCGTGCGACCGGCGTTGGCCTGCACTCTGGTGAAAAAGTCTACCTGACGCTGCGTCCGGCGCCGGCCAACAGCGGCATCATCTTCGTGCGTACCGACCTGGAGCCCCAGGTGATGATTCCGGCGCGGGCCGAGAACGTCACCGACACCACCATGTGCACGGCGCTGTCCCAGGACGGTGTCAAGGTGGCGACCGTCGAGCACTTGATGTCGGCCTTCGCCGGCCTGGGCATCGACAACGCCTTCGTTGACGTCAGCGCCCCCGAGGTGCCGATCATGGACGGCAGTGCCGGGCCCTTCGTGTTCCTGATCCAGTCGGCGGGCATCGAGGAGCAGCAGGCAGCCAAGAAGTTCATCCGCATCAAGCGTGAAATCGTGGTGCGCGAAGGCGACAAGGAAGCGCGGTTCCTGCCCCACAATGGCTTCAAGGTGGCCTTTGCCATCGACTTTGATCATCCGGTTAGCGAGCTGCGTGAGCAGACCGCCAGCGTGGACTTCTCGACCACCTCGTTCGTCAAGGAAGTATCACGGGCGCGCACTTTCGGATTCATGCGCGATCTCGAGTTCCTGCGCTCGCACAATCTGGCGCTAGGCGGCAGCCTCGACAACGCCATCGTGGTGGACGACTATCGCATCGTCAACGAAGGCGGACTGCGCTACGACGACGAGTTCGTCAAGCACAAGGTGCTTGACGCCATCGGTGATCTCTACCAGCTAGGTTATAGCTTGATCGGCGAGTTTCGCGGCATCAAGTCGGGCCACGCGCTGAACAACCAGCTGTGCCGTGAGATGCTGGCAAACCCCGACTCCTTCGAGATCGTGACCTTCGAAGACGAGGCTCAGCGCGCGCCGATCTCCTACGCCGCACCGGCCATGGCGTAAGCGCTGCCGCCGACAAGTGGCGGTGGTAATAATCGTGGGTGCCAGGGCTGATATTGCGCCGCCTCCTCATGGGAGGCGGCGCTTTTGCGATGGGCGAGGCTAGCGTGATTCGCCGCGCTCGGCGTGGCTGGCGAGTCGCTCCAGGGCGCGTTTGAGGCGTGGGTTGCGGGTGTCAGCGGCACAGCTCGATAGTTCGTCGGCGGCACTGGCCGAGAGCGCGCGACTCTGACGTGGCGGTGCCTTGGGGGGGCGTACCGGACGGACCTTGAGGGTGAAGCCGAGTACCGCCTCGAACTGTCGATGCTGATGCAGCAGAGCGAGCAGGCGCGGCTGCTCATAGCGCAGCCACGTGAGCCACACGGCGCGGTCGGTGATCAGCGTCAGTTTGCCGTCGCGGTAGCCGCCGACGAAAACATGCTCGCGCACCTCCTCGGGCAGCTGCTCGCGCAGCAGCTGCTGGGCACGACCTATCAGCTGCGCCATGCGCATCAGTCCGCCAAGTTCACCCTGTCCGCCCAGAAGCCGAGCCACGGGCTGGGCGCGGAAACGCTTAACCTTTATACTCATGGGCTTGCACTCAGGACGCCAGGCGATAACAGGCAATTTAGCATGCCAGAGAGTACATCGACAGCATGAGTCACGCCGATCCAGCTTCTTCGCGCGAGGCTCCCACGCCGGATGCCGGTCGGGATACCGCGAACGGTACGCGGCGGCGCCTGCGTAGCCGCTGGTGGCTGGCCGGCCTGCTGGTCGGTTGCCTGCTGCCTGCGGGGCTGGCCCAGGGCGATGTGCGCCTGGTCAGTCGCGTGGTGCAGATCTGCTGGCTGGTGCCGGACAGCATTCGTGCTGAAAGTCGGCGCTTGGCGCGTCGACGGCGCTGGTTGCCGATGGCACGCCGCCGGGAGGTCGTGCAGCGCCAGGCCGGTTGCCCACTTCCACCGCCGCGTCTGCTGCCCCGGGTTGCTGGCGTCGACGTACTGTCGCGTCGCGGCCCTCCTGACATGTTCGCTCACTCCACCTGACGCCGCCCGAGAGGGCGCCAGCGGCGACCGCGTGATGCCGGTCGGCACGCTGTGTTTCGATTCCATGCTACGAGTGAACACGCAATGCTGAATTCTCTGTTACGCAAGATGGTCGGCTCCAAGAACGACCGTGAAGTCAAGCGCCTGGCCAGGCCGGTTGCTGAAATCAACCAGCTCGAGGCGCGCTACGAAGCCCTCGACGATGCTGCCCTCAGCAACATTACCGATGAGTTGCGTGAGCGACTGGCCGGCGGTGAAACCCTCGACCGCCTGCTACCCGAGGCCTTTGCCGCCGTGCGCGAGGCGAGCAAGCGGGTGATGGGCATGCGCCATTTCGACGTGCAAATGATCGGCGGTCTCGCTCTGCACCGCGGGCGCATTGCCGAGATGAAGACCGGCGAAGGCAAGACCCTGGTCGCGACCCTGGCGGTGTATCTCAATGCGCTGCCCGGCAAGGGCGTGCATGTGGTCACTGTCAACGACTACCTGGCGCGCCGCGATGCCGAGTGGATGCGTCCGCTGTATGAATTCCTGGGCCTCTCGGTGGGGACCATCTATTCCGGCCAGAGCGGCGAAGAGAAGCGCACCGCCTACGCCTGCGACATCACCTACGGCACCAACAACGAGTTCGGCTTCGACTATCTGCGTGACAACATGGCCTTCTCGCTGGAAGACAAGGTCCAGCGCGGACTGCACTACGCCATCGTCGATGAGGTCGACTCGATTCTGATCGACGAAGCGCGCACGCCACTGATCATCTCCGGGCCGGTGGAAGAGAACACCGAGATGTACAAGGTCGTCGACCGGTTGGCGCTGGGGCTGACCAAGTGCAGCGATCCCGAGGATCCGGCCAGCGGCGATTTCTTCCTCGACGAGAAGCAGAAGCAGGTCGAGCTCACCGAGGACGGCCACAACCGGGTCGAGGAGCTGATGCGCAGCGAAGGGCTGCTCGGCGAGCATGACTCGCTCTACGCGGCGCAGAATCTCAACCTGCTGCAGCACATGCATTCTGCGCTGCGCGCCCGCCATCTCTACCAGCGCGACGTCGACTACATCGTCAACGACGGCCAGGTGGTGATCGTCGACGAGCACACCGGGCGCAGCATGCCCGGGCGGCGCTGGTCGGAGGGCTTGCACCAGGCGGTGGAGGCCAAGGAGGGTGTCACGGTGCAGCGCGAGAGCCAGACGCTGGCCTCGACCACCTTCCAGAACTACTTCCGTCTCTACGACAAACTGGCCGGCATGACCGGGACCGCCGACACCGAGGCCTTCGAGTTTCGCCAGATCTACGGCCTCGACGTGATGGTGATCCCGACCAACCGGGCGCTGGCGCGCCAAGACCTTAACGATCTGGTCTATCTGACCGGCGAAGAGAAATTCGAAGCGATCATCAAGGAGGTCCAGGCCGAGACCGAGGCCGGGCGTCCGGTACTGGTAGGCACCGCCTCGATCGAGACATCCGAGTATCTGGCCGACCTGATGCGCCAGGCCAAGCTCGACTTCAACGTGCTCAACGCCAAGCAGCACCAGAGCGAGGCCGAGATCATCGCCCAGGCCGGGCGTCCCGGTGCCATCACCATCGCCACCAATATGGCCGGTCGCGGTACCGATATCGTGCTGGGCGGCAACTGGGAAGCCGAAGTCGCCAAGCTCGACGATCCGAGCAGCGCCGACATTGAGCAGGCCAAGGCCGAGTGGCAGGCGCGCCATGAGGCGGTGCTGGCCGCCGGTGGGCTGCATGTGATCGGGTCTGAGCGCCACGAGTCGCGGCGCATCGACAATCAGCTGCGCGGCCGCTCCGGGCGCCAGGGCGATCCCGGCTCGACGCGCTTCTTCCTGTCGCTGGAAGATAGCCTGATGCGGCTGTTCGGTTCTGATCGCGTGCAGCGCCTGATGCAGGCCTTGGGCCTGGAGCGCGGCGAGGCGATCGAGCACAAGATGGTCTCGAATGCCGTCGAGCGGGCGCAGAAGAAGGTCGAGAGCCGCAACTTCGATATCCGCAAGCAGCTGCTCGAATATGACGACGTGGCCAACGCCCAGCGTAAGGTGATCTACGAGCAGCGTAACGAAATTCTCGGCGCTGAGGATGTCTCGGAGAACGTGTTGGGAATCCGTGAAGAGGTGCTCGACCTGGCCATCAGCGAGTTCGTGCCGCCCCAGAGCCTGCAGGAGCAGTGGGACCTCGAAGGGCTCCAGGAACACCTCAAGACCGAGTTCAATATCGATGCGCCGGTAGTGCAGTGGGCTGAAGACGATGACCGCTTCCACGAGGAGCAGCTCCGCGAGCGGCTGCAGACCCAGCACCGCGAGGTGTATGCCGCCAAGGTCGAGACCGTCGGCGAAGAGCTGATGCGGCGCTTCGAGAAGCAGGTCATGCTGCAGGTCCTCGACTCGCGTTGGAAGGAGCACCTGCAGGCGATGGATCATCTGCGCCGAGGCATTCATCTGCGCGGCTATGCCCAGAAGAACCCCAAGCAGGAGTACAAGCGCGAGTCCTTCACCCTGTTCCAGGATCTGCTGATCAACATCAAGTCCGATATCACGCGGATTCTCAGCCACGTCAAGGTGCGCCGTCCGGATGAGGTCGAGGAGCTGGAGCGTCAGCGTCGCGAAGCGCTGGAACGCCAGAAAGCAGGCGCGGCTATGCGCCATGAGGCGCTCGACGACGATCCGACGGCTGACGCCGAGCCCGCTCGCCCGGCGCCCGGTGCCGACGGCCGTCCGGTGCGTCGTGAGGGCCCCAAGGTGGGACGCAACGACCCCTGTAGCTGCGGGTCGGGCAAGAAGTACAAGCAGTGTTGCGGCAAGCTGAGCTGATACCCATTAGGTGAGGAGATACGCGCATGGCCGTTGGCAAGGACACCTTTCCGGCGCTGCCGGCGATCGAGGGGGTGCGGCTCGGCACCGCCATGGCCGGCATCAAGAAACCCGAGCGTCGCGATCTGGTGGTGATCGAGATCGCCCCTGGCGCCAGCGTGGCGGGCACCTTCACGCGCAATGCCTTTTGCGCGGCACCGGTGCACGTTGCCAAGCGTCATCTGGGACTCGAGACGCCACGCTATCTGCTGATTAACACCGGTAATGCCAACGCGGGTACCGGCGACGTCGGTATGCGTGATGCCGAGGCCAGCTGCGCAGAGCTGGGGCGCTTGGCCGATGTTGCGGGCACCGCGGTGCTGCCGTTCTCCACCGGGGTGATCGGCGAGGCGCTGCCCATGCAGCGGCTGATGGCAGGCTTGCCCGCGGCGCTGCAGAGCCTCGATGCCGATGGCTGGGCCGCTGCTGCCGAGGGCATCCTGACCACCGATACGCGCCCCAAGGGCGCCACGGCTAGCGTCGAGATCGGCGGTGAAACGGTCACCATCAGCGGCATCAGCAAGGGGTCGGGGATGATTCAGCCGAACATGGCCACCATGCTCGGTTTCATCGCTACAGATGCCAGCATCGCCCAGGCCGATCTGGAACACTGGCTGCGCGAGGGAGTGGCGCGCTCCTTCAACTGCATCACCGTGGACAGTGACACGTCCACCAACGATGCCTGCATGTTGATTGCCACCGGCAAAGGTCCGGCGGTGAGCGCTGCAGAGGACGTGGCGCGCTTTCGTGCGGCGCTCGACAAGGTGCTGGTCGTGCTGGCCCAGGCGATCATTCGCGATGGCGAGGGGGCGACCAAGTTCGTGACCCTCGAGGTCAGCGAGGCGCGCTCGCGCCAGGAGGCGCTGGACGTGGCCTTTACCGTGGCCCACTCGCCCCTGGTCAAGACCGCGCTCTACGCGTCGGATGCCAACTGGGGTCGGATCCTGGCGGCGGTAGGGCGCGCACCGGTGGCGGATTTCGATGTCGGTCGGGTGGTCATCGACCTGGGCGACGTGCGCCTGGTCGAACATGGCGGACGCGCTGCCAGCTACACCGAAGAAGCCGGCAGTGCGGTGATGGCCGGAGAGGAGATCACCATTCGCATCCGGCTGGGGCGCGGCGAGGCTGACGCCACGGTCTGGACCTCGGATCTGTCCCACGAATACGTATCGATCAACGCCGACTACCGCAGTTGAGCGTCGTTAACGCTGAGAGAAGTACGGGTGCGCCCGTGAAGACAAGGGTACGAGGATAATGGTCAAGAGACGGGTACATGTGGCGGCCGCCGCCATCGTCAGTCGCGATCGACAGGAGGTGCTGATCGCGCGGCGCCCCTCCACCGTGGATCAGGGGGGGCTGTGGGAGTTTCCGGGCGGCAAGCTGGCCCCTTATGAAACCGGCTTCGAAGCGCTGCGTCGCGAACTGCATGAAGAACTGGGGGTGGAGATTCAGCGTGCCCAGCCGCTGATCCGCGTGCACCACGAATACCCCGACAAGCACATCCTGCTGGATGTATGGCAGGTCCATGAGTTCGCCGGCGAGCCGTTCGGTCGCGAGGGCCAGGCGGTGCGCTGGGTGCCGATGGAGGAGCTGGTCAACTATCCGTTCCCGGCGGCCAACCTGCCGATCCTGCGTGCGGTGATGCTGCCCACCGAGTATCTGATCAGCGCCGAAGAGGACGACGATGCCGACTTCCTGGCCAAGCTGGAGCGGGCGCTGCGTGAAGACGGCATTCGTCTGGTACAGCTGCGCGCCAAGACCCTCGCGCACGAGGCCTATGTGGCGCGCGCCGAGCAGGCGCTGGCGCTATGTCGTGAACACGCTGCCCGGCTGCTGCTCAACGGCGAACCGTCGTTGCTCGACGAGGTCGATGCCGATGGCATTCATCTCACCAGCGAGCGCTTGATGAGTCTCGAGCGGCGCCCCATCGCTGAAGGCAAATGGCTGTCCGCCTCGACCCATGATCGCGCACAGCTCGAACAGGCGGCGCGGATCGGCTGCGACTTCGTCACTCTGTCGCCGCTGCGCACCACGCCGACCCACCCGGATGCCGACCCCTTGGGATGGCACGATTTCCAGCAGCTGGTGGAAACAGCCGGCATGCCGGTCTTCGCGCTGGGTGGCATGACCCGTTACGATGCCGACCACGCACGCGCGGTGGGTGCCCAGGGCATCGCCTCGATCCGCGATTTCTGGAAGTAATTCAGCGCCCAGCGACAAGCGCCCGGCGCCTAGCAGGTTAGTGTCGGGCGACGGGTGCTGGCAGTGAGCGAGGAAAAGCCTTGTCGATATCATATCGACGAGGCTTTTTGCTGCCGCGATTCCCAATACAGATATCATCCTGCGGCGCTCGGCGCTCGGCGCTCGGCGCTCGGCTAGTCCCGATAGCGTCGGGTTAGGTCGCCGTAGGCGTCGATGCGCCGGTCGCGCAGGTAGGGCCAGATACGCCGGGTCTCTTCGCCGCGGGCCATGTCGAGTTCGACCAGCAGCAGCTCGCTCTCCTCGCCGGCGTGGGCCAGCAGCTCGCCTTGGGGGCCGCACACGAAGCTGCCGCCCCAGAAGTCGATGCCTGGGCTCACTTCGGAATGATCCGGCTCGTGGCCGACGCGATTCGCGACCAGCACCGGCAGCCCGTTGGCCACGCCGTGGCTGCGCTGGATCAGCGTCCAGGCGTCCTTCTGGCGACGCTTCTCGTCATCGTCATCCGGTGGGTGCCAGCCAATCGCGGTGGGGTAGAGCAGCAGCTCGGCACCGGCCAGCGCCATCAGGCGTGCCGCCTCCGGGTACCACTGGTCCCAGCACACCAGCAGGCCGAGGCGACCCAGCGAAGTATCGATGGGTTGAAAGCCCTGGGTCGCGTCGACGTCGCCTGGGGTAAAGTAAAACTTCTCGTAGAAGCCCGGATCGTCGGGGATATGCATCTTGCGATAGTGACCGACACGGCCTCGTTGGCGGTCGTAGACCACCGCGGTATTGTGATAGAGGCCGGCGGCGCGGCGTTCGAACAGCGAGCCGACCAAGACGATGTCGAGCTCGGCGGCCAGCGCCGCCAGGCGCTGACCGCTGGGCCCGTCCAGCGGCTCGGCGAGATCGAACAGCGCCGGGTCTTCGTACTGGCAGAAATAGTGGGTTGCGTGCAGCTCCTGAAGCATCACCAGCTGGGCGCCGCGCGCCGCCAATTCGCGCACGCCGCGCTCGCTCTCGGCCAGGCTCTTGGCCTTGTCCGGCCAGGCTGCCTGCTGAACCAGGCCAACCGTAACAGTGGACCTCATGAGGATCCCTCCGCTGAGTGGGAAACGCCTGCCAGGCTGCCGAGGGGCAGCTGCATGGTCAGGCAGTGCAGACTGCCATGTTGGCGGATCACGCTGCGACAGTCGATGGGGATGATGTCGCGCCCCGGAAAGGCGTCGGCAAGGGCGCTCAGGGCGCGCATGTCAGCGGCGTCGGCATAGGTGGGCACCAACACCGCGCCGTTGATGATCAGGAAGTTGGCATAGGTCGCCGGCAGCCGGTGGCCGTCGTCCGGGTCGAAGCAGGGCGCCGGCCAGGGCAGCGCCACCAGCCGGTAGGGAGTGCCGTCGGCCTGGCGCAGCGCCTCGAGTTCGCCGCGCATGGCGTCAAGCGCCGGATAGTGAGGGTCCTGAGGGTCATCGCAGTGGACATAGGCGATGGTGTGCGGGTCGCAGAAGCGTGCCAGGGTGTCGATATGGCTATCGGTGTCATCGCCCTCGAGGTGGCCGTTGGCTAACCATAGCACCCGTGTCGCACCCAGCGATGACGCTAGCTCGGCTTCCACGGCGGCGCGGTCGAGATGCGGATTGCGGTTGGGGTTGAGCAGGCAGGCCTCGGTGGTCAGCAGTGTACCCTGGCCATCGCTCTCGATGGCGCCGCCTTCGAGTACCAGTGAGCGAGTGTCGAGGGGGGCAGAAAATACGCCCTGAGCGGCGAGTCGCTGGCTGAGTCGGTTGTCGTGCTCGGCGGGAAATTTGTCGCCCCAGCCGGTAAAGGTGAAATCGCGCAAGACGACCTGGCCATCCTGTTCGACGCCGATCGGGCCGTGGTCGCGGGCCCAGGTGTCATTGCTGGCTGCGACCACCAGTCGCAGCCGCTCCTCGGGTACACCCCGTCGTGAGAAGCTGCTTGCCAGTCGCTCGCGAGTGGCAGGGTCGGCGACCGTGATCAGTACCGACTGATAGCGGGTGATGGCCACCACCATGGCGTCCAGCGTCGCTTCGATGCACGCCAGGGTGGGGCCCCAATCGCTGTCGGGGTGGGGCCAGGTCAACTGGATGGCATCCTGGGAGTGCCACTCGGGGAACAGACGTAACGCCATGCGGTCTTCTCACGCTGGATGGATCGTGGTCGGCAGCTAGCCGGGGTCAATGCGCGCAAATGTAGGGTGCTGTCGATGTGGATGCAAGCCTGGCATGCTGTGGCGCGGACGGGCCGGATGCCCGCCACGGCCAACGATGCACCTGACGGTAAAAAGCCGTACCATGTGCGCCTTCTGAAAAGGAATCGATCGCGATGCTCGACCGCTTGCCCATCATGCTTGGTCTGCGCTATGTGCGGGCCAAGCGCCGTAATCACTTTATCTCGTTCATCTCACTGACCTCGATGCTGGGATTGATGCTCGGCGTTGCCGTGTTGATCCTGGTGCTGTCGGTCATGAATGGCTTCGACCACGAGCTGCGCAATCGCATCTTGGGCATGGTGCCACATACCAAGATCGAAGCGCGCGAAGGCCTCAGCGACTGGCAATCGTTGGCCGAGCAACTGACACAGCGCGAGCGCGTAATCGGCGCTGCCCCCTACATCCAGCAGCAGGGCATGTTCTCGGTGGGCGGGCGCAACCAGGGCGCCATGGTCAACGGCATCGAGCCTGACTGGGAAGATCGGGTATCGATCATCAGCCGGCATATGCAGCGGGGGAGTCTCGATGACCTGCAGCCCGGTGAGTGGAACCTGGTGCTCGGCTCGATGCTGGCGCGCAGTCTCGGCGTCAGCGTAGGCGACCGGGTAACGCTGCTGGTGCCTGAGGCGTCGATCACTCCGGCGGGGGTCTTCCCGCGCCTCAAGCGTTTCACGGTCAGCGGTATCTTCAGCGTTGGTGCGGATCTCGATGCCGGGCTGGCCTACGCCAATATCGAGGACATGCAGACCCTGGCGCGACTGGGCGACAACGTCGAAGGCCTGCGCCTGGAGCTCGACGACCTGTTCGTCGCCAACAGCGAGACCCGTGCCATCATCGATGAATTGGGCAGCGGCTATCGCGGCATCGACTGGACCTTCTCCCACGGCAACCTGTTCCAGGCGATCCAGATGGAGAAGCGCATGATCGGGCTGCTGCTGACGGTGATCATTGCCGTGGCAGCCTTCAATATCGTCTCGACGCTGGTCATGGTAGTGACCGACAAGCATGCCGATATCGCCATCCTGCGCACCATCGGCGCCACACCGCGCTCGATCATGGGGATCTTCATCGTCCAGGGGCTGGCGATCGGCATCATCGGCATCCTGATCGGGGTGATACTCGGGGTGATACTGGCGCTGAGCATCTCCGACATCATCAATTTCTTCGAATCGGTGCTGGGTATCCAGTTCCTCGACTCCAACGTCTACTTCATCAGCCATCTGCCGTCGCGGCTGGACTGGACGGATGTCGGTAACATCATCGCCGCGGCCTTCGGGCTGACCTTCCTGTCGACCCTCTATCCGGCTTGGCGCGCGGCGCGGATTCAACCTGCCGAGGTACTGCGCTATGAGTGATGACATGATCAATCGCGACGCCCAGCCAGCCGGCAAGGTGCTACTCGAGTGCCGCGGCCTGACCCGTGTTTATCGAGAGGGGCCGCAGGACCTCACCGTACTGCATGAGCTCGACCTCGAGGTGCACGCCGGTGAGCGTGTGGCGGTGGTGGGCAGCTCCGGCTCGGGCAAGACCACGCTGCTCAACCTGCTCGGCGGGCTGGACAGCCCCACTGCCGGTGAGGTCAAGGTGGCCGGGGAGTCGCTGGCGCAGTTCAAGGAGGCGGCGCTGGGAAAGTTCCGCAATCGTCATATCGGCTTCGTCTATCAGTTCCACCACCTACTGGCCGAACTGACGGCATTGGAAAATGCTGCGCTGCCGCTGATCATCCGCGGCCAGAGCCGCAAGCAGGCTCAGGTCCGAGCGCGGGAGATTCTGGGCCGGGTGGGTATGGCCGAACGTGCCGAGCACAAACCCGGCGAGCTGTCCGGCGGTGAGCGTCAGCGGGTGGCGATTGCCCGTTCACTGATCACCGACCCCAGCCTGGTGTTGATGGACGAGCCCACCGGCAACCTCGACCAGACCACTGCGGCGAGCATCCTGGCGCTAATGGACGAGCTGGCGCGGACCACTGCCTGCGCCTTCGTGGTGGTGACTCACGATACGGCGCTGGCCGCGCATCAGGACCGCGTGCTACGCCTAGACGCTGGCCGCCTCTCGGCGGCTTGATCAGCACTCCTTGTCATCACGTTGACTGCGCCGCCGACGTAAGCGCCGGCGGCGCCAGCTACGCGACACCTGCCAGCGCCAGATCAGGCGAATGATCAAGTTGGCGGCAAGTCCCACCACTACCGCAGAGACTAGCGAGCCCATCGCCAGGATAGGCATGATGTCGACCATCTGCTCGGCGATCCAGCGCGTCGAAAGGCGCGTGGGCGCTTCGCGTGCCGGGGTATCGAGCAGCCAGGCACCGATGCGGTAGTTGCCATAGAAGATTAGCGGCATGGTCAGCGGATTGGTGATCCACACCAGCCCCACCGAGAGCGGCAGATTGCAGCGCAGCAGCCAGGCGCCGAACGCCGCGACCACCATCTGGAAGGGAATCGGCAGCAGCGCACTGAACAATCCCACCATGAAAGCGTTGGCCACGCTACGTCGTGACAACACCCACAGTGAGGGATCGCCGATCAGGTGCCCCATGAAACGCAGCGAGCGATTGCGTTTCAAGGTATCGGGGTGGGGCATGTAGCGCTGTAGCAGTCGGCGCGGCATGGTGGGCTCGTCGTGGCGCTGGAGTGGCTCGAAGTCAGCTATTATCCACACTAGGCTCATGGCCCGCCACGACCAGCGTCGCTTATTTGCGGCATCGGCGCGGGCGGCAACACACGGACGTGATACGCGATGCGCATGGGATGGGCGCTGCCGCTGGCGGCGGCGGCACTACTCGGAATCGCCGTCGGCTGGCTGGCCCCCGCCGGCATTCTCGAGGCTGGGTTGCTGGTAGGGCTGATGGCCTGGCGGCACTGGCGTTGGATGGCATGGCTGCTGGTGGCTGCGCTGAGTGCCTGGCCGGTGCTGCAGGCGGCCTCGGCGAGCCTGCCCCAAGGCCTGTCCCGTGAAGACCTGCAGCTCGAGGGGCGTCTATTGCAGGTCGAGCCCCAGGGCGAGTTGACTCGCCTGCTGGTGCGGGTCGAGGCGTGTCGGCCAGAGGTCGCTCAGCGACCCACCTGTGATCGCCTGCGCCGGGTGCGCTTGACGCTGTTCGACGCCGAGGCACAGGCGCCCGAGATGCGCCCTGGCGAGCGCTGGCGTTTCATGGTGCGGCTGCGTCCGCCGACCGGTTTCGCCAACCCCAATACCTTCGACTATGCCGCCTGGCTGTGGCGCGAGCGAATCGATGCCACTGGCTATGTACGCCACGACCCCGAGCCGTTGCGGATGTCTTCGGCACCGCCGTTGCCTGCCCAGCGGGGGCTGGCGTATCTCGATGGACGGCTCGAGGAGGGGGTGGCGCGCCGCTGGTTGGCGGCGCTCACCCTAGGGGTTGGCGAACGCCTCGATCCAGACGACTGGACGCGGCTCAATGCCACCGGCACCACCCATCTGGTGGTGATCTCAGGGCTGCACGTGGGGCTGGTGGCCGCATTCACTCTGCTGCTGGGGCGTGGCGTTGCGAGGCTAGCGGTACCCGGCCGGTGGCGGTTGGTGACTTGGCCATGGTGGCTGGCCGGGGCCGCTGCCGTGGGCTATGCGATGCTGGCCGGCTTCGCGCCGCCGGCACAGCGCGCCATGTTGATGACACTGGTCGGGCTGTGGGTGGCCAGCGGCCGTCATGCCCCGGGACCTTGGCAGGCCTGGTGGTTAGCGCTGGGGGTGGTGTTGCTGCTCGATCCCATCGCCCTGTGGCGGCCGGGGCTGTGGCTCTCCTTCGTCGCCGTGGCGCTGCTGATCGTGATCTGGCAGGGGCGTCAGCGTCCGCGAGGCGCACGCGGCTGGCTATGGGCGTTGGTACGCACGCAATTGCTGCTGGCACCGCTGATGGCCGCGGCGGTGCTGGTGGCCTTCGATCGGGTAGCGCCCGCGGCGCCGCTGGTCAACCTGGTCGCCGTCCCGCTGGTCAGTATCTTGATGGTGCCGCTGGGGCTGTTGGGTTGGCTGCTGTTCTGGATGCCACCGCTGTCGGGGCTGTGCTGGTGGCTGTTCGGACTGCTGGCCGAGATGCTCCATGGTCTGCTGGGCGCGGCCATGAGCTGGTTGCCGGCGTGGTCGCCGGCGCCCTGGCAGCGCTGGCCACTGGCGCTTACCTTGATCCTGCTGGCGATGTGTTGGGCCCTGCCTGGGCTGCCGCGGCGTTTACGTCTGGTCGCAAGTCTGGCGCTGGGGCTGGTGCCGCTCTCGCTCGCACCGCCAAGCCTACTGCCGGGGCAGCTGCAGGTGCGCGTACACGATGTCGGTCAGGGGCAGCTGGTCGACCTGCGCACGGCCAATCACCGCTTGCTCTACGATGCCGGGCCGCGCTTTCGCTCCGGGTTCATGCCGTTGGCCGGCCTGTGGGCACGGCCGCAGCGGTTTGATCGTGTCATCGTCAGTCATGATGACCTCGATCACGCTGGAGGGGTGCCGGCGCTGGCGGCGCATGCGGTTGGAGCGTTCATGGCGCCCCGCGGCGAGCAGATCGGCGTGCCGTTCGAGGCGTGTCGGGCAGGGCAGTCGTGGCAGTGGGATGGCGTGACGTTCTCATTACTCTGGCCGCCGCCGGGGGATAACAGTGAGTGGTCGAGCAACGATCGATCCTGTGTGCTGCTGGTCGAGGCCGGAGCACAGCGGGTACTGATCACCGGCGATGTGGGGCGCCAGGTGGAGCGCTACTTCCTGCTCGACGTCGAGGCGCCGCTGACGCTGCTGGTGGCCGGCCACCATGGCAGCCACACCAGTACCGGGCCGCAGCTGGTCAAATGGCTCGATCCGCATCAGGTGGTGTTTAGCGCCGGACGAGACAACCCTTATGGGCATCCCAGTGACGTAGTGGTACGGCGGCTGCGCGGCCGCTGTCTATGGAATACTGCCCTCGACGGTGCGGTGAGCTGGCGGCTGGGCGATGCGTCACCGGCAACCGGCGAGCCGATGCGTGACCTGGCGGCGTGGCGCGGCGGTGTCGGGGACAGGTGTCATGGGGTAGAATCGGCGCCACCCGATGCGCATTAGGAGTGCTGCGATGGATCTGCTCGATGCCCTGGTCGCCGGTGGCTGGTTGATGCTGCCGCTGCTCGGCTGTTCGCTGGTGGCGACGGTAATCGTCATCGAGCGGCTGTGGACCCTGCGCGCGCGCCGCATCGCGCCGCTGGGGCTGGGGCAGGAGGTCTGCACCCTGATCCGCCAGGGGCCGGTCAATCTCTACTGGCTGGAGAGCCACTCGCCACTGGGTGGGGTGATGGCAGCCGGGCTGCGCAATGCGCGGCTGGGGCATGACCAGGTGCGTGGCCGCCTGCAGGAAGCGGCCACGGCGGTAATTCACGACATGGAGCGCTTTCTCAGCCCGCTGGGTACCATCGCGGCGATCACGCCGTTGCTTGGCCTGTTGGGCACGGTGCTGGGGATGATCGAGGTGTTCGCGGTGATCGTCAGTGCCGGTGGCGCCGAACGCAGCGCCGATCTGGCCGGCGGTATCTCCCAGGCACTGGTGACCACCGCGGCAGGGCTGACAGTGGCCATCCCCGCGCTGATGTTTCATCGCTATTTCCAGCGTCGCGTCGAGGACATTACCGTGCGCATGGAGGAGCAGGCGGGGCTGCTGGTGGAGTTCCTGGCCCATCATCAGGGAGGGATCGCGCTGGCCGAGCAGCCCGCTGCCGATACCTCTCCGGCCGCCGAGCGCGCCTGATGAGGTTCGTGCGTCGACGTCGTGCGCCGGTAGAGGTCAATCTGACACCTCTGATTGATGTGGTGTTTCTGCTGCTGATCTTCTTCATGGTCTCGACCACGTTCGAGACCCGCCAGGCGCTGGAGCTGGAGCTGCCGCAAAGCGACAGCGCCGCGCCGCTGACGGCCTCGCCGGTCACTCTGGTGGTGACGCGCGACGGCGAGTATCGCCTTGGCGAGCAGCGTCTCGATGCCGCCGGGCTGACGATGGCGCTGGCCGACGTCACCGATGCTGCACGTGAGCATGGGCTTATCGTCGAGGCCGACCGGCAGAGTGCCCATGGTGCCGTGGTCACTGCGCTCGACCGCGCCGGAGCGCTGGGTATTCAGCAAGTTCGTATCGCCACCCGCGACGGTCAAGACTCATCGACACACGGGGAGACACCGTGACGCAACAATCGGGCTGGGCCCTCTACAAGCAGCTGCTTGGCTACGTCAAACCGCACTGGAAGTCGTTTGCCGTGGCGGTGATCGGCTATGCCATCTACGCCGCTTCGAGCACCGCACTGGCGGAGATGATGAAGCGCCTGATCGATGGCATCCAGAGTCCCGATGCCGCCTTCCGCCTGTTCCTGCCGCTGTTCGTGGTGGGCATGTTCGCCGCGCGTGGGGTGGGGACCTTCCTCGGCACCTATTTCATGAGCAATGTGGCGCGCAACGTGGTGCATACGCTGCGCTGCAATGTGTTCAATCATATGCTGCACCTGCCGGGGCACTTCTTCGACGCCCATTCCAGCGGCCACCTGATCTCACGGGTCACCTACCACGTCGAGCAGGTCACCGGGGCGGCCACCAATGCCATCACCATCCTGCTTCGCGAAGGGTTGTTCGTGGTGGGGCTGATCGGCTACCTGATGTGGACCAACTGGATGCTGACACTGCTGTTCCTGGCGGTGACGCCGGTGATCGGCGGGGTGGTCAACTACGCCAGCAAGCGCTTCCGGCGCATCTCACAGCGTATTCAACACTCCATGGGCGATGTCACCCACGTCGCATCGGAGGCGTTATCCGGGTATCGCGTAGTGCGCACCCACGGCGCCGAGGGCTTCGAGCAGGCGCGCTTCGCCGAGGCCAGCGAGTACAACCGTCAGCAGAGCATGAAGGAAGCGCTGACCAAGGCGATCAGCACCCCGGTGATCCAGCTGCTGATCGCGCTGTCGCTGGCGCTGCTGGTGTGGCTGGCGATGTCGCCGGCGCTGCTCGACGACATGACCGCCGGCGAGTTCGTGGCCTTCATTACCGCGGCCTCGCTGATGGCCAAGCCGGTTCGCCAGCTCACCGAGATCAACAGCGAGGTCCAGAAGGGGATCGCCGCCTCCGGTGAGTTGTTCCAGCTACTCGAAGAGCCGGCTGAAGAGGATCGCGGCGAGCGTCTGCCCCAGCGGCTGAGCGGCGATGTCACGCTGCGTGACGTGCACTTCCGCTATGCCGACGACCAGCCTGAGGTGCTCAAGGGCATCGACCTCGAGGTCAAGGCAGGCGAAATGATCGCCATTGTCGGGCGCTCGGGCAGCGGCAAGTCGACGCTGGTCAGCCTGCTGCCGCGCTTCTATCGGCCCAGCGAAGGGGAGGTGGAGATCGATGGCATCGCGGTGGAGCAGTATCAGCTCTCGCCGCTGCGCCGCCAGATCGCCCTGGTGTCGCAACAGGTCACGCTGTTCAATACCACGGTGGCGTCCAATATCGCTTACGGCGTGCCGGATGCCGATCCCGCGGCCATCGAAGCGGCCGCCCGAGCCGCCTATGCTCATGAATTCATCGCCAAGCTGCCCAACGGTTACGCCACGGTGATTGGCGACAACGGAGTGATGCTCTCTGGAGGCCAGCGACAGCGGCTGGCGATCGCGCGTGCCATCTTCAAGGATGCGCCGCTGCTGATTCTCGATGAGGCCACCTCGGCGCTGGACAGCGAGTCCGAACGCTATATCCAGCGTGCCCTGGAGGAGGTGTGCCAGGGACGCACCACCTTCGTCATCGCCCACCGCCTGTCGACCATCGAGCGCGCCGACCGCATCCTGGTCATGGAGCAGGGGCAGCTGGTCGAGCAGGGCAGCCATCACGAGCTGCTGGCACGCGACGGCGCTTATGCGGCACTACACCGGCTGCAGTTTCAGGAGTCGGCGCTGCCATGAGCATGCGGCTCGGCGAGCGCTGGCTGGCGGCCGCCTATCGCGGTGACGCCTGGCTCAGGCTGCTGCGCCCGCTGGAAGCGCTGTACCGCTGGGCGGTGGGGCGCCGTGCGCGCGACTATGCGAGCGGCCACAAGTCGGTGTGGAAGGCGCCGGTGCCGGTGATCGTGATCGGTAATATCACCCTTGGCGGCACCGGCAAGTCGCCGCTAACCGCCTGGCTCGCCGGCTGGCTCGAGATGCGAGGCTGGCGGCCGGGCATCGTCTCGCGCGGCTACGGCGGGCGCAGCGAGCACTATCCACTGCGGGTGACCGCCGATACGCCGGCCGGTGCTTGTGGTGACGAGCCGTTGATGCTCGCCGAACAGAGTGGGGTACCGGTGGTGGTCGACCCCGACCGACCGCGCGGTGCCCGGGCGCTGCTCGATGCCGGCTGCGACATCGTGCTGAGTGACGACGGCCTGCAGCACCTGGCGCTGGGGCGCGATATCGAACTGGTGGTGGTCGACGCGCGGCGTGGGCTGGGCAACCGTCGCTGTCTGCCTGCCGGACCGCTACGTGACCCCGTCGAGCGATTGGGGCGGGTCGATGCCGTACTCATCAACGGTGAGCACGATTCGCCCTCCACGCCTTCGGGGTATCGCATGCGGCTGACGCCACGCCGCTGGCACCATCTGGCCAGCGGTGCGCGTCATGCGCTGAGCCCGCTACCCTTTGAGGCCTCGGTGCATGGCGTCGCGGGTATCGGCCACCCGGCGCGCTTCTTTGCCAGCCTGGCGGCACTGGGCCTCGAGGTAGAGCCGCATGCGTTTGCCGACCATCACCACTATCGCGCCGCCGAGTTGGCCTTCGGCGACGCGCGTCCGGTGGTAATGACCGCCAAGGATGCGGTCAAATGCCAGGCCATGCGCGACCCGCGCCACTGGTCGCTGGAGGTCGATGCCGAGCCGGACGCCGCTTTCATCACCTGGCTCGAGGCGCGCATTGACGCGCTCGCCGGGACGTCTCACCACTGCAAGAGTGCCAAGGGCCAAATATCATGACACTAGACAAGCAATTACTGGCCATGCTGGTCTGCCCGCTGTGCCAGGGCAAGCTCAAGTACGACCGCGACGCCGATGAGGTCAAATGCCACTTCGACGGTCTGGCCTTCCCGATCCGCGACGGTATCCCGGTGATGCTGGAGGAGGAAGCCCGGGTCATGGATACCGACGAGAAGCTCGGCAAGGGCTCGTCGAAGGGTGACTCGGCATGAGCGACTTCGTGGTGGTGGTGCCGGCGCGCTACGCCTCATCGCGTCTGCCCGGCAAGCCGCTGCTGGATATCGGCGGTGAGCCGATGGTGGTACGGGTCTGGCGTCAGGCGCTGGCCAGCGCAGCGGCCAGGGTCGTGGTTGCCACCGATGATAGGCGTATCGCCGCGGCGGTCGAGGCGGTGGGCGGCGAGGCGCTAATGACCCGTGATGACCACCCGACGGGGACCGATCGGCTGGCCGAAGTGGCCGAGCAGCTCGAGCTAGACGAGGGGGCCATCGTGGTCAACGTGCAGGGCGATGAACCGCTGCTGCCGCCATCGCTGATCGATCAGGTAGCGGCGCGGCTGGCCGCCGACGCCGAGGCGTCCATTGCGACGCTGGCCGAGCCGATCAGCGACGTCGAGACGCTGTTCAACCCCAACGTGGTCAAGGTGGTGCGCGACTTTCACGGGCGTGCGCTGTATTTCTCCCGCGCCCCTGTGCCCTGGGATCGTGAGGCGTTTGCCGTGCGTCCAGAGTGGCTCGAGAGCGACAGTTGGCTGCGTCATATCGGTCTCTATGCCTACCGGGTCGGTTTTCTGAATGCCTATCGCCAGTGGGCACCGGCGCCCCTCGAACAGCTCGAACAGCTCGAACAGCTGCGCGCGCTCCAGCATGGTCACCGCATCCAGGTGGCGCTGGCCTGTGATCGCCACCCGGCCGGCGTCGACACCGCCGAGGACCTTGCTCGGGTACGCCAGTGGCTGGCCGAACACCACGCTTGATGAGGAGATCGCATGCGGATTCTATTCGTCTGTCTGGGTAACATCTGCCGTTCCCCCACTGCCGAGGGGGTATTCCGGCATCGCCTGGCCGAGGCCGGCCTGGCTGAGACGGTCGCCGTTGACTCCTGTGGTACCGGAAGCTGGCACATTGGCAAGTCGCCGGATTCCCGGGCACAGGCAGCGGCCAGGCAGCGAGGTGTCGACCTGAGCCAACTGCGCGCTCGTCAGCTGGAGGCCGCTGACTTTGACCGCTTCGACTATCTGCTGGCCATGGATGACGATAACCTGGCCAGTCTGGAGGCCATGCGGCCTGCCGACTGCAGCGCGCATGTTGGCCTGCTGCTCGATTTTGCCGGTGAGCCGGGGCGCCCCGTACCTGATCCCTACTACGGTGGCGAGCAGGGGTTCGATGAGGTGTTCGATCTGGTGGAGCGGGCCGCCGATGGCCTGATCGAGCATCTGCGTGAGCGCCTGGGGCGCGGGCAGTGAGCGTCGAGCCTGCGCTGAGTCTCGAGCATGATCTCCAGGGCGCCAACACCCTGGGCCTGCCCTGTGTGGCCGAGCGTTTCGTTGCCGCCGAGTCACCGGCGACGCTGGCCAAGTCGGTGGTGCTGGCGCGCCAGCATGACTGGCCGCTGACCGTGCTGGGCGGTGGCAGCAACCTGATTCTGCCGCGGCGCCTGCCGGGGCTGGTGATACAGCCGACCTTCGCCGAGTGGCGTTATCGACGTGAGGCCGGCGGAAGTATTGCACTGCGCGCCGAGGCCGGCGTGAACTGGCACGCGCTGGTGATGGACAGTGTTGCTCGTGGCTGGTGGGGGATTGAAAACCTAGCACTGATTCCCGGCCACTGCGGGGCGGCGCCGATCCAGAATATTGGTGCCTATGGCGTGGAGTTGGCGGAGGTGCTGGACAGCGTCGAGGTGCTACATTTGGCCTCGGGACGTCAGCAGACGCTGCCTGCCACGGCGTGTCGCTTCGGTTACCGTGACAGCATCTTCAAGGGTGCGCTGGCGGGGCAAGTGGTGATCACCGCCTTGACCCTGCGGCTGAACGAGACGCCGCGGCCGCGGCTTGCCTATGGTGACTTGGCGACGCGCACGGGGAGTGCTCCCACGTCGCGTGAGGTCGCCGAGGCGGTAGCGGCGATCCGCCGTGAGAAGCTACCCGACCCGGCCCAGCTCGGCAATGCCGGCAGTTTCTTCAAGAATCCGCTGGTGAGTGCTGAGCAGGCACAGCGGCTGCTGGACGATGCCCCCGACATGCCGCACTTTGCCCAGCCGGATGGGCGGGTCAAGCTGGCGGCAGGCTGGCTGATCGATCGCTGTGGCCTGAAGGGGCTTCGGCATGGGCCCTTCGGTGTGCATGAGCGTCAGGCGCTGGTGCTGGTACATCACGGTGGAGGCGATGCCGAAGGGTTGCTGGCGTTCGCCGACGAGATTGCGGCGGTGGTCGAGGCCCGTTTCGGGGTAACGCTCTGGCGCGAACCGCGCCTCGCCGGCTAGGAAGGTGTCGAACGCATACCAGAACGCCCGCAGGCACTGCCTGCGGGCGTTCTGGTGTTATCTTGCGGGTCGGCAGCGGGCGCCGGGTTGGAACCGGCGCCCGTGACCATCACGCTTGACCGTCGTCGGCCTTGGCCTGCTGCTCGCGGCGGCGGATCTCGCGCGGGTCGTTGTGGGCACGGCGCCGACGGCGACGCGCTGCTCCCTCAGCCTTGTCGGCTGCCGGCTTGGCGTCGGCCTTGGCCTCGTCCGCCTTGGGCGCCGGGGCCTGGGCCTTGGGCTGCTCAGCCGCCGGCTTGGCGTCG
>NZ_FNGH01000007.1:230771-255785 GCF_900102875.1 Franzmannia pantelleriensis
TTGGCCTCGTCCGCCTTGGGCGCCGGGGCCTGGGCCTTGGGCTGCTCAGCCGCCGGCTTGGCGTCGGCCTCGTCTGCCTTGGGCGCCGGAGCCTTGGACTGCTCGGCCGCCGGCTTGGCGTCGGCCTTGGCTTCGTCCGCCTTGGGCGCTGCTGCCTTGGGCGCTGCTGCCTTGGGGGCTTCCTCGGGCTTGGCGTCCGGCGCTTGCTGGGCGTCGGCCTGCAGGCGCTGCTGCTCGGCCTCGGCCTGAGGGTTCAAGGCGTGCTTGCGGGTGCGGTTACGCGGGTTGTTGCGCGTGCGCTTGGGTTTGCCATCATCCTTGGGTGCCTCTTGCGGCTTGGCTTGCTCCTTGGCCGGCGCTGGCGAACTGTCGGCGGCCTGCGGCTTCGCCGCGTCGCGGTTGCCGCGGTTCTCGCCGGAGCGGTTGGTGGAGCGCCGCTCGTCGTCCTGGCGTCCGCGACCCCGTCCGCGGGTGTTGCGGTTGTCATCGCTCTGGCGGTTGTCGCTACCACGCTCCGACTTGGCCTCAGTGCGCGGCTGGCGCGACTCGGCCTGCTGTTGGCGACCGCCGTCCTGTCGCGACTCGCTGCGTCCGCCACGACGGTTGTTATTACGGCCACCGCGGCCGCCGCGCTCCTGGCGGCCCTCATTGCCACCTTCGCTACGCTGCTGGGAACGCGGCTGACGCGTCTCTTCGGCGGTTTTCTGGGGTTCTGGCTGACGCGACGCGGTGCGTTCTTCTTCGCCGCCGAGCAGTTTGCTGAGGCCCTTGACCAACCGCGAAAAGACGCCGTCGTTGGCGGCTGCCGGCGCGGCTGCAGGGGCGGCGGATTCGGGCTTGGCAGCAGGCGCCTCTTCCTGCTGCTGCAGGGAGGCCGGCGCGGGGGCGTTGTGGACCACGCTCTTGACCGCGGCTTCGGCACGCTGGATCGGTTTGCTGTCGCTGAGGTCCGGCTCCTGGCCAATCTCGGTCTCGGTGGACAGCTCGAAGCTCGACTTGTCGGCGTCTTCATCGCCGATGTGGTCGTCGCGCAGACGCTGTACGTCGTAGTGCGGCGTATCCATCTCAGGACTCGGCAGCAGCACCACCTGGACACCCTGACGGCGCTCTATCTCAGCCAGCACGCTACGCTTCTCGTTGAGCAGGTAGGTGGCTACCGGTACCGGCAGGATGGCGCGAATCTGGGCGCTACGCTCTTTCATCGCCTCTTCTTCGATAAGGCGCATGATCGACAGCGACATCGAGCGTACGTCGCGGATGGTGCCCTGACCGTCGCAGCGCGGGCAGACCACGCCGCTGGTCTCGCCCAGCGACGGGCGCAGACGCTGGCGCGACATCTCCATCAGGCCGAAACGCGAGATACGCCCGATCTGGACCCGGGCACGATCCAGCTTGAGCGCGTCGCGCATGCGATTCTCGACTTCGCGCTGATTGCGCGCCGGGCTCATGTCGATGAAGTCGATGACCACCAGGCCGCCGATATCGCGCAGGCGTAGCTGGCGAGCGATCTCGTCGGCGGCCTCGGAGTTAGTCTGCAGTGCCGTTTCCTCGATGTCGCTGCCGCGGGTGGCACGCGCCGAGTTGATGTCGATGGAGACCAGTGCCTCGGTGTGGTCGATAACGATCGAGCCGCCGGAGGGGAGCTTCACTTCACGCTGGTAGGCGGTCTCGATCTGTGACTCGATCTGAAAGCGCGAGAACAGCGGCACTTCGTCGGCGTAGAGCTTGATCTTCTGCTGGTAGGAGGGCATCACCTGGCGGATGAACGCCAGCGCTTCCTGATGCACCTCGGGGCTGTCGATCAGCACCTCGCCAATGTCCTGGCGCAGGTAGTCTCGCATGGCGCGGATGATGACGTTGGATTCGCGATAGATCAGAAAGGGGGCGGGACGCTTGCCGGCCTCTTCCGTGATCGATTCCCACACCTGAACCAGATAGTCGAGGTCCCACTGCAGCTCTTCGGTGGAGCGGCCGATGCCGGCGGTGCGCACGATGACGCCCATCTTGTCGGGCAGGGTCAGCTGCCCCATGGCGTCCTTGAGCTGGGCGCGCTCTTCACCCTCGATGCGCCGCGAAATGCCGCCCGCGCGTGGGTTGTTGGGCATCAGTACCAGAAAGCGGCCGGCCAGGCTGATAAAGGTGGTCAGGGCGGCGCCCTTGTTGCCGCGCTCTTCCTTGTCGACCTGGACGATGACTTCCTGGCCTTCCTTGAGCACTTCCTTGATGTTGGGGCGACCCGAGGGCTCCTTGACGAAGTACTCGCGGGAGATTTCCTTGAGCGGCAGGAAGCCGTGGCGGTCGGCGCCAAAATCGACGAAGGCGGCTTCAAGGGAGGGCTCGACGCGGGTGATCTTGCCGCGGTAGATGTTGGCTTTCTTCTGTTCCCGTGCGCCGGATTCGATATCCAGGTCGTACAGGCGCTGTCCATCGACGAGGGCGACGCGCAGCTCTTCCGGCTGTGTCGCGTTGATGAGCATCCGTTTCATGTTGTCTCGCTATTCAAGGCGCGCCGGATGGCGGCCAGGGAGTCCCAACGAAGGAACTCCAGAGCGTCGACGAAGGCGAACCTCTGGGTGCTGCGTGCTTGTGCTCAGCGCATGTCGCGGATGCGGTTGCGCCCGGCCAGGGCAGGGGCGGGTGGCGCCTGCCTTGGCATGATCATGTTGAGTACGCGGCGGAGGCAGGACATGTCTCGGTGGGCGTATTGCCCATCCGGCCCTGCGGTCTTCCGCCAGACACCTGGCATTCATCGATTCGCCAACGCCGGCCCCCGGCACGCTGTTAGGTGTTGCCGTGGCCGGTACTGCTCGCGCCAGCATGGGCGGGAGGAGTCCAGAGTCGGGCGTGGCGTCAAAAACTGTTATCAACTACTTGCTGATCTACTACTACTTGCTGCCGGCGGCAGGGCATGCGGCGGTGCCAGCATGACTGCGGCCTTGATCGACGCTCTGGCCTGCGTGTTTGTCGTGCAGGCGCATCATTCGGGCGCTGGTTGCCCATTGAGCGAGCATGAAATATACCAGCAATGCCATGCAGCAGCAATTGGCGCATAGGGGCGTCTCCTGGGGTAGAATGCCGCCTTCGAGCATGATGGCGAGTCGAGGTGG
Organism: Franzmannia pantelleriensis; assembly: GCF_900102875.1. Lineage (GTDB taxonomy): Bacteria > Pseudomonadota > Gammaproteobacteria > Pseudomonadales > Halomonadaceae > Franzmannia > Franzmannia pantelleriensis. The sequence continues at coordinate 233,879 of NZ_FNGH01000007.1, forward strand.
GCATGGCCGACGGGCAAGAAGTAGGCAGGGCAGTACAGTGGGTCGAGGTGACCCAGGCGCAGGCCGGGCAGCGCATCGATAACTTCCTGCGTACCCGTTTGAAGGGGGCGCCCAAGGCCCTGATCTACCGGATCGTGCGCAAGGGTGAGGTGCGCGTCAACAAGAAGCGCGTCAAGGTCGACTACCGCCTGGTCGACGGTGACTTGGTGCGCATCCCGCCGCTGCGACTGGCCCCTGAAGAGGCGACCCGCGACGTCAGCGATAACCTGCGCAACCTGCTGGCCGGCAGTGTGCTGGTCGAGGGCCCCGACTGGCTGGTGATCAACAAGCCCTCGGGGCTGGCGGTGCACGGCGGTAGTGGGGTCAAGATCGGTCTGATCGAGGCGCTGCGCCAGGTCCGCGACGACCTCGACTTCCTGGAGCTGGTGCATCGCCTCGACCGCGATACCTCCGGCTGTTTGCTGCTGGCCAAGTCGCGCCCGGCGCTGGTGTCGCTCAACAACGCCTTGAAGCAGCGCCAGATGGATAAGCAGTATCTGGCGTTGGTGGCTGGGCGCTGGCCGGCGCGGCGCGACTATGTCAGCGCTCGCCTCGACCGTTTCGAAGCCGGCAACGGCGAGCGCCGGGTGCGTGTCGACCCCGATGGTAAGGTGTCGCGCACCCGCTTTGCCGTACGCGAGGCCTTCGCCGGTACCACCCTGATCGAGGCCGAACCGGTGACCGGGCGCACCCATCAGATCCGCGTGCATGCCGCCCACGCCGGCCACCCGCTGCTTGGCGATGACAAGTACGGCTCCCGCGAGGGGCAGCACCTGGCCGGCCGGCTGGGATTGTCGCGCCTATTCCTGCACGCCGCGGCCTTGACCTTTCCCGAGCCCACCAGCGGCCGGCCGGTGCATATCAAGGCGCCGCTGGGCGATGAGCTCGAGGCAGTGCTGGCTCGCGCCCGGAAAGCACGCTGATCCTTCATTTTCAAGGAGTCTTGATGCGCTACCGACTAATCATTTTCGACTGGGACGGCACTCTGATGGACTCGGAGGCGCGCATCGTCGACTGCATGCTGGCGGCGGCGCATGATGCCGGCCTGGAGCCGCTGGAGCGCGCCGCGGTAAGCGATATCATCGGTCTGGGCCTGCCCGAGGCGATTGCCAAGCTGTGCCCGGGCATCAGTGCCGAGGGCGCCGAATCGCTGCGCCAGCACTATGCGCGCCACTTTCGCGCTGCCGACCAGACCCCGCTGGCGTTCTTTCCCGGGGTCGAGCAGGGCATTGCAAGGCTGCGCGATGGACGGCGAGCGCGCCTGGCGGTGGCTACCGGCAAGAGTCGTCGAGGACTGGATCGGGTGTTTGCCGCCAACGGAAGCGGTGCCTGGTTCGATGCCAGCCGCACCGCCGATGAGACACGCTCCAAGCCGCACCCGCAGATGCTCGAGGAACTCCTGGCCGAGACCGGCGTCGATGTCGAGGACGCGGTGATGGTCGGCGATACCGAATACGATCTGGAGATGGCCCGTGTGTTGGGCATGGATCGTATCGCCGTGACCTATGGGGTGCATGAGCCTCGACGCTTGGCCGCCAGCCAGCCGAGCTTTACCGCCAATGCTTTCCCGGAGCTGATTGACTGGCTACACGCCTGAGCGGTTCGGAACAAGCCTTCAACCCTACGAGCAGGACGCCGATGAGTGACGATAAGCGAGACGATACCCCTGAGCAGGACAAGTGGACCCAGGGGCCTGAGCTAAGCGCCGAACAGCGCCGAGCTGCGTTGGCAGAAGCGCAAGGGCAGCCAGACGCCGCGCCGGGGGACGATGCCGAGACGCTGCGCGAGCGCCAGCGCCTGGCGCAGATCGAGATGATGGATCGCTGGGTGGGGGGTGTACTGGCCGAGCAGCGCCGCACGCGGCGCTGGAAGCTGTTCTTTCGTTTCTTCTTTGCCGCGCTGATCCTGGCCTCGCTGTCGGCCACGTTTTACGGCCTGTTCTGGCCCGAGCGCGAGGTGCCGCCTGGTGAACGTCATCTCGGCGTGGTAGAGGTCAAGGGGGTGATCGACAGCGAATCGCCGGCCAACGCCGAGCGCATCATCAAGGGGCTCAACCGCGCCTGGGAGAGCGACAGTGCCGCAGCGGTGGTGCTACATATCAACAGCCCCGGCGGCAGCCCGGTGCAGTCGCAGCGTATCTACGATGAGATCATGCGATTGCGCGACCAGGGCGACAAGCCGATCTATGCGGTAGTCGAGGATGTCGGCGCCAGTGGCGCCTATTACATTGCCGCCGCCGCGGACGAGATTCTGGTCGCGCCGTCGAGCCTGGTGGGTTCCATTGGCGTGGTGTCTGCCAGCTTCGGGCTTCAGGAGGCCATCGATCGGCTGGGGGTCGAGCGCCGGGTGTTCACCGCCGGTGACAACAAGGCCTTCCTCGATCCGTTCTCGGAGATCGATCCTGGTCAGCGGCAGTTCTGGCAGGATGTGCTGGAGACCACCCATCGCCAGTTCGTCGAGGCGGTGCGCGCCGGACGCGGCGACCGCCTGGTCGACGACGAGGAGATCTTCTCCGGACTGATATGGAGCGGTGAGCAGGCGCTGAGCCTAGGGTTGGTGGATGAGATCGAGAGCCTCGATGGCCTGGCCCGCGAGCTCCTCGACGAGCCGCAGTTGCGCGACTACACCCCGCGCCTCGACCCCTTCGAGCGCTTCACGCGCCACTTCGGGCGGGTCGCCGCCGAGTGGATGGGGCTGCCCAGCTCGCAGTCCCCGCTGCGCTATCAGTTGCCTTGAGGGCGCTAGGCGCCCAGCGGGTCCATGCCCGCCTCGCGTAGCATCGCGCACAGGCGAATCAGCGGTAGACCGATCAGGGTGTTGGGGTCATCCCCCTCGAGCCTCTCGAACAGGCTGATCCCCAACCCCTCCATGCGAAAGCTGCCGGCGCTGTCCAGCGGCTGTTCGCGGGCCACGTAGTGGGCGATCTCCTGTTCACTAAGCTGGCGGAATACCACGTCATAGGTCTCATGGCACACCTGGTGGCGGCCGTGGGCGCTGTCGAGTAGCGCCAGGCCGGTGATGAAGTGCACCCGCCGACCGGAGAAGCGCGCCAGGTTGGCGCGCGCGGTGGCCTCGTCGCCTGGCTTGCCGAGAATCTCGCCGTCAAACACGGCCACTTGATCCGAACCGATGATCAAGTGCGCTGGATAGGTCTCGCTCAGGCGGCTGGCCTTGGACAGTGCCAGGCGGTGCACCAGTGCCTGTGGCGTTTCATCGGCACGTGGGGTTTCGTCGATATCGGGGCTGGCGCAGATAAACGGCAGGCCCAGGCGCTCGAGCAGTTGGCGCCGCCAGCGCGAGCTGGAAGCAAGAACCAGATCCGGCATACGCCTCTCCTCAGGGTGCTATGACAATCCGAACAGGTCATCAGTCTGCCCCGTGCTGCGTTGGCTTGTACAGCGCAGCGCAACAGCGTTCACCAGGGCTTTGACAGGGGCGGGGGGAGTGCCTATCATTGCGCGCCTATGTTGACCACACGACTTCCTCTGCAGGTCGAGCCCTATCGGCTCGCTGCCAATGGCGAACGTCTCGAGGGGCTGGTGCCGCTCGAGCGCTTTGCACGCCTTGCCGCCGAGGCTGGCGAGCAGTCCGGGGTGGTTGAGGTGCGCCTCGACTTCGCCATTGATGCCCAGGGACGCCGCGTTATCGACGGCTGGCTAAGCGCTGAGCTGCAGCTGCCATGTCGGCGCTGTCTGGTGCCGATGGCGCAGCGCGTCGAGAGCCAGTTTCTACTGGGCATGGTCAGTAGCGATGCGCTGGCGGCAGAGCTGCCAAGCACCCATGAACCGGTGTTGGTGGAAAACGAACAGCTGAATCTCCTCAGCATGCTCGAGGACGAGTTGCTCCTCAGCCTGCCACAGGTGATTTACCACGACGAAGCGCAGTGCCGCGTTTCGCGCGACCAGCTGACCAGCGGTGAGGCGTCCGAGGTCGAGGAGACGTCCGCCGTCAGTCCTTTCGAGGTGCTGCGCACCTTGAAAGACAAATCCTGATTCATCATCGATACACTCTGGAGTGATATCTCATGGCAGTTCAACAGAACCGCAAGACCCGTTCCAAGCGCGGCATGCGTCGTAGCCACGACGCCCTGAGCGCGCCGACCCTGTCCCAGGACAAGGAAACCGGCACCACCCACCTGCGCCATCACGTCTCTCCGGACGGCTTCTACCGTGGCCGCAAGGTCGTCGACGCGTAAGTCGACGTTCGCCCCGGCGGTTACTGCCCGCTGATCGTGCGCGTCGCCATCGATGCAATGGGCGGGGATCTCGGTCCCCGCGCCACCGTTGAGGGCACAGCGCGTGCGCTGCAATCGCAGTCGCGACTCTCTGCCTGTGTGTTTGGCCCTCGGGCGCTGTTGGCGGCCGAGGTCGATGCGTTGCCTGCCGATCTGCGCGTCGCCGCCGAGCGTTTGACGCTATGCGATGCGCCGCGCGTGATCGATCAGGCAATGAAGCCATCACAGGCGCTGCGTGCGCCGCGGGACAGCAGTCTGGCCATGATGCTGGCCAGTATTGCCGATGGCCAAGCCGATGCCGGCGTCAGCGCCGGCAATACCGGTGCGCTGATGGCGCTAGCGCGGCGTGCTCTGGGGACCGTGGCGGGTATTCCGCGTCCGGCGATCAGTACCGCGGTGCCGACGCGCGCGGGGGGGCGTTGCTATCTGCTCGACCTGGGCGCCAACGTCGAGGCGTCGGCCGACCGGCTGGTCGATTTTGCGCTGATGGGCGCGGTGATGGCACGTCGTGTGGATGGCCTCGTGGCGCCTCGTGTGGCGCTGCTCAATATTGGCGTCGAGGGCACCAAGGGCAGCGCCAGCGTACGTGAGGCGGATGCCTTGCTACGCGAGTTTGCGGGGCTCGATTACCGTGGCTTCATCGAGGGCGACGGTATCTATTCCGGGCAGGTCGATGTGGTAGTGTGCGACGGTTTCGTCGGCAACGCCGTGCTCAAGGCCAGCGAGGGTCTGGCGCGGATGTTGATGGAGCGCGTGCAGGCGACCTTCGAGGCGCACTGGAGCAGTCGGCTGGTAGGGTTGCTGGCGCGTCCGGCGCTGCGGCGCCTCAAGCGCGAGCTCGACCCGGTGCGCTATAACGGCGCCAGCCTGCTGGGCTTGAACGGTATCGTGGTCAAGAGTCACGGCGGTGCGGATGCCGCGGGCTTCGGCTGTGCGGTGGGGCGTGCCATGCAGGAGGTCGACCAGGCATTGCCGCGGCATCTGGCGCGGGAGCTTGATTACTGGCGGCGTGCTAACGCGTCGGTCGCGTGCGGCCGAGGCGTTAGCGGGGCCGATCCCCGTCGAATGGACGCAGACAACCCCCAGAGGTGATAGCCATGACCCAATCCCTGGCCCTCATGTTTCCGGGACAAGGCTCCCAGCACGTTGGCATGATGCGCGAGCTGGCAGAGCGCTACAGCGTGGTGCGCACGACCTTCGAGGAGGCCTCGGACGCGTTGGGGTACGATCTCTGGCACGTGGTGCAAGAGGGGCCGGAAGAGGACCTGAACGCCACCGCCTGTACCCAGCCGGCGTTGCTCACGTCGAGCGTGGCGATATGGCGCGTGTGGCAGGAACTCGAGGGGCCGCGTCCGGCGGCCATGGCCGGGCATAGCCTGGGTGAGTACAGTGCCATGGTATGCGCCGGGGTAATGACGTTCGCCGAAGGTGTGCGGCTGGTCAAGCTGCGCGGTGAAGCGATGCAGGCTGCGGTACCGGCGGGCGAGGGCGCCATGGCGGCGATCCTGGGGCTCGACGATTTGAACGTCGAGGCGGCCTGCGAACAGGCCGCCCAGGGTGATGTGGTCTCGGCGGTCAACTATAATGCCCCCGGCCAGGTGGTCATTGCCGGTGCCAAGCCAGCCGTGGAGCGGGCCATCGCGGCATGTCAGGAGGCGGGTGCCAAGCGTGCCCTGCCGTTGCCAGTGTCGGTGCCGTCTCACTGTGCGCTGATGCGGCCCGCTGCCGAGCGTCTGGAGGCGGCGATGGGGGCGATCGAGCTACGTGCGCCGCGCTACACCGTAGTGCAGAATGTCGATGCGCTGGCGCACGCCGATGTCGAGACTCTGCGCACGCGGCTGATCGAGCAGCTCTATCGTCCGGTGCGCTGGACGGCCTGCGTCGAAGCGATGGCCGCCCAGGGCGCTGACGTATTCATCGAGTGTGGCCCGGGCAAGGTGCTGACCGGCCTCAACAAGCGCATCGCCCGCGGCAGCAAGGGGTTGGCGATCAACGACCCCGACAGCCTGAGTGCGGCGCTCGAGCTGGCCCACGAGGCCGGCAAGCAGGGCTGACGCCGAGCGTCGGCCGATCAGGATCATGACTCAATCGGGACAGGCTATGAGCGAAGCGAGAATTGCATTGGTCACTGGCGCCAGCCGCGGTATCGGGCGAGCGATTGCTCACGAGCTGGGGCGACAGGGCCGCGTAGTGATCGGCACGGCGACCAGCGATGCCGGCGCCGAGAAGATCGATGCCGATCTCAAGGCCCAGGGGATCCAGGGCGCCGGGCGTTGCCTGGACGTCACGGATCAGGCTAGTGTCGATGCGCTGGTCAAGGCCATTGGCGACGAATTCGGTGCACCGACCATCCTCGTCAACAACGCCGGCATCACCCGCGACAATCTGCTGATGCGCATGAAGGAGGACGAGTGGGATACGGTACTCGATACCAATCTCAAGTCGGTCTATCGCGTCAGCAAGGCGTGTCTGCGAGGCATGACCAAGGCGCGTTTCGGGCGCATTGTCAGTATCAGCTCGGTGGTGGCGACCATGGGCAATCTGGGGCAGAGCAACTATGCTGCGGCCAAGGCCGGCATGGAGGGTTTCTCCCGGGCGCTGGCGCGTGAAGTAGCGTCGCGCAACATTACCGTCAACAACGTGGCGCCGGGCTTCATCGCCACCGACATGACCGAGGCGCTACCCGAGGCGCAGCACGAGATGCTGCTTGGCCAGATTCCGCTGTCACGGCTCGGGCAGCCAGAAGAAATCGCCGCTGCGGTGGGGTTCCTGACCGGCGAGACGGCAGGCTACATCACCGGTGAGACGCTACATGTGAATGGTGGCATGAACATGCGCTGATTGCGCGCGGGCTGCCTTCGCGTCGCGTATGTTGCGTCGTCTGGGGGCGGTCTATACACTACCCCGCAGCTTTTTGGGCTAGCGGATTTCGAACGGCTGGATTTTCAACGGCTATTTTGAACGACTGGAGTGACCACATAATGAGCACTATCGAAGAGCGCGTGAAGAAGGTTGTGGCCGAGCGCCTGAACGTCAAGGAAGAGGACATCCAGAACACCTCCTCCTTCACCGAAGATCTTGGCGCCGATTCGCTGGATACCGTCGAGCTGGTGATGGCGCTTGAAGAGGAATTCGATACCGAGATTCCCGACGAAGAAGCCGAGAAGATCACCACCGTTCAGGAAGCGATCGACTACGTCAACGCTCACCAGTAAGGTGTGACGTCAGCGTATCACGCTGTCGGATCGCGGCCAGTGGCCGTTACGGGAGTCGTCCTGCATGCAGGGCGACTCCCGTTTTCGTGTCAGCGAGGGTGGTGGCAGTGAGTGGGGCCGTCGTCTGGAACTGGTCGCGACGGCCACAGCCCGCTCAGGTTCAGGTATAATGCGCGCAAAACGGTGCGCAGCCTGCCTCGCGTGGCCGTGCCATCAAGGATGTCTGGAGGAGAGCTGATGTCTCGGAAAAGGGTCGTGGTGACCGGGATCGGTCTGGTAACGCCGGTGGGCAATACCGTGGAAGCGAGCTGGGCGAATATCGTCGCCGGCAAGAGCGGCATTGCCGCCATTGAGCATTTCGATGTCAGCGGCTTCAATACGCGTTTCGGGGGCTCGGTAAAGGATTTCGATATCAGTCCCTACCTGAATCCCAAGGACGCGCGCAAGATGGACCTTTTCATTCAGTACGGCATGGCCGCGGGGGGGCAGGCGATCAACGATGCCGGTCTCGAGTGCACCGAAGCGAATGCCGATCGCATTGGCGTGGCGATTGGCTCGGGGATCGGCGGTTTGCCGATGATCGAGCAAAACCATAATGCGCTCAACAAGGGCGGTGCGCGGCGCATCTCACCGTTCTTCGTGCCGGGCTCCATCATCAACATGATCTCCGGCAATCTGGCGATTCAGCATGGCTTTCGCGGGCCCAATATCGCCATTACCACGGCGTGCACCACTGGCACCCACAATATCGGCTACAGCGCCCGGACCATCGCCTATGGCGATGCCGATGTGATGATTTGTGGGGGTGCCGAAATGGCCACCACGCCGCTCGGCCTGGGAGGGTTCTCGGCGGCTCGTGCGCTGTCGACCCGCAACGACGACCCGGCGGCCGCCAGCCGTCCCTGGGATCGCGACCGCGACGGTTTCGTGCTCTCCGACGGCGCCGGGGTGATGGTGCTGGAGGAGTATGAGCACGCCAAGGCGCGCGGGGCGACCATCTATGCCGAGCTCAAGGGCTTCGGCATGAGTGACGACGCCTACCACATGACCGCGCCGCCGGAAGACGGCCGCGGGGCCGCCCTGTCGATGCAGAATGCGGTACGCGATGCCGGCATCGATGCTGCCAGCATCGACTACGTCAACGCCCACGGCACCTCCACCCCGGCAGGGGATCTTGCCGAAAGCCGCGCGGTGAAGAAGGTCATGGGCAGTGGCGCCGAAACGGTGGCAGTGAGCTCTACCAAGTCGATGATCGGTCACCTGCTGGGCGCGGCCGGGGCAGTGGAAGCGGTATTCAGCGTGCTGGCGATCCGTGACCAGGTCGCGCCGCCGACCATCAACCTGGATAATCCCCAGGAGGGCTGCGATCTCGATTATGTGCCGCACACCGCGCGTGAGATGAAAATCGACGTGGCACTGTCCAACTCGTTCGGCTTCGGCGGCACCAACGGCTCGCTGATCTTTACCCGGGTCTGAGGCGGCGGGTGGGCACGCTGCCGCTCGATGATCGCGGATTGGCCTACGGTGACGGCCTGTTCGAGACCGTGCTGCTGCGCGACGCTCAGCCACTGCTGTGGCGCGAGCATATGGCGCGGTTGCAACGCGGCGCCGAGCGCCTGGATGTTGAATTGCCCGCACAGGACACGCTAAGCGAGCTGTGTGCCAAGGCTCCTCCCGGGCTTGCCGTACTCAAGCTGATCGTGACGCGTGGCAGCGGCGGGCGCGGCTACCGCCCTCCTGCGGTGCCGTCGCCCCGGCTGCGCTGGCAAGTCATGAGCTTCGCCCCCCAGCCGGCGCGTTGGCATGAGGGGGTGCGTGTGCGCCACTGCCAGCTTCGCCTGGGGCGCCAGCCTGCACTGGCCGGGATCAAGCACCTCAACCGCCTGGAGAACGTGCTGGCGCGCAGCGAGTGGCAGGACGATGCCATCGCCGAGGGGCTGCTCTGCGACAGCCACGGCCAACTGGTCGAGGCGACCTGCATGAATCTGTTCTGGTTGCGTCAGGGGCGCCTCGAGACACCGAGCCTGTCCCACTGCGGCGTGGCCGGGACGCTACGTGAGGCGTTACTGTCGACGCTGGATATCACCGAGGTTGAGGTGGGCCCGGAGCAGTTGCTCGATGCCGAGGCGGTGTGGCTGGGTAACTCGTTGCAAGGCGTCTGGCCGTTGACACAATTGGATAATGCCGCGGGTGAGTGCCTGCGCCGCTGGTCGCTAGACCCGCGTCATCGCCTGCTGCAGGATGCCGGGCATGCGCTGCTGGGCTATCCGCGGCAAACCTGAGACGGGATCGACCTGAGGACACAAGATGCGAGTGGTTAAGGGCCTGTTGGTGTTGGTCGTGGTGGCGGCAGCCGCCCTCTATGGGGGCTACCTGTATTGGGAGTCGCGGCTAGAGGCACCGCTGGCGGTAGACGAGAACACCCTCTACGAGGTGCCGCGGGGAGCGGGGTACAATCGCGTGGTGGCCGACCTGGCCGAGCGTGAGGTTATCAGCGACGACTGGGCCTTTCGCCTGCTGACGCGGCTCGAGCCCGATTCGGTGCCCAGCCTGCGCGCCGGCGAATACATGCTCACTCCCGGCATGAGTGGCCGCGAGTTGATCGAGCTGCTGGGCAGCGACAGGGTAGTGACCTATCCGCTGACGGTTCCCGAGGGCTGGACCTTCCGGCAGATGCGTCAGCTGCTCGACAACGCCCCCAAGCTCGACAACCGTACCCAAGGGCTCTCCGACGATGAGGTGATGGCATTGCTCGGACGTGAAGGGGAGCATCCCGAGGGGTGGTTCTTCCCCGACACCTATCGCTATCACAAGGGGGTCAGCGACGTGGAGATCCTGCGCCAGGCGCTGAGTCGCATGGAGGGAGTGCTCGACGAGGTGTGGGCCGAGCGCGACGACGATCTGACCATCGACTCGCCCTACGAAGCGCTGATCATGGCCTCGTTGATCGAGCGCGAGACCGGCGCTCCTGAAGAGCGGCGCGAGATCGCCGGCGTGTTCAAGCGGCGCATGCAGCAGGGCATGCGCCTGCAGACCGATCCCACCGTGATCTACGGCATGGGCGAGCGCTACGAGGGACGCATCACCCGCGCTGACCTGCAGGAAGCCACGCCCTATAACACCTATGTGATCGACGGCATGCCGCCGACGCCGATCGCCATGCCAGGGCGCGCGTCGCTCGAGGCAGCGGTCAACCCGCTGCCCGGCGAGACGTTGTACTTCGTGTCGCGGGGCGACGGCACCCATCACTTCTCCCGTACGCTGCGCGAGCACAATAACGCGGTCAATCGGTATATACGCAATCGCTGATTACGGAGCGGCAGTCGTCATGCAGCAGCGCGGACGTTTTATCACCCTCGAAGGCGGCGAGGGCGTCGGCAAGACCACTAACGTGGCCTGGGTCTGCGACTGGCTCAGCGCCCGCGGCATCGAGGTCGTACGCACCCGCGAGCCGGGCGGCACGCCCCGCGCCGAGGCGATTCGCGAGCTGCTCCTCGATCCCACCCACGACGAACCGCTGGATGACGATGCCGAACTGCTGCTGGTATTCGCCGCCCGCGCCCAGCACCTGGCGCAGGTGATTCGCCCGGCGCTGGCGCGAGGCGCCTGGGTGGTATGTGACCGCTTCACCGATGCTACCTTCGCCTATCAGGGCGGTGGGCGTGGCCTGTCGGCGGCACGCATTGCCGCGCTCGAGGAGTTCGTGCAGGGTGAACTGCGCCCCGACCTGACCCTGCTGCTGGACATGCCTCTCGCGGCGGCCCGCCAGCGCCTGGCAGCGCGCGGCTCGCGGCCTGACCGCTTCGAGCGCGAGCGCGAAGCCTTCTTTAGCCGGGTGCGTGAGGCCTATCTGGCACGCGCCGAAGCGGCGCCTCAGCGTATCGCGGTAATCGATGCCAGCGGCTCGATCGGCGAGGTCCAGGCCCAGCTCGGCGAGCGACTGGCCGCGCTGCTGGAGGCATCAGCATGACGATCCCCACCCCCTATCCCTGGCAGCAAGCGCTATGGGGGCAGCTCACCGCTCAGCAGGACGCCGGGCGCCTGCCCCATGCGCTGTTGCTGACCGGTGCCCATGGCGTCGGCAAGCAGGAACTGGCCGAGGCGCTGCTGGCGCGCACCCTGTGCCACTCGCCCGGGGCGCTGGCCTGTGGTCGCTGCCACAGCTGCGCGATGCTGGCCTCGGGCTATCACCCCGACCTGCTGCGCGTCTCGCCGGTGGAGAAGAGTCGCCAGATCCGTATCGACCCGATCCGTGAGGTCAACGCCTTCGTCAACCAGACGGCTCAGCAGGGCGGCTATCGGGTGATCGTGCTGCAGCCGGCCGAGGCGATGAACGTGGCGGCGGCCAATGCGCTGCTCAAGAGCCTCGAGGAGCCCGGCGAGCGTACCCTGTTTGTGCTGCTGGCCGACATCCCGTCACGGATGCTGCCGACCATCCGCTCACGCTGTCAGCAGTGGCGCCTGGCGATGCCACCGGCAGCCGACTGTCTGCCCTGGCTGGGCGAGGCGCTCGGCGATGCCGATGAAGCGCCGTTCTGGCTCGAGGCCGCCGGCGGGCTGCCGCTGCTGGCCTGCGAGATGGCCGACCCTGAGGCTCGGGCGCTGCGTCAGACGCTGCACGAACTGTTCGACGCCCTGGTGCGCGGCGCCGAGCCGGTGGCCGAGGCGGCGCGGCTCTCGGGACAGTCGGTGGAACGTATCCTGTGGTACGGTATTGCCTGGCTCGAGGACCTGATCCGGCTGGGGCTATCGGGAGATCGTCGCCAGCTGCGCAACCCCGACCTGCTGCCGCTGTATCGCCAGGCGGTCAAGAATGCGCGTATCCACGACTGGTTTCGGCTGCTCGACTATGCTCAGGAGCAGCGTTACCTGCTGGCGGTAGGCGGTAACCCCAATCCGCAGCTGGTACTGGAAGCCTGGCTGGTACGCTGGTCGGCGCTTCTGCGCTCGTGAGCCAGCCGCTCTCATGGTTACTCAAGAGGCAACGCCCATGGCCGCTCAGAAAGCCTTGTCACTGCCGATTCCCGATGTGCCGACGCTGCTGCAGGCCTATATGCCATCGCTGGAGCGCGGCGGCATCTTCGTGCCCACCGAGGCCCGCTATGAGCTTGGCCAGGAGGTCTTCCTGCTGTTGACGCTGCCCGGCGAGAGCGAGCGACTACCGGTTACCGGCCAGGTGGTTTGGGTCTCGCCCCCGGGTGTGTCGGGGCGGCGGCGGCCGGGTATCGGGGTGCACTTCAGTGCCGAGGACAAAGCCGTGCGCGATCGCATTGAAACGCACCTGGCGGGGCAGCTCGACAAGGGAGCTGCGACCTATACGCTGTAGCCGCGCCGAGCGCACCATTCACTCATTGTTCTGGTATGACACCGCATGTTCGTAGACTCGCACTGCCATCTCGACCGACTCGACCTGAGCGCCTTCGACGGGGATCTCGGCGCCGCGCTGGACGCTGCTCGGGAACGTGGGGTAAGACAGTTTTTGGCCATTGGAGTAACCCTCGAAGAGGTTCCCGCGGTCGCCGCCATCGCCCGCGAGCACCACGACGTGGTGATCTCTGCCGGCGTGCACCCGCTGCACCAGGTCGACGTGGAGCCCAGCGTCGAGGCGATCAAGGAGGTGGCCGAGCGCTATGCGGCCGTGGCCATTGGCGAATGCGGGCTCGATTACCACTATCTGCAGCAGTCGCCCGACAAGGTGCCCAGCCGCGAAGTGCAGCGTGAGCGTTTTCAGCGTCAACTGATCGCTGCCACCGAGCTCGAGCTGCCGGTGATCATCCACACCCGCGAGGCGCGCGACGAGACCCTCGAGATGATCAAGGCCCACACCGATCCCACGGTGGGCGGCGTGCTGCACTGCTTTACCGAGGATCTCGACATGGCGCGGCAAGCGGTACGCCACGGCTTCTATATCTCACTGTCGGGCATTATCACCTTTCGCAACGCCAGCGCCCTGCGTGAGCTGGCCCGCCAGATCCCCCTCGATCGTCTGCTGATCGAGACCGATAGCCCCTATCTGGCGCCGGTGCCGCATCGCGGCAAGTCCAATCAACCGGCCTGGGTGGTCGAAGTGGCCGAGTGCATTGCCGCCGAGCGCGATATCAGCGTCGATGAAGTGGCGATGCAGACCACCGCCAACTTCTACCGGCTGTTCCGTCAGGCGGCCCCACACGCCCCGGCCGAGATGCGCGAAAGCCTGGCCGCGGCGGGGCTGGTGTAGATTCGTCTCGTTTCCGGGAGAGCGCCATGTCATTCGAGCCGCTGCTGAGCGCTACTGAGCCCACCGGGTCGATACCGCCCCTCGAGCGCTGGCACCCGGCGCTGAGTGGCCGTATGGACCTGACCATTCGCGCCGATGGCCACTGGGTCCACGAAGGCACGCTGATCCGTCGCGCGTCGCTGGTGCGGCTGCTCTCCACCCTGCTGCGCCGCGAAGCCGATGGCGAGCACTATCTGGTCACGCCGGTGGAAAAGTGGCAGATCGTGGTCGAGGATTGCGCCTTCGTGGTGGTCGATGCCGAGCACGACGCCGACGTCTGGTGGCTGACCACCAACGTCGGTGACCGACTGGTGCTGGGCGAAGAGCAGCGGCTGTCCGTTACTGCCATGCCGGATGGTACCTGGGTGCCCGAGGTAGCGGTGCGCTTTGGCCTGGCAGCGCGGCTAGGGCGCAACGTCTTCTACCGCCTGGTGGAGCAGGCTGAGAGCCGCGTGGTCGATGGGCGTGAGCAGCTCGGTCTGCTAAGCGCCGGTCGCTGGCAGCCGCTCGGCGAGCTGGAGGCGCCGTGAAGCTGACCGATGAGCAGCGCGCGGTGGTCGGCCACGCCGACGGCCATGCCCGGGTCGCCGCGGTGGCCGGTGCCGGCAAGACCACCACCATGGTGGCGCGGGTGCTGCACCTGCTGGCCCAGGGCACCGCGACGTCGCGGCTGCTGGTGCTGATGTTCAACCGCGCCGCGCGGGAAGACTTCACCGCCAAGCTCAGGCGCTGGGCGCCGCCTGGTCAGGCGCTGCCCGACGTGCGCACTTTCCACTCCATCGGCCATCGCTTGACCGGCACCCTGACCCGCTGGGGCGTGCTGGCCCCGCGTGAACTATTGGCTCAGGAGTGGCAGCGCGAGCGGCTGCTGCGCCAGGCCGTGCAGCAGAGTCTGCACGGCGACGAGGCCCAGCTCGAATCGGCGCTGGATGGCGACCGGCTCGAGGCCTTCGGCCACTTCTGCGAGCTGGTCAAGGCCGAGATGGAGGCGCCCCAGGCGCTCTATGAGCGCCTGGATTTCGGCGATGACACTGGCCACTTCGTCGATGCCTTCGACGCTGCCGAGGCACTGCTCGAGCAGCATCGGCTGATGACCTATGCCGACCTGCTGTATCGGCCGTTACGGGCACTGGAGGCAGACGCCGCGCTACGTCAGCGAGTCGAGGGCTTTCTCGACCATGTCATCATCGACGAATACCAGGACATCAACGAAGCCCAGCAGCGGCTGCTGGCACTGCTGGCCGGCGAGCGTGCAGCGGTGATGGCGGTGGGAGATGCCAACCAGTGCATCTACGAGTGGCGCGGCGCGCGCCCCGACACCATGCTCGAAGACTTCACCCGCACCTTCGGCGCCGCCCACGACTACCCGCTATCGACCACCTTCCGTCACGGTGATGCACTGGCGCTGGCGGCCAATCATGCCATCGCCGCCAATCGCCGGCGTCCTGATCAGCTGTGTCTGGCGGCGACCGACAATCCGCAGACGCAGCTGAGCGTAGCGCAGGGCGGTAGTGCGCTGGTTGACGCTCTAAGCGACTGGCAGCGCGACGGCCGAAGCCTCGCCGAGGGC
Source organism: Franzmannia pantelleriensis (assembly GCF_900102875.1). Lineage (GTDB taxonomy): Bacteria > Pseudomonadota > Gammaproteobacteria > Pseudomonadales > Halomonadaceae > Franzmannia > Franzmannia pantelleriensis. Next base: position 249,193 of record NZ_FNGH01000007.1, read on the forward strand.
TGTGTGCTGGTGCGCAGCTGGGCGCTGTCGGTGTCGGTACAGCTGCAGCTGCTGCGTGCCGGGCTGCCGTTCCGCCTGGCCCGGGAGGACCGCTTCGTTTTTCGGCTGCCGCTGGTACAGGCACTGGCCGGCTATCTGCGCCTGGCGCGCCAGCCTCAGCTGCTTCACGACCCGGCGCATTTGCTGCTGCTGCTCTCCCAGCCGACGCCCTTCGTGGCCCGCGAACGGCTGCAGGCGCTGGCCTCCCGGCTGGCCGAGACCCAGCAGTGGCCGAGTCGCGAGGACCCGCTGCTGGCCAGCCTCAAACCCATCCAGCGACGCAATCTCAAGCGGCGCTGGGCATTGCTGTGCGACCTGCCCAAGCTGGCCGCCTGGCCGCCGTCGCGACTGCTGGCCGAGGTGGTCGAACGGCTCGACGCTGAAAAGGTACTCAAGCGCGCCGCTGCACGGCGCGAGAAGGGCGAAGAGGACGTGCGCCTGCTCGACGTGCTGATCGAACAGGCCGCCGAGCTCGATCATGATCCCGAGGCCTTTATTGCGCTGCTCGAGCGGCCTGCCCAGGAGGAGGCGGGAGGCGCCGGCGATGCCGCGGGCGTCCTGATCACCACCGTGCACGGTGCCAAGGGGTTGGAGTGGCCACTGGTGGCACTGTGGGGCGTCAATGAAGAGGACTTTCCCCACTATAGTCGCGACAACCCGCTGACCCCGGAACGCCTGGAGGAGGAGCGACGGCTATTCTACGTCGCCATTACCCGCGCCCGGGAGCGGCTATTGATGGTGCATGACGGCGGCGAGCACCGGCCCAGCCGTTTCATTAGCGAGAGCGCCTGGGAGGACTGCCAGCGGGTGGCGCAGGCCCTGCAGGCCGACGCAGCGCCACAGGATGGGCTGGCAGTCGCGTCACCGCCGTTGGTAGAACGCTACCTGGCAGCAACTGGACGTCAACTGGTGGTCATCGCTGCCGCCGCCGGTGTTGCCAGCCCGGCTGGCGAGTACGCGGCGGCGGCTTTCAGCGTTGGCCAGCGCGTACGCCACGCGGTATTCGGCGAGGGTGAGATTCAGGTCGTAGAGGGCGATCCCTCGAATCCGGTGATCGAGGTGCGCTTCACTCACGCTGGCAAGCGCCGTCTGATCGCCCTGCGCGCGCCCTTGGAACCCCTCGGAGAACCCGCATGAGATCCCCTTTGATGAGTGCTGCGGCGTTGCAACGACGCCTCGCGACCGATGTCTCACCGCTGCTGCTCGATTGCCGCGCGCGTCTCAATGATACTGGTGCGGGGCGCGCGCTGTGGCGTCAAGCCTCTCTCCCCGGCAGCCTACATCTCGACCTTGATCGTGACCTGGCCGCGGCGCCGGGGCAGGGCGGGCGCCACCCGCTACCTAGCCGGCAGGCGTTCACTGATACCCTTCAGCGGCTGGGCGTTGCGCCGTCGCGACCGCTGGTGGTGTTCGATGACATGGGTGGACAGCTGGCCGCGGCGCGGGCCTGGTGGATGCTGGCGTGCTGGGCTGGCCATCCGGGGGTGCAGGTTCTCGATGGTGGCCTGCCGGCCTGGGAAGCGGCCGGCGGTGCGCTGGCGCCGGGGGACGACGCGACCATACCGAGCGAATGGCGTCCAGCGTTCGACGATTCGACCTGGGTCGACGCCGATGAGGTGTTCTCGGGGCGAGCCCTCAAACTCGATGCACGCAGCCCGGCGAGGTTTCGCGGCGAGCAGGAACCCATCGACCCGGTGGCCGGGCATATCCCCGGGGCCCGCTGCCGGCCGAGTGCCACCAATCTGGACGAGACCGGCCTCTTCAAGTCCCCTGAGCGGCTGGCCGCAGAGCTGCCGCGGGCCGACGAGCTGATCAGCTACTGCGGCTCCGGGGTCACCGCCTGCCATACCATCCTCGCCTATGCCGTGGCCGACCTGCCGCTGCCGCGCCTGTATGCCGGCTCCTGGAGCGGGTGGATCGAGGATCCGACACGGCCGGTGGCCCGGGGCGACTGAGTCGAAACTCGCATTGCGCAAATAGTCGAGCCGGCCGCTACCCTTACCTGGAGATGTCCCACCCGACGCCAGGGAGGCAGCGATGAACTTTGCGCTGATCGGGGCGGCTGGCTATATCGCCCCCCGCCATATGCAGGCGATACAGGCGACCGGCCACCAGCTGGTGGCGGCCTACGATATCAATGACTCGGTGGGCGTGATCGACTCGATCTCCACCGACTGTGCCTTCTTTACCGAATTCGAACGCTTTATCGAACACGCCTGGTGGCGAAAGCGACAGGGACAGTCGCTCGACTATCTGGTGGTCTGTTCGCCGAATCATCTGCATAGCGCGCATGTTACCGCCGGCCTTTACCTGGGCTGCGAGGTGATCTGCGAGAAGCCGCTGGCGGCCAGTGTCGAGCAGCTCGACGAGCTGCGCCGAGTGGAGGTGGACAGCGGCCGGCAGGTGTACTCGATCATGCAGCTGCGCCACCATCCGGTGATCCATGAGCTGCGTGATCGGGTCGAGCATGATGGTCGCAACTGTCACCAGGTAGAACTGACCTACATCACCTCCCGCGGGCCCTGGTACCTGGAGAGCTGGAAGGGCGACCCGCGACGCTCCTTCGGGGTGGTGGCCGATATCGGTATCCACTTCTTCGATATGCTGCAGATGGTATTTGGTGAGCTGCAGCGTTTGGTGCTGCACTATCGCGACGATCACAAAGCAAGCGGTTATCTCGAGTATCGCCGCGCCCGGGTGCGCTGGTTCCTGTCCATCGATGCCGAGGACCTTCCCGACGAGGTGCGTGGGCGTCAGCCCACCTTTCGCTCGGTGACCTGCGATGGTGAAGCGTTCGAGTTTTCCGCCGGCTTCACCGATCTGCACACGGTCAGCTATCGTGAGATTCTTGCCGGACGCGGTTTTGGCATCGAGGCGGTACGCCCCTGTCTTGCGGCGGTGCAAGCGATCCGAGAGGCAACGCCCGAGCCGGCGCAGGACAGCGAGCTGCATCCTCGCCTCCGGGCGCTGGGGTTGGCTCAGCGTGATGGGGCGTGACGCCATGGCAATGGCCTTCGTCGATTTGGCCGCCCAGCAGGCGCGCCTCAAGCCGCGCTTGGATGCGGCCATTCAGCGCGTCCTGGCACACGGGCGCTACGTGCAGGGGCCGGAGGTGGCCGAGCTCGAGCAGCGCCTTGCGGCACGGGTCGGTGTCGCGCATTGCATCGCGTGTGGCAGCGGTACCGCGGCGTTGCAGCTGGCACAAATGGCGCTCGACATCGGCCCTGGCGATGAGGTCATCGTGCCCGGTTTCGGCTTTGTCGCCAGCGCCGAGAGTGTCGCGTTGTGCGGCGCGCGCCCGGTCTATGCCGACATCGATCCCGCCAGCCTGCTGCTCGATCCCCAAGGGCTAGAGACCCTGATCACCCCGCGTACCCGCGCCATCATGCCGGTTTCACTGTTCGGCCAGTGCGCTGATATGGAAGCGATCCACGATGTGGCCGAACGGCATGCGCTGACGGTGATCGAGGATGCCGCCCAGAGCTTCGGTGCCAGCCGCCATGGCCGCGCCTCGTGTGGCATGAGTCGGGTGGCTTGTACCAGCTTCTTCCCCAGCAAGCCGCTGGGCTGCTACGGCGATGGCGGGGCCCTGTTCACCGATGATGACGCGCTCGCGGCATGCCTGCGGCGCTTGATCAGTCACGGCGATACAGGGCGCTACCGGCATCTGCAACTGGGCATGAACAGTCGCCTGGATACGCTGCAGGCGGCGATTCTGTTGGTCAAGCTCGAAGCGTTCGATGATGAGGTGGCGCGGCGCCAGGCCATCGCTGAACGCTATAACGCCCTGCTCGCAGAACTGCCTCTGGCATTGCCGCTGCGACTGTCGGGCAACACCAGCGTATACGCCCAGTACACGCTGCAGCTGGAGGCGCGCGACGCAGTGGCCTCACGACTCCATGACGCCGGGATTCCTACGGCGATTCACTATCCCCGGCCGCTCTACTGCCAGCCGGCGGTGGCCGACCCGGCGTGCCGGCTGAGCGCCTGCAAAGCAGCCTGCGAGCGGGTGCTCAGCCTGCCCATGCACCCGTACCTGGAACAGGGGCAGCAGGAGAGGGTAGTCGAGGCCCTGGGCGACGCCCTGCGCGGCGCGTAAGCCAACAAAACATGCCACTGGCGCTGGGCCAGTGGCATGGGGTTTTCTTAGCGTTTCGAACGCCCGGCGACCACCGGGTTACATATTAGGGTAGTTGGGCCCGCCGCCGCCCTCCGGCGCCACCCAGGTGATGTTCTGGGCCGGGTCCTTGATGTCGCAGGTCTTGCAGTGGATGCAGTTCTGGAAGTTGATCTGGAACTTCGGCTGACCCGCTTCGTCCTCGACCACCTCGTAGACGCCCACCGGGCAGTAACGCTGTGCCGGCTCGGCATATTTCGGCAGATTGTCGCGGATCGGCAGTTCCGGGTCGGCGAGCTTGAGATGACAAGGCTGGTTCTCCTCGTGGTTGGTGTTGGAGAGGAACACCGAAGAGGCCTTGTCGAAGGAGAGCTTGCCATCGGGCTTGGGGTAGTCGATCTTCTCGAACTCGCTGGCCGGCTTGAGCGCGGCATGGTCCGGGGTGGTGTCGTGGATAGTGGGCAGCTTGCCGCCCAGCAGCTGATCAAGGAAGTTATAGGCGCCGCCGCCGACGGTGCCGTACTTGTGAATCGCCGGGCCGAAGCTGGCACTCTCCTTGAGTTCGGCATAGGCCCAGCTGGCTTCCCACTTGGCGGTGAAGGCGGTCAGCTCCTGGCCGCCCTCGTCGCCTTTGGCAAGCGCCTCGAAGACGCTCTCGGCGGCGACCAGGCCCGACTTCATGGCGGTGTGCAGGCCCTTGATCTTGGCGAAGTTCAAGGTGCCGGCGCCGCAGCCGATTAGCAGGCCGCCCGGGAAGGTCATCTTGGGCAGGCAGTTGAGACCGCCCTTGGTGATCGCCCGGGCGCCATAGGCGACCCGCGAGCCCCCCTCGAGGTACTGCTTGAGCAGAGGGTGATGCTTCATGCGCTGGAATTCATCGAACGGCGACAGCCAGGGATTCTGGTAGGACAGGTCCATGATCAGGCCCACTACCACCTGCTGATTCTCGGCGTGATAGAGGAACCAGCCGCCGTGGGTATCCTTGGCCAGCGGCCAGCCGGAGCCATGCAGCACCAGGCCTGGCTCATGCTTGTCGGCGGGCACGTCCCACAGCTCCTTGAGACCGATGCCGTAGTGCTGGGGGTCGCGGCCCGCGGCGAGGTCGTACTGCTCGATCAGGCGCTTGCCGAGGTGGCCGCGGGCGCCCTCGGCGAACAGGGTGTACTTGGCGCGCAGTTCCATGCCGGGCATATGGCCATCCTTGGGCTGACCATCGGCGGCCACGCCCATGTCGCCGATCAGGATGCCCTTGACCACGCCGTCTTCGACGATGGTCTCCTGGGCGGCGAAGCCGGGGAAGATCTCCACGCCGAGGCCCTCGGCCTGCTCGGCCAGCCAGCGGCACAGGTTGCCGGCGCTGATGACATAGCGCCGGGAGTCGCCACTCTGTATGTCGCCGCCGGTGTTATGCATGCTCTTGGGCACCAGCGCATTGGGCAGCTTCTGGGCCTTCTCGGCATCCTTGAGCAGGTAGAGCTCGTCGCGAATCGCCGGGGTGGTGAGCGGGGCGCCGCGTTCCTCCCAGTCGGGGAACAGCTCGGCCAGGGCGCGGGGCTCGAAGACGGCGCCTGAGAGAATATGCGCGCCCACCTCGGAGCCTTTCTCCACCACACATACCGTCAGTTCCTGTTCGGCCTCGTTGGCCTGCTGCATCAAGCGGCAGGCCGCCGACAGCCCTGAAGGCCCGGCGCCGACGATGACGACGTCGACCTCCATTGAATCGCGTTCTACGTGTTCCACCAGCGGTCTCCTCCCACGGTCTAAGCGTATCCTGTCATTGTGCTTGATCCGGCATCTGCATAACAGGTTATATAGAATTCTGATTAAAACGGTCGTTTGCTTCTAGTTGTCGGCCATGATATGCATAATAGACGCACTGTAACACCCTACATAAGGTGGTGAACGACGCTCGATTCGGAGCATCAGAGAATCGCCGTTGCCACCCAACGCAGGCAGTTTTCGTACTAACGCCTAGTGAATCAAGCGAGGACACCATGAAGGTACTGGTCGCGGTCAAACGCGTCATCGACTACAACGTCAAAATCCGGGTCAAGCCGGATAATTCCGACGTCGATCTCACCAACGTCAAGATGGCCATGAACCCCTTCTGCGAGATCGCCGTGGAAGAGGCGGTGCGGCTCAAGGAAAAAGGCGTGGCCACCGAGGTCGTGGCCGTGACCGTGGGTCCCAAGGCTGCCCAGGAGCAGCTGCGCACCGCATTGGCGCTGGGCGCCGATCGCGCCATTCACCTTGAGACCGACGAACGCGTCGAGTCGCTGGCGGTGGCCAAGCTGCTGGCCAAGGTGGTCGAGGAGGAGCAGCCGGGCCTGGTGATTCTCGGCAAGCAGGCCATCGACACCGACAACAACCAGACCGGCCAGATGCTGGCGGCACTCAGTGGCCTGCCCCAGGGCACCTTCGCCTCCGAGGTCGCGGT
>NZ_FNGH01000005.1 GCF_900102875.1 Franzmannia pantelleriensis
GGCGTGACCCTCGGCCAGTCGGCCATGGTCACCGGCGAGGACCGTCCCTTCGGCGACACCTGGGAAGGCCTGATCGACTACGCCAAGGAGAACCCCGGCACCAGCTATGCGACCCAGACCGCCCTGGACCGCATGATCATCGAATACATCGCCCAGCAGGAAGGCCTCGACCTGCGCATCGTGCCGACCTCCGGTGGCGCCGGCATGGCCCCGCTGATCCTCTCCGGCGACGTCGACTTCGCCTACAGCGGCGGCACCCACTCCGGCTATGCCGACTCCGGCGAGATGCCGGTGCTGCTGAGCCTGGCCGAGGATCGCCTGGCGGCCTTCCCCGACGCCCCGACCCTGCAGGAGGCCGGCTACGACATCAACGCCGCCGAGATCCGCGTGGCCATGGTGCCGCAGAACACCCCGGACAGCCACGTCGAGCGCCTCGCCGAGGCCCTCGAGGCCGCCACCCAGGACGAACGCTTCATCGAGATCACCGAGGAGCGCATCCTGATGCCGGTGACCTGGATGCCCGAGGACGAGGTCACCCAGACCCTCAGCGATCAGGTCGAAGGCTACGAAGCTCTGCTCGAAGAGCTCGGCGGGCTGCCGCAAGACGAGGAGTGATCGACACACACTGCCCAGTGTAAGCAAGCAGTGACACCGCGCCCGAGGCCAGCGAAAAGCGGCCTCGGGCGTTTTTTTGACGATAGCACCCAATGCATCAGGCGGGTGGTGCAGTCTGCTGCACTTGGTGGCGCCGGAAATGCGACGCAGTGCATCGTTGCGCCAAGTTTTTCCCGTCATATCAACTGATTTAATCGAGAAGCGCTATCAACAAGACAACAGCGGAGAACCCTCATGTTTGATCTGCTCAACGAGCTCCTCTGGGGCAAAATCCTTATCGTCCTGCTGGTAGGCGTGGGCATCGGCTTCACCGTTACCTCACGCTTCGTCCAGTTTCGCTACTTCGGCCGCATGTTCCAGATACTGGGATCTCGCCAGGCCTTCCGCCATGACAAGCACGGCCACCTCAGCAGCTTCCAGGCGCTGGTGCTGTCCGTCGCTGGCCGCGTGGGCGGCGGCAATATCGCTGGCGTTGCCGTGGCGATCACCCTGGGCGGCCCGGGGGCCATCTTCTGGATGTGGTTGGTCGGCCTGATGGGCATGGCCACGAGCTTCCTCGAATGCACCCTGGCGCAGACCTACAAGCAGCCCCAGAGTGACGGCACCTATCGCGGCGGGCCAGCCTATTACATCGTCAAGGGTCTCGGCCGCAACTGGCGCTGGCTGGCCGGCTTCTATTCGGTGCTACTGCTGCTGACTTTCGGCTTTGCCTTCACTGCGCTGCAGTCCTACGCCGTGTCCACCTCGTTCAACGACGCCTTCGGCGTGCCGGTGCTCTACAGTGGCATCGCCCTGGCGATGCTGGTCGGCCTGATCATCTTCGGTGGGATCAAACGGATCGCGCGCATCTCCGAGGTGCTGGTGCCCTTCATGGCCGTCGGCTATCTGCTGATCGCACTGATCGTGGTCGGCTTGAATCTCGAGCGCATCCCCGAGGTGGTGATGCTGATCGTCAACAGCGCCTTCGGCCTGGAGCCTGCCATCGGCGGCGGCATCGGGGCAGCCATCATGATAGGCCTCCAGCGCGGTCTGTTCTCCAACGAGGCGGGCCTGGGCAGCGCGCCCAACGTCGCCGCCGTGGCCTATGTGCCGCATCCCGCCAACCAGGGCATCGTGCAGGCCTTCTCGGTCTTTATCGATACCCTGATCATCTGCTCTTCCACCGCTTTCCTGATCCTGCTCAGCGGCGCCTATGATCCCGGCGCCAGCGGCAATGTCGAGGGTATTGCGCTGACCCAGTCGGCCCTGGCCGACCACGTCGGGGAGTGGGGCCGCTCCTTCGTCAGCGTGGCACTGCTGCTATTCGCCTTCAGCACCATTCTTTACAACTACTACCTGGGCGAGAACAGCCTCAACTTCTTCAGCCGCGACAACCAGAACCTGTTCAACGCCTTCCGCGTGGCGATCGTGCTTCTGGTGTGCTGGGGCGCCACTACCAACCTGGACACCGTGTTCGGCTTCGCCGATGTCACCATGGGCCTGCTGGCGGTCACCAACCTGGTGGCGCTGATCCTGTTGTTCAAGAAAGGGCTGCGCATCCTCAAGGACTACGACGACCAGCGCCGCCAGGGCGTCAGCCAGCCGGTCTTCGACGCAAGCCAGCATCAAGACCTGAATCTCTATCCACAAGCCTGGGACCTCGAGCCCGAGGACCGGGAGCATTTACGAGGCAGCACCGCCAAGGCGCCACACCGTCCCGTCGCGGAGTAAACGCCACGCGCCGGCCCTCGCTTAGCCAGGGTCGGCGTACTCTTCCAACACTAGAGCGTCTACGCCATGACTACTCGTATCGAACATGACCTGCTGGGCGAGCGCGCCCTGCCGGCGGATGCCTGGTACGGCATCCAAACCCAGCGAGCGCTGGAGAACTTTCGTATCACAGGGATTCCGATCAGCCACTTCCCCGAGCTGGTGCAGGCACTGGCCATGGTCAAGTCGGCCGCCGCCAGCGCCAACCAGGCAGTGGGCACCCTTGAGCCCCACAAGGCCAAAGCGATCCAGGCCGCCTGCCAGGAGATCATCGACGGCGCGCTGCACGACCAGTTCGTCGTCGACCTGATCCAGGGCGGAGCGGGCACCTCCACCAACATGAACGCCAACGAGGTCATCGCCAACCTGGCACTGGCCAAGCTGGGCCATCCCAAGGGGGCCTACCAGCACCTGCACCCCAACGACGACGTCAACCGCTCCCAGTCGACCAACGACGCCTATCCCACCGCCGCCTGCCTGAGCCTGCAGTTCGCCGCGGAGCCGCTGATCTCCGCCATCAGCGAGCTGGGCGATGCCCTGCAGGACAAGGGCGTGGCGTTCGCCGACGTGGTCAAGATGGGGCGCACCCAGCTGCAGGACGCCGTGCCCATGACCCTGGGGCAGGAGTTCGAGGCCTTCGCGGTCAACCTCGGCGAGGACATCGACCGCCTGCGCGAGGCCCAGCGGCTGCTGTGCGAGATCAACCTCGGCGGCACCGCCATCGGCACCGGCCTCAACGCCCCGGCACGCTACCAGGCGCTGGCCGTCGAGCACCTGGCACAGCTGTCGGCGCGCCAGCTGGTACCGGCGTCACACCTCATCGAGGCCACCTCGGACATGGGCGCCTTCGTGTTCCTGTCGGGGATGCTCAAGCGCTTCGCCATCAAGCTCGGCAAGCTGTGCAATGATCTACGCCTGCTTTCCAGCGGGCCGCGTACCGGACTGGGGGAAATCACCCTGCCCCCGGTGCAGCCCGGCTCCTCGATCATGCCCGGCAAGATCAACCCGGTGATTCCCGAGGCGGTCAACCAGACCGTCTACCAGGTGATCGCCAGCGATCTCGCCGTGACCATGGCCGCCGAGGCGGGGCAGCTGCAGCTCAATGCCATGGAACCGATGATCATCTACAACCTGCTCAATGCCATGCGCATGCTGGGCGAGGCCTGCCATATGCTGCGCACCCGCTGCATCGTCGGCATCGAAGCCAACCGCGAGACCTGCGCCCAGCACGTCGAGCGCAGCATCGGCGTGGTGACCTCGCTGGTCCCCCACATCGGCTACGCCAACGCCACGCGTATCGCCCGCCAGGCCCTGCACAGTGGCGCCACGGTCCGCGAGCTGGTGATCGCCGAAGGGCTGCTGGATCCTAAGCGCCTCGATGCGCTGTTGCTTCCCAACGCGATGCTGGCCCCGATGCCGGAGGAGCCCCCGTGCCACGACTGTTGATACTGTATACCGGCGGCACCCTGGGCATGCAGGCGTCACCGGCGGGCTACGTGCCCTCGGCCGACTTCGACGAACGCCTGGGCGCGGTCCTGGCAAGCTATCCGGCCGGGACACTGCCGGATTACACCCTGCACCGCCTGCAGCCATTGATCGACAGCGCCGACCTCAGCCAGGAATGCTGGCAACGCATGGTCAGCGTGCTGGCCGCGGCCTGGGAGCGCTACGACGGTTTCGTGATCCTGCATGGCACCGACACCATGGCCCATACGGCCTCGGCGCTCTCCTTCCTGCTCGGCGCACTCGACAAGCCGGTGGTCCTGACCGGGTCCCAGATCCCACTCGGCGAACCGCGCAGCGATGCCCTCAATAACATCATCCTGGCCATGCAGGCGGCCACACACCCGGCTGCCCCCCGCGAGGTGTGCCTCGCCTTCCACGACCGCCTACTACGCGGCAACCGTGCTCGCAAGTGCCGGACTCAAGGCCTGGATGCGTTCGATTCGCCCAACGCCCCCTGGCTCGGCGAGGCGGGCATCGAGCTGCACGTCTCGGCGCACGACCCGCTGCCGAGCGGCACCCCCGAGCTGGTAGTGCCTGCTTTCGACGCGGGCCGCGTCGGCGTGCTGCACTGCCATCCAGGGCTGTCGCCGCGGCAGGTCGCCCGGCAGCTCGACGACGAGCAGCTTCAAGGCCTGGTGCTGATGACCTACGGGGTCGGCAACCCACCAGGGCTCGACGGTCAATTACTCGATTGCCTGCAGCGGGCTGCCGACCGGGGCCTGGTCGTCTTCAACGTAACACAGTGCGGTCAGGGCACGGTGCAGCAGGCCACCTACGCCACCGGCAAACGCCTCCACGATGCCGGGGTGGTGTCAGGGCAGGACATCACCCCCGAAGCCGCAATCACCAAGCTGCAGGTGCTGCTCGCTCGCGGGCAGTCCGGCCAGGCGCTCCGCGACGCCCTGGGCCTGCCATTGCGTGGCGAAATGCGTGGACCGGAGAGCTAAGCCAAATACGGCGTACAAAATATGTACAAACTTTTGATATCAGTGAGGCACGCCTTCGGTTGCCATCAGGAATATTTCGCCGATGCAGGCAAAAGTTCGCCCCGGGCGCCAATCTCTCCTACATTACTTGTACATCCCCTTGTGAGGCACACATCATGGCCGAGAGCATCCACCCTGTCTCGGGCAACATCACCCTGAAGCAGCTCAGCCGCGGCGTGGCCGATGGGCACACGCCGATCGTCGAGGTCGAGTCCCAGGACGGCATCTACATCGTCCGCCTGCACTACTCGAACGGCGTAGCCGAACTCTCTGACGAGCACGGCAAGACGCGCACCTTCCTGGGCACCGGCGAGATCCGCGACCTACTCAGCGAGACCGGACTCACCCACGGCGTGCTGACCTGGGCCGACCAGTGTGGCGATGAGATGATTGGCGTCCCGGGACACGCCATTACCCCGGACGAAATGCTCGCCTACGGCACCCGCATCTCGTTTCGCTGAGCCAGACATGACAGCGGCGCCCTGGTGGAATCCAAGGCGCCGCATCCATGATGGGTCGATGGTGACTAGTCGCCGAGCTGGTTGAGACGCGCCGCCTCGACGATCTCGATCCAGTAGCCGTCGACATCCTTGATGAAGGCAACGTCCTTCATCTTGCCCTGGTCGGGCCGCTTGACGTACTCGACGCCGTTGGCATCGAACCAGGCCACCGCCGCGTCGAGGTCGGGTACGCTGAAGCAGATATGCCCAAAGCCCTGGGGCTCGGCATTGCCATCGTGATAGGCGAAGTCGTCCTGGGTTTCGGTACCCCAGTTGTGGGTCAGCTCGAGCAGCCCCTTCTGGCTGAAGGTCCATACCGTGCGCTGCCCGTCATCGTCCGGCACCTCGTCGCCAGCCTCGAGTTTGGCCAGGAAATAGAGGCTGAACTGCATCTCCTCGAAGTCGAGCCGCCGCACCACCTGCATGCCGAACACCCGGGTATAGAAGGCCAGCGCCTTCTCGGGGTCCTTGATCCGCAGCATGGTGTGATTGAGCCGGAAGCCCTGCGATTCGGCGGTTGGGGCCTGCACGCCGGGATGCTGCTCACCGTTGAAGCTCATCCGAAAATCCTCTATTAATCAAAGGGTGTATTAACGAATACTAGCGTAACTGCGTGCGCAGCAACGCGAATTCAAGGCCTGAGCCAATGACGACACCCTACGCTTTCACCCACTGGCGTATCCTGCCGCTGTGCTGGGCCCTGCTGCTGCTGGCACTGCTCTCCGGCTGCGCCAGTCGCGATATCGCTACCCGCGACGCGCCGGTCGCCGCCACCGGACTTTCCATCGAGCGTGCCATGATCCTGGCCAACGCCCAGCAGGCGCTGGGCACGCCCTATCGCTTCGGGGGCAATACCCGGGAAGGGCTCGACTGCTCGGGACTGGTGGAGATGGCCTATCGCGCCGCCGGTATCCGCGTGCCGCGCACCGCCGACGATCAATTCCGCCAGCTGCCACAGGTGGATGAGGCACGCCCCGGCGACCTGCTGTTCTTCGGCAGTGGGCGCAAGGCAACCCACGTGGGAATCTATCAGGGTGACCGACAGATGATTCACGCCCCGGGACGCGGGCGCGAGGTCGTCAGCGTACCGCTGGATATCGACTACTGGCAGAATCGCTTTCTGGGCGCCGCGGGGCCGGCGCCCTAGCCCTCTCCGCTCTGCAGCCGCGTGAAGCGCTGCATGGCGTCGAGGGTTTCCTGGCTGACGTGATGCTCCATGCCCTCGGCATCGATGCGTGCGGTATCGTCGCTGACGCCCAGGGCACGCAAGAACTGCAGCACGATGGCATGCCGCTGGCGCGACATCCTCGCCATCGCTTCGCCTTCTTCGGTCAGGAAAAGTGAACGATAGGGCTTGCTGGCCACCAGGCCGAGGCTCTTCAAGCGCCCGACCATCTTGGAGACGGTGGCCTGGCTGACCCCCATGCGCAGCGCGATATCCGCCGAGCGCGCCTCTCCCTGATGCGCGATCAGATCGCCGATCAGTTCGACATAATCTTCGAGCAACTCCGTCTCATGGGCATTGCGCACCGCCGCGTACTGCTGGGCGTGCTGTTCACTCGGCGGTAGCGCATCCGCCTCGCTCAAACTCGGGGAGGGCGTGTCGTCTGGGGTCTCAATCATGCGACGAATATAGCCAACCTGCCGCGGCGCAGCAACCTCACATCATTAATGCCTTGCACAATACAGTTAGCCTTTGCTAAGTTATTTACACGATATCCAATCGCTGCTGCTCAATGCTCGACGGCGCCTCGTCAATAGGAGATACCGATGCAATCTTGCAAGCCTGTCGCGTTGCTGGGCGTACTGGCCTTTGGCATTGCAAACGTCGCTCACGCCGAGCCCCAGCCGTTCAAGGTCGTCGCCAGCTTCTCGGTACTCGGCGATCTGGTCGAGCAGGTCGCCGGCGACGACGCCGAGGTCAGCACCCTGACCCCGGTGGGCGCTGAGGTGCATGAGTGGGAGCTGATTCCGAGCAATTTCATCGATCTCGAGGAAGCCGACCTGGTGTTCTACAACGGCTACGGTCTCGAACAGTGGCTCGCCCAGGTCGAATCGAGCGTCCGCGACGGCGTGCCCCTGGTGGCCGTGGCCGAGGCGTCGGACTACCCCACCCAGCCAATCGTCACCGGCGAGCAGGCCGGGGAGCCTGATCCGCACCTGTGGATGGACCCACGCGCCAGCGCCGAATTTGCCAGGGTGATCGCCGACGTCCTGAGCGAGGCAAGGCCGGAGGCCGCCGAGGGCTTCGAAGCACGCGGTGAAGCACTTGCCGAGTCGCTCGAGGCTTTGCACGTTGAGATCGAGGGGATGCTGGCCGAGATTCCAACCGCACAGCGCCTGCTGGTCACCAGCGAGGCGGCGTTCATCTACTTCGCCGATGCCTTCGACTTCGAACATGACGGCATCTGGGGCACCAACGCCGAGGAGGAGGGCACGCCGCGCCAGCTGATGCGCATCGTCGACCTGATCGAGGAACGTCAGCCGGCCGCCATCTTCTGGGAAAGCACCATCTCCGACCGCCACGTGCGCAGCGTCGCCGACGAGACCGATATCGCCATCGCCGGGCCGCTCTACGTCGACTCGGTCAGTGAAGCAGATGCCGAGGCACCCGACTACTCCGCCATGCTGCGCCATAACGCGGCGCTGTTGAAGGCGACCCTGGGAGCAGGTCGTGACTGAGATCCCCGCCATCGAGGCTCGCCAGCTGTCCGTGGCCTACCACCGCCAGCCGGTACTCAGCGACATCAGCCTGACGCTGCCCGCCGGCCAGTGGACGGCCATCGTCGGCCCCAATGGGGCCGGCAAGTCGAGCCTGCTGAAGGTGGTAACCGGTGGCCTGAAGCCACTGCGCGGTGAGCTCCGGGTACTAGGCGGCAACGCCAGAGACCAGCGGCGTGCCGGCAAGGTCGCCTATATGCCCCAGCAGGAGCAGATGGAGTGGGACTTCCCGGTATCGGTGCAGGAAACCGTGATGACCGGGCGCTACGGCCTGATGCGTCATGATGCCTGGTGGCAGCGCATGCTGCCCGAGCGCTGGGCCAATCCGCTGCACCGCCTTGCCGTTGATGAAGCCCTTGAGGCGGTCGATATGCAGGCCCATGCGGCCAGCCCCATTGGCGAGCTCTCCGGCGGCCAAAAGAAGCGCGTGATGCTGGCCAGGGCATTGGCCCAACAAGCTGACATCCTGCTGCTGGACGAGCCCCTTGCCGGCGTCGATCCGCCTAGCGAGCGGCTGATCCTGGACATGCTCGAAGGCGAACGCAGGGCCGGTCGCACCATCGTCATGGTGACCCACGATCTGCCCAGCGCCCGCCGCCACGCCGATCAGGTCGCGCTGATCAATCAGACGCTGGTCGGCATGGGCTCTCCCACGGAGATGCTCAGCGATGCCATGCTGGCCCGGCTGGCCGTCGGCGGCTCGACCGCGGGAGGCTTGCGTGTCGCTGCTTGAGGGGCTCGGCAGCGGCCTGATCGATGCCCTGCTCGCGCTGCTGATGCATGGCGTTGGCTTGTTGCCCGCCAGCCTGGCGGAGCCGTTCGAGTACCGCTTCATGCAGCGCGCCCTGCTCACCTCGATCCTGGTGGGTGGCATCTGCGGGCTGCTATCGAGCTTCGTGGTGCTCAAGCGCTGGTCGCTGCTGGGCGATGCCATTTCCCACGCCGTGCTGCCAGGCGTCGCTATCGCCTACCTGCTCGGCTGGCCATTCTTCATCGGCGCCTTCATCACCGGTGCCTTGACCTCGCTGGGTATCGGCGCCATCGAGCGCCACACCCGCATCAAGTCGGACGCTGCCATGGGCCTGATGTTCACCGCCGCCTTCGCGCTGGGCATCGTGATCATCAGCCAGATCGCCTCGAGCACCCACCTGATGCATATCCTGTTTGGCAATGTGCTGGGGGTACAGACCTCGGCGCTGCTGCTCACCCTGCTGGCGGGGGTGATCGCGGTGTTGGTGATCTGGCTGGCCTTTCGGCCACTGCTGCTCTACACCTTCGACCCGCAGCAGGCCCAGGCGCTGGGCTTCAACATCACCTTGATCCACTACGGGCTGATCCTGCTGCTGACCCTGACCATCGTCGCCAGCCTGGAGACCGTGGGCATCATCCTGGTAGTGGCCATGCTGATCACCCCGGGCGCCACTGCCCACCTGCTGACCGACCGCTTCAAACCGATGCTGGTCATTGCGGTGCTGGTGGGTATCGTCTCGGCGGTGGCCGGGCTGCTGCTGTCGTTCCACCTCGACGTTGCCTCCGGCGGTGCCATCGTGCTGGTTGCCACCGCGCTGTTCTGCCTGGCGCTGATCGCCGCTCCCAAGCACGGCTTGTTGGTGCGCCTCTGGCAGCGGCGCGCAGCAGAGTAACGCGCTGGTGATGCCAGTGGCGGCGATTCGCCCGCCACTGGCGTCATCGCGCCGTAATCCCAACGTCACCTGAAAGACACGCCTCTGTCACCTGGCATTGAGAGGGTATGGACGCTTATTACCCATCCCCCTGCCGAGGTGTGATCATGAACAAGCCGCTTCTTTCCCTGGCCGCCGCCATCGCGCTGGCCACCGCCGGTCAGGCCCAGGCCGCCGAGTCCTGCCCCACCACCCTGCGCTTCGCCGATACCGGCATCGAAGGCACCGAGGAGCTACAGAGAGCCTTCCAGGAGTTCGTCGACGAAGTCGAGTCGCGCCTCGGCGTCGAGGTCGAGTTCTTCCCGGTGGGCAACCGCACCACCGCCATCAACGCCCTGCGCTTCGAGCAGGTCGACATCGTGCTGGCCGGCCCCTCCGAATACGTGCTGATGGCCGAGCGTGTCGAGGGTATCCAGCCGATCAGCGCCATCGTGCGCCCCGAGTACTACTCGGTGTTCATCGCCCCCACTGACAGCGACATCGAGAGCCTTGAGGACCTGCGCGGCAAGCACGTTGCCATGAAGGACCACGGCTCCACCACCGGCCACATCATGCCCAGCTACATGCTGCACCAGGCCGGCTTGGACATCGACCGCGACCTGCAGATCACCCTGCTGGATGGTGCCCGCATGCAGGCACTGGCCTCGGGAGAAGTCGATGCGGTGGGTACCGGCGTACGCGATTTCGCCCCCTTCGCCGCGCAGCACGAGGAGGGCGCGTATCGCATCATCGAACGAGGCCAGGACATGCCGGGCGATCCCATGGTGGCCGGCCCGCACATCGCGGCCGACTGCGTAGCCGAGATTCAGGAGGCCTTCATGGCGGACCCCGACGGCCTGCTGCAGGCGATCCTCGCCCCCGGCGAACGCGATAAGTACGTAGGGGCGGAGATGGTCTACGTCGATGACAGCGAGTACGACATGGTCCGCGAGTCCTACTCGCTACTGGGCCTCAACGATTGAGTGGTGCTCCCATGCAATTGACCGTTGACGATCTGACCAAGGTCTACCCGGACGGCACCCGCGCCCTGAGCGGGCTGTCGTTCGACGTCAGTCCCGGGGAAGGCGTGGTGATTCTTGGCCATAACGGCTGCGGCAAGTCGACGTTGATGAAGTGCCTGACCGGTCTCGAGCGCCCCACGTCGGGGCGCCTGGTGCTGGATGGCATCAACCTGGCCAGCGCCAGCCGCCGTGAGCTGAGGCCGCTGCGCCAGCGCATCGGCTGCGTCTTCCAGAAATTCAACATGGTCGGCAACCTCTCGGTGCTGCAGAACGTGCTGTTCGGCCTGATGGGCCGCCACGGCATCCTGGCCAGCCATGCGCTGACCGCCAGCCGCGAATCACGCCTGGCCGCCATGCAGGCACTCGAGCGGGTCGGCCTGGCGCACCTGGCGGCCCGCCGTACCGACACCCTGTCCGGCGGGCAGCAGCAGCGCGTGGCCATCGCCCGCATGTTGATGCAGGACGCCGAGATCGTACTCGCCGACGAGCCGGTGGCCAGCCTCGACCCGCGCGCGGGCCGCGAGGTGATGGAGCTGCTCTGGTCGGTGGTACGCGAGCGTGGCATGACGGTGCTCTGCGTGCTGCACCAGATCGAGCTTGCCCGCGAGTTCGGCGAACGCCTGGTTGGCCTGCATGCCGGCCGCCTGGCCTTCGATCGCCCCACCGCCGAGGTCAGCGACGCCGACATCACGGCGCTCTACCAGACCGACACACCCCAGGAGGCCGATACCGATGAGCGAGTCATCACCGCGCCACGCCGCGCCGCCCAGGCTTGAACGCCCCTCCCCCGTCGCCTTCATCCTGCTGCTGGCATTCGCTGCCTTCTTCATCAGCGGTTTTTCCAGCGCCGATATCCATCCCGACCGGCTGCTGAGCGGCGTCGTGAACCTGGGCACCTTCTTCGGCGAAGCGATGCCACCCAATTTTTCCCGCTGGGACGTGATCGCCGTGGCCATGCTGGAGACCTTTCAGATGGCCATCGTCGGCGTGGTATTCGGGGTGATCCTGAGCCTGCCGATGGCCCTGCTGTGCGCCCGTAACACCAGCCCCCATCCGGCGATCCGGGTAGTCGCCCGCAACCTGGTGGCCACCCTGCGCACCGTGCCCGACCTGGTATGGGCGTTGATCTTCGTGGTCGCCGTGGGCCTCGGCCCGCTGGCCGGGATCCTGGCCATCATCATGGACACCATCGGCTTCTGCGCGCGCTTCTTCTCGGAGCGAATCGAAGAGGTCGACCCCGGCCCGGGTCAGGCCCTGGCCGCCACCGGCGCCTCGCGCAGTGGCGTGGTGTGCGGCGCGATCATCCCCGAATGCACGCCATCGTTCGTGGCCACCAGCCTGTTCTCAGTAGAGAAGGCCATCCGCAGCGCAGTGGTGTTAGGCCTAGTGGGCGCCGGCGGCATCGGCGTGGAACTCTCCGCCGCCATGAACCTGTTCCGCTACGACCAGGCTCTCACCGTCATCCTCGCCATCCTGGTGGTGGTGATCGGCGTCGAGCAGGTCAGTGCCTGGATCCGTAAGCGGGTCATCTGAGCGACGCCCCCTCCTCCCAAGGCCGCCAACCGGCGGCCTTTTTTGTATTACCCACGCACTTTAGCACGACCTTCTTATTAAGAAACGGCGTGAATGTCTGACACAACCACACCTAACCCTGGCCAACCGTGGTCCGATAAAAACACATCAACAGCCAAAATGCCTGACAATAAATTCATAAAAAAACACGTAAAAACGATATTAATAAACGGGAAACAAGAAAGTAACACCCAGGCATTAGCCTTATCTCTGTCGAATAGCCCGACTTCATACTGAGACTTAATCCCTCGCCAAGGACAGGTGAATACGATCCCATAACGACAGGCAATACTCATGAATTTTTTGAAGATTATGCCCTTGGCTCGTTCCATAGCTCTGATAGCAACTGTGACGGGTGCTTCCGCCTCTCAGATGGCCATGGCCAGTGAAGATGCTCTGCTCGAGCGGCTGATGGAACGAGGTGTACTCACTCAGCAGGACGTGGATGAACTACGCACCGAGGCTCAGGCCAGTCGGGTCGCTACTCAGCAACCCACCCGTGACGATGGACTGCAATACGAGCCCCAGGAGGGCCTGCAGCAGGATGATGTCAACGTGCAGGTACGGCGTTTCGGGGTAGAGACAACAGACGGCAGTGACAGATTCCGGATACGTGGCCGTCTGATGCTCGATGCCGCTCATCTCGACAATAATTTAGATACGACCGATGATCATCGCGTTGGTGAAGGTAATCTTGCCGATACGGGCACTATCATTCGACGCGCTAGGCTAGGTGCACTAGGCCTATTTCATGACAATTGGGAGTGGCAACTCGAAGTGGATTTCCGCGACGAGGAGGTACGCTTTGCCAATGCCTACATCGCCTATTTGATGGAGACTGGTCGCCTGGCATTTGGCCATTTCAAGGAGCCTTTCAGCCTCGAAAGCTCCACCAGCTCGCGTCGCATTTCTTTCCTCGAACGTGCCACGCCGATTGATGCTTATCGCCCAAGCCGTAACCTTGGCGTTATGTACGAGACCCTGCAACCGGATTGGTACGCAGCACTGGGGCTATTCGGTGGTGATGGTGTTGGCCGAAACCGTGAGGTATCCGAGGGCTATGCGATCTCTGGCCGTGCCAGCATTGCCCCCATCAACGAAGACAATGCCTTCGTGCACCTCGGTGTCTCTGGCAACTATCGAAAGAATGCCCGCGACGAAGACGATGGAGAGTATCAAGACGTTCGCATGCGCAGCCGTCTGGGCACTCGAGCCATCGATGGGCGCATCATTGGCCGTCGCGACATGGAAGCCGTCAGCGATTTCACTACCACCAACCTGGAGTTCGCCGCCGGTCACGGCCCGTTCTCGGTGCAGGCCGAGTATATTCGCCAGGATCTCAACCGTGACGCTAACGATCCCAACTTCTCCCCAGGTGAAGTCGACAGCATGACCATGGACGGCTGGTATGCTCAGGCCGGCGTCTTCCTGACCGGTGAATCGCGTAACTATCGCGCGTTTAGCGGCGATTTTGGGCGCGTTACACCGCACCGCCCCTTCAATCCGTCCCAGGGGCACTGGGGAGCCTTTGAACTGCTCGGACGCTATGCTACGGCGGATCACACCGATCACCATGCGCCCCGCGGCAGACAGCAGGTCGATCACTGGACACTGGGGCTCAACTGGTACCTCCAGCCCGAGATCATCGCCAAGTTCAACGTCATGTATATCGACGCCGAAGCCGGTGACGAAAGCTTGGACGATGGCGTCAAGGAGTGGGATAGCTGGGTACTCGGCGCACGGCTGCAGTACGAATTCTAAGCTCTGAACTCCATACATGACGGCTCGGGCACAGGGAGGTGCCCGGCTACAGCCGTCACTCTCTTGTCACATCGCTGACATCTTTTCCCGCTAGGTTGTGTCCTTCATGCAAGAGAGGCACCCCGACATGTCCACTCATGCACTCTCCCTTCAGCGCCTGCACAAGCGCTTCGGCGACACCGTAGCCCTCGATGGTATCGATCTCACGCTACCGAGAGGCCAGGTGCTAGCGCTGCTCGGTCCTTCCGGCTGTGGCAAGACCACCCTGTTGCGCTGCATCGCCGGCCTGGCCGAGGTCGACGACGGTGACATCCACCTCGACGGTCAATGCGTGGCTGCGCCGGGGCGCCAGCTGAGCCCCGACGATCGCCGCCTGGGCATGGTCTTCCAGGATTACGCCCTGTGGCCGCACATGAGCGTCTACCAGAACGTGGCCTTCCCGCTGGAGATGCAGGGGGTCAAGGCCAATGCTCGACGCCCTCAGGTAGAGTGGGCGCTCTCCCTGGTGGGGCTCATCGATTTCGCCGAGCGCTCGCCCGGGGCGCTCTCCGGTGGCCAGCAGCAGCGGGTGGCGCTGGCCCGGGCGATCGTCGCCAAGCCGCGGCTACTTCTGATGGATGAGCCCCTCTCCAACCTCGACAAGGGTCTACGCGAAAACCTGGCCCTCGAGATTCGCAGTCTGATCGAAGAGCTCAACCTGACGGCAGTGTTCGTCACCCACGACCAGCACGAAGCCTTTGCCCTGGCTGATCGGGTCGCCGTGCTCCAGCGGGGCCGCCTGCAGCAGATCGACTCCCCGGAGGCGCTCTTTCATACCCCGGCCACGCCGGAGATCGCCGACTTCGTCGACGCCGGTACTCTGCTCGAGGGTCGGCTCGAGGCCGAAGGCCTGGTGATCGCCGATACCTGCCTGCCATTGGCGGCCGCCTGCGGTCACCGCGGCGAGGTGAGCGTGCTGCTGCCGCGTCGCGCGCTGCGACTCTGCGCACCCGACGCGGGCCAGCTGCGCGGCCATCTTAGCGGACGCTTGTTTCAGGGCGAGCACCTGTCACTACAGCTCACCCTGGCCGATGGCGCCACGCTCAAGCTGCATGCGTCCCATGCCCCTGAGCGTGGTTGCCAGGCCGGCGTCGACATCGACATCAGTGCGCTTCGCGCGTGGCGTGACGGCGCGCATCTGCTCGACCTGGTACCTGGCGCCAGCGTGACCGCTAGCGCCATTGCCTGAATCCACCTCGACCATTGCTGACATCTGGAGTCTGCCATGCCTATCGTGAAACCCCTTGTCTTGGGTGCCTGTCTCGTCGCCCTGCCCGGCCTGGCCTCGGCCAACGCCCTGACCGTCTATTCCGCCGGCCCCGGCGCACTGATCGAGCATCTCGCCGCCGACTTCTCTGAGGAGACCGGCATCGAGGTCAACGTTTTCCAGAGCACGACCGGCCAGGTGATGGCTCGCCTGGAATCCGAGCAGGCCAATCCGCTGGCCGACGTGGTGATTTCCGCCTCCTGGGACAGCGCCGAGTCGCTGCACGAGGAGGGTCTGCTGCATGAGTACCTCTCGCCCAATGCCGAGACGGTGCCCGACTTTCTCAAGACCGACCACTACGTCGCCCAGGGGGTCTCGGCGCTGGCCCTGGTGTGGAACCGCAACAGCGATGTGCCACAACCGGCCGACTGGAGCGACCTCACCGACGCAGCTTATCGCGACCAGGTGACCATGCCCGACCCGGCGCAGTCCGGCGCCGCCTTCGAACTGGTCACCGGCCTGCTGACCGCAATGGGCGACGAGGAAACCTGGTCGTTGATGGAGGCACTCGCCGACAACGGCATGCTGGTCCCCGGCCCCAATGCCCGGGCGCTCAACCCGGTGCTGCAGGGCGCCAAGTCGGTGGTATTCGGCGCGGTGGACTACATCGCCCTGGGCCAGCAGGCCGAGGGCGAGGCGATCGAGGTGATCTTCCCCGCCAGCGGCACGGTGATTGCGCCGCGACCGATGATGATCCTCGCCTCCACCGACATGCCCAGCGAGGCCGAGCAGTTCGTCGACTTCGTACTCTCAGAGCAGGGCCAGGCGCGGGTCGCCGAGCGCTACCTGATGCCGTCGCGCACCGACATCGAAGCGCTGCGCCCGACCATCGAGGAGCTGACCCTGATCGAGGTCGACAGCGAGGCCATGAGCGCCCAGCGCGAGGCGATTCTCGACCGCTTCCGCGAGGCCACGGGTAGCTGATGGCGGTGCGTCTCGCTCTGCGCCTGCCCCGGTTCACCGGGGCGGGTGTCGTCATGCTGCTGACGGCGGCGACCCTGCTGCTGCTGGTCGGGCTGCCGCTGCTCTATGTACTGCTGCAGGCGATCTTTCCCGGCTGGTCACGGGGCGAACTGAGCGGTGCCTTCGGCCTGTTCATCCCGCTGCTCTCGGATCCGGCGCTGCTCGGCCTGCTGGGCAATACGCTGCGCCTGGGCATCGCCGTAGTGGTGATCTGCGCCCTGCTGGCCATCCCGCTGGGGGCGCTGCGTGCCCTGACCCGGGTACCCGGCGGCGCGGCCTGGGATCTGATCTTTCTGATCCCGTTCATGATCCCCCCCTATATCGCCGCGCTGTCGTGGATGATGACGCTGCAACCTCAGGGCTATGCGCAACAGCTGACCGGGGTCTCGGCCAGTGGCTTTCTGTTCTCCTTCTCGGGCATCGTGTTCGTGATGGTGCTCAATGTCTTCCCGGTGGTCTATTTCGCCGTCTCGCGCACCATGATGAGCGTCGGCGGTCGCTATGCCGCCGCCGCGCGGGTCAGCGGCGCCGGTGGCTGGCGGGCCTTCTGGCGCATTACCCTGCCGCTCTCCACACCGGGCATCGCGGCCAGCCTGCTGCTGGTGTTCGCGCTGACCATCGAGGAATTCGGCACGCCGGCGACCCTCGGCGCCCAGGCCGGCTACAAGGTGCTGGTCACCGGTATTCACGAGCGCTTCGCCGACTGGCCCATCGACATCCCCGGCGCCGCGGTGCTGTCGCTGCTGTTGGTGATCCTGGCCATGGCCGCTTTCTACCTTCAGCACTGGCTGGTCACGCGTCGCTCCTTCGTCAGCCAAACCGGCAAACCAGCGATGGCTGAGCAAGTGACGCTGGGCGCCTGGAAGTGGCCGGTTGTGGGTTTGTTCAGCCTGGTGGCGCTGGCCGCCGTGGCCGTCCCGATACTTGCCGTACTGGCCACCGCCTCTACCGCCACGCTGTCCGGCGGGCTGGCTTGGGACAACCTCTCAACGCGCCATTTCGAAGCGCTACTTGCCAACCGCAGCGGTGCCCTCAAGGCCCTCGGCACCAGCCTCGCCCTGGCTAGCGGTGCGGCCCTGGTAACCGGCGTGCTCGGCGCCCTGGTGGGTTACCTGGTGGTGCGCGCCAGGCTGCGCGGCAAAGGGGTGCTCGACGTACTGTCGCTGCTGCCCAATACCATGCCGGGCATCGTCGTCGCGGTGGGTCTGATCCTGGCCTGGAACCAGAGCTGGTGGCCGATCCAGATCTACAACACCGGCGCCATGCTGCTGCTCGCCTACGCCTGCCTGCTGCTGCCCTACCCGGTGCGCTACGCCTCGGCGGCCTTTCGCCAGATGGGCGAGAGCCTGGAAGCCGCCGCGAGGGTCTGCGGCGCGGGTTTCTTCACCACCTTTCGGCGCATCCTGCTGCCGGCACTGGCCCCCAGTCTGATCGTCTCGATGCTGCTGGTGTTCGCCATCGCCTCGCGGGAGCTGGTGGCCTCGCTGATGGTCGCCCCCGCCGGCATGAGCACCGTCTCGACCTTCGTCTTCGGCCAATTCGAGCAGGGCTCGCCGGGCGTCGGCATGGCCATGAGCGTGGTGGCGATCTTCACTACCACGGGCCTGCTGGTGGGCCTAACCGCGGTGAGTCGCAAGAAGCTGCCGATCGCCGGCTGACATCAGGTGTGTTACGCCGTGGGACGGCGCTTAATGGTAGTGCGCCGCTCATGATAGGCGATGGCCAGGCCGCTCCCGATGATGATCGCGGTGCCGACATACACCCACAGGTCGGGCATTTCGCCCCAGAACCACCAGCCCAGCAGCACCGCCCAGAACATACCGGTGTAGTCGAAGGGCGCGGCCAGTGCCGCCGGGGCGTGGCGAAATGCGAGGGTTAGGCAGGCCATGGCGCCGATGCCGAAGATGCCGGCGCCGATGAACCCCCACCAGTGCGCCGGCCAGGGCGTCTGCCATACCCAGGGTAGCAGCGCGCCAGTCACCAGCAGTGGCACCAGGGTGACGTAGAACACCATTGCCCACAGGTATTCGCGCACGCCGTAGCGCCTGGCGGTGATCATCACCAGGGCATAGAACATCGCCGCCGCTACCACCACCAGGGCTCCCAGCTGGAAGCCGGCGCCGCCCGGACGCACCACCACCAGTACGCCAATGAAGCCAACGATGGCCGCGATCAGCGGCAGACGCGCGACTCTTTCGCCCAGCAGCGGCACCGACAGCAGAGTGACGAACAGCGGCGCGGCAAAGGCGATCGCGGTGGTCTCGGCCAGCGGCAGCAGCACCAGCCCGAACACGAAGCACAGCATGGTGCCGGTGGCCAGCAGGCCGCGCAGCAGATGCACCCCGGGCCGCCGGGTGGTGAGCTTGCGCAGGCCACCGTTGAAG
The DNA here is from genome assembly GCF_900102875.1 of Franzmannia pantelleriensis. Classification (GTDB taxonomy): domain Bacteria; phylum Pseudomonadota; class Gammaproteobacteria; order Pseudomonadales; family Halomonadaceae; genus Franzmannia; species Franzmannia pantelleriensis. The sequence goes on from NZ_FNGH01000005.1 coordinate 18,747, forward strand.
TGCGCGATAAGGGCGATCAGCGGCAGCGAGATCAGAGTGCGGAAGAAGATGATCTGGATCGGCGAATGCACCTCGCCTAGCCATTTGGAGATGGCATCGCCCACCGACAGGCAGAATACCCCGGCACACATCCATAGAATCCCCTGCAGCGATGGTGACATTCGCCCTCCTCTAGCCCCCATTCAGCGCACCAATCGGGTGCAACGTCCAAGCCTCCTAACATAACCGAGTCGCCGCCGCGGGGCGATGCCGTATCGGCGCAACAGGCGGAACTCTTCTTATTCCCGATTGGCCTGTTATGTTATATAGTAACTTCACTGTTCTCGACGGGAGGATCCTGCATGTCCACCGCTGCCGCTCCATCCTTGGCCGCCCCCCAGTGGGACACCGACAGTACCCACTGGGCCTGCGGCGACGATATCAGCGTCTTACCGCGTATCTTCGAACCTGGCATCACCCTGGCGGTGATGACTCGGCGCCTGGATGCCGCTCTCCAGGCCAGCATTGCCGCACAGCTCAATGGTACACGTGGCATTTCGTGGCACTGGCGTGGCGGCGTCGATCAGCGCCTCGGCGACGACCTGCTGCGCCACCTGCCCGCAGCGGACCAGGGGGCGGCACTGGTCGAGGATATACGCACCATCGCTGAGGCCATGGCCTACCTGTTCGATACCGATACCGTCGGGGTACGCCTGCGTACCCTGGAGGGGGCCATGTGCCCCCGCTTCCACGTCGACAACCTCGCCGTGCGGATGATCACCACCTACGCCGGTCCGGCCAGCGAGTGGCTGCCGGAGTCGGCGGTGAACCGCGCCGGGTTGGGTGCCCCGCACCCCGACAAGCCCGAGCCGCTGCGCGACCCTGAGGCCATTCGGCAGCTCAGCATCGGCGATCTGGCGCTGCTCAAGGGCGGCGGCTGGATCGGCAACGAGGGCCATGGCCTGGTACACCGAAGCCCCCAGCCCGCAGCCGGCGAGCGGCGGCTGCTGCTAGCGCTGGATCCAGGCTGAGGCGTACCGAATGCTCGCAGTGATCGCCGACTGGCTGCTGCTGCCGTTTGGCTACGGCTTCATGCGCCGAGCGCTGGTGGCCTGCCTGGCGCTGTCGCTGACGGCGCCGGTGATCGGCGTGCTGCTGAGCCTGCGCGGCCTGAGCCTGATCGGCGAGCCGCTCTCCCACGCCATCATGCCCGGCGTGGCCATCGCCTACCTGCTGACCGGGCTATCGCTGCCCTGGATCATGCTCGGCGGGCTGAGCGCCGGGCTGATCACGGTATTCATGGCCAGCGGCATCACTCTGGTCAGCGGCCTCAAGTCGGACGCCTCGATGAGCAGCCTGTTTCTTACCGCCATGGCGCTGGCCGTACTGCTGATCTTTGCCTCGGGCAGTGCCCTGGACCTCAGCCATCTGCTGTTCGGCTCGATCCTCACGGTCGGCCACGATGACCTGCTGGCCATCGTGAGCACCGCCAGCGTGGTGGTTGCCGGCCTCGCCATCGGCCTGCGGGCGCTGATGGTCGAGGCGCTGGACCCCGATTTCCTGCGCGTTCAGGGCGCTCGCCCGGCCTGGATCCAAGGCGCCTTCATGACCCTGGTGGTACTTAGCCTGGTGGTCGGCTTCCAGGCCCTGGGCACGCTGATGGCAGTAGGCCTGATGATCCTGCCGGCGACCCTGGCACGCTTCTGGAGTCGTCGCCTGGAAGGCATGGTCGTGGTAGCGGCCAGCGCTTCCATGGCTGCCAGCCTGCTGGGTCTGCTGCTCTCCTATCACTATGCCTTGCCGTCCGGCCCCGCCATCGTGCTGCTGCTCGGCGCCGGCTATGTGTTCTCGGTAATCGGCGGCCGCCACGACAGCTTGCTGTCGCGCTGGCGCCGCTTGCCCTCTTCTTGATTCCATCATCAATGTCAAAGGACGTTACGATGTTTGCACCACGATCCCTCGGTTTAGCCCTGCTGCTTGGCCTGCTACCGCTGACCGCCAGCGCCGACGACCGCACCCTGGATGTCGTCGCCCCCTGGGAAATTACCGGCCTGGACCCCTCTACCTCCGGCTATGTGTTCGGCCGCATGGGGATTGCCGAAACACTGGTCGACACCGATGACGACGACCAGCTCAGCCCTGGCCTGGCCACTGACTGGCAGGTCGACGACGACGACCTGACCTGGCGCTTCAGGCTGCGCGACGACGTGACCTTCCACGATGGCAGCCCGCTCACCGCCGAGGCCGCAGCCAAGAGCCTGGAACACGCCTGGCGCAAGCCGGGCATGCTCGACTCGGCGCCGATCACTGCCATCGAGGCCGACGCTGACGAGGTGGTGTTCCACCTTAACGAAGCCTTCGCACCGCTGCCGGCGCTGCTCGCCCACTCCACCACCTTGATTCTCGCCCCCGATGCCTACGGCGAAAACGGCGACGTGCGTGAGCTGATCGCCACCGGCCCCTACCGGCTGGCATCCCTGGCCCCGCCGCAGCGCCTCACCGCCGAGCGTTTCGACGAATACTGGGGCGACGCCCCGGCCATCGAACAGACCAGCTACCTGGCAGTGGGCCGCGGTGAGACCCGCGCGCTGATGGCCGAGAGCCGCGACGCCGATATCGTCTTTACGCTCGATCCGGCAAGCCGCGCCAGGCTGACGCGTAACGACCGGCTGAGCATTCACGCCGAGCCACTGCCACGTACCATCGTGCTCAAGGTCAATGCCGGCCACCGCTTCCTCGACGATCAGCGTGCCCGTCAGGCCTTGAGCCTGGCGATCGACCGCAGCGGCATCGCGGCCGGCCTGCTGCGCCACCCCGAAGCCGCTGCCGCCGAGCTCTTCCCCGAGGCCCTGGGCGCTTGGCACCTGGGCCTGGATGCCAGCGAGGCCCAGGATCTCGAGCGCGCCCGCGAGCTGCTCGCCGAGCTGGGCTGGGAGGCCAACGGCGACGGCATCCTCGAACGCGACGGCGAGTCCTTCCGCCTGACCCTGCGTACCTTCTCCGACCGCCCGGAGCTGCCGCTGGTGGCCACCGCGCTGCAGGATCAGTGGCGCGACCTGGGTGTCGATCTCGAGGTCGCGGTGGGCAATGCCAGCGAGATTCCCTCCGGCCATCAAGACGGCAGTCTGGAGGTGGGCCTGATGGCTCGCAACTACGGCCTGGTGCCCGACCCGCTGGGCACCCTGCTGGATGACTTCGGCAGCGACCCGGACAATATGGGCGGCGACTGGGGCGCCATGGGCTGGTCGGATGCCGATGTCGCCAGTTGGCTGGCCACCCTGCGCCACGACACCGATCCCGAGGTGCGCAGCGAGCTGGCCGGACGTATCGCCACCCGCCTCAACGAGGCCATGCCGGTGATCCCGGTGGCCTGGTACCAGCAAACCGCCGCCGTCGGCACCCACCTGGAAGGCTTCTCCATCGATCCGCTGGAGCGCAGCTACCGCATCGAGGCGCTGAGGTGGGCCGAATGACCAGCCTGACCCTGAGCCGTGCCCCGTCGCGCTGGCGCAGTGGGCTGCGCGGCCTTCTGCTACAGCGCCTGTTCCAGGCCGGCCTGGTGGCATGGATGGTGGGCACCCTGACCTTCGTGCTGACCCGAACCCTGCCCGGCGACATGGCCTACCGCATCGCCGCCGGCCGCTACGGCCACGATATGGTCGACAGCGCCGCCGCCGAGGCAGTGCGCGCCGAATTGGCCCTCGATCAGCCGGCGCTGGGCGCCTACCTCGGCTGGCTATGGGACCTGCTGCAGCTCGATCTGGGGCGTTCGCTGGTCAGCGGCGAGCCGGTGATTCACGAACTCTGGCATCAGCTCGGCCACTCCTTGGGCCTGGCGGTAATGGCGGTGCTGCTGTCGCTGCTGATCGGCCCGCCCCTGGGTCTGCTGGCCGGCCGCAAGCCGGCCGGCCTGCTCGACCGTGGCAGCGAACTCGCCGCCAGCGTGCTGCGGGCGCTGCCGCCCTTCGCCGTGGGCCTGCTGTTGATCATGCTGTTTTCGGTGGCGCTGGGCTGGCTGCCCGCCGCCGGCCACGGCCGCTTCGCGCATAGCGTGCTGCCGGCGCTGACCCTGGCGCTGGCCCTGGCGGCGGTCTCCAGCCGGGTGGCGCGCAACGCCATGGCCGAGGTCTCGCAGTCCGCCTACTACGCCTTCTCGCACACCAAGGGGCTGGGCGCGCGGCTCAGCTTCCTGCGCCACGGACTGCGCAATGCCGCGCTGCCGGTGGTGGCCTACCTGGGCGTGCAGTTCGTTTACCTGATCGAGGGCGTGGTGGTGGTCGAGACGCTGTTTGCCTGGCCCGGCATCGGCCACGCATTGGTCCACGCCATCGTCGCCCGCGACGTGCCGATGATCCAGGGCACCGCGCTGGTGATGGGCCTGATGTTCGTGGCCCTCAACACCGTGGTGGATCTTATCTGCCACTGGCTCGACCCGAGGAGGCGTGAGGCATGAAGCAAGTGACACTTTCCGCGCCGAGGCGGCAACTATCGCTCCCTGCCCTCAGCCAGCGCCAGTGGGTGGGGGCGCTGCTGCTGGCCCTACTGCTAGCCTTCGCCTGGCTGGTGCCGCTGTGGCATAGCGCCGACCCGGCCCGCCAGCAGCTGGTGCGTATCCTCGAGCTGCCCTCGCTGGCCACCCCGCTGGGCACCGACCACCTGGGTCGCGACCTGCTGGCACGCACCGCGGCGGCGATTCGCCTGTCACTCGGCATGGCCCTGCTCAGCGTGGTCACGGCCGCCGTGCCGGGCCTGCTGTTCGGCGTGATCGCCGGCTGGCGCGGTGGCTGGCTGGACCGCATCCTGGGCAGCGTCGCCGACGCCTGCCTGGCGCTGCCGGGCCTGCTGCTGGTGCTGCTGCTGGTGGCCATCGCTCCGGGCAACTTCTGGGCCCTCTACGTGGGCATCTCACTGGTGCTATGGATCGAGTACTTCCGGGTGGTGAGGGCGCGCACTCGGGTGCTGGTCACCTCGCCCCAGCTCGAGGCGAGTCGCCTGCTGGGCTTCGGCCCGCTCTACCTGTTCCGCCGCCACCTATGGCCGGAGCTGGCCCCCCAGGTACTGACCCTGGCCGCCTTCGGTGCCGCCAGCGCGATCCTGGCAATGGCGGCGCTGGGCTTCGTCAGCGTCGGCTTGCGCCCGCCCACCGCCGAACTTGGCCTGATGATGATCGAGCTGCTGCCTTACTACCACGAGGCACCCTGGGCCATGGCCCAGCCGATCCTGGCCCTGTTCATACTGGTCTTCAGTCTCAACCTGCTCGCCGGGAAGGATCCAAGATGAGCCACCCTCTCCTCCAGGCTACCGACCTGACCATCCAGGGCGACGGTGTCACCATTGCGCCCTTTTCTCTCAACCTGGGCTCGGGCGAGCGGCTGACCCTGCTCGGCGAGACCGGCTCAGGCAAGAGCCTGATTGCCCAGGCAATCATGGGCACGCTGCCGCGCGGCCTTACCACCAGCGGCGAGCTGCTCATCGACGGCACACGCTACGCTGCCGCCGATGTCGCCGCCCGCCGTACCCTGTGGGGGCGGCGCCTGGCGCTGCTGCCCCAGGAGCCCTGGCATGCCCTCGACCCCACCATGCGCGCCGCCGCCCAGATCACCGAGAGCCATCGCCATGTGGCCGGGCTGGCGCGTGCCGATGCCCGCCAGGCCACCCAGCATGACCTAACCGAGCTGGGCCTGGAGGACGCCGGCGGCAAACTGCCCGGCGAGCTCTCCGGTGGTATGGCGCAACGCGTGGCATTCGCCGCCGCCAGCGCCGGTGGTGCCCCCATCGTGATCGCCGACGAGCCCACCAAGGGGCTCGATGCCCCACGCCGTGACGCGGTGGTCGAACTGCTGGCCAGGACGCCAAGGGCTGGCGGTGCGCTGTTGACCATCACCCACGATATCGATGTCGCCCGACGCCTGGGCGGTGAGGTGGTGATCCTGCGCCAGGGGCAGGTGGTCGAACGCGGGCCGGCGCAGCAGGTGCTCAGCGACCCGCAGACCGAGTATGGACGGCGCCTGCTGGGCGCCGAGCCTTCGCGCTGGCCGGCCCCACCGCCGCTCACCAGCGCCGCCGACGCTACGCCGGTAGTGACGGCACGCGGCCTGGCCAAGTCCCGCGGTGGGCGCTTGTTGTTCCAGGATCTCGACGTCAGCGTAGGGCCCGGCGAGATCGTCGGCGTGGTTGGCCCCTCCGGCTGCGGCAAGAGCACCCTGGGCGACATGCTGCTCGGCCTTGCCAGCTGTGATGCCGGCGAGATCGAGCATGCACCAGGCCATCGACTGGGCCTGCAGAAGCTCTACCAGGACCCGCCGGCGGCGTTCTCCTCGCACTGGCGGCTGTCACGACTGCTCGATGACCTGGTGCGCCGGCACGATCTCGAGCGCAGCGCCATTGCGCCGCTGATGGAACGCCTGGGACTCGATGGCCGATTGCTGGTGCGACGCCCCGGCGAGATCTCCGGTGGCGAGCTGCAGCGCTTCGCCATCCTGCGCGTGCTGCTGCTCAAGCCGCGCCTGCTGTTCGCCGACGAGCCCACCTCGCGCCTCGACCCCATCACCCAGCAGCAGACCCTGAGCCTGCTGGTGGAGCTTGCCCGGGAGCGGCACTGCGGGGTGATGCTGGTCAGCCACGACCCGGCGCTGATCGCCCGCGTCTGCGACCGGCAACTGGCACTGGGCGAGGCCACCAACGTCAACGGCCCCGCAGCGAGTGCGAGGCCGTTGGAAACTGCATCAGCTTAGGCAGCTAGGCTCAGGGCGTCACTACCTGACAGTCCATGCCGCTCTGAGCCAGGCGGTGGCAGGTCTCGCGGGCCTGGTTCTCCTGCAAGTCGACCAGGCGGGCGCGGAAGAACGTGCGGTCGCTGGACTCCACTTCGGTGACCGCCACCCGCGACAGCGCCTGATCGGCGGAGAGATAGTCGGCGGCACGCGACGCCGAGGCGCGCGCCTTGTCGAAGTCCTGGTAGGCACCAACCTGTATGGCCCAGCTGCCCTGTTCGATGCTGCCCTCGGAGGCGATGCCGGAGGCACTCAGCACGGCCAGGATCGGGTCGTCGTCGTCGCGATAGACAGACGCTGGCGCGGTATCCGCCAGCGCATCGGCGGCCGCACTGGCCTCGCTGGTACGCGGCCGGGCGTCCAGGGCAGTGATCAGCCGCAGCGGCTCGCTGGCCGCCTCCGATTGGGTCTGCAGGTCGGCCAGCGCCGTGGTCGGCGGCTGGCTGGGAAGGTCGCTCGATGCACCCTGCACCGAGGCGACCAGGGTCTCCATCGGCTGCGCGATATTGGTCTCCGCGACCCAGCCGTTCTGATCATTTAGCGCGGCACGCATGAAGCCGCGATCGAGCAGGGTCATCATGTGGTCGTCGCGGGACTGGGCGGTGAAGCCGCCCATCACCACGGCGACGATACGCCGGCCGTCGCGCACCGCCGAGGTAGCAACATTGAACCCCGAGGCGCGAATAAAGCCGGTCTTGAGGCCATCAGCACCGGGGTAGTTGCGCAGCAGGCGATTATGACCGTTGATGGTCTGGCCGCGGTAGGTGAAGCTGGCATTGGCAAAATAGTGGTAGTAGCCGGGAAAGTCGTTCATCAGCCGCACCGACAGGGTGGCCAGATCGCGGGCGGTGGAGGTCTGCAGCGAATCGGGCAGGCCCGAGGCATTACGGAAGTAGGTATTGTGCATGCCAAGGCTGCGCGCCTTGGCGGTCATCATGTCGCCGAACTGGCTCTCGGTGCCTCCCAGGGCCTCGGCCACTACCACGGCGACATCATTGGCCGAGCGGATGATCAAGGCAGGGATGGCATCGCGCAGCGTGATGCTGTCGCCGGCTTTGACGCCGAGCTTGGAAGGCTGCATCGACGCCGCATAGGAGGAGACCGGCAGCGGCTGGTCGAGGCTCAAGCGTCCCTCTTCCACTGCTTCAAAGGCGAGGTAGAGGGTCATCATCTTGGTTAGCGAAGCCGGATAGCGGGTAGCATCGGCGTTTGCCGAGTGCAGCACCTCACCGTTCTGGCTGTCGACCACGATCGCTGCATAGCGGGGGTTGGCCTGGGCCGAGGAGACCACTAGCAGCATGCCAAGCGCCAGGGTAGCCATTCCCCAGAGACTACGGCGACCGATTATTGTGGTTATGGTCACGAGAGTTGTTTTCACAATGAGCCCTATCTACGTCGCTGACTATCCCTGCTACCTGTGCCAGGCGGCTCCATACAGGAATTTATGCCCTATCTCCGCCATCTGTCCAGTAGCATCACCGGTATTTGGCCAATGACATTACCTGCTCCGCTAGGCTGCAGGCCTTGTGACAAGGACCTCGCTGGCCGCCAAAGAAACAATGCAGGCATGCCGGTCAGTTATTAAAGCAGTGTTTTATCCCGTACAAAGACGGGAAATAATGACATTTTCCCCTTTAATTACCTGACCAAACTCCGGGCCTACGCCACTGCTGGCTGCTCGTCCCAGGCCGGGAAGGGATCGGGCAGGCGCCGCCACGCCTCGAGCCCCGCGGCCAGCTCATCGTCACTCAGCAAGCAGGCATCCAGCGCCTCGCGCAGGCGCTGCTTGTCCAGATTCTGACCAATGAACACCAGCTCCTGGCGCATATCGCCGAACGGTTCCTGCCACTTCTCCATGATGTAGCCGCGGTACTCCGGGTCTTCCGGCCAGCGTGACTCCGGCACCGCCTTCCAGAACATCCCGGCATAGCCGTGATGAGCGATACCGCCGGCCTGACTCCACTGGCCAGCGAACTGGGGGCGCGTGGCCAGCCAGAAGAAGCCCTTGGAGCGTAGCAACTTGCCGCCGAACCAGTCGCCATGCAGCAAGTCGTGGAACTTCTGCGGGTGAAACGGCCGACGCGCGTGGTAGGCAAAGCTGGAAATGCCATACTCCTCGGTCTCGGGCACATGTTCGCCGCGCATCTCCTTGAGCCAGCCGGGCGACTGCTGGGCGCGCTCGAAGCTGAAACGCCCGGTGTCGAGTACCTGCTCCAGCGGCACCTGGCCGTGGGACATGGCGATCAGCTCGGCCTCGGGGTTGAGCGAACGCAGCACCGCCTTAAGCTCTTCCAACTGGGACGCGTCGATCAGATCGGTCTTGCTGATCAGCAACACATCGCAGAACTCGATCTGATCGACCAGCAGATCGGCGACATTGCGTTCGTCCTCGTCGCCCAGGCTCTCACCGGCCTCGGCCAGCGACTGGGCTTCATAGTATTGGTGCAGGAAGTTGGCACCGTCGACCACCGTGACCAGGGTGTCGAGTCGCGCCAGCTGCGACAGGCTCTGGCCCTGCGCATCCTCGAAGGTGAAGGTCTCGGCCACCGGCAGCGGCTCGGAGATGCCGGTGGACTCGATCACCAGCGCATCGAAGTGGCCTTCGCGGGCCAGCCGCGCCACCTCGATCAGCAGGTCCTCGCGCAGCGTGCAGCAGATGCAGCCATTGCTCATCTCGACCAGCGACTCGTCGACGCGATTGAGGGCGATCTCACCCTGGGCATTGTCGGCGGCGGCGCCGCGCACCGAGGCCGCATCGATATTGACCTCGCTCATGTCATTGACGATCACCGCTACACGGCGTTGATCGCGATTGGTCAGGATGTGATTGAGCAGCGTGGTCTTGCCAGCGCCGAGAAATCCTGACAGGACCGTCACCGGCAGGCGGTGGGATGTGGCAGGCGTGGACATGGCGCGTCTCCTAGAGCGTCACAGGAAATGCCAAACAAAATATGTTATATCATAACACATATCAAGCCCTCGCCACCTATCGGTGGCGATAGCTCAGTCGGGGATGACATCCAGGCTGATGCGGTAGCGATAGTCGAGATCGCTGCAGCGACGTTCGCCATTGCAGGCGAAGGGGTTCATCACGTGCAGGAACCACACCCCCGGCTCGAGCTGCTGCTCGAGGCGAAAGTTATGCCCGCGCCCGCCGTCCCAGTCGCGAGCCACTTGCTGGCCCTCGGCGTCCAACAGTCGGGCATTGGGAATCACCTGGGTCTGCTGGCCGGGGTGGGTATGACTCTCCAACACGACCGTGGCGGGGTTCTCCAGGGTAAAGGTAATGTAGCGCGCGCCTGCCGAGACGATCTCGATCTCGTCGCCGTCCTGCAGGCTGATGGCACGCTGCTCATGGGGCGCCGAGGCGGCGCAGCCCGCCAGCAGCACCAGCAGGGTCATGACCGTCAGGGCTCGCAGGTAATAGGGCATCTGAGGTTCTCCTTGAGGTACACGTTATAACGACAACGGGAGCCCCCGAAAGGCTCCCGTGACGTCTTTTCCAAGCAATGTAGACCCGCTTAGCGCATGCGTGCGGCCAGCATCGGCTGTCCCGGTACGGTGCTGCGTGGTGCCGCGGCCAGCGGCGAACTGTGCTCGCCAGCTGCCACGCGGGCACCGGACTGCCGATCGCTCGACGCCTCCAGGGTGAATACCGCCACCGAGTCGACCAGTCGCCGCGCCTGCCGGCGCAGATTATCGGCAGCACTGGCGCTCTCCTCCACCAGACCGGCGTTCTGCTGCGTCACATGGTCCATCTCGGAAACCGCCTGACCCGCCTGGGTCACGCCGACGCTCTGCTCGGCGGTGGCATGGCTGATCTCGCTGACGTACTGGGTCACCTTATCGATCGCGGCAATGATCTCCTGGGTACTGCGACCAGCGTCGCCGGCCAGTTCGGCGCCCTGCTCGATGCGCTCGACGTTGGCCGAAATCAGCGCCTCGATCTGTTTGGCGGAGTCGGCACTGCGCTGTGCCAGATTGCGCACTTCACTGGCCACCACGGCAAAACCTCGGCCGTGCTCGCCGGCCCGCGCCGCTTCCACCGAGGCGTTCAGCGCCAGGATGTTGGTCTGGAAGGCGATCCCGTCGATCATGCTGATAATCTCAGACACCTCCTGAGAGCGCTCGCGAATATCCTGCATGGTCGCAACCAGCTGCTGCACCGACTCGCCGCCCTCACCGGCCACACGGTTGGCTTCGTCAGCCAACGTATCGGCTTGGCGGGCGTTATCGGCATTGAGCTTAACGCTGCTGCTGAGCTGCTCCATGGCGGTGGCCGTTTCGGTCAGCGCGCTGGCCTGCTGCTCGGTACGCGAGGCCAGTTCATTGTTACCTTCAGCGATCTGTTCGCTGTTGCTGGCCACCTCTTCCGCCGCCTGCCGCACGTTGAAGACGGTGCTCTGCAGCTGTTGGGACATCACCACCAGACTGGCCATGATGCTGCGCGTGTCATGCTTACGCAGCTGACGGGTATTGACCAGTTCGCCACGCCCCACCGCCTCGGCGAAGGCGCGTACTTCATGGGGCTCGGCACCCAGCTCACGCAGCAGCTGACGCGTCAGGCCAGCGGCCAGCAGCAGCGCAACGATCACCGCCCCACCGCACAGCACCAGCATCAGGATCTGGAAACCACCGGCCAGCGCGCGGGCCTCGCTCGCCTCGGCGGCGTTCATGCTCTCCTGCAGGTCGATAAAGGTATTGATGCTGGCGAGCCAGTCGCTGAAGGCCGGGCTGGCCTGCTCGAGCAGCAGCTCGCGTGCACCGGCGACATCGCCATCGAGACGACGCTCGACGACCGCCTCGACCAGCGGCATGGTGCGTGCTTCTACCGCCTCGATATCAGCCAGAGCGGCGCGCTCTTCGGCGGTGATGTCATCGCGGCTGGCAAACATGCTGGCCATACCGGCAGCGGCCTGCTGGTAATCCGCCTCCAGGCTGGCGATCTCACCCAGCGCGGTGTCCAACGCGGCGTTGCTGTCGACCAGAGTGACATCGCGCAGGGAGATAGCGCGGTCGTGGACGCTGCCGCGGAAGTCGATGGCGTGGCGCTGCTTCTCGCCGTTGACGTCGTTGATCAGGGTCAGGCTGGTGTCGATGCTGTTTACCTGCCCGACGCCAACCGCGGTCAGGGCAATCATCAGCACGATGATGACAGCGAAACAGGCGAGTAGACGCGTCTTGATACTGCGTCCTTTCAGGAGTGAGAGGCGGCCCTGCATGGCGGTATTCCTTATGCGGTGTTATCGGGATCTGGTGTCGTTGTTGTTAGCGCTCGGGGTGTCGACGCCCGAACAAAGTTATACGACTAACTTCATTCTGTACAATTTTAATTGAGCTCTGTACAAAATTTTACTGACAGCGCTTCTCCAACCCTCTGCTGGGCTGATCACTGACGATTCTGATAGTCTGCTCGCTGCTCCCGGCCATGACTTTCAGGAACCCGCCATGCCCCGCTTCGCTCCTTCTCTCTCGGCAGCCGCTCTGCTGTCTCTGCTCGCTTTCAGCGGCACCGCCAATGCCGACCTCGTCGATGAGCGCCTGCAGGTGATCGACGCCTGGGCCGTGGCCACCCTCGGCGATGGCGACCAGCGCATCTACCGCGCGCTCAATGCCAGCGACTACAGTGATGCCTATCTGGCGGTGAACTACCGGGCAGGGGTCTGCGACCTGCCGGACCTGCAGATGCGCGTGACGCTGGAGGAGACCCAGCAGGAGACGGAGGTCGTCAATCTGGCGCCGACCGAGATCCGCATCGACCGCCTGCAAACCCATAACGCCGCCGCAGAGTTTGCGACTCGCGCCGGTGATGACGGCTTCTACGCGCGCTTCTACGTCGAGGATCAGGCCGAGCTACTGCGTGAGATGCGCCGCGGCGAGGTGATGCGGCTGCGCTTCGAGGGGGAGGAGGAGAACTACTGGTACATGGAGTTCAGCTTGTACGGCGCCGACCAGGCCCTGCCGCTGGCCGCCGACCAGTGCCGTCGCACCAGCCAGCAGCCAGAGGATTTCTTTGACTAGCGATTCATCGCCTGGGGCAGATAGAGCGCAATCTCCGGAAACAGATGCATCAGGGCGATGGATAGCATCATCAACAGGAAGAACGGCAGCGTTGCCTTGGTGATGGTGAGGATGTCCTTGCCGGTCAGTCCCTGGATCACGAACAGATTGAAGCCGACCGGTGGGGTGATCTGCGACATCTCCACCACCACCACCAGATAGATACCGAACCAGATCAGGTCGAAGCCGGCGGCGCTGACCAGCGGCATCAGAATGGCCGTTACCAGCAGAATCAGCGAGATGCCGTCGAGGAAACAGCCCATCACCAGCAGCAGCAAGGTCAACATGACCAGCAGCATGGTCGGCGACAAGCCCATCTCACCAATGGTACGGGCCAGCTGCATCGGCACCTGGGTAAAGCCCATCGCCGAGGTCAGGAAGGAGGCCCCGGCGATGATGAAGGCGATCATGCAAGCCGTGCGCACCGCCGCAAACAGCGAGTCCTTGAGGGTGGCCATGCCGAAACTGCCGGTCAGGCGTGCGATGACGATGGACAGCACCACGCCGACCGCCGCCGCCTCGGTAGGTGAAGCCAGCCCGCCGTAGATCGACACGATAATGCCGCCGATCAGCAGCAGAATCGGCACCAGCGCCCAGGTGTTGCGCAGCTTTTCGGCGAAGCTCATCGATGACTCGTCGTGGCCGGTGAGCCCCGCACGCTTGCCCTTGAGCAGCGCCCAGAGCACCAGATAGGACATGAACAGCGCCAGGATCATCAGCCCCGGGCCGATACCGGCCATGAACAGCCGCGAGATCGACTGCTCGGTGACCACGCCGTAGACGATCAGCACGATCGACGGCGGAATCAGCAGCCCCAGAGTCGAGGCGCTGGCCAGGGTGCCGATGGCCATGTTGCTGTCGTAGCCGCGACGCTCCAGCTCCGGCAGCGTCATCTTGCCTACCGTGGCGCAGGTCGCCGCCGACGAACCGCATACCGCGGCGAACATGCCGCTGCCGATGATGTTGGTATGCAGCAGCCGGCCCGGCATGCGGTTGAGCCACGGTGACAGGCCGCGAAACATGTTGTCGGCGAGCCCGGAGCGAAACAGGATCTCGCCCATCCAGATAAACATCGGCAAGGCGGTGAGATCCCAGCCGTAGCTCGCCCCCCAGAAATCCGAGGCAAGGATCGGCCCCGGCGAGAAGGGGCTGAAGAATTCCAGCGCGACCCAGGCGGTACCGATCAGCGCGAAGGCGATCCACACCCCGCTGCCGAGCAGCACCGCCAGGGTGAAAATGGTAGCCAGACTCAGTATCAACACGAGAGTGTCTCCAGAATAGAGGGCATGAGCTCAGCGCACTTCGCTGTCATCGGTGGCGGTGGCGTCGCGGAAGCTCGCGGGGTCGCGGGCGGCGATGCGCAGCGCCATGACCAGAGCCTCGGCGAGGGCCAGGCAAAGCAGCCCCACGCTGGTGGCGAGGACCGTCTGGGGAATCCACAGCGGGATCGACAGGAAGCCCGATGAGACATCATTGAACTGCAGGCTCTCGCGGGCCAGTTCGATCAGGCCGTAACCGAGCAGCAGGCTGATCGCCAGCGCCACGATCAAGCCGAACACTTCGAACCACACCCGGATGGCCGAGGGCAGGCGCGAGATCAGCAGGGTCACGCGAATATGCGCGTGATGCACGAAGGTGTAGGCCAGACCGAGAAAGGTGGCTCCGACCAGCAGGTAGGCGGCGATCTCGGAGACCCCGGTGATGCTCAACCCCAGTCGGCTCAGGCCAACCAGCACCAGCAGCGCGTCGACCACCCGGAAGGTGACCTGCAGCGCGACAAGGGTGCAGATCGTCACCATGCACGCCGCCGCGCCCCAGGCCCCGAGGCGGTAGAGCTTGTCGAATTTGAAGGTCATGATTGCGGTCTCGCAGACGTCATTGGCGAGCGGGGCGACGGCTGCGCCGCCGCCCCGGCAGGCAGACTGGCTAAGGCTTAGTTGTCGAGCCCGGCGCGATACTCCTCGAGTACCTGCCGGGCCTCGTCGCTGGCGCGCTCCAGCCAGTCCTCGAACAGCTGGTCACCGGCCGCCTGCAGTGCCGCCGCCACCGCCTCATTGGGCTCGGAGATGGTGATGCCGTTCTCCTCGAGCACCACGGCGCTGTTATCGCCATCCTCACGGCTCATCTGCCAGCCGCGCTCCTCGGCACGTGCCGCGGCCTCGAGTACGGCTTCCTGGGTCGCCTCATCGAGACGATCGAAGGCGCGCTGGTTGATGAAGATGATGTTCTTGGGCAGCCACAGGTTGGCGTCGGTGTAGTGGTCGACGTAGTCCCAAGCGGTCATCGAGTTGCCGGTGGAGACCGAGGTGATCATGGCGTCCACGCGACCGGTGCTGAAGGCGGTGGGGATGTCCGACTCCTCGGTCTCAGTGGGATTGCCGCCAAGGTTCTGTACGAAGCGCTGGGTGTTGATGTTGGGCGCTCGCACGCGCAAGCCCTCGAACTGCTCAGGGTCGGTCAGCTCGTCGGCGGTGTAGATGCCCTGGGCAGGCCAGGACACGGCGTAGAGCGGCATGATGCCTTCTTCTGCGAACAGCTCGGTGATCAGCGGCTTGGTGGCCTCCCACAGCGCAAAGGCCTCGTCATAGCTGCCGGCCACCCCCGGCAGGGTGTCGATCTCGAAGATCGGGTCATCGTTGGAAAGCACCGACATAAAGACTTCGCCGGCCTCGATGGTGCCGCGGCGCACCGACGGTTTGATCTCGCCGTGGGCGACCAGCGAGCCACCGCTGTGCACGTTGATAGTCAACTCGCCATCGGTGGCCTCGGCCACGTCCTCGGCAAACTGCTTGGTATTCTGGGTATGGAAGCTGGCATCACCGTAGGGCGTGGCCATGGTCCACTCGGCGGCCTGGGCGGTGGCTGCAGCGGCCAGGCTGCAGGCGGTAACCAGCAGTAGCGGGGTAGCGATTGTCTTACGCATGATGAAAGACCTCTTGTTCATGTTGATGGTCGTACGGGGTGAGTGTTGGACGCCGGAGCGGGATGCACCCAGCGTACCGCGAAGGCGGGATCCGCCATGTCCTTGCGACGACCCTCGGCGTAGGCCTCAGCGCACTGCTGAGCCAGCTGCCCGACGCCGCGACAGAAGCGCGGATGATTGGCCGTGCGCCAGATCACATCGTAGTGCATGGCCGGCAGCGGGACCGGCAGCGCCAGGCGATACAGCGCGCCGCGGCGCCATTCGTCGAGCACCGTGGACACCGGCAGGGCGCCGATGCCCAGACCTTCCATGGTCATTCGGGCGATGGTCATCAGCGTATTGACGCTGTGAATGCGTGGCTGAGCAAGACCGCGGTCGGCGAGGTAATCGACCAGTTCCTCGTAGGGTCTAGCCCGCTTTCCGAACGAAATGAACGGCAGGCAAGTCATCCAATCCTCGGGATTGCTGCCGAGCCGTTCGGCATGCTGCGGCGATACGAACATACCCATTTCATAGGGGTTGAGTGGCATCTGGTCGATCTGATCGGCCGCCAGATAGCCGTTCATCGCCAATAGAATATCCAGCTCATTGTTGATCAGGCGCTGATTGACCGCCGGTGAATAATCCACCGTCAATTCGATGGTCAAGCGTGGATAGCGCTCAGTGAGTTGACGCATGAAGTCGGGAAACCAGCTGTGGGCGATGGTCTCGATGGTGCCCAATCGCAGCGGCGCGGAGAACGCCTCTTCGCTATCGAACAGCTTCATTGCCTCGTCGCGCTGCTCGAGCATGTGCTCGGCATGCAGAAAGAACTCGCGACCGCGCATGGTAGGCTGAATGGGGCGCATCGAGCGCTCCAGCAGCAACTCGCCCACCGTGCTCTCAAGGCGTGAAATACGTTCCGAGACGGAGGGCTGAGTCAGGTGCAGCCGTGAGGCCGCCTTGCGAAAGGAGCCTAGTCTGACCGCCCAGACGAAAGCCTCGAGTTCCTTGAAGTCGAGCATAATCGCAGGCTCGTCTCAGGCCTTCGGGTATGAATTTGGAGAGGGAGAGCCTACTGAATTCATCTGTCACTCCATGGCTAGCGCTAAACAAGAGGATACTTGACTGACACCTCATCGCTCGCGCTTGTTGTTGGTCTTGTGAACACTCACGCCAGTAAATTGATAAGCCTATTGCATTGCAACGTCAACCATTTTTCCACTCAATAACAACATGATAGGAGATACCGATATTCAATATCGCCAAAAACGATTGGCACTCAACAGGGCGAGTAAATATATTGGAACTCGCGCCGCAAGAAACATCCCTCTTCAATAATAATAGGAGTCCTCATGGCCATTCCCCTGCTCAACTGCGACATGGGCGAGAGCTTCGGCAACTGGCGCCTGGGCATGGACGCCGATGTCATGCCCTACGTCGACTGCTCCAACATTGCCTGTGGGTTCCACGCTTCCGACCCCCATGTGATGCGCCGTACCGTAGCGCTGGCCGCCAAGCATGGCGTCAGGATCGGCGCCCATCCCGGCTACCCCGACCTGATGGGCTTCGGCCGCCGCTCCATGGCCTGTACGCCTGCCGAAGTGGAAGACCTGGTGCTCTACCAGGTCGGCGCACTGGCCGGCATCTGTCAGGCCGAAGGCACCCATCTGCACTACATCAAGCCCCACGGTGCGCTCTATAACGACATGGCTGGAGATCCGGCCCTGCTGGAGGGCGTGATGCGCGCCGTGCATGCCTACGACCCCGAGCTGCCGCTGATGCTGATGTCCACCGCCGACCCCGCGCCAAGCCGCGAGCTGGCCGCGAAAGTGGGCGTAACGATCTGGTTCGAGACCTTCGCCGACCGCGCCTACGACGCCAACGGCCACCTCGCCTCGCGGCGCTTGCCCAATGCCGTGCATCACGACCAGGCGACCATCGTTGCCCAGGCCGTGGCACTGGCCAAGGGCGAGCCGCTCACCGCCCTGGACGGCACCGTGCTGCAGCTGCCCAGCGACACCCTCTGCGTACATGGCGACAACCCCGAGTCAGTGGCGGCAGTGCGCGCCATCCGCGAGGCCTTCCAGGCGCTGGAGAAGGCGTGACCCCGCGTATCGACACCACCGCCATGGACGCCTTGATGGTGCGATTGTTCGACGCCATCGACGAGCGCAACATGGCCTGGATCATGGCCGCCGACCGCGCCCTGCGCGACGCCTTTGGCGATGCACTGATCGATCTGGTGCCCTCCTACACTACCCTGCTGGTGCACTACGACTGCCAACGGTTGGGTCACGCAGCGGCACGCGCACGCACGCTGCAGGCCCTCGATGGCCTGCAGCCGGCCGATACCCAGAGCGGACAGCTGCACGAGATCCCGGTGTGGTACGACGAGAGCGTCGGTCCTGAACTGCCGCGGGTCGCACAGCGCGCCGGGCTCGATGTCGAGACCCTGATCGCGCGCCACTGCAGCCACGACTACTGCGTGTTCGCGCTGGGCTTTGCGCCCGGCTACGGCTTCATGGGATTGGTTGACGAGGACCTGGCCACCCCGCGGCTGGAAACGCCGCGGCGCAAGGTCGCCGCCGGCAGCGTGGGTATCGCTGATCGCCAGACGGCCATCTATCCGCTGCTCTCACCCGGCGGCTGGAATATTCTCGGCCGCACCGCAGTACCGCTGTTTGAGCATGCCCGCCGCGGCGAACCGCTGCTGCTTCCCGGCGACAAGGTCCGCTTCAAGGCCATCTCGCGCGCCGAGTTCGAAGCCGACGGTGGCGACACTACGCCGCTGGAGGAGCGCCCATGAGCCAGGCCACGACCGGTATCGTCGTCAAACAGACCGGCCCGCTGGCGCTGGTCCAGGACGCCGGACGTTTCGGTATCCGCCACCTGGGCGTGACCCAGGGCGGCGCCGCCGACTGGATCTCGTTTCGCTGGGCCAACTGGCTGCTCGGCAACCCTCTCGACAGCGCCGCACTGGAGATCGTCATGGGCGGCGGCCTGACCCTCGAGGTGGAGCGCGCCACGCGCCTGGCCCTGGCCGGCGCCGACCTCGCCGCGACCCTCGACGATGTGCCCCTGACGCCAGGCACCAGCTTCAGCGTGCGCGCCGGCCAGCGGCTGGTGTTCCGCCAGCCGCTGGCCGGGCTGCGTGCCTATCTGGCGTTCCCCGGCGGCCTCGACGCGCCGCAGGTGCTGGGTAGCCGCGCCTGCACCGCACGCGAACGGTTGGGTGGCCTACACGACGATGGCCAGCCGCTGATCGCCGACGATCGCCTGACCTGGCCCGGCGAGGCACCCGCTGAGCGTCGGCTGACCAAGGGCCAGGGGACACGCATGCCCGAATCAGGCTGCCGCCTGTCGCTGGTGCCCGGCGCGCAGGTCGCCCACTTCAGCGGCGTCAGCCTCTACCGCGCTTTCAATTTGCCGTGGCAGGTCGACAACCGCGCCGACCGCATGGGCGTGCGGCTCACCGGACCTGCACTGCGCTGTTCGCTGCGCGGCATGGTCTCCGAGGGCATTCCGCTGGGCGCCGTTCAGGTGCCCGCCGACGGCCAGCCTATCGTGCTGCTCAACGACCGCCAGACCATCGGCGGCTATCCGCGCCTTGGCGCCCTCACCCCCAGCGCCTGCGCCGCCCTCGCCCAGTGCTTGCCGGGTACCGAAGTGCGCCTGGCGCCCCAGAGTCCCGGCCAGGCACAGGAAGCGCATCTGCGCCAGCTGGCAGCTTGGCAAGACTGAAATCTTATCAACTTTTCAATTAGTTAGAGGATAGAGAGAAAGACGGCTCACAATATGGATGTGGGTTCTGGATAGTTTGTCGTGTGCTATGGTCATGGCGTGAAGGCCGTCTATGACCCATAACTGACTAGCCGGGCGAGACGTCTCGGCAGCCAGTATGCACCTTATAACGACAACAGCGGCGGAGCCTGCGATGCCAGAGGCAATCATCGAGACCACCGGCCTGACCAAGAGCTTCAAGGGGTTCAGGGCGGTCAACGACATTTCCTTTCAGGTGCTGCCGGGCACCATTCACGCCATGATCGGCGCCAACGGCGCCGGCAAGACCACCTGCTTCAATCTGCTCACCAAGTTCCTGCGCCCCACCAGCGGCCAGATCCTGTTCAAGGGTCGCGATATCACCACCCTCAAGCCCGATCAGATCGCCCGCCTGGGCCTGGTGCGCTCGTTCCAGATCTCGGCGGTGTTCGGCCGCCTGACCGTGCTGGAGAACGTCAAGCTGGCGCTGCAGCGTCACCGCGGCGAATCCTACGATTTCTGGGGGTCGCACCGCCGTCTCGACCACCAGCGTCAGCGCGCCGAAGCGCTGCTCGACGACGTCGGTCTGAGCGATGTAGTGGACACCCCTGCCGCCGAGCTGCCCTACGGCCGCAAGCGCGCCCTGGAGCTTGCCACCACCCTGGCGCTGGACCCGCAGGTGATGCTGCTCGACGAACCGCTGGCCGGCATGGGCACCGAAGACGTAGGCCGTATCGCCGCCCTGATCCGACGAGTGGCGGAGGGCCGTACCGTGCTGATGGTGGAGCACAATCTCGGGGTGGTGGCCGAGCTGTGCGACCGCATCACCGTGCTGGCGCGCGGCGAGATACTGGTGGAGGGTGACTACGCCACGGTGTCCAAGGATCCGCGCGTCATCGAATCCTATATCGGAGGTGCCGCCCATGGCTGAGCCAGCCCGCGACTCGCAACCCGCCACGATGCTCAGTATTCGTAACCTCAACGCCTGGTACGGCGAGAGTCACGTGCTCCACGGCATCGACCTCGAGGTGCCCGAAGGTCAGGTGGTAACCCTGCTGGGGCGCAACGGCGCCGGCAAATCCACCACCCTGAAGTCGATCATGGGCCTCGTGCCCCGGCGTGAGGGCAATATCCGCCTGCAAGGCGCCGAGACCATCGCCCAGCCGCCCTTTCAGATCGCCCGGCAGGGGATCGCCTTCTGCCCCGAGGACCGCGGGATCTATGCCACCCTCGACGTACGCGAGAATATCGAGTTGCCGCGGCGCATCAATGCCAACGGTCTCACCACCGAGCAGATCCTGGACCTGTTTCCCAACCTGCGTGAGCGCCTGCACAGCCCCGGCTCCAAGCTCTCCGGGGGCGAGCAGCAGATGCTGGCGATTGGCCGCATCCTGCGCACCGGGGCGCGCTTTCTGCTCCTCGACGAGCCCACCGAAGGCCTGGCGCCGGCCATCGTCGAGCAGATCGGCAACACCATCCGCCACCTCAAGGAACAGGGCTACACCATCCTGCTGGTAGAACAGAACCTGCGCTTCGCGATGTCGCTGGCCGACCACCACTATCTGGTCGACCACGGCCAGGTGGTAGCCAGTTACGACCGCCAGAGCATCGAGCAGAATGCCGATGCGCTACTGGCCCAGCTCGGCGTGTGACCGCCATCACTCCTGGCTGTGGTGTCGAAAGTGCGACGGCGAAACGCCCTTCATGCGCTTGAAGGTCTTGGAGAAAGCGAACGGACTCTGATAGCCGACCCGTACCGCGATCTCCTCCACCGGCAAGCTGCTGGTGGCCAGCAGATGGGCGGCGTGCTGCATGCGCAGCTGGGTCAGCTGCTGCATGGGGCTGCGGCCGAATACCTTGCGGCTGATGCGCCGCAGATGCTCGCTGCTGACATGGGCTATCTCGGCCATTTCCTCGATGGTCCAGTGCTTTTCCAGGGTCGGTATCACCGCATCGAACACCGCCACGATGCGCGTGTCCCGCCGCCAGGGATCGGCGAAGCGCGAGATATAGCGCTCGATGGTGTCCCCCCACATCTCGCAGCTGGCAGCATCGCCCTGGCCGTGAAATACCTCACTGTAGAGCCCCAGGATGGCATGTTTCATCGGCTCGGGATCGAAATGCTGCATGATCGGCGCAATGGTGCCTACCACCGAGCGCGGCGCGCTGGGCAGATAGCGCACCCAGCAGTACTGCCAGCGGCTACCGGGGACGGCGTGGAAGGCATGCAGGCCATGGGCAGGGGCGAAGGACATCATGTTGCGGCGCATGGTGCACCAGCCGCCGTCGAGCAGCATGCGCCCCTCGCCGCCCAGCGAGCCGTGAATATAGGCGCCGCTGAGTCGTGTGCGCACGATCCGGTAAGGCACGGCGGCATCGCCGACGCCGACGTGGGAGATATGCCGATCGCGCAGCGCCTGGCAGTCATCCACGCGCACGATCCACTGCCGAGTATCGCCGCCAACAATGTGGGTTTCGGATAGGTAGTCGTGCTCTGACGCCATGGCGGGATCACTCATTTTGGCCCTTACTGATAACAGCAACACATAACAGAAACCGGTTGATTAACGCCAACTATAACAACAACGCCACACAACAATAGCTCTCAGAGCACAGGAGAATACAATGCCAGCCAAGATCCCTTTTAAAACCTTCGCCCTGTCGTCGATGGTGCTCGCCATGGGCGCCGCATCCGGTGCCATGGCCAGCAACGGCTTTTCCGACGACGTAGTGCGTATCGGCGTGCTGACAGATATGTCCGGTATCTACACCGACCTCTCCGGCGAAGCCGCGGTCGAGGCGGTACGCATGGCCGTCGAGGACTTCGGTGGCGAGGTCGGTGGCGTCCCCATCGACGTCATCTACGGTGACCACCGCAACCGCGCCGATACCGGCGCCAGCCGCGCCCGTGAATGGTACGACAGCGACGGCGTCGACATGATCAACGACCTCTCCAACTCCGGGGTTGCCCTGGCGGTAGCGGCGGTTGCCGAAGAGCGCCAGCGCCACGCCATCGTCAACTCGTCCTCCAATATCGGTCTGACCAACGACTACTGCTCGCCCTATGTGACCCACTACACCTACGACGCCCACTCGCTGGCCCACGGTACCGGCAAGTCGATCGTCGAGGACGGCGGCGATACCTGGTTCTTCCTGACCGTCGACTTCGCCTTTGGCATCGGGCTCGAAGAACAGGTCTCGGAGGTGGTGCGCGAGGCCGGCGGTCAAGTCGTGGGGGCGGCCCGCCACCCGCTGGATACCACCGACTTCTCCTCCTACGCCCTGCAGGCCCAGGCCTCGGGCGCCGAGATCATCGGCATCGCCTCGACCGGCGCCGATGCCATCAACGCCATCAACGCGCTGGCCGAGTTCGGTGTTACGCCCGGCCAGCGCCCGGCGGCCCTGCTGCTGTGGTACGACGACATCGTCAGCCTCGGCCTGGAGACCGCTCAAGGCCTGATGCTCACCAATGCCTTCTACTGGGACGCCAACGACGAGACCCGCGAGTTCTCCGAGCGCTTCTACGAGCGCACCGGGCGCATGCCCAACATGGCTCACGCCGGCAACTACTCTTCCACCATGCACTACCTCAACGCCGTGGAAGCCGCGGGAACGGACGACCCGGACGCGGTCTCCGAGCAGATGCGCGAACTGGAAATCAACGACTTCTTCGCCAGCGGCGGCTATATCCGCCCCAATGGCCGCATGGTCCACGACCAGTACCTGTGGGAGGTCAAGTCGCCAGACGAGTCGGAGTATGACTACGACTTCCTGCGCCTGCTGACCACCATCCCCGGTGAGGAAGCCTTCCAGCCGCTGGAAAACAGCACCTGCCATCTGCTTGACAACGACCAGTAAGTGACGCCGCTGCCCGGGGACTCCCCCGGGCAGCACCGTGATACCGACCGTCGTCCCTTTGTTCTCTCTGTGAGCAGTCAATCATGGATATCTTCGGTGTACCCATTCAGGCCCTGATGGGTCAGCTCATGCTGGGTATCGTCAACGGCTCCTTCTATGCCGTCCTGAGCCTCGGCCTGGCGATCATCTTCGGCGTGCTCAAGATCGTCAATTTCGCCCACGGTGCCTTTTTCATGCTGGGTGCCTTCACCGCCTTCCTGCTGGCCCAGCACCTTGGCGCCAACTACTGGACCACCCTGCTGGTGGCACCGCTGGCCGTCGCACTGTTCGGCATGCTGTTCGAGTGGCTGTTCCTGCGCCGGCTGTACGGGCTCGACCCGATCTACGGCCTGCTGCTGACGTTCAGCCTGGTACTGGTGCTGGAGGGCGGCTTCCGGGTCGCCTTCGGCTCCTCCGGCCAACCCTTTGCCACTCCGGAAGCGCTGCGCGGCACCCTTAACCTTGGCTTCATGATCCTGCCCATGTATCGCGGGTTCGTGATCGTCGCGGCACTACTGGTGTGCCTGGTGACCTGGTTCGTGATCGAACGCACCTCGCTGGGCGCCAACCTGCGCGCCGCCACCGAGCGCGCCGAATTGACCCAGGCCTTCGGCATCAACGTGCCGCGTCTGGTGACCCTGACCTACGGCGTCGGCGTGGGCCTGGCAGCGTTTGCCGGGGTGCTCGCCGCGCCGATCTTTCACGTCAATCCATCGATGGGCTCGAGCCTGGTGATCATCATCTTCGCGGTAGTGGTCATCGGCGGGTTGGGGTCGATCATGGGCGCCATTGTCACCGGCCTGGGGCTGGGCGTGGTGGAGGGCTTCACCCGGGTGTTCTACTCGGAGTTCTCCTCGACCATCGTGTTTCTGGTCATGGTGCTGGTACTGCTGCTACGCCCGGCCGGTCTGTTCGGCCGAGAGGAGGGCTGACCATGCAACTTCGCTCCCTGACCTGGCCGCTGCTGATCGTCGGCCTGCTAGCGCTGCTGGCGGTGCCTTTCTTCCCACAGCTGGTGTACTCGGTGTTCATCATGAAGACGCTGTGCTTCGTGCTGTTCGCTTGCGCCTTCAACCTGCTGCTGGGGCATACCGGCATTCTCTCCTTCGGCCACGCCGCCTTCTTCGGTAGCGGCGCCTATGTCACCGGCCAGCTGGTCAAGGCCTATGGCGTGCCCACCGAACTGGGGATTCTTGCCGGCGGCCTGGTGGCTGCGTTTCTGGGGGCAGTGATCGGCGCCCTGGCGATTCGCCGCAGCGGCATCTATTTGGCGATGATCACCCTGGCGATATCACAGCTGGTGTTCTTCTTCTTTCTACAGGCGCCCTTCACCGGCGCCGAGGACGGACTGCAGCGGATTCCACGCGGCACCTTTCTGGGGGTACTCGACCTCAACAACGATACCGCCCTCTACTACGTGGTGCTGGGCATCGTCGGCGCCGGCTTGTGGGTCGTGTGGCGCACCGTCAACTCGCCGTTCGGCCAGGTAATGCGGGCGATCCGCGAACACGAGCCGCGCGCCATCTCGCTGGGTTATCCGGTGGCCCGCTACAAGGTGCTGGTGTTTGCCCTCTCCGCAGGCCTGTCGGGCATCGCCGGCTCGCTCAAGGCGATCATCTTCCAGCTGGCAGCACTTTATGACGTCCACTGGCACACCTCCGGCGACGTCATCCTAATGACCCTGCTGGGCGGCATGAACACCGTGTTTGGCCCCGCCGTGGGCGCGGCCATCGTCTCCACCCTCAACCACTACCTGGACCCGTTCGGTGCCTGGGTCACGGTGATCATCGGCGTGGTGTTCATGACCTGCGTACTGATGTTCCGCCAGGGCGTGGTGGGCGAGCTAGGCAAGCTGTTGGCGTCACGTCGGTCGCCCACAGCGCCGCCTGACACGACGCCTCACGCCAGCGCGCATGCCGATAGCCACCGCTGAACCCTACTCGAACCTCACAACCAAGGAGGCCAGCATGGCCCAGCTCGATAGAACCACCCTGATGGCCCGCTTTCGCGACATGGCCGCACGCGGCCAGCCAATCATCGGCGGCGGCGCCGGCACCGGCATCTCGGCCAAGTGCGAGGAGGCCGGCGGCATCGACCTGATCGTGATCTACAACTCCGGGCGCTACCGTATGGCCGGCCGCGCATCCTCTGCCGGCCTGCTGGCCTACGGCAATGCCAACCAGATCGTCCAGGAGATGGCGCTGGAGGTGTTGCCGGTGGTCAAGCACACCCCGGTCCTGGCCGGGGTCAACGGCACCGACCCCTTCGTAATCATGCCCAAGCTGCTGCGCGAGCTTAAGGACCTGGGCTTCTCCGGGGTGCAGAACTTCCCCACCGTGGGCCTGATCGACGGCACCTTCCGCATCAGCCTGGAGGAGACCGGGATTACCTACGCCGACGAGGTGGAGATGATCCGCCAGGCCCATGAGATGGACATGCTGACCACGCCGTATGTGTTCTCCGCCGAGGAGGCAGTGGCGATGACCGAGGCCGGCGCCGACATCATCGTCGCGCATATGGGGGTCACGGTAGGCGGCACCATTGGCGCCGCCTCGGCCAAGACACTCGACGAGTCGGTGCGGCTGATCGATGAGTGGGCGGCGGCGGCGCGCGAGGTACGCGACGATGTGCTGGTGCTGTGCCACGGCGGCCCCATCGCCACCCCCGAAGACGCCGCCTATGTGATGCGCGAGAGCAAGCTATGCCATGGCTTCTACGGCGCCTCGAGCATGGAGCGCCTGCCTACGGAGATCGCGCTCACCGAGCAGATCCGCCAGTTCAAGGCCATCTCATAAGCCACACCATAACAAGGAGCACACCATGACCCGCGTCTATGTCAGTGCCGTCATGCCGATCAGCCTGGAACAAGCTTGGCGCGTACTGCGCGACTTCAACGGCCTGCCCGACTACCACCCGTTCTTCGCCAAGAGCTATATCGAGGACGGCAAGCCCGCCGACCAGGTGGGCTGCGTGCGCCACTTCCACGACCACGACGGCAACGCCATCCGCGAGGAGTTGCTGTCGCTCTCCGACCGCGAGCATCTGTGCTGCTATCGGATCCTCGACGCCCCGGCGCTGCCGGTGCGTGGCTATGTGTCGGAGATGCGCCTCAAGCCGATCACCACCAGCGGCCACTGCTTCGGCGAGTGGTGGGCGGAGTTCGAGGTCGACGACGCTGACCATGATGACGTGGTCCAGCGCGTCGGCGACACCTTCCGCCTGGCCTTCGAAGGGGCCGCCGAGCGCGCCAGCTAGGAGGCACTCATGCAACCCATCGCCTATCTGATCGGCACCTGCGACACCAAGGCCGGCGAACTACGCTACCTGCGCGAGCGCCTGACGGCCGCCGGCGTCGCCAGCTGCGTCGTCGATGTCGGCACCCGAGGCGACGCCCAAGGGGTCGCCGACGTAAGCGCCGCCGAGGTGGCTACCTGCCACCCCGAGGGGGCCGCCGCGGTGTTCGTCGACGACCGCGGCCGCGCCGTGGCGGCCATGGCAGAAGCACTGCGCCATTGGCTGCCGGGCCGTCAGGATCTCGGTGGCGCGCTGGGGATCGGCGGCTCCGGCGGTACCGCGCTGATCGCCCCGGCGCTGCGCGAGCTGGATATCGGCGTGCCCAAGCTGCTGGTCTCGACCATCGCCTCCGGCAACGTGGCGCCCTATGTCGGCCCCAGCGACATCGCCATGCTCTACTCGGTCACCGACGTGGCTGGCCTCAACCGCATCTCGCGGCGGGTACTCGGCAACGCCGCCCATGCCCTGGCCGGCATGCTGCAAGGCCAGGTGCCCGAGGTCGCCGAGGACAAGCCGGCCATCGGCCTGAGCATGTTCGGGGTGACCACGACCTGCGTCAATCAACTCAGTAGTGCTCTCGAGGCCGACTATGACTGCCTGGTGTTCCACGCCACCGGCACCGGCGGTCGCTCGCTGGAGAAGCTCGCCGACAGCGGCATGATCGCAGGCCTGCTCGATGTCACTACCACCGAGATCTGTGATCTGTTCATGGGCGGCGTATTCAGCGCCGGCGCAGAGCGCCTCGACGTCATCGCCCGCAAAGCACTGCCCTATGTCGGATCGGTGGGGGCGCTGGACATGGTCAACTTCGGCGCACCGGACACGGTGCCGGCGGCCTATCGCCAGCGCCTGTTCTATGAGCACAACCCGCAGATCACCCTGATGCGCACCACCGCCGAGGAGAATGCGCGCATGGGCCGCTGGATCGGCGAGAAGCTCAACCGCAGCCGCGGGCCGGTGCGTTTTCTACTTCCTGAAGGCGGCGTCTCGGCGCTCGACGCGCCGGGCCAGCCCTTCCACGACCCCGAGGCCGACGCGGCGCTGTTCGAGGCTCTCGAAGCCACCGTCGAGCAGACCCCCGAGCGCCGTTTGATCCGCTACCCCTTCAATATCAACGATCCCGAGTTTGCCGCCGCCCTGGTCGAGCACTTTCAGGACGTCATGACGACAGCTCCGAGGAAAGACAATTGAGACATTGGAATAGAGAAGCATTGATGACGCACTTCCAGGCCATGGTGGCACGCGGCGAGCCCATCGTGGGTGGTGGCGCCGGGACCGGCCTATCGGCCAAGTGCGAGGAAGCCGGCGGTATCGACCTGATCGTGATCTATAACTCCGGGCGCTACCGCATGGCCGGGCGCGGCTCGCTGGCAGGGATCATGCCGTATGGCAACGCCAACGAGATCGTCAAGGAGATGGCCCGGGAAGTACTGCCGGTCACCCAGAACACCCCGGTGCTGGCGGGCATATGCGGCACCGACCCGTTCGTGTTCATGGAGCCCTTCCTGGCCGAGCTCAAGGCGATGGGCTTCGCCGGCGTGCAGAACTTCCCTACCGTGGGCCTGATCGACGGCACCTTCCGCGCCAACCTGGAAGAGACCGGCATGCGCTATGCCCAGGAAGTGGACATGATCCGGCAAGCGCGGGAGGCGGGGCTACTCACCACCCCCTACGTGTTCAGCGCCGACGACGCACGTGCCATGACGGAAGCCGGTGCCGACATCATCGTCTGCCACATGGGCCTGACCACCGGGGGCAGCATTGGCGCCGAGACCGCCATGAGCCTTGACGACTGCGTGGCGGCGATCAATGACTGGGCGGCAGCGGCCAGAGCCGTGCGTGACGACGTCATCATACTCTGCCACGGCGGCCCGATTGCCGACCCACAGGATGCCGAGTACATCCTGGCCCGCTGCCGCGACTGCCATGGCTTCTACGGTGCCTCGAGCATGGAGCGCCTGCCCACCGAGCGCGCCCTGACCGAACAGACCCGAGCCTTCAAGAACGTCCGGCGGGGCTGATCGCCATGTGTTGTAACGATAATAACAGCCGACTGGCAACGCCACGCTCGATCAAATGGGAGGTGCGTCCGTGCACACCTTCTACTTTCTGACCCTCAATGGCCTGACCATGGCGGCATTGCTGTTCATCATGGCCAGCGGCCTGACCCTGGCCTTCGGGCTGATGCGCGTGGTCAACCTGGCCCACGGCGCCTTCTATCTGCTGGGCGGCTATGTCGGGGTCCAGGTGATTCGCGACACCGGTAGTCTGACGCTGGGCCTGCTGGCCGGCGGTGCCATCGCCCTGCTGGTCGGCCTGCTGATGGAACGCTTCCTGCTGCAGCGGGTGCGCGGCCTGGATCTCTCCGAGGCGCTGCTGACCATTGCCGTGGGGCTGATCATCGCCGACGCCCTGCTGGTGGTGTATGGCGGGCAGCCGGTGAGCCTGCCGTTGCCCCGCGAGCTGCGTGCACCGGTGGACCTCGGCGTGATGATGTACCCCTACTTCCGGGTGCTGATCATGGTCTTTGCCGTGCTGCTGGGCATCGCGCTGTGGCTGGTGATGACCTATACCCGCCTCGGTGCCGCCATCCGCGCCGGCGTCGATGATCGCGAAACCGCCATGTCCCAGGGCATCAACGTGCCGCTGCTGTTCGGCGGCGTGTTTGCCGTGGCCAGCTTCCTGGCCGGCGTGGCCGGCGTGGTGGGTACCTCCTACATGTCGCTGACCCAAGGGCTCGACGTGCGGGTGCTGATGCTGTCGCTGGTGGTGATCATCATCGGCGGCATGGGCTCACTCAAGGGCGCCGCGGTCGGTGCGCTGATCACCGGCATGGTGTCGAGTTTCGCCACCGGTTATCTGCCGCAGTTCGCGCTGTTCTTTCTGTTCCTGCCGATGACGCTGATTCTGGTCTTCCGCCCTCAAGGGCTGTTCGGGAGGGCTGCATGAAACGCGAATACCTGATCATTCTGGCGCTACTCGCCGTCCTCGTGGCATGGCCGCTGCTGATGGGCAACTATGCGGTCTCCCAAGCCAACCGGGCGATGATCTATGCCCTGGCGGCGCTGAGCTTCTCGCTGCTGGCAGGTCGGCTGGGCTGGTTCTCGCTGTGCCAGACCACCTTCGCCGGCATCAGCGGCTATACCGTCGCCATTCTGGGAGTGCGCTTCGGCCTGCCCTTTCCGCTGGTGGTCACGCTGGCACTGCTGCTCACCACGCTGAGCGCCGTGATCTTCGGCCTGCTGACCGTGCGCTCACGCAAGGTGGGCTTCCTGATGCTGACGCTGGCTCTGGGGCAGATGGTCTGGGCGCTGTCGTTCCAGTGGGTCGACGTCACCGGCGGCTACAACGGCATCGCCGGGGTACGCATGCCGGTGTATGGCGGTATCGACTTCAATGCTACCCGGGTCTTCTACGTACTGGTCACGACGGTCACGGTGGCGATCTTCCTCGCCGTGTGGCGATTGTATCGTTCGCCCTTCGGGCTACTGCTGCTGGGGATACAGGAGAACGAGCAGCGCATGCGCGCCCTGGGCCATCCGGTTGCCCTGGCCCGCTTCAGCGCCTTCGTGCTGGCCGGGGCCATCGCCGGGGTGGCGGGGGTCTTCCTGGTCTACGACATGGGCATCATGTCGCCGTCACCGCTGGGCCTGGGGCACGCCGTGTGGGTGCTGACCGCCGCGGTACTGGGCGGCTATCGCAGCCTGTTGGGCCCTGCTCTCGGGGTGGCCGTCCTGATCACCCTGGAAACTCTGGTAGCCCAGTACACCGACCGACACATGATGGTGATCGGCCTGGTCCTGCTGCTCTCGATTCTGCTGATGCCCCGGGGGCTGGCAGACGTGCTCGAGCAGCGTTTCAAACGCAAATCGAAGCCACAGGCTTCCGCGACAACAACAACCCAAGGAGAAGAGCCATGAAGTACGCCAAGACGCTCATCATAGGCAGCGTATCCGCCCTGGCGGTAGGCGCCACTGCCCACCTGCAAGCCGACGACACGCTGCGTATCGGGGTGATCGGCCCCACCACCGGAGTATTCTCCTTCTTTGGCGAACAGCAACGCATGGGCGTTGAGCTGGCCATGGAGGAACTTGCCGAGCGCCTCGACGCACTCAATCTAGAGGTCGAGTTCTACGACTCCCAGGGCGATGCCGAGACCACCGTCGACCGGCTGCGGGCCATGGAGTCCCGCGATAACGTCGATCTGGTGGTGGGACCGGTGCTGGGCGGCACCGGCCTGGCCGGCCTGGAGTGGGCCAAGGGTTCGGGCATGCCGACGGTGATCTCCTACTCGGCACCCGAGGACATTACCATGCGCGACCGCGCCGAAAACGTGGTGCGTGCCGGCTGGACCGGGGCACAGCCGATGTTCGCCTTCGGCGAATACGTCGCCGAGGAGCTGGGCCACCAGCGCATCGTCATGGTGGGGCAGGATTACTCCTTCCCCTACAACCAGCTGGGCGGTTTCCTCAAGGGCTTCTGCGCCGCGGGCGGGGAATCGGTGGAGCGCATCTGGCACCCCACCGGCACTTCCGACTACAGCTCCATTCTGGCCACCCTCCCGGATGGCGATGCGCTGCTCTACAACGGCGCCGGCAGCGATGGCCTGGCGTTCTTCCAGCAGTATCACGACTTCGGTATCGACGCGCGCATGCCGCTGCTGGGGGGCTCCAATTTCTTCGCCGTAGGCGACCTGCCGGAGATGGGCGAGCAGGCCATCGGCGGTCTCTCGGCGCTACAGTATGCCGAAGGCCTGGAGAGCGACACCTTCCTGGCCTTCCGCGATGCCTTCTGGGCGATGCACGGCGATGAGGTGATGCCGCTGGCCCCGGCCGAGCACGGCTACGTGGCCTTCAAGATGGCGGTGGATGCCTTCGAGAGTGCCAACGGCGGCGACCGCGACGCGGTGATTGCCGCCTTGCGCGCCACCGAAATGCCGGACGCACCGCGCGGCCCCTTCCACCTCGACGACTACGGCAACCCGGTACAGAACATCTACATCAACGAGGTGCAGGAGGTGGACGGCCGGCTGGTCAACGTGCCGATCAAGACCTACGAGAGCGTCAGCCAGTTCGGCCCCTTCGAGGCCGAGGCATACCTGGCCGGCGAACCCGACAGCCGCGACTTCCCGCCGGGCAGCTGTGCGGACCCCTACTATGACTGACGCACAACCCGAGATGAGCCCTGTGCCGGCGCTGGAGGTCGCCGGCCTGGCCAAGTCCTTCGGCTCGCTGATGGTGGCCAGCGATGTCCATCTGCGCGTCACGCCCGGAGAGCGGCGCGGGCTGATTGGCGTCAACGGCGCCGGCAAGACCACGCTGTTCAACATGATCGCCGGCGAGCTCAAGCCCGACCGTGGATCTATCGGCTTCTTCGGCGAGGATATCACCCGCGACTCGGTCATCCAGCGTACCCTCAAGGGGCTCGGCCGCACCTATCAGGTATCCACGCTGGTACCCTCGGTCACCGTCCGGGAGAACCTGGCGCTGGCCAGGGGAGACGGCCGACTGCCGTCGCTGTGGCAGCCCTGGCAGTCTCGCCTCGACGACGACCTGATGACCACCGCCGACCAGCTGGGGCTGACGCCCGTGCTCGATGAGGCGGTGGCCAATCTCTCCTACGGCACCCTGCGTCAGTTGGAACTGGCCATGGTGATGGCGCAGAAACCGCGGCTGCTGCTGCTCGATGAGCCCGCTGCAGGCCTCTCCCATGCCGAGCGCCAAGTGCTACAGGGCATTCTGCAGGATCTGCCACAGGAGGTGACCCTGCTGATGATCGAGCATGATATGGAGATGGTGCTGGCACTCAGCGATCGCATATCGGTGCTGCATCAGGGCGAGATGTTCGCCGAAGGGACGCCTGAGGAAATTTCCGCCCACCAGGGCGTACGCGATATCTATCTGGGGCGTGCCAATGGCTGACACGATGATAGGCGTCGAGCGCCTCGAGGCCCACTACGGGCTGGGCCTGGCGCTACAGGATCTGACTTTCAGCGTCGGGAAGGAGTGCGTCGCGATCATGGGCCGCAATGGGGTGGGCAAGACCACCCTGGCGCGGGCGCTGATGGGACTTACCCCTCCCCGAGCAAGCGGCTCGGTGACGCTGCTCGGGCAGCAGGTGCTCGGCTGGTCACCGCAGCGTATCGCCCACCTGGGAGTGGGCTATGTGCCTCAGGGGCGGCGTCTGTTTCCTTCGCTCAGCGTCGACGAGCACCTGCAGTTGAACACCCGCAAGGGGCCCACCGGCCAGCGCTGGACGACCAGCCGCGTGTTCGAGCTGTTCCCCTCGCTGGGCCGACGCCGCCGGGCCTACGGCGATCAGATCTCCGGTGGCGAGCGCTCGATGCTGGCCATCGGCCGCGCCCTGGTCACTAACCCGGGCTGTCTGATACTCGATGAACCTACCGAGGGCCTGGCCCCGGCGGTGGTCGAGGATGTCGCTGCGAGCCTGAAGGAGCTGAGCCGCGAGGGGGTCGCCGTGCTGCTGATCGAGCAGAACGTCAAGGCGGCGATGCTGGCGGCCGACCGCGCCTACTTCATGTCGGAGGGGCAGATCGTGCATGAGACCGCCGACGGCGAGTCGATGTCCGATGAAGCGACGCTAGGCCGCTATTTGGGCGTCTCGGTTTAAACAGGCCGCTGATGCAATGGTCTTGGCGCGGCAGGCATCGTAGAGTAGCGGCGATTTGCCCGTAGAGGAACGCCGCCGATGCACCCCGAAGATCTGCAGACCCTGGTCAGCATGAAGATGCCCTACGGCAAGTACGCCGGGCGCCTAATCGCCGACTTGCCCGGCCCCTACCTGGCGTGGTTCGCCCGCGAGGGATTCCCCCAGGGCGAACTGGGCCGGCTGCTGGCGCTGATGCACGAGATCGACCATAACGGGCTTAGCGAACTGCTCGACCCGCTACGCTGAGGAAACCGTGTAGACCATCTGCATGGCCAGAATCACCAGCATCACCGCGAACACCCGCTTGAGGGTCGCCACCGGCAGGCGGTGGGCGAGCCGCGCCCCCAGCGGGGCGGTGACAATGCTCAGCGGCGCCATCAGCAGCAGCGCCGGCAGGTAGACATAGCCCAGCGCAGCACTCGGCAGACCGCTGACGCTCCAGCCGTTGATCAGGTAGCCCAGCGCCCCGGCCAGCGCGATCGGCAGCCCCACCGCTGCGGACGTGCCGATGGCGTGCTGGACCTTGATGTTGCACCAGGTGAGAAACGGCACGGTAAGCGCCCCGCCGCCGATCGCCACCAGCGCCGAGATACCGCCGATACCGGCCCCCGCCGCGCTGACCCCCAGTGGGCCCGGCAGGCCACGCGACGGCTGGGGCTTGAGGTTGATCATCATCTGCGCCGCCATCAGCAGCATGAAGCAGGCAAAGAAGATCGCCAGCCCCCGGGTCGGAATCAGTGCCGCGACGAAGGTCGCCAGAAAGGTACCTGCCAGGATGCCCGGGGTGATATAGCGCACCACCTGCCAGCGCACCGCCCCATGGCGGTGGTGCGAGCGCAGGCTCGACAGCGACGACGGCACGATGGCGGCCATCGAGGTGCCAAGCGCCAGGTGGGCGAGGTGCTCGTGGGGCACGCCCTGCAGCACGAACAGCGAGGTCAGCACCGGCACCATGATGCCGCCACCGCCGATACCCAGCAGCCCTGCCATCAGGCCGACGAAACCGCCCAGCGCCATATAGGCCAACCACCAAACGAGATCCAAGGTCTCACTCCTTCTGTCGCATCACACATGACCAAAGTCGGCTAGTGTAGAGCAAAACCGCCCCGCGCTGGGCCCCAACACCCTCGCACAACGTCTGACTTCCCCCTGCGACGCGGATTGCTTAACGTAACGCTTATCGACCACTGACAGACCCACGAGGCTTCCATGCAGATCTCTCCCTCCCTGCGCGACACCCTTGCCCCTACCGGCGTGCTGCGCGCCTCCATCAACCTGGGCAACCCGATCCTCGCTGGCCGCGACCCTGAAAGTGGCGAGCCCTGCGGCGTCTCGGTCGACCTGGCGCGGGCCTTTGCCGAGCGGCTGGGCGTCGAGATCGAACTGCTGGCCTTCGACTCCGCTGGCCAGTCAGTGGAGACCGTCACCGCCGAGCGCGCCGATATCGGCTTCTTCGCCGTCGATCCGCTGCGCGGCGAAGGTATCCACTTCACCGCCCCCTATGTACTGATCGAAGGCTGCTATCTGGTCAGCGACGACTCGCCGCTGACCGACAACGACCAGGTCGACCGTGCCGGTAATCGGGTGGTGGTCGGCAAGGGCAGCGCCTACGATCTCTACCTTAGCCGCGAGCTACAGCAGGCCGAGATCGTCCGCGCGCCGACCTCCACCGCGGTGGTGGCGCAGTTCGTCGAGCAGCAGCTGGAGGTTGCCGCCGGGGTCAAGCAGCAGCTGGAACAGGACAGCCAGCAGCATGGCGGCCTGCGCCTGCTGCCGGGCCGCTTCATGGTGATTCAGCAGGCCATGGGACTGCCCAAAGGCCGCGGTGAGCAGGCCGCCGACTGCCTGCGCGAGTTCGTCGAGGAGATGAAGGCCAGCGGCTTCGTCGAACAGGCCCTTCAACGCCACGGCATCGAGGGCGCCAGCGTCGCCCCCTGACACGCCATGCGTTGCCACAGCCCATGGTCGCCCTGGAGGAAGACAACCTCCAGGGCGCTTATTAAGCGTTTGTCCGACATTTGCTCTGCACCGTCTTGGTGCTCGACTTGCCTCTATTTTTCAGAATTTCGCCTCATATCGACGTTCATTTTCAACATGGGTCATGCGCGTGCCGCATAATGGTGCAATTAGCCACTACCCTGTCAATGAATGTTACGCATGAGGGAAACGTCCAATGCCCTACGTCCACGACACCATTACCCGCCTACGCAAGAGCAGCCCCGCCCAGAACGAGCTCTACCAGGCCGCCGAAGAGGTCCTCGAGTGCTTGAGGCCGCTGTTCGAGCGCAGCCCCCACTACCACGACCACGCCATCATCGAGCGCATCGTCGAGCCCGAGCGCCAGATCATGTTCCGCGTCTGCTGGACCGATGACGCCGGCAAGGTACGGGTCAACAAGGGCTATCGGGTGCAGTTCAACTCGGCGCTGGGACCCTACAAGGGCGGGCTGCGCTTCCACCCCAGCGTGACCTCCGGCACCATCAAGTTTCTCGGCTTCGAACAGATCTTCAAGAACGCCCTGACCGGCTTGCCCATCGGCGGCGGTAAGGGGGGCTCGGACTTCGATCCCAAGGGCAAGTCCGACACCGAGATCATGCGCTTCTGCCAGTCGTTCATGACCGAACTCTATCGCCATATCGGCCCCGCCACCGACGTGCCGGCCGGCGATATCGGCGTGGGTGCCCGCGAGATCGGTTACCTGTACGGCCAGTACAAGCGCCTGACCGGCCGCTATGAGGGCGTGCTCACCGGCAAGGGCCTGAGCTGGGGCGGCTCGCTTGGTCGCAAGGAGGCCACCGGCTACGGCGCGGTCTACTTCGCGCAGAATATGCTCGAGGCCCGCGGCGAGGGCATCGCAGGCAAGACCTGCCTGGTGTCGGGGGCCGGCAACGTGGCCATCTACACCATCGAGAAGCTCTATGAGTTGGGCGCCACCCCGGTCACCTGCTCCGACTCGCGTGGCACGCTCCACGACCCGCGCGGCATCGATCTCGAACTGCTCAAGGAGCTCAAGGAGGTCAAGCGCGTCTCCCTGGAGGCCTACCTGGCCACGCATCCCGAGGCCCATTACGTGCCGGTGACAGACTATCCGGCCGATGGCCATGCCGTGTGGCGCATCCCGGCCGACGCCGCCTTCCCCTGTGCGACCCAGAACGAGCTGACCAAAGGCGATGCCGAGACACTGCTCGGCAATGGTGTCAACTGCATCAGCGAGGGCGCCAACATGCCGTCCACCGCGGATGCCGTGGATCTGTTCCTCGCAGCCAAGGTCGCCTACGGCCCCGGCAAGGCAGCCAACGCCGGCGGCGTGGCGACCAGCCAGCTGGAGATGGCCCAGAACAGCAGCATGCAGCAGTGGCCGCTAGAGAAGGTCGACGCCAAGCTCAAGGAGATCATGGCCGACGTCCACCGGCAGTGCGCCGACACCGCCGACGCGTTCGGCGACCCCACCAACCTGGTGCTGGGCGCCAATATTGCCGGCTTCCGCAGGGTCGCCGACGCCATGATCGAACAGGGAGTCTGCTGAAGAGGTAATTCCTAACGCCCGGTAATAGCCGGGCTTTGCCTTACTCGGCTATCATGCGGTTATTCCACAGTCACCGACAGGAAGCCCATGAGTTCAGAGTTGACCGATTTCGAACAGCGCATGCAGCAGGAGATCGAGAACTTCCTCAAGCCTGACGCTGAACAGCCCACCCCGACCAAGCGCGCCGAACGCCCCGTCAAGCTAGACAAGCAGGACGCCAAGTCGATGAAGACCGGCCATATCGTCAGGCTGGCGGTACGCACCAAGCAGCTCGAGATGGACACCGCCTTCGAGTATCACTCCACCAGCATCTCGAAGCTGGAAGCGCAAATGGAAGCCGAGAAGGCCGCCCGTAAGGCCGGCTACCCCATCGTCGGCTACGTCATCGATATTCAGCGGCTTTAATTCCCCGACTTCAGTCGCGGCGCAAGGCCGAGTATCGGCTCAGTTCTGGTCTGCAGTAGGCGACTCCAACGCCGCATAGGCCACCATTTCCACCAGCATCTCCTCCCGGGCGAAGCCTGAGACGATAATGGCAGCACGATTGGGATAGGGTGCGCTGACGTAGTCGGCGTAGAGGCGGTTGACCGTGGCCAGGTCCTCGCGACGGGTCACATAGATCAGCACCTGGGTCAGGTCCTGCATGCCGCCCCCGGCACATTCCAGGGTATGCCGCAGGTTCTCGAGGGTCTGGCGAGCCTGGGGTTCGATGCCACCCTCGACCACGGCCCCGTCGGCGCCGATGGGTATCTGGGCGGTAAACAGGATGCCGTTACCGATCACGGCCCACTCCAGGGGCGCCTTGGCGGCGAAGAGGTCGGTGCTTACGGGATGAATCATGAGATCTCGCTCGCTCAGTCGTTGTCGTTGACGCCGCTACCGGCGCCGCTGCGGGAAGCCTCGCTGGCTTCCACCAGCAGTCGATGGGCCAGGGTCTTGAGCCGCGACCAGATGGCGTCGTCCACCTCGATGCCGTCTTGCAGCGCCCGCTGGCGGCAGGCCAGCAGCTCCGATTCGGAGTGGTGGGCCAGCAGATCGAGGTCGTGGTCGGCACCCAGGGAAGGTAACAGCTCTACGTGGTTGGCCATCACCAGGGTGATGCCGTCGTTGGGTTCGTTCTCTTCGGGCACCTCGCGCACCGAGTAGACCCGCATCTCGGGTGTCGCATGGCCGGCGCGGAAGCCCACCACCTGCTCGGTCAGCGGCTCCTGGGCATTGCGCCAGAAAGCGCTGATATTGATGCCGCGCCCGGCCAGGCGCGCCAGATAGCCCATGATCAGCTGGCGGTTGTGACAACGACGTATCTTCACCACCGAGAGCCCCCGGGCCCTGGCCTTGGCATAGCCCAGCTCGGTGGCCAAGCTGATACTGCGCAATACGCTTTGCCCCTGCCCGTCGAGCACCGCCAGATCACCATCCTGATAGATCACCCGGGGCAGGGCTTCGGGGTCTTCGGCGAGCAGGAAATCCAGCCCGCGATTGAGTTGATCGACACCGTTAAAACCGTGGCACTGCATCCAGGCCACCATGTCGGCAGCATCGGCGGCGTCACCCTCCTCGAAGCCGATACCGCCAAAGGCCTTGCGGCAGAGTCCTTGCAGTTCGTTGAACGACACCTTCATGTGGATACCTCTCCCGATAGCGACTGGGGACGCACTGCCCCGCCCTCGCGGCGGGGCTCCAGAGGAAAGCTCCAATCATCGAAATCAGCCAGGTCTTGCGGCTCGGCGTTGAGCTCCTCGACCAAGGGCGCGCCCTGGAAGAGGGTGATCCGGACCCAGCGGTCCGACTTGGGATCGAAGCGGCTGGCGCCGAAGAAGGCCAGCTTGGCGCGCAGCAGATGCATGGGCTTCATGTCGCGATGCCAGAGGTTGGCGTGAATATCGCCATAGGGCGCCTTCACCAGGCTTTGCACGCGGCGCACGATCTCCTTGTGGCGCGGGCGCTCGAGCAGGAAGTCGACCACCTTGGCGCGGGGCGCCTCCTCCAGGAAGTCACAGATCGCCCGGTGGCTATGCGCCACCCGGGGGCCGATGGCAATCGACATCTCCTTCTCCGCGCCGGGCTCGGCATGGCGCACCCCGAGCCGCGGCTCCTCCTTCTCCGCGGAGCGATACCAGAACCAGTAGGCCCCTTCGGCGCTCTGATAGTCGTGGGACAGCGCCCAGCCATAGTGGGTCTCGATCAGCTGGCGCAAGCGCATCAGCGGCATGTCCGGTTCCAGGTCGAGATTCTCATCGACACCCATCTGGTCCTCCAGGGCATCCACCGTCTCCGGATAGAGCTCGATCAGCAGGGTATTGATCAGCTCCTGGGCCTCCAGGGGCAGGGTCCGCGCGCCCCACTCCACCAGCTGCGACCAGAGGTCCGGCTCCAGGGGCACGCTGGCCAGCCAGGTCAACACATCGGGCAGGGCGGCCACGCTGGCGGCATTGCGCTCACTCTGTTCACGATCTTCCGTCACCGTCTCGGCCAGGTGCTGCATGGCGCGGCGGGTCAGTGCGATCATCCGCTCCCGGTCGCCCTCCTCGGGCATCCGACGCAGTGCCAGCGCCAGCGCCGTTTCGCGCTGGGTGATCCACTGCGCGATCAGCTGGGGGTGATTGATCAGGAAAGGCGCCATGCCGAGCCCGGTGGAGTTGCCGATCCCCAGGTAGCGACGTAGCTCGGTGGCCAACGGCCGGGCGGTCTCGGGGGACCGGCAGGCAGCCAGATGCTCTACCTGCTCGATGGAGAAGTGGCGCAGCAGGTAGACCCCGGCCATCTGCGCCGAGAAAGGCCGGCGGAAGTCCGGATTGTCGATCAAGCGGGCAAAGTCGGCGATGCCAAACTTGCCGTTGCCGTAGACCGCGGTGGTGCGATAGAGATAGCCGACCCGGGTCAGCCAGGCGGGGTCGGGCTGCTCTCCCGCGGCCAGGGCATCGACGAAATGGGCAAAGTTGCGCAGGCTCTTGTTGGCCCGCGACAGCACCAGCACCCGAGGATGCTGGCGCCCCGCCTCCTGCAGCGGTACGTTGGCGGCCATCTGCGCCAGCAGACCGTCATCCACCTCTCCCTCCACCATACCGAAGGTCACATCCCAGGCCTCGGCAATCACCCGATCTGAGCGCCGCTCGTCTTCCAGTGGTTGGGCGAACATCACCCCGTGGTAGCGCCCATGGGGCGTCTGCAGGCGATAGACGGCTGTGCCGTGCCCTTCGGCGTTCAGATCGAAACGTACCCTGCTGATCTGCCAACGCTGGCGCCCCATCTGGCGCACCAGGGTGCGCACGAAGCTGAGACGGCAGGCATGCAGGCTCCCCAGTCGCTCCATGCGCATCACCTCATCGGCGGGGCGCAGGCTCAGGGGGGTCAGGGCAACCTCATGATTCATCATTGACGTTCACCCTGCGACGAGAGGTCAGTCCCTGCTCCCGGGCCATGGCATAGGCCGCTTGGGGGCCGAGCCATAGCGAGGGCAGCAACACCAAAGAGACAGGGATCGCGGTAATTACGATGAATTGCTGCAGCACACCGATCTGTCCGGCGCCCATATACAGCAGGATGGCTGCCATCAGCGACATGGTGACGCCCCAGAAGACCCGCACGGCGGTATGCGGTTGATCATGGCCGGTGCAGACCACGGCGATGGCGTAGCTCATGGAGTCGCCGGTGGTCGCCACGAAAATCGTGGTCAGCAGCAGGATCGCCAGGGCCATCACGGTGCCGCCCGGTAGCGCCTGCGCCACGGTCAGGGTGGCCACATCGAACTGGAAGTTGTTGAGCGCCTCGCCGAGGTCGATGACCCCGCTGAGCTGGTAGTGGATCCCCGAGCCGCCCAGCAGGGTGAACCACACCGTGGTGGCAATGGGCGCCATCACCGCGACGGCCAGAATCATCTGACGGATGGTACGCCCCCGGGAGATACGCGCCACGAAGATCGCCATCAAGGGGCCATAGCCGATGAACCAGGCAAAGAAGAACACCGTCCACCACTGCATCCACCAACCTGGCGCGGTCTCCGACGTCATGGTGGCCATGGTCAAGAAAGAGCTAATGTACTCACCGAACCCCTGTAGGTAGGCGTTAGTGAGGAACAGCGTGGGCCCGAACAGGAAGACGACGGCGGCAATGGCCAGGGCCAGAAAGACATTGAAGCGGCTGAGCAGCTGGATACCGCGGTGAATGCCGGTAGCGGCCGAGGTGACATAGAGCGCCCCCAGCACCACCAGGATGGTGAGTTGGGTGGTATAGCCTTCGCTCATCCCGAATAGCTCATGCAGGCCAAAGCTGACCTGAGTGGCCAGAAAGCCGATGGGGCCCACGGTCCCTGCCACTACTGCGATCACGCAGCAGGCATCCACCACGCCACCGACCCAGCCGCGCATCAGCCGCTCCCCCAATATCGGGTAGAGCAGGGTGCGCGGCTGCAGCGGCAGGCCCTTGTCGTAGTGCCAGTAGGCCAGCACCACGGCCGTCAAGGAACCCAGCACCGCCCATGCCAGGAAGCCCCAGTGCATGAAGGATTGGGCGAGCGCCGCGGCCACCGCCTCCGCGGTGCCCGCCTCGGTGTCGAAGGCCGGCGGTGTGACCACGAAATGGTAGACCGGCTCACCGGCGGCGAAGAAGACCCCGCCCCCGGCCAGCAGGGTGCACATGATGATCGAGAGCCACTTGAAGGTGCTCAACTCCGGTGTGTCCAGGCCGCCCACCTTGGCGCTGGCCGCCGGCGAGACCGCCAGCCCCATGGCGATGAAAAAGGTCAGCAGCAGCAGGAGCTGGAAATAGGAGCCGAGTACCGCGGCGGTCCAGGCGAAGCCGGCACCAATGGCGTTGGCCACGCCCTCGGTATCGTAAAGCGACAGGAGCACGAAGAGCACGATAAAGCCACCGCTCAGGCCGAGGACGACAGGGTCGCCCAGCGATCGGGTGGCAGAGGGCCGAGTGGCCGCCGGATCAGGTTGACTGCTCATGAACGTTGCCTCGTTATCTGTTGTTATAAAAAGAGCTGGCGTAATGCGGTTTAGCTGGCGACGCGCTCGAGCAGCGCCACCCAGTTGCGTCCCATGATGCGTTCGATGTCTGTCTCGGCGAAGCCTTGGTTGCGCAGCCCATCGATCAGCTTGGGGAAGTCACGGCTGTCGCGTAGCCAGGCCAGTGGTCGCGGCCAGCCGGCGTTACTGGCACTCCCCTCGCCGTAGTCCATCTCCTTGGACCAGCGACCGTTACGCATCCACTCCAGTACCGCGACCGGCTGGTCCTGGCAGAGATCGGTACCCAGCCCCACGTGCTCGATGCCCATCAGGTCCACGGTGCGGGCGATCATCTCGCAGTAGGCCTCCAGGGTGCAGTCCGGCCCTCCCTTGAGATGAAAGGGGTAGGCCGAGAAGCCCAGCAGGCCGCCGCTCTCGGCGATGGCTGACAGTACGCGGTTGGACTTGTTGCGCTTGGCCTCGTGGAAGAAGCTCGGGTTGGCATGCGAGATGATCACCGGACGCTCGGAAAGCTCGATGGCCTCGAGGGTCGAACGCTCGGCGCTATGCGACATGTCGATGACCATGCCGACCCGGTTCATCTCGCGGATCACCTGACGCCCGAAGCGGGTGATGCCGCTGTCCTCGCTCTCGTAGCAGCCACAGGCCAGCAGGCTCTGGTTGTTGTAGGTGAGCTGCATGATCAGCAGACCTAGGCGGCGCATCACCGCCACCATGTCGATATCGTCCTCGATCGGCGAGCAGTTCTGGGCTCCCAGGAAGATCCCCACCTTGCCGGCCGCCTGGGCACGCAGGATATCCGCAGGCTCCCGCACCGGCATGATCAGGTCGGCGTTCTGCTCGAAGCGCCGATTCCACTCGCCTAGCCGCGAGAGGGTCTCACGCGTCGTCTCGTGGTAGACCAGGGTGGCATGCACGGCATCGACGCCGCCTTCATGCATCTGCTGGAAGATCTCCCGGGACCAGTTGGAGTACTGCAGGCCGTCGACGGTCAGCATTTGCTTGGACATGGAGCGCTCCTCAAGCCTTGACGTAGCAGGTCTTGACCACGGTGTAGAACTCCCGGGCATAGCGCCCCTGCTCGCGGGGGCCGAAGCTCGAATCCTTGCGACCGCCGAAAGGCACGTGATAATCGGTGCCGGCAGTGGCCAGGTTGACCATCACGCAACCGGTCTCGGCGCGGGCCTTGAACTCGCTGGCCAGGGCCAGGGAATCGGTAATGATCCCGGCGGTGAGGCCGAAGTTCGTGTCGTTGAGGGTGGCGATGGCCTCGTCCATGTCCGCCACCTTGATGACGCAGGCGATGGGGCCGAAGACCTCTTCACGGTTGATGGCCATGGCGTTGGTGGTACCGGTGAACAGGGTCGGCGCCATGAAGTAGCCCTCGCTACCGCAGTCGAGGCGCTCGCCACCGAAGGCCAGCTCGGCGCCGTCGGCCTTGGCGCGCTCGATCCAGGCCAGGTTGGATTCCAGCTGACGGGCTTCGGCCACCGGGCCGATCTGCACCCCTTCCGCCAGGGCCGGCCCTACCTTGGCCTTGGCCAGGCGAGCCACCAGCTTGTCAACGAAGGCGTCATGCACGGCCGCATGGACGATCAGGCGAGACGACGCGGTGCACTTCTGGCCGGTACCGGAGTAAGCGCCGTTGAAGGCGGCTTCCACGGCCAGGTCGAGGTCGGCGTCCTGGGCGACGATCAGCGCGTTCTTGGACCCCATCTCCAGCTGACATTTGACCAGATTGCCGGCGGTGGCCGCCGCCACGCGGCGCCCCACCTCCAGCGAGCCGGTGAAGCTCAGGGCATCGATCTCGGGGCTCGAGATCAGCGTCTCGCCGACGCTACCCCCACCACCCATCACCAGGTTGAAGGTGCCGGCGGGCAGCGCCTGGCGGCTGATGATCTCGGCCAGCGCCCAGGCGCTGGCGGGCACCAGATTGGCTGGCTTGAAGATCACCGCATTACCGAAAGCCAGCGCCGGGGCGATCTTCCACACCGCCGTGGCCATGGGAAAGTTCCAAGGGCTGATCACCCCCACCACGCCCACCGGCTCGCGACGGGTCTCCACCTCGACCCCGGGGCGCACCGAGTCGACCCGCTCGTCGATCTGGCGCAGCACCTCGGCGGCGTAGTAGTGGAAGAACTGGGCCGAGCGGCCCACCTCGCCAATCCCTTCGGCCAAGGGCTTGCCTTCCTCCCGGGAAAGCAAACGTCCCAGCTCCTCCTTGCGTGCCATCAGCTCGTCACCAATGGCCATCAGCAGCGCATAGCGCTGCTCCAGGCCACTCTTGGCCCACTCACGCTGCCCTTGGCGCGCTGCGGCAATGGCCTCGTGCACCTGGGCGACACTGGCCTGGGCGTAGTGGCCGATCAGGTCCTGGCGATCCGACGGGCTGTGATTGGCGATGGTGCTCTCGCCCTCGATCCACCGGCCGGCAATATAAAGGGAGTGCTGGGATGACATGATGACCTCCTGGATAGCGTTGACGTCATCCTAGGAGAGCCGCCAAGATAAGGATAATCAATA
Organism: Franzmannia pantelleriensis; assembly: GCF_900102875.1. GTDB lineage: Bacteria > Pseudomonadota > Gammaproteobacteria > Pseudomonadales > Halomonadaceae > Franzmannia > Franzmannia pantelleriensis. Next base: position 63,105 of record NZ_FNGH01000005.1, read on the forward strand.
AAACAGATAATTTGATCAGGTAAGCTTACCGTGCTGCCAGAACTAAAGCTCCAGCCCCTGCGCTATATACTCGCCATCGTCGATCACGGGGGCTTTCATGCCGCCGCCAAGCAGCTACACCGAAGCCAGCCGGCTATCTCCATGGCGGTGCGCGACCTGGAGTCCCGTCTCGGCCAAGCGCTGTTCGAGAAAGGGAACGGCAAGGCGCTGCTGACCCCCTTCGGGCAGTGGTGCGAACCACGCTTTCGCGAGCTGGTGGCCCATCACGATCGTATCTGCCAGGACGCCTTGGCGCTGGTCAGCCAGCAGCGCGGGCGTGTCGATATCGCCGCCGTACCCTCGGTGGCCAGCCGGCTGATGCCTGCCATCCTGGCCAGCTTCGTGCACGACTATCCCGGCATCGAGATCAGCCTTCAGGACGGCCACTCCGAGGGAGTCAACCAGATGGTACTCAGGGGCGAGGTGGAACTCGGCATTACCAGCATATGGCGGCCCGACGAGGCGCTGAGCTTTACGCCGTTGCTACAGGACGAGATAGGGGTGGTGTGCCGCGACGATCACCCCCTGGCCAATCATGATCAGCTGCATTGGCAGGCACTGATCGGCCATCCCTTGATCAGCAACGGCACCTCGCGACTGCTGGAGGGCTCCCCCGCCGCCGAGCTACTGGTCGAGAGCACGCTATATATTTCCAACATGATCTCCCTGACCGCCATGCTCGAGGCCGGCATCGGCATCACCACTCTGCCGCGCCTGGCCTTCCAGGAGGAGCATGAGCGGCTGCGCTTCGTTCCTCTGGCCGAGCCTCGCCTGGAGCGACGGATCGGCCTGCTGCGTCGGGCACGACAGAGCCTCTCTCCCGCCGCCGAAGCGATGGAACGCCACCTGCTCAATACGCTAATGGGCTAAAGGCAGGCGCCAGAAACGACAAAGGGCCTACGGCTGAACCGTAGACCCTTGAAATTCGTTGGCGCGCCCAGAAGGATTCGAACCTTCGACCCCTGCCTTCGGAGGGCAGTACTCTATCCAGCTGAGCTATGGGCGCGCGGCTGCAGCGGGCTGCAGTGCCGTGAGGCGGGCATAATGCTAACTGCCAGCCCGGCGAGTGTCCAGCCTCGCCGCGGCCGCTGCGCGCGCCCCTTCGCCAAATGGCCTGCAATGGGGCATTTTCCTGGCAAACCGGTTGCCGGTATACTGTGGCCATTCTTCGTGCCTGGCGCGGCCACAGGTGGCATGGCGGCGTCCTACACAATAATGCATCGAGCTGTTCTCGATACCAGACCGTAAGAGGTGGTGAGAGTGAATTCCAGCAAGTTGATCATCGGGTGCCTGACCACCCTGGGCCTGGCCGTGGCGGCCGCTTCCCAAGCACACGCCGACGTCGATCGTGACGCCATTGCCGAACGCCTCAAGCCGGTGGGCCAGGTGTGTCTGCAGGGCCAGGACTGCGGCACCGCCGCGGCCGCCGAAGACGCTGACGATGTCGCAGAGAATGGCGACGGTCTCGACGGCGGGGCGATTTACGGGCAGGTCTGCGCCGCCTGTCACGACAGCGGTGCCGCCGGCGCGCCGATGATGGACGATGCGGACGCCTGGGCCGCACGCCTCGACCAGGGCATCGAGACCCTCTACGACCACGCCATCAACGGCATCGGCGCCATGCCGGCCCGCGGCGGCAACCCCAATCTCTCGGACGAAGAGGTAATGGCGTCGACCAACTACCTGATCGAGTCGGTCTACGATGGGGATCTGCCGGAGATCGGTGGCGACGATGAGGCCGACATGACTGACGCCGCCAATGGCGAAGAAGAGGCCGACCTCGCCGCCAACGGTGAAGAAGATGCCGCAGCTGAAGAAGACGTGGCGGCGACCGAAGAAGACAACGGCCTGGACGGCGAAGCGCTGTATGCCAGTGGCGGCTGTGCCGCCTGCCACGCCAGCGGTGCCGCCGGCGCGCCGATCCTGGGTGACGACTGGGGTGATCGTCTCGACCAGGACATCGAGACCCTCTACGACCACGCCATCAATGGCATTGGCGCCATGCCGCCCAAGGGGGGCAATATGTCGCTCTCCGATGAAGAGGTCGAAGCCATCGTCGACTTTATGGTCGCCGAGTCAGAATAAGTGGCTTGAGTACCTGACGGCCATTACCGCGAAGGGCGCCATTCGGCGCCCTTCGTACGTTTACAGGCAAAGGCTAGTTCAGCAGCGAACGAATCCCCGCCAATGCATCCTTGCCGCGCGCCTGTTTCTTGTCAGGGTCTTCCTTGTCGGCGCGCCCCTCCCAGGCCAGGTCCTGGTCCGGAAGCTCGTCGAGGAAGCGGCTCTGGATGCAGTCCATCAGCTCACCATAGGCCTTGCGCTGTCGAGCCAGCGTCAGCGTCAGGGTACGGCGTGCGCGGGTGATACCGACGTAGGCGAGGCGGCGCTCCTCCTCCACCGTGCCCGCCTCGATGGCATTGCGATGTGGCAGCAGCTCCTCCTCCCAGCCCATCAGGTAGACGTGGGGAAACTCGAGCCCCTTCGAGGCGTGCATGGTGAGCAGCTGGACGCGGTCGGAGTCGTCCTCCTCGGCCTGCTGCTCGAGGATATCGCGTAGCACCAGCCGCGAGATGGCAGCCTCCACGCTGTCGGTTTCGGTGTCTTCGCTGGCCAGGTTCTCATCCCCGGTCTCATCCGGCGCGCGCTGCATCGACTTCTCGAGCTGGTCGATGAGCGTCCAGACGTTGGCCATGCGACGCTCGGCAATGGTCGGCGCGCTGGCGTTCTGGTAGAGCCACGCCTCGTAGTCCATCTCTCGCAGCATATCGCGGATGGCATGGATCGCATCGCCGCCATCCATGCGCCGCCGCACGCCGTCGATAAAGTGGGTAAACCTGCCCAAGCGCTCGACGGCGCGGGTCGGCAGCAACTGCTCGAGCCCCAACTCGTGGCAGGCGCCAAACAGCGAGCAGCCGCGCTCGGTGGCGTAGTTGGCAAGCTTCTCCAGGGTCCCGGGGCCGATCTCGCGGCGCGGCACGTTGACGATGCGCAGGAAGGCGTTGTCGTCGGCGGGATTGATCAGCAGCCGAAGGTAGGCCATGGCGTCCTTGATCTCGTTACGCGAGAAGAACGAGGTGCCACCGGAGAGCTTGTAGGGAATCTGGTAATGCTGCAGCTTGAGCTCCAGCAGCCGTGCCTGGAAGTTGCCGCGGTAGAGCACCGCGAAGTCGCGCCACTCGGCACGCTCCTTGATGCGCCGGGTGAGGATCTCGCTGGCCACCCGCTCGGCCTCGGCCTCTTCGTGGCGGTTGACCACCACGCGGATCGCCTCGCCGTCGCCCATGTCCGACCACAGCGACTTCTCGTAAACGTGGGGGTTGTTGGCGATCAGGGTATTGGCGGCGCGCAGGATGGTGCCGGTGGAGCGGTAGTTCTGCTCCAGCTTGATCACCTTGAGTCGCGGGAAATCCTCGCCCAGGGTGACCAGGTTCTCGGGGCGCGCGCCGCGCCAGGCGTAGATCGACTGGTCGTCGTCGCCGACTACAGTGAAGGTCTTGCGCTCCTCCATCAGCAGCTTGACCAGCAGGTACTGCGAGACGTTGGTGTCCTGGTACTCGTCGACCAGCATGTAGTGGATCTTGCGTCGCCAGCGCGCCAGCGCCTCGGGGTCGCGCTGCAGCAGCGCCACCGGCAGCAGGATCAGATCGTCGAAGTCCACCGCATTGTAGGCCTTGAGGTGGCGGCCGTAGGCCTCGTAAACCCGCGCCGCGAAGTGCTGGTCGTCGTCCACGGCGTGCGACAGCGCCTCGCCGGGCAGCACCAGGTCGTTCTTCCACTGCGAGATCTGCGCCTGGACGGCGTTGATCTGCTCGGCGTCGACCTGGGCATCCTTGTTCATCAAATCGCGCAGCAGCGCCTTGGCATCCTCGGGGTCGAACAGCGAGAAGCCCGGCTTGTAGCCCAGCGTCTTGAGCTCGCCGCGGATGATATTGAGTCCCAGGGTGTGGAAGGTCGAGACGGTCAGACCGTGGCCCTCCTTGCCCTTGAGCATCTGCCCCACGCGCTCCTTCATCTCGCGTGCGGCCTTGTTGGTAAAGGTCACCGCGGCGATACGCCGGGCGCTCATGCCGCACTCCTGCACCAGGTAGGCGATCTTGGAAGTGATCACGCTGGTCTTGCCGGAACCGGCACCGGCCAGTACCAGACAGGGGCCATCGATGTAGCGCACCGCCTCCTGCTGGCGAGGATTGAGCTTGGCCAGGCGCTGCTGAATCGACATCGCTTACTCCTCGGCAGTGGCCATGGGGTCTGAGGCGCCGGCGAACCCCAGCTGGCGCCACGCCTCGTACACCAGGATGGCGCAGGCGTTGGAGAGATTGAGGCTGCGGCTATCGGGCAGCATCGGCAGGCGCAGGCGTTGCTCGGGCGGCAGCGCATCGAGCATCGACTGGGGCAGGCCGCGGGTTTCGGGGCCGAACACCAGGGCATCCCCCGGCGCATAGCGGGGTTCATGGTAGCCGCTGCGCCCGCGGGTCGATACGGCAAATACCCGCTGCGGGGCGACATCGGCAAGAAACGCCGCCCAGTTGCGGTGCACGCGCACGGCCGCCCACTCATGGTAATCGAGCCCGGCCCGCCGCAGCCGCTTGTCATCCAGCACGAAACCCAGCGGCTCGATCAGATGCAGCCGGAAGCCGGTATTGGCGCACAGCCGTATCAGGTTGCCGGTATTGGGCGGGATCTCGGGTTCGAACAGGACCACATCGAGCATGGCGCCCCCATATACTGGCCCCAGACGCACTCGGGCCCGGCTCGACCAGCGCCGAGGGGCCCGAGTGCTGGTAGGGGCGATGGATCAGAAGGTCAGCCGCACCCCAGCATGAGCACCGCGGTCAAGGGTCTGGTTGCCCGGCGAGGTGTCGAAGTCGGCGCGCAGGCGGCGATAGCCGACGTAGCCATCGACGTTGCGGGTGAAGGCATAGCGCGCCCGCAGGCCAACCTCGAGGCTATCGTCGAGGTCGCTGGTAGTCACTACGCTGGGGGTGTAGAAGGCATAGCCGCCCAGCGACACCGCCGGCGCCTGGGGCAGATAAGCGTAACCGTAACCACCCAGGCCGAGGCCACCGCCGTTGCCGTAATCGGTATCGTACTGACTCCAGCGCGCCCCGATGCCGATATCCAGATCGCTGTTGCGGTCCACGCCGAGCAGCTGGATATGCCCTTGGGTGGCATCGTCACGGTAGCCACTGTGCAGGATACCACCGCCCAGGGCGATGCCCGGTGCTATCTCGCCGGCCGCGTCGAACTGCACGGCGTCGCCACTCAGGTTGAGATCGAGGCTGCTGGTGGCCGACGCGGTCGTGGCAGCCAGCATCAGGACAGCGATGGACAGGGCAGAGAGGGCGCGTTTCATGGCAATATCACTCACATCGGTTGACGGGTTGAATCGGTATTTCAGCTGACGATGCCGTAGCGGTCGCGATAAGCGCGGATCGCCTCGGCATGGGGCTGCATGGCCTCGCCGGCGTGCTGTTCGAGGTACTCGAGTACCATGTCCAGGGTGACGATGCTGATCACCGGCATGGCGTAGCGCTGCTCGACTTCCTGAATGGCGCTCAGCTCACCGGCACCGCGCTCCTGGCGGTCGAGGGCGATGACCACCCCCGCGGCCTCAGCGCCGGCGGCTTCGATCAACGCCATCACTTCACGAATCGCGGTGCCGGCGGTAATCACGTCGTCGATGATCAGAATCCGCCCTTCAAGCGGTGCGCCGACGATATTGCCGCCCTCACCGTGGGTCTTGGCTTCCTTGCGATTGAAAGAGAACGGCAGGTCGCGATCATGGTGCTCCGCCAGCGCCACGGCGGTGGTCGCCGCCAGCGGGATGCCCTTGTAGGCTGGCCCGAACAGCACGTCGGCCTGGAGGCCGCTGGCCTCGATGGCCTGAGCGTAGCAACGGCCCAGGCGCGCCAGGGCCGCACCGCTCTTGAACAAGCCGGCATTGAAGAAGTAAGGACTGACGCGGCCCGACTTGAGGGTGAATTCACCGAAGCGCAGCACGCCCTGGTCGATGGCGAATTCGATGAATTCGCGCTGGTACGGCTGCATTTCACCAGCATTGCCTTGCTGCACCACAGGACCCCCTATCATGTTTATCAACTAAGGCCATTTACCCAAACGTCGAAACGTCGGGTATCATACACGCGCGACGGAAAAGGGACCACGTAATGAAAATCGCCAGCATCAATGTCAATGGCATCCGCGAAGCGGTCGGTCGAGGGTTTCTCGACTGGCTCGCCAACCAGGATGCCGATGTCGTCTGCGTGCAGAACCTCAAGGCCAAGAGCTTCGAGCTCGACGACAGTATTCTCTATCCCGAAGGCTACGAAGGCTACTTCCTCGATGCCGAGCAGGACGGTTTCTCCGGGGTCGGCCTCTACTGCCGCAAGATCCCCAAGGCCATCATGTACGGCCTGGGTTTCGAGCAGTGCGACCACGAAGGGCGCTTTTTGCAGGCCGACTACGACCGCTTCAGCATCGCCAGTTTCCTGATGCCCGACGGCAGCGACCCGCAGGCCAAGGAAACCTTCATGGCGCAGTACCAGGAGTATCTCGGCAAGATGGCGCGCAAGCGTCGCGAGTACATCATCTGCGGTACCTGGCACATCGCCCACAAGACCATCGACCTCGAGAACTGGGCCGACAACCAGACCACGCCGGGCTTCAAGCCCGAAGAGCGTGCCTGGATGGATCAGGTACTTGGCCCGACCGGCTTCATCGATACCTTCCGCGAGATCAATCGCGACGCCGGCGAGTACACCTGGTGGCCGGCGCTGGACCAGGATCAGCCGCGTTCGCGCCAGGAGGGCTGGCGCCTCGACTACCAGATGGTCGGCCCCAACTTCCGCCGCCATGTGGTCGACGCCTGGATCGACTACGATGCGACCTTCTCCGAGTTCGCGCCGCTGATCGTCGAGTACGATCTCAGCCTGTAATCCCTGCGCCCTCCCGTCCCCATGACGCCGGCCCAGAGGCCGGCGTCATGCGTTGGCCATTTAGCGCGCGGGCCTAGCGGCGAATGCCCAGCGCCTCGCGCTGGTGGCCAAATAGATCGGCGCCAGTCGCCTCGGCCAGGTCGAGCAGCGCATTGAGCTCGGCGCGGGAAAACGCGCCGGCCTCGGCGGTGCCCTGCACCTCGATCAGCCCCCCCGTCTCGGTCATCACTACGTTCATGTCGGTGTCTGCGCCGCTGTCTTCGGGGTAGTCGAGATCGACCACCGGCGTGCCCTTGAAGATGCCCACCGACACCGAGCTGACCAGTTGCACGAAGGGGTCCTGCTTGATCAGCTTCTTGCGCTGCATGTAGCGCAGCGCATCGACCAACGCCACGCAGGCGCCGGTGATCGAGGCGGTGCGGGTGCCACCATCGGCTTGAATCACGTCGCAATCGACGGTAATGGTGAATTCACCGAGCTTCTTGAGGTTGACCGCAGCGCGTAGCGAGCGACCAATCAGGCGTTGAATTTCCAGCGTGCGGCCACCCTGCTTACCCCGCGAGGCTTCACGGCCACTGCGTGAGTGGGTGGCGCGTGGCAGCATGCCGTACTCGGCGGTCACCCAGCCCTGGCCCTTGCCGCGTAGCCAACGCGGCACGCCGGCCTCGACGCTGGCGTTGCACAGTACCTGGGTGTCACCGAACTCCACCAGCACCGAGCCTTCGGCATGGCGGGTGTAATCACGGGTCAGGCGGATCTCGCGGGCCTGGTCGGGCTGTCGTCCACTGGGGCGCATAGGTCTCTCAACTCTCGCGTTGCAATTCTAGATGGTCGGCGCGGCCTGGCCGTGGGAGTGGCTGACGACCGCCGAAGTGGCGCCATTCTACACGTTCGCAACCGCGAATCGGGTACACTGGCGCCATCGCGTTTACGCCGTTCTCGATACGCCAGGAGATTCGCATGGTGCATAGCATGACCGCCTTCACCCGCCAGCGCCACGAGGCCGAGTGGGGCAGCCTGCAGCTCGAGCTGCGCTCGGTGAACCAGCGCTATCTCGACCTGCACTTTCGCCTGCCCGACAGCCTGCGCGACCTCGAGCCTGCATGGCGCGACGCGTTGCGCCAACGCCTGGCACGCGGCAAGCTGGAGTGCACCCTGCGCTTCGAGCCAGTGAACGGTAGCGACAGCCTCAGCATCGACCGCACCCGGCTCAAGTCGCTCGCTCAGGCACTGGTCGAGGTGCGCAGCGAGCTACCCGGCGTGGCCATGCCCGATGCCCTCGGCATGCTCCAGCACCCCGGCATCCTCACCGCCGACAGCGTCGATCTCGACGCCATCCAGGCCGCCGCCCACGCTCTGTTCAAGACCGCCCTGGACGACCTGGTGGCCGGGCGCGCCCGCGAGGGTGATCAGCTCGCCGAGCTTATCCGCGCCCGACTGACCGGCATTCACGAGCAGGTCGCCGAAGTCCGGCGCCTGCTGCCGGGTATCCTTGCCCGTCAGCGCCAGCTGCTACTGGAACGACTCGACGCGGTCAAGGCAGAACTCGACCCCCAGCGCCTCGAGGCGGAGCTGACACTGATGGCCCAGAAGGCCGACGTCGACGAGGAGCTCGACCGCCTCGACACCCACGTCATCGAGGTCGAGCGCCAGCTCACCCAGAAGGGCCCCGTCGGCCGCCGCCTCGACTTCCTGATGCAGGAGCTCAACCGCGAGGCCAACACCCTCTCCTCAAAGTCGGTGGTTGCCGAAAGCACCCGCTGCGCGGTGGAGCTCAAGGTGCTGATCGAGCAGATGAGGGAGCAGATCCAGAACATCGAGTAGTGTCCACGCCTCTCCACAAAAATACACAACTCATTATTTTTAAAGGAAATTACTGGAGGGGTTGTCTACAGCAATCTACGGAAGTCTAGCTTAAGCTATCGCCAATTGGGGAGTACAATGGGGAGTACACCGGGTTACTCCCCACCAAAAAGGCGAAAATTCTCTATGGGTACTCCCCACCTCAAACACTCCTACCCAGGCATGGCCCTCCTTCCAGTGACGGCCCACCCCAGCAAGCCAGGCACGAAGGCCTGGCTATACAGGGAGTTGATGAGCAATGCCCGACCTTGGCTGACAAAAATTCAAACGATGGTTTCAAATTTTTGATAACAGCTGCCAGGAGTGAATGATGGGGAGTTTCACAGCCAAGAAGATCCAGTCCCTGATCAAGGACGGCGTACCGGGCCGCTACAGTGATGGCAACGGCCTATACCTGATGATTCCCAAAAAGGGCGCTCCTTACTGGATGCATCGGTTCACGCTCGCTGGAAAGCGCCGTGAACTGACACTGGGAAAATGCGTGAACCTATCCTTGGCTGAGGCCCGCGAGCAAGCTGCAGATGCACAGAAAGCCATCCGGAGCGGTATCGACCCTGTCGAAGAGCGCAGGCGGGAAGAGCAGATCGTTATCCACACCGTCAGGGAGCTGTTCGATGACTGGTACCACGATCTGGAGAAGCGCCTGAAGCACCCACGCATCCCGAAGCGCATCTTCGAGAAAGAGGTCGCTCCGTCCATTGGGCACCAGGCCTTGGAGAACGTCACCCCCATGGACGTGCGAGACATCATCCGCAAGGTTGCCAGCAGCGGACGTCCGGCCATCGCCAACGACACCTTGATGTACCTCAAGCAGCTGTTCAATCACGCCATCAAGCTTGGACTGCTCACCTACAACCCGGCGGCAGCCTTCAGCGTCAACGACGCCGGCGGTATCGAGAAAAGTCGTGACCGAGCCCTCACCATCGAGGAGATTCACCAGGTCTTCCAAATCTTCAGAGACAATCGGGAGAGCTTCACCCGAGAGAACTATCTCGCGTGCGCGCTGCTGCTCGTCCTGGGGGTACGCAAGACCGAGCTGACCGAGGCCCAGTGGTCAGAATTTGACCTGAAGGAGAAGCGGTGGAACCTGTCCGGCGAGCGAAGCAAGACAGGCCGGGGGATGGCGATTCCTCTGCCTCCGCAGGCTGTCAGCTGGCTGGAAGAACTCAAGATCCGCGCCTGCGGCTCGCCCTACGTCTTTCCCAGCCGCCGCAGCAGCATGCGACCACACATGGGCAAGGACACCCTGAATCGCGCCATTGCCAAGCTGTTCGGCAAGGAGCCCGGCAAGAAGCAGCAGCCGGCGAACAGGATGGGCGACATCGCCGAGTTCACAGTGCATGACCTGCGCCGCACCTGCCGAAGCCTGCTGGCTGCCGCAGGTGTGCCGGGGCATGTCGCAGAGCGCTGCCTGAACCACAAGCTTAAGGGCGTAGAAGGCATCTACGACCGACACGACTACTTCGAGGAGCGGAAAGAGGCTCTGACCAAAGTGGCTAAGCTGGTGGAGCCTGCAACCAATCATAGAGCATTGCTAATTTAGAATATATACTTTTGCCGAGTTTGATTAGCTTCATTGAAAATAGCTCTGGGCACTTCTCACCCACCCTAAAGATCCAGCCTCTCTGGCCGATATGGGATCAAAACTCACATTTCGTTCGGCCAGGGAGGGCATGATGAGACATTCGCTGCGCTACCACATTGTGTCAGGTCTGTTGCTTAATCTCGTCCTGATGATGCCTATCCTGGCGTACAGCGATGATCTAGATGCCTTTGCCGCCAGCCTGCTTTGCGACCAAGAAAGTTGCACGCCTCCCGACTCTCAGGCGCCACCCGTGCCCTTGGTCATTGAAGGCACCACACTCCCCAGCGACGCCGCTCGAGAGCGAGACCACGAACAAGCTTTCCTAGTGCGCCAGGGCGCATATCTGACCGACCAAGGCACCATCTCTTCGCTAACCGATCAACCCGCAAGCATTCAAGTTCCGGAGCGTGGGGTGCTCCAGGCTCATGACCATGGCCCGGCCGATCTGGTGCCGACCACTGGCCCCGTTATCATCGCAATCCCCCGTACCTCCCCATCTCCACAAGGAAGCTCACGTGACTAACCCCTTCGGCAAGGGGCTTCCCGCCTGGCTGCTGATCCTGTTTGCCCTCAACCTTCTCTACTTAGCGTATGAGCTGGCCTTCAATAGCCGCCTGGTTGACGCTGCAGTTGCAAGCCTGACCCGTTCTGAAGTCCTCGCTCTGGAGCTAGAGGGGCGCATTCTATCCGGCATCGGCTTATGCCTGCTTCTGTTACGCCTGATCAAGGTCCAGGACAGGCCACTGCTGCGCAACCTAATCGTCATCAGCCTGGCCATCGGTATCGGCTTTCCTCTGATGTATCAAGGTCAGCGCATTCTAGTTGACACCCTGGTGGACCGAACTTCGGCGGAGCAGCGCATGGATGCCCAGCACCTGCTGCTGCTCAAGCGCGGGTTGGCCAGCAACGCCTTGCAGCTCGATGGTATTCCCTTCGATGATGCAGATCTCGAATCCGCTCATACCCGAAGCTTCCTCTCGGTGCTGGGCCTGATGACCTTCGTATCGCCGGAATTCATCGACTCGCTCAAGAACGAAGCCGACCGCATCATAGATCAGGTGATCACTAACGAGGCCACCCGCGACTTACCGGAAAGCTATGAAAAATACCGTCAGCTGCAGATCAGCATGCAGCAGACTTGGGCCGACTATGAGCAGGTGTCCGACGAGTACTGGCAGGCCCAAAGCGCGTTAATGCAGGAGGCTGAGGACCAATGGTATGAGCTGCAGTCCAACCTGATGGATCAGTGGCAGGTGCTCTCTGACGATCGCGATGAGCATGCCTTCACCCGGCAAGTGCTTACCTTGCAGCGCAGCCTTACCACTTACTTCCAGGCCCGTGAGCGATGCGACAATGGTCGGTTCCGCGACGAGTGCATCATCCGAGTCGAGGATATCTACCGAGAAGAGGTCACTAGCAACCTGGGCAATTACGTGGCCCCTCACGACTGGTGCCACGAGCCTGAACTCGTTACCACCACCGTACAGCGCCGCGGACGCTTCGTGACCGAGCGCCAGGAGGTCCAGCGTTGCCACGGCTTAGAATTCGACCATCTAGCCGATAAGCTTACTGCTGTCACTCAGCAGGCGATGTCCTACGAACAATTTCTGGCCAGTGATGCAGTGGGAGAGCGTATCAGGGAAGAACTTTACGCCGAGGGGCTCAGCCTGCCAGACAGTTGGCGCCCGGACGATCGCGCCACCTTCCTGGACATCGCGGTCGCCGAGCCCATGCGGGCCCTGGGCCTCCAGGCGGACGAGGCGATGCAGGCGCAGCTCGGCAGCACCTTACCGCTAGATCTCGATGCCAAAGACTTCCTCGCCTCCCCACCTGTCCAAGATCAGCTGCACAAGGCACTACGCCCACAAGATCCCAATCTGCTGATCTCTCTGAACCTAGACCCGGAAGCTTTTCGCGACGCCATCATCATGCCGCACTACCGTGCGCTGGCCGACCAGGAGCGCGCACGCCTCTACGCCGACGCACAAGCGCTCGCCAACGGCGAGGTTAGGGAAGAAGAAGGCAAGCAGTATGTGCGTGCGCTTATCGTGCCGCCCATCGCCATGGGCTTCTCGCTGTTTTTCGCCTTAGTCAACGCCATCGGACTAGCCGCCAGCCTGCCCCCACTGCTCGGCTATCAGCGCCGATGGCTGCCGCCGGCTATCAAGGCTTCGGGACTTGTGCTCGTTCTGGCATTGCCAATGGCCAACAGCTCCGCCGTGGTCAAGACCGACACCTACCGCTACTTCGCCGATGAGGCCGAACGCGCCTTCTCCCCGCTAGGCGGACTGTTCGCCACCTGGGTAATCAATACCGAACCCGTCATCTACCCGATCGGACGCATGATGACCTTCTTCGCCCCACCTCTGGTCACTGTAACGACCTCACAGGTCGCCGAAGACCAGGCCCAAGCGGAAGCCCAGGCGCCCATAATTCAGACCTCTCCGGAGCCCACTGTCCTGCCTCAGGCGTCCAGTCAGCCCGCATTAAATCAACCAGTGGCTGACCGCGAGCCCGATCAGCGTAAGGCTTCCCGTATCACTCATCTTGATGTGACCCGCCCTCTGTTCGACCAAGTCCAAGCGGCAAAAGCTCATGATCAGCACGCCGTGATGGTAGACCTGCAGATGCTCAGCGACCGCCACTGGGCGATACACCGCGCACCGATCATCTCCGGTCAGGGCACCTGCCTGACCAACTTCCAACGCGCCATGGACCTCAGCCGCGTCGACAGCCTGCAGTGGCGTGGCGCGCGCCACGCCAGCTGCGGCAGCGAGGCGCTGGCCCATCGGCCTGTCGCCATTCCGACTGCGCGGGAGTTCGCCCGTCAGTTCCAACGCAGCGCAGCAGATCTCTCCTTGTGGGCACACTTCCAGCCCACCCTACACGGCGAGGTGAACTGCCATGCAGTTAGAAGCGAGGCCGACGCCCTGGCGGAGCTGCTAGGCAGCCAGCGCTTCACGGCCGCGGTCAGTCGCCCTGAGATGCTGAGTTGCTTTACCCAGCATGGGCGTGACTATTCGCTGGCCTACTTCGGCCCAGAGCATGGCAGTGCAGAAAGCGACGACAGCTCACTTCGCCACCTCACCCTCGCCGATGCCCGCCGGCTGCGCGAACGCGCTCGAGGGGAGGCCTACCGCGAGCATGTTACTCAACTGAGCACCTCCCTTCTGGCACCGGCCCTTGAACTTCTCGAGCCCGAGGATGCCATCGTGGTTCACCACCAGCACGGCAGCGAGGCCATTCGCCAGGCGCTTAAGGCATTTGCTGGGCGCCATGGGGTTTTCGGCCCTGCTGGAGGGCTTCAAGACGACACGCAAAATCATATAACTGTGACAAGGGATTAAACGATGACAAATACCATCGCCAGGTGGAGCACTGCTGCCCTGCTGAGCGTCGCCATCGGCGCTTCAGCACAGGCCAACGACCTGGTGAAAAAACCTTTCGCCGGCTCAGCGATGACGCCCGAGCAAATCCACGCTTGGGAGTACTACCTGGCCGATGAAAGTGCCCAGTTTGGCTGCCAGTACGGAGATGATCCGCGGCTGCAGGAAGACCCCCGCGGCACGCTTCAGGCGCTGGCCAGCGACGAGGAAATGGAGCCGCTAAAGGTCACCCTGCGTACCTTCCTGTTCGCCAGCGACAACGTCCAGACGCTGCTGGCACGCAACATGTTCATCGCCAGTATGGAGTGCAATCAGGTTTACCATTTCGATGGCGAGATGATAGGACATCCAGTGCTTCCCTATGAAGAATACCTGGAGATCCTGCTTCACAAACTTGAAGCGCAACCCAGCCTTAGCTCACACCTCGACTTTGTGCGTGGTACCAAGATCGCAGCCATCGACGCTCGCTGGTTCTGGGCCTTCTATCTGATGGACCGCAACCACTACCGGATGCACGGCCACGACTACGACACCATCGCCGGTCTGGCTGCGTCCCTACCTGGCGACCTGGGAAACATCACCCCAACGAACAGTCACTGGCAGATCTTCTCCAAGCTGTTCAATCAGGGCATCTACGTGGCAGCTACCCGCGAATGCCAAGGCGAGGGAGCTGAGCCCGGCGAGGAGATCGTAGTCGACTCAAACTTGCCCTGGGAAACAGTTGCAGATTTCTACTCCTCCGAGTCAATTCGCCATCGCGGCCAATGGCGCAATGTGGTCGAGCGCCAAGAGCAAGGCTTTACCCTAGCCGCCGCCACGCTGATCGATGAGCCAATCAACCCCTATTTCAACGTGCACCGTCGCGTTACTATCTATCCTAAGGAGTGCAATTGAACATGCGCATGAAGTCGCTACTCGTCACCACTGTTGCGGTGGCCTCTCTGCCCCTCGCCGCCACGGCACAAGCCGCCTGCCAGGATGATGAACGCCTGTACCGCATGGGAGATTTCCTCGAGGCTCAAAGTGATGGTAACGCCGAACCACTGCAGCTAACAGCCGAGACATATCTGCGCTTGACTCCTAACGCCCGTGACGTCATCGGTGACAACTTGCGCTTGCTTGATGCCAACTGCAACACCATGCAGGTGGTGGGTGGCGAACCTCCGGTAAAGGTCGAGATACCCTTCCCACTGCTATACAACGCCTTCGAGGATGCAGTACTTCGTGGAGATGAAAAAACATCGGGCATACTGCTCAGGAGCTTTCGTGCAGAGCCGATGGACTCGGCTGGCTTTCTTGGGCTCTTTACTTTAGTAAGTGAAGATCAGGAACTGATTGAACGTTTGGCGAGCGCAGGGGAGATTGCTGCGCATACATCAGCAAATGCTGGCAGCAATGCCGCCAGCCGCTGTAATGAACCTACAGTGTATCTGCACTACGCAGATTTTTTTGTTCGCTTTAGTGGGCAAGTAGAAGGCTATAATAATAAAGCTTGGTATGTGTCCGGAAATCACAGAGAAATTACTTCAGTCGAGGACAACCTGACTCATAGCTTACAAGACCTCCCTGGCATGAACTGCCGCGTTGGGAAGGAGGCCGTACTCACAGTGGCGAGCGCAGCAGGCGCTATCGCCATCGATATAGGAAATATTCATTCAAGCAATTGGAACACGCCTAGCACTCGTCGGACTGTAGTTACTGCCCATGAGCAGTGGCTAGAAGCGGGCGCCCCGGACGACGACGGGCCGCAGAGCCTATTTGACTGAGCTTGGTGGCTTTAGTACCGCGGCGCCCAGACTGGCGCCGCCGGTATCCCACTCATTTTTAGATATATATCACCCCTGTGACCTGAGCCCTCCCCGGGCTTTTCCACCGGCACAGGAGTCGTGATATGCCCCCACCCTGCATGCGCTGTGACTCGCAGCGTGTCATCAACCTCGAGACGGCCCGCAAGCTCGGCATCGCAGCCGGCGCAGTGGCCGGTACGCTGAAAGGCGCCTATGCGTCCCTGTATTCACCCGGCAGGCTGAAACCTACCACCGTGTTCCCGGTCGGCCGGGTAGCGGCGGCCGTGATGGCCGGCACCTCAGGCGGTATCGCCGGGGCGGCCGCCGGCCATCGTGTGGTGCTGCACCTTTTTCCCCCAGGTGAGGGCACGCCCTGGCTATGCCTGTGCTGTGGTCACGCATTCAGAGACCTCAGCTGACACGCGCTCTACCGTCCTCTCAACCCTTCCACGCCGGCGATTTGCCGGCTTTTTTACGTCTAGGAGTTTTTCCATGGCACATCTCATCGAGCAAATGGCGTACGTCGGCGACACCCCCTGGCACGGCCTGGGGCAACAGCTGTCGCGTCATCAACCGCTGGAAGTCTGGCGTCAGCAGGCCGGCATGGACTGGCATATCGAATCCTCCCCGGTGCGCTTCATAGCCGATGGCGCAGGTCACCTGGGCAGCATTCATTCTTTCCCGGAGCAGAAGGTGCTCTATCGCTCTGATACCCGGGCACCGTTATCGGTGGTCTCCCAGCGCTACAAGGTGGTCCAGCCAGAGGAGGTGCTGGAGTTCTACCGCGACCTGACCGAGTACGCCGGCTATGAGCTGGAGACCGCCGGGGTGCTTAAGGGCGGCCGCAAGTTCTGGGCCCTGGCCCGCAGTGGACTGGGCAGTGCAATCAAGGGCCAGGACCAGGTCAACGCCTACCTCTTGCTGGCCACGTCCTGCGACGGCTCGCTGGCGACCGTAGCCACACCCACGTCGGTGCGGGTGGTATGCAATAACACCCTGACCATCGCCGTGGACGGCATGGCCCAGGGCGTGAAGGTGCCGCACAGCACCGAGTTCAACCCGCAGCGGATCAAGCAGCAGCTGGGTATCTCGGTCTCGCAGTGGGACGACTTCATGTACCGCATGAAGACGCTGGCCGAGCGCAAGGTCAGCCAGGCGGAAGTGAAGTCTTACTTCCAGTCGGTGATCTGCAACGCCGAGGAGCCGCTGGACGATCCTTCCAAGCTGCCCAACGTGCGGGCGCTCAACCGCGTCCAGAAGCTCTACCAGGGCGAAGGCCGGGGCTCGCAGCTCTGCACGGCCCAGGGCACCGCCTGGGGCCTGCTCAACGCCATCACCGAGTACGTCGACCACGAGAAGCGCGCTCGCAGCAACGACTACCGCATGGACTCTGCCTGGTTCGGCCAGGGGGCGAGCCTCAAGGACAAGGCCCTGGCGTCGGCCATGGCGCTGATCGCCTGATCTTCATTCATTCCAATCCCATCACGGCATAGCGCCCGGCCCCCCAAGGCCGGGCGTTTCTGTTTCTGGAGGACTCATGTCATCGCGATTGTCATTCGAGATCTGCCGCGCCCTGACTCAGCTGACGCGCCAGCTGCTGGGGGCCAATGAGCGTGAAACCCATACCCACGTGCTGGCCGAGGGCCGGATCTACCGCGTGGTCGTGTCGCTGGAGCCGGTCCCTGCCGAGCAGCTCCATGAGGTCATCAACCGCTACCTGTAAGGAGGCCAACATGGCAACCACCACTCAACCGATGCCTTCCCCCAAGCCATCTGGGCATAACAGCCAGGTGCCGACGGACCCGCCACTGCAGGAGAGCACCGCGATCATCCAGGTGATCGAGCGTGCCGCCCTCAACCCGGAGGTCGACATCGACAAGATGGAGCGCCTGCTGCAGATGCAGGAGCGCGTTCTGGATCGTCAGGCGCTGATGGCATACAGCGCTGCCATGGCGGCAATGCAGACGGAGATGCCGAGCATCGCCGAGCGTGGCCAGGGCAACAACGGTGCCTACGCCACGCTGGAGGATATCGTCGAAACCGTGCGTCCCATCATGCAGCGCCACGGCTTCGCGGTGAGCTTCCGAATTCAGACCCAGGAGCGCGGTATTCAGGTCACCGGGGTGCTGATGCACCAGGGAGGTCATCGCGAGGAGACCAGCATGCTGCTGCCGGCGGACGTCAGCGGCAACAAGAACGCCGTACAGGCCTTTGGTTCATCCACCAGCTATGGCAAGCGCTATGTGCTGTGCGCGCTGCTCAACATCACCACCCGCGGCCAGGACGACAACGGCCATGGCGCCGCGCCCCCGGTGAAGGTGGTCACGCCATTCCAGGCGAGTCAGCTCAAGCAACTGATCACCGCCTGTCCCGTCACGACCCAGGAGTGGTTCGTCGGCAAGTACGGCGAGGTCGAGCGGGTACCCCGCAGCGACTTCGACAAGCTACGTGCCTCGCTGCAGAAGCGGGCCCTACCCAACCATCAACGTCACTGAGCGATCGGCGAGGGATACCCCTCGCCGCTATGCCGTCATGTCTCAAGGAGATCGTCATGCAGATCCTGACACTGGACCAGGGCACGCCCGAGTGGCATGCCGCCCGTCTCGGTATCGTCACCATGTCCGAGCTGAAGACTCTGTTGGTCAAGGGCAAAGGGCCGGGAGGCTTCGGTACCGGCGCCATCAGCTACATGCATCAGCTGATCGGCGAACGTATCACCGGTGAGCCCTCGGATGCCTTCCAGGGCAATGCCCATACACAGCGTGGCCAAGAACTGGAGCCGGTGGCCCGGGAGCTCTACCAGGAAGCCTCTGGCCTGCCTCGGCTCGAGCAGGTCGGCATCATCCTCAACCACGGGGTGGGCTATTCACCGGACTGCCTGGTGGACAGCCACGGCCTGGCCGAGATCAAGACCAAGCTGCCCAAGTACCAGATCGAACTGCTGCTGGACGGTGAGCTGCCCCCGGAGCACGTGGCCCAATGCCAAGGCGGACTGTGGGTCAGTGAGCGGGAATGGATCGACTTCGTTAGCTACTGGCCGGGTATGCCGCTGTTCGTCAAGCGCGCCTATCGGGACGAGGCGCTGATCCGCACCATCGCCGAGCGGGTCGAGGCGTTCTACGAAGAAATGGAGCGCCGCATGGCGCAAGTGATGGCGGCCTGAGGAGAGACACCATGAACCATCGCAAGCTGAGTGCCGGCGAGACCGCCGGTACCTATCGCATCACCGACACTGTGACCGAAGCGGAGCTCTTAAGCATCGCTCAGGCCTTTGGCCGCCGCCGCCTGGCCCGGGGACGCAAGATCACCCAGCCAGCGCTGGCGTTCGAGTACCTGCAGATCCTGCTGCAGGACTACGAGCATGAGGTGTTCAGCGCCATCTTCCTCGACAGCCAGCATCGCGTGATCTGCTTCGAGGAGTTGTTCCGCGGCACCATCGACTCGGCTAGCGTCTACCCCCGTGAGGTGGTCAAGCAGGCTCTGGCGCACAACGCCGCCGCCCTCATCTTGGTCCACAACCATCCATCGGGTGATCCAGAGCCCAGCGACGCCGACCGGCGTATTACTCAGCGGTTAAAGGACGCGCTGACACTGATAGATGTCCGGGTCATCGGTCATATCGTTGTCGGCATCGATAGCTGCGTATCGCTTGCAGAGCGGGAAGACCTATAGTGGCTTCTGCCTGGCAGGTCGCTACCTGTGGGCTACGTCATAGCGCCGGTGCTGTCCTCAGGGACGGCACCGGGCGTTGACGGGGGAGTTTTTTTTTCAGGGATGAACAGCGACAGATGCGTCGCCAAAGTGCATACCTGGCTAGCCATTACGTCGATGTGAGTCTTTTAGGGCCATGCACTGACACTGCCCTAGGCCTGGCTGGCCGACGCGGCACGGTTGCCCGACCTCGCCATTTGCCATTCGCCATTCGCCATTCGCCATTCGCCATGGAATCATTGGGCGGCTGTTCCTTTGGCTGTCAGAGCCAATGGAGTACCTTTTGGGACATCGTACTGAGACTCATCCACTGCTGGTATGCGTGGCCCTGGCACCGCTGGAGGCCGTCGGCGGGATTGCGCCAAAGGCGCACACCATGCGCGGTCAGCGGTCACACTGTAAGCCTGACCTATGCCAGCCTCGAGATGAGGTCAGCGGGCGCTGCGCGATGAGTCCGTGCCGTAAATCACTCTAGGTGCTGCGGGTGAGAGTGAACCGTACCGGCTTTCTCGGAGACCCGTTGGTTTGAGTCAGGCCACCTTCTTGGCCTGACCCAGTTGCTCATAATACAGCGCTTCTCGCTCGGCCGGCGGCATGTTGCCGATCGGTTCCAGAAGCCGCCGATGATTGAACCAGTCGACTCACTCTAGGGTGGCGAACTCAACGGCATCCAGGTGCCGCCATGGCCCGATTCGGCGGATGACCTCCGTCTTGAACAATCCGATCACCGTCTTGGCCAGCGCGTTATCATATGAGTCGCCGACACTCCCGACAGATGGGACGATGCCAGCGTCCTCCAAGCGCTCTGTGTATCGAATCGAGACATATTGAACGCCCCTATCGCTATGGTGGATCAAGTCACCACCAGACCGCTGAGGCCGCTCATGAAGCGCCTGTTCCAGCGCACCCAGCACCATGTCGGTGCGGGGTGAGCGGGAGACTCGCCAGCCGATGATTCGACGAGCAAAGGCATCGATGACGAAGGCAACATAGACAAAGCCATGCCAGGTCGCGACATAGGTAAAATCCGACAACCACAGTGCATTCGGCTGAGCCGGCTGAAACTGCCGCCCCACTTGGTCCGCCGGAGAGGCCTAGTTGGGATCTGGCACGGTCGTACGGACTGGTTTGCCTCTCACCACGCCTCGCAGCCCCATCCAGCGCATCAGGCACTCGACTGTGCAACGAGCGGTGTGAACCGCTTCTCGATGCAGTTGGCGCCAGACATTGCGAATGCCGTAGACACCGAAGTTCTCGTCCCAGACGCGCTGGATGCGGGGTGGTGCGCAATCAGGCTGAGCGACACGGGCCTTGTGCTCGTAGTAGGTCGATGGGGCGATGGGTAGCACGCGGCAGATCGGCTCGACCCCGTATGACTCCCGGTGATCGTCGATGAACTCGATCATCACTTGCCGCGGCGGTCGAACCCGCCTGGGCAAAATACGCATAGGCCTTCCGCAGGATCTCATTGGCCTGCTTCAGCTCGCGGTTCTCGCGCTCCAAGGCCTTAATCCGCTCCCGCTCAGACTTGGTCGTGCCTCCCCGGCGCCCCGCATCACGTTCGGCCTGACGAACCCAGTGGCGCAACGTCTCCGGAGTGCAGCCGATCTTGGGGACAATGGCGCCGATGGGTGCCCACTGCGAGGGTTAATCAGCTTCGTGTTCGAAGAGCATACGGACGGCTCGCTGACGAACCTCAGGTGCATATCGATTGGAAGTGTTCATGGCTCCATCCTCTCAAGGTTTGGAGCCTCCGGGAATCCCGGTACGGTTCAATGGCTGCGGCGGCACTCACCTTGTCCTAGATCTGGGCAGGCTGGTGCAGGAACGGGAAGAGGCGGGCAGGTGTGCTGCGTGCTGCGTGCTGCGTGCTGCGTGCTGCATGATCAAATCTACCACAGTGATACCGGCACTGTGGACTGCGGCGGCCAACGAGAGAGGGTGAGGCTCTACTGCATCGACGCCCCGAGATGGACCAAGATCCCTGTGGGGGGCAGAGCCGCGATTGCCTGTGCCGCATCACGCCGATCCAAGTGAGCATCGTCATTCAGTATCGCGATCACTATGGCCGTCTGATCGGCGAACTGTTCGATGGCGAACGCAGCTTCAACCTAGCGCTGGTGGAGGCGGAGCAGCGGTGGTGTACACACAATATTGCAGTGAGCGTGGCTACTCGGTGGCCAACCGGCAGGCCCGCCAGACGGGGCAGGCGTCTGAGCCGAGCCGGGGATGCAGCAGCGGCCGTGGGAGAGGCGATAGAAAAGTTGATATCGATCAACTTTAGCAACTTGAACTGCTTATGATACACTCGGATAAAACGCAATTTCCTTATGTTATCAACCTGTTGAGGTTGCAAACCAAGGACTGTTGATGGATTACGAAATATCTCCCCCAAGCGCGGCCTCAATGCTCGAGTCATTGAGAGCTTATGGGTATTCACTTAATTCAGCAGTTGCGGACTTGATAGATAATTCTATTACCGCAAGTGCAAAAAATATTTGGATAACATTAAGGTGGAAAGGAGAGTGCTCTTGGATATCCATCCGAGATGATGGAGTTGGAATGAATGAGGAGCAGCTGTCTCGTGCAATGATTGCGGGAAGCCAAAGTCCACTTGATCGTCGGGAGCGACATGACTTAGGACGTTTTGGTTTGGGGTTGAAAACCGCCTCCCTGTCTCTTGCGCGTGTGCTTACAGTAGTGTCAAAAGAAGAAAAAAACTCTCTAGCCATTAGACGATGGGATTTGGATTACATAGCCGAAGAAAACACAGATCAATGGAGGCTTCTCAAAAGCGCCAGAGAAGGTTCAAGAGAAAAGCTGAAAGACTTTGAAAGTCAGCGGTCCGGGACTGTGGTTCTTCTTGAAAATTTAGATAATCTTTGCGCAGGAACCTTAGAAAAAAGTCCGGCAGACCGTAATGAATTCTACCATAAAATTGATTCTCTCAATGACCACCTTGGTATGATTTTTCACCGTTTCCTCAGCACGTCAACTAGGCTGAGAATATTTATTAATGGTGAGTCAGAGGCCCATTTGGTTAAGCCATGGGATCCTTTTTATTCCAAGCATAAGGCAACTGAGCCAAAACCAAAATTACAAATTCCGTTCGGTGAAACGGTCACAGATGTCCAAGGCTTTATTCTTCCACACAAGGATATGCTTACTCCGGCTGAATATGAAGAAGCCGGTGGGCCGCTGGGCTGGAATTCTCATCAAGGATTCTACATCTATCGCGCGGATAGATTACTTGTCAGTGGGTCTTGGCTTGGGCTCCGAGATGGTATCTCAAAGTGGCGTGCGGAGGAGCACTATAAGCTGGCAAGAATACGGATCGATATCACCAACGAAATGGACAACGACTGGAAAATTGATGTCAAGAAGTCTCTGGCTATTCCTCCGCACAATGTAGCGCTTTCCTTGGTCCGTTATGCCTCTACAGTAAGAGCAGAGGCTAGAGATGTTTTTGCTCACCGTGGCAAGTATGGTAAGCGTAAACGCAATGAAAAAGTTGGAAAGGTATGGCTTTCTAAACAGCTCCGAGGCCAGAACACCTATCGCCTTAATCGCGAACATCCGGTGATAAGGACATTTTTTGAAAATATCAGAGGCCGCAGAGATGAAGCGGAAGCGATTTTCAGGTTGATAGAAGAAACCGTTCCGGTAGAACAAATTTGGCTTGACTCTGCAGAGTCACCGGAAATGCGTTCTTCCCCTTTTGGATCGGCTCCAGAAAAAGAGGTCATTGACGCTGCGCGTACCTTTCTGGAGATGTTGCAAGGGGACGTTTCGACTCCGAAGAAGGATCTTATTGACGAAGTCTGTGAGCTGGAGTGTTTTGCAGACCACAAAGAAGTTATATATGCCCATTTTGGAGCCGAATAAACATGGATAATCTCGACGAGCTTAAAGCGTCTGTTTCTAGCAATATACAGCTACTAAAGAAAAAAAATGGCGGGAAGCTTACAAAAGAAATGATCCATAAAGCTGTCGAAGTGGCCTTGCAGCTCTCGGGTGGTGACGACGACCCCGACATCAGAGACAAATTGATTGAGATTGCCGAGTTCAACAACAAAACATGGATGGACTCTGCGCATACCATGACATCAGAAGACCGTAACTGGTCGGCATGGCTTACGAAGGCAAAACCAGAAATTTCATGGCGATACTGGGAGCGATATGCAGAACTTCTGAGACAGAGCGGTTGGCCACCCAAGGTAATTGAAACACTTGATGAGACAATCGACGAATCATTAGGACAGCTAACCGACCCAAATCAAAAAGGAAGATGGGATCGAAGGGGGATGGTTGTTGGATCTGTCCAGTCGGGCAAAACCGCGAATTATACGGGTCTAATCTGCAAGGCGGCTGATGCAGGCTATAAGGTCATTATAGTTCTCGCGGGGTTTCACAAGAATCTTCGGTCGCAGACACAAATCCGTATCGAAGAAGGCTTTCTTGGCTATGACAAAAGTGAGCCCGGTAATAGAAAACTGATTGGTGTCGGAAGGATTGCTTACGATCACAAGACACTCTCGCCAGATGCAGCTACAACTCGGGCTGACAACGGTGATTTCGTTGCGGCAGCGACAAAGAACTTCGCGAACAGTATAGATCGACCGTTGGTCTTCGTAGTGAAGAAAAATAAATCGGTACTGGAGAACCTCATCAACTATCTAGAGGGCGAAGGAAGAGCTCAGAAAGGCATAACAGATGCGACTGAACAGGCTCCAATTTCGAACATTCCCCTACTATTGATTGACGACGAATCCGATCAGGGTTCAATCAATACCAACAAAACGAACCTCAAGGATGCTGGCCAAGATAGTGATGAACCGCTGGATCCGGAAGTCGATCCAACGGTCATCAATGGCCTTATCAGGAAAACTCTCAACACTTTCGAGCAATCGGCCTACGTAGCTTACACGGCAACTCCATTTGCTAACATTATGATTCACAAGGATTCGGACTCCAAAAAGTTCGGAGAGGATCTGTTTCCGAGAAGCTTTATCACGTGCATTCGCCCACCAACAAACTATGTCGGCCCTCAGAGGATGTTCGGTTACACCGATACTGAGACTGGACAGGAAACCGAGGGGTTGCCGCTCACCCGGGAAATTTCGGACTACGCGGACAGCGAGGAGCTGAATGAAAAAAATGGGTGGATGCCGCCGAAACACAAGAGTAGCCATATACCACTTTATCAGGGGCAGCCTGAAACTCCCCCAAGTCTCTATGAAGCGATCCTTTCATACCTGCTCGCATGTAGTGTCAGGATTCTGAGAGGTCAGGGCAATAAACACTCGTCAATGCTGGTTCACGTTACCCGTTTCACCGATGTGCAGAACAAGGTGACCAAGCAGGTCAAAGAAGTTTTGACGAGCGTTCGCCATTGCCTAGTTTATGGTGCAGACGATCCAAGCTTTTCTGCCTGGAAAGACCTCAATAGCATCTGGGAAAACGACTACGTCAAAACGACCGAGTCCATCGCAGAAGAACGCTGCCCAGTGCATGAGTGGTCTGAGGTAGAAGAGGTCCTTCCAAAAGTTGTCCAGACTGTCGTCGTAAAGGAGATCAATGGAACCGCTGGAGACGTACTCGACTACGAAAGGCACCGAGAAAGCGGGCTCAACGTGATCGCAATTGGCGGTGACAAGCTTTCAAGGGGCCTCACCCTCGAGGGGCTACTGGTAAGTTACTTCACGCGGCCCAGCAAAACTTACGACACTCTTATGCAGATGGGCCGCTGGTTCGGATACAGGGATGGTTTCGTCGATCTTACCCGGCTTTTTGCACCTAAAGAACTTATCAACTGGTTTCGACATATCTCGGACGCCGACACCGAACTTAGAAACGATTTTGAGACGATGTGCGCTGTTGGTGCCACTCCGGAGAATTTCGGTCATAGGGTTCGAACGCACCCCCTTCTACAAGTCACCTCACCCGTAAAGATGAGAGCTGGCCAGAAGGAAAAGTGCAGTTACAGTGGCGACCTAATACAGACTATTGTCTTTGACACCCAAAAGACTTCGCGAGAGCACAATCTCGCCACGGCAAAAAAATTGATTCACGAGGCAGACGAGAAAGGAAGTTTCGATTCTAGCAGCGCCAATCACCGGCCAATCTGGCATGGCGTCCCGGCCAGATCGATCCTCAATTTTCTTGAGTCATACAAACCCGGTTCGGAAGGAAATATCAGGAGAGTTGATACCAGCCTGCTGGCAAAATATATCAGCGCCCAGAATACAAAGGATAACCTGTCGGACTGGACTGTCTTGGTATCAGGCATCGTTCCAAAAGAACCAGAGTTGGCTCTCGATCTGGGGCGCTTTTCAGTTGGCCTTCGCGACCGTGGTGACAAGGCAACTACGAAGGAATATTTCCGTCCCGGCGTCATTACTGATCCTACAGATGAAAACGTCATAGATATCGGTGATGAGAATCGCGCGAAAGCGCTGGCTGAAAGACGAAAAATTGTGGAGCAGAAAAGTGGCCCTGAGGAGGCTGCAAAGGTCCAATCACCCGGAGGTCCACAATTGCGAAAATACCGCCCCAGTACCATAGGCTTACTGATCATCTATCCTATTGACCCAAAAGCCCACAAGCTTAGCTATATAGACGTGCCCTTCATGGGATTCGCAATTAGCTTCCCGGGAATTGATGGCGAAAACGACATCCCTGTTGAGTACATTGTGAACCCGGTCGGACAGCAAACTAATGGCTGATATTATCAACCGTATCCTCGAAACTTGGGAAAGCCTGCTTGATGAGCCAGGAGCAGGTTCTCAAAGCGCGAGATACCGAATCTCTGGTTCGCCCAGATTCGGAGCTTACCTCGCGATTCGTTTTGATGATAGGGCCCCGGTCCTCGAATTTGGACCGATCACTCCCGATCTCTTGAAGGATGCTCCCCTGCCGTCAATCAAGGGAGTTGACTCTGATCTTTCGTATCACAACCAAGAGTTGTTTCTATCGCTAACCCTCAAGCAAAGCGCCGCAATTGACATTTTTCTGACGTTGGCTGCACGACTCTCCGATGATCTATCAGGAGTGGATTACCCGATTACAGGGTACAACGTCATCAGAAGAGTCCTGGTTGTCTGGAGAGCTTTCTTTTCTTCCGAGAAGAAAGTCCTTTCAGGTTCTGAGCAAACAGGCCTGGCGGGGGAGCTTATTCTTGCAACCATGTTCATTGATAACGGCATTGAAGTACCCACTGTTATCCGAGCGTGGAAGGGCAGTGAGAGAAGCCATCATGACTTCCAGCTTCCTCTCGCTTCTGTAGAGGTAAAAGCCACTATCGCACACAACATTGAAACTGTTTCCATCAGCAGCTTGCGTCAACTCGATCCTACGGGGACCCAAAAGTTGTTCCTTGCTCAGGTGGCAGTGGACTCTCATGATCATGGCGACCAGACCCTGCCTCACCTGGTGTCGGACATTCGCCAACGCCTCTCATCATTCCCGGCTGATAGGCTCGAGTTCGAGGAGAAACTCCTTGAATCCGGCTACCGGGACAAGGATGAGTCCAATTACGCTCAGCGATCCTTTCAAGTAAGGAAAGTTCGCGCTTTCAGCGTCGATGAAAACTTCCCAAAGCTAACTTATGACACAATCCCCGAAGGGATCGTGGAGGCCGCTTACCAGGTCAATCTGGGCACAGTAGCCCTGCAAGCCCTCACTTTCGATGACTTAATGCTAGCGATATCGAGTAACCAAAATGATTGACTCAAGCGTTCAGGAGTTCCGGTATCAGCTCCTCTCAGACATCTCTGACCCTGATAATGGCAATCTGTCTGAAGAATATCCTGTGGAAAGATTTACCGAGTATGTTACTGCGATGCTCTCGGAATCAGGTGCATCGTTCGATCTTTCCATTGGGCACATAGAGCGACAGTTCGGCTCTAGGAGTGTCCGCTGTGATGCCTGGGGGGCTGACCTTTCGGAAGGAAGGCTGGATCTGGTGGTGTCAGACTATTTTGGAGTTGATAACCCTGAAACCATCAATAAGTCCAACCTTGAGTCATCTTTGAAACGTGCTCTTCGATTACTGGAATTCTGTAAAAAAACTCAACTTTCTGAAATTGAACCAGCGTCGAAGACATACGACTGCGTATCCTTAGTCAAGGAAGTATTGGGTTCGATAGGCCAGGTCAGACTTCACTATTTGACTGACTCCGAAATTTCCCTCCGTGAGGAACCGGAAGTTATAGGTCCTTCGGGAGTAGATATCCAGATTCATAAGTGGGATATTGTACGACTGAGCAGGGCACAGGCCTCAGAAGCAAACCAAGAGCGTATAGAAATAGATCTTGTTAAAAGATTTGGAAGAGGATTGCCTTGTCTTTCTATGCCCGGGAATAGTGATGAATACAGTGGTTACCTTGCAATTCTTCCTGGTGAATGGCTGGCGGATTTGTATGAAGAGTACGCTGGCCGGATGATGGAGTTGAATGTTCGGTCATTTCTTCAGCAGAAAGGTAAGGTTAATAAAGGAATAAGAGATACGATCATTAATGAACCTAGCCGTTTTTTGGCATATAACAATGGTATTTCTGCGACGGTTGAATCATTGGAGGTAGAGAGAAATGACTCTGGGCAAGAAGTCATTACTTCTATGCGAGGTCTCCAAATTGTCAACGGCGGCCAAACTGTGGCCTCAATTCACCGTGCGAAAAAAGCTGATCGTTGTTCTCACTTGCAACGTGTCGCAGTACAGGCAAAAATAACAAAAGTTAACCCAGAAAGTCTTGATGAATTAGTACCAAAAATCAGTCGATTCTCAAATACTCAGAACAAGGTGAATGAAGCAGACTTTGCTGCAAATGACAGCTTTCATGTCGAAATTGAGCGCCTTTCACAAACCGTATGGACCCCCGGTCAGCAGTTTAAATGGTTTTATGAGAGGGCTCGAGGCCAGTACCAAGTTGCAAAGAGTCGTAATTCCACCACTCCCGCAAGACGAAAGCAGTTTGAAACGATAAATCCTTCCAGCAAGAAGTTTGTCAAAACAGATCTTGCTAAGTATGAAAATGCTTGGGCCCAGCTGCCTTACATAGTTTCTAGAGGTGCTCAAAAAAATTTCGTTCACTATATGTCAAAAGTTAAGCGTGAAAGAAAAAATGAAGTTCCGGATGTGGGTTTTTTCAAGGATCTTATATCCAAAGCAATTATATTCAAGAATGCTGAGTCTATTGCTAGGAAACATGCTTTTTCTGCATATAGGG
Source organism: Franzmannia pantelleriensis (assembly GCF_900102875.1). Taxonomy (GTDB): domain Bacteria; phylum Pseudomonadota; class Gammaproteobacteria; order Pseudomonadales; family Halomonadaceae; genus Franzmannia; species Franzmannia pantelleriensis. The sequence continues at coordinate 91,641 of NZ_FNGH01000005.1, forward strand.
CTAATGCTGTAGCTTATACTGTCGCTCTTTTGTCTAATAAGACTTACGGAAGAATAGTCCTTCGCAATGTATGGAATAGGCAGGAGGTGACCCAGCCTATAAACAAAGTTCTTTTCGACTGGATGCCAGAAGTTTTAGATAGGATTATAGAATCAGCTGGTGGAAGGAACATAACTGAGTGGGCAAAGAGAGAAGAGTGCTGGGAAGCGGTAAAAGAGATGGAGTTTGTTATACCAGAAGCGCTGGAGGCTGAACTTTCTCAGGGAGACCACCTCCCAACGGTCGGTGAGGATGCTAGGAAGGGAAAAATTACCATGACTCCAGAAGGCCGTAGAAATATTGCGTTGACGATGGGGTTGGACGCTGAAATGTGGTGGAAGATCACTAAGTGGGGGCAGAAGAGCGGGGAACTTACTGAATTTCAGTGTAGCCTTGCAACCACCATGGCTGGGTACGCATTGGGACAATGGGTAAAGGTGCCGTCTGTCAAGCAGGCAAAACATTCAGCAAAGATTGTTGCTGATCTTCAGGAAAGTGGCGTATTAAAGCGTCTTGAAGAGGATGAAGTTGATGGGGAGTAGGTGTAGGGCGGTGCACGTAAATATAAGGTTGCCGAGATGACATCTTGAGCTGAAATTCTGTCGGAGGTGATACTTCCTGGCCATGCCTGGCCAGGCGTTCTGCTTCATGCTTCCAGTACGCTTGAGCGCGGCTGATGTGGATTTTTTTTCTGCGCTTGTTCAAGCACTTTCATCACTTTGATGGCAATGCTCCTGGCAAGCAGGGGAGGCACTGCGTTACCTACCTGCACGTATTGCTCAGTACGATTTCCCTCGAAGTAGTAGTCATCAGGGAAGGTCTGAAGTCGTGCCGCCTCGCGGACGGTGAGGCTTCTGCACTGCTTGGGATCATAGTGGATGTAGTAGTGGCCATCCTTGGAAATGTGGCTGGTGATCGTCTTGGAAGGTTGATCTTTGAGAACTACCTTGAACCTGTCCGCAAATTTTCCGGACTTCCAGTTGGCATGCATGGGAGCAAGGTAGTCGAGGTAGATCTCCTTGGTGCCGATTGGTGAGTACCCCATCACCTCGGCAAAGCATGCACAGTAAAGGTACCTGGCAAGGTCCTCTTCCATGTGACTCCTAGCCTCGTGGTTGTACCAGAGGCCGTTGATGTTCGGGTCCTGAACACCATGGTACCACCGTTCGAGTTTCTCGGTCGGGCCGACAGGTCTGTGCTCCTTTCTTGGTTCGTGGCGCCTTGGGAGTTCTTCGTGCTGTGCTTGCGCGATAGCGTGAAGCTCTGCAGCGATTCGCGCTCTATCTGCATATTGGAGATGATCGCTCGGGTGAGTTAGCAGCTCATTTGCTACCTTGGTAGCGACGCGCTTGATGGCCGCTTTCCATGCATCATAGGAGTCATCACGGCTCAGTCCGCTGCGTAGTGGCGGAAGCCCGACGAAGGCCTGCTCGACCGTTCTTTTATCATCATCAGTGCTAGCCATTTTCAGGCTAGCGGCTATTGTCTGAGCGCCAATGGAGCTTACGATGTCGTTTCGGACGCCGACCATGATAACTCGGTGGCGAGCCTGGGGGATGCCGTGCTCCTCCGCCTTGATCACGAAAGAGTTGTATTCGTCTTCCTCGAGTGGTTCCGGAGTATCGAAAAGACCTGTGGTTCTCGGGAAGTAGACGCGATCGTCTTCTAGAGAGAAAATCGTGTATTTTCTTTCAGATCCCCAGCTCGTTGGACCATTATGCCCGGTTGCCATGGCCGGGTATCGCAGGTCCTCCAGAATCTGGCCGAAGATCCTCTCTTTGCCGATCCGTGACGTCAGCATGCCCCTCACATTCTCCATGACAAAGACAGCTGGCCGGAACTTGGCGATCACGTCCAAGTACTCGCGATACAGGAAGTGTCGCTTGTCTTCTTCCGGCCGGTAGCCCTTGTTCCCGCGGTTGCGGACACGCCCGACAACAGAGTAGGCCTGGCACGGCGGCCCGCCGATGAGGACCCAATTACGGTCATGGTCCAAACTCTGCCGCAGCCGCTCTTCTAGGGCATGATTGCCGTTTTCACCGCCGAGCTCCAAACGCAGAGCTTCCTGCTCTGCTTCCAGCCACAGATCCTTGACATCGTCCCTTTTGCTTGGGTGTTCTCCACCCTGCAGGTACTCGAAGTAGGCATCCATGCTATGGTCGCTGTCGAGCAGGAGGCGATAGAATGCACGCAACGTCAGGGTGCGATGGGCCGATGCTTCCTTCTCCACCGACACCAGCGTCTTGAACTGACGGCTGTGATCCGGTCTTCTGATAGAGCTAAACCCTTCGCCAAGCCCCCCAGGGCCCGCGAACAGATCTACTAGTTGAACCGGCTTCGTCATTTTGAAAACCTGCAATATATTCATGGTCAGGAGGTTGGCGTGAACGACGTCGTTAACTGCACGACCCGCTCACGCATGATGCGAGGCATCAGAGGCCGTGATACCAAGCCTGAGCTGTTCCTGCGCAGGTACCTCCATTCCCTTGGGTACCGCTTTCGCCTTCATCGCCAGGACCTTCCTGGATCTCCCGACTTGGTCCTGCCTCGTTACAGGCTGGCCCTCTTCGTGCATGGCTGCTTCTGGCACCGCCATGCGGGCTGCTTCTACACGACGATCCCAAAGACACGGCAGGCGTTCTGGGAGGAGAAGTTCCATGGCAACGTCCGCCGAGACAACAGAGCGTACATTGATCTACACCACCTCGGCTGGCGTGTTCTGGTGGTCTGGGAATGCGGTTTCAAGCACTGTCGTGAGCAGTTATCCGACATTTCGGAGTTGATCCAGGCTGTCAACCTGTATCAGGAGTGGCCATCCCACCCGCCAAGGCCTCGCCCTGCCTAGTCTTGCAGTCCACCGAGACGGAAACTCTAATCAGCCGATACTGTCTCTGGTCGGCGTATGATACCAGGTTATCCACCTAGGGCTAGGATTACCAGGTCAGAGAGTGACATTCGCAAGCACATCAGAACAATTACCGTGGCATGGCCCCATCTTCCCGCCGATGGCTCCCCCTCGGCCAGGGAGGTTGATAAGTCATGTGCTCCTGCTTCGCCCACTACGCCGATCCCGTCGCCGTGGCCGTACACTCCGGCTGGCTCCGCTCGCTACTCCCTTGGCAAGGCCTGCTGCATGCCTGATACTGTACTTATGTACAGTATCAAGGAGTCTCTTCATGGCGCAAGACACACTGATCCCTGCCCATCGCGAGCCGCCGTCGCTGCCGCTCCCTTTTCCGCTGCCGCTGACTAGGGCCGGCCTGTCGGGCTTCCCGAGCCCGGCCCAGGACTATGAAGGCCGTACCCTGGACCTCAATGAGCGGCTGGTGAAGCGGTCAGCCTCAACCTTCTTCATGACGGTGATCGGCGACAGCATGGAGGCCTTGGGCATCCAGGAGGGGGACCTACTGGTAGTGGACAGCTCGATAGACCCACGCCCTGGGCATATCCTCGTCGCGACGGTGGAGGGAGAGCTGGTGGTCAAGCGCTACGAGCTGCTGGGCAACCGGCCTTACTTCACCTCAGGTAACCCTCGCTACCGTCCGATACCCGCCGCTGACTTGGAGTGCCAGGCCTGGGGCGTGGTCCGTGCTGTGATCCACGAGTACCCGGTGTAGCCAGGGGGCCGCCAAGTGATCGGACTGATCGACTGCAACAATTTTTACGTGAGCTGCGAGCGAGCATTCCGGCCGGATCTGGACGGTGTGCCGGTCGGTGTCCTTTCCAATAACGATGGCTGTGTGATTGCCCGTTCCAACGAGCTCAAGGCCCTGGGGGTGGAGATGGGCACGCCCGCCTTCGAGTTGAAGCAGCTGCTGCGTCAGCGTCGCATCGTGCTGCTGTCGTCCAACTACGAGCTCTATGGCGACATGTCGTCACGGGTGCAGCGGGTGCTGGAGGAATTCTCGGCCGGGGTGGAGCCCTATTCCATCGATGAGATGTTTGTGCGCTTCGATGGGTTTGCCCCGGAGCAAATGCATGACCATGCCCAGGAGCTGTTTACCAAGGTGCGTCGCTTCACGCATATCCCGGTCAGCGTGGGGATCGCACCGACGCGCACCCTGGCCAAGTTGGCCAATCGGATGGCCAAAAAGGTTCCCCTCTACGGCGGCGTCTGCGTGATGAGGCCGGGTACCGAGGAGTGTGAGGCGCTGCTGAAGCAGGTTGCTATTGGTGACGTATGGGGCGTGGGGAGGCGGCTGGTCGAACGACTCGCACTGCTCGGCCTGCACAGCGCCAGGGATCTAGCTCAGGCAGACGCCAAGCAGATTCGTCGGCGCTTCTCGGTGACCCTGGAGCGCACCTGCCTGGAACTGAAAGGGATTCCCTGCATCGAGATGAACGACCCAGGCGACGCTCGACAGCGCATCATGACCTCGCGCTCCTTCGGGCGCCTGACCGATGACCGCCAGCAGATCCATCAGGCCATTCGTCAATTCGCTCAGCGCAGTGCCGAGAAGTTGCGCGCACAGGACAGCCTGACGCGCGCCGTATACGTCTTCCTGAAGACTAATCGGCACCGGCCTGACCTGCCACAATACTCCCCCAGTGCCATTGTCGAGCTGCCATCACCCAGCGATGACAGCCGCGCCATCCTGCATGCGGCCAGCCAGGCCCTGGATGCGATCTACAGGCCTCGCTATCGCTTCATGAAAGCGGGCGTGATGTTGGTCGACCTGATCGATGCCAACCGTGAGCAGCTCTCTCTGCTGGATACTCCACAGAGCCAGGCTGAGAGTGCGCGTAGCGAGCAGCTGATGTCCGCGCTCGATCAGTTGAACCAGAGGATGGGTAAAGGCACCGTCACCTTCGGACGAGCAGACGCCGGTGCTGCCTGGCATCTGCGTTGCGCCAACCGCACGCCACGCTGGACCACACGCTGGGATGAGCTGCCCGTCGTCCGACCGGGACGCTTGCGTCGGTAATCACCTACATACATTGCCGAGTTGTCCTACAGCCGCGCAGACACCCAGGTCCTATGCTCTTCGTAGACGATGGAGGGCAACATGCGTCACTGCGTTTTCACGCTGTGCGGTGCAGAGGTTGAACTAAGCATGGTACGCGACTCGACTAACCACGAGTGGCTCGCCATCACGCGCTGGCACCCAGAGGAATTCTCCCAGCCAATCACTTACATCATGCCGCCCCAGGCAGCGGGCACAGATGAAGAAATGGCATGGGAGGCAGCCAAGGACTGGGCTAGCCGGAATCTCTCAAGAGACTGGATCGCCGTCGTCAGCACGGAACAGGACCTTCAGCGGCTGGCCGCCGCGCGAAGCCAGATGTTGCATTGAAACGCTGACGGTATGGTCGGTGTCGACGCTATCGTGCTGGCTCGATCAGGTCGGCTGCGTCGTTGGTCGGGCGGTTGACGCGGATGCTGACCGGCCAGTGCGTGATCAGGTGCGCATCCAGATGGTGGACCACATGACGGATGGTCTCGCGGTCGGTCAGGTGTGGGTCGAGCCACGGCTCGAGGCTCTCGGCATCCAGGGCCAGCGGCATACGCGAGTGGACCTCCCCGACGACTCCGCGAGCCGGCTCGGTGATGATGGCACACCCCGGCGTGCCATCCGCGCGCTTGGCCCAGATCCCCGCCAGCCAGAGTGGCTCGCGATCCTCACGGCACAGGAAATGCGGCTGCTTCTTGCCATCGATCAGCACCCATTCAAACCAGCCATCGGCGGGCACTAGGCAGCGGTGATGGGCGAAAGCACCGCGGAAATACGTTGAGGTCGCGACCTTCTCGACCGTCGCATTGATCGGCTGCGGCGGCTTCTCGCCGGCCCAGTGAGGGCGATAACCCCACCACAGCGCAGTCATCTCCAACGGCGCCTCGTCATCGGCGCGGCGCACTGCTGTGATGAAGGTACCCGGGGGGACGTTGTAGCGCTGCGCCAGAGGCTGCTCAGGCTCGGCTAGCGGTAGCTTCAGCGAAGCCAACAGCTTGGGATAATCACTGTAGAGAGCGAAGCGTCCACACATGGCCTGCCTCGTAATCCTGACAACTAACCTGCTCACGCAGCAGCACGCATCGACGGAGTATGCCATTCACCATAGATCATGCCGATACCTTCAGCCTTCCAAGGGGTGGGCCGACAGCGCTGCGGGTTGATTTAACTATGGCGGCGCTATTTCCAGAGCCAACGGCCGGAGTGATCCAGAACCTTAGACTCCCCCAAGCATGCTGCTAGGCCTCAAGCATCGGTTTGGTTGCTGACCGAGTGGGGTCGGTGCGAGTCATAGACTGGGTGAAATTCTACAAGCCTCTGAAATACACGGGTTGTGCATTGCAGGCGCGACCTTTAAATTAGAAAAATCTGCACTAATAGTGCTCAAGCCGGAAACGAAAAGCTTCATAATTCTGCGTTGCTTGTCAGCCATCCCCTAAACCGCCATGGCCTTGCCAGGGTTACGCTCAGATCAGCGCTATGCCAGCTATCCGAATTGAACTTCACCCAGCGGATCTTCGCTTTGCATTTGCGTCGAGCCCCCGGCCATGGATGGCTGGCTACGATCTCAGATGCGAATATGATTTCTACTCACAGAGCAAGGTACTTTCCTGGATCTCTGCGAGCCTAGCAGGGTTCAGGCCGCTGATCCGAGTGAGGTCGTCCGAGGCCTCCCAAGGGCGCAGTTCCACGATGGCGGCGGCGCGTGCCGGCACCACATGGAGCTCCTCGCTGACGTCCTCGCCGATGACCTTGAGTTCGGTGCCATCCTCGGCACAGTGCCGGGTGCCCTCGGGCAACTCGTGGATGACCTCGACGCGGGGCAGCTCGGGGAGCAAGGCGACGCGGCCACCGCGCATGCGGCGTTTGGCCGGCTGGCTGGTCGAGTCAGGGGCGGGGTGGGTGACCCCCGAATCGAATGCCATGAGCCTGGTGCGTCGGGGGCGCGAACACTGGCCAAGGATCGCCCAGTGGAATCACGAGGCGCGTGCCGCCGGCCTGACCGTGTGGTGGCCAGGGCTCGATACCCCGGGGGATCTCGGCGCGGTCACCCCGCTCGAGCCTACCCTCGTCAGTGGCAGCCTTCTGGGCGGCATGCTGCAGCAGGATCAGCGTGTCTAGCAGAGGGGGCAGGCGCTAGTGGTCAGAGCGCCTGTGGCCACGAGCCGATGCAGCAACAAAAAACCTGCTTCCCACTCATGATGGCCAGAGGCCGGATTGATATGTCCGGCCTCATCGAGGACGACCAACTGACTTCCCCAGGCAGTGGCAAAGCCGGCAGCGCGTTGGGCGCTGGCAGCAGGGTCATTGGTGGAGCCCACTACAAGGCTCGGGAACGGCAGGCGGTGTATTGGGATGGGAGCAAAGCCGGCCAGCTCCTGCCGAACGCTGCCACGCTCGACGTCCGCCGGTGCGACCAGCAGGGCCCCCGCAATACGCCCGGAAATCTCGGCGACCGCCGCCCAATGGGCCACGGTGATGCAGCCCAGACTATGGGCCACCAGCAGTATGGGCGCCTCGACGCTGCTCACCGCCCGATCCAGGGCGCCAACCCAATCATCGAGCTCTGGCTCATCCCAATTGGCCACATGGGTACGCGAGGTTCTTGGCAACCGATGCTGCCAGTGGGTCTGCCAGTGATTGTCCCCGGAGCCTTGCCACCCCGGGACGATTAAACAGTGGTAATCCTTGATAGGGGGATCGGTTGGCATGCTCATCACCCAAGTTCGACAGCGGTCAAGGCCCATCAATCCAGTCAAGAATATCCGTTAGGGGTGTGCGGTAATGCTGACCAAGCCACTGCCAGTATCTAGTCAACCAGCATGTCCATAGCCCCTCGAATGACGGTGGACGACTAGCCATTGGCCACCCGCGAGTCGGGCAAAAAGACGCGGCTATGGATGGGCCGTATCCAGGCATCTCCGCCCTGCTGAAGGCCCAGTGCCCGGAAGCGATGTTTAGGCAGTTCGGCGTGCACCAGGGCCTCGCTGTTGTCGGTACGCAGCTCCAGGCGCACCATGGGGCCAACCACCGAGACCAGCTCGACCTTGGCGTGAAGGGCGCCGTCGTGATCGCGGTCGGCGAAGACCTCGATTTCGTGGGGGCGTACATAGGCTTGGCCGGGTGCGTTCTGATAGCCCTCGAACTCCGGTGCGGGGAGCGTCACGTCACCGATCTTCGCCACGCCGTCATGCACGCGGGCATGGAAGAGGTTGACGTTGCCCAGGAACTGATAGACGAAGGGGTTGGCCGGGTGGTCATAGACCTCCTCGGGGGAGCCGTCCTGCTCCACGCGCCCCTTGTTCATCACCACCACCCGGTCCGAGACCTCCAGCGCCTCCTCCTGGTCGTGAGTGACGAAGACGCTGGTGACATGGATCTCATCGTGCAGACGACGCAGCCAGCGCCGCAGCTCGGCACGCACCTTGGCATCCAGGGCACCGAAGGGCTCGTCGAGCAGCAGCACCTTGGGCTCCACCGCCAGAGCACGAGCCAGGGCGATGCGCTGACGCTGCCCGCCGGAGAGCTGATGAGGGTAGCGATGGGCCGTCCAGTCAAGCTGGACCAGCTCCAGCAGCTCCATGACCTTGCGCCTGATCTCGGCCTTGCTGGGGCGGGTGCGACGCGGCCGCACGGTGAGCCCGTAGGCGACGTTCTGGAACACGCTCATGTGCTTGAACAGCGCATAGTGCTGGAAGACGAAGCCGACACCGCGCTGGCTGACGTGCAGATCGGTAGTGTCCTCGCCGTGGAAGCGAATGCGCCCGGTATCGGGCTGCTCCAGGCCGGCAATGATGCGCAGCAGCGTGGTCTTGCCCGACCCCGAGGGCCCGAGCAGAGCGGTCAGCTCGCCCTCGCGAAAGGTCAGGCTGACGTTGTCGACGGCGATGAAGTCGCGAAAGTGCTTGTTGACGTGATCGATCTCGATGCTCATGGCGGTGAGTTCCTGAAGCGTGCGTGTCAGAGGACGGCGAGGCGTTGACGACGTTCGTCATGCCACTCGACCAGGCTCTTGATGGCGATAGTGACCAGGGCCAGGCCGGTGAGCAGCGAGGAGACGGCGAAGGCCGCGGTGAACATGTACTCGTTGTAGAGCACCTCGATGTGCAGCGGCATGGTGTTGGTCTCGCCGCGGATACGGCCCGAGACTACCGCTACGGCGCCGAACTCCCCCATGGCGCGGGCGTTGCAGAGAATGATGCCGTAGATCAGCCCCCACTTGATGTTGGGCAGGGTGACATGCCAGAAGGTCTTCCAGCCGCTGGCCCCGAGGGTCAGCGACGCCTCTTCTTCCTCCTTGCCCTGCTGTTGCATCAGCGGGATCAGCTCCCGGGCGATGAACGGCAGGGTGCCGAAGGCGATCACGATGACGATACCGGGCACGGCGAAGATGATGCGCAGGTCGTGGCTCGACAGCCACGGGCCAAGCCAGCCCTGGGAGCCGAACAGGATCACGAAGATCAGCCCCACCACCACCGGCGAGATGGCGAAGGGCATGTCGATCAGCGAGATCAGCAGCGGCTTGCCGCGGAACTCGAACTTGGCGATGGCCCAGGCAGCGGCGATGCCGAACAGGGTATTGAGCGGCACCACGATCGCCACGATCAGCAGGGTCAGGCGAATCGCCGCCATGGCGTCGGGGTCACGAATGGCGGCATACCACACACCGAGTCCCTGCTCGAAGGCGCCATACAGCACCACGGAGAGGGGCAGCACCAGAAACAGGGCCAGGAAGGTGAGCGCCGTGCCGATCAACGTGAGGCGCAGCCAGGCGGGCTCCTCGGTAGCCCGTCGCCAGCGCTTGGCCAGCGTGTCTTGGGTTTCCAGAACGGTTGTTGAAGTAGTCACGAGGGGCTCCTGTTATCCGTGCCGGCGGCTGGTCCACCACTGCAGGCCATTGATCACCAGCAGCATGAGGAAGGCGGCCAGCAGCATGACCGTGCCAATGGCAGCGGCGCCGTGGTAGTCATACTGTTCGGCCTTGGCAACGATCAGCAGCGGGGTGATCTCGGTACGAAACGGCAGGTTGCCGGAGATGAAGACCACCGAGCCGTACTCGCCCAGGGCCCGAGCGAAGGCCAGGGCGTAGCCGGTGAGCAGCGCCGGCAGCAGGGCGGGCAGGATGACCCGGCGAACGGTGGTGAGGCGGTCGGCGCCCAGGCTGGCCGAGGCCTCTTCCCACTCGGCCTCGAGGTCCTCCAGTACCGGCTGCACGGTGCGCACCACGAAGGGCAGGCCGATGTAGGTCAGCGCCACGATCACTCCCAACTGGGTGTAGGCCACGCGAATACCGAACAGCTCCAGGTACTGACCGACCCAGCCGCTGCTGGCATAGAGGGTGACCAAGGCGATGCCGGCCACGGCGGTGGGCAGCGCGAAGGGCAGGTCCACCAGGGCATCCACCAGGCGCTTGCCGGGGAAGCGGTAGCGGACCAGCACCCAGGCGACCAGGGCGCCGAACACCAGATTGATGGTGGCAGCGATCAGCGAACCGCCGAAGGAGAGCTTATAGGAGGCCACGACCTGGCGCTGAGTCACGGCATTCCAGAAGGTTTCCCAGCTCATGGTGGTGGTGTAGAGCAGAAAGGCGCCCACTGGGATCAGAAAGACTAGCCCCAGATAGAGCAGCGTGAACCCCATGGTCAACCCGAAACCCGGGATGACCCGGCGGCGGGGCAAGGCAATCGACATGATGAATCCTCAACGTCGTTAGGCGCCCGGCAAGGGCGCCTCCTGTTTTATCGGCGCCAGGTAATCAGCCGGCGTTGATCTCCTCGAGGATGCGATCGAAGGTGCCGCCGTCGTTGAAGTGGGTCTCCTGGGCGTTCTTCCAGCCGTCGAAAACGTCGTCGATGGTGAACAGCTCCAGTTCGGGGAACTGCTCCTCGTACTCGGCGAGGATCTCCTCACTGCTGGGCCGGTAGTAGTGCTTGGCGGCCAGGTGCTGGGCCTCATCGGTGTAGAGGAACTCCAGGTAGGCTTCGGCCACCTCGCGGGTGCCCTTGCGGTCGACGTTGGCGTCCACCACGGTGACCGGCGGCTCGGCCAGGATGCTCAGCGACGGCACCACGATCTCGTACTCACCCTGGCCAAGCTGCTCTACAGAGAGGAAGGCTTCGTTTTCCCAGGCAATGAATACATCACCGATGCGCCGCTGCACGAAAGTGTTGGTGGCACCCCGAGCGGCAGGGTCAAGCACCGGCACGTTGGCGTAAATGTCGCGCACGAACTCGTAGGCCCGCTCCTCATCGCCGTCGTATTTCTCCAGGGCGTAACCCCAGGCGGCCAGGTAATTCCAACGCGCGCCACCGGAGGTCTTGGGGTTAGGGGTGATCACCTCGACGTCATCCCGCACCAGATCGTCCCAGTCCTGGATATTCTTGGGATTGCCGTCGCGCACCAGCAGCACGATGGTGGAGGTGTAGGGGGAGCTGTTGTTGGGCAGGCGCGACTGCCAATCCTCGGGGATCAAATCCGCGCGGTCGTGAATGGCATCGATATCGTAGGCCAGTGCCAGAGTCACGACATCGGCGTCTAGGCCATCGATCACCGCCCGCCCCTGGGAGCCGGAACCACCATGGGACTGGCGCATGTTGACCTGCTGGCCCGCCTCCTCGTGCCAGTGTTCGGCGAAGGCCTGGTTGTACTCGCGATAGAACTCGCGGGTGGGATCGTAGGAGACGTTGAGCAGCTCGACCCGCTCCTGAGCGGTAACGCTGCCAGCGAGGCCAGTGAGCAGGGCGCCGCCCAGCAGCACGGCGGCGGTCAGCGGGAGCAGGCGGCGTTGGGGGCGGATGGCCTGTTGGGTCATGGCGTTACTCCTGAGGCATTGATGAGGTGATGCACTCAGGTTACCTTCGCGGCTTAAGCACATTAACGAATATAAATTGGATTGCTTATCGCGAATAGTGCTTACGCTGCCTTTCCTGCCAGTACCGACTGCACGGTGGCCTCGTCGAGGTCCTCGCGGCACAACTCGAGGAAGCGGTAGGCATAGGAACGCAGGAAATGACCGCGGCGCAGCGCCAGGTAGGTGGTATTTCTAGGCAGCAGGTCGCTGGCATCGAGCAGGGTCAGACCTTGATCGCGCTGGTCGTGATAGGCCATCGACGCGATAAGCCCCACCCCTAAGCCTAGCTCCACGTAGGTCTTGATCACATCGGCATCCAGCGCCGTCAGCACGATATCGGGCATCACGTCGACCGCGGAGAAGGCCTGATCGATTCGTGCCCGACCGGTAAACCCTTCGTGATAGGTGACGATGGGATGCTCGGCGATGCGCTCAAGACTGAGCGGCTTGCCATCGTCCAAGGGGTGCCCGGCGGGCACGATCACCCCGTGATACCAGTGGTAAAAGGGGAAGCAGGCGAATAGCTGGCCCTCCTCGTGGAGCGCCTCGGTGGCAATACCGATGTCCACCTTGCCGGCCTTGAGCATCGAAACGATCTCATCGGGCCCGCATTGGTGGAGTTCCAGGTGTACCTTGGGAAAGGCCTGCTTGAAGCGGGCTATGATCGGGGGCAGCGCGTAGCGCGCCTGGGTGTGGGTGGTGGCGATGGCCAGGCTGCCCTGGTCCTCATGGGTCAACTGGTGGGCCGAGCGCTTGAGATTCTCGGCGTCCAGCAGGATGCGCTCGATGATTTCGACCAGAGAGCTGCCGGCCTGGGTCAGCCCCAGGATGCGCTTGCCGCGCCGTTCGAAGAGCTCGACGCCAAGCTCCTCTTCGAGGTCGCGGATATGCTTGCTGGCACCGGACTGGGAGGTGTAGAGGGCATTCGAGGCCTCGGTGAGATTAAAGCCCTTCCGTACGGTCTCGCGGACGATGCGTAGCTGCTGGAAGTTCACATTTGGCATTCCCAAGATATATTCCATAAAAGAATATAAATTCTGATTTTTATTTCAAAATAAGAAAATCCGATATCCTTATCCTGAGACAGACAGGCGCCTAGGGAAGCATATCGAGGAAACGAGGCGTGCCCGCAGGGCACCGGGATGGCTTGATGGAACCGATGGCGGGACTGCCCGCAGTCGAGGCCGAGGCCGTGGCCCAGTCGCTATCGGTGTCAGCCACTAGCGCAGGTAGATCGCCAAGACAAGCCGCTCCCAGCACGATGCTGATAGACTGGGCAAACGCCCACGCATCAGGCTCCTCCTCGATCACTAACACCAGCAAGGGCACGGCCATGAAGGCGGCCAGCCGCCGCCAGAGCACCGACAGCACCTCGGATGGCCAGCGAACCGGCTCCGATTGAGATTGTGCTTTGGCGCCTTCAGCCCTCAGATGACAGAGCGCTGATGATAGAACCCCCTCTGAAGCCCTCCAGCACGAGCAAATAGCGCCTTCGCTGTGTCTGCATCCAGGTTGGCAAACTGCTGCCGAGCCGTGGCCCCCACCCCGTCATCCACGACGACCTTCACTTCCTTCACGAACAACTCGGCATTCGACACGCGACCACAGGCCTTGCAGACCTGGAACTCCAGTCGCGCCTTCAGCCTGCTCCTCACCGCTTCGTTCAGCTTTGTCTCACTTCCGCACTTGCATTGCATGATCGGTGTCCTCTTCGTCGATCAACAGCAGCGCCGTGAAGCGCTGCTGACGTGTTCCATGAGATCTCCAGAGCCCCTCCAAGCTGTTCAGGGCCCTATCGCATCAATAACGGCTAGACCCGAAAGCTCGCAGCCCAATGCCGTATTGCTTCGTGTTGGCCTTGCACAGGTACGATGCCCGGTAGAAGGCCTGCTGGAAGCTCTCGGCATCACCTCGCTCAATCCAGTACACCGGGTTCTGAGGAACATGAACCCAAGGCTCCTGCGGGTTCCACACTACGCCCAGCGCGCTGTACCAGGCCCGAGAGATACGACTGCAGAGATTTTCGTTAGGCGAGCATGCCTTGCCGATCGTGAAGTACACATCACGATTGAGTATGAGGAGGAAGTGGTAATGAGGCTTTCCATTGGTACCGACCTCACGGCACCAGACGTAGCGTAGCGTGTTGTTGGGTAACCAGTCGCTCTTGCGCCTTCGCTCCCAGTCGTGGTCGATGATGGCATTGAGGGAAGCGATGAACTTCTTGATCAGCCCCTTGTGGTCTTCTACCGTCATGATGTCACTGATATCCGATGGAATAATCGGATCAACCCGGATCGCTAACACCCTCGGGTATTCGTATTTTGCCTTCTGGAGGGTTATACGGAGTGCCTCGAGGTACTCAGTCACCATTGGTAAATACTCCTTTTGAACGGGCATGCCTCTGAATGAGGTGTTGAAGCCCAAGTGCAGGTTGGGATTGGCATGATGTCGCTGTAGCACGTTTTTCTCCTGACATGGAAAAGAGCCCATGCCTTGTTGGTTACGGGCTCTTTTCAGGCACGATGAATCCTCCAGCTATACGCTGGATACATTGGCCTATGGGTGGGTTGTTCTCTACTACTTACCTTTCTCTTCTAGGTACGGGGCTTGAGGCCCCTCCCCTGTTCCAATGATCAGAGTAATAATAATTAAACAAGGGTCGAAAATTCTGATGTGTGATCAGCAAATGCAGGTGGGTGCTGTTGGGACAACAGAATGGTAGCGGCTTTTCCACTCTCCCATTAAATTGTTACTCCTAAACTGACAGGTGTCAGGCTGATTCAGAATCCCTATATTCGATGCCGCTCTGAATCCAGGCTTCCACTTCACTCTCGACCCAAGCCACAGCATGAGTCCCGAGCTTTACTTGCTTGGGAAACAATCCAAGCTTCATGTACTTGTAGATCGTCGCTCTGGCGAGACCGGTGCGGTCCATGACTTCTTTGATGCGGATCAGCTTCATGCTCATGACGAACTCCTGATTGTCCTTCATGAGATCAAGCTGGTGAGTAGTTTCTTAATTTATAATAACTCACCAAATTCGTCCCGAGTGATATTTTATACCAAACTGATATGCATAAGGCACACCTTTATCATCTTCAGAAGTAAAGCTAATGTATGAGTTTTTATTTTCTTTTTTAAACAACCCCCAAATATGTAGACCCCTCATCGCAGCAGAAGCATTGTCATTGATTGATATTATGCACCTTGTTGTGCTGAACCCATTATCTTTATGAGGGAATATTCCGGACGGACTTACAAAATGGGTCATTTCACTATAACTCAAGCCTTCGCCGGCACCAACCTCTTCAAGTCGACGCTGTATCCTCCTTGCTACAACAACAATCAGACCAGAAATAAAATCACAAAAATAATCGGCACTCGCTTCTGGGTTAAGCAAACCTTCTCTTTCTAATATTTTGCTTCTAGCATAAGAAAAGCTTCTATCAACATAATCTTTTAAACATTCAGCAGCATCCTCACCATCTTTATTTATAGTGTCCCAATACTGCGATAACAAAATGGAAGTCAGGAGCTCAATCTTGTGTTGAAAGGTAAAAGCTACCTCCTTTCGCTTGAGGTCATCAAATATCCATGTGATTTCCTCAAACTTAGCCATATTAAAATCCGATATTTGACCACCGATGGTGTTAAGATTTTTTGTAGACCCACCATGCTTAATACCACGGCATATTTTGCGAACCAACCCAGATTCCTTGCCACTAATATTAGTTATCCACGGCTCTTCAAGTATCACCGTGATAATCTGGCACGAGGCCTTTCTTGGCGAAGCAAGAGATGTATTCAACACATAAGAGGTAGCAACCTTTCCAATCAGGTTTTTGCTGCTCACACCTGGAATAATAGACCTAATGTAGCCTAGGCTAGCAGCCTTGCGAATATGGGCTTTAACTTGGTCCGGTTTCATCCCTGTAAGCTTGGCTAGTTTAGCAAAGCTTACCCCGTCGACCCATCCAAATTCGTCAGCATGAAATAGCAAAATAGCCAGCAATAATCGATTTGCTTCAGTCAGACAATGGGCTTTTTCCTCGCCTCTGCGAGCCCCTTCCCCTACCTCTACCTCTACTCTGCTAAGGTGGTCATCAGCCGATGGGCTAAGCATCCAGCAGGCTGCTTTCAGGCCTTTAGCATCCATGAGTACAGCATTGCTGTAGCGAGTACCTTTTCCCGTAAACTCGTAGAGCGCCTTAGTAGGGCCCCGCTTTGAAGGTGTAGTTTTTTTTCCCACCAACCCAGCACTTAAAAGGCGCTGAAGCGATCTACGCAGCTTGCTTTCTGTAATTTTGAGATCTTGAGCAATGTCATCTACAGCCCTACCGATGGAGTCATTCCGACCATATTTCTGAAGCCATCGGAGAATGATGAATTTGTCAGTGGCCCGAAGTCCTGGCGGGCAGTCAGCCAGCAGCTCAGCGCCTATCGCGTATCGCACATCTTCCATTTCTGCTCCTCATGCGAGCTCCGAAGGGCACTAAATCTTAACACTATTTTCAAAAAAACACCCTGTTTTATTGAAAATTATTGACAATTGAGTTATGAGTAACGATACTGGTAACGTTACTGTAAACGACACTAGTAATAAAAACATATGTTTAATAGCAGCCCAAGGATAAAGAGCTCTTAACATGAATGATATTAGTGACTGGATAACAAATAGCGAGCAAGCTGCGTGGGCAGTGAATTATCTTAAAAATAAAAATTTTAAAGTTAATCAGTCGAAATATGACAGCCGCGCTGACTTAGAGGAATTGTTCCGTCTGCATGATGGAAGGGATGACTTTATGTTTGCAGTATCCAAGATGAAATCAGCGTGGAGAAAAAGATCTTATGATGCTAAGGTAAAGCGAGAAAACAGAACTCGCTGTCAATTCAATTTAAAAAAGTCAACTAAAAGTAAGATTTTTTCAACTTCAAAACAACTTGGGTACAAAAATCAACACGAGTATATTGAGGCCCTAGTAAATCAGGACAAAGAACATAGGAGGCAGGGTAATGAAAATCTCAATATGAAACTAAAGCAAGAAAAAGAAAAAGTTGAGCACCTGGAAAGACAGCTATTAGATTATCAAAAGAGCGCCACCTCAGTAGTCACCACGTGCTATTTAGAAATAGAGAAATTAATAAAAGAAAAACTTGAGCTAAAAGAGGACATAAATAAAAGCCCCCCTCCAGACCATCCACACGAAGGATTGAGCTTAGACAAGATACATAAAATCAATCGCCAAACGGAGGAAATCAAGATGACGATTCAGAAGAAAATGCAAGTCCCCTCATCGCTCCATATGCCGCTATTATGTGACAAGGTGTGGAAGCAAGACCCTTAGATAAAATGGATTCCAGAACAAATCTCGCAGCAGTTGCCCAAGTGCCAAGTGCCAAGTGCCAAGTGCCAAGTGCCAAGTGATAAATTGTTGCCTGAAAATTAAAATACACGGCAGAAGGCAGTTATTTTTTCATACTAGATATAAATTTTACTGAAAATATATAAACTGAACTTTAAGCACCTCAATTCTGATTGATCTTTCTATGGCGGCATAAAATTTCGCTTAGAATTAAAACCTAGATCCTAGCATTTAATTCAGATATTAGGTGGGGATAGACCACTACTAGCTTGGTTGCTTTCGAACACTCCTGTTCATGATTATAAATTGTTTAACAATGGATATTGTTCCGGATTAATAGCGTCAAAGCGAGTCTGATGAAACGCATCAAAAATCAAAAATATTTCACTTTCAGTTGGGTGCGTATGAATGCAGGATGAATTTTTACAATTATTTTATAGACAACTATCAAACCATGGTATCAGCCATCATAGTAAGACAAGATAGGTTTCAGCCCACATGTCATTAACCCATGGATCCGTTAGTATAATACGTGAATCTTTTCTAACTTCAGCGATTATTAATTGAATAATAAAAAACTTACACTCGAAAAGCACAATATACATAATGGCCGATGACGGGAACACAGCGGATCAAACGTAATCAGCATCCCTAAAAACTGACTTCGTTGTCCTACGAGATGCTATTTTAAGAGTGCGCATTTACCAAATTATGACCATGGGCAACACGGTGGTTCTACCTCTCCATCCCCCAGACTGAACTCTCAGCTCGATCCTAGTACGTGGGCAACACTCAACAGTATTCCGCCTGAAACTTGAGACCGCCCACCCGTACATAAACATGATTCGCATAGTCGACATTGATGTCGCAACGAAAAATTTACACTATCATGGTAGTGAGTAAAAAAGGAGAAAAGGCATTCAGCTAAAAGCTATCTCGCGAGAAGCGACGTAACACGCTGGTTTAATTTCCTTGCTATACAGTGGCCTAAAGGCCTGTGGCAGCGCTCGCCAACATGATGACTAGTTTACACATTAACATTCCTCCTCAATGTCAGTGCACACTTCAGAGCTATTTGATCTTGTCCAGCTTTCTCTCACATTTAAAAATTGAATAGACAACCGATCGACGCACTTATCTTGCCCACCAACAGCGGACACCCCGTCAAACAGTACACTCAATGAGTGTGCCCCATGGGAAGGCAAGCAACGTCGATGAGAAGACCAGTACCCGTTACTCCCAGCCTACAAGGACAAAGCCCTGTCACTCTCGGACCGTGTTGGTGCCAGTGCTGCCGCCCGCGAACTGAGTCTTCAACCAAGCCAGCTTCCCAATGAGGAGCCAAGGCTCAGTAACCGAAGAGTTCCTAGGTCGCGAGCAGGCCTTAGCGGAAGAGATCGCGAGGCTCAAGTATCAGCTAGCTGAGAAGTCGGAAGAGCTTTAAATCGCAAAAAAAGCCGCGGTGTACTTCGCGAAAAGCCTGATGTGAAGTACGCCTTCATTGAGCAGTATTGTCAGGCCTGAAGGACAAGGCAAGGCCGCCCTCGCTCGGAGACCGCCGCAGCGGCTACTACGCCTGGAGACTGCGGGGAGGTGAACCCTCTTCTCGCCGACGCCGGCAAGCGCTCACCGATCAGCGCGTGGCTCAGGCCTTCGCAGGGAAAGGGGCGCTTAGGCGTCCCCAGGCTGACCCATGACCTGAACGATGCTGGCATGGCCATCTGCCTCAATACCGTGGCTGCCAGCCTCCGGCGGCAAAACTTGCGGGTGAAAGCCGCGTGTAAGTTAAAGGCCACGACGAACTCACGGCATGGCCTGCCCGTCGCACCGAATCTGCTGGGACCAGGACTTCAACGCTACGGCGCCGAACCAGAAATGGGTCGGCGGCATCACTAACCTGGCGACTGGTGAGGGCTGGCTCTACCTGGCGGTGCTGATTGACCTGTATTCACGCAATGTGATCGGCTGGGCGGTGAGTGAGCGCATGACCGCTGACCTAGTCGGCGACGCGCTTCAAATGGCGCAGTGGAGCCGCAAGATGCCCAAGGGCGTCATCGTGCATAGCGACCGTGGTAGCCAGTTTTGTTCGTCCCTGTACACGTCGTTGCTGACCCGGCACGACCTCCCGTACAGCATGAGTGCCAAGGGCAACTGTTTCGAAAATGCCTGCGCCGAGAGCTTCTTTCACAGCCTCGAGGTCGAAGCCATACACGGCGAGCGATTCACGACCAGAGAAGCCATGCGACGGCAAGTGTTCGAGTACATTGAGTTGGACTACAACCGGCAACGCCGGCACAGTGCGATCAGGATGATCAGCCCAGAGGCCTTCGAGGCTCGAATGATCGCTTAGACCAGTGTCCATCAATGCTGGGTAAGGTCATAGTTCTCATCTCCGCCGTACTTGATCAAGTGACGCTGGACAGCCTCTGCCTGGTGGGGAGTACAACGGGGAGTAATCTAAGCATCCAACCCTGTAATCTATATATAATTCTTTAATTTTAAACGAATTTTTTCATTTAGTCGACATTAAGATCCAGAATATCGAGTGATGTCTACGGACGCCGCTCCCCCACTGCCTTGGCGCTATACCGCCGTCGCCAGCAGGCTGGCGTTCCCTCCCGCGGCGGTGGTGTCGATGCACAGATGGCGCTCCACCACGTAGCGTTCCGGCGCGATGGTCTGGGTCTCGAGGGGCACGATGGCGCCGTCGCGCTTGGCGAGCGCCATCCGTAGTTGACGCGTCCAGTCGCTGTCGCCGGCCGCGGCCACCGCGGCAATGCCGTTGAGGTCGAGCAGCGCCTCGGGCGAGACGCTGCCGTCGATGCCGGCCACTGGTGCCCCGGCATCGACCAGCAACTTGACCGCCTGCTCGGCGCCCGTCGCTACCACCAGGGCCGCACAGCCTGCGCCCAGCGCCTGGGCGGCCTGGGCCACGGCGATATCCAGGGTTGGTCCCAGGCACAGCACCGGGCCCTTCGGGTACTGTGACAGCCGGTTGCTTTCCCCCGTCGGCCCCGGCAGCGTCTGCGGCGTCATGTCCAGCGCCGCCGTCTCGTTCAGCGCCCGGCGCACCACGCCGCCCTTGCCGGAGAGCGCCTTGCGCAGTACCTCGACGCGGTCGGGGCGCGCCGCCCAGTTGCGGGCATCCAGGCCGTCGAGGCGCGACTGGAGCTGTGCGTGGGTCACGGCCTGGCCCTGCGGCGCGTTATGGTGCTCGACCTTGGCAGTGCGCCGGAAGCGCGAGACGTAGAGCGGGCCGCCGGCCTTGGGCCCGGTGCCCGAGAGGCCCTCGCCGCCGAACGGCTGGGAGCCGACGATGGCGCCGATCTGGTTGCGGTTGACGTAGATGTTGCCGACGTGGATGCGCTCGACGATCTGCTGCACCCGGTCGTCGATGCGGGTGTGCAGGCCAAAGGTCAGCCCGTAGCCGCGGTCGTTGATGGCGTCGACCACCTTGTCGATGTCGCGCGCCTTGAAGGTGGCCACGTGCAGTACCGGACCAAAAATCTCGCGCTCGAGGTCGGCGATGCCACCGACCTCGACCACCGCCGGGGTGACGAAGGTGCCGGACTCCGGCACCGCCAGCGTCTTGAGTACCTTGCCGGCCTTTTCCTGCTCCGCCACATAGGCGCTGATATCGGCCTGGGCCTCGGCGTCGATCACCGGGGACACGTCGGTATCGGTGTGCCAGGGGTCGCCGATGGTGAGCGCGTCCATGGCGCCGTCGAGCATGGTCAGCAGCCGTTCACGGGCCTCCTCCTGCACATACAGCATCCTGAGTGCCGAACAGCGCTGACCGGCCGACTGGAAGGAGGAGATCAGGATGTCGCGCACCGCCTGCTCGGTCAGCGCCGTGGAGTCGACGATCATGGCATTCAGCCCGCCGGTCTCGGCGATCAGCACCGCATCCGGCCCGGCATGCTCGGCCAGCGCTTTATGGATGATCTGCGCGACCTCGGTCGAGCCGGTGAAGCACACCCCGGCGATCCGCGGGTCGCGGGTCAAGGGCCCGCCCACCGTCGGCCCGTCGCCGGGCAGCAGCTGCAGCGCCGCCTCCGGCAGGCCGGCCTCGCGCATCAGCTCGACGGCCCGGGCGGCAATCAGCGGCGTCTGCTCGGCGGGCTTGGCCAGCACGGCATTGCCGGCCGCCAAGGCCGCGGCGATCTGGCCGGTGAAGATGGCCAGTGGGAAGTTCCAGGGGCTGATGCAGACGAAGATGCCGCGGGCACTGCCGGGCGCCTCTTCCTCGAGGCGCTCGCCTTCGTTGGCATAAAAACGCAGGAAGTCCACCGCCTCGCGCACCTCGGCGATGCCGTCGAAGATCATCTTGCCGGCCTCGCGGGTGGCGATCACGGTCAGCTCGGCGATATGCGCTTCATAGAGATCGGCGGTACGCCGTAGCACCTCGGCGCGCTCCGCCGCGGGGCGCGCCGACCAGTCGCGGAAACCGTCCTCGGCGGCGTCGAGGGCGGCGCTCACTTCGCCCGCGGTCGCCTCATGCACCTGACCGACCACCCGTTTGCCGTCGGCAGGCGATATGGCATCCCGCGCCGCCCTCTGGGGCGCCGGGCTGCCCACCAGCATGGGGCCAGCCGTCCAGGTGGCGTCGGCAAAGGTGTCGCGTGCCTCGAGCAGCGGCAGGATCGAGGCGGGTTCGTTGATGCGATAGCCCTTGGAGTTCTGGCGCTCGGGAGCGAACAGCTCGCCGGGCTGGCGGATCAGCGGGCTCGACACCGCGTCGCCAAGCTGTTGATACCCGTCAATGGGATCCTTTGACACCTCGCTGGGGGGAATCGAGCTATCTACTACCTGGTTGACGAAGGAGGAGTTGGCGCCGTTCTCCAGCAGGCGCCGCACCAGGTAGGCCAGCAGGTCGCGGTGCGCCCCCACCGGCGCGTAGATACGGCAGTGCGTGCCTTCAGACTCCTTGACGATATGGTGCAGCGATTCGCCCATGCCGTGCAGGCGCTGAAACTCGTAGCTCTCCTTGTCGTCACCGGCCATGGCCGCCACCGCGGCGCAGGTATGGGCGTTGTGGGTGGCGAACTGCGGATAGATGCGGTCGCGCCGGTCGAGCAGCAGCTGCGCACAGGCCATGTAGCTGACATCGGTATTGACCTTGCGGGTGAAGACCGGAAAGGTCTTGACCCCCATCTCCTGGGAGAGCTTGATCTCGGTGTCCCAGTAGGCGCCCTTGACCAGGCGCACCATGATCTTGCGGTCGAAGCGCTCGGCCATGTCGTAGAGCGCCTCGATGACCGGCGCGGCGCGGCGCCCGTAGGCCTGCACCACGACCCCGAAACCGTCCCATCCCGCCAGGCTGGGGTCGGCCATCAGCGCTTCGATCACGTCGAGGGACAGGTCCAGGCGATCCTGCTCCTCGGCATCGATATTGAACCCGATGTTGGCTTTGGCGGCCTGCTGCACCAGCTCCTTGGCGCGCGGCACCAGCTCCGCCATCACCGTGTCACGATGGGTGGTCTCATAGCGCGGATGCAGGGCCGAGAGCTTCACCGAGATGCCGGGGCTGCCGCGCACGTCGCCCTTGGCCTGCTTGGCAATGGCGGTGATCGCCTTGGCGTAGGCCTGGTGGTAGCGCAGCGCATCGTCGTCGGTACGCGCCGCCTCGCCCAGCATGTCGTAGGAGTAGGTGTAGCCCTGCTGCTCGAGCTCACGGGCATTCTTCATGCCCTCCTCGATGGTCTGGCCCAGCACGAACTGACGGCCGAGGATACGCATCGACTGGCCGACCGCTTTACGCACCACCGGCTCGCCCATGCGGCGCACCAGGCCACGCAGCGCTCGCGTCGGGCCCTTGGGATCGTCCTCCAGCACCTTGCCGGTCAGCAGCAGCGCCCAGGTCGAGGCGTTGACCATCGATGACGACGATTTGCCCAGGTGGGCGCCCCAGTCCGAGGGCTCGATCTTGTCGTGGATCAGATCGTCGATGGTCTCCGCGTCGGGCACACGCAGCAGCGCCTCAGCCAGGCACATCAGGCCCACGCCCTCGGTGGTCGATAGCCCGTACTCGGCGAGAAATGCCTCCATCATCGAAGGCTTCTTCTCCTTGCGCACCCGCGCCACGTAATTGGCACCGCTGGCGGCCACCTCGCGGCGGCCCTCCTCCGACAGCTTGATACACTGGATAAGCTCGCTCAGCACCGCGGCTTCATCGGCGTCATAGTTGCCGCGTATGCGTGCCCGAAGGTCTCCCGAATCGGTATGCCGATGACGCTTGACGTCGTTCATGCTCAATCGCTCCTTGCTACCCGAGACGTAGCATTAATGCGCCGCGCAGCCAGAGCTCCACCAGGAGCCCTGTCCTACGTCGAAGGCGTGCTGCTAGCGCTTGCTAGCGAGTAATGTGCTGATATTCACCGGCATCGGCCGTCACGCTGCTCACCACCACAATGGCCAGCATGGAAGCGATGAAGCCAGGAATAATCTCGTACACACCGGGGCCACCCATGAACGCTCCGTTCCAGCCCAGGGTGATCCAGATCATGACGGTGGCGGCACCCACCACCATGCCGGCGATGGCACCCGCACCGTTGGTGCGTGGCCACATCAACGACATGATGATCAGCGGGCCGAACGCCGCGCCGAAGCCTGCCCAGGCGTTACTGACCAGCCCCAGTACCTGAGAGTCTTCGTCGGAGGCAATGATCGCGGCCACGATGCCCACCAGTACCACGCAGACACGTCCCACCGCCACGCACTGCTGCTCGTTTGCCTTCTTGTGCAGGAACAGCCGATAGAAATCCTCGGTCAGCGATGACGACGACACCAGCAGTTGGCTGGAAATGGTGCTCATGATGGCGGCCAGCAGCGCGGCATAGAGGAAACCGGTGATCAGCGGATGGAACAGCAGGTCGGCCAGGATGATGAAGATGGTTTCCGGATCCTGAACGTCGAGTCCGTTACGGATCGCATAGGCGCGGCCGAAGATACCCAGGGAGACCGCACCGACCAGAGAGATAAGCATCCAGCTCATGCCGATGTTGCGGGCGATGGGTACGTCCTTCAGCGAGCGGATCGCCATGAAACGCACGATGATGTGCGGCTGCCCAAAGTACCCCAGCCCCCAGGTGACCGCTGACAGCCAGCCGATGAAGGTCAGTCCCGAGGTCCAGGACAGCAGCGTGGGATCGACCTCATTCAGGGTCTGCGACGCTTGGCCGAAACCACCACCGCCCTCGCCGAAAAGCACCACCGCCGGCATGATCACCAGCGCCAGCATCATGATGCAACCCTGCACGAAGTCGGTCATGCTGACGGCCAGGAAGCCGCCGACGACGGTATAGATAAGCACCACGCCCAGCGTGATCATGACCCCCATGGCATAGTTGCTCATGTCACCGAAGTTGTAGATCCCGGAAAATGCGCTTTCAAACAGCTTGCCACCCGCCACCAGGCCCGAGGCGGTGTAGACCGCAAAGAAGATCACGATGACGATCGCGGATACCGTCCTCAAAGAGAGTGCTCGCGTCGGAAAGCGGTTGGCCAGGAACGCCGGGATGGTAATCGCATTGCCGTAGTGAACGGTCTGTTCTCGCAGCCGGGGCGCCACCAGGGTCCAGTTGAAGAAGGCCCCCACCAACAGGCCGATGCCGATCCAGGCCGAGCCCAGTCCGGAGACGAACAAGGCACCGGGCAAGCCCAGCAGCAGCCAGCCGCTCATGTCCGAGGCACCGGCGGAGAGTGCCGCCACCTTGGGGCTGAGGCCCCGACCTCCGAGCATGTAATCCTCAGACGAAGCGGTCGCTTTGCGCATGGCATAAATGCCAATCGCGATCATCAGCGCGAAGTAGCCGAACAGACTTACCCAGACACCAGTGGCCATGGACGTTCTCCCTTTCATCAGGATAGGACCGGCTCTGTCGGGTCAGCCTTTTCATCCCTGCAGAATCCGGCTGTGGCACGCTTTGTTACTTTAAGATGAGGACGGTCACCAAATCAGTGTGGACGTAAATATCGGGTAACGCACGTGGCGGGCGCCCAGGGGGGAGACATGACGGAGGCGGCTACGGCCACGTATACTGGCGACCTCGCGGCGCCCCTGCGCCATCACGCCAGCCCGCCTCGCCCCGTCCGCGAGGCCCAGCGATCCGGAGCCGCAATGTCCCAAGGCACGCTGTTTATCGTTTCCGCCCCGTCCGGTGCCGGCAAGACCAGCCTGGTGCGGGCGCTGCTCGAGCGCCTCGACGGCCTCCAGGTCTCAGTATCGCACACCACTCGCGCCATGCGCCCCGGCGAGCTCGACGGCGTGAATTACCACTTCGTCGAGGTTTCCAGCTTTGAGGCGATGATCGAGCGCGGGGACTTCTTCGAACACGCCCGGGTATTCGATAACTACTACGGCACCTCGCGCCCGGCGGTGCAAGCGCTGCTGGCCGCAGGGACCGACGTGATCCTGGAGATCGACTGGCAAGGCGCGCGCCAGGTGCGCGAGCAAGTCGCGGAGGCCGAGTCGGTGTTCATCCTGCCGCCGTCGCTGGCGACCCTGCGTAAGCGCCTCTCGGCGCGCGCCACCGACGATGACGCCGTCATCGAGCGGCGCATGGGCGATGCGGTCAGCGAGATGTCGCACTACGACGAGTATGACCATGTGATCATCAACGACGACTTCACCACCGCGCTCGGCGACCTCGAAGCGCTGGTGCGGGCGGCCCGTTCGCAGCTGGCCCGGGTCCGCGAGGCCCAGGCGCCGCTGCTGCAGGCGCTCTTGTCAGGAGATGAGGGGGTCGAGTAGACTCTTCTGTCCTCCATAGCATCGAATGGCCAAGTTGGCCGTTCTTTCGCCATTTTTTGTCCTACATCGAAGTCAGGTACCTGCACATGGCGCGAGTCACCGTTGAAGATTGTCTCGAGAACGTCGAAAACCGGTTCAAGCTGGTGATGATCTCCACCCAGCGCGCCCGCCAGCTGGCCCGCGGTTCACGCGATGCTCTGCTGCCTTGGGAGAATGACAAGCCCACCGTGATGGCGCTGCGCGAAATTGCCGCCGGCAAGATCGACGAGAACGTGCTCGACGAGCCGGTGGAAGCCGCCCCGGTACGGGTGCGTCGTGAGCCGGAAATGGGTGAAGAGTGATTCATTGACCACCCGGGGATAGGCGCGCTGCATGTTCACCATCGATGACCTGGCCGACCGCCTCGGCGGCTATCTTCCCCCTGAAGAGATCTGCCAGGTCAAGCGTGCCTTCTACTACGCCGAACAGGCCCATGACGGCCAGCGGCGGCGCTCCGGTGAGCCCTATGTTACCCACCCGCTCGCCGTAGCCAATATTCTCGCCAACATGCACATGGACCATCAGAGCCTGATGGCGGCCATGCTGCACGACGTGATCGAGGACACCGGTGTCTCCAAGGAGGCACTCGGCGAGCAGTTCGGCGAAGCGGTAGCCGAGCTGGTCGACGGCGTCTCCAAGCTGACCCAGATCACCTTCGAAGACAAGGCGGTCGCCCAGGCCGAGAACTTCCAGAAGATGGTGCTGGCGATGTCGCGGGATATCCGCGTGATCATCGTCAAGCTCGCCGACCGGCTGCACAACATGCGCACCCTGGGCGCCCTGCGCCCCGACAAGAAGCGCCGCATCGCCCGCGAGACGCTAGAGATCTACGCCCGCATCGCCAGCCGACTGGGCATCAACACCATCCGCGTCGAGCTCGAGGACCTCTCCTTCCAGGCGCTGCACCCGATGCGCTCGGAGCGCATCAAGCGTGCCGTCAGCAAGGCCCGCGGCCACCGCCGCTCGACCATTCGCCAGGTCCAGAGCAGCCTGCAAAAGTGCCTCGACGACGACGGCCTGCCGGGCACCGTGATCGGCCGCCAGAAGCACTTGCTATCGATCTACAAGAAGATGCGCGACCAGCGTAAGTCCTTCGCCGAGATCATGGACGTGTTCGGCTTCCGCATCATCACCGACGATGTCGACAGCTGCTATCGCATCCTCGGTGCGGTGCACAACCTCTACAAGCCGGTGCCGGGCCGCTTCAAGGACTATATTGCCATCCCCAAGGCCAACGGCTACCAGAGCCTGCATACCACCCTGTTCGGCAGCGGCGGGATGCCCATCGAGGTGCAGATCCGCACCCGTGAGATGGAGGCCATGGCCAACAACGGCATCGCCGCCCACTGGCTCTACAAGGCCGGCCAGACCAAGCGGCCGATCGCCGCGGGCAGTCACGCCCGGGCCCGCGAGTGGGTGCGAGGCCTGCTCGAGATGCAGCGCCACGCCGGCAACCCGCTGGAGTTCATCGAGCACGTCAAGAACGACCTGTTCCCCGACGATATCTACGTGTTTACCCCCAAGGGCGACATCATGGAGCTGCCCCAGGGCGCCACGGTGATCGACTTCGCCTACAGCGTACACACCGATATCGGCAACAGCTGCATCGCGTGTCGCATCGACCGCCACCTGGCGCCGCTGTCGAGCCGCCTGGAGAGTGGCCAGACCCTGGAGATCATCACCGCCCCGGGTGCGCGACCCAATACCACCTGGCTGTCGTTCGTGATCACCGCCAAGGCACGCTCGGCGATCCGCCACGCCCTCAAGCACCAGCAGCACACCGAGTCGGTGCAGCTCGGCCGCCGGCTGCTCAACAAGGCCCTGGCGGATTTCGAGACCAGCCTCGAAGAGCTTCCCGAGGGGCATCTCGCTGCGCATCTCGACGAGCTCGGCGTCAAGCAGCAGGATGAGTTGCTGGAGTCGATCGGCCTGGGCACGCGTATGGCCTATGCGGTAGCGCGCCGGCTTGCCGAGGCACTGCAGGACGCGCCCGAAGCGCGCGGCCAACGCAGCGACACGCATGGGCCGATCATGATCAGCGGTGCCGAGGGCATGGTGATCAACTTCGCCCGCTGCTGCCATCCGCTGCCGGGCGACCCGGTAATCGGGCACACCTCGGTGGGCAAGGGCATCGTGGTGCACCGCGCCGAGTGTCGTAACCTCGACGACCTGCGCAGCGACCCGGAAAAGCTGTTTGCTCTGGAGTGGTCCGAGAACCAGGAGGCCGACTTCCCGGTGGCGCTGCGCATTCAAGTCGAGAGCCGCCGCGGGCTGGTCGCCGAGCTGGCCGGCCTGGTGACCGATGCCGATGCCAATATCGAACGCATTGGCATCGAGGAGCGCGACGCGCGGCTATCGATCGTGAACCTGACACTCGCCGTACGCGACCGAGTGCATCTGGCGCGGATCATCAAGCGCATCCGCAACCTGCCCCACGTCGGCAAGATTCAGCGCGCCACCAATTGAGCACGCCCCTAGGCCCCGCTGCGGCGAGCCGCAGCGGGGCCGACGTTGTTACATTACATTCATCACAATGCACCATAGCGCACTACGCGAGGGAGACATCATGAGCAACAAGGCCGTGATCAACACCGACAAGGCACCCGCCGCCATCGGCCCCTATTCCCAGGCCATCAAGGCCGGCAACACCGTCTACCTGTCTGGGCAGATACCTCTCGACCCCGCCACCATGGCGCTGGTTTCCGAAGACTTCGAAGCCCAGGCCCGCCAGGTTTTCAGCAATCTCCAAGCGGTCTGTGAAGAGGCGGCTGGCACCCTGGCCGACGTGGTCAAGATCAACCTATACCTGGTCGATCTCGACAACTTCGCCATCGTCAACAAGGTCATGGAGGAGTTCTTCGACGCGCCCTTCCCGGCACGCGCCGCGGTGGGCGTCAAGGCGCTGCCCAAGGGCAGTCAGGTCGAAGCCGAAGCGGTGATGGTGATCGGCGACTGAGGTCGTTTTCCTGCTAATCGTTTCTGACGTAAACTCGCTTAACAAGGCGAATGAATTCAGGGACGAACGCAGGAAAAGCACATGAAACGAGCAACGCTTAAACGCCTGGCTGCCGCGCTGCTGCCCGGCCTGACACTGGTGAGCGCACCCGCGGCGAGTCAGGCCGACGGCTATGTCACGCTGGGTGCCACCAGCGAGGGCACCCCGGCTATCAGCCTGGGACTGGACCGCACCTTCAGCCTCTCCCGCTGGCATCCGCAGCTGGCGCTGAGGCTGGGTAGCGGGCTGCTACTGCTGCCGGGGGATGACCGCGACGACAATGCCGCCTGGACGCTGACCCCGGCGCTGCGCTGGACCTTCGCCGGCGAACGCGGCGTGTTCGCCGAGGCCGGCATCGGTGCGGCCGTATTCCTCAATACTCGCCATGAGGATCGTCACCTTTCTACCGCCTTCCAGTTCGAGGATCGCCTTGCCCTCGGCCTCCCGCTGGGCAGCGGCGAACTCTCGGCCAGCCTGATCCACTACTCCAACGCTGGGCTCAAGCGGCCGAATGAGGGCTTCGAAACCCTTTCGCTGGGTTATCGCTTCCCACTATAAGCCGCTGGGCGCTCGAGACTACGCCTGTTCGGGCAGAAAGCCGCCCTCCTTGAGCACCTGGGCATAACCCTCGCGGTAGGTTGGATAGCGGAACACATAGCCGCTCTCGCGCAGCCGGCTGTTGTCACAGCGCTTGCTGGCGCGGCGGCGCAGCGGCGACTGAATGGTTTCGGTGGATTCGACCTTGAGCTTGCCGGCCAGCCACAGCATCACTTCGTGCAGAGGCGCCGGCTCGCAGTCACTGGCCAGGTAGAGGTCGTCGACCGGCGACTGCTCAAGGGTGCGCTGGATAAGATGTGTCAGTACCCCGGCGCAATCGTCGCGATGAATACGGTTGGAGTACATCGGCGGTGCCCCGGCAGCGATCCGCCCTTCGCTGACCTGGCGGATCAGACGGTCACGGCCCGGCCCGTAGATGCCCGAGAAGCGCACCACGGTGCCGGGTAGCGGGTGATCGATCAGCGCCTGCTCGGCCTGGCGCATCAGGATACCCGAGAAGCCATGCGGCTCGGTGGGGCTGGTTTCATCCACCGTTTCACCGTCCTGCTGGGCATAGACACTGGTCGAGGAAACGAAAAACACCCGCTTGGGCGGCGTATTGCGGCCGGCATATTCACCGAGCACAGCACGCAATCCATCCGGATAGGCGCTGCGATAGGCCTCCTCTTCGAAGCGATCGGCACTGAGCACATAGACGATGACATCGGCGTCTGGCAGCTCAGGCAGTGCCGCCGGGTCGCTGATGTCCAGCGCCAGCGGTTCGATTCCGCTATCCTTGAGGGTCGTCTGGGCCCGGCGCCGTACACCAATCACTCGCTGACCGGCCGCAATGAGTTGCCGCCCCAGGGTCATGCCGATGTCGCCACAGCCAATAATCAGTGTCGTCGTCTTCACCTTTCCCTCGCCCCTTGATAAAAAGTCCCTATTGGAAATTTGCTATCCATCTGCTCGAGAGGATGCCCACTGGCACCGCTATGACTCTAACAGAACTGCGCTACATCGTAACCTTGGCCCAGGAGCGTCATTTCGGGCGCGCTGCCGAACGCTGCTTCGTCTCCCAACCGACGCTCTCGGTGGCGGTCAAGAAGCTCGAGGAGGAGCTCGGCGTGGCGCTGTTCGAGCGCTCCAAGTCCACCGTCCAGGTCACCCCGCTTGGGGAAAAGATCGTCGAGCAGGCCCAGCGGGTGCTAGAACAGAGCAGCGTGATCAAGGAACTGGCCAACGCTGGCAAGGACCAGTTGGCCAGTCCGCTGCGCGTCGGCGCCATCTATACCATCGGTCCGTATCTGTTTCCTCACCTGGTGCCGGAGCTGGCGCGCAGCGCCCCGCAGATGTCGCTGTACATCGAGGAGGGCTTTACCGCCGCGCTGCGCCGCAAGCTGCGCAGCGGCGAACTCGACGCGATCATCGTGGCGTTGCCCTTCACCGAGTCCGACGTGCTTACCAAGTCGCTCTACGACGAGCACTTTGAGGTGCTGATGCCCGCCGACCACCCGTGGACGGCCAAGAACAGCATCGACAAGGAGGACCTGCTCGAGGAGCGGCTGCTGCTGCTCGGTGAGGGCCACTGCTTCCGCGATCAGATTCTCGAAACCTGCCCGGCCATCAGTCACCAGCTCAATAGCCCCAGTAACACCCTCACCGCCGAGGGCGGCTCGCTGGAGACCATCCGCCATATGGTCGCCTCCAAGCTGGGCATCACGGTGCTACCGCAGTCGGCGATCGGCACCGGTCACTACGAAAGCGGGGTGTTAACCAGTCGGCCGTTCACCCCCGAAGCGCCGTCGCGCACCGTGGCGATTGCCTGGCGCGCCAGCTTCCCGCGCCCCAAGGCCATCGATGCCCTGACCGACGCCATCGCCCGCTGCCGTAGCCAGGCCATCGCTGCCGCATGACATGCTTCGAGGAGCCGGTCACCGAACTCAGCGGCGTCGGCGAGGCGCTGGCCACCAAGCTGGCCCGGCTGCGCATTGCCAGCCTCGCCGACCTGCTCTTTCACCTGCCGCTGCGCTATCAGGACCGCACCCGTATCACGCCCATCGGCACCCTGCGTGCCGGGATCGAGGCGGTGGTCGACGGTGAGGTGGCGGCCAGCGACGTGGTGCGCGGCAGGCGCCGCAGCCTGCTGGTCCGGCTCAAGGACGGCTCGGGTATCCTCAGCCTGCGCTTCTTCCACTTCTCGCCGGCTCAGCAGCAGCAGTTTCAGCCCGGCACCCGAGTGCGCTGCTTCGGCGAAGCGCGCGCCGGCGCCACCGGGCTGGAGATCTATCACCCCGAATATCGCCTGCTCAAGCATGGTGAAGCGCCAGTGGACGAGCACCTGACGCCGATCTATCCCACCACCGAGGGCCTCAACCAGGCGCGTCTACGCGGCCTGCTCAAGCAGGTCCTGACGCGCCTGGAGGCCGACCCCGAGTCGCTGCCTGATGGCATCCCTGCGGCGCTGCGCGAGCGCTTTCGTCTCGCCGGCCTGCACGAGTGCCTGCACTATCTGCATCAGCCACCGCCGGACGCTGATCTGGAGCGCCTGGCCAGCGGACAGCACCCCGCCCAGCGGCGCCTGGCACTGGAGGAGCTGCTCGCCCATCAGCTCAGCCTGCGCCAGATCCGGCTGCGCATTCAAGCCGACGGCGCCCCCCGGCTTCCCTCAGGACGCAGCCTGCAGGCGCGCTTCGTCACCCAACTGCCGTTCACCCTCACCGCCGCCCAGCGTCGCGTGCTCGATGAGATCGGCCACGATCTGGAGCGGCCCGCGCCGATGCTGCGGCTGGTGCAGGGCGATGTCGGCTCGGGCAAGACAGTGGTCGCCGCCATGGCCGCGCTGCAGGCGCTGGCCGGCGACTGCCAGGCGGCACTGATGGCGCCCACCGAGCTGCTCGCCGAGCAGCACTACCGCAGCTTTCGCGCCTGGTTCGAGCCGCTCGGCATCGAGGTCGCCTGGCTGTCCGGCAAGCTCAAGGGCAAGGCGCGTCTGGATACCAAGGCCGCCATCGAGGATGGCCGAGCGCGGATGGTGGTGGGCACCCACGCCATCTTCCAGGATGACGTGCGTTTCCAGCGCCTGGGCCTGGCGATCATCGACGAGCAGCACCGCTTCGGCGTGCATCAGCGCCTGGCGCTGCGCGAGAAGGGCGAGGCCGGCGGCCTGACGCCCCACCAGCTAGTGATGACCGCGACGCCAATCCCGCGCACCCTGGCAATGAGCGCCTATGCCGATCTCGACGTCTCGGTCATCGACGAGCTGCCGCCGGGGCGCACTCCGGTGCAGACCGTGGCAGTGCCCGACGAGCGCCGCCCCGAGGTGGTCGAGCGCATCCGCCGAGCCTGCGCCGAGGACCGCCAGGCCTACTGGGTCTGCACCCTGATCGAGGAGTCCGAGGTGCTCGAGTGCCAGGCCGCCGAGGCGACCCGCGAGGAGCTCACCGAGGCGCTGCCGGAACTCGCCATCGGCCTGGTCCACGGCCGCATGAAGGCCGCCGACAAGGCCGTGGTGATGGACGCCTTCAAGGCCGGCGAACTCGACCTG
The DNA here is from genome assembly GCF_900102875.1 of Franzmannia pantelleriensis. Lineage (GTDB taxonomy): Bacteria > Pseudomonadota > Gammaproteobacteria > Pseudomonadales > Halomonadaceae > Franzmannia > Franzmannia pantelleriensis. Next base: position 124,715 of record NZ_FNGH01000005.1, read on the forward strand.
CTGGTCGCCACCACGGTGATCGAAGTCGGCGTCGACGTGCCCAATGCCAGCCTGATGATCATCGAAAACCCTGAGCGCCTGGGGCTGTCGCAGCTGCACCAGCTGCGCGGCCGGGTCGGCCGCGGTGCCACTGAAAGCTTCTGCGTACTGCTCTACCGCCCGCCGCTGTCGGCGCACTCGCGTGAGCGGCTGGGGGTGATGCGCGAAACCAGCGACGGCTTTCGTATCGCCGAGAAGGACCTCGAGCTGCGCGGCCCCGGCGAGGTGCTGGGTACCCGCCAGACCGGCCTGGCACAGATGAAGATCGCCGATCTGGAGCGTGACCGCGATCTGCTCGAGCAGGTCAGTCCGCTGGCCCGGGCGCTGCTCGAGCAGGCCCCCGAGGCCAGCCCGCCGCTGATCCGCCGCTGGCTGGGGGAGGAAGCCGGTCGCTACGGCCAGGTATAGGCACCTCAGTGCGCGGCGGAAAGTGCCTCGGGGGAGCTGCCGCCGCCGACCATGACCAGCCGATTGGCGGCCTCGGCAAGCGGCGCCAGCTGCTGGGTAATCAGCCGCAGCTGGCTCTGAATCGGACGATAGGGCACGCCCGCCTCGATATTCTCCGCGGCCGGCGCCTCGAGCCGCTCGAGCAGCGCGTTGACCTCGGCCTCCAGCGCCCGCAGCGGACGCCGCGCCTCCAGCGCCTCGGCGATCTGGCCAAGCAGGGCACCGATCTCGCGCGCCAGTGGCACCAGGGAAGCATCATCCTCGTCGTCGGCCAGACGGTGACGGTGCGCGCCCAGCGCCGACAGGTGGCTGAGCAGGGTGTGCGACAGCACCAGGAAACGCAGCCCATCGTCGGCCTCCGCCTTACGATAGTGCCCCGGCTCGTGCAGCATATTGGTCAGCACCGTCGACAGCGCGGCATCGGCATTGTGGGCGTTGCGCCGCGCCAGCCGGTAGGCCAGATCGTCCTGCTTGCCGGCCTCGTACTGATGGATGATCTCATCGAGATAGCCGCGGCTGTTGGTCAGCACCTTGGCCGCCTCGCGGTTGAGGCGTCGCCCCTGCCAGTCGGGCAGGATGAAGAACACCGCCAGCCCGGCAATCAGCGCGCCGAGTAGCGTATCGAACAGCCGCGGCCAGATCAGGTCGAAACCGTCGCCGACCTGGTTGAAGCTGCACAGCACCAGCAGGGTGATCGCGGCGGTGGCGATCACGTAATGTTTCTCGCGATTGGCGAAGAACGCCACGCCGGCAATCACCGCGATCAGGCTCTGAACCAGTGGCTGCGGAAACAGCGTGATCGACATCCAGCCGGCGACCAGACCAAGCACGGTGCCGACGATGCGCTGGGTCAGGAAGCGTCGGGTGGTGGCGAAGTTGGGCCGGCATACGAACAGCGTGGTGAGCAGAATCCAGAACCCCTGCTCCGGGTCGAGCCACTGCAGCAGCGCATAGCCGGCAAGCAGCGCCAGCGGCAAGCGCAGGGCGTGGCGGAAGGTCGGCGAGCCCAGGGTCAGATTGAGACGTATGCGCTCCCAGGCGTCACCCAAGCTGCTCGGCGTTCGGTCGAACAGGCTATCGTCGCGGCGCGCCTCGTCGACATCCGGATTGTGGGCACTGGCCAGCTGAGACTCCAGGGTGGCGAGGTTGTCGGCCAGGGCGTCGAGCGGGAACAGCAGCTCGCGCCACTCCGTGCGGCGCTGGCCGCGCAGGTTATCGATCGAGGCGCGCAGATCCTCCAGCGCCTGCTCGCTCTGGTGGTGATCGAAGGGGCGGTTGAGCAGCAGCGCCTTGGCCAGCCGCCGACAGGCAAGCCCTTGCTGATCGAGCAGTCGCTGGCAGCGGAACAGCACATCGTGATGAAAGAACGCCTCTGTCAGCGCGGCGTAGGGGTAGTGGGTAGAGCTGGCCCGCTCGTGGATATCCTGGGCAATGAAGTAGATGCGCAGATAGCGGTTGAGCTTGCGGTCGCCGCGCTGGCCCTCGAGACGCCGGAAGATCATCTCCTTGGCCTGATTGAGGGCCTCCACCACCTGGCCGTTCTGGCGTGCCAACGCCAGCCGCCGGGCCTCGATATCGACATCGCGCAGCGGCTCGAAGAGTGCCGACTTGAGCATCAGGTACTCGCCCAGCGCCTTGTAGACCCGCGCCATGCTCTGCTTGACCGGCTGACGCGAGAACAGCGCACACCAGATCACCGAGATCAGTCCATACCAGGCCGCACCGGCCAGCAGCAGCAGCGGTTGCCGCCAAGGACCATCATCGGGCACGCCGCCGTGATGCTCGATATTGATCATCGAGTAGATCGACAGGATCAGCGTACCCGAGGCGATGGTGGCGTAGCGCTGGCCGATGGCGCCGAGCATGATCAGCACGAAGGTGGCCACCCCCAGGCCGGCGGCAAACAGCCACGGCCAGGGATACAGCCACTGCACGCTGATCGAGGCTACGGCAAAGCAGGCCAGGGTGACCAGCAGCGCCTGCAAGCGGCCCTGCCAGCTGTCGTCGGTCTCCGACAGCGCGCTGGCGATGATACCCAGAAACAGCGGTATCACCAGCGCCACGTCGCCCACCGCCCAGCTGAGCAGCAGCGCGCCACTGAAGGCCAGAAAGACCCGCAGGCTGTAGGCAAACTTGTCGAGCGTCCACAGACGCCGTAGAGGGAGCGAGAGGGTAGTCGGCATGCTAGTGTTATACGTTAGTATAACGACGGCTGGCTAGCGGCAGCGTCAACGCAGCCGCCACCCGTTACAAATGACGTAGTAACTTTTGCAACCGGGTCAGATCCTTGGAGTCGCCGACCAGACGCACCTTACCGCTCATCATGCCGTCGAGAAAGCTACGCTGGGTGGGTTTGCGCAGCACCTTCACCGCGGTATCGGCATCGGCAAAGCGCAGTTCCAGATCGAGGTCCACCGGCAAGCCGGGGGCCGTGTCGATGCCACGCGGCGACATCCGGTAGTGACGTGCGATGGACAGGTCTTCGGTAGCAATGCCCCAATCGAGGCCGCGCATCTCTCCAAGCGCCTGGCGAAACGCCGGCTTACGCCGCTGTGCCCGCTTGAGCAACAGGCCGAGCAGCCACAGCATCAGTCGCAGCTTCATGGTATGTCCTGGCATGGAAGTGGGTCACAAGGACACGACGCCGACAGCCAGCATGATCCCTGGGCTCTGGGCGTCGCGTCATCGGGCACCGCGTTACGCTTACTTAGCGACGGCGTCCTTGAGCGCCTTGCCGGGCTTGAACGCCACGGTCTTGCTGGCCGGAATGGTCAGCGGCTGGCCGGTCTGGGGATTCTTGCCGGTACGTGCGGCACGCTCGCGCACGGTGAATGAGCCGAAGCCGATCAGTGACACGTCCTGGCCCTTGGACACGCTGCCGGTGATCTCGTCGAGAATGACGTTGAGTACCTGGCTGGCTTTGTCCTTGGAAAGATCGGCACGCTCGGCAATCGCCGAGGCGAGTTCTGGCTTGCGCATACAGCCCTCCTAGTTTGGCATTGGCATGGCGGAAATACCGCCGTGTTATTGTTCATTACTAAAAACTTACGTATTGGTTACGCGGTAATGACCGTTGGCTCGCAACGCAACGTCACTAGACTAGCAACGCCGGTGCCGCCCGCGCCAGTTCGACTTTCCGCCTGACGCAGGCGCCTGTCAATGCAAAACCGATCAAACGTCCGTCCTCGGCCTCGGCCAGGGCCGCCAGATCCATCCCTTCCCCCTCGATGCGCCAGCGTGTCACCGGCCGGGTCGGCGGCAGCGCCACACAGGGCAGCAGCGGCGTCTTGACCAGGATCGGCCAGGCGCCGTAGCTGACCTCAGTGGGGCTCCCGGCGAGGGTCGCCGACAATGCCTTGGCGCTGGCCTGCAGCGGCTGGACGTACATCGCATTGACCCCGGCCACGCAGGCCACATCGCCCAGCGCGTAAACGCCCGGCTGCGAGGTTTGCAGCGTGCGATCCACGCTGATGCCGGCCTCGCTGACCGTCAATCCGGCCTCGGCGGCCAGCGCAGTGCGCGGCGCCAGGCCGGTGGCCACCAGCACCAGATCGGCCTCGAGCGACGGGTCATCCTCGAGGCGCACCGCCACCCGACTGCCCTCCGCATCTAACCCGGCGAGCTGCCGCCCCAGGTGTAGGTCGATGCCCGCCGCGGCAAACGCCTCGCCCAGTGCCCAGCCGAGGGGCTCGGGCAGGAGCCGCGGTAGCGGCGTGGTTTCTGGGGCTACCAGGCTCACCGCATGTCCTCCGGCGGCCAGATCGTTGGCGAACTCACAGCCCACCAGGCCGGCGCCGATGATCGCCACCCGCGCCGGACGCCCCAGCGCCTCGAGGGCTGAGTGGAAAGCCCGGTAGTCATCGAGATCGTTGATGGTGAAAACGCGCTCAGCAGCAGCCTCCGGAATCGCAAAGGGGACCCGCGGCGCGGCGCCGGTGGCGATTACCAGCTCACCGTAGGGCAGCGTTTCCGCCCCGATGGCCAGGCGTCCTGCCTCCCGGTCGATGGCCGTGACCCGGGTGTGCGGGCGCATTACCACGCCGAGCTGCTCGGCAACCTCCAGCGCCGAGCGGGCTGCCAGCCGCTCCGGCGGCAAGCGCTTGGCAAAACCGGTGGAGAGCAGCGGTTTGGAATAGTCGTCACCGCTGTCGGCGGTAATCAGGGTAATCGGCCGCCGGGTATCGCGGGCGCGCAGCTGGCGAACCAGGCCCAGCGCGGCCATGCCGCTGCCGATGAGGGTCAAGGGGGCGTCCATGAAACTCCTGAGAATCGGGGTCTGACAACCGGGATCATTGATCGCCCATGATACACTACGGCTCCGTTTTAGACCCGGAGCCCGCCGGTGCAAGACCGCTTACTCCCTCGTGTTCCGCCCTGTCGCTGGCGGCCCGCCGCCGCTCATCGACCGGCCATGAGCGCCGCCTGGTGGCAGTGGGTCGCCTCCAGCGACTCCCTGACCGCGCGGCTGGTCGCCGCCGCCGAGGGGCGCCCGTTTCGCGTCAGGCTGCTCGCGCAGCGCCTCGGCCGGCCACGCCTCGACGAGGCGCGCGCGCTGGGGCTGCCGCTGCATCAGGCGGTATGGCTGCGCCAAGTGGCGCTCTGTGTCGACGAGCGCCCCTGGGTGGTGGCGCGCTCGGTCGCGCCGCTGGCTCAGCTTCGCGGCCAGCGCCTCGAGCGGCTTGGCGAGCGCTCGCTGGGCAGTTGGCTGTTTCGTCAGCCGGACCTGGAACGCGGCCCGATCGAGATCAGCGCCGACCCCGCGCCCTTCGCCAGCGCACTGAATCCATCGGGTCCCTGGGGTCGCCGCTCGGTGTTTCGCCACGGACGCTTCGCGGTACTGGTGCAGGAGTTCTTTCTCGATGCCATGGCGGATGAATTGGCGCTGCCACCGCGCTAGGATGAGGCGCGTCGCTGCTGGAGACTGACATGGAAAACACCGCTCGCCCTCGCGGCCTGAAACGCCTTCCCGATTTTCTGCGCTTGACGCGCCTCGACCGACCGATCGGCACCTGGTTGCTGATGTGGCCGACGCTGTGGGCGCTGTGGCTGGCCGCCGAGGGCCTGCCGAGCCGCGACATCCTGCTGATTTTTATTGCCGGGGTCTACGCCATGCGCGCCGCCGGCTGCGTGATCAACGACTACGCCGACCGTCACGTCGATGGCCACGTCAAGCGCACCCGGGATCGCCCACTGGCCACCGGCCGCATCAGCGAGCAGGAAGCCAAGGGGCTGTTCGCCAGCCTGGTGGCCGTGGCGTTCCTGCTGGTGCTGTTCACCAACCTGTTCACCATCCTGCTGTCGATCGGCGGGGTGATACTGGCCTTCATCTATCCCTTCATGAAGCGCTATACCCACTTCCCTCAGGTATTCCTGGGCGCGGCGTTCTCGTGGGCGATTCCCATGGCCTTCGGCGCCGTGCTCGGCCATGTGCCGCCCGAGGCCTGGCTGCTGTTCGCCGCCAACGTGGCCTGGACGGTGGCCTACGACACCCAGTACGCCATGGTCGACCGCGACGACGATCTCAAGATCGGCATCAAGTCCACCGCGGTGCTGTTCGGCCGCGCCGACAAGCTGATCATCGGCCTGCTGCAGCTGGTGACCCTGGGCCTGCTCGGCTGGGTCGGCCTGCGCCTGGCACTCGGCGCCTTCTACTGGCTGGGGCTGGCCGCCATGGCGGCGATCTTCGTCTACCAGCAGTGGCTGATTCACGACCGCTCCCGGGAGCGCTGCTTCCAGGCCTTCCTCAACAACCACTGGGCAGGGCTGGTGCTGTTTGCCGGCCTGGCGCTAACGCTTTGGCCTGAGGGGTAGCACTCAGCCCTGACATCTGAGGAGAGTGCTATCACAGCTGCTCTGCGAGGGACGCCGGGGGCAGGTCGTAGAGGAGGTTTGCGCCATGGGTTCGGAGCACTGCTCCGAACGAGCTGGCCAAGGATGGCCAGCTCCGGTCCTGCAAGCGAAGCAGGATGCGTGAGCGCAGCAGGGCGCAAGGTAGCGCCCTGGGGTGGGTTCACAGCGCCTCCTCGCAGGCCTGCCGACGGATCAGTCCCGAGCATGGCAGCTATCTGCAGTAGCCCCGGCGCCATGTCGTCTTGACGCTGTCTGCGGGCGCGCCATGCTAAGTGTCATGAGATTGTCATCTTCTCGCGTTGTAATCGCCATACTGTCATGACCCCATGAGGCTACCGGATGTCCGCCAAGACCGTTCTGATCGTCGATGACGAAGCCCCCATCCGCGAGATGATCGCCGTGGCCCTCGAGATGGCCGATTACCAGGTGATCGAGGCAGATAACGCCCTGGATGCCCACGCCATCATCGTCGACCGCCAGCCCGATCTGCTGCTGCTCGACTGGATGATGCCCGGCACCAGCGGTATCGAACTGGCCCGCCGCCTCAAGCGCGAGGAAACCACCAGCGAACTGCCGATCATCCTGCTCACCGCCAAGAGCGAGGAGGACAACAAGATCCAGGGACTCGAGGCCGGCGCCGACGACTACATCACCAAGCCGTTCTCGCCCCGCGAGCTGGTAGCACGCCTCAAGGCCGTGCTTCGCCGTACCACGCCCAAGGGCGTCGAGGAGGCGGTCGAGGTCGAGGGGCTGATTCTCGACCCCGCCAGCCACCGGGTCAGCGCCCACGGCAGCGCGGTGGAGATCGGCCCCACCGAATATCGTCTGCTGCAGTTCTTCATGACGCACCAGGAACGCGCCTATACTCGTAGCCAGCTGCTCGACCAGGTGTGGGGCGGCAATGTCTATGTCGAGGAGCGAACCGTGGACGTGCATATCCGTCGCCTGCGCAAGGCGCTGGGCGAACCCCATCAGCACCTGATTCAGACCGTGCGCGGTACCGGCTATCGGTTCTCCGCCCAGGGCTGACGTGCGACTCTGGAGCCGCGAGCTGTGGCGCCTGGCGTTGATCATCGCCAGCGCTTCGTTGGCCGGCTGGCTGCTCGATGCGGCCATGCCCGGTCTGGCTGCGGGGCTGGCCATCGTGCTGCTGATCCAGCTGCGCCAGCTGCATGCCCTGCACCGCTGGCTGACACGCCACCCCCACGCAGAACCACCTGCCGCCCGTGGCCTGTGGGGCGAGCTGTTCGACCGCCTTTACAAGTACCAGAAGGCCCAACGCATCACTCAGCAGCGTCTGCGCGACACCCTCAAGCGCATCCAGGACTCCTCTGAGGCGATGAGCGACAGCGTGGTGATGCTCGACCGCCGCGGCGACCTGGAGTGGTGGAACAGCGCCGCCGGCCAGATGCTGGGGCTGCAGACCGTCCACGATCGCGGCCAGCACATCACTAACCTGCTGCGCGATCCACGCTTTATCGACTACTTCAACGCTCGCGACTACCGTGAGCCATTGACCCTGCCCTCGCCCATCGACGAGCGTCAGATGCTGCAGTTCCAGATCACCCTCTACGGCGACGACGAGCGGCTGCTGATGGCACGCGATATCACCCGCCTGCACCGTCTCGAGCAGATGCGCCGCGACTTCGTGGCCAACGTCTCCCACGAGCTGCGCACGCCGCTGACGGTGCTGGCCGGCTACCTCGAGACCTACACCGATATCGCCGACCAACTACCACCGCGCCTCGCCCGCGGCCTCGGCCAGATGCAGGCCCAGACCTCGCGCATGCAGAATCTGGTCAATGACCTGCTGCTATTGTCGCGGCTGGAGATCGACCGACGCGGCGACGACGAGGCGCCGCTGGCGGTCGATACGCTGCTCGAGACGATTCGCCGCGACGCCGAGTCGCTCTCCGCCGGACGCCATCACCTGCACGTCGAGTGCGAGGAGCCGCGTCGCCTGGTGGGCAGCGAGCAGGAGCTGCGCAGTGCGATTTCCAACCTAGTCTTCAACGCCGTGCGCTACGCCGGTGACGGCCGCCATATCACACTGCGCTGGCGCGCCCATGGCAACGCTGCCTGCCTCGAGGTCGAGGACGACGGCGAAGGCATCGATCCGGTACATATCCCGCGCCTCACCGAACGCTTCTACCGCGTCGACAAGGGCCGCAGCACCGCCACCGGCGGCACCGGCCTGGGCCTAGCGATCGTCAAGCACGTGCTGCTGCGCCACGACGCACATCTCGAGATCGACTCCCACCCCGGTCAAGGCGCACGGTTTCGCTGCGTGTTCCCAACGTCACGCCTTGCCCGCCCCAACGCCGTCAACGCTTCCCAACAGGCCTGAACGGTTCAACAGGCGCATTGGCAAGACGGTTTCAGTTGCAACAGTCAAAACAGCGCTGAAAATTCGCACCGGGCTCTCCTGGCATTCTCGGCTACCTTGTGAGAGAAATCTCACACGGGCAGCCGCCCATCAAACGCTTGAATGAGAACCATCAGGGGATAACAAGATGTTCCAGAAAACCCTAATCGCCACCGCCGTGATCGGTGCCATGCTGGCCTCCACGGCCCACGCCGAGACGCTGCGCTGGACCCGTTCCGCCGACAGCCTGACCATGGATCCCCACTCCCAGAACGAGGGGCCGACCCACTCGGTCAACCACCAGATCTTCGACACCCTGCTCTATCAGGACATGGACGTTGAGTATCAACCCGGCCTGGCCACCGACTGGTACGTACACGAGGATGACCCCAGCGTGTGGGTCTTCGAAATCCGCGAGGGTGTGACCTTCCACGAGGGCCAGGCGCTGACCGCCGACGACGTGGTCTTCTCGCTCAACCGCGCGCGTCACGAGAACGCCGATATGCGCGGCCTGCTGACCTCGATCGTCGAGGTGCGCGCCGCCGACGACTACACCGTGGAAGTGGTTACCGACGGCCCCAACCCGCTGCTGCCCAACAACCTCACCAACCTGTTCATCATGAGCCGCGAGTGGGCCGAGGAGCACGGCGTCGAGGAACCCCAGGACTACGCCGCCGGCGAAGAGACCTATGCCGTGCGCAACGCCAACGGCACCGGCCCGTTCCGCGTCGAAAGCCGCGAGCCCGACGTGCGTACGGTGTTCGTGCGCAATGACGACTACTGGGGCATCGACCACTACCCGATGGAGATCTCCGAACTGATCTTCACCCCCATCGAGTCCGCCTCGACCCGCGTCGCCGCGCTGCTCTCCGGCGAGGTCGACCTGCTCCAGGAGACCCCGGTTCAGGATATCGAGCGCCTCTCACAGGCTGACGGCATCAAGAACGAGCAGGGCGCCGAAAACCGCACCATCTTCCTCGGCATGCGCATGGACCTCGAGGTGCTCGACAGCACCGACGTCGACAGCAACCCCTTCGCCGACCGTCGCGTGCGCGAGGCCATCAATCTCGCCGTGGATGCCACCACCATTCAGCGTTCGGTGATGCGCGGCAACTCCGAACCCGCCGGGATGATCGCACCGCCGTTCGTCAACGGCTACACCGAGGAGATGGACGAAGTGCTGCCGGCGGACGTCGAGCGCGCCCAGGCACTGATGGACGAGGCCGGCTACGGCGACGGCTTCCGGGTCACCCTGAACTGCTCCAACGACCGCTACGTCAACGATGAGCAGATCTGCCAGGCGGTGGTCAGCATGCTGGCGCGGATCGGCGTCACCGTCGACCTGATCGCCCAGACCCGCTCGCTGCACTTCGCCGAGATGGCCCGCGAGGAGTACGACTTCTATCTGCTCGGCTGGGGCGTGCCGACCATGGACTCGGAATATGTCTTCAACTACCTCTACCACACCAAGGAGGAGGATCGCGGCAGCTGGAACTTCACCGGCTACTCGGATGAGCGGGTCGACGAGCTGACCGTGGCCATGGGCCAGGAGGTCGACGAGGACGCACGTAACGAGATGATTGCCGAGGCATGGCAGATCGTCCACGACGAGATCCTCTATATTCCGATCCACCACCAGATGCTGACCTGGTCGATGCGTGACGACATCGAGTTCCAGGTGCAGAGCGAGAATACCCCGCACTTCAAATACCTGCGTTTCAATAACTAAGCCGTAACCCGTGCTAGGCCCTCTGCGCGTTATCCTCGCGCGGAGGGCTTCACCGTGGAGATCCCATGCTGGCATTCCTGATCCAGCGCGTACTGCAGGCCGTCTTCGTGATGGTGGTGGTCGCGCTCATTGCGTTTTCGCTGTTCCACTACGTCGGCGACCCGGTCCTCAACATGGTCGGCCAGGAGGCCACCGAAGCCGATCGCGCCGCGCTGCGCGCACGCCTCGGCCTCGACCAGCCGTTGCCGATCCAATTCTTTCAATTCATCGCCAACGCCGCTCAGTTCGAGTTCGGCATCTCCTACCGCTCGGCACGACCGGTCACCGACCTGATCGTCGAACGCCTACCGGCGACCCTGGAGTTGGCCATCATCTCGGCCATCTTCGCGGTGGTGATGGGCATCGTGCTGGGTATCTATACCGCTCTCAACCGCGGCAACTGGCTGTCCAACTTCATCATGACTGCTTCGCTGATCGGCGTGTCGCTACCGACCTTCCTGATCGGCGTGCTGCTGATCTATGTGTTCGCCGTTGAGCTCGGCTGGCTGCCCGCCTTCGGCCGCGGCGAGGTGATCGATCTCGGCTGGTGGAATACCGGCCTGTTGACCCGCAGCGGCCTCGCGTCGTTGATTCTTCCGGCGATCACCCTCGGCCTGTTTCAGCTGACGCTGATTATGCGCCTGGTGCGCGCCGAAATGCTCGAGGTGCTACGCGCCGACTACATCAAATTCGCCCGCGCCAGGGGCCTGTCGAAGCGCGTGGTCAACCTGCGCCACGCGCTGAAGAACACCCTGATCCCGGTGATCACCATCATCGGCCTGCAGCTCGGCACCATCATCGCCTTCGCCATCATCACCGAGACGGTCTTCCAGTGGCCCGGGGTCGGGGCGCTGTTCATTACCGCGGTGCGCTTCGTGGATATCCCGGTGATGGCCGCCTACCTGATGATGATCGCGCTGGTGTTCGTGGTCATCAACCTGATCGTCGACCTGCTCTACTATGCGGTCGACCCGCGCCTGCGGGTTCAGGGAGGTGCCAAATGAGCGAATCACACCACGCCGTCACGCCGCCACCCAGGCCCGGCAAGCTGCGCAGCTTCCTCGACAGCGATATCGTCTACTCCTGGAAACGCCAGCCGGTGGTGATACTCGCCACCCTGGTGACCCTGGTGATGTTCCTGGGCGCGCTGTTCGCCCCTTGGATTGCGCCGCAAAACCCCTTCGATCCGCGCCAGCTCGACCTGATCGACGCCTTTACCCCGCCGCTGACCACCTCGGATTTCACCGGCAATTTCTACCTGCTGGGCAGTGACAGCCAGGGCCGCGACGTCTTCTCGGCGATCCTCTACGGCTCGCGGATATCACTGCTGGTGGGCTTCGCGGCAGTGCTGTTCGCGCTGGTGCTGGGCACTGCCCTGGGCCTGATGGCGGGGTTCCGTGGCGGCTGGCGGGATGCCCTTATCATGCGCATCGCCGATGTCCAGCTGACCTTCCCGTCGATCCTCATGGCGCTGCTGATCTTCGGCGTGATCCGCGGCTTCCTGCCGCGCTCGATGCATGCCGAAGTGGCGATCATCGTGCTGATCGTCGCCATCGGCCTCTCCGACTGGGTGCAGTACGCCCGCGCGGTGCGCGGTGCCACCCTGGTCGAGAAGGGCAAGGAATACGTCCAAGCGGCGCGGGTGATCGGCCTGCCGGCGCGCAACATCCTGTTCCAGCACATCCTGCCCAACGTGATGCGCCCGGTGCTGGTGATCGGCACTATCGGCCTGGCCCTGGCGATCATCGCCGAGGCCACACTGTCGTTCCTGGGGGTGGGCATGCCAGCCACTCAACCGAGCCTGGGCACGCTGATCCGGGTCGGCCAGGACTACATGTTCTCCGGGGAGTGGTGGATCCTGCTGTTCCCTGGCCTGGCGCTGCTGATGCTGGCGCTGTCCGTCAATCTACTCGGAGACTGGTTGCGTGATGTCCTCAACCCCAAGCTCAGATAGCCCCCGCGACGACGGCACTCCCGCCGTGCCGGTGCTCAGCGTGCGCGAGCTGCGGGTCGAGTTCCCCACTCGCCACGGTACCCTGGTGGCCCTCGACAAGGTCAGCTTCGATATCGCTCCAGGCGAGATCCTCGGTGTGGTCGGCGAGTCCGGCGCCGGCAAGTCGATGACCGGCAACGCGGTGATCCAGCTGCTCGAGCCGCCGGGCCACATCGCCGCCGGCGAGGTACACCTCGGCGCGCAGCGCATCGACAATCTCGACGAAGACGCCTTCGTGCCGCTACGCGGCCGACATATCGGGATGATCTTCCAGGATCCGCTGACCAGCCTCAATCCGCTGTTCTCGGTGGGTGAGCAGCTGATCGAGACGATTCGCACCCACCTGCCGATGAACCACAAACAGGCTCGCGAGCGAGCCCTCGAACTGCTGCGCGAGGTGGGTATCCCGGCGCCGGAGAACCGCCTCGACGCCTACCCGCACCAATTCTCCGGGGGCATGCGCCAGCGCGTGGTGATCGCCCTGGCCCTGGCCGCCGAGCCCGAGCTGGTGATTGCCGATGAACCCACCACGGCACTGGATGTCTCGGTGCAGGCGCAGATCCTGGCGCTGCTCAAGCGGCTGTGCGCCGAGCGCGGCACCGCGGTGATGCTGGTCACCCACGACATGGGGGTAATCGCCGAGACTGCCGACCGGGTGGCCGTGATGTACGCCGGCCGGCTGATCGAGATCGGCCCGGTCAACGCGGTGATCCGCGAACCGCAGCACCCCTATACCCGCGGCCTGATGGCGTCGATTCCCGGCATCGAGACCTCCCGCGAACGCCTCTACCAGATCGAGGGGGCGATGCCGCGGCTGGCGGCGATCCCCGCAGGCTGTGCCTTCAACCCGCGCTGCCCGCACGCTGTTGAACGCTGCCGCAGCGAGCGCCCCGAGCTGCTGCCCACCGGCACCAGCCGCGCCGCCTGCTGGCTGCACGACCCCGACAACCCCGTGACCCCCGTTATCGAGGAGGCGCATGCCGATGGCCACTGATCCGCTGACCACTGCCGAGCGCGGCGAGGTGCTGCTCGAGGCCCATGACCTGGCGCGCCACTTCGATGTCTCCAAACCGTGGCTGAATCGCGTGCTGGAGCGCAGCGACAAGCTCACCCTCAAGGCGGTAGACGGGGTGAGCTTCGCCATCCGCCGCGGCGAGACCCTGGCGCTGGTGGGCGAGTCCGGCTGCGGCAAGTCCACCGTGGCGCGCTTGATCGTCGGCCTCTACGGCCTGACCCGTGGCCGTCTGCTGTTCGACGGCGAAGACATCAGTGACCTGGTCAACCGCAGCGGCAAGCAGGCCGCGGCGGTGCGCAAGCGCTTTCAGATGATCTTCCAGGACCCCTACGCCAGCCTCAACCCGCTATGGCGGGTAGGCACCATCATCGGCGAGCCGCTGCGCGTGTTTCGCCCCGACATGAGTGCCAGCCAGCGTCGCACTCGGGTCGGCGAGCTGCTCGAGCAGGTGGGGCTCTCGGCGCCGGACGCCAACCGCTACCCCCATGAATTTTCCGGCGGCCAGCGCCAGCGCATCTCCATCGCCCGGGCGCTGGCCAACGAACCGGAGTTCATGATCTGTGACGAGCCAACCTCGGCACTGGATGTCTCGGTCCAGGCGCAGATCCTCAACCTGATGCGCGACCTGCAGCAGCAGTACGGCCTGACCTATCTGTTCATCAGCCACGACATGGCGGTGGTCAAGCACATGGCCGACCGCATCGCGGTGATGTACCTCGGCCATATCGCCGAAATCGCCCCCGCCGAGCAGCTGTTCGCCACGCCGCGCCACCCCTACTCGCAGATGCTGCTGGCCGCGGTGCCGACGCTGACCGGAACGGGCAAGCGGCGCGGCGTGATCGAGGGCGAAGTCCCCAACCCGGTGCATCCGCCCTCCGGCTGCGCCTTCCATCCGCGCTGCCCGCATGCCGATGCGCGCTGCGCGCGGGAGACACCAACGCTGATCGCGCACAGCGACAGCAGCGAGGTGGCCTGCCACGCAGTGGAAGAGGGGCGGATCTGATTCAGTCGGTCTGGCCGCGGTAGTGGCGATCCCACATCAGTACCGCGCCGGCCACCGCCCCCGGCAGCAGCAGCAGGTTGGCCAGCGGCAGCCAGGTGATCAGCGTCACCAGGCCACCGTAGCTGAGCGTCGGCCAGGGGCGAGCCCTGAGTCGGCGGCGCATGTCAGCAAAGGTGACCTTGTTGTTGTCCATCGGGTAGTCGAGGTAGGTGATCGCCATCACCCAGGCCGAGAAGGCCGCCCACAGCAGCGGCGCTGCCACGTTGAGGGCGGGAACCCAGCTGATCACCAACAGCACTGCCAGCCGCGGCAGGATATACGCCAGCTTGACCAGCTCGCGACCCAGCGCATCGACGCCGGTGCGTAGCAGGCCGCGGTCGTCGAGGGGCTCACGGCCGCAGGCGCTGACCTCCACCCTGGCAGCGAGAAAGCCGTAGAAGGGGGCGGCAATCAGGTGGGTGACCAGGGTAAAGGTGAAGAACACCATCAACACCAGGGTCACCACGAACAGCGGCCAGATCAGCCACTCCAACCAGCCCAGCCAACCCGGCACCATCGCCATCCAGCCCGCCAGCCAGCCGCCGAAGTGGCTGAGCACGTAATGCAGCATGGCGGCATAGACCAGCAGATTGACCGCCAGCGGCACGAACACGTAGCGCCGCAGCCCCGGGGTGTAGACCAGCCGGGTACCGCGGGTCAAAGCCTCGAGGGCCGACAACGCTGCCATCAGCCGCGCCGCTTGATCGCCTCGTCGTCGAGCTCATCGGGATCGGTGTGGCGGATATCCAACCCCTTGACCAGGTAGACCACGTACTCGGCGAGGTTGTTGGCGTGATCGCCGATGCGCTCCAAGGCGCGCAGGATCCACATTACGCTGAGCACCGAAGTGATCGAGCGCGGGTCCTCCATCATGAAGGTCATCAGCGAGCGCATGGCGGTGGTGTATTCGCTGTCCACCGCCTCGTCCTCATGCACGACCTCGAGCGCCAGGTCGAGATCGAAGCGGGCGAAGGCGGTCAGCGCATCACGGACCATCTTGCGCACGTGTTCGCTGATATGGCGCACCTCGATAAACCCCTTACTGCCGTTGCCGGCCTCGGCCAGGCTCATGGCATTGCGCGCGATCTTGCTGGCCTCGTCGCCGATGCGCTCGAGGTCCGAGGTGGCGCGGATCACCGCTAGCACCAGACGCAGATCGGAGGCCGCCGGCTGGCGCCGCGCCAGTACCCGGGTGCACTCGTCGTCGATCTTGATCTGCATGTCGTTGACCGCATTGTCGTTGTCGCGGACCCGTTCGGCCAGCCGACTGTCACCGTCGAGCAGTGCGGTAACGGCCTCCTGGACCTGCTTCTCGACCAGCCCGCCCATCGCCATCAGGTGGGTCTTGAGCTCTTCGAGCTCCTGGTTGAACTGCTTGGAGATGTGCTGACTATGCGTTTCGCTGGTGATATCCATGCTGACTCTCCTGATGAGCGGTGGCTCCGGTGGAGCCTTGGGCTCAGGCCATGCGGCCGGTGATGTAGTTTTCGGTGCGCGCCAGGCGCGGGTTGGTGAACAGCGCATCGGTAGGCGCGTACTCAACCAACTCGCCGTCGTGCAAGAAAGCCGTGTAGTCGGAAACCCGTGCCGCCTGCTGCATATTATGGGTCACCAGCACCAGCGTCAGCTGCGACTTGAGGCTGCGGATCAGCTCCTCGATCTTCAGCGTCGAGATCGGATCCAGCGCCGAGGCCGGCTCATCGAGCAGCAGAACCTCGGGCTTGACCGCCAGGGTGCGGGCGATCACCAGGCGCTGCTGCTGGCCGCCGGACAGCGACCAGGCCGAGTCGCCCAGGCGCGCCTTGACCTCATCCCAGAGTGCCGCCGAGCGCAGTGCCCATTCCACTACTTCGTCGCGCTGGCGCTTGCGCATATCGCCCTGCAGGCGCAAACCAAAGGCGACATTCTCGTAGATCGACATCGGGAAGGGGTTGGGGGTCTGGAACACCATCCCCACCCGCCGGCGCAGCTCGGCTACCGCCACCTCGGGCGCATGAATCTCCTGGCCCTCGAGGCGTATTTCGCCGCGTCGACTGACTGTCTCGTTGAGATCGTGCAACCGGTTGAGTGCGCGCAGCAGCGTCGACTTGCCGCAGCCCGACGGCCCGATGAAGGCCGTGACTCGGCGCCTCGGCACGCGCAGCGTCAGCTCCTTGAGCGCCGGCGTCCCGGCATAGGCCAGGCTCAGCGCCTGGATCTCCAGGCAGCTGTCGGCGGCGGCGATGTCGATTACCGCCTCACGTTCCGCGATATTGGCCGGAGTGGCAGATTGCGCAAGCACGGCTCTCGGACCTCCTAACGTGGCAGCGCGCCATGACGCGCCTTGAGATGATGCCGCAACAAGATTGCAGTCAGGTTAAGCAGCAGAATCACCAGCACCAGCAGCAGCGCGGTGGCATAGACCAGCGGCAGTGCAGCTTCGACATCGCCACTGTGGAAGCCAACGTCGAAGATATGATAGCCAAGGTGCATGAACTTGCGTTCAAGATGCAGGAACGGAAACTCGGCGTCCAGCGGCACCTGGGGCGCCAGCTTGGCGACGCCCACCAACATCAGCGGCGCTACCTCGCCGGCGGCCCGCGCCACTGCCAAGATCATGCCGGTGAGCATCGCCGGCAACGCCATCGGTACCACCACCCGGCGCAGCGTCTCGAGCCGTGTCGCCCCCAGCGCCAGGGCACCCTCGCGCTGATGATCGGGTATCCGCGCCAGGCCCTCCTCGGTGGCCACGATTACCACCGGCAGGGTCAGCAGCGCCAGGGTCAGCGACGCCCACAGCAGCCCGCCGGTGCCGAAGGTCGGCGACGGCAGCTGGTCGCTGAAGAACCATTCGTCGAGGCTGCCGCCGATACCGTAGACGAATACCCCCAAGCCGAACACGCCGTAGACGATCGACGGCACCCCGGCGAGGTTGCGCACGCTGATCCGCACCAGCCGGGTCAGCCGCCCCTGGTGGGCGATCTCGTTAAGGTAGATGGCCGCCAGCACGCCGAACGGCGCCACCAGCGCGGACATCAGCAGCACCAGCAGCACGGTACCGAAGATCGCCGGCCACACGCCGCCGGCGGTGTTGGCGGCGCGCGGCCCCTCACTGAGGAAGCGCCATACGCCTGTCCCCCAAGCGCCGAGCTTGGCCGGCAGGCGCATATCATTGGGCCGCTGGATCGCTAATATGTCTTCGAGCGGCAGCGCCAGGCGCTCGCCGTCGACGCTCTCCAGCAGCACCCGGTCGCGGGCCATCTGCGCCTGAAGGGCCAGAATCTCAGCGTTGGCCGTCGCCAGCTCGCCCTCGAGCCGGGCGCGGCTGGCAGCATCCCGGGCCGCGCCCAGCTCCCTCACTCGCGGCATGACCTCGTCCTGGCGCAGCGCATCGCGGGCCGCACGCAGCGCTTCCAGGCGCGCCAGGCGCGCGTTCAGCGCCGCCCACTGAGCCGCATCATCCTCTAAGACTAGCGCCTCCCCATCCTCTTCGAGCCCCGCCACCCGACCGATGAAATCGCCCCAGCGACGCCGCTCGATGACCACCAGCTCCGCCGGGCGCTGCTGCTCGACGATACGCGCCACCTCGACCCAGCGCCACGGGGTGCCCAGCCACTCGCGATTGCCGGTGTGGTAGAGCCGCTCGACGCCTTCGGCGCTGCGCTCCTCGCGACCGGGACGCGCGGCGAAGCGGCTGCCATCGTCGAGTTCCACCTGCACCACCTCGGCGGGCCAGAAGTGCGCCAGCCCGCGCCCTGCCAGCAGGGTCAGCAGCGCCGCTAGCAGCAGCAGCGATAGCGCTACGCTGCCGGCCGCCAGCCACGGCCAGGGGCCTTCGCCACGGGATAGCCTCATGTCGGCCCGCCCAGCCGCTGATAGCGACGCCTGAGCCGGCCGCGCACCACCTCGGCCAGGGTATTGACGCTGAAGGTAAACACGAACAGCAGCAACGCACTGAGAAACAGCAACCGATAGTGGGTGCCGCCCAGGGCCGCCTCAGGCAGCTCGATGGCGATATTCGCCGACAGCGAGCGCAGGCCGTCGAAGGGACTCGCCGTCATCACCGCGGTATTCCCGGTGGCCATCAACACGATCATGGTTTCTCCCACCGCACGGCCGGCGCCAATCATCAGCGCGGCAAATACCCCCGGGCTGGCCGCCGGCAGCACTACCTTCCACAGTGCCTGCCAGCGCGTCGCGCCCATCGCTGCGGCGCCTTCGGCAAGGCTCTTGGGCACACCGGAGAGCGCATCCTCGGCCAGCGCATAGATGGTCGGCATCACCGCCAGGCCCATGGCCAAACCGACGATCATGGCATTGCGGCTGGCGTAGTCGAGGCCCAGCTGAATTTCGAGCCAGGTTCGCATATCGCCATCGAACCACCAGCGCTCCAGGCTCGGCGACAGCCACAGCGCCAGCGCCGCCAGCAGCGCCAGCCAGGGTATCAGCCACAGTCCTGCCCAGCTTAGTGGCAGGCGCTGACGCAGCCGTGGCGAGAGCCGTGTCCACAGGCTACCACCGGCCAGCATGCCCAACGGCAGCACCAGCAGCAGTGCCAGCACCCCTGGCAGGTGGCGCTCGACCCAGGGCGCCAGCACCAGGCCGGCGATAAAGCCCAGCACCACGCCGGGCAGTGCCTCCATCAGTTCCAGGGTCGGCTTGATTCGCGCGCGCAGCCCCGCCGACATGAAGCAAGCGGTATGCACCGCCGCCCCCAGTGCCAACGGGATCGCCACCAGCAGCGCATAGGCAGCGGCCTTGAGGGTACCCCAGGCCAGCGGGGCCAGGCCGTAGCGCGGCTCGTCCTGGCTGTCGCTGACGCTGGTCTGCCAGCGCTGCTGGGGCACGGCGTGGCCCTCGTAGTGCTGCGGCAGCCACAGGCTGCGCCAGCTGACCTCAGCGTGTTCGGCATCGATCTCCAGGCGGCTGGCCGCATCCGGCGTGCCCCACCACAGGTGGCCCTGATCATCCCATCCCAGCGCCTCGCCGGCGGGTGCCTGCCCCTGCCAGCGCAGGCCACCGATGGCCTGGTAGAGCCCCAGTCGATTGGCCTCATTCACCGCCAGCGCCTGACGCCCGGGCAGTGCAATCAGCTGACGAATGGGTAGTTCACCGATGGTTTGATAGTGGCCGGTCGGCGCCGGTACGGCCTGATCGGCCACAGTCACCCAGCGCTGTACGCCGCCGCCGTCGTCGCCGACCAGCAGCGCACGCCCGCCTTCCAGCGCCACCAACGCGGTGACACGCCGCGATGGCGGCACCGCCTCGACGCGGCCAGACAGCTGAAGTCCGCTGGCAGTGCGCTGAAACACCACCAGCTCACGGCCATCGGCCTGCCACTGCTGCTGCTCGCCCGCGGCGCTGAGGGTGTCCGTCGGCAGGCTCGCCAGCGGCGGCAAGGCGTCACTCGAGGTAGGCTGCTCGCGCACCTCTGGCGCAACGAACAGCGGCGCCACCTCGACGGCCAAAAACACCCCGATCGCCAACACTGCCCCAATCACGCCGATGCCACAGGCGCTGATCACGCCCGTGGCCAGACGGTCGCGAAACAGGCGCAGACGCTGGCGAAAACGGCGGGAGGTAGTGGCAGAGTCGGTCATCGATGGCGCCTGTCAGCAGCGGGTAACCACAGTAAGGCATTTTGATGACAGCGAGATGACATCAGCCCTCCTCCAGGCCGAGCAACGCCCGGGCCTCGCGGCGCTGAGACTCGGGCAGGGCGATGAATCCGCTCTCCTCGGCGAGCGACTGCCCCGCGTCGGAGAGCACCAGCTCAAAGAAAGCCGCTTCGGATGGCGGCAGCCGCTCGCCGGGGGGCAGATTGACGTAGAGATAGAGCGCCCGCGACAGCGGATAGTCGCCGTTGAGCACGTTGTCTGCCGTGGGTGTCAGCGCCTCGCCGCCAGCGTTTTCCAGCGCTACGGCGCGCACGCCGGCGGTGAGGTAGCCGGCACCAGCGTAGCCGATCGCACCAGGCGACGCAGCGACGGCAGCCACCACCGCCGCCGAGCCGGTATGCTCGCTGACGTCGAGGCGGAAGTCGCCGCCACACAGCGCCTGGCGCTTGAACACGCCGTGAGTGCCCGATACCGAGTTGCGACCATGTCGCGCCACGCTGCCACGCTGTGAGCTGCCTGGCAGCATTTCCCAACGGTTAACCGTTTCAGGAGCACCACAGCGCCGAGTATCGGAGAAGATGGCATCGAGATCGGCGAGGCTCAGCGCCTCGAGCTGGTGGTGGCGATGTACGAACACCGCCAGGGCATCCAGCGCCAACGGTATCTCCAGCGGTGGGTGCCCCTGCCGCGCGACGATCTCCTCACGCTCGGCCGCCGACATGCGCCGCGACATCGGCCCCAGCCGGCTGGTGCCTGCGGCCAGCGCCGCCGGAGCCGTGGCCGAGCCGCTGGCCTGCAGCTGCAGGCGTACCCCGGGGTGTTGGCGCTCGAGCCGTTCACCCCAGCGCAGCATCAGCCCGGCCAGGGTCTCGGAACCCACTGAATCAAGGCTGCCCACCACGATGCCCTCGTCGGCGGACAGCGGCCAGGCCATCAGCAGGCAGCACAGCAGCAGCAGACGTTGCATCAAGCGGCCGCTGCTTCGCAATGCTCGGCCGATCGCTTGAGTAGCGAGCCGCCGAAGTGGATTAGCGCAGCGACTGGAGCTAGCCGATGGCTGGCGTATATCATGGCGTCTCGCTGCCGTCGCGCAGCGCTGCCCTTTTCCTTCACAACAACAAGATGCTGCACATTCCATGACCGACCTCGACGATGTACCCGCGCCCCAGGGCCAACTGACACTCAAACTGCTGGCCTCCCGGCAGGATACCAATTTCTACGGCGATATCCCTGCCGGCTGGCTGATTGGCCATATGGACCAGGCCGCCGAGCTGGCTGCCGGGCGTCAGGCCCACGGCCGCACCGCCACGGTAGCCCTGGAGTCGATGGATTTCCTGTGCCCGGTACGGGTCGGCTCGGTGGTCAATATCTACACCACGGTGCGTGATATCGGCCGCAGCTCGGTGAAGGTCGACGTCGAGGTGTGGATTCGCCCTCATCAGGAACGCAACCCAGACGAGCTCTACAAGGTGACCGAGGCGCGCTTCGTGATGGTCGCCCTGGACGACAACGGCCGTATTCGCGCCGTCCCCGATGCCTGAACGCCTGACGGTGATCGCTTGAACGACGATGGGCGCCCTGGGGCGCCCATCATATTCACGTTAGTGGCGTTAGGCGCCGACAGTGTCACGCCCCTTTAGATAGGCATATTCGCCCACATCGGTGAAGGGCCGTACCAGGCGCTGGAAGGCCAGGTAGGAGTCGTAGATCTGCTTCGAGTCCGGGTCATTATCGACCTGGCGCTGCAGCACCTCCATGGAGGATTCGTAGAGCGCTTGCATGACGTCATCGGGGAAGGTGCGCAGCTCCACACCGTGCTCCTCGACCAGCGTCTCGAGGGCCTGGGCGTTGCGGTAAGTGAACTCGTCGATCATCGACAGGTTGGCACTGCGCGCGGCTTCGGTCACAACGTCCTTGAGGTCGTCGGGCAGCGCATTCCAGGCGTCCAGGTTGATGGTGCCTTCGAGCACCGCGCTGGGCTCGTTCCACACCGAGGTGTAGTAGTAATCGGCGACCTGATAGAGCCCGAATGCCATGTCGTTGTAGGGCCCCACCCAGTCGGCAGCGTCGAGCACGCCAGTCTGCAGCGAGGTGAAGATCTCCGAGCCGGGCATGTTCACCGCAGTGGCGCCGATGCCGTTCATGGCCTCGCCGGCCAGCCCCGGCAGGCGAATGCGCACGCCGCGCATATCATCCAGCGAGTGGATCTCCTTCTTGAACCAGCCGGCCATCTGAGTGCCGGTATTGCCTACCGCGAACGGCTTGAGGTTGTGCTTGGCGTAGAGCTCGTCCCACAGCGCCTGACCGCCGCCGTTGTAGAGCCAGGCGTTGGTCTCGGTGGTGTTCATGCCGAAGGGTACGGCGGTGAAGAACTGCGCTGCGGCGACCTTGCCACGCCAGTAGTAGGCCGCGGAGTGGCCCATCTCGGCGGTACCGGCGGCCACGGCATCGAAGACTTCCAGGGCCGGCACCAGTTCGCCGGCACCCAGCACCTCGATACGCATGCGTCCGCCGGAGAGCCGCTCGATGCGCTCGGCGAAGTCCTTGGCTCCGGTGCCCAGCGCCGGGAAGTTCTGCGGCCAGGAGGTGACCATGCGCCAGGTGATGACGTCGTCGGCTTTGGCGGTGGAGATGAAAGGTGCGGCGGCGACGCCGGCGGCACCGGCACCCAGGGTCTTGAGAAAGTTACGGCGTTGCATGAGGCGAACTCCAGAAGCGTTATTGTGATTTCCTGGCAGGCTCAGGGAAGCGCTGAATAAATCGACGAGCGATGCGCAGACAGTTATGCAGTGTTTCCTGGATCCTGCGGGAAAGTATCCGCCAGCGAGTATGCTAAGCCGACTTTCGTTCGGCAAGCCCCGCCGCTCAACGCAGACATTTAGTGATATTGCTGTTGGCGAGGAACGCTGGCGGTAGGTCGAAGGGGAGGTTTGCGCCATGGGTGAGGAGGATTCCTCCGGACGGGCTGGCCATGGATGGCCAGCCCCGGTCCTGCAAGCGGAGCAGGATGCGAGAGTGAAGCAGGGCGCAAGGTAGCGCCCAGGGATGGGTTTACAGCGCCTCCCCGTAGGCCTACCGCCAGATCAGTTCCGAGAGCGATGCTGCGGCCTGCCCCCGGCGTCTCTCGCTTGCTTTCTTCTGCCCCGACGCTCCTTACTGACTTTCTACAGCGGGGTCAGCTTGGCAAAGCCCAGCACCAGCCACTTGTCGCCCTCGCCCTCGAAGCTGACCTGGACCCGGGCACGTTCGCCCTCGCCCTCGGCGTTGAGGATCACCCCCTCGCCGAACAGCGGATGGCTGACCCGCTGCCCCAGCGACAGGCTGGGCAGGTCGCCGCCGCCATTCACTGAGGTCTGCTGCGATAGGCCCACCGCCGGGCGCGCGGTCACCGGACGCGAGATCTGGCCGCGCAGGCGCACCTCCTCGAGCAGCTCCTCGGGCAGTTCGCGTAGAAAGCGCGACGGCCGCTGGAAGGTCTCCTTGCCGTGCAGGCGGCGTAGTTCGGCGTAGGTCAGGTAGAGCTTGCGCATGGCCCGGGTCAAGCCCACGTAGCAGAGCCGGCGCTCCTCCTCGAGGCGACCGGGCTCCTCCAGCGACATCTTGTGCGGGAACAGTCCCTCCTCGACGCCGGCCACGAAGACGATGGGAAACTCCAGGCCCTTGGCGGAGTGAAGGGTCATCAGCTGCACGCAGTCCTCGAACTCGTCGGCCTCGTGGTCGCCGGCGTTGAGCGCCGCTTCGGAGAGGAACGGCTCCAGCGCCGCGGCGCCCTCGCCGACCTCCTGATTCTCCAGTGCATCGCCCTGGGTAAAGGCGCGGGCGGCGTTGATCAGCTCCTCGAGGTTCTCGACCCGGGCCTGGCCCTTCTCGCCCTTCTCATTGGCGTGGTGCTCGACCAGCCCACTCGAGTGATTCACATGGGCGATGATCTCGTGCAGGGCCATGCCGGCGGTGTCGTTGTCGAGTTGTTCGATCAGCTCGGCAAAGGCACGCACCGCATTGGCGGCACGGCCCTTGAGCAGCGCATCGCTGAGCGCGTCGTGCAGCGCCTGCCATAGCGAGACGTTATTGAGCCGTGCATGCTCGCGGAGGATCTCGACGGTGCGGGTGCCGATGCCGCGGGCCGGCACGTTGATGACGCGCTCCAGGGAGGCGTCGTCCTCGCGATTGAGCAGCAGCCGCAAGTAGGCCAGGGCGTTCTTGATCTCGAGCCGCTCATAGAAGCGCTGGCCGCCGTAGATGCGGTAGGGCACGCCCTGGCGGATCAGAGTCTCCTCGAGTACCCGCGACTGGGCATTGGAGCGGTAGAGGATCGCAATCTCTCGCCGCGCCGCGCCGTCGCGCACCTGCTCACCAATGGTATCGACGATGAAGCGCGCTTCATCGAGGTCGTTGAAGCCGGCATAGACCGAGATCGGCTCGCCCTTGGTGCCTTCGGTCCACAGCTCCTTGCCCATGCGCCCGGTGTTGTGGCTGATCAGCGCGTTGGCGGCATCGAGGATGGCGCTGGTGGAGCGGTAGTTCTGCTCCAGCCGCACCGTGCGGGTATCGCGGAACTCCTGCTCGAAGCGGCGAATGTTCTCGACCCGCGCGCCGCGCCAGCCATAGATTGACTGGTCGTCGTCGCCTACCACGGTCATGCCGGCCGCCTCGCCGGTCAGCAGTTTAAGCCAGGCGTACTGCAGGGTGTTGGTGTCCTGGAACTCGTCGACCAGCACATGCGCAAAGCGCGCCTGATAATGCGCCAGCAGCGCCGGGGTGTCGCGCAGCAGCTCGAGGCTCCGGAGCAGCAGCTCGCCGAAGTCGACCAGGCCGCCACGCTCGCAGGTCAGCTGGTAGCGTTCGTAGAGCTCGACCATCTGCGCCATGTAACCATCGCCGTGGGCATCGACCTGATGCGGTCGCAGCCCCTCCTCCTTGCAGCCGGAGATGAAATACTGCACCTGACGCGGCGGGAAGCGCTCGTCGTCGATGCGGTGGTCCTTGAGCAGGCGCTTGACCAGGCGCAGCTGGTCGTCGCTGTCGATGATCTGGAAGTGCTGGGGCAGCCGCGCATCCTGCCAGTGGGTGCGCAGCAGGCGATGGGCGATGGAGTGGAAGGTGCCCACCCACATGTTGCGCAGCGACAGGCCGAGCAGCGCCTCGAGGCGGGTACGCATCTCGCGGGCCGCCTTGTTGGTGAAGGTCACGGCAAGAATCGCGTAGGGTGACATGCCCTCGGTCTGCAGCAGCCAGGCGATACGATGCACCAGCACCCGGGTCTTGCCGGAACCGGCCCCGGCGAGCACCAGCATGTTGCCCTGGGGCCCACTTACCGCCTCACGCTGGGCGGGATTGAGGTGATCGAGAATCGCCGTGACGTCATCCATAGGGGCTGGCACTTGCAGGTCGAAAATGGATGCCTAGCGTAGCATATTGCCGCTCACTCCTCCGGCTCAGGAAAGCGCAGCGAATTGAGGCTGCGCTTGACCGACTTGAGCTGCTCGGTGAGCTTCGGCCCGCGGGTCTTGGCGACTCCCACCGCGAGCACGTCGATCAGCACCAGATGGGCGATTCGCGAGCTCATCGGCGTGTAGATCTCGATGTCCTCGTGAACGTCGATGAACAGCGGGATCGAAACCTCGGCGGCCAGCGGCGAATCGCTCGGGCACAACCCGATCACCGTCGCGCCGACCTCGCGGGCCAGCTGGACGCTGGCAACCAGCGCCTTGGTACGGCCGGTCTGAGAGATCGCCACCACCACATCGCCGGGTTTCAGGGTCACTGCCGACATGTTCTGCATGTGCGGGTCGGCATAGGCCGAGGTGGAGATCTGCAGGCGGAAGAACTTGTGCTGGGCGTCGAAGGCCACCGCGCCGGAGGCGCCGAAGCCGTAAAACTCGACACGGTTGGCCATCGCCAGAGCGCTGATCGCCTGGCTGAGCAGATCGTTGTCGAGCCGGTCACGCACCGACAGCAGGGTACCCACGGTGGAGTCGAAGATGCTGTGGGAAAACTCCGCCACCGAGTCATCGTCATTCATCGAGAACTGGGCGAACTGGCTGCCGGTGGCCAGCATCTGCGCCAGCTTGAGCTTGAAGTCTTGAAAGCCGTTACAGCCCAGCGCACGACAGAAGCGCACCACGGTGGGTTCGCTGACCTTGGCCTCGGTGGCCAGGTCGACGATGCGCATGTGGATAACCTCGTCGGGGTTGCGCAGCACGAAGCGCGCAACCTTCTGTTCGGAGCGTCGAAAGTGCTCCATGCGGCTTCTCAGCTCGTCGAATAGGGCGCGGCTCACGTCAGGCTCCTTGCTGGCATAACTTGTGCATAACTATTGGATATCCGGTGTACTGCCTGCGGCAAACCGCTAGCTGGTCACCAGTATGCCTCAGCGGCAGCGCGATGGTGAGCCCCCACTGGCAAGCAGCAAAAAACAGGGATTCATCATTTTGTCAACTGAGGTATAGTAAAAAGACCTGCCGGTAGCGTAGCGGTCTTCCGGCCGGATGCTACATCAAGTGAAAGTCTTGAGTCAGGAGAGTCGAACATGCGCAATGTCGAACAGGTATCCTCCCTCAAAACCGAGCTTCTCGATATTTTTATGAGCATGGAGGTCGATGAGCACAAGCAGCGCCAGAAGACCGCTGCCGTGCGCTACCTACGCGCCCGCCGCGGTATCGAGCTGCACCGGGAGTTCAAACGTCTAGAGCGCGATATCGCCGATCTGGATGACGACGAGCTCATCCAGTAGGCAAAAATACACGGCCCAGCCGTTACTGCGCTACGGCGCCTACCGCTGTTCCCTGCAGGCCTCCCCCGAGCGAGGTCAGTTAGCCTTCACTCCCTCAATATCCGGCCGAACGCTTAAGAAAGCACTGCACAAATGCCTATACGAGCGAATCACTGCGTTGCGCGGTGCTGGTGCGCCAGCCCGGTCGGAATCCTCACATATACCCCATATGCTCCGGTTCCTGTGCTCCGTGCGCCTTGTGCTTCATCTCGCTCGGCGATTTGTTCAGAGTTTCCTTAAAACAGCGTGGCCTGAGCCTCCCCGCTAAACGCCCCGATAGTCGCCTGACCGAGCCGGCTTGCCACCTCGTCGTGAAGCCGCCTTGCCAGCTGAGGGGCGTGACGGTTATCCGCGGTATGCACAAAGAGAAAAGGACTTTTCCCCTGTTTTATCCACAGGCATAGCCTCTCCGCCCAAGCCGTGAAGTAACGCTCATTGATCGCGTCGTCAACGTGACCGATAAACCGCACCAGCGGCCGGTCACCGGTGGACAGCACGTGTAGCGGGCGTCTGGGCTTTTCGCCTTGTGCCTTTAGAAGGCGCGGATCGCTGCCGGCCGGTGTGGAAAAGAGCGGACGTACGTCGAGCATGACACGATCCACACCGCGACTTATCAACAACCGGTTAAGCATCACCTCGGCGCTGCCCTTGTGGAAAAAGTCGCTATGGCGGACCTCAACGGCACAAGGGATTTCCGCCGGCCAACGCGACAGCAGATGATCGAGCTGGGGAAGTTCCTCTGCCCCAAAATCGCGCGGCAGCTGCACCATCAAGGGGCCTAGGCGGTCATGCAAAGGGGCCAGGCGTTCAAGGAAGGTGTCGACCTCGGCATCGACATTCACCAGCCGCGCGTCGTGGGTCAGGCGCGCCGGTAGCTTGAAGCAGAAGCGGAAGTCGGCAGGCGCCTGTCGCGCCCAGCTGGCCACCGTCTCGACCTTGGGTGCACCGCTATAAAAAGTGGTATTGCCCTCCACGGCCGAAAAAACTCGGGCATAGTCACTCAGCCACTCCTGCTGGCCACCGTGAGGCGGATAGAGACTACCTCGCCAGTCAACATTGGCCCACATGGCCAAGCCAAGGTAGAGTTGTCCGGCCACTGTCACCTCGCTGTCACATGAATGCCATGAACACCCTGAATCTCACGCTATTCGATCTTCTCAACGCGCCGCCCGATACAGCTTCCAGCAGCGTGCTAATCGCCCAGCTGTGTGCGGTCCAATTGATCTGGCTGGTGCCGGCCCTGCTGGTCGTCGGTTGGCTGCGCGGCAGCGAACGGCTCAAGCGCCCCCTGCTAGAGGCGTTCATGGCTACCCTGCTGGCGCTGGCGATTAGCTACGTCATCGGCCTGCTATGGCCAACGCCACGCCCCTTCATGGTGCCGGTTGGTGAGTCTCTGCTGGAACACCGTGCGACCCCCGCCTTCCCCAGCAATCACCTGACCATCATATTGACCATGAGCTTCAGCCTGCTGCTGCATATCAAGACGCGGCGCATCGGAGCTGCCTTGCTACTACTGGCACTACCCGTGGCCTGGGCGAGGATCTTCCTCGGCGTGCACTTCCCCCAGGACATGCTGGGCGCCGCCGTGCTGGCTGCCAGTGTTGCCGGCCTGGTAGGCGCTTGCCGTGGCTGGCTGGTGGCGCCCTTCTATCACCACGTGGCCAGCCGGCTGTATCGCTGGCTGTTCGCCCCGCTGATCCAGCGGGGCTGGGTACGCAGCTGACGTTACTCCACCGTCACCGACTTGGCCAGATTACGCGGCTGATCGACGTCGGTGCCCTTGAGTACCGCGACGTGATAGGAGAGCAGCTGCAGCGGCAGGGTATATAGGATCGGCGCGAGTGCCTCGTCGACATGGGGCAGGTGAAGCACCTTGATGCCCTCTTCAGGCTCGATTGCGACCTGCTCATCGCCGAAGACATACAGCTCACCGCCGCGGGCACGCACCTCCTGCAGGTTCGACTTGAGCTTGTCGAGCAGCTCGTCGTTAGGCGCCACCGAGATGACCGGCATCTCGCTGTCGACCAGTGCCAGCGGGCCGTGCTTGAGCTCGCCGGCCGGATAGGCCTCGGCGTGGATGTAGGAGATCTCCTTGAGCTTCAGCGCACCCTCCAGGGCGATCGGAAAGTGCGCGCCGCGGCCCAGGAACAGCGCGTGGTGCTTCTCGGCGAAATCCACCGATAACCGTTCGATCTCGGGATCCAGCGCCAGGACCCGGGTGACCAAGGCCGGCAGGCCGCGCAGCGCCGCCACGATATCGGCCTGTTGGCCATCATCTATGCCGCGTTGCCGTCCCAGCGCCAGGGTAAACAGCATCAGTGCAGTCAACTGAGTGGTGAAGGCCTTGGTCGAGGCCACGCCGATTTCCGGCCCGGCGTGGGTCATCAGTGTCAGATCCGACTCGCGCACCAGTGAACTGCCCGGCACGTTGCAGATCGCCAGGCTACCCAGGTAACCGCTGCCCTTGGCAAAGCGCAGCGCCGCCAGGGTATCGGCCGTTTCGCCGGACTGCGACAGGGTCACGAACAGCGTGCCCTCGGGTACCACCACGCGGCGGTAGCGATACTCCGAGGCAACTTCGACCTGGGTAGGAATCCCCGCATAGCGCTCGAGCCAGTAGCGCGCCACCATGCCGGCGTGATAGCTGGTGCCGCAGGCAATGATATGGATCTGCCTGGCCTGCGAAAATAGCGCCTCGGCCTCGACGCCAAAGCTCTTGACCAGCACGCCACGATCTGTAAGCCGCCCTTCCAGGGTCTGGGCAATGACGGCCGGCTGCTCGTGGATTTCCTTGAGCATGAAGTGGCGGTAATTGCCCTTGTTGGCGGCCCCATCGCCGTGCTCGAAGGTCTGGATCTCACGCTCTACCGAGCGCCCTTCGGCATCGACGATCTCGATCACCCCGCCTCGAGTGAGGCGTACCACATCACCCTCCTGGAGGTAGATGAAACGGTCGGTAACCTGCAGCAGCGCCAGCGGATCCGAGGCCAGGAAGGCTTCCTCGATGCCCACGCCCACCACCAGTGGGCTGCCCTTGCGCGCGCCGATCACCACGTCCGGCTCGGCGGCATGCACCACTCCCAGTGCATAGGCTCCGTCGAGCCTTGCCAGCACCCGCTGCACCGCTGCCATCAGGTCGCCTTGGGCCTGGCTCTCGCGATCCAGTAGGTGGGCGATGACCTCGGTATCGGTCTGCGACTCGAACACGTAGCCGCTGGCCTGCAGGTCAGCCTTGAGTGTCTCGAAGTTCTCGATGATGCCGTTATGCACTACCGCCAGGCGACCAGCCGACTGGTGGGGATGGGCGTTTTCCTCGCTGGGCTTGCCATGGGTTGCCCAGCGGGTATGCGCGATCCCCACACTGCCCGGCAAGGCCATCTGCTCGAGCCGCTCGGCAAGCGCCGCGACCTTGCCCACCGCACGTCGCCGATCCAGGCTACCACTCTCGCCGAGGACGGCCATCCCGGCCGAATCATAGCCGCGATACTCGAGGCGCTTTAGCCCCTCGAGCAGTATGCCCTGCACGTTACGCCCGGCTACCGCTCCCACGATTCCACACATTGCACTACCTCCTTGATTCAGGTTCGTCCACCGCGACGGTGACGACCTCGACGTCGTGTGCCTCGATCGCCCGGCGGGCGGTATCTTCGAGGCGCTGGTCCGTGATCAGTGTATCGATACAAGCCCACGGCAACTCGAGATTAGGGATCCGCCGACCTATCTTGTCGGCCTCTACCAGTACCACGACCTCTCGAGCCACCTCGGCCATGACCCGCGACAGCCCCAGCAGCTCGTTGAAGGTCGTTGTGCCTCGCGCCAGATCGATGCCATCGGCACCGATGAATAGCTGGTCGAAATCATAGTGGCGCAGTACATCCTCGGCGACCTGGCCTTGGAACGACTCTGAGTGGGGATCCCAGGTGCCGCCGGTCATCAGCAGCATGGGCTCGCGCTCCAGGGCATGTAGCGCATTGGCGACTGCCAAGGAGTTGGTCATGACTACCAGGCCGGTCTTGCCGTCCAGCTCGGGAATCATCGCCGAGGTCGTGGTACCGCTGTCGATGATGATGCGGTTGTGCTCACGAAGCCGCCGTGCCGCGGCAACGGCTATTGCCCGTTTGGCTGCTGACACGTTCAGCGCAGTGTCGAGCAGCTCGGCCGGCAGCGGCATGGCGCCGCCATGGCGGCGCAATAGCAGCCCGCTCTTCTCCAGGGTGGCCAGATCCTTGCGGATCGTCACCTCGGAGAAATCGAAGCGCTGCGCCAGGGCCTCGACGCTGACTTCGCCCTCGGTGTTCACATAGGCCAGGATGGCATGGCGCCGCTGGGCGGTATTGCGCTTAGTCATGTCAATTTGAAACCACTATATTTCGATTCGAAAGATATAGATCGACAAATGAAAGACTATTCGGCTGGTAAGGTCAACAAACCAGGCATAAAAATGCCGCTTCGACAGGATCGAAGCGGCATAGGCCCGGAGCGCCGATGGTTCAGGACGTCTTGGTTGGCCGCGGCCAGCCAGGCTTGCTGATCTGTCGCGCCCGCGATACCGCCAGGGCACCGTCGGCAATATCCTTGCTGATGGTCGAGCCGGCGCCAACGGTGGCGCCCTTGCCCACGCTGACCGGCGCCACCAGTGCGCTGTTGGAGCCGATGAAGGCGTCGTCACCGATCTCGGTACGATGCTTGTTGGCACCGTCGTAGTTGCAGGTGATGGTACCGGCGCCTACGTTGACCCCGCGTCCCAGGCTGGCGTCACCAACATAGCTAAGGTGATTGATCTTGCTGCCTTCACCGACCTCGACGTTCTTGGTTTCGACGAAGTTACCGACCTTGGCACCCACCGCCAGGCGTGACCCCGGGCGCAGCCGGGCAAAGGGCCCAATGCGATTATGTCCGGCGGCCACCGCACCCTCGAGAACGCTATGCGACTCGATCACGCTCTCGGCGCCGATATGGCTGTCGCGAATCACGCAGTAAGGGCCAATGCGCACGCCTTCACCGAGTTCCACCTCGCCTTCGAACACGCAGCCGACGTCGATCTCTACATCGTGGCCACAGCGCAGGCTGCCGCGTACGTCCAGGCGCGCCGGGTCGGCCAGCGCAACCCCTTCAGCCATCAGCTGCTCGGCGATGGCTTGCTGATGGGCTCGCTCGAGACGCGCCATCTGGGCACGATTATTGACGCCCTCGACCTCCACCGGGCTGGACGGCTGGGCGGTAGCAATGTCAACGCCCTCCGCCGCTGCCAAGGCAATCACGTCGGTCAGGTAGTACTCGCCCTGGGCGTTGTCCGCCGAGAGCTGTGGCAACCAGCGACGCAGTTGGCTGGTGGTCATCGCCATGATCCCGGTATTGCACTCCTGAATCGCCCGCTCACTCTCACTGGCATCCTTGTGCTCGACGATGGCCACTGCCTGGCCGTCGTCATTACGCAGGATACGGCCATAGCCACTAGGGTCGTCGAGGGTCACGGTGAGCAGCGCCATCTGCCGCTCGCTGACGCTGTCGAGCAGCGCCGCCAGGGTCTCGCGACGAATCAGTGGCACATCGCCGTAGAGCACCAGCACCTTGTCGGGGCCCAGGGCATCGAGGGCCTGGGCCACCGCATGGCCAGTGCCCTTCTGCTCGGCCTGCACGGCAAAACTCACCGGGCTGTCACCCAGCGCCTGGCGCAACTGATCGCCACCGTGGCCGATTACCACGTGCAGCTTCTCGGCATCGAGGGTAGCCGCGGTATCGATGACATGACGCACCATCGGCTTGCCGGCCAGGCTGTGTAGCACTTTGGGCCGTGTAGAGCGCATCCGTGTGCCTTGGCCAGCGGCTAGAATTACTACGTCGAGGGTCATGCTCTCTCCTTGTTCAGTCGTCGACATCGATGCCGATATCGGCGAGCGTCTCGGCGCCGAAATAGTCGATGAATGCCGAACTCGTACGCGTCGCCCAACCGTCACCGTCGCGCACCAGCAGCATCACCATCAGGCTGTGCTGCTCGGCCAGCTGTAGCCCCTGCTCGGGGCCTAGCACCATCAATGCCGTGGCCCAGGCATCGGCCCAGGCGTTGGAGGGGTGCAACACCGTCACCGAGGCCAGCGAATGCTCGATCGGCGTGCCGCTGCGCGGGTCGATGGTATGCGAATAACGCCGTCCGTCGGCCTCGAAATAGTTGCGGTAGTCGCCGGATGTGGCCACCGAAATATCGTGCAGCGGCAGCGTATGATGGGCAACCTGACGACTACCGTCCGGTACCTCGACGCCGATCCGCCACGGGTTCTGCTGCTCATCACGATAGCCCTTGACGATCAGATCGCCACCCAGGTTGACCAGATAATGTTCTATGCCTTGCGCGTCGAGGTAGGCGGCGACGCGATCGGTGCCGTGGCCCTTGGCCACCCCACCGAGGTCGATGAATACATCGCCGGTACGCCTGGCCCGGGTTTCGCTGGCGTCCAGCTCGAGCTTGTCGTAGCCGACCTCTGCAAGCCGTTCTGCAAGATCTTCCGGTGACGGGACTTCCTGGGGGCGGGATTCCGAGCCGAAACTCCACAGGTTGACCAGTCCTCCGATGGTGACATCGAAGCTGCCATCACTCTCCGCGGCCACCGACTGACTCA
Organism: Franzmannia pantelleriensis; assembly: GCF_900102875.1. GTDB lineage: Bacteria > Pseudomonadota > Gammaproteobacteria > Pseudomonadales > Halomonadaceae > Franzmannia > Franzmannia pantelleriensis. The sequence goes on from NZ_FNGH01000005.1 coordinate 158,220, forward strand.
CCGCCAGCACTTCGAACAGCGCATCGGAGAGCGTCAGCCACTCACCCACCGGCGTATTATTGAGGTCCATCAGTTCGCTGTCGTCACGGTAGATCGACATCGCCGCATCGACATCGTCGAGTTCGGCAACGAAGCCCTCCTCGAGGTCTTCGGCCTGGCTGCGGGTGAGCGGGTCGGCGATGGTGACCTGATAGAAGGAACCGAAGATGTTGCCCTCGAGCCGCACCGGTGAATCGAGCTCAGGATCCTGCTCACCGCAGCCGGCTAGGAGTGCGGCGGGGAGTAACGACAACAGCAAAAGACGGATGACGTTCATGCTTACTCTCTCCAGGGGCTACCAGAAGAACCACAGCAGCCAGAGTCCAAAGATAACGCGATAGATGACGAAGGGCTGCATGCCGATGCGCTTGATGAAGGCCAGGAAGTAGTGAATGCACAGATAGGCACTGATACCCGACAGCAGTGTCCCGAGCAGCAGTGCCACCCAGGCGACGTCCTCCGGTTCGCGAATCAAGCCGAACACCTCGAGCCCACCGGCCAGCACGATCACCGGAATCGACATCAGAAACGAAAACCGCGCCGCTGCTTCACGATTCATGCCAAGCAGTAGCGCGGCAGTGATGGTGATCCCCGAGCGCGACGTACCGGGAATCAAGGCTAGCGCCTGGGCGCCGCCGATCAGCAGCGCATCCTTGAGGCTGAGCTGATACTCGCTACGCTCCCCCTTCTTGCGCCAGTCGGCATAGCCCAGCACCAGCCCGAAGCCGATCAAGCTAACGCCGATCAGCAGCGGCGAGCGCATGCTGGTCTCGATGGGGCCCTTGAAGATCAGTGCCGCAATGCCCACCGGCACCGTCGCCAGCAGCACCCACCACGCCAGTTGACCGTCCTCATCGCTCTGATGACCGCGACAGGACGCCAGCCAGCTCAACGTCATGCGCTTCAGCTCATGGCGAAAATAGAGAATCACCGCCGCCAGACTGCCGATATGCAGCGCCACGTCGAAGGCCAGGCCCTGATCGTCCCAAGGAGTCAGCACCGGCACCAGAATCAGGTGCGCCGAACTGGAGATTGGCAGGAACTCGGTTAACCCCTGGACCAACGAAAGAACGACGACCTGTAGCCAATCCATGGAGAGTCCTTAATTGGTCGATAGATGACACCCCGCTCAGGCGGCACTGAGCACTCACTTCAAGTGCCACCCAGGGCAGGACCATAGCCAGGATACACACTCGGTAATATGCTGTCCGCCGGGACCGGTGTGCCATCTGTCACCGCGATCCTAACCAAGCTCTATGTGCATTGTATGAAAGCCATCCCGACAGGCGCCGGGCAAATGGTCGTGCCCGGCGTCTTGAGTGCCGAATGAGTGGCCTATCCTCCTGGCAGCCCCAATATGGCGGTGGCCAAGGCAAAGTAGATCAGCACCCCGGAGGCATCGGCAATCGACGTTACCAGTGGTGCAGAGGCCGTCGCCGGATCCCAGCCCAAGCGATTGAGGATGAAAGGCAGGATCATCCCGATCAGGCTGCCGACGATCACGATCAATACCATGCTCATGGCGACTACCAGGGCGATCTCGGTGCCCGCACGGAACACCCCCACCACCGACACGGCCAGCGCCATGGTCAGACCCAGGCCCAGGGCGACGAATACTTCGCGACCCAGCAGCTTGGCCCAGTCACGACTGCGCACGTCGCCGGTGGCCATACCCCGCACCATCAGCGTCGCGGCCTGGGAACCGGCGTTACCGCCGCTGTCGACCAACAGTGGGAGGAAGAACACCAACGCAATATAGGCTTCAATGGTCTCCTCGAAGTAGGCGATACCGGCACCCGAAAAGATATTGGCGAATACCAGCAGCACCAGCCAGACGATGCGCTTGCGATAGAGTTCAAACAGACTGGCAGAACGCAGGCCTCCTTCCAGCTTGCCGACGGACACCCCCTTGTGCATGTCCTCGGTGGCCTCCTCCTCGGCGACGTCCATGGCGTCGTCGTGGGTGATGATACCCACCAGGCGTGCATCGGCATCCAGCACCGGTACCGCCAGCATGTCGTAGCGGGCGATCATCTTGGCGACATCTTCCTGAGCCGCCTCCACGTCCACGCTGATCACGTCCTTGATCATCAGGTCATCGACCAGCGCCCCAGGGCGCGCCACCATCAGCTGACGTAGCGACAGGGTGCCGGCCAACCGACCATCTGTGTCGGTGATATACAGCTGGTAGACCGTTTCCGCATCTGGCGCCGTCTGGCGTACCCGCATCATCGCCTGAGATACCGTCATGCCACTGGGAATTGCCACGTAGTCCGAGGTCATGATCGCCCCGGCGGTCCCCTCCTCATAGCTGGCCAGCCGCTTGAGATCCTCGCGCTCCTGCTTGGCCATACGCCTCAGAAGCCCCTCGCGGCGGTCTTCATCGAGCAGGTTAAAGAGGTCGGCCCGCTCATCGGCACTCATCTCTTCCAGTACAGACAGCAGGGTTTCATCACTCATTTCATTGGCGAGTTCTTCCTGGAGGTCCTCTGGAAGGTAGCCAATGATATGCGCACGCCGCTCCACAGACAGCGTCGCCAGCAGGGCAAATACCGTTTGGCGATGCTCCTCCTCTTCGGCGATATGCTCGAGAACCTCGGCGATATCGGCAGCCCGCATCTCCTGCAGCAGGCGCTCCAGTTGCTCGGTCTCATCGGCTTGCAGGGCAACCATCAGAGCATCGTGCTGCTCAATCAAGGATTCGTTCAGGGACATGGCATCCTCCTGACGCCTATTGGAATGGTAACCAAGCCAGGTTGTGGCCGGCCACGATGGCTGCTGCCATGATAACAGACATGCAAACGCCCCCCGGTCAACGACACGGGGGGCGTTTTCCACGGCAGGAACCTATCAGCCCTTGCCGGCCTTCTTGCGCAGCTGCTGAATCGTTCTAAGCTGGGCCACCGCCTCGGCGAGCTCTGATGCCGCCCGCGAGTAATCCAGCTCCGAGGACTTCTCGTTGAACGCCTTGAGCGCCTGTTGACGGGCCTCTTCAGCCGCTGCTTCATCAATGTCACCGGCGCGGGTGGCCGCATCGGCGAGAATCGACACCACCTTGGGCTGGACTTCCAGGAAGCCGCCCGAGATGTAGAAGTTCTCCTCGACGCCACCCGCCAGCGTCACCCTGACCGGGCCGGGCTGCAGCTCGGTCAGCAGCGGGGTGTGCCCGGGCAGAATGCCCAGGTCACCCATGATCCCGGCGGCGACCACCTGCTCGACCTCGCCGGAGAACACCGCTTCCTCGGCGCTGACAATCTCGCACTTGAAGCTGTTCGCCATAGTGTTGTCCCCTCTGGGTGGACGGCCTTACTTCATCTGGTTGGCTTTCTCGACGGCTTCGTCGATCGAACCCACCATGTAGAAGGCCTGCTCCGGCAGCTCGTCGTACTCGCCGTTGAGGATGCCCTGGAAGCCGCGGATGGTGTCCTTGAGCGACACATACTTGCCGGGCGCCCCGGTGAACACCTCGGCAACGAAGAACGGCTGCGACAGGAAGCGCTGGATCTTACGCGCCCGTGACACGGCCAGCTTGTCCTCATCGGACAGCTCGTCCATGCCCAGGATCGCGATGATGTCCTTGAGCTCCTTGTAACGCTGCAGCACGTTCTGCACGCCACGAGCGGTGTCGTAGTGCTCCTGACCAACCACCAGTGGATCGAGCTGCCGCGACGTCGAGTCGAGCGGATCGATGGCCGGATAGATACCCAGCTCGGCGATCGAGCGTGCCAGTACCACGGTCGCATCCAGGTGCGAGAAGGTGGTCGCAGGCGACGGATCGGTCAAGTCATCCGCCGGTACGTAGACCGCCTGCACGGAGGTGATCGAGCCGGTCTTGGTCGAGGTGATACGCTCCTGCAGAACGCCCATCTCTTCGGCCAGCGTCGGCTGATAGCCTACCGCCGACGGCATACGACCCAGCAGTGCCGAGACCTCGGTACCGGCCAGGGTGTAGCGATAGATGTTATCGACGAACAGCAGTACGTCGCGGCCTTCATCACGGAATTTCTCGGCGATGGTCAGACCGGTCAGCGCCACACGCAGACGGTTGCCGGGCGGCTCGTTCATCTGGCCGTAGACCAGCGCCACCTTGTCGATGACGTTGGACTCGGTCATCTCATGATAGAAGTCGTTACCCTCACGGGTACGCTCACCGACACCGGCAAACACCGAGTAACCGCTATGCTCGGTGGCGATGTTGCGGATCAGCTCCATCATGTTGACGGTCTTGCCGACGCCGGCGCCGCCGAACAGACCGACCTTACCGCCCTTGGCGAACGGGCAGACCAGGTCGATGACCTTGATGCCGGTTTCAAGTAGCTCGTTGGAGGCTGCCTGCTCGGCATAGGTAGGAGGCTTGCGGTGGATCGGCATGCGCTCCTGCTCGCCAATCTCGCCTGCTTCATCGATCGGCTCACCAAGCACGTTCATGATCCGGCCCAGCGTCTCCTTGCCCACGGGGACGGAGATGGCTGCACCGGTGTTGGCAACGTCCATGCCACGCTTGAGGCCCTCGGTGGAGCCCATGGCGATGGTCCGCACCACGCCGTCACCCAGCTGCTGCTGGGTTTCGAGCACGGTGTCGACTTCCGAGACCTTCAACGCGTCGTAGACCTTGGGCACTGAGTCCCGCGGAAACTCTACGTCAATCACCGCGCCGATGATTTGTACGATACGTCCGCTCATCTTGGTTCCTCTTAAATACCTGCAAATGAAACCTGGCTTCCCAAGCTGCTATACGGCGGCTGCGCCACCGACGATCTCCGAGATTTCCTGGGTAATCGCGGCCTGACGGGCCTTGTTGTACACCAGTTGCAGATCGTCGATCAGACCACCGGCGTTGTCGGTGGCACTCTTCATCGCAATCATCCGCGCGGCCTGCTCACAGGCGGTGTTCTCGACCACCGACTGATAGACCTGCGACTCGATGAAGCGCTCGAGCAGCCGGTCCAGCAGCACCTTGGCATCCGGCTCATACAGGTAGTCCCAGCTTCCGGGACGAGTCTGTTCTTCATCATCATCTGCCTCTCCGATGTCCGGAGAGAGCGGGAGAAGCTGCCTGACCACCGGCTGTTGGGTCATGGTGTTGACGAATTCGTTGTACACCACGAACAGCCGATCCAGACGCCCTTCGTCATATGCTTCCAGCATGACCTTGACGCTACCGATCAGGTCCTGGACCCGCGGCGATTCGCCGAGTCCGCTCTTGGCTGCCACGAGGTTGCCCCCGTAGTTGCGAAAGAACGTGCTGGCCTTGGCGCCCAGCGCACAGAACTCCAGTTCTGCGCCCTGGTCGCGCCATGCCTTGGCATCCTTGAGGACGGCCTTGAACAGGTTGACGTTCAAGCCGCCGCACAGGCCGCGGTCAGTGGACACCACGATATAGCCGACCCGCTCCACGGAGCGCTCGACCATGTACGGGTGCATGTCCTCGGGATCCATGTCGGCATCGGCGATATGCGCCACCACGTCGCGAATCAAGCGCGAATAGGGGTGGCTGGCCTTCATCAGGTCCTGGGCTTTACGCATCTTCGACGCAGCCACCATTTCCATGGCGCTGGTGATCTTCTGCGTATTCTTGATGCTCCCGATCTGGGTGCGTATCTCTTTTGCAGCTGCCATAGCGATCTACCCTCGTTCGTGGCTCTCAGAAAGCATGCTGGCCCACTCCGAGGAGCGGGCCCTCGGCATTACCAGCTCTGAGTCGCCTTGAACTTCTCGAGACCCGCCTTCAAGCCTTCCTGGATCTCGCTGCTGTAGTCGCCGGTCTGGTTGATCTTGTCGAGCAGCTCGGCATGCTCGGACTTCATGTACTCGTGCAGGGCACGCTCGAAGTCCAGCACCTTGCTGACATCGACGTCATCCAGGTGACCTTCGTTGGCGGCGTACAGCGACAGCGCCATCTCGGCCACGGACAGCGGCGAATACTGGTTCTGCTTCATCAGCTCGGTGACGCGCTGACCGTGCTCGAGCTGCTTGCGGGTGGCCTCGTCGAGGTCAGACGCAAACTGCGAGAACGCCGCCAGCTCGCGGTACTGAGCCAGCGCCAGGCGGACGCTACCGCCGAGCTTCTTGATGATCTTGGTCTGCGCCGAGCCACCTACCCGCGACACCGACAGGCCGGCGTTGATCGCCGGACGAATGCCCGAGTTGAACAGGTTGGTCTCGAGGAAGATCTGACCGTCGGTGATCGAGATCACGTTGGTCGGAACGAACGCCGAAACGTCGCCGCCCTGGGTCTCGATGATCGGCAGCGCGGTCAGCGAGCCGGTCTGGCCCTTGACCTCGCCGTCGGTGAACTTCTCGACGTAGTCGGCATTGACCCGCGCAGCACGCTCCAGCAGACGCGAGTGGAGGTAGAAAACGTCACCCGGATAAGCTTCGCGCCCAGGCGGGCGACGCAGCAGCAGCGATACCTGACGGTAGGCCACAGCCTGCTTGGAGAGATCGTCATAAACGATCAGCGAGTCTTCGCCGCGGTCACGGAAGTACTCGCCCATGGTGCAGCCGGAGTAGGCCGCCAGGAACTGCATCGGGGCCGGATCGGCAGCGCCGGCGGCGACCACGATGGTGTGCTCCATGGCGCCGTGCTCTTCGAGCTTGCGTACCACGTTGGCAATCGTCGACTGCTTCTGGCCGATGGCCACGTAGACGCAGGTGACGCCCTTGCCTTTCTGGTTGATGATCGCGTCGATGGCGATCGCCGACTTACCGATCTGGCGGTCGCCGATAATCAGCTCACGCTGGCCGCGACCGATCGGCACCATGGCGTCGATCGACTTGAGGCCGGTCTGGATCGGCTCGTCGACGGACTGACGGGTGATGACGCCTGGGGCGACCTTTTCCACCGCGTCGGTCAGCTTGGCGTCGATGTCGCCCTTGCCGTCGATGGGAATGCCCAGCGGGTCGACCACGCGGCCCACCAGCTCGGGGCCCACCGGCACCTCGAGGATACGACCGGTACAGCTGGCGGTCATGCCCTCTTCGAGCTGCAGGTAGTCGCCCAGCACCACGGCACCGACGGAGTCGCGCTCGAGGTTGAGCACCATGCCGAAGATGCTGCCGGGGAATTCGATCATCTCACCGAACATCGCGTCAGCCAGGCCGTGAATACGCACGATGCCGTCGGAAACGCTGACGATGGTGCCCTGATTACGGGCCTCGGATGCGACGTCAAGCTTCTCGATACGCTGCTTGATGATGTCGCTGATCTCGGAAGGATTCAGTTGCTGCATGCCATGTCCCTCAGACTCAGGCGTAGAGCGCTTCGCGCAGACGGTTCAATCGACCGCGTACCGAGCCGTCAATGACGGTATCACCGGCACGCAGGATCACACCGCCCAGCAGCGCCGGGTCTACCTGAGTGGTAATGGAGATTTCGCGATTCAGGCGCTTCTTGAGCGCACTGGCGAGCTTTTTCTGCTGCTTGTCTTCGAGCGTGTAGGCCGAGACCACCGTCACATCGACACGCTGTTCGTGATCGGCCCGCAGGGCCTCGAACTGGGTGGCAACAGATGTCAATGCGGCCAGACGATCCTGGCTGGCCAGTGTCTCGAGGAAGCGCCGTGCGTCGTCGTCGAGCTTGATGTCGGCCACCTCGATGAGCAGCTCGACCTTGCGCGCGCTGGTCAGCGTCGGGCTCGACAGCATCTTCTTGAGCTCGCTATGGGCAACGACCTGGCCAAGGGCATTGAGCCACTCGGACCAGGTCGTCAGCGCCTGATGATCGCGTGCGTACTCGAACGCTGCCTTGGCATAGGGCCGGGCAACGGTAGATGTTTCCGCCATGGATCACCTCCTCACAGTTCGGCAGCGAGCTTATCAAGCATCTCGCGGTGCGCCTTCTCGTCGATGGAGGACTCCAGAACACGCTCGGCGCCGACCAGGGCCAGCGTGGCGACCTGAGCACGCAGCTCATCCTTCACGCGATTGACCTCTTGATCGATCTCGGCGCGGGCGCTCGCCACCAGGCGTTCACCCTCGCTACGGGCCTGCTCACGCGCTTCTTCAATCATCTGCGTAGAGCGTTTGTGCGCCTGCTCGAGAATTTCGGAGGCCTGCTCCTTGCTTTCACGCAGCGTCTGCTCGGCCTGCTCCTGAGCAAGCTCCAGGTCACGCGAGGCGCGGCTGGCGGCATCGAGGCCGTCTGCGATGCGCTTTTGACGCTCGTGGAGCGCCTGGCTGAGCGGTGGCCACACGTACTTTATGCAAAACCAGACAAAGATCGCGAAGGCGATCGTCTGCCCGATAAGCGTCATGTTGATATTCACAGGATGATACCTCTGACGGTTTCGTGGCGACCGGAAACAAGCAAGCCGAGCGCTAAGCGCTCGGCACTGTTACTCGTTACCCGGCGACGACGAAGATCAGGTACATCGCGATACCTACGCCGATCATCGGCACGGCGTCGAGCAGACCGGCCATGATGAAGGTACGGGTCTGCAGCTGGTCGCCCAGCTCGGGCTGACGCGCGGTGGTCTCAAGCAGCTTGCCGCCCAGGATGGCGAAGCCGAAACCGGTGGTCAGGGCGCTGACGCTGATGATGATGGCCGCAGCAAGGTAAACGATTTCCATGGTAGTGCTCCTAGGTTCAAGTTGAGGTCAGGTTTAAAGTTACCGCGTTTGCAATCGTTGCTCGGTTCGTAATGCTCAGTGATGCTCGTGCGCTGCGCTCAGGTACACGATCGAAAGCGTCGTGAAGATGAACGCCTGCAGCGAAACGATCAGGATATGGAAGATGGCCCACGGCACGTCCAGCATCCAGATGGCCCAGAACGGCAGCAGCGCAATGAGGATGAAGATGACTTCACCCGCGAACATGCTGCCGAACAGACGCAGCCCCAGGCTAATCGGCTTGACCAGCAGGCCGACGATCTCGAGGATCAGGTTGAACGGGGCCAGCAGCCAGGTGTTGAAGGGCGTGAGCGCCAGCTCCTTGCCGAAGCCAGCGACGCCTTTGACTCGGCAGCTGGAGTAGATGATCAGCAGGAACACGCCCAGCGCCATCCCCAGGGTGGCGTTGACGTCGGTGGTCGGCACGATCTTCATGTACTCGACGCCGAGGCGGCCAAACATCTCAGGCACGTAGTCCACCGGGATCAGCTTGAGGCTGTTCATCAACAGGATCCATATGAACAGCGTCAGCGCCAGCGGCGCGATCATCGGATTCTTGCCATGGAAGGTCGAGCGGGTCAGGTTCTCGATGAACTCGATGACCATTTCCGCAGCATTCTGCAGCCCACCCGGCACACCGGTGGTCGCCATACGACCCGCCTTGCGAAACACCCAGATGAACAGCGCGCCCATGGCGATCGACCAGCCCATGGTGTCCAGATGAATGGCCCAGAAGCCCATCTCCACCGCTTCCTGCGAGGTGGACGCCAGCGACCAGCCGTTTTCCGGGTGCTTGCCGAAGGTCAGGTTCTGGAGGTGGTGCTGTATGTAATAGATGGCGGTCATTTCGTTATCCGCTGCCATACGCTGCTTACCTCAGGTCAGGGGGTCGGCCGGTCACGCAAGAGCCAGGGTGTCAGCCAATGCATGCTCTGGGCCGCCACATAGGCGATAAAGAAAAAAGTCGGGTTTGAAGGGGGCGCTGCGACGAACACCATCACGAACAGTGCCACCGTCAAACCGAACTTGCCGACTGCTGCTTGATAGAAGTTGGCGACGCTGATGCGGGGGCGTCTTCCACCACGTACCTGCAGGCCGCGCCACAAAAAATACAGCGTGGGCAGCAATGCAACCGCCCCCCCCAGTAACACGCTGCGCAAGGCCTCCACTCCGCCGCTCCACAGCGCCAACAGGCCGATCACCGCCGTCGACATCAACTGGATCAGCGGCAGGCGCTGCCATGGCAGCCTTCTGCGGCGGGCGCTTACGTGCATTGCAGTACCTCGTCGCAGAATCCGTCACCTCGGCAATAGCCATCCAGCGCGGCAGCGTGTCACGCCCATCGTTCAAGCAAACAACCGCGGATTATAGGGAAGGCCCCCACCACCTTCAACCGAAGCTGTACCGATTTTGCGCGATATGACGCCAGTTTATGACCAATGGGGGAGGCAGCGATCGAAAAAGCCATTAGCGCGCTAAATGACTTCACCGAATGTGCTCGAGGATCCCATCGAGCTCGTCGAGGCTGGCATAGCGAATGGTCAGCCTGCCTTTGCCACTGCGCCCATGCTGAATCTTTACCGGGGCACCAAGCAAATCCCCAAGGCGCGTCTCGAGACGCGCCACATCTGGGCTGGGAGCGGGCTTATCGGCCTTCTTGGGTTCACCCGCAGCGAGACGCTTGACCAGAGCCTCGGTATCACGAACCGTGAGATCACGATTGACCACTTCGTGGGCAGCCCGACGCTGCTTGCTGCCGCTCAGAGACAGTAGTGCCCTGGCATGCCCCATATCCAGGTCGCCGCGCTCGAGCAGCGTCTGAACCTCAGGGTCAAGGGCCATCAGCCGCAGCAGGTTGGCCACCTGAGCGCGTGACTTGCCCACCGCATCGGCGGTCTGCTGCTGGGTCAGCTCGAACTCTTCCATCAGACGCTTGAGCGCCAGCGCTTCCTCCATCGGATTGAGGTTCTCGCGCTGGATGTTCTCGATCAGCGCCAGGGCTAGCGCGACCTGGTCGCTGACCTCGCGGATCACTGCCGGAATGGTGTCCAACTCGGCCAACTGGGCGGCGCGCCAGCGCCGCTCCCCGGCGATGATCTCGTAGCGCGCCTCGCCGATGGGCCGCACCACGATCGGCTGCATCACGCCCTGGGCGCGGATCGAGTCGGCCAGTTCTTCAAGGGCTTCAGGTTGGATATCACGGCGGGGCTGATACTTGCCACGACTCAGCTGACCCAGCGGTAGCCGCTCGAGGCGTTCATCGGCACCGGCCGGCGCCGCCTCGGCGGGCTCATCGCCAGCTTCCAGCTCGACCTCGGGCAGCGGCTCGCCGTCGCGGCGCCGAGCGCCGCCACTGATCAAAGCATCCAGACCACGCCCCAGGGCACGTTTACGGGTCATCGGCACTTCCTCAACTGGCAGATGGCGATATCGCTTACAGCGACAGACGACGAATCAGTTCCTTGGCCAGTACCCGGTGGGCCTGGCTACCACGCGAGAAGCGCGCATACTTGGTCACCGGCAAGCCGTGGCTGGGCGCCTCGGCAACGCGCACGTTGCGCGGAATGGTGGTCTTGAGCAGGGTGTCACCGAAATAGTCGCGCAGTTGCTTACTGACGTCACGCGTCAGGCTGTTGCGCGAGTCGAACATGGTTCGCACGATGCCCAGTATCTCGAGATTGGGGTTCACACTGTCCTTGATCTGCTCGACGGTATCGAGCAGCGCCGAGAGACCTTCGAGGGCATAGAACTCGCACTGCAGCGGAATCAGCAGGCCATCGGCCGCGGTCAAGGCATTGACGGTGAGCATGTTGAGCGATGGCGGGCAGTCAATCAGCACAACGTCATACTCGGCAGCCAGATCGCGAACCGCGTCCAGCAGGCAACGTTCACGGCCCTGGTCACGGTCGAGCAGATCGACTTCGGCCGCGGTCAGGTCACCGTTACCGGGTAGCAGCGCGTAGCCGGCATCGGGGCAGTCGAGAATCACCTCGGTGGCGCGCTTGTCCCCCATCAGTACGTCAAGCACGCTGCCATCGAGTTCGTGCTTGTCGATACCGCTGCCCATGGTGGCATGGCCCTGGGGGTCGAGATCGATCAGCAGTACGCGCCGGTCAAGTGCCGCCAAGCTGGCGGCAAGATTGACGGCGGTGGTGGTCTTGCCCACGCCACCCTTCTGATTGGTCAAGGCGATGATCTTGGTCACGAGCGACTTCCTTCCTTGTGCCGGCCTGCCGGGGGAGGCCTAGGTGAGACCCGGGCGTTCGAGTACCAGCAGCTGCCGTTGTGCATTCTCGAAGGGCACCCGCAGCGCATGACGCTGGCGTAACACGACATCTGCCGGCAACCCTGCCAGCTCATCATCGGCGCTGGGCCCTTTCATCGCCAACCACTGCCCGTTGGCGGCTAGCAGATGATCACTTAACGCCACGAAGTCGTCGAGGCTGGCAAAGGCGCGAGAAATCACCTGGTCGAATGGCCCCGCCTCGAGTGCTTCGACCCGTGCCTGGATCGGCGTCACGTTATCGAGCCCCAATTCCAGCACAGCCTGGCGTTGAAAGCGTACTTTCTTGCCGTTGCTGTCGAGCAGGCTGACCTGCAGTTGCGGCGCCAGAATCGCCAGCACCAGCCCGGGTAACCCCGGCCCTGCGCCAACGTCGAGCAGTGTCGGGCCGGCGACGTAAGGCAACACCGCGGCGCTGTCGAGCAGGTGCCGAGGCACCATCTCATCCATCGAGCGTACCGCGGTGAGGTTATAGGCGCGATTCCACTTGTGCAACAGCGCCAACAGGTCGAGCAGTTTATCGCGTTGGTTGGCCTGTGGAACGATCTCGAGTTGCTTGAGCCCCGCATCGAGCCGAGCGGCGATATCGGCATCGATCATCCGTTGACCACCCGGGAATCATCGAGCAGCCGACGTTTCTTGAGGTGAATCAACAGGATCGACACCGCAGCGGGGGTGACCCCGGCAATTCGCCCGGCGTGAGCGAGTGTTGCTGGACGCGCAGCGCTGAGTTTCTGGCGAATCTCATTGGATAGCCCCTCAACCTGGTCGAAGTCCAGATCCGCCGGTAGCGGCGTGGCCTCGTGGCGCTTGAGCTTGTCGATCTCCTGCTGTTGACGATCGATATAGCCCTGGTACTTGGCCTGGATCTGCACCTGTTCGGCAACGGCGGCGTCGTCCACCGCCTGGCCGTCGATCCCTTCCAGCGAGGCCAGGTCGCGATACTCGAGTTCGGGCCGCTTGAGCAGCTCGAGCAGCGAATATTCGTGGGCCAGCGGTTTGCCGATCTTGCTGGCGATGGCCTCGGCGGCCGCTGTGCCGGGCTGGACCCAGCTGGCCTTGAGCCGCGACTGCTCGCGCTCTATGGCCTCGCGCTTGGTGCTAAAGGCCGCCCAGCGGGTGTCATCAACCAGACCCAGTTCACGACCGATCTCGGTCAGTCGCAGGTCAGCGTTGTCCTCACGCAGCAGCAGGCGATATTCGGCCCGCGAGGTGAACATGCGATAGGGTTCCTGGGTGCCCATGGTAATCAGGTCATCGACCAGCACCCCCAGGTAGGCTTCGTCACGCCGTGGCGACCAGCTGTCTAGCCCCTTGGCACGCCGCGCGGCATTGAGACCCGCCAGCAACCCTTGGGCGCCAGCTTCCTCATAGCCGGTAGTGCCGTTGATCTGCCCGGCGAAGAACAGGTTGTGAATGAATTTCGTCTCCAGCGAGTGCTTTAGGTCGCGGGGATCGAAGAAGTCGTACTCGATGGCATAGCCCGGGCGGGTGATATGCGCATTTTCCATCCCCTTGATCGAGCGTACTACCTGCAGCTGCACGTCAAACGGTAGCGAGGTGGAAATCCCATTGGGATAAAGTTCGTGGGTATCCAGGCCTTCCGGCTCGACGAACACCTGGTGACTGGCCTTGTCGGCAAAGCGATGAACCTTGTCCTCGATTGACGGGCAATAGCGCGGCCCCACGCCTTCGATAAGCCCGGAATACATCGGTGAACGATCGAGATTGGCGAAGATGATCTCGTGAGTACGCTCGTTGGTATGGGCGATATGGCAGCTGACCTGGCGCGGATGCATGCTGCGATCGCCAAGATAGGACATCACCGGCGTTGGGCTATCGCCGGGCTGTTCCTCGAGTTGGCTGAAGTCGACGCTCTTGGCATTTAGCCGCGGCGGCGTGCCGGTCTTCAGCCGTGCGACGTTGAACGGCAGCGCCCGCAGCCGCTCAGCCAATGCATTCGAGGGTGGGTCACCGGCGCGTCCTCCACGACTCTGGTCTAGGCCAATATGAATGACCCCACCGAGGAAGGTTCCGGTGCACAGCACCACGCTCTCGGCATGGAAGCGAATGCCGGTCTCGGTGACCACGCCGGTTACTCGATCGTCGCTGACCATCAGGTCGCCGGCAGCCTGCTGAAATAGCGTCAGGTTGGGCTGCTGCTCCAGCATGCCGCGGATGGCAGCCTTGTAGCGTACCCGATCGGCTTGGGCACGAGTGGCACGCACCGCCGGTCCCTTGCGCGCGTTGAGCACTCGGAACTGGATTCCTCCCCGGTCAGTGGCCAGTCCCATGCCACCACCCAGCGCATCGATCTCCTTGACCAGATGACTCTTGCCGATCCCGCCGATAGCGGGATTGCAGGACATCTGACCGAGTGTCTCGATGTTGTGAGTTAGCAGTAGGGTCTGACAGCCCATGCGAGCGGAGGCCAGGGCGGCTTCGGTTCCCGCATGGCCACCGCCGATGACGATGACGTCAAAGCGGTCGGGGTAATCCACGTTGCACCTCGAATGGCACCGTTGGTGCCTAAAAAATGATCAATGCCAAAAATTGGGCGCCCAGTATAAACCTCCTGTGGGTAACCGTCAGGGGTTTTCCACACTGCCTTGCCCTGCCGGGTGACATCACGCGTCAAACAAGAATAAAAATAAGTAGAGTAAAAAAGAAGTTCTGTTGTTGTTGTGACTACTGGTGTGGATATTTTCTGTGGGTAAGCCACTTTTCCATTTCCTAATCAGTCTCTTGGAGTGTTGACCGTCACGCGGAAAAACAGCGTATCAGCTGCGGACAGCCGGTCATGAGCCTGTGGATGAAAGCGCGACTTGTGCACAGCCCGAGGCGTGCACCGCTTATCCACCGACCTCGTTGGCAGTTGTTACCGCGCCCGCCCACATGCTGGTGAAAATTCCACCAACACCATGGTGGTGGGGGCTGGCGAGCATTCTCGCGGCAAATGAATTTTTTTTGTCCACAGGCCAAAAAAGCGCCAAAAAAAGGCCAGTCGTTGTCCGACTGGCCTTTTTGAGAGGTGCGGGGAGCAAAAAATCAGTGCTTGAGCACCCGCGATAGGAAGCTTTGCGTACGAGCATGCTGTGGGTTGTCGAACACGGCTGCAGGGGGGCCTTGCTCGACGATCTGACCGCTGTGGATGTAGATCACGCGATCGGCCACCTCCCGAGCAAAGCCCATCTCGTGGGTGACGATCATCATCGTCATGCCTTCTCGGGCCAGCTCACGCATGGCGTCGAGCACTTCGCCGATCATCTCCGGGTCCAGCGCTGAGGTCGGCTCGTCGAACAGCATAAGACGTGGCTCCATGGCCAGCGCCCTGGCCAATGCCACGCGCTGCTGTTGGCCACCTGAGAGCTGGCTTGGGTACTTGTCGGCCTGGTCGCTGATGCCCACCCGTTCCAGGAGGCGTTGGGCAGTACTCGATGCCTGTTGGCGACTGACGCCGCGGACCTTGATGGGGGCCAGGGTGACGTTGTCGCGCACGCTGAGATGGGGAAACAGGTTGAACTGCTGGAAGACCATACCGACTTCGGTGCGGATGGTCTGCAGTGCCTTGCTGCTCTTGCCGTAGGGGGTCAGCGGGTTGCCGTCGACCTCGATGTGACCGGACTGGAACTCTTCGAGGCCGTTGATGCAGCGAATCAGCGTCGATTTTCCGGAGCCGCTGGCGCCGATAATCACGACCACTTCGCCAGGCTCGACGCTGAGTTCGATATCCTTGAGCACGTGCAGGCTACCAAAATGCTTGTTGACCTGTTGCATGTGCACGATGGGTTGGGCCGCGGTGGGTGTGTCAGTTGTCATGCGTGGCTCCTTTATTGTCCGACCAGGCCGCGGCGCTCCAGTTGGCGCAGGATCAGCGATAACGTCCAGGTGATCGCCAGGTACATCAGCGCGACCATGAAGTAGACCTCCAGTGCGGTGAAGGTGGTGGCGATGTAGATCTGGCCCTGGCGCACCAGCTCACCCACGCCGATCACCGAGAACAGCGAGGTGTCCTTGATACTGATGATTCCCTGGTTACCCAGGGGGGGAATCATGCGCCGAAATGCCTGGGGCCAGATGATGTAGCGGAACGATTGGGTGCGTGACAGACCCAGCGACAGTGACGCCTCGCGCTGGCCACGCTCGATCGACTGCACGCCGCCGCGCACGATCTCGGAGATATAGGCGCCGGAGTTGATGGCGATGGCGGCGATGCCAGCCACCAGGGCATTGATCGGGCCGCCCAGCAGCTGCGGCAGGCCGTAGAAGATGAACAGCACCTGCACCAGGATCGGGGTGCCGCGGAACACCTCGATATAGAAAATCGCCGGCCAGCGCAGCCAGCGCACTGGGCTGATGCGCAGCAGGCCAAAGAAGATGCCGATGAAGAAGCCGATGGCCAGTCCGCCGAAGGAGATCAGCAGCGTGTAGGGAATCCCCGGCAGCAGGTAGGGGATCGAGGCTAGCGCCGCCGACCAGTTGAATTGAAAGGTCAGGTCCACGTCAGGGTCTCCCGTTGAGGACAGGCAGTAGAACGTCGACGGGGCCGGGTGGACCCGGCCCCGTCAGGCTGGCATGAGGATCAATCGGCGTCGGGGGATTCGCCGAACCACTCTTCATAGATGGCGTCGTAGGTACCATCTTCGCGCATCTCGGCCAGTGCCTGGTTGGCGGGCTCGACCCACTCGCTGCCCTGATGGAAGACGATGCCGTACTGTTGGCCCTCGTAGAGCGGCCCGACGACCTTGGTGCGGCCTTCGCCACGGGTCTGGGAGAAGTAGGCGACGTTGGGTGCATCGTAGAAGGCGGCGTCGACGTTGCCGCCGAGCAGTGCCATGTACATGTCGCTGTTGCCGGGGTAGGGCGTAATATCAGCGTCGTCGCCGAGGGTTTCCTGCAGGTAGTCGTAGCTGGTGGAGCCGATCCGCGTGGCGATGCTCTTGCCTTCGAGGTCCTCGATGGTTTCGACGTCGTCGTTGTCGGCGCGGACGATGATCTGCAGGCCGCTGTCGTAGTAGGGGTCGGAAAAATCGACGATCTCGGCACGTTCTTCGGTGATCGTCACCCCGGCAATGGCAATCTCCTGATTGCCGGTCTGCACGGCGGGGATGATGCCGGCAAACTCCATGGTGGTGAGATTGATCTCGAAGCCGGCGCGCTCGGCCACCTCGTTGATGATGTCCATATCGAAGCCGACCATCTCGCCGGTATCCGGATCCATCATCTCGAAGGGTACGAAGCTCGGGTCGGTGACCACGTTGACGGTGGGCAAGTCGGCGACGGCGGTACCGGAAACCCCGAGGCCCAGTGCGACGGTGGCGCTCAGCGCGGTGCGGGATAGATAACGATCTAGCAGATTACGGTGCATGTGGTTCCCCATTGTAGAACGATTATTTCTGGAACTCGCCAATAAACCATGGCGAGATAATGGGGAAGCGTCAAGCAACAGCAAATCGTGCTGAACCTGTCGGCTCAGACCATGAAAGAGGCGCCGCAGCCACAGGTAGTGGTGGCATTGGGGTTCTGGATCACGAAACGTGCGCCGGCCAGACCCTGTTCGAAATCGACGGTGGAGCCGACCAGATACTGGTAGGAGAGTGGATCGACGATCATTGCCACGTCGTCATAATCGACCAGGGTATCGTCGTCGGCGACGCTGTCGGAAAAATCGAAGCCGTACTGGAAGCCCGAGCAGCCGCCGCCGGTCACGTAGACGCGCAGCTTGAGCGTCGGGTTGCCCTCCTCGCGAATCAGCTCGCGCAGCCGCGCCTGAGCGCTGTCGCTGAGGAACATCGGGCGGGGAACGAAGGATTCGGCACTGCTCATGGACGTGCTCCTGAGCCAGAGGTGAGTGATCTTAATCGGGCAGTCAGCCATTATCGGCAATCCCTAGCAAAAGGGTCAACTTTTCACGACCCGATCGAGGCTTGGCGTAGGATCTAGCTATTGTATGCTGAAGGCATACACCAGATGTCCAGTGGCCGCTGCGTTTGGCTGCTCGACGCGCCGACAGGAGTCAGCCTTGCCGCGCCTGCCCGACCTGAGTCTCGAACGCTTTCGACGCCAGCTCGCCAATGTCGATGCGCTACCCCAGCTATGCGTGCTGGGGCTAGTCTCGGGTGTGGTCACCGGCGGATTGATGGTGGGCTTTCGCCTGCTGCTTGACCTGGGTGGGCTGGCCTTCATGCCGGGCGGCGACCATGAAGCCTTCCAGGAACT
Source organism: Franzmannia pantelleriensis (assembly GCF_900102875.1). Classification (GTDB taxonomy): domain Bacteria; phylum Pseudomonadota; class Gammaproteobacteria; order Pseudomonadales; family Halomonadaceae; genus Franzmannia; species Franzmannia pantelleriensis. The sequence goes on from NZ_FNGH01000005.1 coordinate 176,371, forward strand.
CCCTACCTGGGCGCGCGTTCTGTTGCCGCTGTTGGCGGTGATCCTGATCGGGCTGTGGCTGGGTCGTCAGCCCCTCGCAGCACGCAAGCTCGGGGTCGGCCATGTGATCGAGCGGCTCACCTACCATCAGGGGCGTTTTCCACTGCGCAATTGGCTCAACCAGTGGTGGGTGGGTATCGTGGCGGTACTCGGCGGTCTCTCCGCCGGCCGTGAAGGCCCCGCTATCCATCTCGGTGCGGCTGCCTCTAGCGGTATTGGCCAGCAGCTACGCCTGCCTCACAACAGTCTGCGTGTGCTGGTGGCCTGCGGCACCGCGGCGGGCATCTCGGCATCGTTCAATACGCCCATCGCTGGCGTCATCTTCGCCATGGAAGTGGTGATGATGGAGTACACCATTGCCGGTTTCATGCCGGTGATCCTGGCCTCGACCATGGGCGCCCTGATTGCCCAACTGGTGTACGGATCGGAGCCAGCCTTCCAGGTGCCCATCGTAACGCTCGATTCAATGTTCAACCTGCCGTGGATCGTGGTCACTGCGCTGGGCATCGGGCTATTGGCTGGGCTGTTCATCCATGTTGCACGCAGCGGCGAGTTGTTGACGCGCTGGCCGTGGTGGCAGCGGTTGGCGGCGGTAGGGATCGTTACCGGTGGCGTGGCGCTGTGGTATCCGGAAGTGCAGGGCATCGGTTACGACAGCCTTGATGCCACGCTCAACGGGGTGCTGGCGGTGGATGTCTTGTTGGCTCTGGTGTTGGCCAAGCTGCTGTTGACGGCTTTCACCGTGGCTTGCGGGGTGCCGATCGGCATTATCGGGCCGGTGCTGGTGGTGGGGGCCGCGGCGGGTGCGTTGAGCGGCATGCTGGGGCACTGGCTGTGGCCCAACGCCTCCGCCGACCCAGGGTTGTATGCCATGTTGGGCATGGCGGCGATGATGGGGGCTGTGCTGCAGGCGCCCCTGGCAGCATTGATGGCGCTGCTCGAGCTGACCCACAATCCCAATATCATCTTGCCGGGTATGTTGGCGGTGGTGGTGTCTGGGCTTACCGCTCGGCAGCTGTGTCGCTGTGACGGTTTCTTCATCGCCGTGACTCGCCACGGCCTGCACCCGCTGCAGCAGCCGCTGATGCAGGCACTGTCGCGGGTCTCGGTGCCGGCGGTGATGGAACGCAATGTGGCGACTACGCTGCGCTGGGTGGGGCGCGACGAGGCGCGCATGCTGCTCGCTGGCAAGCCCCTGTGGCTGGTGATCCTGCGCTCGAGCGACGACAAGCCGACCCTGGCGCTGAAGGCCGCTGACCTGGCTCGGGCGATGAACGACGACACGCTATGGAATGCCGAGCAACGGCTCGATCTGCTGGAGGTGCCGGGACAGCGTCTGGAAATGGCGCCGATCCATGTCCAGGCCACCCTCAGTGAAGCCTTTGACTTGCTCAACGACCACTCAGTCGACGCCCTCTACGTCGAAAATACGCGACGGCCGAAGGGGCCGCGAATTTCCGGTATCATCTCCCGCGACGCCATCGAAACCTACTATCGCTATCGTCGCTGAGGGCTGCGGCGAGGCATCCGCTGTCTGAGGAGCCGGCATGTATCTGTGGATCAAGGCGCTGCACCTGATCGCCATCATTACCTGGTTTGCCGCGATGTTCTATCTGCCGCGACTTTTCGTCTATCACGCCATGGCACGGGACAAGGGCGACCAGCAGGCTATCGACTATTTTCTGATCATGGAGCGTAAGCTCTACCGCGGGATCATGTTGCCGTCGATGATTGCCGTACTGGGCTTCGGCATCTGGCTGTTGGCGCTGGCGCCGGTGTGGATGAGTCAGGGCTGGATGCATCTCAAGTTGCTGCTGGTGGCGCTCCTGGTCGGCTACCATCACGTGTGCCTGGCGTACCTGAAGAAGTTCGCCGCTGGCCGCTGTGACAAATCCCATGTGTTCTTCCGCTGGTTCAATGAGGCACCGGTGATCGCGCTGTTGATCATCGTGGTGCTGGCCGTGGTCAAGCCGTTCTGATGGCCAGTGACGCAACTCATTCGCCTCGGGTGGCGAGCCGCCAGCTGCCGGCCGTGGTGGTGCTGGCCGGTCACGACCCTACGGGCGGTGCCGGACTGGTGGCCGACGCCGAGGCAATCAGTGCCTGCGGCGCCTGGCCGTTGACGATTCCTACCGCGCTGACGGTGCAGAACAGTACCGACGTCAGCGCGGTGACGCCCTGCGATCCGGATACCATGCGTGCCATGGCCGCAGCGCTCGACGAGTTCTCGGTGGCGGCGATCAAGGTTGGCCTGGTAGCGAGTCTCGAGACACTCGATGCCGTGGTGGATATCGTGCGTCGCTTTCCCGGTGTGCCGCTGGTGATGGATCCCGTGCTCAAGGCGGGCGGTGGCCGAGAGCTCTCCAGCCTCGAGCTGCGCGACGCGTTCCGCGAGCGACTGCTACCACGAGTGGATATTCTTACCCCCAATCGTCTCGAACTGGCGCGCCTGGCCGGTGATGACCAGGATAACGACACCGACCGCGCCATTGCGCTGCTGTCGCTGGGCTGTCAGGCAGTGCTGGTGACCGCCACGGATGACCCGCTTCCGGGGAGTGACCGGCGCCAGGTTATCCACACCCTGCATACCCCTGACGAGGGGCGCCAGTGGCACTGGCCGCGCCTGCCCGGGCGTTTCCATGGCTCGGGCTGTACCCTGGCCGCGGCGCTGGCGTCGCGGCTGGCCTGCGGCGAACGACTGCTGCCGGCCTGTGAGCAGGCCCAGGCTTACACCTGGGAGACACTTGAACATGGCTGGCTACCCGATCTGCAGCATCGAGGCGGCCAGGCGCTGCCGCGTCGGCTGTGGCGTCACCCGGCCTGGAGCGATCGATATGACGACTGACCCTAGAGGTTGGCAGCGCGGTCTCTACGCGATCACCGATGGTGTGCTGCTGCCGGATGACCACACACTGCTGACGGCCTGCGACGCCGCCTTGCGCGGCGGGCTGGCACTGTTGCAGTATCGAGACAAGTCTGGCGACGATGCCCGTCGTTGGCGCCAGGCTACGTCGCTGGCCAGCCTGTGCCAGGATCATGCGGTTCCGCTGATCATCAACGATGATACCGCGCTGGCGCTGCGGCTTCGCGACGCTGGCTTCGCAGGCGTTGGTCTGCACCTCGGGCAGCGTGACGGTGAGCTGGCCGAGGCCAGGCAGCGGTTGGGTGTCGAGGCGCTGATCGGCGCCACCTGCCATGCGCGACTCGACCTGGCCGAACGGGCCAAGGCCGAGGGCGCAAGCTACGTTGCTTTCGGGCGTTTCTTTGCCTCGCGCACCAAGCCAGAAGCGCCACCGGCACCGCTATCGCTGCTCACTGAGGCGGCTGGTCTGGGGTTGCCGCGAGTGGCGATCGGCGGCATCGACGCGCATACCGCCACGGCGGCGCGGCAAGCCGGCGCCGAGCTGCTGGCCAGCGTTGAAGCGGTGTTCGGTGGCAGCGATGTCGAAGCTCGGGTTCGACACCTAAATCAACAACTTGCCTTGATCGAGGGTGAGCATGATGTAACGCCTTAGCCTTATCCACAGGCAGTGCAGAGAGAGTTATCCGCACTGTCCAGAGGGTTATCCACAGAATTTTGCTTTTTTGACTGCCGAGAGATTGCCATGACCACTTCCGCCGAGCTTTTCGAACAGGCCTGTCGCCACATTCCCGGTGGCGTCAATTCCCCGGTGCGTGCCTTCAAGGGCCTGCATCGGCCGCCGGTGTTCATCGAGCGTGCGCAGGGCGCCTACCTGTTCGACGTCGAGGGCAAGCGCTACGTCGATTATGTCGGTTCCTGGGGGCCGATGATCACCGGCCACGCCGACCCTGAGGTGTTGAGCGCGGTGCGTGATAAGCTCGACCACGGTCTTTCGTTTGGTACCCCTACCGCTATCGAGACCCGCATGGCAGATCTGGTGTGCGAGATCATCCCCAGCATCGAGCTGGTCCGCATGGTCAATTCGGGCACCGAAGCCACTATGTCGGCGATTCGCCTGGCGCGCGGCTTTACCGGGCGCGACAAGATCGTCAAGTTCGAGGGCAACTACCACGGCCATTCCGACTCGCTGCTGGTCAAGGCCGGCTCCGGGGCGCTGACCCACGGTGAGCCGAGTTCTCCTGGGGTACCGGCGGCGCTGGCCGAGCACACCGTGACCCTACCGCACAATGACCTCGATGCGTTGGAAGCCTGTTTCGAGGAGATCGGTGATCAGGTGGCCTGCATTATCGTCGAGCCGGTGGCCGGCAATATGAATTGCATCCCGCCACTACCGGGCTTCCTCGAAGGACTGCGTCGCGTCTGCGACCAGCACGGCAGCGTGCTGATATTCGATGAGGTGATGACCGGGTTTCGGGTGGCGTTGGGGGGTGCTCAGGCCCACTATGGCGTGACACCTGACCTGACCTGCCTGGGCAAGATCGTCGGTGGCGGCATGCCGGTGGGGGCTTTCGGCGGCAAGCGCGAGATCATGTCGCACATCTCGCCGCTTGGGCCGGTTTATCAGGCTGGCACCCTGGCCGGCAATCCGTTGGCCATGGCCGCCGGTATTGCCCTGCTCACCAAGCTGCGCGAGCCGGGCTTCCACGATGCCCTGGCCCAGCGCGTCGAGACCTTGTGCAGTGGGCTCGAGGCGCGCGCCGAGGCGGCTGGAGTAGCGATGATCACACAACGTGCTGGGGGCATGTTCGGGGTCTTCTTCACTGGCCAGTCGCGGGTCGATAACTTCGGCCAGGCCACGGCCTGCGATGCCGACGCCTTTCGTCGCTTCTTCTCGGCGATGCTCGACCAAGGCGTCTATCTCGCGCCGTCAGCCTTCGAAGCTGGCTTCATGTCGAGTGCGCATACGGCAGAAGACATCCAGACCACGCTGGATGCCGCCGAGCAGGCATTTGCCATCATGGCGCGAGAGGCGTGATACGTCAGCTGCTATCAGGGGGAGTCCAGAGTGAGTGATACGCTGATCGAGGCGCTCAAGTCGTCGAGTGGTTATGATCACCCTGTGGCTACGGTGGAGGTCCACGAGACGCATATCTCTTGGATCCTGCTGACCGGCGAATTTGCCTACAAGATCAAGAAACCGATCTGTTTTGGCAGCTTTCTGGACTTTTCCACACTGGCCAAGCGGCGTGCGCTTTGCGAACAGGAGGTGCGCCTCAATCGCCGCCTGGCGCCAAACCTTTACGTCGCTGCGGTTCCGATCTCCGGCACGCCCGAGGCGCCGCGTATCAACGACGCCAGCGCTCCCTTCGAGTACGCTGTGAAGATGCGCCAGTTCAGCAATCGGTTATTGTTCAGCCACTTGCAGGCTAGCGGTGAGTTGTCCCAGGAGTTGATCGACGACCTGATTGATCAACTGGTCGACTTTCATGAGCAGGCAGCGCCGGTAGCGGTGGATAGCACGCTGGGCAGCGGCGAGTCGACCGCGGCGATCATGGAGCGGGAGTTCAGCCTGATTCGTGAACGCCTCAACAACAGTGACGACCTGGCTCGCCTGGCCTGCCTCGAGACCTTGGCCAACGAGGCACATGCTCGATTGCAGGAAGCGTTTGCGGCACGTCACCGAGATGGCTTCGTACGTGAAACCCATGGCGATATCCACCTTGGCAATGCCGTCCATCATGAAGGCCGTGCCCTACTATTCGATGGCATCGAGTTCAACGACGAACTGCGCTGGAACGATGTGGCCTGCGACTTGGCGTTTTTGCTGATGGATCTCGAGGCCCGCGGCGAGCAGCCCCTCGCCCGTCATGCACTGAACCGCTATCTAGAGCTTTCCGGCGACTATGGGCTAGTCCGGGTGCTTGCCTACTACAAGCTCTACCGTGCGCTGGTCATGGCCAAGGTGGCGGCTATCCGCTATCGCCAGGCGAACGATGACGACCAGCAGCAGCCGGCACTGGCGGAGTGTCGCCGCTATCTGAATTTGGCCGACGGCTATGCCCGCTTTGCCTTCCCTTACCTGTTGATCGGCGTTGGCGTCTCGGGTAGTGGCAAGAGCCGGTTCACTGCTGAGGTTATCCGCCGGTTGGGTGGCGTACGGCTACGTTCCGATGTGGAGCGCAAGCGGCTGTTTGGTTTTCATCCACAGGCCAGTAGTCAGCAACAGGGTGTGGATATCTATACCTCATCGGCCACTCATCGCACCTACCAGCGGCTTGCCGAACTCACCGGTATGCTGCTGGAGTCGGGACTCCCCGTGTGCATCGATGCCACCTGCCTGGCGCGCTGGCAGCGCGATATGCTGGGTTGGGAGGCCGAGGGCCGTGGCTTGCCGCTGTTGACGGTGAGCTTCGAGGCTGACGTAGAGACCCTGCGTCAGCGCATCGTAAAGCGCGCCAGGCGCGGTGGTGACCCTTCTGAGGCGAGCCTGGACGTGCTCGAGCGACAGTTGGCCGGGCTAGAGCCGTTTGGCGACGATGAGCGCCGCCATCTGATCCACCTCGACACCACTGCTGATGATGCTACCGAGACCCTGGTAAGCCTGATCCAGGCGAAGGTTGGGGGCTTGGAAGGCCGCTAATGTTGCATGATTAAAGGCGTGACTTGGCGCTTTTGTGGCGAAGTGTATCACTTATGATATTCGCTCTTTTTCGCTAAACTATTATAGTAAAAGCATTTCTTTTTCCTCCCCAGCGGGTCGATGTAAGCAGTGTAAACTTATTGATGACGCTTTCTCCGATCCGCCCCCGTTTTTCTCTCCAATGATGTGAAAGCGTTACTTTCCAGCATGGTTAAGTATCTGAATATGCTATGCGTTTCAGTTTGTAATGTTTTGTGGCACATATCGTGCAATTAATCTTTCGATCGCCAGGTTGGACAAGTGGTGTGAGCATCTAGAGCAACCGCCGCTTCAGCTTGCCGTGCAACCCAGTGATCGCAGGAAACAAAAATCATGCATGGTATGGAGAAGGATCATGAAAAATTATGTGATTGCGGGAACATCAATGCTGGCATTAGTGGTCGCGATTTCCACAGCGCACGCTAACCCTAGCGCCGGGGTGGCTGACGAAGTCGACCAGCAGGTCACCTCCACGGCTGTGGCTACCGGGGGAAACAGTGGACCGGCAAACGGGGGGAGTGGTGGTAACGGAGGTAACGGCAGCAGCACCGCCAACTCCACTGCGTTCAATGCCTTCGAAGAGATTGATGACGAGGATAACGGTTTTAGCGCTAGCAGCGGTGCGACCAGCGGTTCCGGTACCGGCGGCGCTGGCGGCATGGGCGGTGCCGGCGGCACCTCCGGAGCTGGCGGTGACGCCTGGGCGATGAGTGAGTCCTATAACACCTCGACCAGCGTAATCGCATTGCAGGAACTACAGTCCACCGTGACCGGCTCGCGTATTTACATCAATGCGGGTGACGGTGCAACAGGTGCGTCTGGCGGTGCCGGGGGCGATGCCCTGGCGGTGACCGCTGCCCTGGGCGCCGGTGGTGATGGTGGCAGCGGCACCGGCGGTGCCGGCGGTGAAGCCGATGCCAATGCTGGCAACGGTGACGACGGTGGCGATGGCATTGGCCTCGGCCTGGGCCTCGGCGTAGGCCAGGGCCAGGGTGGAAACGCGAATGCCAATAATGATGATACTTCTGCAGCCGGTGGGACAGCACTGGGTCTAGCAGCCAACGTTGCTGATGATTTCGATGACGACAATACCAACACGGCAACCAATGGCGACACCTCCAATGGTGATGCTATGGCAAGTGCTGCCGTTAATGGTGGCACCGGTGGGGCTGGCTCAGGCACTGGTAGTGGTAGTGGCACCGGTAGTGGCACCGGTGGCAACGGCGGTGCCGGCGGTGATGCCCTGGCCCAGGGCGGCGCAGGCGGTAATGGCAACGGTGGTGGCGGCGGCGGTGCGACCTCTACCAGCGGTGATGCCATGGCTCAGGCAGGCAATGGCGGCAATGGTGGCAACGGTGGCAATGGCGGTGCGGCCAGCCTGATGACTGGCAGCGCCAGTATGGCGGCGGGTGCCGGGACCTTCGGCGGCATTGCCAACATGAACCTGTCGACCGGGATCTACAATTCCCAGCTGGCAGCCACCAACGTCGCGGCTCACAGCAATGTGAACATCGGCAACTGATCCATGCAGTAACGACCTGTGATGGGCTGGCGGTTTACCGTCAGCCCCTCTTCTCTGCTGGCCATTGGAGGGGTAATCATGAAATTCCGCGTATTCTCAGGGACCTGCCTAGGAGTAGCCATGTTGCTGAGCTCGCCATGGACGCTGGCAGATGGAACATCGGCTACTGAGCAGACTAACGAGGGGTTTGCGGCACTCGAGATGATCGATGATCAGGAGCTGGCCGATCTGCATGGGCGGGAGGGGGGCTTCAATCTGGTCAATGTGCAGAGTATTCAGCATCTCGATGCTGCGGTGACAGGCGCCTCTTTCACCGCTGGCAGCATTGTTAGCGGCAATGTCGTGATCGAGAACCGTGCGCTGGATAACTTCTCGGGAATAGGGCTTTTCAACATCAATACCGGACATAGCAATGCTGTCAGCACGGGTGTCAACATCAGTATCTATGCCCCGACGCAGTGATTTGGCATGCCGTCGAGCGATGGCTTACTTCATGGAGAGCGCCATGCATTCTGTCACCCTGTGCCGATATCTCCTGCTGTTGTGTTTGGGGATTGCTAGTGTCGCCATGGCCGGCAGCGTGCATATTCAGGGGCCATTCGGTAGCGTCAACGTACCCGCCCGCAGCCTAGAGTCAATGCGCTGGGACCGAGTCATCCCCCAGCAGTATGACTACAGCTGTGGTGCGGCCGCGGTGGCCACCCTGCTGACCTTCCACTACGGGCGCCCGACGACTGAAGCTGAGGTCTTCGAGCAGATGATCGCCACGGGTGACATCGAGCAGATTCAGGAGCAGGGCTTCTCGATGCTCGACATGAAGCGTTATCTCGATGCTCAGGGACTCAATGCGGATGGCTTCAGGGTCTCGCTGGAGGATTTGGCGCGGATCGGTGTGCCGGCGATTACCTTGATCAATACCGGCGGCTACCGCCATTTCGTGGTGGTCAAGGGTATCGATGAGCACAATATCGTTGTGGCAGATCCTGCGGTGGGGACGGTGATAGTGCCAACCGAGCACTTTGCCACGCTCTGGAGTGGCACAGTATTGGGAGCGCGTGAGGATATCGAATTGGCACAGCGGAATTTTAACCACGACAGTGACTGGCGGTTGAGAGCCAAGGCGCCTAAGGAGCAGATGATCAGGCGTACGCCGATGTCCAGCATGATACTCAACTTGCCAGCCCATAATGAAATGGGACGATAGCCATGAAGGATGCCAATCTGTCACAGCCACGCAACATAGGGCTCCGCGGACTTAATATGCTTCTGATAGGTGCCTGTTGCATGTTGTCGGCAGACACATTGCACTCTGCCAGTTTCTACGATGCCATTATCAAATACGATAGTGCAGAACCACTACACGATACGCGGGAAGTATTGCAGGATGAGTCCTTCTATGCTCAGTCCACGCGCCTCGATGAGGCGACATTGGATACATTGCGCGGTGGCTTTTCCGTCTCGGGCATGGACCTTAACTTTGGTGCAGTGCTCAAGACCCAGATCGACAGCATGGTACTCGAGTCAATTGTAACAATTGACCAGTCTGGAGCACGGCTATCCACGCAGATGCTGAATGGCATGGACATCGGCTCACTTCCGGGCGATATTCAAGCCTCGGTGGTTGGTTCAGGCGCGTCGCTCAATGACGTAGCACCGGGTTCCCTTAATCTGACCGGCTTGAAGGATTACTCAGGTCTTGCAATCAATGACAGTAAGGGGTTTACTGCCGCGCTGCATAATATTACCAAGCAGGCAATCGTCAGCGCGGTGGTAAGTGATGCTTCTCAACGCAGTGTTCAACAGACCATCGATATCAATATCAACGTTCGCAATATGCCGGCACTTCAGGCCGCATCGCAGCGCCAGGCAATTCTCAACTCACTGTCTAGATAAGGGGCAAGAGGTTGGCGATAACCGGCATCACCAACCTCTCATAGCCAGCAATCAATACATGCCCATGCCAAACGGAATGCGTAGCGTAATCACGGTATCAGGGGCATCGTCAGTAACCCCTAGCTCCAGCCCCAGGTTGACAGACACCTCTGGCTTGAGCTGATACGACCAGCCGAGCAGTAGTGATCCAATATTAAGGCTGCGCGAGCTTTGAGTGGTAGAATTGCCGTTGGCACCGATAAACTCCGTTTTTGTGCTGTCAATGAAATCATGTTTATAACCCATGCTGAACGAGGCTCGCTCATTGATCGCATAGCCCATCCCGAAGCTGACCCGAATCGCATCGCCGGGATCTACATCGCCAATTGTAATATCATCATTGATGCGTTTGTTGATACTATCCTTTCTCGTATACATATAGCCGAGGTTGGCAAAGAATACGGCAGGATCCGATGGGTATAGAGCCGTAATGCTAGGCTCAATGGAGTGGAATCCTGAACCGGTCGCCAATTCTCTTTCGATGCCATCATCATCACGGCGAATATCGAAGGGACCGTCACCCGTCGTGGTTTTGTAGCGAAGGTTGCCAATCAGGTATGGCCAGTTATTCCGTCCGCTAGTCAGCTGGTAGCGGGCGGCCAGTTCGATATCACCAAGACCGTTACCCGATAAATCTCGGTCGATGTCAAACTGGCCGGCCTCACTGCCCTCCACCGTAGGCACGGTGGCAAACAGGGTGTCACTGCGATAGACATACGGCACCTTGGCTTCCAGCTCCAGGCGATCGCTAACGCCGAGTCGACCGGTGATGGCGGCTGTCCAGGTATCGCGATTGGCTTCCTCGGCACTAAAGACACCGATAAGCAACGTGCTGAGTATTTCGATTCCCTGAAAGGTCAGGCGATTGACCCCCGCGTGAGAATACTGCAGTGATGGTTCTATGACCAACTGTCCACGTGGTGTGAGAACGCCACCGAATTCGGTGATCGCCTGTACCTCAGGTTGGTTGATGGCTTCGGGCGGTGCTTGCCCAACGGGCTCTTGTTGAGCGTACACCATCTGTGAACTCAACATCGACGCTGTCAACGGTAGCGGGGCGATGAGCTTCATTATGCTAACATTCATTATCGTGTTCCCCATTATGTAGTGATCGTTGTTAGCCTTATTACATGGTCTTTTTTTGATCATCTCCTCGATGGATTATGTTATGCTTCTTAGCGAGACGGTAAAATGTTACTCTTGAAACTCCCATCTCCTTGGCAGATCGTGCAATATTATTTTCGTTCTTTCTGAGCACACTGGTAAGTAAGCGTCGCTCGGCTTGGCTCTTTATTTCATTTAATGAATTACCACTATTGGCTCTTGGAATATGCTCAATGTTTAATTTATCTGGCAGGATTAGTTTTCCGTCACAAAGTAGCATCGCACTCTTTATCCTATTAAGCATTTCGCGTATATTGCCCGGCCAATGGTAAGACTTCATCAATGCAATGGTATCTCGGTGAAACCCCCTTGCCTTGCATGGATAGCGGGATGACAAGTCTTCAAAAATTTGGTTGGCGATTAACTCGATATCCGCCTTGCGCTGCCTGAGCGGAGGAAGGTGGATTATGACAGTATTGAGGCGGTGCAAGAGATCTAAACGAAACCTGCCCTGCTCTACCGCCTGTTCAAGATCGACGTGGGTAGCCGATACGATTCTGACATCCACGGATATTTCTTGACTGCTGCTCAGGCGCTGAATGCTATGTGTCTCGAGAAAACGCAGCAGATTGACTTGAAGTGGAGTGCTGAGGTCTCCGATCTCATCCAGAAACAGCGTACCGCCCGAGGCTGCTTCGATATGGCCGATTCGTTGTCTAGTGGCTCCGGTAAAGGCGCCTTTTTCATGCCCGAAGAGCTCTGATTGAATCAGCTCATTGGCCAGCGAACCACAGTTCAAGGCGACGAAGGGGCCTGTGGCACGCATCGATAGGTCATGTATTGCACGTGACACTAGCTCCTTACCGGTCCCTGACTCACCCAGAATCATGACAGCCGCCCTACTGTCAGCAACCCTGTGAATCAGACGAAAGATATGCTTGACCTCTGGAATGCAGCTTCTCAACATAATGCCATTTACGTTGATTCTATCAATGTTGCTGATACTGGCTTTGATCATTGCTTGACCATAGGCATAGTCAAGTAAGTTACTCAGTCTATTGTCCGTGAGTGGTAATCTAAACACTCCGTTGAGCAGGCGCACTATATGCCTTGCGTGCGAGTTATCATGCTGCTCGTCAGATATTACGCCAAGCCATACCATTTTTTTGTTGCATATAAAATTTTCAACGTCCTTTAGAGGAGTGCTCACCAGCTCCTCGACGATGATGATAGCAATGCCACCAGGCTTTGAACGTAATAAAACATCATTTGCGGAATAGAGAGACCTATAGCACTCCGTACTCCAACCGAGCGCCGATAGGCTCTCGATGAGCACCGACTGTCGGGTTGGGCTATCGTTAATTACTACCACGTGCTTGGGGAGTAACATCTGATATTCCATAGGTAGTTATAGGGAAAAAGCCGGTAATAAAAGATGCTCTGGACTCTGTTAGACTGGTTGTCGGCAACGCTTTTGTAAAGTTTTGTTCTGTTGGCGTTGACATGGTTTTTATCGCAATATAGTACTAGAAAGAAAGCTCACTAGAGTGAGCATAGTCTCTTATAGTACGCCTGTGTTAGACTCTCCATAAATTGTTACTTTATAGTATGAGCCACGCATGGTAGATGCATGAAATTTGTCATACTATTGTTGTTTTTTAGTGAAATCTTATATGAATTATGAAGAAAGTTTTAGGTTGTGTTTTTCTATCAGTCGATAAAGCGTGATTTTTGAGATCATCAGTTCACTGGCAACGCGCGCCAGATCATATGAGTTGTTTGTAAGCGACTCGCATAATGCCCGATATTCCGCCTGGTTTCTTATTAGTTCCAAGGAGGTGATATAGCGCTCTTTCTGGCGTTTCTCGAGACCCATATCAATGGGCAGTAAGAGAGGAGAGTCGCTATGTAAAATAGCGCGGCGCATGCGATTCATGAGCTCGCGAATATTTCCTGGCCAAGTGTGGCTCTGCATTACATCGAGCGCTTCCTGACTAATACCCCAGAGACAGCAGCCCCCCTCGTTACGAAACTTACGGAAGAAGAATTCGGCGAGCGGTTGGATATCCGATATTCGCTCACGAAGCGGTAGAAGTTGGATATTCAGGACGTTGAGACGATGGTAAAGGTCGTCACGAAAGGTATTGGACACGACGGCTTTATATAGGTCGACGTGGGTCGCGGCAATAATTCTTACGTTGGCAAAAAATTCGTTTCGGCCACCGACTCGCATCATTCGTTGGCTCTCGAGGAAGCGTAATAAATTTACCTGGATAGGTAGAGGCAGATCGCCTATTTCATCCAGGAACAGAGTGCCTCCTGATGCGGCTTCTATATATCCCTTGCGTTGCTGATAGGCACCGGTGAAAGCCCCCTTTTCATATCCGTATAGCTCTGACTGGGCAAGCCCCTCGGGTAAGGCGCCACAGTTAACTGCGATGAAGGGGCCGTTAGCTCGTGAGGAGGCCAGGTGTATCGCATGAGCAGCCAGTTCTTTGCCGGTGCCGGTTTCACCACTGATCATCACCGGTGCGTCGACGCTGGCAAAGCGCTTTATCCTATCAAAGAGCTTGCTTGTCGTTTGCTGGCTGCCAATGATCGTCAAAGCCTCGCTACTTGCTCGCGGTGTGCTGGGCCAGGAGAGTCGCTGCCAAACATGTAGCTCATGCATTTCAGCGAGCAGATAGTGCACTCTTTCGACGCTACAGGGTAGCATCTGATAGCAATGGAAGAAGCGATCCAGCATGCTGTTCAGGAAGCCATTACTGGGCAATTCTAGTGTATCTAATAACGCTAACCAATAAAGTCTTGAGCCACATAATTGCTGCTTCAGCTTAGTGAGGTATTGGGGGTCTTGTACAGACTGCTTATCAAGCAGCACCACCCCTACCCGAGCGGCCTTATTTGTACCATTTATTGTTCCTGAAAATGTACCGTAAAGACAAGGCTCCCAGTCATGAATAGAGGAAAGTGCCTTTATCAGTTTATGAAAACGGGTGTTTTGATCAAACACGGCGAGCACTCTGCTTTTCATCACTTTCGCCCTTTTTATGATAGCAAGGTGTCAATGATGATTTCGCCGAATATCCCCTCCTTTATTTCCCGATAGAGGCAATCTAGGTGTCGTCATAAGATTCTTTTTAGCCCAGTTCATGGCTTGTATTCTATTGTGAACCTTGATTTTCCTGAAGATGTTATAAATATGTGATTTTACCGTATGCTCACTGACAAAGAGCTTCTCGGCAATTTCCAGATTGGAATCTCCAGATGCCAGTAGGCTGATAATCTCCATCTCACGCTGTGTCAGACCACATGCGGGGCGGAAGATGCTGAGCTGCTGGTGTCGGTAAAAATCGATCAAGCGGGTCATCAGCGAGCGCGACATCCAGAAATCACCCTCGATCAAGGCACCGATGCCTTTGCATATAAGAGAAATCGAATCATTACGGTAAAAGACGCCATGAATATGTAGCATGCGCATGATATCCATGGCATGCTCTTCATCCTTGAGATTAAAGACAGACATGATTCTAGGTGGGCTTTCCATGCAGGCCAAGTGCCATTCGTGCATATCGCCCTCACTGACATGGTCTGCGTCGATCAACAGCACGATACGCTGAGTCGACAGCTCTTGCCGATAGGCTTCGGGCGGTAGTATGCCGACACTGCAGTCCACTTCATTCTTGATATAGTCGACGAACAACTGCGACTGCGGGTTAGCGTCGGTGATGAGCAAGACCTTGGTGTGTTCAGAGTCCATGAAACGTTCCCCTGAAAAAAGTACGCCGCTATCTTGATGCCCAGGGCAGACCAAAATGGGCTTCTAGTATGTGTCATCATGTCATTTTTGTAAATTATAGTAATTCTTGCAATGTTTTGTTTCTGGATAATCTGCCTTTGCTTTTTTATATTTAACTAATCTTCATTCAAAATCAAATGGATAGTTGTCTTTTTGGATCGCTGCCCGAAGGGATGGCTGATGAAAATGATGTTTCCGTATGTTTTTTCAGGCTTTCCCTGATCCAGGACAGGTGAGGTTCTTGATGCGTTGCTTGCCAGCGTCGATGCGCTATTTCGCCTGGCTTGTATAGCGGCGTAGAATGAGTCGCGCCGTATCATCGAGGAGTCCTTCATGTCGCAAGTGTCTGACATCGTTCTGGCCAGCGGTAATGCTGGAAAAATCAAGGAATTCAATCAGCTACTTTCACCGCTTGGTTATGAGGTGAAGGCTCAGGCGGGCTACGGAGTCGCCGACGTTGAGGAGACAGGGCTGACCTTTGTCGAGAATGCGCTGCTCAAGGCGCGAGAGGCCAGTCGTGTCAGTGGCCTGCCGGCATTGGCTGATGATTCAGGCCTAGAAGTGGATGCGTTGAACGGAGCGCCCGGTATTTATTCGGCGCGCTATGCCGGTGAGCCCAAGAGTGACCAGGCGAACAATCGCAAGCTATTAGATCAGCTGCTGGAGGTGCCAGAAGGCGGGCGAACCGCGCGTTACTGGTGTGTGTTGGTCTATCTGCGTCACCCTGGCGACCCGGTACCGTTGATCGTCCAGCAGCACTGGGAGGGTGAGATCCTCGCCCATCCGCGCGGAGAGGGAGGCTTCGGCTATGATCCGCTGTTCTGGATTCCCGAGGTAGGCATGAGCGTAGCCGAGCTCTCCTCCGAAGAGAAGAACCGTCTCAGTCATCGTGGGCGCGCGATGCAAGCGCTGCTATCACAGCTGTCGGGTCGCTGATGCCGCTTCCTCCTCTTTCACTTTATGTCCACGTGCCCTGGTGTGTGCGCAAATGCCCCTACTGCGATTTCAATTCGCATGGCGTGGGCCATGAGCCCGACTTACCCGAGCGAGCCTATCTAGCCGCCTTGCTCGAGGATCTCGAAGCCGAGCTCCCCTTTGTGGCGGATCGCGAACTGGAAAGCGTGTTCATTGGTGGTGGTACGCCGAGCTTGATGTCGTCACGTTTCTATCATGATTTCTTCACGGCGTTGCGAGGTAGACTGCCGCTCTCCAAAGCGTGTGAGATTACGCTGGAGGCCAATCCCGGGACGTTCGAGCAGGCGCGTTTTGCTGGATACCGCGAGGCGGGCATCAACCGCCTGTCGCTTGGGGTGCAAAGCTTTCAGCCGGCGCAGCTTTCGGCGCTGGGGCGTATTCATAGCGGAGACGACGCCAGCACCGCCGTGCTCAATGCTCGCGAGGCTGGATTCGACAACCTTAATCTCGACTTGATGCACGGGCTCCCCGGCCAGGATATCGAGGCTGCGCTGGCGGATCTGGATACGGCATTGGCGCTAGCGCCTAGCCATCTCTCCTGGTATCAGCTCACATTGGAGCCCAATACCGAGTTTTATTCTCACCCACCGCGGCTGCCTGAAGAGGAGCAGCTGTGGGATATCCAGGACGCTGGTCATGCGCGCTTGACCGACGCCGGATTTCAGCAGTACGAGATATCGGCTTATTCCCGCGTGGGTCTGCAGTCACGACATAATCTCAACTACTGGCGCTTTGGCGACTACCTCGGGATCGGTGCGGGCGCCCACGGCAAGCTGAGTCGGGTGGATGACAGTGGATGCTGGACGATTCAGCGGCGCTGGAAGGCGCGTCAGCCCGATGCCTATCTACGCCGCCGTTGCGATCCGCGGGGGTTCGTCGCTGGGCAGCGAATGCTGACGCCAGAGGAGCTGCCGCTGGAGTTCACCATGAACGCTCTGCGGCTGATTGACGGGGTACCGCTGTCGTTGTGGTCGGCGCGTACGGGACAGCGCGATACGGTGATCTGGTCACGGCTTGCTGAAGCACGTAAAAAAGGACTTGTTGTGGAAGATGGTCAGCGCCTGCAAGCTTCTGCTCAGGGTCTATTATTCTTGAATGAACTGCTGGCCACGATTGAGATCTGATCAGCGGTTCTTACCTCGACGTTCAAGGAGTTATTTCGCTATGCGCAAGACACTACGCCTAGCCCCCTCTCTGGCTGCCGCCCTGCTGGTGGTGGGGTGTGCGACCAATGACCCCTATGGTGGTCAGACCCAGCGTAGCAGCACGGTGACTGGGGCCGGTATCGGCGCTGCAGTGGGCGCTGCCGCAGGAGCACTCAGTGGCAGTGGCAGCACCAGTCGCCGCGATCGTGCGCTAATCGGGGCGGCCGTAGGGGCTGCCGCTGGCGGTGGGATTGGCGCCTATATGGACCGCCAGGAAGCGCAGCTGCGCGAAAGCATGCAGGGCACCGGTATCGAAGTCGATCGTCAGGGTGACGACATCGTGCTTAACATGCCGAGTAGCGTGACCTTCGGGTTCGACTCCAGTGAGCTGACCAGTTCGGCTCGTACGGCCCTCAACGATGTTTCCAATGTGCTACGCGAGTATCCGGAGACGCGGATCAATATCGCCGGCCATACCGACAGCACGGGCTCAGCGGACTACAATCAGCGTCTCTCTGAGCGTCGCGCCGAGTCGGTAGGCAACTACCTGGGCCAGAGTGGCGTCGACCGTTCGCGACTCAGCATGCGCGGCTACGGCTTGACGCAGCCTGTGGCCAGCAATGATACAGAATCCGGGCGAGCGCAGAACCGCCGCGTGGAAATTACCTTGACGCCGATGCAGCAGCAGATCTGAGCCGTCATCGTTCTTGCAGCCCGCGGGTCCTTGGCCCGCGGGTTTTTTATTGGATGTCGCCATGCTCGCCTACCAACACGCCTACCATGCCGGCAACTTTGCCGACGTTCATAAGCACTTGACGCTCTTTGCGCTAACTCAGCACCTTTTACGTAAAGAATCCCCTATTACGTATGTCGACACTCATGCCGGGCGTGGACTCTATCCGCTGGGGGCGCCCGAGACTCGCAAGCTACAGGAGTACCGTCAGGGAGTGGCGCCACTATGGCTGGCCCGCGAGCGGTTGCAGAGGGGCAGTGCGCTGCTGGATGCCTGGCTGGCGGCCCTGGGCGAGGCACAGCAGAGCAGCTCAGAGCTCAGCCACTATCCCGGCTCGCCCTGGTGGCTTGCCCGGGCGCTGCGCGCGCAGGATCATCTACAGATGTTCGAGCTTCATCCTGGAGAGCATGCAGAACTCGAGCGCCAGCAGCTGCCCGGCAATGCTTCACATACCTTCGGCGATGGCTTGGCTGGACTGCTTAAGCGGCTGCCGGTGTCCACGCCGCGGCTGTGCGTGCTGATCGATCCCAGCTACGAGCGCAAGTCGGAATATCTCGAGGTGGCTGATGCGCTGCTCGAGACGGCGCGCAAGGCGCGTCATGCGATGGTGATGGTGTGGTATCCGCTGCTACCGGCTGCTCGTCATCAGGAGATGCTCGATGCATTGCGTGCCGCGGGGTTGCGCAAGCTGTGGCGCAGTGAGCTGGTGCGCCATGCGCCCGGCGCCAGCCGCCATGGCATGTACGGCAGTGGCCTGCTGCTGCTCAATCCGCCCTGGGGGCTAGACGCTGCGTTAGGTGAGGCACTCGATACCGCGTTGCCGCTGCTCGGCGAGTCGGCTCGGCACCGCGGTGAGTGGTGGGTCGAGGAGTGATCCTATGGATCCTAACAGGGTAGGGGGCTTATTTACCGATGCAGAAACTGCCGAAAATCTCGCCCAGCAGGTCATCGGCGCTGAATTCGCCGGTGATCTCACCCAGTGCCTGCTGCGCATCGCGTAGGTCCTCGGCAAGCAGCTCGCCGGCGCCGTAGCCCGCGAGTTGGGTTTCGCCATTGGTGAGGGCCGTCTGGGCACGATCGAGTGCGTCCAGATGGCGGCGCCGTGCCGAGAATCTGCCCTCCGGGGTCGCGTTGAAGCCCATCACCGCTTTGAGATGCTCCTTGAGCGGCTCGATGCCGGCGCCGGTCTTGGCCGACAGACGCAGTACCGGGGTGGCGAGGGTATCATCGAGCCCTGCTGGTTCATCGCTGGTGTCGATCTTGTTACGTACCAGCGTCAAGCGGCCAGGATCGGCCAGCCGGGCCACAAACTCCGGCCAGATGGCCATCGGGTCGGTGGCGTTGGAGGTGGTCGCATCCACCAACAGCAGGACCCGATCGGCCTTGGCGATCTCGTCCCAGGCGCGAGCCACGCCAATCTTCTCTACCGCATCGGGCGTATCGCGGAGCCCTGCGGTATCGATCACGTGTAACGGCATTCCGTCGATGTGGATATGTTCGCGGAGCACGTCGCGGGTGGTGCCCTCTATCTCGGTGACGATCGCCGTCTCCTGTTCGGTCAGGGCGTTGAGCAGGCTCGACTTGCCGGCATTGGGACGCCCGGCGATCACCACGCTCATGCCTTCGCGCAGCAGGGCACCCTGGTTGGCGGCGTCGCGAACATCGGCTAGCTCGCTCTTGACCCCTGACAACATCGCCGCGACCTTGCCGTCCGCCAGGAAATCTATCTCCTCCTCAGGAAAATCGATCGCCGCCTCGACGTACATACGTAGTTCGATCAAGCGCTGGACCAGTCCCTCGACGCGCTGGGAGAAGGCGCCCTGGAGCGAGCGTAGGGCGTTCTCGGCGGCAGCCCTCGAGCTTGCTTCGATCAGGTCGGCAATGGCCTCGGCCTGGGCCAGATCGAGCTTGTCGTTGAGAAAGGCACGCTCGGAAAACTCGCCGGGTCGTGCCAGGCGTGCACCGAGCTGAACGCAGCGCTCCAGCAGCAGATCCATCAGCACCGGGCCACCGTGGCCCTGTAGCTCCAGCACGTCTTCGCCGGTGAAGGAGTGCGGACCGGCAAAGTAGAGCGCGATGCCTTCGTCGATGTTGCCCTCGGCGCCCTGGAAGGGGCCATAGTGGGCGCGGCGCGGGGCGGGGCAGTGGCCGACCACTGCGTCGGCGATAGCACGGCTCAGCGGCCCCGATACGCGAATGATGCCGACCCCGCCGCGGCCGGGGGGTGTGGCCAGTGCCGCGATAGTGTCCTGCGTGTAGAGGCGCTGCGACATGGGGAACTCCTGATCGTGGGCGTTGCGTATTGTCTCGGGCGTGGCCCACAAACGCCAGACCCCCGCACGGGGGCGGGGGTCTGGGGGCGGGCATGGGACGGGTTACTTGGTCTTCATACCCTTGCCAATGCTGGGGTCGTTCTCGATCTTGCGCGTGATCACGTACTGCTGCGCAATCGAGATGATGTTGTTGACCACCCAATAGATGACCAGGCCGGCCGGGAACCACAGGAAGAAGAACGTGAAGACGATCGGCAGCATCTTCATGATCTTGGCCTGCATGGGGTCCGGCGGCGTCGGGTTGAGCAGCTGCTGAACGAACATCGAGGCGCCCATCAGGATCGGCAGGATGAAGAATGGATCCTTCACCGACAGGTCCTGAATCCAGAACATGAAGGGCGCGTGGCGCAGCTCCACCGACTCGAGCAGCATCCAGTACAGGGCGATGAATACCGGCATCTGTACCAGGATCGGCAGACAGCCACCCAGAGGATTGATCTTCTCCTTCTGGTAGAACTTCATCATCTCCTGGGACATCTTCTGGCGGTCGTCGCCGTACTGCTCTTTGAGCCGCTGCATCTCCGGGCCCAGCTTACGCATGCGTGCCATCGACTTGTAGGCCTTGGCCGACAGCGGCCACATGGCCAGCTTGACCAGAATGGTCAGGAACACGATCGACCAGCCCCAGTTGCCGAGCAGACTGTGAATCTGATCGAGCAGCCAGAACAGCGGGTTGGCGATGAACCACAGCCAGCCGTAGTCAACCGTCAGCCGCAGGTTGGGCGCCACCTGTTCGAGCCGCTCCTGGACCTTGGGCCCCATGTACAGGGTTGCACCCAGGCGACTCTCCCCCTCGGCGGCGATCTGCGTCGACGGCCCGGCGAAAGCCGCCACGGTGCGGTTACGGGAGTCAGTAGTGCCGTAGTAGAGGTTCTGTTGGTTCTGAGCCGGTGCCCAGGCGGTGGTGAAGTAGTGCTGGATGATTGCCACCCAGCCGCCTTCCACATCGCGGTTATTGAGGCTGCCGCCACGAATGTCGCTGAAATCGACTTTCTCATAGCGATTGTCAGGCGAGGAGAAGGCAGCCCCCAGATAGGAGCTCATGCCGAGCGCTACACCGCTGGTGGGATCGGGACTATCGTCACGAGCCAGCTGACCGATGAAACGTGCGGTCACCGGTTCCTGGGTATTGTTGGCCAGGTAATAGTCGACGTCGACCGCGTAGTTGTCGCGCTGGAAGGTGTAGCGTTTGATTATGTCGACACCGTTGACCTGCGCGGTGAGGTCGACAGTCAGGCTATCTTCACCCTCCTCGAGACGATACTCGGTCTGCTCGACGTTGAAACCGATGCGCCCCGAGTGGCCCTCAAGCTGCAGGCCCGACTTGGCCACGTAGCTGCGTGACTCGCTGTCGGAAAGCAGTACGAAGGGGCGGTCGGAGTCCAGCGTCAGCTTATGCTGCGGCAGCGCAGCGTAGACAATATCGCCACCTTGAGGGTCGATGCGTATGTCGTGTACATCGGTAACCACGGCAATCAGGTCGCGGCTACGGGTATCGCTCTCGGTAGCCTGTGGCAGCTCGCTTTCTGCCGCCTCCTGACTGGCGCTGGGAACGCTCAGGCCTCCATCGTCGTCGCTAGGCTCTTGCTCGACCTGAGGCGCGCCGCCGTTGGTGAAGGAGGGGGCGTCCGGCTCAGGCGTTGCCTGGCCGTAATCCTGATTCCACTGTACCACCAGCAGATATGCCAGCACGGCCAGCGGAACCAGCAGCAGTAGTCGTTTTACGTCCATGAGGGTCCTGCCCGATGGGTAATGAACATTCTGACGGCAACATCGATATCAGCGGTGCCGATACACGCGAAAGCCTGCCGGAGGCAGGCTCGAAGCGTCACCGCGAAGACGGCGAGGAAGTGTCCTGACTGACAGCGGCCGTCGACTGCCTACGCACATCCTTTTCCAGACGCCGCCACATGCCGTATAGCTGACGATGCAGGGTGTCGTTGTCCAGCTCGTGTACGCCTCGCCGGGAGAGTACCACGATGTCGACAGCGGGAAGCCGATGCTGCTGGAGACGGATGGATTCGCGAACCAGTCGTTTTAACCGGTTGCGATCCACGGCCCGGCGCACGTTCTTCTTGCTGAAGACCAAGCCCACGCGCGGGTGGCCCATTGCGTTGGGGCTTGCCAGTGCCAGCAATCCTTTGCCGTGAATCTTGAACGCCGCGTGATCGAAGACGTGTCGGTATTCCCCGGCATTCAGCAGTCGCAGACGCCGGGGGAAGCCCAGACAGGACACACGCAAGCCGAGATCAAGCGCTCAGACGCTTGCGGCCCTTCGCGCGACGCCGCGCCAGAACGGCGCGACCGTTCTTGGTGGCCATGCGGGCACGGAAACCGTGCACGCGCTTGCGCTTGAGAACGCTGGGTTGAAAAGTGCGTTTCATAACTATCGATTCCCACGTGGTTAATTGGACGGAACGTCAATGGTGAGGCGCCCTGGCTCCGGCGGGGAACCCGGGGTAATTCGGCTCAAGACCGGGCATTTTAGTGAATTCGAGCCACGGGTGCAATTTTTCTCGTGGCTAGGGCACGAAGCGTCAAGCGGACTTGCCATGTGGCATCGCGTGAATCCCGGCCATGGTTACACCATCTTGTTATTAAGACTGGGGACGAAATATGTGGATAAGAAGATTTTCTGTAGTTATTACATATAGATAGTCGGGAGTTGGCGGTGTGGGAAAAGTATTGACAACTTGTTAGGCGATGGCCAAAAGCATCACCGCCTGCTGCTGTGTGATTGCTTGGCGGATCGCTGTGCCATCTGGGTTGCGGCACGCTGGTGTGCTGAGTTTTCCACAGCGCGGCTTCGGTGCTGGTGCGTGTGGATAACTTGCCTCTTGAGCTATACAATGGCCGGTCATTCATCAACGGGATGGTGAGGTCGCGTGTCGGTCGCTCTTTGGCAACAATGTTTGGATTTTTTGCAGGACGAGCTCAGCTCACAGCAGTTCAACACCTGGATTCGCCCTCTTCAGGCGGAGCAGGGAGAATCCAACGAACTCTGCCTGTTGGCCCCCAACCGTTTCGTACGTGATTGGGTAAGCGACAAGTACATCAAGCGAATCAATGAACTGCTGCGCGAACTGGCGCCTACCAAGCCGCCCAAGGTGACGCTGGTAGTGGGCAGTCGACGCGCCGTGCCTAGCCCGCAGCCACGAGAATTGGGCAATCCTGTCTCTGCCACTCTTCGTCAGCCCGCGGCACCGGCAGTGCATACGCCACCACGCGGCGATCTTGCCGACGAGCGTGAGATCGAGACACCCAGCGAGGCGTCATCGCGCAGCGGGTCATCGCGTGGCGGCGGTGAAAGGCAGGTGCAGGTTGAAGGCAGTCTGAAGCACCAGAGTGGCCTCAACCCCAATTTTACCTTCGAGACGTTTGTCGAGGGTAAGTCGAACCAGTTGGCACGTGCTGCTTCGCGCCAGGTCTCTGAGAACCCCGGCGGCGCCTATAATCCGCTATTCCTCTACGGTGGCGTTGGCCTGGGTAAGACTCACTTGATGCACGCGGTGGGCAATGCACTGGCCACCCGGCGCGACAATGCCAAGGTGGTCTATCTGCACTCCGAGCGTTTCGTGGCCGACATGGTCAAGGCGCTGCAGCTCAACGCGATCAACGACTTCAAGCGCTTCTATCGCAGCGTCGATGCTCTGCTGATCGATGATATCCAGTTCTTCGCCGGCAAGGAGCGCTCCCAGGAAGAGTTCTTCCACACCTTCAATGCGCTGCTCGAGGGCGGCCAGCAGATGATCCTGACGTCTGACAGATATCCCAAAGAAATCAATGGTGTAGAAGAACGACTCAAGTCTCGCTTCGGGTGGGGGCTGACCGTGGCCATCGAGCCACCGGAGCTCGAGACGCGGGTGGCGATCCTGATGAAGAAGGCCGACCAGGCCAAGGTCGATCTGCCCCACGATGCTGCCTTTTTCATCGCCCAGAAAATACGCTCCAACGTGCGTGAGCTGGAGGGCGCGTTGAAAAAGGTGATCGCTGACTCTCATTTCATGGGCAAGACGATCACCCAGGACTTCATCCGTGAGTCGTTGAAGGATCTGCTGGCACTTCAGGACAAGCAGGTCGGCGTCGACAATATCCAGCGCACGGTGGCGGAGTACTACAAGATCAAGCTGGCCGATCTACTCTCAAAGCGTCGCTCGCGCTCGGTGGCACGGCCTCGTCAGGTGGCCATGGCGCTGGCCAAGGAGCTGACCAACCATAGCTTGCCAGAGATCGGCGATGCCTTTGGTGGCCGCGATCACACCACCGTATTGCACGCTTGTCGCAAGGTGCAATCGCTCAAGGAAGAGAGCGCGGACATCCGCGAGGACTACAAGAACCTGCTACGGTTGCTGACCAGCTGATCGTGGCAATGCAAGTCATTGAAACTCAGGACTAGAGTGGAGCCTTCATGAAATTTTCCATCTCCCGCGAAGCCTTGCTGCGCCCTTTGACGCTGGTCGCCGGCGTGGTCGAACGGCGCCAGACGCTGCCGGTACTTTCCAATGTACTGATTCAGGCCAGCACCGATGAGCTGTCGCTGACCGGTACCGACCTCGAAGTCGAGCTGATCGGACGAACGGCTCCCTCTCAGGTCGAGCAGCCCGGTTCAGCAACGGTGCCAGCACGCAAGCTGATGGACATCTGCAAGTCACTGCCGGAGCAGGCCGAGATCAGCCTTGCACTGGAAGAGGGCCGTGCCGTGCTACGCAGTGGCCGCTCGCGCTTCACCCTATCGACTCTTCCGGTGGCGGAATTTCCCAATATCGAAGAAGGCCAGGGCAGCGTTGAGCTCAGTCTTCCGCGGGGTACGCTCAAGCATCTGATCGATGCCACCTCCTTCGCCATGGCCCAGCAAGACGTGCGTTATTATTTGAATGGCATGCTGCTCGAGCTGCGCTCAAACCTGGTGCGAACCGTGGCCACCGACGGCCACCGCCTGGCGGTATGCTCTCGACCGGTGGAGATCAGCGTCGAGCCGGCCCAGAAGCTGATCGTGCCGCGCAAGGGCATTCTCGAGCTAGTGCGGTTGCTGGATGATAGTGACGAGCCGGTCAGCCTGACCCTGGGAGCCAGCCATGTGCGCGCTCACACGGGGGACTTCACGTTCACGTCCAAGCTGGTCGATGGCAAGTTCCCCGACTACGAACGAGTGGTGCCGCGCGGGGGAGACAAGGTCTTCATCGCCGAGCGTGCCGAGCTGCGCCAGGTGTTGTCACGTACCTCGATTCTTTCCAACGAGAAATACCGTGGGGTGCGCTTGCACCTGGAAGAGGGCAACCTGAGGGTCATGGCCAATAACCCTGAGCAGGAAGAGGCGGAGGAGAACGTGGCCGTTGAGTACAGCGGTGCCGCCATGGAAATCGGCTTCAACGTCGGTTATTTGATCGACGTACTAGGTGTCCTCGACGAGGACCGCGTACAGATGACGCTGGCTGATCCCAACAGTAGTGCGCTGATGGAGGAGCCGGGTGGTGGCGACGCCATGTACGTCGTTATGCCGATGCGCCTCTAAGCCCCGGCCGACATCGAGCCCATGCCGATAGATCGTCTCGCCTTCCAGGGGGTGCGTAATCTGGCCCCCCTGGATATGCGGCCTCAGCCCGGTATTAACCTGTTACTGGGTGCCAATGGCAGTGGCAAGACCAGCTTGCTTGAAGGCATCCATGTGCTTGGCATGGGGCGTTCATTCCGTACCCATCAGCTCAAGAATGTCATCTCCCATGATGCCGATGCGCTAACCCTCCATGCCCGAATCGCCGGTGATCCACCGTTGCCGATAGGTGTGCGCCGGCAGCGCAGTGGAAGTGAGCTCGAGATGCGCATGGCCGGCGAGCGCGTCGCGCGAGTCGCTCAGTTGGTCGATGCACTTCCGCTGCAGCTGATCAATCCCGATGCATTCCGGTTGCTGGAGGGCTCCCCCTCTTCGCGCCGAGAGTTCCTCGACTGGGGGGTGTTTCACGTGAAACACGACTTCTTCGAGGTCTGGAAGGGCGTGCGCCGGGCATTGAAACATCGGAACGCACTATTAAGGCATGGTAGTATGGATGATCGCTCCCTGGCGGTATGGGAGCATGAGTTGGTGCAGTTGGGCGAGCGTCTTGATGCCATGCGCAGCAATTACATGAACGCCTTCGTGCCAGTGTTTGAAGAGACTCTGGCCGCTCTGCTGCCGTTGCCTGGCCTGATGTTGCGCTACTATCGCGGTTGGGATAGGCAACGCTCACTGCGAGAGGTGCTTGAACAGAGCAGGAATAGTGACCGCCAGATGGGCTTTACCCAGCAGGGTCCGCAGCGAGCTGATTTGCGCCTCCGGCTTGAGCGTCGTCCAGCAGTGGAGGTGCTGTCGCGTGGCCAGCAGAAGCTCGTCGTCAGTGCCCTCAAGCTGGCGCAAGGTCGTCTGCTGGAGTACCAGACAGGACGGCGCTGCCTATATCTGATTGATGACCTGCCAGCTGAACTCGATGCGCGACACCAGCAGGTGTTTTGCCAGTGGTTGGAGGCGATGCGTTGTCAGGCGTTTATTACCAGCGTCGACCCTCAGGCACTGAACAATGCCTGGCAACCAGAAACACCGCTCAGCGTGTTTCACGTGAAACATGGCAAGGTCGCCCCGGATGATTCGGTGGCACTGAATCACGGAACGAAAGACTTCACGACGGAGTAGTCAATGAGCGAACAAGCTTACGACTCATCGAGCATCAAGGTCCTCAAGGGACTGGATGCAGTACGCAAACGTCCCGGCATGTATATCGGTGACACCGATGATGGCACGGGGCTACACCATATGGTGTTCGAGCTGGTGGACAACTCCATCGATGAAGCTCTGGCGGGCTACTGCAGCGAGATACGTGTCATCATCCACCCAGATGAGACGATCACGGTGAGCGACAACGGCCGCGGCGTTCCGACCGATATCCATGAGGAAGAAGGCGTATCCGCCGCCGAAGTCATCATGACGGTACTGCACGCTGGCGGAAAGTTCGATGACAACTCCTACAAGGTGTCCGGTGGCCTCCACGGTGTGGGGGTATCGGTGGTCAATGCGCTCTCGGAAGAACTCAAACTGACGATATGGCGTGCTGGTCAGGTACATGAGCAGATCTATCATCATGGCGTACCTGAGGGCCCGTTGGGTGTCGTTGGCAAGACCGAGAAGTCCGGTACCCGTGTGCACTTCCGTCCATCTCCTGACACCTTCGGCAACATCGAGTTTCACTATGATATTCTTGCCAAGCGACTGAGAGAACTCTCTTTTCTCAACTCCGGTGTGGCGATTCGATTACTCGATGAGCGCAGCGGTAAAGAGGAGCTTTTCCACTACGAGGGCGGGCTACGGGCATTCGTCGACCACCTCAACACCAACAAGACGGCCATCAACCCCGTCTTTCACTTCAGTGCTGAGCGTGACGATGGCGTTGGCGTAGAAGTAGCGATGCAGTGGAATGACACCTTCGCGGAAAACATCTTCTGCTATACCAATAATATCCCTCAGCGTGACGGCGGTACGCACCTGGCAGGCTTTCGTGCGTCGCTGACTCGGACCCTGAACAACTATATCGAAGCCGAAGGCTTGCTCAAGAAGGCAAAGGTCAATACCGCTGGCGACGATGCCCGAGAGGGATTGACTGCGATCATTTCAGTGAAGGTTCCTGATCCGAAATTTTCCTCGCAGACAAAAGAAAAGCTAGTCTCTTCCGAGGTAAAGACCGCGGTTGAGCAGGAGATGGGCCGCCTGTTTGCTGACTATCTAGTTGAAAAGCCCAATGAAGCCAAGGCGATCGTCAACAAGATGCTCGAGGCAGCGCGTGCTCGTGAGGCTGCGCGCAAGGCGCGTGACATGACGCGACGCAAGGGCGCACTGGATATTGCCGGTTTGCCTGGCAAGCTGGCCGACTGCCAGGAGAAAGATCCAAGCCTGTCGGAACTGTACCTGGTCGAGGGTGATTCCGCGGGCGGCAGTGCCAAGCAGGGCCGTGACCGGCGTACCCAAGCGATCCTGCCGCTCAAGGGCAAGATTCTCAACGTCGAAAAAGCACGTTTTGACAAGATGTTATCGTCTGCCGAGGTGGGGACTCTGATTACCGCGCTCGGCTGTGGTATCGGTAGAGAAGAGTTCAACCCCGACAAGCTGCGCTATCATTCGATCATCATCATGACCGATGCTGATGTCGACGGCTCGCACATCCGGACTCTGCTGCTGACTTTCTTCTTCCGCCAGATGTCTCAGCTGATCGAGCGCGGGCATGTGTTCATTGCTCAGCCGCCGCTTTATAAGATCAAGCGTGGCAAGCAGGAGAGCTATCTTAAGGATGAGCAGGCGCTGATCGACTACCTGACCACTACCGCGCTGGACGGCGCGCGTCTTTACGTCAATCCCGATGCGCCAGGCGTTGCCGGTGAGCAGCTCGAAGCCTTGGTCAATCAGTATCGTGACGTCATGAAGCGTATCGACCGCCTGTCGCGCGTCTATCCCAGCGAAGTGCTGCGCAAGATCGTGCACGGTGCGACCCTTGAGGCCGAGGCCAGCCTCAAGGATCGCGTCACCATGCAGCACTGGATCGACTTCCTGCAGCAGGAGATGGACGAAGTGGTGGCCTATCAGGGTGGGCCACGCTATACCTTCGAGCTGCAGGAGGATACCGAGCGCGGTTTCTTCCTGCCTGCAGTTTCGTTGGCCGCGCATGGTGTGACCACGGACTACACATGGGGCGTGGATTTTTTCCGCAGCGCCGACTATCGCGCTATGGCCAAGCTTGGCGAGACGCTTAACGGCCTGCTCGACGAGGGGGCTTACGTAGCCCGTGGTGAGCGCCAACAGCCCGTTGAGACCTTCTACGAGGCGCTCGAGTGGCTTATGAAGGAGGCACAGCGCGGCTTTTCTATCCAGCGCTACAAGGGGCTCGGTGAAATGAACCCCGATCAGCTGTGGGAGACCACCATGAATCCCGAGACGCGGCGTATGCTGCGGGTTTCGATTGAGGATGCGGTAGCGGCCGATATGATGTTTAACACCCTGATGGGTGATGAAGTCGAGCCGCGTCGCGACTTCATCGAGCGCTTCGCCTTGGTGGCCAATCTCGATATTTAAGGTGATGTTCCACGTGAAACATGCTGGTTAAGCGCCAAGCAAAAAGCCCCGGGATTATACATCCCGGGGCTTTTGCTTGTGCACTACGTAATGCTAGTGCGCTCGCTGTTGGTCGAGGAGCCAGTCAGCGAAGCCGGCCAGGTCATCGAAGATGCGTATGCCGCTGTCGACTGACATCAGTTCGGGCTGCTTGGCCAGAGTGCGTTCGCCCTTGCCGGTACGTACCAGCACAGGCCTGCAGCCCATTGGTTCACCGGCTTGAAGGTCGCGCAGGCTGTCACCGACCATCCAGCTCCCTTGTAGATCCGTCATGCCTAGGGCGGTGCGGATCTGCTCGAGGAGCCCCGGGAGCGGCTTGCGACAGTCACAGCCATCGTTGGGGCCGTGGGGGCAGTGGGCGAAATGCGCTATTTTACCGCCGGCCTGGGTCACCAGCGCGCTAAGATATTCATGCATGGTGGCCAGGGTGTCTTCGTCATAGTAGCCGCGGGCGATGCCTGATTGGTTGGTGGCCACTGCCACCGTCCAGCCGGCTCGACACAGGCGGGCAATCGCGTTGATAGCACTGGGGTAGGGCAGGAACTCATCCAGCGACTTCACGTAATTGTCGGAGTCCCGGTTGATTACGCCGTCTCGGTCGAGAATTACCAGGCGGTTGGCTCTGGGCATGGCTATGGTGTTGCTCTCGGCTAGGAGTGAGCACTGAGTGTTTCACGTGGAACAGCGTCTGCCAAGGTTGAAGAAACCTCAACCTGTTTCCGTCACTCCATCACGGATATGTTCCACGTGAAACACGTTGCTGAGGGCATGAAAAGGGCCGGCAAGCATAACGCTCGCCGGCCCATTCTGTAGCCGAGCAGGGGTTACTGCTGAAGCTCGGCGATATCGGCAACTTCCAGGAACAGTGCCTGGAGCTCAGCCAATAGTGCCAGGCGGTTGTCGCGGACTGCAGGCTCCTCGGCCATTACCATGACTTGATCGAAGAAGGTATCCACCGGTTCACGCAGGGCGGCCAGGCAGTCCAGTGCGGCACTGTAGTCCGCGGCCTGGAACAGCGGGACAACTTCCTCGCGCCGGGCCGCAAGGGCGCGATGAAGGGCTATCTCGGCGTTCTCCTGAAGCAGCTCGGCATTAACCGAGATATTCCGGTCATGGGTTTGCTTGGAGAGAATGTTGGAAACCCGCTTATTGGCAGCGGCCAGCGCAGCGGCCTCGTCACGAGCGGCGAAGCCGTGTACTGCTCGCATACGGCGGGCGAAATCGAGTGGTTTGGTCACTGGGCGGGCGCGGACCGCTAGATAACTCCCAACCGCAATGCCTTCATCCTGGGCCCAGGCCCGGAAGCGCTCCAGCATGTAGTCCAAGACCTCATCCACCAAGCCCTCTGCCTTGGGCAGCTGCTGGTGCTGTTCTGCCGCCAGGTTTAGCAACTCACGCAGATCGAGGTCGAGTTCGGCCTTGACCATGATATTGAGTACGCCAATGGCGGCACGGCGTAGGGCGAATGGGTCCTTGGCACCGGTAGGGCGCTGGCCGATACCGAAGATGCCGGTAAGCGTATCGAGGCGGTCAGCCAGCGCCAGTGCCAGGCCAGTGCGAGTCTGGGGGATAGCATCAGTGGCAAA
Organism: Franzmannia pantelleriensis; assembly: GCF_900102875.1. Taxonomy (GTDB): domain Bacteria; phylum Pseudomonadota; class Gammaproteobacteria; order Pseudomonadales; family Halomonadaceae; genus Franzmannia; species Franzmannia pantelleriensis. The sequence goes on from NZ_FNGH01000005.1 coordinate 207,208, forward strand.
ACGCGGTAGGTATTGCTCATAGAGCGCCTGAGCAACCTCCTCGGGCTCGCCATCCTGGCGCGCGTAGTAGCAGCCCATGATGCCCTGAAGTTCGGGGAACTCGAGCACCATCTCGGTGACCAAGTCGCACTTGGCGAGCAGTGCGGCGCGTTCGGCGTGGTCGCTATTACCGCCGATGCGCTCGGCGATGGCTCGGGCTACGACGGCGCTACGGCGGGCCTTATCGGCCAGGGAGCCGAGCTGTTGCTGGAAGACCACACTGTCGAGGCCGGCCTGGCGCTCGGCCAGCGGCGTCTTGCGATCGACATCGTAAAAGAAGGCGGCGTCGGCCAGGCGTGGGCGTATGACCTTCTCATTGCCGTCGATCACCCGCTCAGGCTCATGGCTTTCGATATTGGCGATGGTGATAAACAGCGGCTTGAGCTTGCCGTGCTCGTCAAGCAGGTGGAAGTATTTCTGATTGGCCTTCATGGAGGAAATCAGGCACTCCGGCGGGACCTCCAGGAAGCGCTCGTCGAAGCTGCCGGTGAGTGCCACCGGCCACTCGACCAGGCCGCTGACCTCAGTAAGCAGTGCGTCGTCGATGACCGCCTGGGCATCCTGTACTTCGGCCTCGGCCAGCACCTGCTCGCGAATGCGCTCGCGGCGACGCTGGCGGTCGGCCAGTACGTAGGCGTTTTCCAGGGCGTCGAGATAATCATCGGCGTGGGCAAGCGAGATGGCTGCGGGCGCATGGAAACGGTGACCGTAGGTGAGGCGGTCGGCGCTCAAGCCGAGGGTCTCGGCCTCGATCACTCGCTCGCCATAAAGCATTACTAGCCAATGCACGGGGCGTGAGAACTCCGTGCGTAACGCGCCCCAGCGCATGTTCTTGGGCACCGGGAGTGCAGCGATGGCCTTGTCGACGATAGCCGGCAGCAACTGCTCGATCGCGTCGCCCTGTTGCTGTTCACGGTAGCCAAGCCAGGTACCTTTGTCGGTCTCGAGGTGGATCAAGTCGCCGACGTCGACGCCACAGGAGCGGGCGAAGCCCTCGGCGGCCTTGGTCGGTTGGCCGTCCTTGAAGGCGGCGGCGAGTGCAGGGCCGCGGCGCTCGATCTCACGGTCAGGCTGCTTGTCGGCCAGTTCGCTGATATGCACTGCGAGGCGCCGCGGCGAGGCGTAGGCGGTCACCTCGCCGAAGCGTACCTCGGCGTCGTTAAGGCCTTGGCGGATACCGTCTGCCAGCGCATCGGAAAGGCGATCGATGGCGGCGGGCGGCAGTTCCTCAACGCCGAGTTCGACCAGTAGCGGGTGAAAAGCCATGCTCATGCATCTCCCTGTGTGTCGGCGGCTGTCTCGAGCAGCTCGCGGCGCAAGGCGTCGGGTGCCATGGGAAAGCCGGCAGCCTTGCGTGATTCGTAGTAGGCGTGAGCCACGTTGCGGGCCATGGTGCGAACACGGAGGATGAAGCGCTGGCGTTCGGTCACTGAGATGGCGTGGCGGGCATCGAGCAAGTTGAAGGTGTGCGAGGCCTTGAGCACCATCTCGTAGGCGGGCAGTGGCAAACCGGCCTCGAGTAGCTTGCTGCACTCGCGCTCCTGATGGTCGAAGCCCTCGAACAGTGCCGGCACATCAGCATGCTCGAAGTTATAGGCCGATTGCTCGCGCTCGTTCTGCAGATAGACGTCGCCGTAGGTGACCTTGCTGCCGTCCGGGGCATGGGTCCAGACCAGGTCATAGACGCTGTCGACGTCCTGTAGGTACATGGCGATGCGTTCCAGACCGTAGGTCAGCTCTCCGGTGACCGGATAGCATTCGATGCCGCCGGCCTGCTGGAAATAGGTGAACTGGGTAACCTCCATACCGTTGAGCCAGACTTCCCAGCCCAATCCCCAGGCGCCTAGAGTGGGCGACTCCCAGTTGTCCTCGACGAAGCGGATGTCGTGCACCAGCGGGTCGATGCCGAGACGCTCCAGGGAACCCAGGTAGAGGTCCTGAAGGTCGGAGGGTGAGGGTTTCATTACCACTTGAAACTGATAGTAGTGCTGAAGGCGGTTGGGGTTCTCGCCGTAGCGGCCGTCGGTCGGGCGTCGCGAGGGCTGCACGTAGGCGGCGTTCCAGGTCTCGGGACCAATGGCGCGCAGGAAAGTCGCCGGGTGAAAGGTACCGGCACCGACTTCCATGTCCAGCGGCTGCATGATCACGCAGCCGTGTTCGGCCCAATATTGCTGCAGGGCGAGGATCAGGCCCTGGAAGGTTGCCACGTCTGGCGTCGACTGTGTCATTGCTGATGCACCGTTGGCCCATGAATTCAAGAACCGCCAAGTATACAATTACCAGCGAATCGGTTATAGGCACGCTGCAGGAATGTCGGCCTGGCCATCGGTCCGAGGCCTGCCCCGGCAGGCGCGGCAACCAAGAGGATAGACACATGATCGTAGTGACGGGCGGCGCCGGGTTCATCGGCGCCAATCTGGTCAAGGCGTTGAACGCGCGCGGCCGCAACGATGTGCTGGTGGTCGACGACCTGAGCGACGGCACCAAGTTCGTCAACCTGGCCGATTGCACCCTGGGGGACTACCTCGACAAGGACGACTTCCTGATGCGCGTCGAGGCGGAGCTGCGCGGTGAGGACGCAGGCCTGCCGAGCATCGAGGCGATCTTCCACGAGGGGGCCTGCTCGGACACTACCGAGTGGGATGGTCGTTTCATGCTCGAGAACAACTTCGAGTACTCCAAGGTGCTACTGCACTACTGCCAGAAGAAGGGCATTCCCTTCCTGTACGCCTCCTCGGCGGCGACCTACGGCGGCAGCGAGGTGTTCGTCGAGGCGCCCGAGCACGAGCGCCCGCTCAACGTTTATGGCTACTCCAAGCTACTCTTCGACCAGTACGTACGGGCACGCTGGGAGCAGTTCACCAGCCAGGTGGTGGGTTTCCGCTACTTCAATGTCTATGGACCGCGGGAGCAGCACAAGGGCAAGATGGCGAGCGTCGCCTTTCATCATCATACCCAGGTGCAGGCCGGCGAGAACCCCAAGCTGTTCGGTGCCTGGGACGGCTACGAAGCCGGCATGCAGAGTCGCGACTTCGTCTATGTCGGTGACGTGGTCGACGTCAACCTGTGGTTCCTTGACCACCCTGAACAGTCGGGCATCTTCAACCTGGGCAGCGGCCGCGCCGAGCCCTTCAAGGCCATCGCCGAGAGTGTCATCCACTACTACGGCAAGGGCGATATCGACTACATCGAGTTTCCCGACGAGCTCAAAGGCCGCTATCAGAGCTACACTCGGGCCGATATCTCGCGGCTGCGCGCCGCCGGTTATCCGCATGAGTTCAAGACCGTCGCCGAGGGTGTACAGGCCTACCTGGAGTGGTTGAATGGCTGATGCCGGTGAGCGGATCCTGGTCGTAGGACCCTCCTGGGTCGGTGACATGGTGATGGCCCAGAGCTTGCTGATGACCCTCAAGGCGCGTCACCCCTGTTGCCGAATCGGGGTGGTGGCGCCGGCCTGGTCGCTGCCGATGCTGTCGCGTATGGTCGAAGTCGACGAGGCGATCGCCCTCGACGTGGGGCACGGCGAGTTTGGCTGGCGGGCGCGACGCAATGTGGCGGCAGCGCTGCGCGGGCGCTTCGATCGCGCCATCGTGCTGCCGCGCTCGTGGAAGTCGGCGCTGGTGCCGTTCCTGGCGCGGATTCCTCAGCGTCTCGGGTTCACCGGTGAGCAGCGTGTGGTGCTGCTCAACCAGCGCCGTCGTCTCGACAAGCAACGGCTCGACCAGACCGTCAAGCGCTTCGTCTCGCTGGGCTTGCCCGAATCAGATGCTGTCAGCGGCGACTTCGCCATTCCCCGTCCACACCTGGCGGTGGATGCCGACAACCTGGTCGAACTGCGCCTTCGCCTGGGGCTCTCGTCACGCCCGGCGATCGGCATGATGCCCGGCGCCGAGTACGGCCCGGCCAAGCAGTGGCCGCCGGCCTACTTTCGACAGTTGGCCGCTTGGCTGGTCGAGGCAGGGTTCGAAGTCAGGGTGCTTGGCGGCCCCAAGGACGTCGAGGATGGCGAGCAGATTGCTGCGGAGCTAAAGCACGTCCACAACCTGTGCGGCAAGACGCGGCTGGCCGATGCCGTGGACCTTCTCGCCGACTGCCAGCAGGTGGTGACCAACGACTCGGGGCTGATGCATGTGGCGGCGGCGGTGGGTACCCGGGTGCATGCCCTCTATGGCTCCTCGTCGCCCGATTTCACGCCGCCGTTGACCGTCCAGGCGCAGATCCATCGGCTGGGCCTGTCCTGTTCGCCCTGTTTTGCCCGGGTCTGCCCGCTGGGGCATACCAATTGCCTCAACCAGCTGTCGCCCCAGCGCATTTTTGACGCGCTGGTGACCTCTCAAGCGGGGTAAGCTACATCACTGGTGGTAGCTGCTCCTCCTCTTCGCTGAGGCCCGCGTCCTGCTGCTGGCGTGCTGTCGGCGCCAGGCCGTCCCATAGCCTCAGCTGCAGCTCGCGCTCCTCGCGCAGTTTGGTATTGATCAGCTCGATCTGATGACGTTCGAGCAGCGTCTGCACCGGTGACAGCAGCGAGGCACCGAGGCCGGCGCGATGCTGATGAATCTCGAAGCCCATCGCTTCGAGAATGGTCGGGAAGAGGTCGACCATCGACGACTCGCGCTCGATGCGCTGGGGCTCCAGGTCGTTGCCCAGCAGCATGAAGGTGTTATCGCGCGGGCCGGCAATCAGCTCATCCCAGACTGAGACGCGCATGGTCAGGTGGTCGCTGGCGATTACCACCAGGGTGTTGTCGAGTAGCCCCTCGTCGGAAAGGTCATTGAGCAGTTCACGGGTCAGCCAGGCGTTGCACTCCACCGAATAGAGGATATCGACGCCGTCGAATTCGCCTTGGCGGTCCAGGCAGCGCTGGGCCGGATGGCCGTGAGGCGCATGACCGCCGATGGTCAGGGTGGTGAGGTTCCAGGGCGCGTCGCCGGCGGCCAGCTCACGTATCTCTTCGTGGACGAAATCGAAAAGGGTGTCGTCGTAAAGCCCCCAGCTGTTGAGGTACTCCGGGTCCTCCATTCGTGGGACCAGCTCCTCGCGACCGTAGACGCTGTCGAAGCCGTGGCCGTAGTAGAACAACCCCTTACCGGCGAAGACCTTGCTGGCACCGCCCAGGTAGGACTGACGGTAGCCCTGCTCGCTGAGCAGGTCACCGAGGCAGGTGACGCCGGGCACCACATCATCGAGGGGTTCGAACTGCCGGTCATGGAGCAGGCCGGCGGGCATCAGCGGGCTGCCGCACTGGCTGGCGATCATGCCGGCCATGGTCCAGCCGGTGTTGTCGATCTGACGAACCCCTTCGAAGACCTTGCCCTGCTCACCGATGACGTCGAAATCGGCATAGGCGTCGCCGAAGCGTTCGCGGTCGGCGTAGGTGCGTTCAATGCTTTCAATGTAGATGAATAGCAGGTTGGGCGGCGTGTCCGGGGCACTATGAATCACCGGTTCCACGTAGCGGCGGTCGAGCCAGGCGCCATCGTCGGCGACAATGGCGGCACTGCGCTGGGTAATGCCGTGGAGCAGCGGGTTGCTGGCCAGCAGTATCAACGCCAGGATACGCTCGAACAGCCGCCAGCGATGGTCGTTTCGGACCAGCCAGGTGAAAGCGACGACGATCAGCAGCGCACACAGGGTGGAAACGATGGCCGCCACGATACGACTGGCGCCGCCGTGGTCGGTCATGCCGGCCTGGAGGTGGAAATAGATCGCCCCCAGATCCACGATGCCGAAACTGGCGGCAAGATAGACATAGAGCCACCATAGCAGTAGCGGGACAAGCGACCAGGGAATCACCGACTTGGGTGGCCGTGGCTGACGTGGCGCCCCCCAGCGGAACAGGTACGCGGCGAGCAGCCAAGCAGCGGCGACCAGGAAAAACGGCCAGGGGCCTAACGGTAGTAGCGATGTAGTAGCGTAAGCCAGGCACCCGCCCAGGAAGAGCAGTGCCCACCAGCGCGGCTGGCGGAGCCTGGGGTCACGGAGTACGGCGTGGATCATTGCAAGCGCTCGGCAGGTTCTATGTGCCTCTAGCTTAGCAAGGCTAGGCGCTCGCTCATACGCATGGCGGACCTGTGTTTGCCGGACTTGCCGCGCGGCTCTACACTTGGCGGTTTGCCGACCCTCAAGGAAATCCCATGTCGCTGGCTGCGGTAGTGATCATCAAGAATGAAGCCGACAACCTGGCCGCCTGCCTCGACACCCTGCGCTGGGTCGATGAGCTGGTGGTGCTGGATGCCGGCAGCCAGGATGCCAGCGTCGAGATCGCCAGGCGCTTTACCGACAAGGTCGAGGTCAACGCCGACTGGCAGGGGTTCGGGGTGCAGCGCCAGCGCGCCGAGGCGCTGGTCGAAAGCGACTGGATCCTGATGGTTGATGCCGACGAGCGCGTAACCCCCGAGCTTCGCGCCAGCATCGAAGCGGCGCTGAGCGGAGAACCGGCGATCTACCGTGTGGCGCGGCTGTCATGGTGTTTCGGCGCCTACATCCGGCATGCCGGCTGGTATCCCGACCGGGTGGCACGACTCTACCCGCGTGGCCGCGCCGGCTACGACAGCGCCCTGGTGCATGAAAAGCTCACCAACCCCGAGGGACTGGCGGTGCGTGACCTCAAGGGTGACCTGCTGCATTTCACTTACCGTGACCTGCGCCACTATCTGGAAAAGTCGGCTCACTACGCTCAGGCCTGGGCCGAGCAGCGCGCTGCCCGTGGCAAGCGCGGCAGCCTGGCGGCGGGGATTGGCCACGGCCTCGGCTGCTTTCTGCGCATGTATCTGCTAAAGGCGGGGTTTCTCGATGGGCGTGCTGGGCTGCTGTTGGCACTGCTGTCGGCGCATTCGACCTTCGCCAAGTACGCCGATCTATGGGTCAGGACCCGGACGGCACCGCCAGACGATCCAGCAGTGCGCTGATGCGCAGGGCGGCATCGTGCAAGTCGATGCGCGACATGTCGCTCTCGCTCTCTTTGCCCGGCGGCGGGCTGAATGCCAGGCGGCGTTCAGCGGCGTTGCAGGTCTGCCAGCGCAGCGGCGTCGATGAGCGCTTGGCCGGATAGAACCCCGCGGTGGCCAGGTTCAGGCAGCCGGCCACGTGGAGTGGCCCGGTGGAGCCGGCGATCAACAGGTCGGCGGCGGCGAGACCCTGGGCAAAGTCGCGCAGCGATGCGCGCGGCGGCACCAGCTGCGCGTCGAGCCCATGCTCACCGAGTGCCTCGCACAGCGTCTCGGCGGCTTGCTGCTCGCCGGGGCCGAAGGTCAGTAGCCAGTGCGGTGAGCACTGCGCATGGCGCTCGATGTCGGCCGCCAGCCGCGCGTACTGTGCGCTATCGAGATTGACTGCCGAGCCGCCGCTGCCTGGGTGCAGGAACACCCAGGGGCGGGTGAGGTCGAGGTCGAGAGTCTGCGCCAGGCGCCGCCGTTCGTTGGCGCACGTCGCCGCGTCGAGCGGCCAGTAGGGCGGTGCCACCCGGGGTGGGGTAATGCCTAAACGCTTCAACAGCGCTTCGGCGAGTTCGAGGTTGTAGGCATACTCGGGCTGTAGCGAGCGCGACCTGCGCTGCGTCAGGCGGTGATTATAGAATAGCTGTGCCCACTTGGTGGCCGGGGCCAGCCGCAGAGGAATCTTGGCGCGGAAGCCCAGCCAGCCGATGCGCGGCGTTGAGAACAGCGTCAGCATTGCATCGAAGCGGGCGCTACGCAGCTGTTCGAGCAGTTCGCGCTGCGCCTGACGCGGTGCGTCATCGCCGGGATCCAGGATCACTGCGTCGATCCACGGGCAGGCCTCGGCCAGCGGTGCGGTGTAGGCCGGCACCAGGGCAGTGATATGCAGCACGGCGTTAGCCTGCTTGAGGCATGCCAGCGCCGGCCAGGCGAGCATGAAATCGCCGAGTTTATCGTTACGCACCACCAGGATGCGCCGCGGCGCATCCTGGGGCGCGGTCATAGGAGAGTCGTCTTGTCGCACAAGGTCATGCACATCTGCCTCTCAAGCGGCTGGGGTGGTCTGGAAATGTATCCCTCGCGGATTATACCCGAGCTGGAGCATCAGGGCTGGGAGGTCCATGGAATGGCGCTGGCCGGCTCGCGGGTGGCCGATAGCCTGCGGGCCGCGGGCGTAACGCCGCTGACGGTGGCGTCACGCGGCCAGGCGCTGCTGGCGACGGTGCGCATCCTGTCGTATCTGCGTCGCCACCATATTCAGGTGCTGCACTGCCACAAGTCTTCCGACCTGCGGCTGGCCGCGCTGCTCAAGTCGCTGCGCCCCGGCCTGCGGCTGTTCTTCACCGAGCACATGGGCGTTACCCGCCCCAAGAAGGGACTCTACCACCGATGGGCCTACGGTAAACTGAGCCGTCTTTTCTCGATCAGCGAGGCAACCCGCGCGCGCAACCTCAAGGCGTTTGCCTTGCCACCCGAGCGTATCCAGCGGCTCTATCTGGGGATCGATCCGGCCCCCTACGCCGCTGGCGACGATAGCCAGGCGCTGCGTGGCGAGCTTGGTACCCCACAGGGCGCGCTGCTCATCGGCTTGCCTGGACGGCTGACGCCGGGCAAGGGCCAGGACCTCTGGTTGGAGGCCCTGGCGCGGCTGGCCGAGCGGGCGCCGGCGCTGCCTTGGCACGCAGCTATGATTGGCGGCCTGACGGCCAGCGAAGGCAGCGACGAGGCCTATGTCGCTGAGCTCGAGGCCAAGGTCACGGCACTGGGGCTCAACGAGCGGGTCAGCTTTGCAGGCTTCCGCAGCGATCTGCCGCGTCTGCTGGGTACGCTGGATATCGTCTGCATTCCCTCGACCAATGAGGCCTTCGGTCTGACGGTGATCGAAGCCATGGCCGCCGGTCGGCCGGTGATCGGTGCCGACAGCGGGGCAATTCCTGAGTTGCTCGACAGCGAGGTTGGGCGTCTGGCCGCGCCCGACGATCCTGACGCCTGGGCGCGCCAGCTCGAGGCCCTGGCCAGCGACCCCGGGCTGCGCCAACGCTTGGGCAAGGCCGCTGCCGAGCGGGTGCTGCGTGATTTTACGCTGAGCGCTCACGTGGCGGCTCTGTGCACCGCCTACACAATCAGCATGGAGTCGGCATGAAAGCTTGGGTGGAAAAAGGCGGCTATCTCAATCATACCGGTCGGCGCTGGCTGTCGCGCCTGCACGTCGACAACATCAAGCGCATCGTGGTGATTCGCCAGTGCGCCTTCGGTGACATGATGGCGACCCGGCCTTTCCTGGTTGAGCTGCGGCGATTCTTCCCCGGAGCGCATATCACCCTGAGCACCGTCAGCCGCTACCAGTACGCGCTGCCGCATGACCTGGTCGATGCCGTGCATGTACTCGACACCGAACAGCGCTCTCTGAAAGGGCGCTGGGCGCAGCTCAAGGCTCTGGGCGAGCCGGACGTGCTGTTCGATCTCGCCGATACTGCTCGCTCGCGACTGTTGACCCTGCTGACGCCGGCGCGGGTCAAGCTCGGTTTTCCCTATCGGCGAAGCTTCAACCGCCTGCTGTTTGACATCGGTATTCTGCGTTCGGACTTTCATTACGAGGCGGAGGTGCTGCTCGACTTCCTTAAGATCATGGGCCACAAGCCACAGTATCCGCTGGAATTCGCCATGCCTCGCCATCGGCGTGAGACGGCGCACCCGCGTATCGTCTACTTTCCGTTCGCCGCGATGGCTGAAAAGTCGCTATCGCCTGAGTCGTGGTGCGGGGTGATCGAGCAGGCGGCACAGCGCTTGCCGCAGTTCGAGCATGTATTGCTGGAGGGCCACAAGGACGAGGAGGGCAGTGAGTTTCTGGATCAGGTGTTGGTTCAGCATGACAATGTAAGTGTGCAACCACGCCTAAGCCTCGACGCGTTGGGGCCTTACATGGCGGCATCCAGCGTGCTGGTGTCGGGGGATACCGGAGTGCGTAACTTGGCCCTGGCGACTCATACGCCGACGCTGGGGATCTTCTTCATGACGGTGCCGTTTCGCTACTGGCCGCGCTACGAAGATTGCCATGAGGCAGTGTTTCACCGCGATGGCCAAGTCCCGGGTCGGATGGATATCGTTGACGGTCTCGAGGCCCTGTTGAATCGGCTCTACCCGGCGCGAGGCGTCACTGCTGGCCAAGCCTGATAGCCGCGGCGAATCACCGCCATTGCACCGGGTGGAGCGTCGAACTTGGCCAGCGAACGGGCCAGGCGGTCGAGATTGGCGGCCTGCCAGGCGCCTGGCCGCCGCAGCCGGCAGCGGTCGAGGTCGATCAACCACACGCGGTCCTCAGCATCCACTAGCAGGTTGCGGGCGTTGAGGTCGACATGGTCGAGACCGGCAGCATGGAAACGCGCAACGGTGGTGCCAACCCGTTCGAGCAGCTCAGGGTCGGCATCGATCAGCCGCTCGGCCAGCGCTCGGCTGCCGGCCAGCCGCTGAGTGATCAGTGCCGCCTGGTAGCTCAGGCCAGAGCGCCACACGCAGGCCGCCACCGGCGGGGGCACTGGCAGGCTGCGAGCATGGAGCTCGGCGGTCAAGCGCAGCTCGCGGAAGGCGCGGGTCCGCTCCAGGCCGGTCCACAGGTAGCGAGCGCGGTTGATGCGGCCGATCAGGCCACCGCGGCGGTAGTGGCGCAACACCCACTGCTGTGTACCGGCCTGCACGAACAGGCTGGTGCCGCGCCCGGGGGCCTCGCCCACCACGGCCCCTTGGCGGTGCCAGTAGGTGGTCGAGAACAGCGTTGGGTCGATTTGTGAGGCGGGCAAGGCGTCACATACACTGTGCGCATCATATAGAATGAATGTTTTCGCCGCCTGGAACCTTGCCAACTGCATGAAGCGTCCTCTACCCGCCCAGCCTCGCCACATTGGCATCCTGCGCCTGTCCGCGCTGGGCGATGTGTGTAATCTGGTGCCCACCGTGCGTGCCTTGCAGCGCCAATGGCCCGATGCGCGCATCACCTGGATCATCGGCAAGGGTGAACATAGTCTACTGGCGGGCCTGTCCGGGGTCGAGTTCGTGGTCTACGACAAGGCCTCCGGCGTGGCCGGCATGCGCGCGCTATGGCGCGAACTCACCGATACGCGCTTCGACGTGTTGTTGCACATGCAGCAGGCGCTGCGCGCCAGCCTGCTTGGGCTGGGGCTCAAGGCCGGGGTACGAGTGGGCTACGACAAGGCTCGCGCCAAGGACGCTCAGCACTGGTTCACCCACCGTCAGTTGCCACCACATCCGCGTGCCCACGTTGTCGACTCGTTCATGGACTTCGCGCGGCTGCTTGGGGTCGAGGATACCCGCCTCGAGTGGCAGCTCAGCGTCCCCGATGCCGCCTACGAGGAGGCGCGCCAGCTCAGCGCCGGGCGCCGCTACCTGATGGTCAGCCCCTGCAGCAGTGTGCGGGTGCGCAACTTCCGCAACTGGTCGGCAGAGGGCTTTGCCGCGGTGATCGAACATGCCTGGCAGCAGTACGGGCTAGTCACGCTGCTCACCGGCAGCGGCACTGCCAAGGAGCGCGAGATGTGCGAGCGAATCACCGCCCTGGTGCCGGACCGCGAGGCGCTGGTCGACGGCGTTGGCCAGCTATCGCTCAAGGGCTTGCTGGCGCTGATCGACGAGGCCCAGGCGGTGATCGCACCCGACTCCGGCCCGGTGCACATGGCCAATGCCCTCGGCACTCCGGTGATTGGCCTTTACGCCACCTCCAACCTGCAGCGTACCGGCCCCTATGACTGGCGCCACCTGGCGGTGGACCGCTACCCCCAGGCGGTGGCGCGCTTTCTGCACAAGGACATCGAGGCGCTCGGTTGGGGCGAGCGGGTGCGTCACCCGGATGCCATGTCCCTGATTGCTGCCGACGACGTCATCGAGCGTTTGGATACTCTACTCACGGAGCCACGTGATGAAACTTGATCTCACCGCCCTGGAACAGGCCCGCGTGCTGGTGGTGGGCGATGCCATGCTCGACCGCTACTGGCATGGCGGCACCTCGCGGATCTCCCCCGAGGCGCCGGTGCCGGTGGTGCGCGTCGAGGAGGCCGACGACCGCCCGGGCGGTGCCGCCAACGTGGCGCTCAATATCGCCTCATTGGGTGGCCATGCCGGCCTCGCCGGTCTGGTCGGCGACGATGCCAACGCCGATCTGCTCAGTACCCGCCTGGAAGATGCCGGAGTGAGCACTCACTTCCAGCGCAGTGCAGAGATTCCCACGATCACCAAGCTACGGGTGATGAGCCGCAATCAGCAGTTGATCCGTCTCGACTTCGAGCAGGGGCTCGGTGATGTCGATACTAGCGCGCTCACCGAGCGCGTCGCGGCGGCACTGGACGACGTCGACCTGGTGATCCTGTCCGACTACGGCAAGGGTACGCTCAACCGCATCGAGGAGCTGATCGCACTGGTGCGTGGCGCCGGCAAGCGAGTGCTGGTCGATCCCAAGGGCAGCGATTTTCGCCGTTATCACGGCGCCAGCGTGATCACCCCCAATCTTACCGAGTTCGAGGCGGTGGTAGGCCCTTGCCGCAGCGATGACGAGCTGGCTGCCAAAGGTGAGGCGCTGCGCGCCGAGCTGGAACTGGAAGCGCTGCTGATCACCCGCAGTGAGAAGGGCATGACGCTGATTCGCGGTGATCACGCCCCCCTGCACCTGCCGACCCGGGCGCGTGAAGTGTTCGATGTCACCGGCGCCGGCGATACCGTGATTGGGGTGCTCGGCCTGGCCCTGGCTGCCGATCACGGCTTCGCCGAGGCCATGACCCTGGCTAATCTCGCCGCTGGCCTGGTGGTGGCCAAGCCGGGCACCGCCACGCTTTCGATCGCCGAGCTATATACCGCTGTGCATGGCGACAAGCTGGCCGAGTTCGGCGTGATCGGCGAGGTGCCGCTGATCGAGGCAGTGCGCGCGGCCCAGGCCCGCGGCGAGCGCGTAGTGATGACCAATGGCTGTTTCGATATCCTACACGCCGGGCACGTCGCCTACCTGGAGCATGCCCGCCAGCTCGGAGATCGCTTGATCGTGGCAGTCAACGACGACGCGTCCATCGGCCGCCTCAAGGGGCCCAAGCGTCCGATCAACCCGCTGGCGCGACGCATGCAAGTGCTGTCCGGGCTCGGCGCGGTGGATTGGGTGGTCCCCTTCGGTGAGGACACCCCGCAGCGGCTGATCGAGGCGGTGCTGCCGGATATTCTGGTCAAGGGCGGCGACTACCGGCCCGAGGAGATCGCCGGTGGTCAGGCGGTGCGTGACGCTGGCGGCGAGGTGCGGGTGCTGGGCTTCGAGGACGGGGTCTCGACTACCGCGATGATTTCCACCATCCTCGACCGCGAGCGCTGATGGCGGCTGGCAAGCCCTGGGCGCGGGGACTCTATTCCGCGGCGCTGGCCCTGCTGGCGCCGCTGATCTGGCGTCGGGTCTGGCGCGAGCAGCGCCCCGGGCGTCCGCGCCGCGAGCGGCTGGGGCTGATGGCGCCGCCGCCGCGCCCCAGTCTATGGCTGCACTGTGCGTCGCTGGGCGAGATACAGGCTGCTCGGCCGCTGATCGAGGCGCTGCTCGACGACTATCCTGCTCACCACCTCACGGTCACCACCATGACCGCCACCGGCGCCGAGCGCGTCGAGGCAATGATCGCCGCGCGCCGCGAGGCCAGTCTAGCGACGCGACTGCATCATCGTTTCCTGCCGTTGGATTTCCCCGGCGCGGCGCGGCGCTTCGTGGCGCGGTTGTCACCGGCGCTGGCGATCGTCTTCGAAACCGAGCTATGGCCCAACCTGCTGGTTGCTTGCCGCCGCCGCGGGATCCCCTTGGCGGTGGTCAACGGCCGACTCTCGCCGCAGGCCTTTGCACGCTATCGTCGGATTCGCCCGCTGATGCAGGACGCGCTGTGCGGCATCGACTGGCTGGCGGCCAAGTCCGCACAGGATCTCGCCCGCTTCCGGGCGCTGGGCATGGATGCCGCGCGCAGCCAGGCGGTGGGTTCGCTGAAGTTCGATATCAGCGTGGCGCCCGAGCTGCGAAGCGAGGCCGAAACGCTGCGCGTCACGCTGGGTGATCGTCCGGTATGGATTGCCGGTTCCACCCATCCCGGCGAGGATCAGCAGTTGCTCGAGGCCCATGCGCTGTTACGCCGCTCCCACCGCAACGCGCTGCTGGTGCTGGTGCCGCGCCACCCTCAGCGTTTCGATGCGGTCGCAGCGCTGTGCGAGGCGCATGGCATGCCGGCGCCTCGCCGCTCGCTTGGACAGCTGCCGCCACGTGACGCGGCGGTCTACCTGGGCGATACCCTTGGCGAACTCACGCTTCTCTACGGCGCTGCTGATCTGGCCTTCGTCGGCGGCAGCCTGGTGCCGGTGGGCGGCCACAACCTGCTCGAACCGGCGGCAATGGGCACTCCGGTGCTCAGCGGCGAGCAGCTGGCCAACTTCCAGGATGTCGCCGCCGTGCTTGATGACGCCGATGCGCTGGTACGTGTCGCCGACGCCGCTGGGCTGGCTAGCACACTCGCCGCCCTGTTTGACGATGAAGCCGAGCGATTGCGACTGGGCGAGGCTGGCCAGCGGGTGGTGGCGGCCAACCGCGGCGCTCTGGCGAGTACCCGGGAAGGCTTGGCGCGATTGCTACCAGCTGAGTGAGTACTCGCTTACTCGGTGGGTGTCAGGCGCTCAACGCCGCTGGTATCGCCGAGAAACAGCACGTCGGCCCCGCGGGCGGCAAATAGGCCGTTGGTCACTACGCCGACGATGGCGTTCAAGCGCGCTTCCATGGCCACCGGGTCATCGATCATGAAGTCGAAGCAGTCGATGATCTGGTTGCCGTTGTCGGTCACCACCCCCTGGCGATAGACCGGATCGGCGCCCAGTTTGACCAGTTCTCGGGCTACATAGGAGCGCGCCATGGGGATCACCTCCACCGGCAGCGGAAAGGCGCCGAGGCGTGCCACCCGCTTGGAAGCGTCGGCGATGCAGATGAAAAGCTCGCTGCAGGCGGCGACGATCTTCTCGCGGGTCAGGGCCGCTCCGCCGCCTTTGATCATGTGTAAGTGAGCATTTACTTCGTCTGCACCATCGATGTAGAAAGGCACGCTTCCTACTTCGTTGAGCTCGAACACCGCGATGTCGTGTCTCCGCAGACGCTCGGCGCTGGCTTCGGAGCTGGCCACTGCCCCCTTGAAGCTGTCGCGCAGCTCGGCCAGTCGGTCGATGAAGCAGTTGGCCGTGGAGCCGGTGCCGATGCCGAGTACGGTGTCGCGGTAAAGATACGGGCGGACTTCATCGATGGCCGCGGCGGCCACGGCGTCCTTGAGTTCGTCTTGGGTCATGGGCGTATTCGTCGCAACTGGTGGATGAAAGCGCCATCAGTATACGTGAGCCGCTCGCCGCTGTGGATGACGCGCTGGACGCCGGGGCCGCGGGAATGCTACCAATAGGGGTTTTCTCCGCCGTTTGCGGTTTGCGCTCCCGCGCTGCGTCATTCCCATCAGGACATCAGGATGCTCGAAGCTACCGTCAAGAAGATTCTCCAGGCCCGGGTCTACGATGCCGCCCGGGAAACGCCGATCTCCCAGGCCCCTTTCCTCTCCCGCCGCTTCAATAATCAGATCCTGATCAAGCGCGAGGACCTGCAGCCGGTCTACTCGTTCAAGATTCGCGGCGCCTTCAACAAGATGTCCCAGCTCAGCGAGGCGCAGAAAGCCAAGGGCGTGATCGCCGCCTCGGCGGGCAACCACGCCCAGGGACTGGCGATGGCCGCCAAGCTGATGGGCGTCAAGGCGGTGATCGTGATGCCGCGCATCACGCCCGACATCAAGGTTCAGGCGGTGCGTGCCCGCGGCGCCAAGGTAATCCTCAAGGGGGACGCCTTCTCCGCCGCCGCCGAGCATGCCCGCGAGCTGGTGGCCGAGCACGGTTATACTTACATTCCGCCGTTCGACGATATCGACGTGATCGCCGGTCAGGGCACCATCGGCGTGGAGATCCTGCGTCAGCACAGCGGCCGCCTCGATGCGGTGTTCATACCGGTTGGCGGCGGCGGTCTGATCGCCGGCGTGGCGGCCTACCTCAAGTACCTGCGCCCCGATATCAAGGTGATCGGCGTCGAGGCCGAGGATAGCGCCTGTCTCAAGGCGGCGCTGGACGCCGGCAAGCGGGTCACCCTGGACCAGGTAGGGGTGTTCGCCGAAGGCGTGGCGGTGGCACAGATCGGCGAGATGCCGTTCAAGATCATGCGCGATCTGGTCGATGACGTCATCACCGTCAACACCGATGAGATGTGTGCCGCGGTCAAGGATATCTTCGATGACACCCGAGCGGTCTCGGAGACCTCCGGCGCGCTGTCGTTGGCGGGTCTCAAGAAGTACGTCCAGCAGACCGGAGTCGAGGGTCAGACCCTGCTGTGCATCAACTCCGGGGCCAATACCAACTTCGACCGCCTGCAGCATATCGCCGAGCGTACCGAGCTCGGTGAGCAGCGCGAGGCGATCCTGGCGGTGACCATCCCCGAGCAGCCCGGCAGCTTCAAGAAGTTCTGCAAGACCATCGGCAAGCGCATGGTCACCGAGTTCAACTACCGCTATGCCGATCCGGCGCATGCTCACATCTTCGTCGGCGTGCAGGTCAAGCCCGGCGGCGAGGATCGCCAGGCGGTGATCGAGCGGTTGCGCGATGCCGACTATCCGGTGGAAGACCTTACCGACAACGAACTGGCCAAGTTGCACATTCGCCACCTCGGCGGCGGCCGACCCAAGGAGCATTTCGAGGAAGAGGTCTACCGCTTCGAGTTTCCCGAACGCCCCGGGGCGTTGATGAACTTCCTCACCCATCTGCCCCACGATTGGAACATTTCACTGTTTCACTATCGTAACCACGGTGCCGCCTACGGTCGGGTGCTGGTGGGGATGCAGATCCCCAACGGCGATCGCAGCCATGTAGAGGAGCATTTCGACGAAATCGGCTATCGCTACTGGAAAGAAACCGATAACCCGGCCTACCGCTTATTCATGGCCTAATGGATCGCACCGGGTGGTAGTGAGCGCAAACTAACTCCCTGATGGCGATATGGCAGGGGGTTGATGCTCAAATCGTGGGATCGAGAGAGTTGTTTTTGTTGTCCTTGAGGCCTATAGTCAGCCTGTCGTCAAGGGCGACATTAACGTTTCCGAATGTAACAATTTCACGGAGCTCTCCATGAAGCGCAAGCCCGATCTGGTCATGGCATTGGCGCTGCTGTTTGTCATTGGTGTCGTGGCGACCGGCTACGCTCAGGCACTTGCCGGTAGCTGAGCAGATATCCCTGGCACGGCAGTGCCATGACCAGAGAACGACCGAGCCGATGCGGGACGACCCGCATCGGCTTTTTCGTGGAAATCGCGGGCTCAGGCCGGACGCGGCGGGCGTATCACGGCGCTATCGCTGACAATGGCATCCAGCGGGATGTCCCAGCCGGCACTGGGCAGCGCCGCGACCTGCTGGCAGGTATGAGCCACGCCGAGCAGCCGCGGTCGCGGCCCCTGGCGACGGGTAAAGGCAAAGCTGCGGTCGTAGAAGCCGCCGCCCATGCCCATACGTTGGCCGTGGGCGTCGAAGCCCACCAGCGGCAGCAGTACCAGGTCCAGCGCCCAGGGCGGCAGGCGTCGAGCACGATGAGCGGCATGGCGGGTGCTGGGTTCGGAGATGCCGAAGCGGTTGCGTACCATGGGCGTGGCGGCGTGATAGTGGACGAACCACAGCCGGTTGTCGGCCAGTGGCATCAGTACTGGCAGATAGGCCTTGGCGCCACGCTGGCGTAGCCAGTCGAGCAGCGGTGTAGGATCGATTTCGCCGTCGTTGGGCAGGTAGAGGGCAACACGGCGGGCGCGCTGTACTTCGGGTAGCCGGCGCAGCTGGCGGCACAGGCGGCGAGAGGCGTCGCGCTGCTGGCTGGCGCTCAGGGCGCGTCGGCGTTGGCGCAGCTCACGACGCAGCTGGCGGCGCTGCTCGGCAAGTGTCGGGGCGGTGTTGGTCACAGAGCGGAAACCGCGTAGTCGGATGTAGAGAGTTCCCCGGAGTGCCGCTGTCGTTCTGGCCCTTGAACCCATTGGTTCAAGGTGGGTGGCCGCAGACAGACCGTCAGGCTTTCCGTCGCACGGACATGCACACGGGTCTGTCTAGCAATTGGCCCCCTGGGTACTGCGCATAGGCTCGAGGGACTATAACGACTGGCGCACACCCCAGAGAACGTCTTCATCCTAACAGAGGCGGTGGGTGCGCCAAAGCGATGGTGTGAATTATCGCGGCGGCCTAGCGCGGCGTGAGGTCGGTCAGGGCCCGTTCGAGGCGCTCGCCGAGACGCGCCAGCGCGGCCTCGCTGTCCTTGCGCTCGTCGAGGGCCTGCAGCAGCTCGTGGGTGATATTGAGTGCCGCCATGATAGCGATCTTCTCGGCGCCGAGCACCTTGCCGCGGGCATGGATGCCGTGCATGGCCCGATCCAGGTAGCGGGCGGAACGATTGAGCTGCTCCTGCTCTTCCGGCGGGCAGGCGATGACGTAGCCGCGCCCCAGCAGCGTGATCTCAGTGGTCGGCCGGCTTTCATCGGTCATGGTGCGCTCCCGGGTAAGGGATGAGGGTGGGCCAAGAATGGGGCAGATGCGTTAGGCTATGACTATTCGATCATCATAAGAGAGCCGCTTGCAGACGGTCAACGCGCCGCAGCGTCTCGCCCTTCTCCTCCGGATGCCTAGTCATGTCATTGATCAATCAACAGCTCAGCTTTTCTGACGTCGCCGACGCCTTCCTGATACACGGCAGCCTGCAGTCGCCGGCGTTTCTGGATGGTCGCTTGGCCGCAGGTCTGGCCCTTCACGACCTGGCCGCCGAGGCCTGGCTCAACGAACTCTGCGATGCGCTCGGCGTCGACCAGCCGCGCGACCCCGAGAGCGCCGAGGTACTGCTGGCCTGGCGGTGCCAGAGCCTCGAGGCGCTGGCCGGCGAGGCACTCAACTACGAGCCGCTGCTGCCCGACGAGATGTTCTCGCTGGCCGAGCGCGCCCGTGGCCTGCAGGAGTGGACACTGGGTTTTCTCGAGGTCCTCAACGACGTGGATCCTGAGCGTCGCCAGGGCTGGTCGGCGCCGCTGCGCGAAGCGTTGGACGACCTCGAAGGCCTGGCTGCCATCGATACCGAGCTCGAAGAGAGCAGTGACAACGAGAACGACTTGTTCGCTCTTACCGAGCACGTACGCATGGCGGCGATGCTGCTGTATACCGAGCAGCATCCCGGTCAGCCCCAGGTCGAACAGGTCGAGGAGCCTCACTGAATGGCGTCACAAGTAATCCCACCAACCTGCCCTGCCCTGCCACGGCCGGCGCCGATCAGCTTGGCCGAATATCGCCGCCGTCGCCAGACCCTGATGGCGTCACTGGCGCCCAATAGCGCCGTGCTACTGCCATCGGCGGCACTGGTGACCCGCTCGCGGGATAGCGAGTTCGCCTTTCGCCAGAACAGCGACTTCCACTATCTGACGGGGTTTCCTGAACCAGATGCCCTGCTGCTGCTGCTGCCGGGGCGAGAGGCCGGGGAATGTGTGCTGTTTTGTCAGGACAAGGACGCCACCCTGGAAGCCTGGACCGGCATTCGTTTGGGTGCCGAAGGCGCCGAGAGCGAGTTTGGCATCGACCAGGCGTTCGAGAACGCCGAGCGCGAGGCGCGACTGGCCGAACTGCTGGACGGGCGCGAGACGCTTTATCTGCCCCTCGATGATGGCGAGGCCATGGCCCTGGCCGAAGCAGTGCGCGGCGAGCTGCAGGGGCGCCGGCGGCAGGGGGCCGTGGCGCCTGGGGGCTTTCGTGATCTGACCTCGCTGGTGCACGAACAGCGCCTGATCAAGAGCGAGGCCGAGCTTGCGCTACTGCGCCATGCTGGGGAGATTTCGGCGCGGGCTCACGTGCGTGCGATGCGCTCAGCGGCTTCGGGGCTATATGAGTACCAGCTGCAGGCGGAGCTGGAGCACGAGTTCGTATGGCACGGCGCCAGTGGCCCTGCCTATGCCAGCATCGTTGGCGGCGGGGCCAATGCCTGCGTGCTGCACTACATCAGCAACCGCGATGCGCTGCGCGACGGTGAGCTGGTGCTGATCGACGCCGGTGCCGAGTTCGACCTGTATGCCGGCGATATCACCCGGACCTTTCCGGTCAATGGCCGCTTCAGCGAGCCTCAGCGGGCGCTCTACGAGGTGGTGCTGGCGGCCCAGGAGCGTGCCGTCGCTATGGTGGAGCCGGGAGTGACACTCAAGGCGATCCATGATGGCGTGGTACGTGACCTGACCGAGGGGTTACTGGCGCTAGGTCTGCTCGAAGGAGCGCTGGAGGCCAATATCGACAGTGCGTCCTATCGTCGGTTCTACCTGCACTCCACCTCGCACTGGCTGGGCCTGGATGTTCACGACGTTGGCGACTATCGCCGCGACGGTGAGCCGCGGCCACTGGCCCCGGGCATGGTGCTGACCGTCGAGCCCGGGCTCTACGTTCCCGACGCCGACGATATCCCGGTCGAGTTCCGCGGTATTGGCATCCGCATCGAGGACGATGTCGCGGTGACTGAGCATGGCCACGAGGTGCTTACCGCTGGCGTGCCCAAGCAGGTGGCGGATATTGAAGCCCTGATGATCAATTCGTGATCAGCTGAGAGCATGGCGAAAACTGGGTTACGTAAATTACGTAATATTGGCGAGGTGCGCTACGCATGACACAAAACGTCTCACGGGTGGATATCGCCATCGTTGGCGGCGGGCTGGTGGGGGCCAGCCTGGCGGCGGCTTTGGCGCCGCTGATCGAGGGCCGGGGACTCAAGGTAGCGGTGATCGAGCCGAGTCCCTTGCCCACGAGTATAGACGCCGCTCAGCAGGTGCAACCCAGTTTCGATGCGCGCGCCAGCGCCATCGCCCAGGGCTCGTGCCAGCACTTCGCACGGCTTGGACTATGGCCGCAGCTGGCCGAGCAGGCCGAGCCGATTCGTACCATTCATGTCAGTGAGCGAGGGCGGCTGGGCGTGACCCGACTCAGCGCCACTGAGCTGGGGGTGTCAGCACTGGGGCATGTGATACCCAATGCCTGGCTGGGGCAGGTGCTGCACCAGCGGTTGGCTGGGTTGAGGCTCGATTGGCACTGCCCGGCGCGGGTCGAGAGTATCGAAGCGCACCCGGGCGGGCATCGTCTAGCGCTGTCGGATGGCGAGACGCTCGAAGCTGAGCTGACGGTGTTGGCCGACGGCGGTCGCTCGGGGCTCAAGGAGCAGCTGGGGATCGCCAGCCAGGCGACGCCTTATGACCAGGTAGCGCTGATCGCCAACCTGGAAGTCAGTCGGCCGCACAACGGTATGGCCTACGAGCGCTTCACGGCGGATGGCCCGCTGGCGCTATTGCCACTCCCCGGGCAGCGGATGGAATTGATCTGGACGCACCGTGCCGGCAGCGAAGCGCAGACACTGGCGCTTGGCGACGGCGATTTTCTGGCGCGGCTACAATGGGCCTTCGGTGACCGCGCCGGCCGTTTCCGGCGCGTCGGCACGCGCCACTGCTACCCGCTTTCGCTGGTCACTGCCAAGGAGCCGACTCGCCCGGGGTTAGTGGTGCTGGGCAACGCCGCTCATGCGCTGCATCCGGTAGCCGGCCAGGGCTTCAATCTGGCACTGCGCGGGGTCATGGATCTGGTCGCGGCGCTGGAGGCGGCTCAGCAGCGCGGTGCGGGGCTGGGCAGTGCCGAAACCCTGGCCGACCTCGAACGCCGCCGCGGCGCTGATCGCCACAACGTGATTCGCTTCAGCGATGGCCTGATCCGACTGTTCGGCATCGACAACGGTTGGCTCTCCCACGCTCGCGCGGCGGGGCTGGTGGGCCTCAACCTGGTGGGACCACTGCGCCGCACCCTGGCGCGGCGAGCGATGGGACTGGAGCGCTAACGGCGCGGCGCCCCGGTGGATTTCCCGCCGGGGCGCCGCGCCAGAGCGTGCTGCGTTCAGACGTTGGACTTGGCGTCCTCGCTCTTGCTGGCCACTGCCTCATCGGCGCTAGGCTGCTGGCGGCCGGGTTTTCCGGGCAGAATGGCGTCCAGCACCAGGGCGGCTACTGCCGCCGGCACCAGGCCCGACTTGAGCAGCAGTCCAGCTTGCCCGGGCATGGTCTCGGAGATCGCTTCCACCGCCGGTAGGCCGATGCCCAGACTGAGTGCCACGGCGATAATCAGCATGGCGCGCTGGTCGAGTTCGCACTCCTGGATGATCTTGAGTCCCGCCGAGGCGATCATGCCGAACATCACGACCCCGGCACCGCCCAGTACGGCGTGGGGCATGGCCGCCACCAGGCCGCCGAGCTTGGGGAACAGGCCCATGCAGATCAGCAGGATACCGCCGATGGTCACCACGTGGCGGCTGACGACCCCGGTCAGCGTGATCAGGCCGACGTTCTGGGCGTAGGCGGTGTTGGGCAGGGTGTTGAACAGCGCGGCGAAGGAGGTGGCCACGCCGTCGGCCATGACGCCACCGGAGAGCTCGCGATCCTTGGCCTGGCGGCCGGCGCCGCCGATGGTGATGGCGGAGATATTGCCAATGGTCTCCAGCCCCACCACGAACATGATCAGGGTCATGCCGATGATGGCAGTCAGCTGGAATTCCAGGCCGTACTGGAGGGGCTTAGGAATGGAGAACCAGGCGGCGTCGCCGACGCTGGCGAAGTCCACCATGCCGAGCAGGATCGCCAGGATATAGCCGCTGGCCAGGCCCACCAGAATGGAGGCCGCCTTGAGGAAGCCGCGGCCGAACTGGTGTACGCCGATGGTGACCACCAGCACGAAGAAGGCCAGGCCCAGGTTGGTGGGGGAAGCAAAGTTGTCGCTGCCGACGCCGCCGGCGGCGTAGTTGAGGCCCACCGGCATCAGCGTAATGCCGATCAACAGCACCACGATGCCGGTCACCACCGGCGAGAACCAGTGGCGGATCTTCTTGAGGAAGGCCCCTAGGCCCACCTGCAGGAGTCCGGCCACCAGCGAGGCACCAAGCACGGCGGGCAAGCCGAAGGTGCCAGCCAGGGGCAGGGCCACCGGCAGGAAGCCGAAGCTGGTGCCCTGGACGATGGGCAGGCGGGCGCCGATGGGTCCCATGCCAATGGTCTGGACCAGGGTGGCGATACCGGCCACGAAGAGAGCAACCTGTATCAGGAAGATCTGTTCGCCGGTGGTGGCACCGATCACGCCGGCGATGATGATGGGCGGCGTCACGTTGCCGGCGAACATCGCCATGATGTGCTGAATACCTAGGGGAATTGCCTTGCCGAGCGGCGGCATGGCCTCGGGATCCTGATTGATGGTGCGCGAGGGCCGCTGGCCCTGTTCGGGGTTACTCATGGGATAGCCTCTACTGTGCATTATTTTTGTATACCGCAGATGGGGTGACATTGAGCACATCACACCCGGTTATTGTGTACACAAAATAGACGTCTATGAAAAACATTTCCACCCATTTTGTGTGTTGCGCAGCGCTGACTCGAGTGCGCTGCGCCGGCGTGAGATACTCGTCGACATCACTCAGGAGTTGAGGAGACGCCCATGCAGGCGCATGTGATCATCGTCGGTGGCGGCATGGTGGGGGCCAGCCTGGCGGCGCTACTGGGTCAGGCCGGGCTGACGGTGACGGTCGTCGACGGGCGTCCCGCGCCGCTGACGCAGCCCTATGTGCCGAGCGATACGCCCTCGCCGCGCGTCAGCGCCCTGACACCCGTGTCACAGCGCCTGCTGGAAGGACTTGAGGTATGGCCGCGGCTGGCGAGGATCACACCCTACGCCGGTATGCAGGTGTGGGATGGCGAGGGCAGCGGCGAGATTCGCTTCAGCGCCGATCAGGCCGGCGTGCCGCAGTTGGGCCATATCGTCGAGAACGAGGTGGTGTTGGCGGCCCTCGAAGCGCGTCTGGCCGAATTGCCCAGCGTCACCCAGCGCTACGCGGCCCGGGCCGTTGGCCTGGTTCATGGCGTCTCGGGTAGCCGCCTGACGCTCGAGGGTGGCGAGACGCTCGAGGCGCCGCTGGTGGTGGCCGCTGATGGTGCGCGCTCGCCGCTGCGAGGGATGGCCGGTATCGAGACCCGCGAGGCGGACACCGGCCAGCACGCGCTGGTCACCACGGTGCGGGTCGAACGCAGCCACGCCGGGGTCGCACGCCAGGTGTTCTTGCCTAGCGGCCCGCTGGCCTTTCTGCCTTTGACCCTCGAGGGTGAGCCCCACTACTGCTCGATCGTCTGGTCGACGTCGCCGGATGAGGCCGAGCGGCTGGCCGGTCTGTCTCGCCCTGCACTGTCGCTGGCGCTGCATGAGGCCTTCGAGGGACGACTGGGGGATGTCGAGGTCATCGATGATGCCATCGCTATCCCGCTGGTGCAGCGTCATGCCCGCGACTACGTGCTGCCTGGTCTGGCGCTGATCGGCGACGCCGCGCACAGCATTCACCCACTGGCCGGCCAGGGCGTCAATCTGGGCCTGATGGACGCCGCAGTCCTCGCCGAGGAGCTGACCGAGGCGCAGCGGCGCGGCGCGGCACTCGGTGACCCGCGCATCCTGTCGCGCTATGCGCGACGGCGGCGTGGCGACAACGCCGCCATGCTGGCGCTGATGGATGGCTTTCGGCTGCTGTTCGGCACACGCCACCCGGCGCTGACCCTGGCCCGCAACGTCGGCCTTTCAGGCGTCCACCGGCTGACCCCGCTCAAGCGGCTGATGATGCGCCAGGCCATCGGCGAACGTGGCCGCCTGCCGTTGGCATGTCGCTGAATCACGTGCTCGCTACGCCGGGACCTGAGCGGCCGAGGTCCAGACCTGTGTCATGGCATCGAGCTGGCGTGACAGGCGCGCGTTGAGTGCCTTCAGGGTCATGGCATCGTCGCTGACGAACTCCACGAACATCATGTTGAGGCTGTTGAACAGCAGGTCGCCCAGCGCGTCGGTATCCATCTGCGCATCGATCTCTCCTTGAGCCTGCCCGCTGGCGAGCAGCGCCTGGACCTGGGCGCGCAGGCGCTCATCGAGCTGATGATAGAGCACCCCGTTAGGCGTCAGTGGCGCCTCGATGGATAGCGCCATGGCCGCTCGCCACATCTCCTTGCTGAGGTAGTTGAGCGAGTGATTGTAGTAGTGGCTGATCAATGCCTGCAGGGCCTCGCGCATTCCCGCCGGGGGGGTGGCCAGCAGCGTCTCACCGGCGGCGAGCACCTCTTCCACCTCCATGGCGACGATGGCGATCAGGATATCGCCCTTGGTGGTGTAGTAGTTGTAGACCGTACCTACCGATACCTCGGCGATCTCGGCGATGTCCTCGATACGCACATGGCGGTAGCCGCTGCTGCGAAACAGCTGCGTGGACGCCGCAAGGATCCGGCGTTTGCGGTCGGCTTTCTGGCGTGTGCGAAGTCCCGTCACTCACCTTCTCCCGGGTGATGAATAGCGTTTAAAAATATTATTGACGTTAAACTTGAACCTGTTCAATATTTTTTTGAGCCGACCGCCCGTTGTCGGTGCTGCCCACTCCCCGGGAGACAACAAGATGAACAAGATCCGTTTGACACAGGCCGCTGGCCTGCCCGCCTGTGCTCTGCTCGGTCTGGCGGCACTCCCCGCCCAGGCTCAGGCCCAGGATACGCTCAATGCCCTGGTGTGGTGCGATCACACCGATGCCGCGCTGATCGAACCCTTCGAAGAGGCCCATGGCGTCACCGTCAACCTGCGCGAGTATGAGGGCACCGGTGCCGCCTTCGCCATGCTCGAGCAGTCACGCCCCGGCGACTGGGACGTGCTGGTCATCGATACCATCGATGTGCCGCGCGCCGTCGAGGCGGGCCTGCTGGCCGCATTGCCGGATGATGAACTGCCCACCGACGACTTCTTCCCCGAGGTGGTGATGGCCTCCAGTAATAGCGTCGACGGCACGACCTATGCGGTGACCGAGAAGTTCGGCTATAACACCATCTCCTACAATGCCGACCGGGTCGATCCTGCCGACCTCGATGATCTGCTGGCGATCTGGTCCGGCGAGAGCGGTGCACGCCTCGCGATCTACGACTACTACCTGCCGGTGATCGGCCTGGTCGCGGTGGGACTGGGGCTGGACACCTCGGATCTCACCGCCGACGACCTGCCGGCGATTCGTGACGAGCTGTTCAAGATGAAGGCGGCGTCGCGGTCGGTAGGCGAGGTGGTGGCGAGCCAGACCGCGCTGGCTACCGGTGAGGCGGACATCATCGTCGGCGGCGGTGAATGGCTGACCGCGGTACTGGCCGAGGAGCAGCCCGAGCTGACCTGGACGATTCCCGAGCAGGGCGCGGTGCGCTGGTCGCAGTCCATCGCCGTGCTCGAGGAGAGCCAGAACCAGGATCTGGCAGTGGAGTTCGTCAAGTACGTCGTCAGCGCGGAAGGCCAGGCGGCGCTGGCGACCTCGTCGTGCTTCTGGGGCATGCCCGCCAACCAGCGTGCCGGTGAGCTGCTCAGCGATGAGCAGAGGGCGGTGCTGCGCTGGGACGAGCAGGACGACTACCTGTCGCGCAGCCAGCTCTATCCGGCACCGGGTGCGCAGCTCGACGGCCAGATGCAGGATCTGTGGCTCGAGATGCTGCAGCACTGATCATGGCGATATCCAACACGCTTCGCGGCTGGGGTTTCGTCACCCCGGCCCTGTTCTGGACGCTGGCCTTCTTCGTCGCTCCCTTCGCCATTATGGTGGCGATGAGCCTGGCGACCCTGGAAGGCCGTGAGCTGATCTGGGGCCTCGACCTCGCCAACTACCGCCGGCTGTTCGGTCAGTCGTTCCTGTCCGGTGCCATTATCGTCTCGCTGCAGATCACCCTGACGGTGACGCTGATCTCGATCCTGCTGGCCTATCCGCTGGCCTGGATCATCGCCTTCCGGGTGCCGCCGCGCTGGCAGCGGCTGGTGCTGCTGCTGGCGATCCTGCCGTTCTGGACCTCCTATGTGGTGCGCTCCTACTCTTGGCTGCTGGTGCTGTCCCGCGAGGGCATCGTCAATAATGCCCTGATGTCGCTGGGGGTGATCGCCGAGCCGCTGCAGATGGCCAGCACACGTTTCGCCACCGTGACTGGCTTCGTGCACTTCTTCGTGATGCTGCTGACGCTGACGATTTTCGCCAATCTGGTCCAGCTGTCGCCCAACTATCGACGTGCGGCGACCGATCTCGGCGCCAGCGGCTGGCAGGCGTTTCGCCACGTGATTCTGCCGCTGACCCTGCCGGGCATCATGGTGGGCGCCTTCCTGACCTTCGTGCTGTGCATCGGTGACTACATCACGCCGCAGATTCTCGGCGGCAACAATGAACTGACGGTGCCCCAGGTGATCATGGTGCAGTTGGGGCGGCGCGGCGACTTCCCGCTGGCCGCGGCGCTGTCCATCGTGCTGATGGGGCTGGTGACACTCGCCTATTTGGCCAGCGCACGCTGGCTGCGACTGGACAGGGTGTGATCATGCGTAGACTGCAGTGGGGATATCTGTTGCTGGCCTTTGCCTTCATCTACCTGCCGGTGGCCTCGCTGGTGTTGTTCTCGTTCAAGGACGGCAGCCTGCCGCTACCGCCCTTCGAGGGGCCGACCCTGCGCTGGTATGGCGAGGTGCTCGGCGATCGACGGCTGATGGCGGCGCTTGGCCACTCGCTGATGGTGGCGGTGGGCTCGTCGCTGACCGCCTGCGTGCTGGGCTTTCTGGCCGCCTACGGTCTGGCGCGCCACGTGCTGCCGGGGTCGCTGTGGCTGCGCGGGCTGTTGATTGCACCGATGACGGTCAGCTACCTGATCGTCGGCCTGGGCCTGCTGATCGTCTTCAACCAGCTCGGCATCGGCCTGTCGCTGTGGGCGGCGGGCATCGGCCATGTGGTGATCAACCTGCCGCTGTGCTTTGCGATCATCTACGCCTCGATGGGCGCCCAGCAGCAGAATATCGAGCGCGCCGCCCGCGATCTCGGCGCCGGCGAGGCGCGGGTGATCACCCTGGTCACGGTGCCGATGCTGGCGCCGGCGATCCTGGCGGCATTCTTCCTGGCCATGACCCTGAGCTGGGATGAGTTCGTGATCGCCTTCCTGCTCACCCGCTTCGAGGTGACCCTGCCGGTGGAGATCTGGAGCCTGCTGCGCTCGGGGCTCTCGTCGAAGACCAATGCCATCGGCAGCATCGTGTTCCTTGGCTCGGCCGCCATCGTGCTGCTACTCGAACTGTTCATCTTCGGAAGACGCCGCCCATGACCGCACCCATTACCATCGCGTCGCTGTGCCACGATTTCCAGGACTTTCGCGCCCTGCACGATATCGACCTGGAGATCGCCGCGGGCGAGTACATCGTGCTGCTCGGCCCGTCGGGCTGCGGCAAGACCACGCTGCTGTCGATCCTCGGCGGCTTTATCGTGCCGACCCAGGGCGCGGTGAAGATCGGCGGTCGCGACATGACCGGCGTGGCGCCGGCCAAGCGACCCACCACCACCATGTTTCAGGACTATGCGCTGTTCCCGCATATGACCCTGCGCGACAACGTTGCCTTCGGGCTGCGCATGCGTGGCATGGCGCGGCGCGAGCGCCACGCCCGCGCCGAGCGGCTGCTCGAGCTCGTAGGGCTGCACGGCGATGCTGGCAAGCGCCCCCATGAGTTGTCCGGCGGTCAGCGCCAGCGGGTGGCGTTGGCACGCGCCCTGGCGGTAGAGCCGGACGTGCTGCTGCTGGATGAGCCGCTGGGAGCGCTGGACCTCAAGCTGCGCCGCACCATGCAGGATGAGCTCAAGAGTCTGCAGCGCGAGTTCGGTACCACCTTCATTCACGTCACCCACGATCAGGAGGAGGCGATGGCCATCGCCGACCGCATCGTGGTGATGAATCGCGGCCGTATCGAGGACGTGGGGCCGCCAACGCGGGTCTATCAGCGCCCCGCCAGCCTGTTCGCCGCCAACTTCATGGGCGAGACCAACCGCCTACCCGCCACGCGTGGTGAACACGGGCTGGAGACGCCGTTTGGCCACCTCGCGCCTCCGCAGGCGCTGATCGGCGACGGGCCCTTTACCGTCTGCCTGCGCCCGGAGCAGATTCGCAGCGGGACCGAGGGCTGGGCGCTGGGCAGTGCCCGCGTCGGCGACAGCGCCTTCTTCGGCACCCACTTCCGCTGCCACCTACACTGTGAAGATGAGGCCGCCACCACCCTGATTGCCCACCTGCCGCCAGAGGTGCAGCCGCAGCCCGGGGCCAGGCTGGCGCTGTCGGTGGATCCGGCTCAACTGAGTGTTTTCGCCGCCGAAGAGGTGTCGTCATGAGCCAGCGTGCCCGTCCCGAGGAGTGGTATGCCACGCAGACGGTGGGTGACGACGTCACGCACATCGAAGAGCCCTTTATCCAGGCCTTCTATCGCTGCAATATCTGGCACGTGCGCGGCCGCGATCGCGACATGCTGGTCGATAGCGGCATGGGCGTGGTGTCGCTGCGCGAGTGGGTGCCGCTGGTCACCGAACGGCCCTTGACCGCGGTGGCCAGCCATACCCATTTCGACCATATCGGCTGTCATCACGAGTTCGAGGACAGGGTGGTGCACCGCGCCGAGGCGGATATCCTCGCCAGCCCTGGGCGGCGCGCGACCCTGGCCGACCCCTATGTCAGCGAGGCGATCTTTGACCGGCTGCCGCCGCTGCCCTTTGCGGCCACCACCTACGCCGTCAAGGCGGCCCCCGCCACCCGACAGGTGGAGGACGGTGACGTCATAGATCTCGGCGACCGGGTCTTCGAGGTAATCCATACGCCGGGCCACTCCCCCGGCGGGATCGCCCTGTGGGAGGCGCGCAGCGGCATCCTGTTTACCGGCGATATCGTCTACGACGGGCCGCTGATCGAGGATACCTACCACGCCAACGCCGCCGACTACGAGCGCTCGATGCGGCGGTTGTACGATCTGCCACTGAGGGTGGTCCACGGCGGCCACTTCCCCAGCTACGGGCGTGAGCGGCACCGCCAGATTATCCATGCCTGGCTGGAAGGCAAAGAGGGCTGCCGCTGATATAGGCAGCCTCGATGCGATGAGGTCAGGGCTTGGCGGCTCACCGCCAAGCCCTGATGTCGTTGCGGCTTAGCCTGCCGCGGAGCGGCGGTGGCCCACCACGTTGAGCGCCTTGAGCAGGTTGAGTGCTTCGTTGAGCTGGTAGTCATCGCGCAGCCGTTCGCTACTGCTGGTACCAGGTTCGCGCGTCTCTTCCCGCGAGCGAAGGTGCCCCTCGAGGTCAGATTCACGCAGCTGGCGGCTGCTCTCGGTCACTTCCAGCCGTCCGCGCACTACTTCTACGTCGGGCACGATGCCCTGGGCCTGAATCGAGCGGCCGTTGGGGGTGTAGTAGAGCGCGGTGGTCAGCTTGAGGCCGTCGCCGTTGCCCAGCGGCATGACCTGCTGCACCGAGCCCTTGCCGAAGCTCTCGGTGCCCATCACCACGGCGCGGCGCTGATCCTGCAGGGCGCCGGCGACGATCTCCGCCGCCGAGGCGCTGCCGCCGTTGATCAGGACCACCAGCGGTACGTCCGGAGCGGCGGTGTCGCGGTTGGCGGAGAAGCTGAGCTCGCTGTCGGCCAGACGACCCTCGGTATAAACGATCAGGCCGCTGTCGAGGAAGGCGTCGGAGACTGCCACCGCGGCCTGGAGTACGCCGCCGGGGTTGTTGCGGAGGTCGAGCACCAGGCCGTCAAGGGGGGCGTCGGCCTCCATACGGGACAGCGCCTGGCGCACTTGATCACCGGTGCGGTTCTGGAACTGGCTGACCCGCAGGTAGCCGTAGCCGGGCTCGAGCAGTTCACTGCGCACGCTCTCGCTGCGAATCACCTCGCGGGTCAGGGTGATCTCGCGGGGGCTGTCCTCGCCGCGACGCTGGATGGTGATCTCGAGGTCGGTGCCGGGCTCGCCGCGCATCAGGTTGACCGCCTCCTGCAGCGACATGCGATCGGTGGACTGGCCCTCGACGCGCATGATCAGGTCGCGGGACTGCAGGCCGGCGCGAGACGCAGGAGTGTCGTCGATGGGGGTGATCACCGTCAGTTGGCCATCTTCCATGCCGACTTCGATGCCGATACCGCCAAACTCGCCCTGGGTCGATTCGCGCAGAGAGCGGAACTCGTCCTGGTCGAGGTAGGCCGAGTGCGGGTCGAGCTCGCTGAGCATCCCGCGCATGGCGTTGCGCAGCAGGGTGCTGTCGTCGACCTCGTCGACATAGGCGCGCTTGATGCGCTCGAAGATCTCGGCAAAGGTCTGAACATCCTCGACCGGCAGCTCATTGACCGGCGTGCTGTTGGCCGCCGTGGCGTGCAGGGGCATCGCCAGCAGCGCCAGCGAGGCGGCCAGGGCGATCAGGGGTTTGCAAGCAGTGTCGAGCATGATGACTCCGATCCGCAGGTAAGAGACGGCACCAGCGCACGCCGATGGAGATGCCCAGCATAGCCGCTGCGCCGTCGGTGAATCCATAGTGGCCTTATGACCACATTTCCTCAGCGTTGTGCGATCCAGCCTTGAGGATCGATCGGCTCGCCGTTACGCCGCACTTCGAAGTAGAGCGCGCTGCGGCCCTGGCCGCCGCTGTTGCCGACCGCACCCAGTACGTCACCCCGCGACACGGCGCTGCCGACCTCGGCGGAGAAGTGCTGCAGGTGGGCATGCAGGGTCATGACCTGATCGCCGTGGTCGACGATCAGCAGATTACCGAAGCCGCGCATCCAGTCGGCGAATACCACTCGGCCACTGTGCACGGCCGTGACCGGGGTGCCTTCGCCGGCCTGGATCAGCATGCCGTTGCGGCTGATGCCGTCACCGCGGCCGAAACTCGAGGTCACCGACCCCTGTACCGGCCAGGGCAGGTCGCCCTGAGTCTCGGCGATGGCGGTGGAAGGCGGCGGCTCCGAGAGTCGTGCCATCTCCTCGCGGACCTGCTGCAGCACTCGCTCGGCGTCGTCGCGGTCGCGATCGAGGCCGTCGAGGCGTTGCTGCTCGCTGGCGTAACGTGCATCCAGCGAGGCCACCAGCGCTTCGCGTTCCTGCATCTGCTCGGCCAGGTCGGCGCTGCGTTCGGCCAGCTCGTCGCCCAGTGCAGCCAGCTCGGCGTCGCGGGCATCCAGAGAGGCCTGGTTTTCGACCAGGCGCTCATCGAGGGCGGCGATGGCATCGAGGCGTTCGTTGCGCGCGCGGCTCAGGTGGTTGAGGTAGGTCTGCAGGCGGTCGAGGCGTGCCGGGTCATCCTGATTGAGCAGTAGCTTGAGCTGCGGGGTGTGACCCAGCCGATAGAGCGCCTCGAGCTGGGTGGCGAGGGCCTCGAGCTGGGCGTCGCGCTCGGCCTCCAACACGCCGCGCTGCCGCTCGAGTTCGTCGATCTCGTCGGCCACCTCGCGGCGCTCGGCCTGGAGGGTATCCAGGCGGCGGTGGGTGTCGGCCAGCGCGGTCTCCACCTCGCGTAGCGCACGGTCGGCGTCGTCGCGGTCCTCGCGGGTCGTTTCAAGGCGCCGCGACACCGCCTGGATCTCGCTACCAATGGCGTCCAGACGCTCCTCGGCGCGGCGCTCGCGGTCCTCGCTGGCATGGCCCGCTAGCGGCAGGCTGAGTAGCAGCCCGACGGCGAGGGCCGCCGGGCCGTACCGGAGGCTGCGACGCATGCTAGGCCTCATGCATCGTCGATCAGCACGCGGCCGGTCATCTCCTCGGGGACCGCTTCGCCCATCATCGCCAGCAGCGTTGGGGCCAGATCGCATAGGCTACCGTCGTCCTGCAGACGAACGGAGCGCGAGCCGACGTAGACCAGCGGCACCTCGAAAGTGGTATGGGCGGTATGCGGATTGCCGGTTTCGGGGTTGACCATCTGCTCGGCATTGCCGTGGTCGGCAGTGACCAGGCAGGCGCCACCGGCGCGCTGGATGGCGTCGACCACCCGGCCCAGGCACACATCTACTGTCTCGATGGCCTTGACCGCGGCGTCGAAGTCGCCAGTATGACCGACCATATCACCGTTGGCGTAGTTGCAGATGATCAGGTCATGGGCGCCGGACTCGATGGCGGCAACCAGTTTGTCGGTGACCTCATAGGCGCTCATCTCGGGCTTTTCGTCGTAGGTCTTCACGTCCCGTGGTGATGGCACCAGGATGCGGGTCTCGCCGGGGTATTCGGCCTCCTGGCCGCCGGAGAAGAAGAAGGTCACGTGGGGGTACTTCTCGGTCTCGGCGATGCGCAGCTGGGTCAGGCCGCGGTTGGCAACCACCTCGCCCAGGGTGTTGGTCAGCGCTACGGGCGGAAAGGCCGCCGGCGCCGGGATGTCGGCGGCGTACTGGGTCAGCATCACCAGGCCATCGCCGGCGAGCCGTGGCCGGGTGCGTCGTTCGAAGCCGTCGAAGCCGTCCTCGACGAAGGCGCGTGTCAGCTCGCGGGCGCGGTCGGCGCGGAAGTTCATGAAGATTGCCGCGTCGCCGTCTTCGATGACCACCGCCGCATTGTCGGGGCGCACGCTGGTGGCACTGACGAACTCGTCGGTCTCGTTGCGCTGATAGGCTTCGCGCAGTGCGACCTCGGCGCTCACCGCGTCGAATTCGCCAACGCCTTCGGTGATCAGGCGGTAGGCTTTCTCGACGCGATCCCAGCGATTGTCGCGGTCCATGGCGTAGTAGCGGCCGATCACCGAGGCGATAAAGCCATTATCGGCGCCGACCAGCTCGGAGAGCCGTTCGTTGACGCGCTCGATGGAGGCCAGGGCGCTCTTGGGCGGCATGTCGCGGCCGTCGAGGAAGGCGTGCACGTAGATGCGCTGGGCGCCGCGCCGTGCCGCCAGCTCGGCCATGGCGATGATATGGTCCTCGTGGCTGTGCACGCCACCCGGCGATAGCAGGCCGAGCAGGTGCACCGCGCGCCGGGACTCAACGGCGTCGTCGATGGGATGGGTCAGGGCGGCGTTATGGTCGAGGTCGCCGTCCTCGATGGCCTTGGTAATGCGGGTGAAGTCCTGGTAGACGATGCGCCCGGCGCCGAGGTTCATGTGGCCGACCTCGGAGTTGCCCATCTGGCCTTCGGGCAGGCCGACGTACTGGCCGTCGGTGTGGATCAGGCTGCTGGGGCAATCGCGCTGCAGGCGGTCCATCACCGGGGTATCGGCGGCGGCGACGGCGTTGGCCTCGAGGGCCTCGTTGTGGCCGTAGCCATCGAGGATGATCAGCGCCACGGGGCGCGGGGTGGCATCAGACATGCAATTGGCCTCATTGATAAGGTCGTGGCCCGGTGGCGATATGGCGTCCCGGGGTCGCGACTCACGGCTCCTTGGGGCATCATATCGCACAGCCGCGTCGGGCGTCAGCCTGGCGGCAGGGCTATTACGGGAAGCGGTCTCGCTCGGACTGATCCGTCGACAGGCCTGCGAGGAGGCGCTGTGAACCATCCATGGGCGCTACCGATGCCATCCATGGCATCGACACCTCCTCTTCGGCCTGCCCCCGGCGTCCTTCGCTTGGGTGTGCAACCGCGACCACCCCGAGCGGTGCTGCTAGCTGCTAAAGCCCTGGCGTCGGCGCCGCCCTGCACAGACGTTATCTTGCAGCTTGTGTATACTGGGCGCCGCTCGGCGCTACCGTTACCCAACAAGAGTTATCCGGACCCATGATCGACCAGCTCTTCGAATTCGTGCAGAACCACCCGCTGCTGGTGGGGGCGTTCCTGTTGGTGCTTACCGCCTGGATCGCCTATGAGGTGAGAGGCAGCAGCAAGAGCGGCGTCTCGGCCAGCGAGGCGACCCAGCTGATCAACCGCGAGGACGCCGTGGTGGTCGATATCCGTGAAGCCAATGACTTCAAGGCCGGGCACATTGCCGGGGCACGCAACATCCCCCAGAGCAAGCTCGACAACCGCATCAGCGAGTTGGAAAAGTCGAAGGACAAGCCGATCATCGTGGTCTGCAAGCACGGCCAGTCATCCGGTGCCGCCCAGGCCAAGCTGGAGAAGGCCGGCTTCGAACGCGCCTTCAAGCTCAAGGGTGGCATGACTCAGTGGCAGGCCGACGGCATGCCGGTGGTCAAGAAGTAACCAGCGCTACTCACTTTTCACACGCAACAGACGTCAAGGACCTATCTCATGGCGGAAGACAACAATCAGCCCGCAGCCAGCAACCCCCAGGGCGCTGCCGGCGAACAGGAAAAGCCCCAGCTGAAGTTCTCCCTGCAGCGCATTTACGTCAAGGACATCTCCTTCGAGTCGCCCAATGCGCCGGCGGTGTTTCAGCAGCCGTTCAAGCCCAAGGTCAGCCTCGATCTCAACACCTCGAGCAGCCAGATTGGCGATGATCTGTACGAAGTCGTGGTCAAGGTTACCGCTGAGGTCAAGCACAGCGAGACCGAGAACACCTCGTTCCTGGCCGAGATCGAGCAGGCCGGCCTGTTTCGTATCGCCGGCATCGAAGGGCAGCAACTCGAGCATACCCTGGGCGCCTTCTGCCCCAATATGCTGTTCCCTTATGCTCGTGAATGCATCGACAATCTGGTCAACCGCGGTGGCTTCCCGCCGCTGATGCTGGCGCCGGTCAACTTCGAAGCGATCTACGCCCAGAAGAAGAAGCGCGAGGCCCAACAGGCCAGCGAAACCACGCAGTAAGGGCCTATGCACCTGCTCGTGACCTGCGGAGCGCCTCGTTGAGCGGCCCGCGCATCCACGTCGCCGCCGACTTCAGTGTCGGCGGCGACGTCGTTCTGCCCGAGGGCGCGGCGCGCCACGTCGGCCGCGTGTTGCGCATGCGCCCCGGCGAGCGGCTGGCGCTGTTCGACGGGCGCGGCCAGGAAGCCGACGCGGTGCTGGTCGAAGCCGAACGCAAGCGGGTGGTAGCGCGCGTCGAGGCCGTTGCCCCCGGGCGCAGTGAGTCGCCACTGGTGGTCCATCTGGGCCAGGCGATCTCCAAGGGTGACCGCATGGACTACGCCATCCAGAAGGCCGTCGAGCTGGGGGTGGCCGCCATTACCCCGCTGTATACCGAGCACGGCGACGTGCGCCTCAAGGGCGAGCGCGAAGCCAAGAAGCTCGCCCACTGGCAGGCGGTGGCGGTCAGTGCCTGTGAGCAATGCGGCCGTGCCAGCGTGCCGCCGGTGCACCCGCCGCAGCCGCTCGGCGACTGGCTGGCGGCCCGTGATGAGGCGCTGCGCCTGGTGCTGCACCCGGCTACCGACGGCGCCTTCGAGAGCACCGAGGCCGCTGCTTCGGTCGCCCTGCTGATTGGCCCCGAAGGTGGCCTCTCCCCAGCCGAGGTCGATGCCGCCCGGCACGCCGGCTTCTCCCCCCTCACCCTCGGCCCGCGTATCCTGCGCACCGAGACCGCTCCGGTGGTGGCGCTGACGCTGCTGCAGTATCGGTTCGGGGATCTCGATCAGGAGTCTGAGCATGATCACTGATACCGCCAAGCGTCCCTCGCCGCTACCCCGCGTCGGCGAGGTGGCCTATCTGGAGGTGGTCACAGTCAACGCCACCGGGGCCTTTCTGGCCTGGGGCCAGCCCAAGGATCTGCTGCTGCCGTTCGGCGAGCAGCGCTTCCGCCCCGATGTGGGCAAGCGGGTGCTGGTGATGATCTATCAGGATCAGCAGGGCCGTCCGGTGGCCTCGCAGCGGCTCGATCGCTTCATCATCGACGCCGCCGAGGGGCTGGCGCCGGGAGATGAAGTGGCCCTGGTGGTCGAAGACCGGACCGACCTGGGCGTCAAGGCGGTGGTCAACCACCGCTACTGGGGCCTGCTCTATCACGACGACTTGCCCCGTGCACCGCGTCGCGGCCAGCGCCTGGTCGGCTACGTGAAGCGGGTACGCGACGACGGTCGCCTGGACCTGTCGCTGCTGCCGCCGGGCGAAGCCAAGCTAGACGTGGTAGGTGAGGCGGTGCTCAAGGCGCTGCGCGAAAGCGGTGGCTACCTGGCGCTGGCCGACAAGAGCCCGGCGCCGGAGATCAAGGCGCGCCTGGGGGTCAGCAAGAGTGCCTTCAAGCAGGCCATCGGGCGGCTCTACAAGCGCCGCTTGATCGTCAT
Source organism: Franzmannia pantelleriensis (assembly GCF_900102875.1). Lineage (GTDB taxonomy): Bacteria > Pseudomonadota > Gammaproteobacteria > Pseudomonadales > Halomonadaceae > Franzmannia > Franzmannia pantelleriensis. Next base: position 244,247 of record NZ_FNGH01000005.1, read on the forward strand.
CGAGGAGGGCGGCATTCGCTTGGTGCCGAGCGCCCGCCGCGTGGAGTGACTGCCCCGGCTTGGTCTCGATAGAGGCGCTGGGTCATACTGCGTCCACTATCAGTTGACTGCATGGATACCCCTCGATGAGCAAGCGCGCACTCAGGGTTGGCGTGGTGATGGACTCCATTGCCGATATCGCCTTCAAGAAAGACACCACCATGGCGATGCTGTGGGCGATTCAGGACCGCGGTTGGTCGCTCGTCTACATGGAGCAGGAGGATCTGTTCCTGCAGGACGGCCGCGCCTATGCCCGGCAGTCCGAGCTTTACGTGCATCGCGACCCCCAGCACTGGTTCGATCTGGGCGCGCCAGCCGCGCGGCCGCTGGCCGAGCTCGACGTGATCCTGATGCGCAAGGATCCGCCGGTGGATGCCCACTTTCTCAATGCCGTGCACCTGCTCGGCTTCGCCGAGCGTGAGGGTGTGTTGGTGGTCAATCCGACCCGCGCGCTGCTGGAGTGCAACGAGAAACTCTTCGCCCAGCAGTTCCCGCAGTGCTGCACGCCGACCCTGGTATCGTGCAGCGAGCCGGTGCTGCGCGCCTTCCACGCTGAGCATGGCGACGTGATCTTCAAGCCGCTGGATGGCATGGGTGGTAGTGGCATCTTCCACGTCCAGTCCGAGGGCCGCAATCTCGGCGCCATCATCGAGACCCTCACCGAGCGCGGTCAGCGCCAGATCATGGCTCAGCGCTATATCCCTGAGATCCGTGACGGTGACACCCGCATCCTGCTGGTCGACGGCGAACCGGTCCCGTTCGGCCTGGCGCGGGTGCCGATGGCCGGCGAGACCCGCGGCAATCTGGCCGCCGGCGGCACCGGCGTCAGCCGCGAGCTGACCGCCCGCGATCACTGGCTGATCGAACAGGTTCAGCCGATGATCCGCGACAAGGGACTGCTGTTCGTTGGCCTCGACGTGATCGGTGACTACATCACCGAGATCAACGTCACCAGCCCGACCTGCGTGCGCGAGATCGACGACCAGCGCGGTACCGACATCGCCGGGCTGCTCATGGACGCCATCCTGCGGCGGCTAGGCTGAGGCGACCCTCGTGGCCAGCGTCGGCGATGCCATCGACTATGCTCCGGTCACCCGCGCCTATCGGCGTTGGCTGGCCTGGGCGCTGGCGATCGTGCTGCACCTGGCGGTCCTGGGGGGGGTGGCAAGCTGGACGCTGAGTCCCGAGGTGGTAGAACGCACAAGCATCGACGTGGTGCTGGTCAGCCAGCCGGACCGCGAGCCGGTGGACAGCGACAGCATCGCCGAGGCCGACCAGCAGGCACGCGGTGACACCCACGCCAGCGCGGCGGCGGCCAGCCTGGCTGCCGCCGACCAGGCGCTTACGGCCCCCGCCGTCGAGGCCGGCGAGTTGACGCCTGACCTTGCTGCCACGCCAGCGGCACCGCTGACGGCGGTGGTCAGCGCCAGCGAGGGAGCGTCGAGCCCGACCCGTGTCGATCCAGCGCTGGCGCAAGTGCCGGCCCTGGCCGATCCACGGCCCGAGGCTCATGCGGGCGCGCGTGATAGTCGCGATCTGCTTGGCCAGGCGGCGCTGAGCCAGCGCCAGCAAGGTGAGGCCGCCACGCTGGCCGCCGAGCAGGCGGGAGACGCTCGCCAGGCCGCCCGCGAGGCCGCCGAGGCGCGCTATATCGAGGCCTGGACGCGACGCATCGAGACCTACGGTAATCGCGACTATCCAGCGCCGCCGCATCTTGATGGCGAGCTGCGGATCCGCGTGGTGATCGGCCGTGATGGTCAGCTCCGCCAGTCAGAGGTGGTACAATCGTCGCCACATCCCGAACTCGATCGGGTGGCGTTGGCAACCGTGCGCGGCGCGGCTCCCTACCCGCCCTTCGACGACGCTCTGGGGGCGCTCGACAGTCTGTCGATTACCCGTGTCTGGCGCTTCGGGAAAGGCAATCATATCGGCGTGCAATGAGGGCAGGACCGCCCCGCGCCCGGGAGGCCCATGCAAAGCTTGAAACACCATTTTTTGCTGGCGATGCCTCATCTAGAGGACGCCAACTTCGCCGGTAGCCTGAGTTACCTGTGCGATCATGATGACAATGGCACCATGGGGGTGATCGTCAATCGCCCCCTCGACCTGACCCTCGATGCCCTGTTCGAGCAACTCGACCTGGGCGGCGATGACAGCCCGCACCGCGATGCGCCGGTCTATTACGGTGGGCCGGTGCACAAGGATCGCGGCTTCATCCTGCATCGCGGCACGGCCAGCGCCTGGGACTCCAGCATCCAGGTCGCCGAGGAGATCGCTCTGACCACGTCGATGGACATGCTCCAGGCGCTGGCCGACGGCCGCGGCCCTGAGCAGTTTCTGGTGTGTCTGGGGTGTGCCGGCTGGGAGGCCGGGCAGCTCGAGAACGAACTCAAGGAGAACGCCTGGCTGACCGTGGAGGGCAGCGCGCAGATTCTCTTCGATACACTGCCCGAGCAGCGCCTGCAGGCCGCTGCCGGTAGCCTGGGCGTGGATCTCAACCTGATGAGTCGCGAGGCGGGCCATTCATGACCCGGAGGCACGGCTGATGGGCAAGGCCGGTGAACGCCTGATCCTGGCCTTCGACTTCGGCACGCGACGGATCGGCGTGGCGGTGGGCAACGAGCTGCTGGCTAGTGCCCGCCAGCTCCAGCCGCTCAGCGCCCGCGACGGGATTCCCGACTGGTCGGTGATCACTCAGCTGGTCGACGAATGGCGGCCGGACCTGTTCGTGGTTGGCCTGCCGCTGACCCGCGACGGCGAGGAGCAGGAGATGAGCGTGCGTGCGCGCAAATTTGGCAAGCGGCTGTTCGGCCGCTACGGCATTCCCTGCGAAATGGCCGACGAGCGCGGCTCGACCCGAGAGGCCAAGGCCATTGCCCGTGAGGCGGGGCACCGTGGCAACTACCGTGACGATAGCGTCGACGGCATTGCCGCGGTGCTGATCCTGGAGGGCTGGTTTGCTCGCCAGGAGGGGTTGATACCCTAGGACTGTTTGCTAGCGGCGTTCTGCTGCGCGATGTCGTCGGCGGTGATGCAGGTGTACTTCTCGATGAAGAACGCCAGCGTTGCCGGGTGATTGAAACGCTCCTCGAACTGCTCGACCTCGCCACCGTGCTCGCGACGTACGCGTACGCTGTAGTGATTGCCTTCGCAGCCCACGGTCACGCTGGCTTTACGCTTGTCGGTGACGTTCTCGGCGCTCAGCGGCGACTGGCGCTTGAGCAGTGCCTCGAGGGTCTTGCCTCCCTCGACGTCGGCCTCGGAGGCCCACAGCGCCTGGTCGCGGTTGCCATAGTTGAACAGGATCACGACCAGCAGCGCCGAGAACACCGCGCTGATCAGCATCCAGGTGATGTCAGTCTTCGACAGCCCGGCAGTCAGCACCAGGATCAGCTGCAGGACCACGGCAATCGCCAGGATGCCCGCCAACGGCCGCCAGATGCGCGGATTCATGAAGCCGCGCCTCAGGGTATAGCCCCACAGGCCGACCACTGCCAGAGCGCCAATGCCAAGTTGCACGATCGACATGGCCGAGCCGCCGCCCATCAGCAGCGCCAAGGCGCCGATGGCGATCAGCAGGCTGTAGAAGGCTCCCAGTGAGAGGTAGGCGGTGTGCATGTTCATGGTCGCTGTGACTCCTTGACGGTACGCATGGTTGTTGTTGGTGAACGATGTCCGGCCGATATTCGCAGTCTCGCACATTCCACGCTATTCGGCAGCCTATCCCATTGGCTAGGACGTGGCGTCATCGACCCCGACCCGCTCGGGCACGAACCAACGCACCGGGCGCAGATCCTTCTCGATCAGGTCCTCGACCTGCAGCAGGGTGGCGAAGATTGCCATGCGCACCGGAATGCCGTTATCGGTCTGGCGGAAGATCGCCAGACGCGGGTCGCCGTTGAGATCGACGTCGAGGTCGTTGGCTTCGGCACGGCTGTCGCGGGGCAGCGGGTGCATGACGATGGTGTTGCGGCCGCAGCGCTTGTTCATGAAGTCGCGGTCGACGCTGAAGTCCCGCGACAGGCTGAAGCCCTCGCTCATCTCGGCAGTAAAGCGCTCCTTCTGGATGCGCGTGGTGTAGACCACATCCACGTCGGCATAGTTGTCGGCCAGGCTTTCGCGCTGCTCGACTCGATGTCCGCGGGATGCGACCAGGTCGATCAAGTGGCTTGGCATCTCCAGCCCCGGCGGTGCCACCAAGGTGATGCGCAAGGGGTCGTAGAGCGACAGCAGCTTGATCAGCGAGTGCACCGTGCGACCGTACTTGAGGTCGCCGGTCAGCAGCACATGGGCGCCAGCCAGCGGCTTGCCGAGGCGGGCGAACTCCTTGTCGATGGTATAGAAGTCGAGCAGCGCCTGGCTGGGGTGCTCACCGGGGCCGTCGCCGCCGTTGATCACCGGCACATGGGTGGCGGCGGCGAACTCGGCCACCGAGCCCTGATCGGGGTGGCGCATGACGATGGCATCGCAGTAGCCGCTCATCACCCGGCTGGTGTCGTAGAGCGACTCGCCCTTGGCCATCGATGAGAAGGTGAAACCGGTGGTGTCGCAGACGCTGCCGCCGAGCCGACAGAAGGCCGCGTGGAAGCTGACCCGGGTGCGGGTGCTGGCCTCGAAGAACAGATTGCCGAGCACGGCGCCTTCCAGTACCCGAGTGACCTGGCGGCGCTGGGCAATGGGTTCCATGCGCGCGGCGACCCGCAGCAGGTGATCGACGCGATCGCGTGACAGGGAATCGACGGACAGCAGGTGGGGACTCATCGCGGGCCTCGTAGTGCGGCGGAAAACTGGCGCTCAGTGTAACCGCGAACGCGCGGTACGGCACGGGCCCGCGGTGATCAATACTCCTCGGCGCTGGGCAGTCTGCCACCGAGTTGGGTGGTGATCTCACGGGCGGCACGGCTGACCAGGCCGCCGAGCTCGGCAAGCCGCGACTCGGGAATTCGCGCCACCGGACCGGAGACCGAGATGGCCCCCAACGGGCTGCCCTGTTCGTCGTGGATCGAGGCGGCTACGCAGTGCAGGCCTACGGCATGCTCCTCGCGGTCGCAGGCGTAGCCCTGGCGACGAATCTCGGCCATGCCCTGGCGCAGCCGGGCCGGGGTATCGATGGTGTTGTCGGTGACCTTGGGCAGCCCGCGGGCCTGCAGGATGCGTTCGACCTCCTTTTCCGGGAGCCAGGCAAGCAGCGCCTTGCCGACCCCCGAGGCGTGCATCGGCGCCCGTGAACCGAGGCGCGTGATCATGCGCATCATCTGCGGCGACTCGCTCTGAGCCAGGAACACCGCCATGCCGTCGTCGCGGATGCCCAGATTAGCCGACTCGCCGCTCTCGTCAGTCAGCCGACGCAGATAGGGCCGGGCAGTGGCGACGAAATCGCGCGACTCGAGGAAGGTGTTGCCGATCTGGAAGGTCTTGACGCCGATCTTCCACAGCCCCAGCTCGGCATCCTGAGTGATGAAGCCCTGCTTGTGCAGCGCCTGCAGTAGCCGGTGCGTGGTCGAGGGCGCCAGGCCGACGATCTGAGCGATATCGGACAGCGCCAGGCCGACCGGCGCTGCGGCCAGCCCCTCGAGGATGTTCAGCCCACGCACCAACGACTGGCTGTGCCCGCCGCTGCTCTTGCCCGACCCGGCCGGTCGGCCTACCGCCTTGCGTTTGGTCTCGCTCACGCCTTGCTCTCCGTCCCCGTGCATCAGTGATCACTGCGCACAGGATACACGCTCGGCGTTGGACTGTCGTGCTGACGGAAATCGATTCCATTCTGCCTGCTGGTGCTAGCCGACACGACCTTCCAGGCGTAGCAGAGCAATGCGATTGATCTGCTCGACGGCGGTACGACGCTCCTCGTCGAGGTCGTTGTCGAGGCGGGTCTCGAAGGCGGCGAGAATGTCATGACGGTCGTTACCCTTCACCGCCATCACGAACGGAAAGCCGAACTTGGTCTTGTAGGCGTCATTGAGACGCTCGAAGCGTGCCAGCTCCTCGGGGCTGCACTGGTCGAGCCCGGCACCGGCTTGCTCACGGGTCGAGTCGTCGGTCAGTTCGCCGGCCAGCGCCGCCTTGCCGGCCAGGTCGGGGTGGGCGCGGATGACCTCGAGCTGACGCTCGGCGCTGGCGCTGCGTAGCACCTCGCCCATCGCCGCGGCGAGGCCGGCGGGGCTGTCCTGATCGCTGCCGAGACCGGCATCCCAGGCCAGTTCGGCGATCCATGGGGAATGCTCGTAGATATCACCGAAGCTTGCCACGAAGGCGCTACGGTCGAGCTGACTGGGGCGTGGGGTCAGTTGGGTAGTACTCATCCTGGCGGCCTCCTTGGGCGTGCTCGTCGAGGGGAGAAAGAAAGCAATACACTTACTGTATACAAAAAAACTTTGAAATGTACTCTCTTTAGAGCTAAAACTGTCTTCATAGGATAGGCAGTAGCGACCTCACCAACAATAGGAGATCCCCATGGGACGTTTGACGACGCACGTACTCGATACCTCGCTAGGCCGCCCCGGACACGGTATCCGTATCGAGGTATTCCGCCTCGAGGGCGAGCAGCGCACCCGCCTCGGCGAAGTAGTGACCAACGACGATGGCCGCTGCGACGCGCCGATCCTCGAGGGTGATGCTTTCACCGTTGGCGAATATGAACTGCTGTTCCACGCCGGAGAGTACCTGACCCGTCAGGGGGTTGCCGGTCGTGAGCCGCGCTTCCTCGATCGTATCCCGCTGCGCTTTGGCGTCGCCGATGCCAGCGAGCACTACCACGTGCCGCTGCTGTTGTCGCCGTATAGCTATTCGAGCTACCGAGGCAGCTGAGCGGGGCCCCTGACCGAGAGACGACACAATAACCACAGCGAGAGCTAGCGTATGCAATCCTTTCTCCTGGAGTTCGCCAACCTGCTGCTGCGATGGCTGCACGTCATCGCCGCCATTGCCTGGATCGGCGAATCGATCTACTTCGTGATGCTGGACAACGGCCTTAAGAAGCCCAAGGCCGCCGAGGATCGCGACAAGGGCGTGTTCGGTGAGATGTGGGCGGTCCACGGCGGCGGCTTCTATCACAACCAGAAGTACGCCACGGCACCCGCCAAGCTGCCCGATGACCTGCACTGGTCGTTTTGGAAGTCCTACACCACCTGGCTGTCGGGCTTTGCGCTGTTCGTGCTGCTGTACATGGCCAACCCCAGTTTCTACCTGGTCAATCCGAGCAGCAACTGGGAGTGGGCCGCCAACCTCAGCGGCGCAGAAGCCAATATCCTGGCACTGGCCTTCCTGTTCGGCGGTTGGGTGGTCTACAACGAGCTGTGCAAGCGCATCAGTCCCAACATGGAACGCGATGGGCTACTGAGTCTCGCCGTGGCGGTGATGATGGTGGTCGTGGCCTACCTCAGCGTGCAGATGTTCTCGGGACGTGCCGCCTTCCTGCTCACCGGCGCGGTGATGGCGACGGCGATGTCGGCCAACGTGTTCTTCTGGATCATTCCCGGCCAGCGGCGCATGGTGGCGGCGATGAAGGCCGGCGAGACGCCTAATCCACTGGATGGCAAGCGCGGCAAGCAGCGTTCGGTGCACAACACCTACTTCACCCTGCCGGTGGTGCTGTTGATGATCAGCAACCACTACTCGTTCGCCTACAACCACGACCATGCCTGGGTGATCATGTCGCTGTTCATCTTCGCCGGGGCGCTGATCCGCCAGTTCTTCGTGCTGATGCACTCGGGCAAGATCCAGCCGGCCTACCCGGCGGCGGGCACTGCCCTGATCGCCGTGGCGCTATGGGTGGCGATGCCGGCTGGTTCAGGCGCGCCGGCCGTCGAGGGCGAAGCGGGCACGGCGATGGCCGAGGTCACCACCATCATCGAGGACCGTTGCGTGCAGTGTCATGCCCAGAGCCCCAGCCATGCCAGTTTCTCCTCGGCGCCGGCCGGTGTCGCCTACGACACCGAGGATCAGATTCGCCGTCAGATGAGTCAGATCAAGCAGGTGGTCGCGAGCGGCTACATGCCGCTCGGCAACATGACCAACATGACCGACGAGGAGCGTGAGGCCATTGCTGCCTGGCGTGAGTAACGGCTGATCCCCAGGCATTCGCCTGCCGTCTCTGCGGCCCGCCAACTCGGCGGGCCGCAGTCGTATCGGCTGTGGCAATGTGTATACAATGGCCGATATGGCAAGCGTGCAGTAGCGCCGGGAGCGAGCGCCTGCCACGCCGAGGATGAGGAGAGAGGCCGACCATGACAGAGCGACAACCCGCTTCCACGGCAATGTCCAGCGAGGCCCAGCCGCGCAAGCGCCTGGGCAAGAACGGCGATGGCGCCAAACGGCACGATGCCATCTATCGGGCGATCAGCGATGCGATCATCGAGCACCGCTTGAAGCCCGGTGCGCGACTTCGCGAGGACGCCCTTTCCGAGGTGTTCGGGGTCAGCCGCACCGGCATCCGCAAGATCCTGCAGCGCCTGGCGCTGGAGCAGCTAGTGACCCTGACGCCGCGGCGCGGGGCCAGCGTGACACGGCCCACTGCGGACGAAGCCAAGGATGTCTTCGATGCCCGCCAGATGGTCGAGTGCGGCCTGATGCCGGCGACGGCACGCAACATGACGCCTGACAATGCCAGCGCGCTGCGGGATATGGCGCACCGCGAGCGTGAGGCGCTGCGCGCCGGCGAGCAGAGCACCGCGATCAAGCTCTCGGCGGCCTTCCATGAACGCCTGGCCCAGCTCTCCGGCAATGCCACCCTGGCCGACTTTGTCGCCAGGCTGTGTTCGCGCTCGTCGCTGATCCTTGCGGTCTATGGCAACCCTGGCCACCTGGGCTGCGAGTCCCACGACCATGACGAGCTGATCCGCTTTCTCGAGGCGGGTGACGGCGAGCGCGCTGCGGCCTTCATGGGCCGTCACCTCAAGGCCATCGAGGCCTCGCTGTCGATCGTCGAGGAAGAAGAAGAGGTACCCGATCTGGAGCAGATCTTCAGCGGTTGATGCCACATTGCCGCCTCCTCCCTTGCCCTGCGACGGTGCCCTGATCGGGTACTAGCGCCACGCCTTGGTGCATCGGGTGGGGGAAAATCGCCCTATCGACTCCGTCGCCTCTGCCAGCGCAGCGACGGACAGTCGCTTCCTTCGTATCTCGACAGACGCAGCCAAGCTATTGTTGTATACGAAATTATCCTGTCTTTGTATTTTAGTGCTCTTCGATATTGGCGGGAATATCGCGCCTGTCGCGGCAAAGCTGGCCCCACTCTTGCATTAACCCCTCTAGCAGTACAGGCGATGTCGCGTCGCCTGGCTGGTAAACCCACGAGGGGAGAGTGCAACAATGGTATACAAAAAAACTGCGCAAACCTGGCATTGGGCGGCTCCCGTCGCTGCCCTGAGCCTCGGCCTCGCCGCCCTGGCATCGACAACGACCGTCCAGGCCGAGCAAACCCTACGCATCGCCATGACGGCGTCGGATATTCCGTTGACCACCGGCCAGCCGGATAGCGGCTTCGAAGGCTACCGCTTCGTTGGCTACACCATCTACGATGCGCTGATCAACTGGGATATGTCGTCCGCCGATGAGGTCAGCGGTCTGACGCCGGGTCTGGCCGAGTCCTGGGAAGTCGACGAGGACGACCAGCAGGTGTGGCATTTCCATCTGCGTGAAGGCGTGACCTTCCATGACGGCAGTGACTGGAACGCCGATGCGGCGATCTGGAATCTCGACAAGGTCTACGACGAGGATTCACCGCAGTTCGATGCCCGCCAGGCCGGCAACGTGCGTGGCCGTATCCCCTCCATGGATGGCTACGAAAAGGTCGACGACTACACCATCAGCTTTACCACCAGTGAGCCGGATGCCTGGTTCCCCTATCAGCTGACCTTCCTGCTGTTCTCTAGCCCGGCGCAGTGGGAAGCGCTGGACGGCGACTGGGATGAGTTTGCCCGCCAGCCTTCCGGCACCGGTCCGTTCAAGCTGACCCGTCTGGTGCCGCGGGAGCGCGCCGTGCTCGAACCCTTTGCCGACTACTGGGATGCCGATCGCGTGCCGCAGGTCGATCGCGTGGAGCTGCTGCCGATGCCGGAGTCGAGCAGCCGCACCTCGGCGCTGCTCTCCGACCAGGTCGACTGGATCGAATCGCCGGCCGCGGACGCCATCGCGCGTATGGAGTCCCAGGGCATGACCATTACCAGCAACCCCTATCCGCACACCTGGCCCTACCAGTTCTCGATGCTCGAGGGCAGCCCGTGGCGCGATATCAACGTGCGCAAGGCGGCCAACCTGGCGGTGGATCGTGAAGGCCTCGAGACGCTTCTGGGGGGCTTGATGGTGCCTGCAGTGGGTACCGTGAACCCAGATCACCCCTGGTTTGGCGAGCCCGAGTTCGAGATCAGCTACGATCCCGACGAGGCACGTCGGCTGCTCGCGGAGAGCGGCTATGGCCCGGATAACCCGGTCGAGATCAAGGTGCTGATCTCCACCTCCGGCTCCGGCCAGATGCAGCCGCTGGCGATGAACGAGTATATCCAGCAGACCTTCTCAGAAGTCGGCATAGAGCTGGAGTTCGAGGTAATGGACTGGGAGTCGCTGTTCCCCAACTGGCGCCGCGGGGCCGATCATGAGACCAGCCTAGACGCCCATGCCACCAACATTACGTTCGGCTGGCTCGACCCCTTCGCCGCCTTTTACCGCTTCATGCACTCCAGCATGGCACCGCCCAACGGCTTCAACTGGGGCTACATGGACGACCCCGAGTACGATCGCCTGCTCGATGAAGCCAAGGTGACCTTCGACCAGGAGGCCCAGGACGCGCTGCTGGCCGAGTTCCATGCGCGCATGGTCGACGATGCGGCCTGGCTGTGGGTGGCCCACGACGTAGGGCCGCGGGCCATGAACCCCCGCGTACAGGGCTTCGTGCAGGCCCAGAACTGGTTCCAGGACCTGACCCCGGTTTACATCGAAGAGTGAGCCGCGCAGCGACACGCCGGCTGAGCATTGCCGGCGTGTCGCTGCCCGCCTGGAGATCGCATGCCTATCTATTTCCTCAAGCGCGTGCTCTACGTCATTCCCATTGCGCTGGCGGTGAGCTTCTTCTGTTTCTCGCTGGTCCACCTCTCCCCGGGCGACCCGATGGATGCGGTGGTCTCCCCCGACGCACCGTCGGAGGTGGTGGCGATGGTACAGCGCGCCTACGGCTTCGACCGCCCGCTACCCGAGCAGTATGGCCGCTGGGTGCTGCGTGCGGTGCAGGGCGACCTGGGGCTGTCGGCGGCCAACGGCCGCGCGGTCACCGCCGAGGTGTTCAGTGCCCTGAAAAACACCCTGCTGCTGGCGTTTGCCGCCTCGCTGATCGGTTTCACCCTGGGCTGTGTGTTCGGCACCCTGGCCGGCTACTTTCAGGGCTCGCTGCTCGATCGCCTGGTGACCGGCATCGCCGTGGGAGGCGTCAGCGTGCCGCACTACTGGCTGGGCATGCTGCTGGTGATCATCTTCTCGGTGGAGCTCAACTGGCTGCCCTCTTCGGGGGCCGGCCCCGGCAGCTCCAGCGATTGGAATGTCGAGTGGGCCTATCTGCGCCATCTGATCCTGCCCGCGGTGACCCTGTCAGTGATTCCCATGGGCGTGGTAACACGCACGGTTCGCGCCATGGTCGCCGATATCCTGGCCCACGAGTTCGTTGAGGCGCTGCGCGCCAAGGGCCTGGCGGAGCGCCAGGTGTTTCGCCATGTGGTCAAGAACGTGGCGCCCACCGCGCTGGCGGTGATGGGCCTGCAGCTGGGCTATCTGCTCGGCGGGTCGATCCTGGTCGAGACGGTGTTCTCGTGGCCGGGTACCGGCCTGCTGCTCAATAACGCCATCTTCCAGCGTGACCTGCCGATTCTGCAGGGGACCATCCTGGTGCTGGCGCTGTTTTTCGTGATGCTCAATCTTATCGTCGATCTGGCCCAGGCGCGCCTGGACCCCCGGATCCAGCGTGGCTGAACGGCCGAGGAGTACGCTATGTCACTGACCCTCGATGGCGCTCAGGCCGACGCGCCTGTGCCCGCTCCGGTCCAGGGGTACTGGGGCGCGGTATTTGGCCGCTTGCGCCGCGACCCAGTCGCCTTGGTATCGGGTATCGTGCTGCTGATGATCCTGCTGGCGGCGCTGTTTGCGCCGTGGCTGGCACCGGCCAGCCCGTTCCAGACCAGCATGCTCAATCGCCTGCAGCCAATCGGCTCGCCGGGCTACCCCCTGGGCAGCGACGAGCTGGGGCGCGACGTGCTGTCGCGACTGATCCACGGCGCCCGGCTGTCGCTGCTGATCGGCGTGATGCCGGTGATCAACGCCTTCGTGATCGGCAGCGCCATCGGCATCGTCGCCGGCTTCGTTGGCGGCAGAACGAACAGCGTGATCATGCGGGTGATCGATGTGTTCTACGCCTTTCCCGCAGTGCTGCTGGCGGTGGCGCTGGCCGGTGCGCTGGGCGCCGGGCTGGTCAACTCGCTGCTGTCGCTGACGATCGTCTTTATCCCGCCGATCGCTCGAGTGGCGGAGAGCGTCACCACCCAGGTGCGCAGCGTCGACTACATCGAGGCGGCCCGCGCCAGCGGCGCCCGCAGTCTGACCATCATCCGGCGCCATGTGCTGGGCAATGTGCTGGGGCCGATTTTCGTCTACGCCACCTCGTTGATCAGCGTCAGCATGATCCTTGCCTCGGGGCTCTCCTTCCTGGGGCTAGGCGCCAGGCCACCAATGCCGGAGTGGGGGCTGATGCTCAACACCATGCGCGACGCCATCTACGTCAATCCCTGGGTGGCGGTGCTGCCCGGGATGATGATCTTCACGGTGTCGATCTGCTTCAACATGCTCAGCGACGGGCTGCGCTCGGCCATGGACGTCAAGCTATGAACAACTCGCTATCGCTCTCACGGCACGACGCACTCGACCGCGGCGGTAAGGCGCAGCCACTGCTGCGGGTGCGTGGCCTCCAGAAACACTTCACCATCACCCGCGGTGGGATGGGCCGCCAGGCGAAACGGGTGCATGCCGTGGACGGCGTCGACTTCGATGTCTACAAGGGCGAGACACTTGGCATCGTCGGCGAGTCCGGCTGCGGCAAGTCGACCACCGCGAGGCTGCTGATGCATCTGCTGGCCGCGGATCACGGCGAGATGGTCTTCGATGGTGACCCGATCGGCCAGCGCGGCGGTATCTCGGTACGTGGGATGCGCCGCCAGGTGCAGATGGTGTTTCAGAACTCCTACGCCTCGCTCAATCCGCGCATGAGCGTCGAAGACTCGATCGCCTTCGGCCCCCAGGTGCACGGCGTGAATCGCCGCGAGTCGCGCCAGCGGGCGCGGCGCCTGCTCGATCAGGTGGGGCTGTCGTCCCGTCTGTTTGCTCACCGCTATCCCCATGAGCTGTCGGGAGGCCAGCGCCAGCGGGTCAATATCGCCCGCGCCCTGGCGCTGGAGCCGCGGCTGCTGATTCTCGACGAGGCGGTTTCGGCGCTCGACAAGTCGGTAGAGGCGCAGGTGCTCAATCTGCTGATGGATCTCAAGCAGGAGTATGGCCTGACCTATCTGTTCATCTCCCACGACCTCAACGTGGTGCGCTATATCAGCGATCGGGTGATGGTGATGTATCTCGGCAAGGTCGCCGAAATGGGCGAGGTGGAGGCGCTCTATCGTGCACCAGCGCACCCCTATACCCGGGCGCTGCTGTCGGCGATGCCGTCGATGAATCCCGACCAGCGCACCCAGCAGGCGCCGCTGGTCGGCGACCCGCCCAACCCCATCGACCTGCCGCCGGGCTGTCGCTTCTGCCCACGCTGCCCGATGGTCGAGGACGCCTGTCGCGACGCCGAGCCGGCACTCGAAGCCTGTGGTACCGCGCACCAGGTCGCCTGCCGGCGCGCTGATGAGGTCATGGCCGGTGCGGTGCCCGTCAAGCGCATCTCAGAGGAGAGCCCGACATGAGCCTAGCTGCTGCGACGTCCGACCCCGCTGCCGCGTCCCAGCCCCCGCTGGTCGAGATCAGCGATCTGACCGTGCACTTTCGCACCCCGACGCGGCAGGTACACGCCGTCAACGGCGTCGACCTGAGCCTCGAGCGCGGCGAAGTGTTGACCATCCTCGGCGAAAGCGGCTCGGGCAAGAGCGTCACCCTGCGCACCCTGATGCGTTTGCTGCCGGAGCGGCGGTCGCAAATCTCGGGCCGGGTCAGCGTCGACGGCCAGGACGTGCTGGCGATGTCGCAGCGCCAGCTGACCCGCTTTCGCGGGCGCACGGCGTCGATGATCTTCCAGGAGCCGATGCTGGCCTTCGACCCGGTCTACACGATTGGCGAGCAGATCGCCGAGACGGTGTGCCGCCATGAGGGCGTCAGCCGTCGCGAGGGGCTGGCGCGGGCGCTGGAGCTGTTCGAGCTGGTGCGCATCCCCTCGGCCCAGCGCCGCTTGGCCAACTATCCCCATGAGCTCTCGGGGGGGATGAGCCAGCGGGCGATGATCGCACTGGCACTTTCCTGTCGGCCCAAGCTGCTGCTCGCCGATGAGCCGACCACGGCGCTGGACGCCACGGTGCAGATCCAGATTCTGCTGCTGCTGCGCGACCTGCAGCGCGAGCTGGGGATGTCGGTGATCTTCGTCACCCACGATATGGGGGTCGCCAACGAGATCTCCGACCGTATCGCGGTGATGTATGCCGGACGCATCGTCGAGTCGGGGCGCGTCGAGGAGCTGATTGGCGCCCCCCAGCACCCCTACACGCAAGGACTAATGGCGTCGCGTGCCTCGGGCGCGCAGCGTGGTCAACGGCTGGAGGCGATTCCCGGGGCGCCGCCCGATCTCGCCGAACTGCCCCAGGGCTGTGCGTTTGCGCCGCGCTGTCCGCAGGCCAGCGACGAGTGCCTGGCGGCGGTGCCTGCTGCACGAGGGTTGAGCGACATCCATTGGGCGGCCTGCTGCCGGCTGCCGGCGTGATGACAGGGCCGCGACCGGGGACGGGCGCACGCGGTCGTGGCAAGGCAGGCGACGGCGCCGAGCGCCACGAGGCGATTCATCGCGCGATCAGCGAGGCGATCATCGAGCAGCGCCTCAAGCCCGGTGCACGCCTACGTGAAGATGCCCTGGCGGAGGTGTTTGGCGTCAGTCGCACCGGGATCCGCAAGATCCTCCAGCGCCTGGCCCTAGAGCAGATGGTCACCCTGACACCGCGCCGCGGCGCCAGTGTGACGAGACCCACCGTCGAGGAAGCCAGCGAGGTCTTCGCGGCGCGCCAGTTGGTCGAGTGTGGGCTAATGGCCGCCGCCGCCAGACATCTCACGCCGGCCGCTGTCAGTGCCCTGCGCGAGCTGGCACGGCGTGAGCACGAGGCGCTGCGCAGCGGCCAGCAGAGCACCGCGATCAAGCTCTCGGCGATGTTCCATGAGCGGCTGGCCCTGCTCGCCGGCAATGCTACCCTGGCCGAGTTCGTGGCCAGGCTCTGCTCGCGATCCTCGCTGATCCTGGCCGTCTACGGCAACCCTGGCCACCTCGGCTGCGAGTCCCACGACCATGACGAACTGATTCGCCTGCTGGAGCAGGGGGATGGAGAACGCGCCGCCGCCTTCATGAGCCGCCATCTCAAGGCCATCGAGGCCTCGCTGACGGTGGTCGAGGAGCCCAGCGGCGCTCCCGACCTGCAGCGCATCTTTGGCGGATGAGAAAAGCTAGCGTTGTCATTATTGGCAGAGGCGTCTCCGCCCGGCAGGTGCCGGGCGGAGTCACAGGTGCGGTAGTCACTGGCGAAAGCGCTGGCAGGGTGCCCAGTGCTGCATCAACAGGTAGTAGGTGATCCCGGCCGGGATCAGGCTGGCGTACCAGGAGACCGCGGAGAAGGTCAGGGCGGCGACGATACCCACCAGAGTAGCGATCAGCGCCGCATAGTTGACGCCCTGGTAGGGGCCGGCCTCGTCATACAGCTTGGCGATGTCCAGGGTGCGGCGGCGGATCACGTAGTAGTCGACCACCAGGATGGCGAAGATCGGGCCGAGGAAGGCCGAGTAGGTTTGCACGAACAGCTGCAGGCCGGCAGCGGATTCGGGCTGCACCAGCTTCCAGGGGAAGGTGGCGAAGGCCAGCAGGCCGACGATCACGGTGGCGATCGGGAACTTCAGCTTGAAGACGTCCATCAGCACGTAGGTCGGTGGCACTACGTTGTTAAGCACGTTGGTGGTGACCTGGGCGAAGGCGATGAACAGCAGGGTGGTCATCAGCAGCGGGGTGTTGTCCACGGCATTGGCGAACACCTGGATGGGGTCGGCGGTGCCGGTGGCCTCGGAGACCATGTAGCCGATCAGCCCCATGAACAGCGTGCAGGGCAGGATCGACATGGCATAAATGGTGGTCAGCAGGCCCGGACCGGTGCCTGTCTTGTGCTCGCGGGAGTAGTCGCTGACGTTGAGCATCATAGTGCTGTAGATACCCAGGAACAGCATGGTGGCGCCCCAGAAGGGCATGCCCCAGGAGCCTTCCATGGTCAGCAGGCTGGCGGAGAGCTCGTCACCGTAGCGCTGCACCGTGGCGTAGAACATGTACATCAGCGAGGCGAGGATAAAGGCGCTGCCAATATTCTCCAGCCACTTGATGCCCTGGAAACCCATCACCGACAGACCGATCTGCAGAAACTGAAAGCTGATGAAGTAGAAGATCAGATTATCGAAGCCGAATAGCGTCGCCGACACCATATTCAGGGCGCCGGCACCAATCCAGCTCTGGAAGCCGTACCAGACGATGGCCGGTACCGCCCGCACCAATCCCGGAATGCGCGTGCCGGCAAAGCCGAAGGCGCTGCGTGCCTGGACCATGAAGGGGATGCCGTATTTGTAGCCGGGAGCGCCATTGATGGCCAGGGCGATACCGATGACGAAGCAGCCGATGGCGATCGCCAGGGTGGCCTGGATCAGGTTGAGTGTGCCGACCACGCTGGAGCCCATGGCGAAGGTGCCGATCGACACGCAGCCGCCGAACCAGGCCAGGAAGTAGGAGGGGCGACCCATGATACGGGTCTGCTGGGGGGCTAGGCTCTCCTGGCCTGGCGCTTTGGTAGGCGAACTGGAGAGCTCGGCCTGTGCCGCTGACTGATCGCTGTTGGTCATATCGCGGTCCTCGCAAAGGTAGTTGGTGATTGTTGTGGTACGACCTGCGTTGCGTGGTGTCGTGAACAAAGTAATTTTTATTTGTATACAAAAATAGTCAAGGCTATGCTGAATTGCAAGCCATGAATGCTGATCGCCGCAAGTTATTTATGCGTTTAAAAACAGCGCATTAGGTTGAAAGCCAGAAGAGCTGCCATGTTTGATGAGGCGAGAAGCAACATAGCGCGTGGGTTCCATGGCGGGCTGACGCCATTTTTTCGGATATCCTGTATACAATATGTCCCCCGGATAATTCGCCGGGGGTGGAATGAGGAGGCGCACATGCGTTTACTGCTACTCAATGGCAATGCCAATCTCGCCATGACCGAACAGATGGCCGCCAAGGCCAGGCGTTTGCTGGGAGCCAGTGTCGAGGTGGTGGCCGACACCGCCGTCGATAGCGTCGGCTATATTGCCTCGCGGCGTGACTGTGCGCTGTCCGGCGCCGCCGTGGTGGGCCTGGCGGAGCATCATCTGGCCACTGACCCTGCAGGTTTCGACGCTATCCTGCTGGCCTGTTTCGGCGAGCCGGGTATCGCTGCAGTGCGTGAGATCAGCCCTGTGCCGGTAGTGGGCATGCTCGAGGCGTCGGTGCTGAGCGCGCTGCAACTGGGGGGGCGCTTCTCGGTGATTACGCCAGGGCAGCGCTGGCCGCGAATGATCGAGGATCAGCTCAATGATCTCGGGGTGTCGCGCCACTGCGTGGGTATCGACGCCATCTCCATCGACGACCTTCGCCTGCCGGCGCAGCGTGATCTGGCGGGACAGCGCCTCGCGTCGACCTTGGAGAGGCAGCAGCAACAGCTGTCACCAGAGGTTGTTATCGTGGGGGGGGCCGCGTTCGCGGGGCTTGCAGCGGAACTGCCGCTGGAGAAAGCGTGCCGGGTAATCGACTGCCTGGATGCGGCGCTCGCCCAGACGCAGGCGATGATGCTGCTGAACGCCATCAGCGGAGGGAACTGAGGACTTGCAAGTCAACTGAACACACTCTATCTTTAAATTGTATACATAAAATGTTGTCAGTATAACAAGGAGAGGTTCGACCATGACCCAGGACTACCCTCGCGACCTGATCGGCTACGGCCGCTCCCTGCCTCAAGCCAACTGGCCGGGTAAGGCCAGGATCGCGGTGCAGTTCGTGCTCAACTACGAAGAGGGTGGCGAGAGCTGCGTGCTGCATGGCGATAGCCACTCCGAGAAGTTCCTCTCCGAGATCGTCGGCGCCGAGGCCTATCCCGAGCGGCATTTGAGTATGGAGTCGATCTACGAGTACGGCTCACGGGCCGGGGTATGGCGGGTGCTCAATGAGTTCGAACGACGCGGCTTGCCGCTGACCGTGTTCGGCGTGGCCATGGCGCTGGAGCGTCATCCCGAGGTGGCGCACGCCTTCAAGGAGCTGGGCCACGAGATCGCCTGCCACGGCTACCGCTGGCTGCACTATCAGGGCATGCCCGAGAGTCTCGAGCGCGAGCACATGCAGCGTGCCATCGAGATCTTCCAGACCCTTTACGGCGAGAAACCGCTGGGCTGGTACACCGGCCGCGACAGCGTCAATACGCGCCGGCTGGTGCTCGACGAGGGCTCCTTTCTTTACGACAGCGATTACTACGGCGATGACCTGCCGTTCTGGACCCGCGAGCAGGACAGTCAGGGCGAGACCCATGACCACCTGGTGGTGCCCTACACCCTGGATACCAACGACATGCGCTTCGCCACGCCCCAGGGCTTCAACACCGGTGATCACTTCTTCGCGTACCTGCGTGATGCCTTCGATGTGCTCTACGCCGAGGGTGAGGACACACCGAAGATGATGTCGATCGGCCTGCACTGTCGCCTGATCGGCCGCCCCGGACGCTTCCGTGCCCTGCAGCGCTTCCTCGACCATATCGAAGCGCACGACCGGGTCTGGGTGACGCGGCGCGTGGATATTGCTCGCCACTGGGCCGAGCAGCATCCTGCACGGCAACGCTGAGTGGGTATGCTGGGGAGGGTGATTGCCTTGTCCAGGCCTGCCCCCCGCCCGATTAGGCGAGGGGGCAGACGCATTGGCGTAACGGCTAGTCTCTCATCCGACCCACTGGGTCGCCTGGGCGAAGGCCAGGAAGGCCAGCGCGATCAATACCCATACGCAGAACAGCGGGAAGAAGAACTTGACCCACTTCTGCCAGGGCACACCAGCGATGGCCAGGGTGGCCATGAAGTAGCCGGAGGTCGGGTAGAGGATATTGCCCATGCCGTCACCGAGCTGGAAGGCGAGCACGGCGGTCTGGCGAGTGACCCCAATAATGTCAGAGAGCGGCGCCATGATTGGCATGGTCACCAACGCCTGACCGCTGCCAGATGGCACCACGAAATTGAAGGCCAATTGCGCGAAGTACATGCCGATCGCCGAGAGCATGGTGGGCAGCTCGCCGACCAGGTTGCCAAGGCCGAACACCAGGGTATCCATTATCTGGCCATCCTCAAGCACCACGGCCACCCCCCGGGCCACACCGGCAATCATGGCGCCTACCAGTACGTCGCGAAAACCCTTGTTGAAGCCTTCGCAGATGGCTTCAGTAGAGAGCCCGGCAATCAGGCCGACGACGATGCCCATGACGATGAACAGGCCGGCCATCTCCATCATGAACCAGCCCTGCTGCAGCACGCCATAGACCAGGATGCCGAAGAAGGCGAAGGTGGCCAGGGCCGCCAGCTTCTGACGGGCATTGGCGACCAACGCACCTTCGTCATTGGCATGCTGGTAGGTGTCCCGCTTTTCCGCTTCTGTAGCGTCGCCGGCCATCAGGCTCAGTGCCGGATTATCCCGTACCTTGCGCGCGTAGCGCATCACGAAGTAGATGCCGGCGCCAAGCACTATGGCAAAGGCGACTGCACGCAGGCCGAAGCCGGAATAGAGTGGCAGATCCGACAGCTGCTGACCGAGCCCGGTGTTGATCGGGTTAAGCACGCCGGTGGCAAAGCCGGCGGTAGTAGCACACAGCGCCACGGCGGCGGCGGTCACCGAGTCGAAGCGCAGCGCGATCATCAACGGCAGGATGACGGGCACATAGACCAACGCCAGCTCTTGGGTGCCGATGATGGTGGCGACCAGTGCAAACACCGTCATCAACACCGGGATCATCAGCAGGCTCTGGTTGGCGAAGCGTCGAGTCAGCTTGTCGACGCCGATCTCGATGATGCCGGTGCGTCGCAGTACCATGAACATGCCGCCGATCATGAAGGTAAAGAACACCACCTCCCCGGCGCTCATCAGCCCGTTTGGGATGGCCAGCATGAAGTCGACCACGCCCACTGGCGAAGGCTCGACGTGTTGGAACGACTCGGGGTCGATGGTGATGCGTCCCTCAGGGCCGGGGATGCGCTCGAACTCACCGGCAGGAACAAAGTGGGTCGCCACCGCAGCGATGGCGATAAATACGAACAGGATCACGTAGATATGGGGAATCCTGAGCCAGCCTCCTTGGCCATCATTGGCGCTGTCGCGGTGGTTTGGCGAAGAGTTGGAGTTGGTCATGATGTACCTCGCGTTGTTGTTGAGGGAGTCGACATCAATGGTGTCGGGAGTGGTGGTGTCGTTATGGTGTCGTAGCGCTTCGGGTGTCACCTGCCCCATGCCAGTAGTGGATAGAGTGGGGATGATGCGTTGGGGTGATGCTGAGCGGGGGTGGCGGATTTATCGGCACTTCATACCAGTCATCATGGTTTATGGAAATTATTTCCGCAATATTTCTGGTTGTGAAGAATTGCGCCTTCCGGCGTAGTTCGACAGTTGTGGATTGCGCGTAAAGGAGGTGCACTTGAGGACGCCACAGGTGGCCATGACGCCACACATTGGTCAGCGGATATCGGCTCAGTATGCCGACCTGAGTGCCCAGGAGCAGAGGGTGGCCAGTTTCATTCTGGATCACTTTGATGACCTGGCCGTCTATAGTGCGGCTGACCTGGCCCGGCTGACTGGCGTCTCCAAGTCCACGGTCAGCCGTCTCTTTAAGCGCCTCGGTTTTGAAAACTTTCAGTCTGTGAAGCGGCATGCTCGGCAACTTCGCAGCTTGGGTATGCCGCTCGTCACCGATGCCAACACGGCGAGTGGAAACGGTGAGCGTTTCAAGCGCCACATGGCGCGCGAGCAGGACAATCTGCAGCGCGTTTTGTCGCGCATTGAACCAGCTACGTTCGAGATCATTGTTGAGGCCATGGACCGAGCGCAACGGCTCTTGCTGGTGGGGTTCCGCAACAGTTACCCGCTGGCCATGCATTGTCGCCAACAGCTGGTTCAAATTCGTGGTGATGTCGTGCTGGCGCCACAGCCAAACCAGTCTCTGGCTGAGGAGCTGGCCGGTTTGGCAGAGGACGATCTGGTCGTGGTGTTCGGGTTTCGGCGCCGCCCTAAGCTGTTTGACGCTCTGATGGACACCCTGACCGAGATGCCCGTTCGGGTACTGTTGATCGGTGACGCGACGGCTGCGGGTTACGCTGTCCAGGCTGACTGGTGGCTGGAGTGTCCGTTGGATAGCATTTCTGCTTTTGACAGTTATGCCAGTGCCATGAGCTTGGTGAGTCTCTTGGCCAATGGGCTGTTGCACCAGCGGCTGGTACAGGGCCGAGCGCGTATTGATAGCGTCAGCGAGCTCTATTCGAGCCTGGACGAGCTGTCCCCCTGACGCCTGTGCGTAGCTGCCGGGCGGATAGGGAGGTTTCGGTGAGGCGATGGCGTGATCCAGATGCATGGACGCCCTCTCGTTTGCCAACGCATGAAACAAAAGTTTCTGGACACGTTAACCTTGGGAATATAGTTTCACAAGACGTGAGAGATAGGTTTTGCGGCCGATGCCTAGGCCGCCATTGCACATGAGGAGCCGAGCATGACGACACGACGCTACTACGCCCCCCACGGCGGGCATCCGCCCCAGACCCAGTTGCTCAGCGATCGTGCGGTGTTCACCGAAGCTTATGCGGTGATCCCCAAGGGGGTGTTCGGCGATATCGTCACCAGCAACCTGCCGTTCTGGCACGACACGCGGCTGTGGGTGTTGGCACGGCCGCTGTCGGGCTTCGCCGAGACGTTCTCGCAGTACATCATGGAGGTGGCGCCGGGCGGCGGCAGTGAACGGCCCGAGCTGGACCCAGCCGCCGAGGGGGTGCTGTTCGTGGTCGAGGGCGAGATGACCCTGACCCTGGCCGGCGAGCGCCACCACATGACACCGGGCGGCTACGCCTTTATCCCGCCCGGCAGCGATTGGCAGCTGCGCAATGAGTCGGCGGCGCCGGTGCGCTTCCACTGGGTGCGCAAGGCGTTCGAGTTCGTCGAAGGGCTCGAGGTGCCGGAGGCCTTCGTCACCAACGAGAACGATATCGCGCCGCTGGAGATGCCCGACACCGAGGGGCGCTGGGCCACCACGCGCTTCGTCGACCCTGCGGACGTGCGCCACGACATGCACGTCAATATCGTCACCTTCCAGCCGGGCGGCGTGATCCCCTTCGACGAGACCCATGTGATGGAGCACGGCCTCTACGTGCTGGAGGGCAAGGCGGTCTATCACCTCAATCAGGACTGGGTGGAGGTCGAGGCCGGCGACTTCATGTGGCTGCGTGCTTTTTGCCCCCAGGCCTGCTATGCCGGCGGCCCGGGTCCGTTCCGCTACCTGCTCTACAAGGACGTCAACCGTCATCCAGCGCTGCGGCTCGGGGCTCGCTGAGACCGAGCAGAGCACTTCGGATAGCGAGAGGCGCCGGCGCCTCTCGCTGGAACGCTACCCATAGATAGCGCTGGTACCTAATGAGGAGATCGACATGCTGGAACTCAACGCCGCACCGCTGACGCCGGAGGCCTTCGCCCTCTTTGGTGATGTCATCGATACGCGCACCGCGGACTACTTCCATATCAACGCCGGGCGCACCCGCCGCTATCACGACCTGGCCAAGGTCGAGACCCTGGGTGAGCAGGCGCATACGCTGATCAGCATCTTCGTCAGCCAGCCGGTGGATGTGCCGCTCGAGCTCGACTTCCTCGAGCGCCACCCCCAGGGCAGTCAGGCCTTCATGCCGTTGCACCAGGAGCGCTTCATCATCGTGGTGGCGCCGCCAGGCGATGAGATCGATCCTGCCGAGGTACGAGCCTTCGTCACCGATGGGCGTCAGGGCGTCAACTACCGTGCGGGTACCTGGCATGCCATCCAGTCGGTGCTCGAGCGCGAGGGCGAATTCCTGGTCGTCGACCGCGGCGGCGAGGGTAATAACTGCGACGAGTATCCGCTGGCGCTGCGCGTCAGCCTCGACTGACTCACCCCATTGCCGCCGAGCGTGGCGGTGTCGATCAGCATCTGCTCTAGCGGGCGGGGGGCTTGCCTCCTGCCCTCTTGGCGTGCCCGTTCGGTGCTCGCCAAGGCCGCAGCATGAAGCGGTTTTTGCCTGTTGCTCAATCGGCATCTGGTTGAATAAAGGAGCCGAATAACCGTTATAATATTTTTAGTGGAAATATTTTCCATAAAATATTGACGCCGATTCGATGGCGGTCTAGCTTGGTATACAACAACCGTTGCTCACGTCACTGAGGAGAATCGTCGTGGCCAAGATGACCGCAGCAGAAGCCGCCATTCACGTGTTGAAGAAAGAGGGCGTCGAGATGGCGTTCGGTGTCCCCGGCGCCGCCATCAACCCCTTCTATTCCGCCATGCGCAAGGTCGGCGGTGTCGATCACGTGCTGGCCCGCCACGTCGAGGGCGCCTCGCACATGGCCGAGGGCTATACGCGCACCCAGGCCGGCAATATCGGCGTGTGCATCGGGACCTCCGGCCCCGCCGGCACCGACATGATCACCGGGCTCTACTCGGCCAGCGCCGACTCCATCCCCATCCTGTGCATCACCGGCCAGGCGCCGCGTGCCAAGCTGCACAAGGAGGACTTTCAGGCGGTGGATATCCAGGCCATCGCTGGGCCGGTGACCAAGTGGGCGGTCACCGTGCTCGAGCCGGCCCAGGTGCCCCGAGCCTTCCAGCAGGCCTTCCAGCTGATGCGCAGCTCGCGCCCCGGGCCGGTGCTGATCGATCTGCCGATCGATGTGCAGATGAGCGAGATCGAGTTCGACCCGGACACCTACGAGCCGCTGCCGGCCTACAAGCCCAGCGCCTCACGGGCCCAGGCCGAGAAGGCCATGGCGATGCTCAATGCGTCCGAGCGCCCGCTGCTCGTCGCTGGGGGCGGCATTGTCAACGCCGATGCCAGTGAGCTGCTCACCGAGCTGGCCGAGATCACCGGGGTGCCGGTGATCCCGACCCTGATGGGCTGGGGCACGATTCCTGACGACCATCCGCTGATGGCGGGCATGGTGGGGCTGCAGACCTCCCACCGCTACGGCAATGCCACCCTGCTCGAGTCCGACTTAGTGATGGGCATCGGCAACCGTTGGGCCAATCGCCACACCGGTAGCCTCGAGACCTATACCGAGGGGCGCACCTTCGTTCACGTGGATATCGAACCGACCCAGATCGGGCGCATCTTCGGTCCCGATTACGGCATCGTCTCCGACGCCCGCGCGGCCCTCGAGCTGTTCGTCGAGATCGCCAGGGAGTGGCAGGCGGCGGGTACGCTCAAGGACCGCAGCGCCTGGGCCGCGTCGTGCCAGGAGCGCAAGCGCACCCTGCTGCGCAAGACCCACTTCGATAACGTGCCGGTCAAACCGCAGCGCGTCTACGAGGAGATGAACAAGGTCTTCGGTCGCGACACCCGCTATGTCAGCACCATCGGCCTGTCGCAGATCGCCGGGGCGCAGTTCCTGCACGTCTACAAGCCGCGCCACTGGATCAACTGCGGCCAGGCCGGTCCACTGGGCTGGACCATCCCGGCCGCACTGGGGGTGTGTCGCGCCGACCCGAGCGCCGAAGTGGTAGCGCTCTCCGGCGACTATGACTTCCAGTTCATGGTCGAGGAGCTCGCCGCAGGCGCCCAGTTCAAGCTGCCCTATATCCACGTGCTGGTTAACAACTCCTACCTGGGGCTGATCCGCCAGGCCCAGCGTGGTTTCGACATGGATTACTGCGTGCAGCTGTCGTTCGAGAACATCAACTGCCCGGAGATCAACGACTACGGTGTCGATCACGTCTCGGTGGTAGAGGGCCTGGGCTGCAAGGCCCTGCGTGTGACCGAGCCCGAGCAGATCGCCCCGGCGCTGGAGCAGGCCCGCAAACTGATGCGCGAGCACCGCGTGCCGGTAGTGGTCGAGGTGATCCTCGAGCGGGTCACCAATATCGCCATGGGCACCGATCTGGACGGCGTCAACGAGTTCGAGGACCTGGCCGAGAACCAGACCGATGCGCCGACCTCGATCAGCGCCCTGACATGAAACCTGCACACTGACCAAGGGGCGCTTGGTACAGGCCGCAGAGGAGGTCCGATTCCAGGGGTGAGGAGCACTGCTCCGAACGGGCTGGCCATGGATGGCCAGCACCGGCCCTGCAAGCGGAAGCAGGATGCGAGAGCGCCGCAGGGAATCGGTAGCGTACAGGGATGTATTCACAGCGCCTCCTCGCAGGCCTGTCGCAAGACAAGCCCCGAGCAATGACGTACGACCCAACGGAGATTCGATATGCCCAAATTTGCCGCCAACCTCAGCATGCTGTTTACCGAGGAGGAGTTCCTCGACCGTTTCGAGGCCGCCGCCCAGGCCGGCTTCAAGGGCGTCGAGTACCTGTTTCCTTACGACTACCCGGCCAGTGAGATCAAGGCCAAACTCGATGCCCACGGCCTGACCCAGGTGCTGCACAACCTGCCGGCCGGCGACTGGGCCGCCGGCGAGCGGGGGATCGCCTGCCATCCTGATCGCGTCGAGGAATTTCGCGCCGGGGTCGAGCAGGCCATCGACTATGCCACGACGCTGGGCTGCAAGCAGGTTAACTGCCTGGCCGGCATTCAGCCCCAGGGCGTCAGCCAGGAGCAGGCGCGCCAGACGCTGATCGACAACCTGCGCTATGCCGCCGACAAGCTCGAAGCGGCAGGCATCCTGCTACTCGCCGAGCCGATCAACACCCGCGACATTCCGGGTTTCTTCCTCAACCGCACCGAGCAGGCATTGGCGCTGTTCGAATCGGTAGGAAGCGCTAATCTCAAGCTGCAGTACGACATCTATCATATGCAGATCATGGAGGGCGATCTGGCCCCGACCATCGAGACGCACCTGGCGCAGATCGCTCACGTGCAGCTGGCCGACAACCCCGGGCGCCACGAGCCGGGGTCGGGTGAAATCAACTACCCGTTCCTGTTCGCCCACCTCGACCGGCTCGGCTACGACGGCTGGATCGGCTGCGAGTACAAGCCGGCTGCCAGTACTCGCGAGGGGCTGGGCTGGCTGGATAGCGTGCGATGATTAGGTGGGGTCCCCGTCGGCGATGAGCTATTCCGGCGGCAAGCCTACGCGAGGGCGCTGTGACCCCATCCCTGGGCGCTACAATTGCCATCCATGGCAAATAACCCTCGCTTCGACTTGCCCCCGGCGCTCATCTCTCGATTAGCTGGCAACGAGCGCTAATTCAGAAAGCACAGCGACAAGCTGAAAGGAGACATATCATGAGCAAGATCGGATTTATTGGCCTGGGCATCATGGGCCGCCCCATGGCCGGCCACCTGCTGGACGCTGGCCATGAGCTGCTGACGGTGAAGCGCGGCGCGCTGGACGCCAGCCTGGCCGAAAAGGGCATGCGCGAGCTGGATACCCCGGCAGCCGTCGCCGCCGAGGCCGAGGTGATCATCACCATTGTGCCCGACACCCCAGACGTCGAGCAGGTGCTGTTCGGCGAAGGCGGCGTGATCGAAGGCCTCAAGCCCGGCACGCTGGTGATCGACATGAGCTCGATTGCACCGATCGCCACCCAGGACTTCGCCAAGCGCATCCATGACGCCGGCGGTGAGTACGTCGATGCGCCGGTGTCCGGCGGCGAGGGCGGTGCCATCAACGCCGCGTTGACCATCATGGTGGGGGCCACAGCGGAAGGCTTCGAGCGCGCCCTGCCGCTCCTCGAGGTGATGGGCAAGACCATCACCCATATCGGCGATCATGGTGCCGGCCAGACCTGCAAGGTCGCCAACCAGATCGTTGTCGCGCTGACCATCGAGGCGGTGGCGGAAGGCCTGCTGTTCGCCTCCAAGGCCGGCGCCGACGTGGCCAAGGTGCGCGAGTCGCTGTTAGGCGGCCTGGCACAGTCGAAGATCCTCGATGTGCACGGCGAGCGCATGATCAAGCGCACCTTCGACCCGGGCTTCAAGGTCAAACTACATCAGAAGGACCTGAACCTGGCGCTGGAGGGGGCACGTAGCCTCAACCTGTCGCTGCCCGGCACCGCCAACGCCCAGCAGCTGTTCCAGGCCTGTGTTGCTCACGGTGGCGATGACTGGGACCACGCCGGCATCCTGCGTGCTCTCGAGCAGCTCGCCAACCACGAAGTCGGCAGCTGAGCCTCACGCCTCCAAGAGGGCGCTAGAACAGGGAGCGCGCAAGCGCTCCGCATGAGTTGGCAGGCGTCGGGTCGTCGTCTGCCATCGCCACGGCATGTGGCCTTCCACCGGTGACAGGTGCCCCCCCTGCGACATACGGCTTGTCACCGGTTTTTTTGCTTCCCCGATACGCTATCCCGCTTTCACTTGCGTCGCGCACTGCGTGCTGTGAGGAGTTGACCAATGAATGCCTTTACCCCCCCTCCCCCCTTTACCAGCACGGAGGCGACACGCCAGTGGCTATTGCGTCTGGCACAGGGCGCCGTCGCTGCCGTCCATCCCGACAGCCTGCTGCCGGACAACCTGCCAACGCCACCGGCCGGCCGCACCGTGGTGGTCGGCGCTGGCAAGGCGGCCGCCGCCATGGCGCGGGCGCTGGAGCGGGCCTGGCAACAGCACTACCCGGACGCTGCTCTCGACGGCGTCGTGGTGACCCGCTATGGCCATGGGGTGCCGCCACAGGGCAAAGCGCGGTGCATCGAGGTGCTGGAGGCATCGCACCCCATGCCCGATGACCTCGGCGAGCAGGCCGCCCGCCGCATGCTCGATAGCGTGGCCAGGCTTGGCGAAGACGACTTGGTGATCGTCTTGATCTCGGGCGGCGGCTCGGCGCTGATGACGCTGCCGGCGGCAGGGCTGGCGCTGCGCCAGAAGCAGGCCATCAACCAGGCGCTGCTGCGCTGCGGGGCGCCGATTCGCGAGATCAACACCGTGCGCCGCCACCTGTCGGCAATCAAGGGCGGCCGCCTGGCCGCCGCGGCGCATCCGGCACGGGTCGTGACCTACCTGATCTCCGACGTGCCCGGCGACGATCCAACGCTAGTCGCCTCGGGCCCGACACTGCCGGATGCCACCACCCCGCAAGATGCGCTGGCGATCCTCGAGCGCCACGCCATCGAGATTCCCGACAGCGTGCGTCGCCACCTGGTGAGCGATGTCTCGGCCCCTCAGGTCGGCTCGCCTGGCTTTACTCGCGACATCTCACGCGTGCTGGCCAAGGCCAGCGATGCCCTGGAAGCTGCGCAGGCCCGCGCTGAGCGCAGCGGCGTGCAGGTGCGCCTGCTGGGTGACGACCTCGAAGGCGAGGCGCGTGACCTGGGACGCGCCCAGGGGCGCATGGCGTTAACCGCTCAGGGCGAGATCAGCGCGCCGCTGCTGATTCTCTCCGGCGGCGAGACCAGTGTCACCGTCCAGGGCGACGGTCGCGGTGGGCGCAATGTCGAGTATCTGTTGGGGTTGTTCGACACCCTCAAGGGCGCCAAGGGCATCTATGCCCTGGCTATCGATACCGACGGCATCGATGGCTCCGAGGACAACGCCGGGGCGCTGTTCGGCCCCGAGTGCTGGGACCGCGCCCAGGCCGCGCGGCTGTCGGTTGCCGACCACCTGGCGCGCAACGACGCCTACAGCTTCTTCGCCGCGCTGGACGACCTGATCATCACCGGTCCGACTCGCACCAATGTCAACGATTTGCGCGCCATTCTGGTGCTGCCGAGGGCCTCATGAGCATTGACCTGCCTGCCATCCGCCGCACCAAGATCGTCGCCACCCTGGGCCCGGCCAGCGACCGCGAGGGCGTCCTCGAAGCCATGCTCGAGGCCGGCGTCGACGTGGT
>NZ_FNGH01000016.1 GCF_900102875.1 Franzmannia pantelleriensis
CAGGGAAAACGCATGAAAAATCCTACACCGCGAGAACGTCGGCCAGATAGGTCTCATCCAGGGCGGCTTTCTTCTGCTTCCGCCGGATTCCGCCTTTGAAACGCGTCTCCCCTTTGAGGTAATTCAAGGCGATATGACGCACCCTGGCGAGATTTTCAGCGGCCTGACCGCGATGGATTTTGCAAGCATCCTCGCGGAGCGCCACATCCAAGGACCAGTGGAGCTTATTCTCGACAAACCAATGCTGGCGAGCCGCTTCGGCGAGCTTCTTGGCGCTCAGTTCGGCAGAGCTGATGTAGTAACGGATCATTGGCGCCTCTGGTGCGTCATCACCTTGCTGGCGGAAACTCATCACCACGCTCACCGTTTTCAGGCCTGGCCATTCATAGCTAAGCTCCTGAAACTCTTCAGTAACTTCGCTGACAATATGGTACCTCGTCTCTTTTCGGCCACGGTTCTTCTCATCTGTGACATAGGCGTCACCCTCGAAGCTGACTACCTTGGCCATAGGAAACGCGGCCTCGAAGGCGTCTGCCAGGGCCGGCTGATTGTCCTTCACGGACAGTAGGTAATCGGCGCCCTTCTGCAGGACCTGTGTGGCGATCTTCTTCTGGCATCCCATGGCATCGATCGTCACCAGGCAGCCTTGCAGATTGAGAAGCTTGAGCAGCTCGGGAATCGCCGTGATCTCGTTGGACTTTTCGGCCGTCTTGACCTGGCCCAGCACCACACCATTCGCCGCACTGAAGGCACTGACCATGTGGATCGCCCCTTTGCCCTTCCCTCGGCAGTACGACCCACGCAGCGTCTTGCCATCGATGGCCACCACCGCGCCCTCCGTCACATCGTGGCAGGCCTTCATCCACTCGGCGAATGCGCTTTGCAGCTGCTCGGCATTCACCAGGGCCATGACCCTAGCCAAGGTGTCATGGCTCGGCACGCCAGCTTCAAAATCGCCGTACTGGCGCAGAAAGTCGAGCTTTGCGTGGCCAAAATCCTCGATTTCGTCCCAACCCTCGGCACCACAGATCACCGCACAGACCGTCAGAAACAGGATATCCGACAGCTGATGCTGCACTTTCCAGGCCTGGCGGAAGTCGGGAACGATCGATAAATGGTGCATAAGCGATGGTGTCAGCATGAGGTCATCTATGAGCAAAAGCCGTTAGATGACCACATTAGCTCCTACTGGTAAAGCGCTACGAGGCCCGTCGTAGAGCGGTTTTTCATGCGTTTTCCCTGCAGAACCACGTTGCTCCCGGCGAGCTGTATTCCCGCCTTACAGCATCAAATCTCCACAGCTAAACAGCAACTTAACTATCGCCTGCAGTATTGCCGCGTACCGGTGACCCTACCCCACGCGCTGGATCGTAAGTACCCGAACGCGGGCATCTCCGTGGCTTGGCAGTGGCTATTTCCTGCCACCCGGCCCTGCTGCGACATGGATGGGGAGGTTGTTTTACACCATATCCACCCATCGGCAGTGCAAAGGGCGGTCAGAAATGCCATGCGTGCCGCATCGCTACCACGCCCCGGCTCCTGCCATACGCTGCGGCACAGCTTCGCCACTCAATTGCTGAGCCAAGGGACGGATATTCGCACCGTTCAGGAGTTGCTGGGGCACAAGAGCGTGGAAACTACCCAGATCTATACTCACGTGCTGGGTAAGGAATTCGCCGGTGTTCGTAGCCCGCTAGGCTAGGTGATTGATGGCTGAGTCCAGGCACGCTACCGCCCCTACCCGGCAGCATGAATGATGGCAGTATCATCCCTGATGCGGCAGCCCTTGCGTACGTCTTGGTAAAACGGCCATCTTCAGTGGCCTTTGCCTTACCGTAAACAAACGCCATGCGCTGAGCAACGCCAACAACGTCGACACCGCACAAGAGCATTATGGGAAGAGAGGGATGCTACGC
This sequence comes from Franzmannia pantelleriensis, assembly GCF_900102875.1. GTDB lineage: Bacteria > Pseudomonadota > Gammaproteobacteria > Pseudomonadales > Halomonadaceae > Franzmannia > Franzmannia pantelleriensis. The sequence goes on from NZ_FNGH01000016.1 coordinate 1,917, forward strand.
AGGGCTCTGCTCTCGCCCTATATCGCCTAGCATGCCCTCCAGCTCGCTTTCATCAACGCCGAGCATCTGCAGGATGTTGCGCTGGGCGGCGTTGAGGATATGCTGTCGCTCCGCTTCACCAGGTAGGCTCTTGGCGATAGCCACGGCGCCGACCAGGGAGGCGAGAATGGCACGTGACTTGTCGGCGATAACTTCGCGATCCGGCTCGAAGGGGAGTTTATTTAGACGGCTCAAGGCGATAAGACGGGTTTCCAGCATCTTTTTCATGCGCAGGTAGGAGGCCTCAAACAGCGTACGGATCTCGGCGTTATCGTTGCCGATCTCGTTGAACAGTACCGACTCGGGCCCCGGCTTGCGCTTACGTTCCAACTCCTGGAGGTTCCAGCAGTTCGCGACCAGCTCCGTCAGATGCTTCACTGATAGAGGTCCTTTGACCAGCCTGGCCGCGCGGCTGCTCTCCAGCGTTTCCTGCACTGAGGCGTGATAGAGCGCCTCCTTTGAAGCGAAGTGGGCGTAGAAGGCGCCGTGGGTCATCTTGGCCAACGTCATGATCTGCCCGATGGAGACTTTCTCGAAGCCTTGACGGCTGAACAACTCGATGGCCGACCTGAGAATGCGTTCGCGCGACTTGGCCTTACGGTGCGTCGAGTTGGGCATGCCCACCTCACTCTCCTACGCTGAATATTATCTTGATCATATCAAGTCCAGTGTTAGCTTGGCACAAACCCAAGCTGTTCAGGAAACTACCATGCAATCTCCACTCGTGATTACCGGTATGGGCATGATCAGCCCGCTTGGTTGCGGCGTTAAGGCGGGCTGGGAGCGCCTCCTTGCCGGCCGCTCCGGCATTTCCTCCATCACCCGCTTCGACACCGGCGAGCTGCCGATCAAGGTGGCGGGCTCGGTACCCAGCTTCGAGGACGATCCCGAAGCCGGCCTCGACCCAGATCAGGTGCTGGATGCCAAGGAGCGTCGCAAGCTGGAGCTGTTCAGCCTCTACGCCATGGGCGCCGCCGAAGAGGCCCTGACCCAGGCCAACTGGTTCCCCACGAGCGAGGCGGAGCGCCTGGCCACGGCCACCATCGTGGGCTCGGGTATCGGCGGCTTCCCCACCATCACCCAGGCACAGAACACCCTCTTGACGCGCGGCCACCGCCGGCTCTCGCCTTTCACCGTGCCAGCCTTCCTGGCCAACCTGGCGGCGGGCAATGTGTCGATCCGCTATGGCCTTCGCGGGCCGATGGGCTGCCCAGTCACCGCCTGTGCGGCAGGCGTGCAAGCCATCGGCGATGGCATGCGCATGATACGCAGCGGCGAAGCGGAGGTGGCCCTGGTCGGCGGCGCCGAAGCCTGCATCGACCCGCTGTCGCTGGCCAGCTTTCACGCCATGAAGGCGCTCTCCACCGAGCAGGACGCTCCCACCAAGGCATCGCGCCCCTTCGACCAGGCCCGCAATGGCTTCGTCATGGGAGAAGGTGCCGGGCTGCTGGTGATCGAGACCCTGGCCCACGCTGAGGCCCGCGGGGCAACGCCGCTGGCGATCCTCAGCGGCTACGGCACCAGCACGGATGCTCACCACATTACCGCCGGCCCGGAAGATGGCGCCGGGGCCGCGGCAGCCATCCGCGCCGCACTGCGGATGGCAGGACTGTCTCCCGAAGCGATCGACCACATTAATGCCCATGCCACCTCGACCCCCGTAGGTGATAAAGGTGAGATCGCCGCCCTGCGCAACGCCTTCGATGACGCTCTCGCCGGCATCCCGATCTCTGCCACCAAGTCGGCCACCGGCCATCTGCTCGGCGCGGCCGGTGGGGTGGAGAGCATCTTCTCTACCCTTTCGGTCATGCACGACCGGCTGCCCCCGACCCTGAACCTGGAGAACGTTGATGACGACCTGCGCGATCTGGACATCGTCTCGGGCACGGCACGCGAACATGCGACCCAACACGTGCTGTGCAACGGTTTCGGGTTCGGTGGGGTGAATGCGGCGCTGATCGTCAGTAAGGTGTAGCCCCCAATGGGCCGAGCACGGGAGACGCGCGAGATATGCCAACACTGATCGATTTCACCGCCGGGGATGAAATCCCCCGCTGGCACGCCATCAACGACGATGTGATGGGCGGCGTCTCCCAAGGCGCCATGCATGAGGCAGAAGGCATTGGCGTCTTCGCCGGCGAGCTTACGCTTACCAACGGCGGCGGCTTCGCATCGGCAAGGCGCGAGCGCGAGCCGATGCGGCTTTCCGACTATGCCGGCGTAGTGGTCAGGGCGCGTGGCGACGGGCGCACCTACCAACTGCGCTTATACACCCATCAGTTGACCGACGGCGGCGCCTACCGCGCCCTGGTGCACCCCCCTGCGGGAGAGTGGCAGCGTATCGCCCTGCCCTGGCACGCCTTCGAGGCAATTCAACGTGGGCGGTTGCTGGAGAATGCCCCGCCGCTCGCGCCAGACGATATCCAGCAGCTCGGCCTGTTGATCGCCGACCGTCGCGATGGCGCCTTTCGGCTGGAAATCGCCCGTATCGAGACACTGGACGCTCGCTAGTACGCTACGCTGCGCCTATACCAGCAGGGCAAAGGCCACCTTGCCGTCGCTGGCAGAATCAGGAGATGCTGGCGACATGTGTGCTACCAAGCCCTCCCCGACTCGGGCGCAGCATACCTTCAAGCGCCCTCACCGCCTTGCGCTGGCAACGCTGCCGCCGCGTACCTTCGCGTTTTGCCACACCTTCGGGCTCACGGTATGGATCGCACTGGTAGAGGGCAGAGGCTGGGCACTGATCCTGCCGGCCCTGCTACTGCTGCTGTGGCCGGCGGTGGCGTTTGTACATGCCACCCTGGCGCGCAACTCCAAACGCGCCGAGTTCAGAAACCTCTATTTCGACAGCCTGCTGTTTGGCGCCTGGTGCGGCGTGCTCGATTACTACCTATGGGCCACGCTGTTCATCGGGCTTGCCTGCTTCATGAACAACATGGTGGTTGGCGGCCCGCGGCGCATGGCCGCCTCGGTGGCGCTGTTCGCTAGCGGGGCTCTGGGCTGGGGCGTATTGACGGGATTCACGTTTCGCCCTTACGTCAGCATCGGGCTGGACATCTACCAGGTGAGCGGCGCGGTGATCTACATGCTGACCATCGCCCGGGTAATGTACGGGCAGAACCGTCAAATCGGGCGCAGCATCACGGAAATCAAGTACCAGAACCGGGTCTTTCACGCGCTTCACGACCTCGCCGTGGTGGCCAACCGGGCCCCGGACATCAATACCCTGCTCAATGACTCCTTGAAGCACCTGCATACCGACTTCCCGGAGTATGGGTTTGCGATATTCCTCCAGGAACGACAGCGCCCGGAAGTCACGCGCTACGCGGCCGTCGCCGGCCTTCGTCTGAGCCTGGAGGAGGAACGTCGCTTGAGCAGCAGGTTGGCGACCCTGCACGAGCAGGATGCCGGCACCATCAAGCTGAACGAGAGAACCCATGGCGAACAGCTCTATGCCACCTCCATGGCGGGGCGGCTCAGCCTGTACGAGGGCTGGCTGGTGGTGCGTGCGCCCCGGCTGGACGAGGCCCTGGAGGGCGTCCTGACGCTGCTCGTCGACCAGCTGGCGGCGGCGACCGAGAACAAGCTGCTGCATTTGGCACTGCAGAAAGCGGCCGAGCGCGATGGGCTGACGGGGCTCTATAACCGCGGCTTTTTCGAAGCGGCGCTGCAGCAAAGCATCCAGGGTAAGACGCATCAGCCGGGGCTGGATTTCGCGGTGCTGATGATCGATGTCGATGGGCTCAAAGAGGTCAACGATCAGCACGGCCACGTGGTCGGCGACCAGCTCATTACCACCGTCGCCGAACGCCTGGTGATGCAGTGCCGAGAGAACGATATTCTGGCGCGCTATGGCGGTGATGAATTCGTGATCCTGTTTCCCTCCGCCGACCTGTCGGCACCGCAGCGCGTGGCCACCTTGATCAGGACGCATCTGGAAGGTCAGCGCTGTGTTTTCGCCTCCCCCCAAGGTGAGGACGTCGCGGTAACGCTGCGCTTGAGCCTGGGCAGTGCCAGCTCCAGTGAAGTACCCGCTCAGACGGTGCTGACCCTGGCGGACCACCGTATGTACGAGGACAAGACCCAGCGCCGCAAGAACAGCGTCCTCGGTTGAGGCGTATGCCGCGAGCGCCTTTAGACTTAAGTAGAAGCTTGCTATCATGCGTTCGCTCTAGTCGGCGCCATTGCTCGACGGCCCGTCCATCCTCCGTAACTAGAGCGTCCCCATGTCTGCCAATACCCCCACCCCTTCTACAGGGGCCTCGGCGCTGTCGCGCCTGGGCGATCCCCTGGTACTGCTGCTCACGGTCGGTTTTATCGTGGCCTTCGTCGGCCTGTCGCTGTTCGACATCGAGCGGGTGGCTAACAGCATCAGCACCGGCTTTGCCTGGACGGCGGCCACCCTCGGCACTTACTTCCAGCTCCTGCTGCTGCTGACGTTTCTGATCGCCATCGGCGTGGCCGTCTCGCCGGCGGCTGGGGCCCGGGTGGGCAACCTCGACACCCCGCAGATCGGCACCTTCAAGTGGCTATCAATGATCATGTGCACTCTGCTGGCCGGTGGCGGCGTGTTCTTCGCCGCCGGTGAGCCGGTCTATCACTTCGTGGTGACGCCGCCGGCCTTCGACAGCGAGGCGGGCACCGCCGAGGCCGTGGCCGGTGCCCTGGCACAGTCGTTCATGCACTGGGGCTTTCTGGCCTGGGCGGTGCTGGGATCGCTCTCCGCCATCGTGCTGGCCCACGCCCACTACGTGAAAGGCCAGCCGCTGCAGCCACGCACCCTGCTCTACCCGGTGTTCGGCGAACGGGTCATGAAGGGTGTGCTGGGCAGCCTGGTCGACGCCTGCTGCGTCATCGCAGTGGTGGCCGGCACCGTCGGGCCAATCGGCTTCCTGGCCACCCAGGTGAGCTTCGGCCTGCACGAGCTGTTTGGCATCCGCCAGGGCTACGCCACCCAGCTCGGCATCCTGGTGCTGCTGGCCGTGGTCTACGTCGGCTCGGCGATGACCGGCATCCACAGGGGCATTCAGATGCTGTCCCGCTTCAATGTCTTTCTGGCCCTCGCCATCGCCGCCGTGATCCTGGTGGCCGGCCCCACCCTGTTCCTGATCAATGCCTTCAGCCAGGGCTTCGGTGAGTACCTGTCGTCGTTCTTCAGCATGGCCACCATGACCGCCGAGACCGCACCCGCCTGGTGGATGCAGTGGTGGACGGTGTTCTTCTTCGCCTGGTTTATCGGCTATGCGCCGCTGATGGCGATCTTCGTGGCGCGTATCTCCCGCGGTCGTACCATTCGCGAGATGATTCTTGCCGTGGCGGTGATGGCCCCGGTGGCTACCGCCATCTGGTTCACCCTGCTGGGCGGCTCCGGCATCCACTACCAGCTGACCGGGGTGATCGACCTCGGCGCAGCGCTCAACGACTTCCAGTTCGACGTGGCCACCCTCACCGTCGCCCAGGCGTTGCCGGGCGGCACACTGATGGCGCTGGCGATCCTGCTCCTGACCAGCATCTTCGTGGCCACCACCGGCGACTCGATGAGCTACGCCATCGCCGTGGTATGCGCCGGACACGATGCCCCGAACCCGCTGGTGCGCGCCTTCTGGGGCATCGCCATGGCCCTGATGGCCGCCATCCTGCTCTACATGGGCGCCGGCCAGATCGGTGCACTGCAGCAGTTCATCGTCATCACCGCGATCCCCGTCTCGTTGGTGCTGCTCCCCTCGCTGTGGGCCGGCCCGCAGGCCGCCTATGCCATGGCGCGGGAGCAGGGGCTAATTGCCACACCCAAGGAGGCATCGGCAACGCGCTAAAGGGTAGCTACGCCGCAAATGCCTCGCCCAAGCCGCATGGATTTCGACAAAAGCGCCCGGTGATATCTGCTATTTCAATGCGGTTCATACATGTCGCATACCTTCTCTTTGGCTGAGCGGACAACAGCGCTGGCGTACTTCCCTTAGGTTGTCCGCCAGCGCTCTATATCGACTGGCCTGGGGATAGATCCGCCAACTCCCGGGCTAATCGTGTCAGAGCGTTAGGGACATATACCCTCCTCAGCCGATACGCATCCCACCCACCACGCGATACTCACGTGGAACGGTGATGCCCATCTCGTCGACAAATGCCTGGTGGAACGCGATGAAGTCTTCTGCAAACCGCTCGCGCTGCGTTGATTCGAGGCTGGTAGCGAGCGTGCGGACCGGGCCATAGCCTTCCGAGAACACTTGCCACGCCGCCAGGCCGTCAGGCTTGCGGTAGTACGAAACACCGTTCTCGAAATGAAGGTCGAACGCGTTACCCAACAGTTGGCGCACCCGCGCCGGATCGCCCCACTCGAAGGGCGACGGCGGCGGCGTTCCATCGGGGGGTGGCATGTACTCCTTGATGACCTTGAACATTTCGAAGACATTGCCATCCGGCGTCCACACGGCAAGCGCCAGTCGTCCACCCGGCCGACAGACCCGTGCCAGCTCGGCTGCGGCATCCTCGGGGCGCTGCACGAACATCACACCGAAGGTGGAAATGACAGCGTCGAAGGCCGCGTCTTCAAACGGTAGCGCCTCGGCATCCCCATGCTGGAAGTCGATATCGAGCCCTCGAGCGGCGGCACGCTCTCGGGCGTGCGCCAGCATGTCGGTGGCAAAATCAACGCCGGTAACGTGGCAGCCGCGCTCGGCCAGGCGCCTGGCACCCCAGCCGGTCCCCGTGGCCACGTCGAGGACGCGCATCCCGGGCTTGGGATCGAGGCGATCGATGGTGTGCTCGATGGCATCCATGATGCCGCGACTGATTTCATCATAGGTGCCACCGCCACTTGACCATACCGCCGACGGGGTCGCGTTGTGCGGACGGATACGCGTCTCGAAAGCTTCATGTGACATCGCCATTGCAGACCTCCTTGCGAATTGCCTCTTCAGGGGGGAGAAGGCAGCGGCAAGGTTCTGCCGTCACTGCCTCCATGACAGAGACAGCGTGCTGAGGCTTAGCCCGTGAAACATCGGTGAAATCACCTATTTTTCGTGGCGGATGCTTCCATGTCTCGACGCACCGCTTCGGCCGCGATCTCGGCTCGGTTGGTGAGGCCACGTTTGTCGAGAATGCTCGAGACATGGTGCTCGACGGTGCGCCGGCTGATGCAAAGGTGCTCGGCGATCGCCGGATTCGAGAGGCCGTCACCGAGCAGGGCCATGACCTGTTGCTCCCGTTTCGTCAGTTCGCCCACGACGCGGGGACCCGGTGTACACCCCGCATCGCCAAGCCTGCGACGCAGGGCCGTGGCCAGATCGGCATCGCGTTGCGCGCCCAGCGCGCGAAAGGACGCCTCGGCGGTTCGCGCTTCCAGCAACGCCATGCGAGGCTCCGTTTCACACAGTGCTTGAGCCAGGCCGAAGCTACTTCGAGCAGCCTCGTAGGGCATGCCCAACTGGCGGAAGGAGGTCAGTGCGGACTCCAGAGCTTCACGACTGGCGACAGTATCTTCCTCGGCATAGCCGATTAGGCGTCGACCGTAGGCGGACAGCACCGCGCCACCGGCCGCCCCCTGTTCCACCAGAGCGCGGCCGATGGAGGCGGCAGCCTCATGGTCGCCGCGAAGCAGCGCGGTTTCCCCCAGTACCTCCTGCAGACGCGCGCTCACCAGCGGCTTACCGGCCAAGGCGCCGCGCCAGTGACGGGCGATATGTGCAGCCCTGTCCAGGTCTCCGCGCATGAGCTGCAGACGAGCCCGGACGACGGCAGTCGGCGGATCTTCTTGCCGGTCAGCGAGTAGCCGTTGCGCATCCCGCTCACGGCCCTGGGCAAGCCGCAGATCGGCAAGTGTGGCCAGCACTTCACCGAAATACACCGGTGCCACCTGGCCACACTCGAGCATTGCCAGGCGCAGTTCGCGCTCGGCCATTGGCCAGTTGCCGGAGAAAAAGAGCAAGGCACCGTAGGTGGTGCGGCAGCCAACGAAGAGAAAGGGACAGTCGTAGCGCTGGCAGAAGCGATCGCTGTTGTGCAGCCACTGCCTGGCGCGCTCGAATTCGGCGCAGTCCTGGCAACCGCGAATCATGCAGCAGCTGGCGAACACCAGCGTGGCAAGATGCGCGCCCTCGCCGCCAATGGCGCCCGCCATAGCCTCATCGAGCAGCTCGATGCCTTCACGGATTCTGCCGCGACGGATATGGATCTCGCCAAGCTGTGCCAGTGCGCAAAGTTCAACGTCAGCATCCCCGGCGCGCCGCCCTAGTTCCATCGCCTCACGCGCATGACGCGCTGCCTCTGGGGCGTCTTCGAGGATCATCGACTCGAACAGGGCTCCATAGCTGCGCAGCCCCTCCAGGCCATGCTCCTCGATCAGGCGTCGCCCACGCGCACACCAGCCCGCGGCCGCCGGCTGATTGCCAAAGAGGGTCTCCTGACACACGGCAATATAGAGCGCGCTCCAGGCTACATCGGCAACCCGTCCGGCACATCGCGCTTCGCGATAGGCGGCCTCGAGCTGTTCCAAGAGGGCGTCGGCATCGCCCAGCCACCATAGCGCGTCGGCCAAGCCCAGCCGGGCCGCAACACCCGCCCCCTTGGCAATGGCGTCCTCGAACGCTTCTCGTGCGGCAGCCCAATCCGCACGTTCAAGCGCCTTCTGACCGCGCGCCAGCAGCTGCCGGGACGGATCTGCCATGTCACTCACCCACTCGCGTCCGGCTATACCATCACGATAGCGGAATCACACTCAGCTCAACAGTCGACAGTCCATGCCGGCTCATTCAGCTTCGGTATCGACGCCTCTTTCATGGACCTGCCGTGTCTCTAGAACGCTGGCAAGCTTTACAAAGCCGCGCCCCCGAGCCAGGCGACCGGCTCGGGGGCGTGCAATGATGGTGGACCACCACCTCAGCGTGGGGTGACGACTTACATGCCGGCCTTCACGGCCCGGTGGGCATGCAGCTTCTTGTAGCTCTCGATCAGCCGCTGGTGCTTCTCCAAACCTTCGAGCTGCATGTTGGTGGGGGGCAGACCGTGGAAGCGCACATCGCCATTCACCGAACCGATCACCGCGTCCAGGGTCTCGTCGCCGAACATCCGCGCGAGATTGTAGCGGAAGTCGTCGAGCGCCAGTTCGTCGTCGAGGGCGATCTCGAGTACCGCCTGCACCGCCTGATAGAAGAGCCCGCGGGCGACGCTGTTGTCGTTGTACTGCAGGAACATCTGCACCCGCTCCAGCGCCTCTTCGTGCTGGCCTAACGCCAGTTGGATCAACAGCTTCAGCTCGAGGATGGTGAGCTGGCCCCACACGGTGTTCTCGTCGAACTCGATGCCGATCAGGGTGATGATGTCCATGTGCTCGTCGAGCTGGGTCTCCTCCAAGCGCTCGAGCAGCGCGGTCAGCTGGTCGTCATCCAAGGCGTGGAGGTTGAGGATGTCCTCGCGGAACAGCAGCGCCATGTTGGTGTTGTCCCACACCAGGTCCTCCACCGGATAGACCTCGGAGTAGCCCGGCACCAGGATGCGGCACACCGGTGCGCCCAGGTCCTCGTGCACGGCCATGTAGGCTTCCAGCCCCATCTCCTCGAGAATGCCGAACAGGGTCGCGGCCTCCTCCGCATTGCTACCGGAGAAGTCCCACTCGACGAACTCGACGTCCGCCTTGCTGCTGAAGAAGCGCCAGGAGATCAGCCCCGACGAGTCGATGAAGTGCTCGACGAAGTTGTTGGGCTCGGTCACCGCCAGCGAGTTGAAGGTCGGCGGCATGAAGTCGTTGAGCCCCTCGAAGCTGCGCCCCTGCAGCAGCTCGGTGAGGCTGCGCTCCAGCGCCACCTCGAAGCTGGGGTGGGCGCCGAACGAGGCGAACACGCCACCGGTGCGTGGGTTCATAAGGGTCACGCACATCACCGGGTACTGGCCGCCCAGCGAGGCGTCCTTGACCAGCACCGGAAAGCCCTGCTGCTCCAGCGCCTTGATGCCCTCGAGAATCGCCGGATACTGCTCGAGCACCGCCTCGGGCACGTCGGGCAGTACCATCTCCTGCTCGATGATCTCACGCTTCACCGCCCGCTCGAAGATCTCCGAGAGGCACTGAACCTGCGCCTCGTGCAGGGTATTGCCGGCGCTCATGCCGTTGCTGAGGTAGAGATTCTCGATCAGGTTGGAGGGGAAATAGATCGTCTCGCCGTCGGACTGGCGCTCGAACGGCAGCGCGACGATGCCCCGCGATGTCTTGCCGGAGTTGGTATCGATCAGGTTGGAGCCGCGCAGCTCGCCGTCCGGGTCGAAGATCGCCCGGCAGTGGTCATCCAGGATCCCCTCGGGCAGCTCATCATTCGGCCCCGGCTGAAACCACTCCTCGTTGGGGTAATGGACGAAGGCGCTGTTGGCGATCTCTTCGCCGAAGAACTGGTCGTTGTAGAAGAAGTTGCAGCTCAGGCGCTCGATGAACTCGCCCAGCGCCGAACACAGCGCGCTCTCCTTGGTGGCGCCCTTGCCATTGGTGAAGCAGGTCGGCGAGGCGGCATCGCGAATATGCAGCGACCACACGTGGGGCACGATATTGCGCCACGAGGCGATCTCGATCTTCATGCCGAGATCGGCGAGGATCACGCTCATGTTGGCGATGGTCTGCTCCAGCGGCAGGTCCTTGCCCTCGATCCAGGTGCTGCCTTCACCTTCCGGCGCGCCCATCAGCAGGGCCTGGGCGTCCTCGTCGATGTTCTCGACGGTCTCGATCTGGAACTCGGGGCCGGTCTGTACCACCTTCTTGACGGTACAGCGGTCGATGGAACGCAGGATGCCCTGGCGGTCCTTATCGGAGATATCCTCCGGCAGCTCGACCTGGATCTTGAAGATCTGGTTGTAGCGGTTCTCAGGGTCGACGATGTTGTTCTGCGACAGGCGGATATTCTCGGTGGGAATGCCGCGGGTGTTGCAGTACACCTTGACGAAGTAGGCCGCGCACATCGCCGAGGAGGCCAGGAAGTAGTCGAACGGCCCCGGCGCCGAGCCGTCGCCCTTGTAGCGAATCGGCTGGTCGGAGATGACCGTGAAGTCATCGAACTTGGCCTCCAGGCGGAGGTTGTCGAGATAGTTGACCTTGATTTCCATGGACGAGCACCGGACGTGGGGAGCTTCGGCGAAGCGAGAGCAGAAAACCTGCCATTATCCAGTTTTTGGCCACCTCCGGCTAGGTGTCGCCGCCCCCTGGGCCAACCGAGGCCGCGGGCTGTGCGCCACCTCGTTTCCTTAGAGCATGTCTCGCTTGAAATAGGTGCTCTTATCGAACTCACTGACATTCATGGCAATTTTAGAAACATCAGGAAACAATGCCGTCAGCTTTGCCACGATGGCCCGGGACAGCCCGGCTTTTTGCTCGGCGGTGCGTCCCGGCATCATGCTCGAGAACACATGAATGAAAGGCGCAGGCTTACCACCCACTAGGCATTCAGTGTAAGGATTGAGCCTGACCTTGATATCGCCAACCTCAAATAGCCCAGATTCAGCCGCCACCGAGTGGACGTGTTCTAGCACATGATCCTCAGGATGAACGTCCAATATGTCTGATGAGCAATCAATGACAAAATGTGGCATAAGCACTCCAAGCATGAAATTTACGCTACCCACCGGGATCCCATAGTGGATATAGCCAAGCCATTATTTATGAATTCAAGCGTCACTTGACGCCCCATATCCTTGAAACAGCACGCTTTGAGCCCAGCCCTCCTAACACGACGGCAACCAGACCCACGCCAAAGAAAACCACGGCCGGTACAATTGCGCCTGGCTGACCACTTGAATAGCCGACCACCGCCGAGCCGAGCGACAGAGACAAGAACAGAGTGCCCAATATATTCAGGGCAACTCTATGGGACTTCTTATAACTCTCTGGTTCTTCGCCTCTTTCAAAGAAACCCAGAATAGGCCAGAACACCCTGGTTAGCCTCTCTTTCATTACAACATTTCCCTCTCTTCGGTGAAGGCCATGGATGCGCGTAACTGGGCCATGGTAGCTGAAAAACGCATGGACGGCCTGCGCCCTCACTGCGCTCTTCGCTTAGCGGCTACTGGGATCACCCTGCATCCGGCGGTCCGACCCAGAACAGCGGGTTGTGGGCCACCTCCCACAGGTAGCCGTCGGGATCGGCGAAATATCCCGCGTAGCCGCCCCAGAACACCTTCTGCGCCGGCTTCACCAAGGTGGCGCCGGCGGCAGCGGCCTGGGCCATCACCGCGTCGACCGCGGCCTCGGACTCGACGTTGTGGGCAAGCGTGAACCCGGGAAAGCCAGCCCCCTGGTCAGGCACCCCGACATCCTCGGCCAGGGCCTCGCGGCCATACAGCCCCAGCCAGCTGCCATCGAGGGTAAAGAACGCCACCTCGGGCGGCGATTCCCTCCGCGGCAGGCCCAGGCCCTGTTCGTAGAACCGTACCGACGCCGCCAGGTCACTGACACCGAGGGTGATCATGCTGATTCTGGGTTGCATGGTGTATTACCTCGTTGGCCACATCACGACGCGCCGCAGGGTCTGCTGCCAATTGCTTACTATGCACGCGTCGCCAAGGTCAGAAAATATCGGTTCTCAATCACCGCAGTGCCGTCCAGCGCGCGGTTGTAGCGGCTGAATACCGTATGCAGGTCGTGCCGGAATTGCTCGCGCGCGTCTTCGGTAGAGGCGGTGGAGGCGCGGATCGCCGGGCCGAAGTAGCTGAGAAACACGTCGACGGCATGCTCCACGGATCGATAGTACTGCAGGGCCGTGTGCTCCTCGCTGGCGATGGCGCTGGTGCCCGCACCGAGTAACGCCTCGAGCCCGGCCTCGGTCCCCCAGCGCAGCGGTGGCTGAAGACCGGGCGGCGGTGGCATGTACTTCGCGTTGGTGGCAAAGAAGTCCCCGCTCCAGCCCTTCGGGATCGGAGTGGCCAAGCCGATCCTGCCGCCCGGGCGACAAACCCGCAGTAACTCGGATGCGGCACGCTGCTGGTCCGGAGCGAACTGCACCCCGTAGACGGAGAGGATGACGTCGAAACTGGCATCAGTGAAAGGCAATGCCTGAGCGTCGGCCACCTGGAAGTGCGCGTCCAATCCATCGGCGGCGGCTCGCAATCTGGCCCGCTCGATCAGCGCCGGGACGTAATCGATGCCCGTCACATCGCAGTAGCGCCGTGCGGCGACCAGTGCGGCAGTGCCACTGCCACAGGCAATATCCAGTACGCGCTCCCCTGCATGGGGATCGACCGCCGCGCAGAGAGCGTCGGCCATGACGACATTCTGTCGGGCTATTTCGTGAAAGTCGCCGGTGGCCCACACCTCTTTCTGGCGCGCGGTCACCGCTTGGTAATCCACGCCTTTGTCATGACTCATACCATAATCCCCTTGTCATGCAGGGGTAGGCTACTTCCCTCCCCAACCCAAGGTGAGATCAAAGTGTAGTACCTCTTCCCGGGTGCCGAGTTTGCTGTATAGGGCAATGGCAGCTTGATCTTCTTCTGCAGTATCCGCCTGGACGAAGATGGCGTGGACGCCTCGCATCGCCGCAACTTGCTGGAGCTGCTGGATCAAGGCAGTGGCAACTCCTTGACGACGATGGGCTTCTACCACCGCCAGGTCGTAGATATAGATCTCGCTGCGCGGCTGCTCGAACTTGTGCAGTTCGTATGCCGCCAGCCCGCCGATCACCGCGCCGTCCTTGAGCGCCACCAGGGCAATAAAGCTGTCACTGCCTAGCAGTCGGCGGGTATAGCCAGCATCGGGAGGATTGCCGGTGTAGGTCTCCGGCTCGTTGAATACCTCGCCAAAGGTCACCAGGAGTGCATCCATCAGTGCCAGGTCATCGGGGCTGAGCTGGTGGATGCAAAGACGCTCGCCATCCATACGATAGTCTCCGCGTAATCAGCAGGCATGTTGTCGTTATTCTAGCCATCTGCGGGCATGCTTCGATCAGCCGGCTCGGGGGAGCACCTGCCGGAGTAGACAACGCGGCGCCTGCTCTGCACCAAGCTGCCTACTCCGGGGCATCGTTAGCTGCGTTCAGGATGCCGGAGGCATCACACCGGCATAGCGTACACCGCTGAGCAGCGCCATTTCGCGATGCCAGGTGGCGAGGTCGTCCTGGTTGAACTGGTGAAGGGCGTCGTGGCCACAGGCACGCGCCATGACCTGCATCAGCTCCACGGAGGCGCCGAAGAAGGTCTTGAGACGCTCTGCCGAGGCGTCCACGTCGAGGCGCTTGCGCAGGTCTTCACGCTGGGTGGCGATGCCCGCGGGGCAGTTGTTGGTGTTGCAGATGCGCGCACCCACGCAGCCAATCGCCTGAATGGCGCTGTTGGAGAGCGCGATGCCGTCGGCGCCCAGCGCCATGGCCTTGACGAAATCGATCGGCACGCGCAGGCCGCCGGTGATGATCAGCGTGACCCGGCCGCTGGCCTTCTGCTCGTCCAGGTAGCGCCGCGCTCGGGCCAATGCCGGGATGGTCGGCACCGAGATATGGTCGCGGAACATCGCCGGTGCGGCGCCGGTGGCACCACCGCGGCCGTCTAAAATGATGTAGTCGGCGCTGGCGTCCAGGGCGAACTGAATATCGCGCTCGATATGGTTGGCGCTGAGCTTGAAGCCCACCGGCACCCCGCCGGTCACTTCGCGAACGCGGTCGGCGAAGCGCTTGAAGTCGGCCACGCTGGAAAGGTCCTCGAAGGTCGGCGGCGAAACCGACGGTTCGCCTTCGGCGATATGCCGCACTTCGGCAATCTTGGCGGTGTTCTTGTTACCCGGCAGGTGACCGCCGGTGCCGGTCTTGGCGCCCTGGCCGCCCTTGAAGTGGAAAGCCTGGATCTTCTCCAGCAGCGCTTCGCTGTAGCCGAACTTGGCGCTTGCCAGCTCATAGAAGTAGCGCGAGTTCTCGGCCTGCTCCTCCGGCAGCATGCCGCCCTCCCCGGAGCAGATGCCGGTACCGGCCATCTCGGCGCCTTTGGCCAGGGCGACCTTGGCCTCCTGGGAGAGCGCGCCGAAGCTCATGTCGGAGACGAACAGCGGGATCTTGAGGGTCAGCGGTTTCTTGGCCTCGGGGCCGATCACCAGTTGGGTGTCCACCGCAGCGTCTTCCATCAGCGGCTTGGTGGCCATTTGCGCCACCATCAGCTGCAGGTCGTCCCAGTGCGGCAGGGTGTGACGCGGCACGCCCATGGCGGTTATCGGGCCGTGGTGGCCAACGCCCTTGGTGCCCTCCTTGGCGAGCTGATGGATGAACTCCACGGTGGGCTCTTCTTGGCTGGCCTTGGGGGCGGGCTGGCCGTCGCTGCTCTGCTCGGCGGCAGCGTCTTCGCCTTGGGGGCTCTCCTTCCCCACGTCATCGTCGCCGAACTGCTTGTGGGTGCCGTCGCAGAACGGCGCGTCCTGGGTGTGCTTGCACTGGCAGAGAAAGGCGTCGCCGTCCTTGTCGGCCTTGAACATCTTGGGGGTGATACCGGTCCCCGAATGAGAGCCGTCGCAGAACGGCTGATCGCTGGAGCGTCCGCACATGCAGAACGCGTACTCCTCACCTTTCTTCAAGCTCACTTTGGCCGGCTTATTGTCCGCAATGATGGGTTGGCTCATGAGGACTCCATGTCGTGGTTATTGGCGCGCGTCGGGTGTCAGGCCCTGCGCGTGGCGTTATTCGTCAACGGTCGTTGCCACTACCCATTGAGCTAGCCTAGAGGGTTTGGTTCAATCCCGCCGAGCCAACCCCTGTGATAGGCGTTGGCTATGGTGGATACCGCAATTTCGTTCAATATCGGTCGGCGTCGCCACGCCAGACTCCTGGCAATCTGTTCCAGGAGACGAACGATGAACCTTGCCATGATCCTGCCGATGTCGGCCTTTGCCCTGGCGGCGTCCATTTCACCGGGGCCAGTGAACCTGGTGTGCCTCAGCAGCGGTACTCGCTACCCCATCTCGCGCGGACTGCTCTTCGTTACCGGCGCCACCCTGGGATTCGTTGTTCTGTTCCTCGCCGTGGGCCTCGGGCTCTACTCACTGCTGACGATGGTGCCAGGATTGAAGGATGCCCTACGCTGGGCCGGGGTGGCATTTCTGCTCTATCTAAGCGTGCGACTGTTGCGGGATGATGGTCGCCTGCCGGAGGACGATGCCACGCGGGCACCGGGGTTTATGGCAGGCGCACTGATGCAGTGGCTCAACCCCAAGGCCTGGCTGGCGTCGGCCTCAGGCATTGGTGCCTACACCGGCGGCGATGTCGGCCTGCTGTGGTTGTTCGCAGCCCTCTATCTGCCCATCTGCTGGCTTTCACTGGGTAGCTGGGTCTATGTCGGCGCCTTTCTGCGCCGTTACGTGCAGCGCCCCGGCGTTCTGGTCGCCGTCAATCGGGGGCTGGCGGTGCTGCTAGCGGTCAGCTGCATCTATCTCTTGTTCGAGTAACGGGCTTCGGTACTGGTGGGGGGTAGCGGCCACCAGACGCTTGAAGGTGCGCTGGAAGTGCGGCTGGTCGCTGAAGCCAGCATTCAAAGCCGCCTCGGCAATGGGCTTGCCCTGCTTGAGCTGGCGTTGCCCTAGCTGAATGCGGCGATTGATCAGGTAGGCATGCGGTGTGAGCCCGAAGTGCTGCTTGAAGGCACGGATCAGGTGACCGGCGCTGTAGCCGGAGCGCTGGCAAAGGGCATCCAGGGATACTTCCTCAGCAACGTGCTCGTCTAGGTAGGCAGCCAATTCGCGCAGGGTGGCCGGCGGTAGTGAGCGCGGCCTGGCCGGCTGACCCGCCAAGTGGTGCATCAGCGCCGAGAGATATTCGACCAGCTCGCTCTGCTTGTTCAGGAGGTCGCGCTGCGGTTCCAGCAGGGCATCGGTCATACGGCGATAGCCGGCGTACCACCCAGGGTCGGCGATGACGGCGGTGGGAATGTCCTGCCAGCACGGTGTATCGATCAGTCGCGCTGCATGGCGCAGCCGAGTCAGCCACCCGGCGTCCACGTAGAGCATGCGGTAGGCCCAGGGCTGGCCGTCAACAGGATTGCAGGCATGCACCCAGTCCGGGTTCATCAACACCAGGTGTCCGGCGTGGATGCGATATTCATCATCAAGGTAATGGAAGGTGCTCTCTCCAGCAGTCACCGCCCCCAACGACCACTGGGTATGGCTGTGACGGGCGTAGCCGACCTGGCGGCCATCCTCGACCACGCGCAACTCCACGTGGGGCATACCTGGATCGCGCCAGAAATGGGGCTGGTGGGTAAGTGCCATGCTCGGATCGTCTCGCGACCAAGGAAAGAAGCGTGCTCAGCCTCGATGCGATAACTCTACGACATTCGCCGCCGTCCTTCGAGGATGCTGGCTACTCGGCAGCGCTGCGCGCTGCAATCGCGAATGAATTCGCTCCCACACTGGAAGTGGTGCCGAGGTAGATGATGGTAGTGGCCTGACCCAGCAGCGCTGCGCGCTGCAATCGCGAATGAATTCGCTCCCACACTGGAAGTGGTGCCGGGGTAGATGATGGTAGTGGCCTGGCCCAGCAGCGCTGCGCGCTGCAATCGCGAATGAATTCGCTCCCACATGGGAGTGGCGCCAAGGCCAATGTAGAAGTGACTTCAGTCACGATGAGGTTGGGTTGGCCGGCAGCGCTGCGCCTGGCTAGCGGGTCACGTTAGTCGTTCCAGACACCCCTTGCGGCGCACGATGTTCTTGTAGTCCCACTGGATGTCCCGCGCCTTACCAAGCCAGCGGCGTAGCTCCTCTGCATCGATCTGCTCCACCGCGGTGTAGCGGGCCTCGGCGGCCTTGAAGCTGCCTTCCTTGCGCAGCCCGCTCTCATCGAAGGATTGACCACTCCAGAACAGCAGCCGCACGCAGTGCTTGAGCTTGCTGTAGCCGACAATAGGATTGCCATTCAGGAACCACACGGGATGCGCGTGCCATAGCTTGCTGTCGGCCTCCGGCAGGTGCTGGTCGATCAGCTCGGCCAGGCGATCACATATCTGCCTGTCGGCTGGTTCTTGCCGGTTATGGTAGGTCTGGATATCTGGATGCATGCGCCCTCCTGCGGTTAGTCGAGTTCACCTCAGGAGAGTCGGTGAAGCGGGCTGCCATTCGACAGCCGCTCCACGAGGGAGCGGCCTTGGCGTGGCGGGAAGCGCGTCTCGCTTAGAACTCGCTCCAGTCATCGACGGCTTCGGCAGGTTTCTTGTAGCTCTGCTTGGGCTTGTCGGTGGGTGCCGGAACGCGCTGCTGGGCCTGAGATGCATCGCCCTGGCCAGCATCGTGATGGGTCAGTTGGCCGGGCGGGTGGCCGGTGTGTGAGGCCTGGTCGCCGACGCGGAAGGTGGCGATCAGCTCGGCGAGGCGTTTGGCCTGGTCTTCCAGCGAGGTGGCGGCGGCGCTGGTCTGCTGTACCAGCGAGGCGTTCTGCTGGGTGACCGAGTCCATCTCGGTGATGGCGCTGTTGATCTGCTCGATGCCGCTGTTCTGCTCGCGGGTGGCGCTGGAGATCTCGCCCATCAGGGCAGTGACCTGGCGGATCGACTCGACGGTCTCGCCGATGGTGGCGCCGCTGCGTTCGGCCTGCTCGGCGCCGCTAGCGATCTTGGTGGTGGTCTCTTCGATCAGCGCGCGGATCTCCTTGGCGGATTCGGCGCTGCGCGAGGCCAGGTTGCGCACCTCACTGGCCACCACCGCGAAGCCGCGGCCCTGCTCGCCGGCCCTGGCGGCCTCGACCGAGGCGTTGAGGGCCAGGATGTTGGTCTGGAAGGCGATCGAGTCGATCACGCCGATGATGTCATTGACGCGACTGGCGCTGGTGGAGATCTCGCGCATCAGCTGCACGGTGTGCTCGACCTCCTGCCCGCCGGCTTCGGCGCGCTGCGAGGCAGACGCGGAGAGGCCATCGGCCTCCTGGGCGGTCTCGGTGTTCTTGCTCACCGTGGCGGCCATCTGCTCCATGCTGGAAGCCGTTTCCTGTAGCGCCGAGGCCTGCTGCTCGGTGCGCGAGGAGAGATCCTGACTGCCCGAGGCGATCTCGCCGGCACCGAGGAACACACTGTCGCTGCTGCTGCGCAGCGACACCACCAGGGTCTTGATCTTGTCCTGCATTCGCGCCAGAGCGCTGTAAAGCTGGCCGATCTCGTTGCGGCCGCGGTCGCGGATCTGCCCGGTGAGATCGCCGTCGGCTATGCGCTCGAAGTGATCGATGGCCTCACGCAGCGGTGTGACCACCACCCGCATCATCGCCAGGCGAATCGCCACGGCGGCAAGCAGCGCCACCACCAGCAGTGTCACGGCGATCATGGCAACGATATCGCCGAGCCGTCCGACCTGCTCGATCACCGTGTCGCCACGCCGCTCGGAGTAGGCGACGAAGTCCTCCATGGCGGCGTCGAGCTCGGCGCCGAGGTCGGCCATCTCATCCTGGCTGCGCTGTATCTGGAAGGGCGCGGCGTCCATTAGCGGCTCGAGCCCCTCTACCACATAGGCGTCATAAGCGGCGATGATCGCCTCGACATAAGGGGCGCGCGAGTCGTCGGCATCGATAGGCACGGCGCGGAACGCATCGAAGCGCTCATGAGCGCCGGCCAGCGCTTCCCGCGCCTGCTGCTGGCTCTGCTGGCCGCGTTCTGGGTCACCTTGAGTGCTGAGGCTGGCGAAGCGGTCCAGCATGATCTGCGCACGCAGCACGTTGACCTGGGTGCGGTTGGCCAGCGTGGAGAGTTCCACGTTGGTTTCCGCGAGCTCGTGGAGCGCCTCTTCACTGGTGGCGCTGGCGTAAAAGCCCAGCCCGCTGATCAAGCCGATCATCAGTACCAACGCGGCCAGCGCCGCCGTCAGGCTCCACTTGATGGATAGGTGTTTCATCTGCCTCGTCCCCCTGCGATGGCGATATTCAACATTTCATCGGCATGCAGGGAGCAGAGTTGAGACCCATCGACCCGATTACGACCAAAGAATAAGACGGAGCATTACTCGTCCACTACTACCTCGAAGCCACCGTAGATCAAGCGCTTGCCGTCGAAGGGCATGGGGTTGACGTCGGGCTGCAGGCGCGGGTCTTCCATCACCTTGGCCATGCCGCGGTCGCGTACCTCGCGGGACGGCCACAGGATCCACGAGAAGATCACCGTTTCGTCCGTCTGGCACTTCACCGCCATGGGGAAGGAGGTGAGCTGTCCATCGGGTACATCGTTACCCCAGCACTCCACCATCTGCAGTGCACCGTGCTCCTTGAACACTATCGCAGCGTCGCGGGCATGCTGAATGTACTTGTCGCGGTTGGCGGTGGGCACCGCGGCGACGAATCCGTCTACGTAGGTCATGGCTGTCCTCCTTCGTTGCTGGAGATGCCCGCGCCGGAGCGGGCGGAGATGTCTCTTCAACGAGTATCGAACGACACGCCGCGAAATCGACATCGACCAGACCTCGGGCATGCCAGGCGCTGCCCGTCTATGCTGATCACTAGGAGAGCTGCATACAGCGAAGGGAGGCGCACGCACAGGTCATTAGCGGCCCAGGCGGCCGAAGGAGCACTACCATGACCATTCCGATGACGCTACGGGAGTACCTCCGCGCCTGCGACATCGACTACGAGGAGGTGTCCCACCCACGCGAAGTCACCACCAGCCGTATCGCCCAGCGGTCGCATATTCCCGGCGATCAAGTGGCCAAGGCCGTCATGCTGCATGGTGAATCCGGCTATGGCCTGGCGGTCGTGCCCAGCACCCACGACACCGATCTCGACAGCCTGACGGCGCTGTTCAAGGAGCGCTTCGAGCTCGCTTCCGAAGAGGAGATCGTCAGGAGTTTCGACGACTGTGATCCCGGCGCCGCCCCTCCGGTGGGCCAGGCCTACGGACTCAAGGTCTATGTCGACGACATGCTGCGCCACCAGCCGGACATCTACTTCGAGGCGGGCGACCACGAAACCCTGCTGCACATGAGCGGCCGCGAGTTCGAACGCCTGATGGACGGCGCTCCCCACGGCCGCTTCAGCCACCATCGCTGACCCCACACCGAGGCCGCAAGCGCCTCGCCTTCCGCGCGCTGTCGGCCGGTGTCGCTTGCCGGCAGCGCGCACTGCACCTACACCTTGAGCATGGACACGCTTCCGGTATCCCATACCGCCGGCCGCGGGCCACTGGCGGTGATACGTTTTCTCGGCCTGGTGCTGCTCGGTGCCCTGGTCGGCGGCGTAGCCGCCCTGGCCGCGGTCGGCTTCGTGACGATCGTGCTGTGGCTCAACGAGGTGCTGCTGATATCGCCACGCAGCCGCATGATGTTCGATCAACGCGGCATGCTGGTCGCCGCCACCGTTGCCGTGCCGGCACTGGGCGGGTTGGTTGTCGGCTTGCTGCACCGTCATATTCCCGAGGGCAGGCCTCACTCTCCCGCCGACGTCATCGCCGCCGTGCAGACCCGCCGCGGCCGTCTGCCGGGCCGTGCCGGGGGCGTGTCGGCGCTTAGCGCGATGATCTCGCTGGGTGCCGGGGCGTCGGTGGGCCAGTACGGCCCCTTGGTGCATCTGGGCGCGACCCTGGGTTCGCTGGGCGCTCGCGTGCTGCGCATGGGCCGCTCGGACGACAACATCACCATCGCCTGTGGCGTGGCGGCGGCCATTGCCACCGCGTTCAATGCGCCGCTGGCGGGGATCGTGTTCGCTCATGAGGTGGTGCTGCGCCACTACGCCCTACGCGCCTTCGCCCCGGTGGCCGCGGCGGCCATCGTCGGCTATGTGATCGCCGCCAACGTGCTCGAGCGAGGCGCGCTGTTCCATGTCGCCGATACCGCCGTGCCACGCCCCTGGGAATTCGCCCTGTTCGTGATCATCGGCGGTCTGGGAGCCCTCGTCGCCGGCGGCTATATGCGCGCCATTCTGGACGTCGGGCGGTTGGCCGGCCGTCTGCCCCTGGCCGCGCCGCTGCGCCCGGCCCTGGCCGGCGCCCTGCTCGGCGTGGTTGCGCTGTGGGTGCCGGACATTCTCGGCATGGGCCAGGAGACGCTGCGCTTCGCTACCATCGCCGGGGCCTTCGGCAGCGGCGAGCTATTACTGGTGCTGGTACTCAAGCTGGCAGCCACCGCGCTCTGCCTGGGTATGGGCTTCAGCGGCGGTGTATTCAGCCCGGCACTGGTGATCGGCACCCTGTTCGGGGCGCTATGCGGCACCCTGGTGGGTGAATTCAGCGATGCGCCCCAGGCGACCTTCGTGTTCTATGCCGTGTGCGGCATGGTGGCAGTCACCGCGCCGGTGATCGGTGCCCCCCTGACCACGCTGCTGATCGTCTTCGAGCTCACCGGCAGTTACGCCCTGACCACTGCGGCACTCGCCAGCGTGACCCTGGCCAGCCCCATCGCCGCCCAGCTGTTCGGCCGCTCGCTATTCGATATCCAACTGCTGAACCGCGGCCTCGATCTCTCGGCGGGGCGCGGCCAGGCGCTGCTGCAGACCACGCCGGTGGCCGAGCAGCTGACCCGTGACTGTGTGACACTGGCGCCGCAGACGACGGTTCACGCGGCCATCCCGGCACTGAGCGAGGCACGCCATGCCGAGGCCTATCTGGTCGATGCCCGGGGCTGTTACCACGGCTGCGTAACGCTACCCGAGCTGGAGGCGGCGCAGCAGGCCGGCGAGTCGCACAGGGCTATCGTCGACTTCACCGAAACCGCGCGTCCGGTACTGCATCCCGATAGCTCGCTATGGGACGCCATGGCGCAGCTCGGGGAGATGACCGGCGAGGCCCTGGCGGTGGTCGACGCGGAGCGCGACGACGCCTTCCTGGGCGTGGTTTACGAGGCGCGCATCGCCCGCGCCTACCTGCGCCACAGTGATGCGTTACGCAAGGAGGAGCATGGCACCGGTTAATCTTGGCACGCTCGCCCTGCTACTGATCGGCGCGACAGCGCTGGCGAATGCCGCAGACGATGACACCCTGCATGTGCTGAGCTGGGGAGGCGCCTATGAGCGCGCGCAGCAGGAGGCTCTCTTCACCCCCTTTACCGAGTCAACCGGCATCCCGGTAGAGGTGCACCGCTACGATGGCGATCTGGCCCCGCTGCGCCGCGCGGTGGCCGAGGGCACGGTGCCCTGGGACGTCATCGACATGACCCGCAGCCAGGCCATGGCGGCCTGCGACGCCGATCTACTCGAGCACCTGCCGGCCGACCTGCCCGCCCCGGCGCCGGATGGCACCCCGGCCAGCCGCGATTTCCTGCCTGGGGCGATCGGTGAATGCGCCCTTACCCACAGCGTCTTCGCCACCGTGGTGGCCTACCGGCGCGACGCTTTCCCCGGCCAACGCCCCACCCACATCAGCGATCTCTTCGACCAGCAGCGGTTCCCTGGCCCACGCGCCTTGCAGCGCACACCGGCGGTCAATCTGGAGTGGGCGCTGCTATCCTATCGCGTGCCCCGCGAGGAGCTGTACGACCTGCTCAGTACCCGGCGCGGCCTGCATCTGGCGCTGGAGCGGCTCGACAGCCTTGATGAGATTCACTGGTGGGAGGCCGGCGACACCCCGCCTCAGCTGCTAGCCGATGGCGAGGTGGTGATGGCGTCGGGTTACAACGGCCGTTTCTTCGACGCCATGCTGGATCGGGAGATCCCCATCGAGATTCTGTGGGACGGCCAGGTACAGGAGTTCGAGACCTGGGCGGTGCCACGCGGTGCCTCGAATGCCGATGCCGCTCGCGACTTCATCCGCTTTGCCACCACCAGTGAGCGTCTCGCCGAGCTGGCGCGACGCATTCCCTACGGCCCGGCGCGCCATTCGGCCAGCCTGCAGGTCACCACGCACCCACACAGCGGACAGGACATGCGCCTGCATATTCCCACCCATCCGTTGAACAGCGCCGGTGCCATCGAGAAGGACGAGCAGTGGTATGCGCGCACCCAGGCGCGTATCGATGCCTACTTCGAGGACTGGCTGGCATCGCGCCCCTGATATCGGCTGCCAAGCAGGTCGCGGCTGGGGTATGATTGCCACCGACTCGCAGCCACGACGCACCGACATGCCCAGTATCGATGTGGTGATCCGCCTGACCCGTGACGAGTGCCTGGCTCACTATGAGGGCCGCGCCCAGAGCGTCCATACCCGCAGTATCGACGGTCGCAAGGTGGTGTTTCCCACCGCTGCGCTGACGCGCATCGTGGGCCGCGACGGTATCGACGGCGTGTTCCGGCTACACTTCACCGCGGCGGGCAAGTTCGCGTCCATCGAGCCGCTGCCGCGACGCTGAGCGTTTAAACCACAAACTCGACTTTGCCGGTCGATCAACTAGTCTCTAATCGACGACAGTTTACCTTCGGAAGCGCCCATGCCATGCCTCCTGGGCTACCGCTCGCCGCTGCGGTGGCTGCTGTTCAGTGCTCTGCTGATCACCGCTCCCCTGGCTGCGGCGGATCGCCCCGAACTCGAACGCGTCGTATTGCAGCTGGCCTGGTATCACCAGTTCCAGTTCGCTGGCTACTACGCCGCCAAGCATCAGGGCTACTTCCGTGAGGCTGGCTTCGAAGTGGAGATTCGCCACGGCGGTCATGACAGCTACGGCCGGCCCATTGACCCGATAGAGGACGTGGTGTTCGGCCGTGCCGACTTCGGCGTATCGCGCTCCGACCTGCTGATCTATCACAGTCATGGCCTGCCGGTGGTGGTACTGGCCAATATCATGCAGCGCTCGCCGCTGGTGTTTCTGACCCTGGAGGAACACGGCTTCACGCGCCTGGAAGAGGTTGGCGAGCGGCCGATCAGCGTCACCCTGCCCGACGTTGATACACGGCTCAGCGCCGAGACCCTGGCAAGCTTTCACCGCGCCGGACTCGACCTGGCACAGCTCAACAACCATACCCCAAGCTGGAAACTCGAGGACCTGCTCGACGGGACCACTCAGCTGATGCCTGGCTACCTCACCGACGCCCCCTACTTTCTCGAGGCGTTCGGCGCCGAGCCGGTCACGATCACGCCGGAGTCATACGGCATCGACTTCTATGGCGACCTGCTGTTCACCCGCACGTCGATGCTCGAAGACCGGCCGGAACGCGTCGAGGCATTCCGCAATGCCGCCCTGCGTGGCTGGGCCTATGCACTCGACAACGTCGAGGAAGTCGCCGAGCTAATTACCGAGTACTACCCGACTCGCAGCCCGCTCTACGATATTCATTTCTTGCATCACGAAGCCGAGAAACTACGTAGCCTGATGCAACCGGAGCTGATCGAGATCGGCTATATCAACCCATCGCGCTGGGAAAACATCGCCGACGTCTATCTGGAGCTCGACATGATCGAGCACTACGACCTGGAGGGGTTTCTCTACCAGCCGCCGGCCGACCCTGATGGTGCAGACCTGAAGCGCCTGGGGCGCTGGGCGCTGGGGGGCAGTGCCCTGCTGCTGCTGGCCATTGCCTTGGCAAGCTACCTGCTGATGATCAACCGCCAGCTACGTCACGAGGTAACGCGGCGCCACAAGGCCGAAGAGGCCCTTCGCGAGCTGGCGGAAAAGGATGGCCTGACCGGCATCGACAATCGCCGGCTGTTCGAGGAACACCTACAGCAATGCTTTGCCTACGCGCGCCGTCACAAGCAGCCGCTGACGTTGATCATGTTCGACGTCGATCACTTCAAGCAGGTCAACGACAGCCACGGCCACCTGGCCGGTGATCGCGTACTGGTGGAGATTGCCCGAATCACCCAGCAGGAGCTGCGCACCGAGGACCATTTCGCTCGCTACGGCGGCGAAGAGTTCGCGGTGCTGCTGCCCAATACCGACCACGGCGAAGCCCTGCAGGTGGCCGAGCGCATCTGGCGGGCCAACCGCCAACATCAGGTGACCAGCGACGCTGGCCCCATCGGCTATAGCCTGAGCCTCGGGGTGGCCAGCCTCGATGAGAGCGACCGAACCCCGCACGACGTGGTCAAGCGTGCCGACGAGCGACTCTATCAGGCCAAGCGCCAGGGCCGTGACTGCTATTTTGGGGCAGCTGACTACGCAGCCAGCAAATAAGTAGCACTAAATATGCGACTAATTTGCACTGCATAACCTGGGTTAAGGTGATGATGCCCAGAGAGGTTCACTGTAGGACGCGTGGGGTCAAGGACGGCCCATTGCGGCCAGGATGCCGCTCACACCCCCTGCTTGCCCTGATCGAGTCAGAGACCCGATCAGGGCAATCTTTTATGGGCGCTTCAGCTGGCGTCGGCTCTCGCCAGATCCCTGCGTTCCGGCAGCATGCCCCGGTCGAGAATGAAGCGGATGATCTCTTCTAGCCCCACTCCGTCGTAGAGGTTGGTAAACACGAACGGTCGCTCGCCGCGCATCTTCTTCGAGTCTCGCTCCATCACCTCCAGCGAGGCGTGCACCTGCTCGGCAATATCGATCTTGTTGATGATCAGAAGATCCGATTTGGTGATACCCGGGCCGCCCTTGCGCGGGATCTTGTCGCCGGCGGAGACGTCGATCACGTAAAGGGTGAGGTCCGACAGCTCGGGGCTGAAGGTCGCCGAGAGATTGTCACCCCCCGACTCCACCAGCACCAGCTCGAGCTTGGGATGGCGCGCCTGCAGGTCGTCGATGGCGGCGAGGTTCATCGAGGCGTCCTCGCGGATCGCGGTATGCGGGCAGCCACCGGTCTCGACGCCGAGAATGCGATCCGCCGGCAGCGCATCGTGCTTGAGCAGGAAGTCGGCATCTTCGCGGGTATAGATGTCGTTGGTGACCACGGCAATATCGTAGTGGTCGCGCAGCGCCAGGCACAGCTGCTTGAGCAGCGCGGTCTTGCCGGAGCCCACCGGGCCGCCGACGCCAACGCGTAAACAATGGGTCATGTCATGTCTCCTCTTGTACTCTTTCGTCATCATCCTGTCGGCACGGGCGACTCACTGGACTCACCACCCCACGCGTCCGAAACCCTGGCACCCCGGTCGGACTCCCGCGGTCGGAAAGACGGCACATCCCTGTGCCGGCTTTCCTCGCTCTTCTTCCCTGAAGATCGCCCGCATCGTCTCGACCGTGCTGCCAGCGGACGCGCGAGGTGGATTCGCCAGTGATCGCCCGGCCTAGCTAGGCACTTGGCACTTGGCACTTGGCGCTCAAGACTAGCTTCTGAATAGTCGGGAATATTGCGTTTCATGCAGCGCGCTGGCCATTGCCAGGCCGGGCAGCGCCGGGCCCAGTTCGTCGTCGTCCAGCTCTAGTGCGAGATCGACGGCCACGACCAGCGCCGGACGCAGCCGTTCGACCAACCGCTGAGCGGCGGTATGTCCCAGCGGCAGCGCCTTGCAGGCCACCGCCAGCTGATTTTCGAGCCAGGCCCAAGCGAAGCCGAGCAGTGCCTGACGCTGGGTCACGCCACGCATGCGGGCGGTCCAGGCGAACAGCGTCACGTAGCCGGCGTCAGGCGGCAGCATGCCACTATCCGGCAGTCGCTCAAGGCTTCCCAACAGACGCGCCAGCGAGGCGCCCAGCCGGCTGTCTTCCGCAGCCAATTCGGCGGTTTCGCGGTTAGCGGCAAGCCAGACATCCCACTCGGCGATGGCCTCGGCGTCGCCGTGCTCCCAGGCCGTATAAAGACCCGCCAGTGCCGGCAGATCGCAGTGGGCCAGTCCGTCGTCGAGCACCCCGGCCAGCCACTCGCCAAGGCTTGCTTCGTCGCTCACCCAGCCCAGTTCGAAGGCACTCTCGAGGCCCTGGGACCAGGCGAAGGCGCCGATCGGCAGCGCCGGGCTGACCAACTGTAGCAGGCCCAGCAGTGCGAGGTCGTCGCCCAGTGCTGGCGACTCAGTGGGCATGCGGGTGATCATGGTCGTGGACGTCCTCGTGTGAATGATCGTGGGCGTGGCCATGCGAATGGCTATGCGCGTGCCCACCAGACTGCTGATAGGCGCCCGGCTCGGGGTCGAAAGGCGCCTGGTGATGCTCGAGGGTTGCGCCCAGCAGCTCGGCCAGCTCCTCGAGCACATGATCCGGCGGGAAACGCACCCAACCCTGGTCGGGCCTGGCATCGTCGCTGCCCAGCGCCAGCTGCACATGGCGGTTGCCGAGATGATAGGCCAACCGCGCCAGCGGCAATCCGGCCGCCACTCGAGCGGTGACCACTGGCTCGTCGGCGGCTTCGATACGGATGACCTCGCCGCTTTCTGCGCGCAGCCCCTCGCCGGCGCGCAGCACCGGGCCGCGGTCGAGGAACAGGCCCAGTTCTTGGCCGCTATCGCTCACCGCCTTGAGGCGGCCCTTGGTGCGCGGCTCGAAGGCCAGCGTCAAGGTGTCGTTGGCCTGGCCATGCTCGATGGGCCCCAGGCGTTCAGTCAGTTTCAGCATCGTTCATTTCCTGTTTCCAGTGTCGCGCTCTTAGCCTATTGCCGCGGCTAACCCGGCGACAGGTCTAGGCGGGGGCGCTGTGAATACGTCCCTGTACGCTACCGATTCCTTCCCTGGAATCGGACCCCCGCTACGACCTGCCCCCGGCGCCGCTCACTGGGGTGGCCGCAGTCCATGGCTCGGCGCTTGGCGCTTGGCGCTTGGCGCTCGGCGCTCGGCGCTCGGCGCTTGGCGCTTGGCGCTTGGCGCTCAGAATAAGTGATAGCGCTGCGCCAGCGGCAGCTCGGTGGCCGGCTCGCAGGTCAGTAGCTCGCCATCGGCGCGCACCTCGTAGGTCTGGGGGTCGACCGTCAGTTCGGGGCAGCCGTCGTTGAGCTTCATATCGCCCTTGCGTACCCCGCGCACGTTCTTGCAGGCGGCGAGCTCGCTGTTGAGCCCCAACTGCGCCTTGATGCCGGCGTCGATGGATGCCTGGCTGACGAAGCTGAGCCGGGTCTGGCTGGCAGCGCGCCCCAGGGCGCCAAACATGTAGCGGTAGTGCACCGGCTGCGGCGTGGGGATCGAGGCGTTGGGATCGCCCATCGGGGCAGCGGCAATCATCCCGCCCTTGATCAGCAGTGACGGTTTGGAACCAAAGAAAGCCGGCTTCCATAACACCAGATCGGCCAGCTTGCCCACTTCCACCGAGCCCACTTCGTGGGCAATGCCATGAGTGATCGCCGGGTTGATGGTGTACTTGGCGATATAGCGCTTGGCCCGGAAGTTGTCGGCACCCAGCGCTTCGTCCTCGGGCAGCAGGCCGCGCTGCACCTTCATCTTATGTGCCGTCTGCCAGGTACGACAGACCACCTCACCGACCCGGCCCATGGCCTGGGAGTCGGAGGCGATCATCGAGATCACGCCCATGTCGTGGAGGATATCCTCGGCGGCAATGGTCTCGCGGCGAATCCGCGAGTCGGCGAAGGCCACGTCCTCGGGAATATTGGGGTCGAGGTGATGACACACCATCAGCATATCGAGGTGCTCGTCGATGGTGTTGACCGTGTAGGGGCGGGTCGGGTTGGTCGACGACGGCAGCACATAGGCCTTGGAGCAGGCAGTCAGGATATCCGGTGCGTGACCGCCGCCGGCCCCCTCGGTGTGATAGGTGTGGATGCCGCGCTCCTTGAAGGCGGCCAGGGTGTCCTCGACGAAGCCCGACTCGTTGAGGGTGTCGGTATGGATCGCTACCTGTATGTCGTACCTGTCGGCCACGCTCAGGCAGTTGTCGATGGAGGCCGGCGTGGTACCCCAGTCCTCGTGCAGCTTGAGGCCCATGGCGCCGGCCTCGATCTGGGCTTCCAGCGCCTCCGGCAGGCTGGCGTTGCCCTTACCCAGCCAGCCGATATTCATCGGCAGGTCGTCCACCGACTGCAGCATCTTGCCGATGTGCCAGGCGCCGGGGGTACAGGTGGTGGCGTTGGAGCCGGTGGCCGGCCCGGTGCCGCCACCCAGCATGGTGGTGATGCCGCTCATCAGCGCCTCCTCCACCTGCTGAGGGCAGATGAAGTGGATATGCGCATCGATGCCGCCAGCGGTGAGGATCTTGCCTTCGCCGGCGATGACCTCGGTACCCGGGCCGATGACGATCTCCACGTCGGGCTGAGTATCGGGGTTGCCAGCCTTGCCGATGGCCGCAATGCGGCCGGCCTGGAGGCCGACGTCAGCCTTGACGATGCCCCACCAGTCGAGGATCAGCGCGTTGGTGATCACGGTGTCCATCACCGCCGCATCGACGCGCTGGCTCTGCCCCATGCCGTCGCGGATCACCTTGCCGCCGCCGAACTTGACCTCATCGCCGTAGTGGGTGGCGTCCTTTTCCACTTCGATCCACAGCTCGGTATCGCCCAGTCGAACCCGGTCACCGACGGTGGGACCGTACATATCGGCGTAGGCCTGCCGGCTGATGCTATTGGTCGGTTTCATGACTGACCTCCCTGGCCTGGTTGGTCGAGACTCCCCATGACGTCGCCGCGGAAACCATAAATATAGCGGCGCCCGACGAAGGGAATCAGCGTCACCTCGCGGGTCTGCCCGGGTTCGAAGCGGATCGCGGTGCCCGCGGCCACATCGAGGCGGAAGCCGCGCGTCTTGTCGCGGTCGAAGACCAGCGCCGGGTTGGCTTCGGCAAAGTGGTAGTGGGAGCCGATCTGCACCGGCCGGTCGCCGGTATTGGCGACCTCGACGCTGATTCGCTCACGTCCGGCACAGAGTTCGATCTCGCCGTTCTTCAGTTGATACTCACCGGGAATCATGGGGCGGCCTCCTTACACTATCGGCGAATGAACCGTGACCAGCTTGGTGCCATCGGGGAAGGTGGCTTCCACCTGCACTTCGTCGACCATCTCGGCCACGCCCTCCATGACGTCGTCGCGGCCGATGATCTCGCGACCATAGCTCATCAGGTCGGCCACGCTGCGTCCGTCGCGTGCGCCCTCCATGATCTCGAAGCTGATCAGTGCCACCGCTTCCGGGTAGTTGAGCTTGAGGCCGCGGGCCTTCCGGCGTTCGGCAAGCTGTGCGGCAGAGAACAGCAGCAGCTTGTCCTTGTCTCTCGGGGTAAGTTCCATCGCGCGCTCCTCGTATCTGGTCGATGTTTGTCGGCAGCGCTGCGCGCTGCATCGCGGTTGAAACCGCTCCTACATTGGGCCGCGGCTCTGCTCCCTTGTGGGAGCGACGTCAGTCGCGATGATGTTGACTGCACCATCATGTCAGCCAGATGCGTGGCGTATGCGCCTGGCACCCCAGCAGCCGCGGCCTGAGCAGTTCCCAGGCCTGCTGGCACAGCGCCCAGGCTTCATTGCGCTCGCAGCCCAGGTAGCGCAGCAGCAGCACGCCGTGACGCAGGGTCACTGCCCAGCGGTTGTTGTCGGGCAGCGCCTCGCGCAGTACGTCGATGGCCGCCGTTGCGTCCGCATCGCCGAGACCCGCGGCCCACAGCGTGGCCTGGACGCTGGCACCGCCCTGGCCCCAGCGACCATGAAAGCGAGGATGCAGTGGGTCCAGCGGCTGACGCTCCAACCACAGCGGCTTGCCATCCCGGGTCAGGCGGAAACGCTGATCGATGCGCCCGGAGACATACGGCAGCTGGCTGGCTGGCCGGCCCAGCGCCAGCACCTCCCACCCCAGGCAGCGCGCAGCGCCGTGAAGGGCGATCTCGGTGTGCTGTGCGCCCCGCGAGCCATCGAAGGCAATGGTCTCCTGAGGCAGCCACTCGAGGCTGGCGCCGTCGTCGACGCTGAGCCGGGTGTGCTGCTGCCAGGCCACGCCCTGGCTGTCAGCCTTGTAGAGCTTATTGGCCGCCGGTGTGGTGAGCAGTGCATGGCTTCCGGTGGCCAGACGCGCCGAGATATTCAAGGCATCGCCGCTGACCAGGCCGCCGGGGGGATGCAGCAGATAAACGTGACAGGCCCCTTCGCGGCCTTCGGGAAAGAAGGGGCGTTGCACCCGCAGCGGCCCCTGATGACGCGCTTGCACCATTCGGGTGACCCCATCGCGGCGCTCGAATCCCAGCGCCAGCGAGGCCGCCCAGCGGCGCTCGGTATCGAAGCGATGCCCCGAGTCATGAGCGGTTGGCAGGGCCTGCGAGATAGCCGTCATCAAATGGATTCCATCAATGAAGTGTGCGATGCGTAATACGAAGCAAGGGGCGTACCATTTTGGTGAATTGCTATTTTCACCATTAAAAATCAGCACTTTGAAATGTATACAAGGTCGCCACCAGGGCTTCGATGCACCACACAAGCGCCCAGGCGAATGCCTTTTGCACCAGATGAGCGCACTGACTACACGCTGCGCACCATCAAGAGGCAAAACGCCCGCCGCGGTATGGCCGGGCGGGCGCTGGGCGCTTCAGCGCCTATACCGTCAGGTGCTGCTTGATCAGCTCGTCCGAGAGCTCGGTGATGGGGCCCTTGGCCACCTCTCGGCCGCGATCCATGATCACGAACCGATCGGCGTACTTGCGCGCGAAGGGTAGCTTCTGCTCCACCAGCAGCACGGTCAGGCCATCTTCATCGATCAGCTTGCGAATCACCTCGCCGATCTGGGCGACAATATTGGGCTGGATGCCCTCCCCTGGCTCATCGAGGATCAGCATCCTGGGCTCGATCACCAACGCCCGGCCGATGGCCAGCTGCTGTTGCTGGCCACCGGAGAGGTCGCCGCCGCGGCGGTGGCGCATCTCCTTGAGCACGGGAAACAGCTCATAGACACGTTCGGGGATACTGCGCTTGCCGTCACTGCGAGCCGCCAGGCCGGTGCGCAGGTTCTCCTCCACGGTCAGCAGCGGGAATATCTGCCGCCCCTGGGGCACATAGCCGATGCCCAGTCGCGAGCGCTCCTCGACCCGCTTGCGGGTCAATTCAACATCGTCGGCGAAGCGCAAGCTGCCGTCGGCCACCCGCTCCTCGCCCATCACGCACTTGAGCAGCGTGGTCTTGCCCACGCCGTTGCGGCCCATCACACAGGTACACTCACCTGCCGGCACGTCGAGGGTGAGGTCCCACAGGGTATGACTTTCCCCATAATAGTGATTGAGCTTGTCGACCTTTAGCATCAGGCGGCCTCCTCGCTTTCCCCGAGGTACACTTCGATTACCCGCGGGTCGCTCTGCACCTGGTCCATGCTGCCCTCGGCCAGCACACTGCCCTGGTGAAGCACCGTGACCTTGCGCGCAATCGAGCGCACGAATCCCATGTCGTGCTCGACCACCACCACCGACTGCTTGCCGGCCAGGCCGGTGAGCAGCTCGGCGGTGCGCTCCATCTCCTGCTCGGTCATGCCAGCCACCGGTTCGTCAACCAACAGCAGGCGTGGGCGCTGCATCAGCAGCATGCCGATCTCCAGCCACTGCTTCTGACCGTGGGAGAGGATACCCGCCGGCCGTCGGCGCAGCTCGGCAAGGCCGGTCATCTCGAGCACCTCGTCGATCCACTCGCGGGCCGGGCCATCGAGGCGCGCAATCAGGGTCGGCAGCACTCGCTTGTCGGCGGTCATGGCCAGCTCGAGATTCTCGAACACCGACAGCGCCTCGAACACCGTGGGCTTCTGGAACTTGCGGCCGATACCCAGCGTGGCGATCTCGGGTTCGTTCATGGTCAGCAGATTATGACGTGCGCCAAACCACACCTTGCCCTGATCGGGCCGGGTCTTGCCGGTGATGATGTCCATCATGGTGGTCTTGCCGGCGCCGTTGGGGCCGATGATGCAGCGCAGCTCGCCGTCGTCGACGGTGAGGTTGAGGTCGTTGATGGCCTTGAAGCCATCGAAGGTCACCGTGACGTCCTCCATGTAGAGGATCGGTCCATGGCGCACGTCCACCGGCGACTCGGCGGGCACCATGAAGTCGAAGACACGGTCGCGCTGGGCGAGCGATTGGATCAGGCTCATGGGGTCACCTCTTGTCCGGGAGCAGCATCGCTTTCATCTCGACGCCGCTTGAAACGATAGGCCAGCAGGCCGGCGACGCCCTTGGGCAGGAATACCGTGACCAGCACGAACATGCCCCCCAGCGCGAATAGCCAGGCGTCCGGCATCACCCCGGTGAACACGGTCTTGGCATAGTTGACCAGGATGGCGCCGATCACCGCACCATACAGGGTCGCACGGCCCCCCAGCGCCACCCACAGCACGATCTCGATGGAGAACAGCGGCGAGAACTCGCTGGGGTTGATGATCCCCACCTGTGGCACGTAGAGCGCGCCGGCAAGGCCGGCAAGCATTGCCGAGACCACGAACACGAACAGCTGGAAGCGCTCGACCCGATAGCCGAGAAAGCGCGTGCGCGCCTCGGCGTCGCGGGTCGCCACGCAGACCCGGCCGAGCTTGCTGCCGACGATGGCGCGACACAGCAGATAACTGGCGCCAAGCGCCACCCCGCTGGCCAGGAACAGGCCCAGGCGGGTCTCGTTACTGCGCAGGTTGAAGCCCAGGATGTCGCGGAAGTCGGTGAGACCGTCGCTGCCGCCAAACCCCATCTCGTTGCGGTAGAAGGCCAGCATCAGGGCAAACGTCAGCGCCTGGGTGATGATCGACAGATAGACCCCGGTGACCCGCGAGCGGAACGCCAGGAAGCCAAACACCAGTGCCAATGCCCCAGGCGCCAGCAGCACCATCAGGAAGCCGAACCAGGCCATGTCGAAGCCTAACCAGTACCACGGCAACGACTCCCAGCTGAGGAACACCATGAAGTCGGGAAGCACCGGATCCCCGTAGGTGCCACGGTCGCCGATCTGGCGCATCAGGTACATGCCCATGGCGTAGCCGCCGATGGCGAAGAAGGCACCGTGCCCCAGGCTGAGAATGCCCAGATACCCCCACACCAGGTCCACCGCCACGGCCAGCAGCGCATAGCTCAGGTACTTGCCGAACAGGTTCACGGTATAGGCGTTGACGTGCAGCGGGTGCCCCGCCGGCACCACCACATGCAGTAGCGTGACCAGGGTCATCGCTGCCAGCAGCACGCCGATGAACAGCTGGGTCGAACGCTCATTGAACGGTTGCGTTAACCACATCGCGATCAGCCCTCCGCCGCGCGGCCCTTCTGCGGAAAGAGTCCGCGGGGGCGTTTCTGAATGAACAGGATGATGAACACCAGCACGATGATCTTGGCCAGCACGGCGCCCGCCCAGGGCTCCAGAACCTGGTTGATCACGCCCAGCGAGAGGCCGGCGACCAGGGTGCCCCAGAGGTTACCCACCCCGCCGAACACCACCACCATGAAGGAGTCGATGATGTAGTTCTGGCCGAGGTTGGGGCCGACATTGGTGAGCTGCGACAGCGCCACCCCGGCGAGCCCGGCCACCCCGGACCCCAGGCCGAAGGTGAGGATATCGACACGCGTCGCGCGAATACCCATGGAGCGGGCCATGGCGCGGTTCTGGGTGACCGCGCGGACCTCGAGGCCGAGCCTCGTGCGGCGCATCACCAGCATCAGCGCGGCGAATACCACCAGCGCAAAGCCCAGCACGTACATGCGGTTAAGGGTCAGCGATAGCGCATCGTTGATCGCCACCGAGCCGCTCATCCACTCGGGAGTGACCACGGTACGGTTGAGCGGCGAGATGCCGGTGCGTACCAACTGCTGGAGGATCAGGCTGACGCCGAAGGTGGCCAGCAGCGTCTCCAGCGGCCTGCCCTTGAGGAACTGGATCACGCTGCGCTCGATGGCGATCCCCGCCAATGCCGCAACCATGAACCCGGCAGGTATCGCCAGAATCAGCGCCAGCCCCGGCTGGCCGGGCAGCAGCTGCTGCATCATCCAGGTGGTGTAGGCGCCGAGCATGATCAGCTCACCGTGGGCCATATTGATCACGCCCATCACGCCGAAGGTGATCGCCAGACCGATCGCCGCCAGCACCAGCACCGACCCCATCGAGAGGCCGAAATAGAGCGTCTCGGCGGCGCGGTTCAAGCGCAGGTTCTGCTCGATGTTGGCCAGCGCCGCGGTAGCCGCCTGGGCGAGCGCCTCATCGTCGCTGCTGGTGGCGCGGTTGAGGGCAATGCGTGCCGACGAGTGCAGGCTGCCGTCAAGATGCTCGACGGCCTGGATATCGCCCTGCTCGAGGCGATGGATGGCCAGTGCCAGGGTCAGGCGCTGGCGCACACGGGCATCCTCTTCTT
Source organism: Franzmannia pantelleriensis (assembly GCF_900102875.1). Lineage (GTDB taxonomy): Bacteria > Pseudomonadota > Gammaproteobacteria > Pseudomonadales > Halomonadaceae > Franzmannia > Franzmannia pantelleriensis. The sequence continues at coordinate 37,870 of NZ_FNGH01000016.1, forward strand.
CTTCGATCAAGGCTTCGATGGGCCCGGCAAGATCCTCGTCCACCTCGCCCAACAAGCGTTCCGCCGAGGTGCGGCGCTGGTCAACATTGGGCGAGTAGAGGTCGACCACCGCGATCACGCTGCGCAGCTGGTTGCGCAGCGCGTTATTGATGCCGATGCGGTCGAGGTCGCGACGCGACATCTCGCCCAGGTCTTCACCGCTCAGGGCATCTTCCACCGGCCAGTCGCGGCCGCTGTTATCGAGCACGATCACGAAGCGGCCATCATCGGCACGCTGCAGGCGGCCATCGAGCAGCGCCTGCAGCCAGCCGCGGGCGCGTTCGTCGTCACTGGCGACGATGGCATCGATGGCCTCGCCCTTGGCCGGAAAGCTGTCGACGTCGAGCGCTTCCAGCAGTTCGATGGCGGCCTCGTCGTCAGCCGAGGGCTGGGCGTGGGCGGTCAATGGCACGACCAGCAGCACCAGCAGCCAGAGTAAAAGGAGACTCCTCATGGGTTCGTCCTTTGCGATAGGGAGTAACGAATAGGTCGAGCAGGCGTGCGCCCCGCCGCCATAAGGCGACGGAGCGGGGGCTTATCACTCTTCGGCGAGGGCTTCTTCGGCTTCTTCGGCCGCGGTGCTGCCGCCACAGGAGCCGGTGGCCACGTTGTAGTTACCGCAGCGCATCGGTGCCTGCCAGTCGGCCATCAGGTCACGCGAACCCGGCAGGAAGTCGGACCAGGCATCGCCAGCCACGGTGGATGGCGTCTGCCAGACGATGTCGAACTGGCCATTATCCTGCACTTCGCCGATAAGCACCGGCTTGGTGATGTGGTGGTTGGGCATCATCGCCGCATAGCCACCGGTGAGGTTGGGCACGGTGACACCGATGATCGCGTCCTTGATCTCGTCAGGGTCGGTGGTACCGGCCTTGCGTACCGCCTCGGCCCACATGTTGAAGCCGATATAGTGGGCTTCCATGGGATCGTTGGTGACCGCCTCTTCATCGTCGTTCCAGTCGATCCAGGCGTCGATGAAATCGTAGTTTTCGTCGGTATCCACGCTCATGAAGTAGTTCCAGGCCGCCAGATGGCCGACCAGAGGACCGGTGTCGATACCCGAGAGCTCCTGCTCACCCACCGAGAAGGCGATGACGGGAATGTCGGCGGCGTCGATGCCCTGGTTGCCCAACTCGCGATAGAACGGCACGTTGGCGTCACCGTTGATGGTCGACACCACCGCGGTGGGCTTGCCCTCTTCACCGAAGCGGCGAATCTCGCTGACGATGTTCTGCCAGTCGGAGTGCCCGAACGGGGTGTACTCGACCATGATGTCCTCGTCGGCCACGCCATGCTCATCCTTGAGGAAGGCCTCGAGGATACGGTTGGTGGTCCGCGGATAGACGTAATCGGTACCGATCAGCGCGAAACGCTCGATGCCGACCTGGTTGATCAGGTACTCCACCGCCGGAATTGCCTGCTGGTTGGGCGCGGCACCGGTATAGAAGACATTTTCGGAGGACTCCTCGCCCTCGTACTGAACGGGGTAGAACAGCAGCCCGTTGAGTTCCTCGAACACTGGCAGGACCGCCTTGCGCGAGACCGACGTCCAGTTACCGAAGACCACATCGACCTCATGCTGCTCGAGCAGCTCGCGAGCGCGCTCGGCAAACAGCGGCCAGTCGGAGGCCGGGTCGACCACCACCGCCTCGAGCTCGCGACCCAGTAGGCCACCCTGCTCGTTCTGCTGCTCGATGAGCATCTCGACGGTGTCCTTGAGGGTCGACTCACTGATCGCCATGGTGCCCGAGAGCGAGTGCAGGATACCGACCTTGATCGGGTCGTCGGCCAGCGCCTGGGCGCCGCCAGTCAGAGCGCCTGCAGCCAGCATGGCGGTAATGAGACGGCGGGGAGTGAAGGATGCCTTGGGTGCGTTCACGTGATTCTCCTTGCAGAACCTGGTTGTTATGCGCCAACGGAGGGGCGTGTTGGCCCACTGCGGCGGCGTGGTGTCCAGCGCCGCATCGGCCAGCGACTGGCGATGCGGCGAGGCGACTGCAAGGGAGTTACCGCAAGGGCTATGCCAACCCGATGGCGGGCCGTACTTTCTTCGCTTTTTCAACCAGTTGTATACGAGGTCGTATCACTCTGCCTCTCCTCCACGCACCATTTGCGTGCAAATTATCTCCCATGCACTCCCAAAATGCGCCAGAACAGGGAATGGCCGCGCACCCAGGCGGTGCATGAAAAATGCCGCCCCTTGAGGCGGCACGGTCAACGTGGCGTGAGCGGCCAGCGTTCACGACGGATAGAAGGCAGCCTCCTCGAGGGCCATCAGCGGCTCGGCACCGGCGCGGATCTGCTGCTCCAGCGCCAGGGTATGGGGCAGCATCCGCGCAATGAAGTGGCGCCCCACCGTCAGTTTGGCCTGATAGAAGGCCGCCCCGGCCGGGCCATCCTGGCGCAGGCCATGCTCGGCGGCACGCGCCATCTTCCACCACATCCAGGCATAGGTGACGTGGCCAAACAGCTGCAAGTAGTCATGGGCGGCCGCGCCGAGCTCCTCGGGGTGACCGTCGGCGGCCTCGAGCAGCACGCCGGTCACCGCCTCGAGGCGGGCCAGCTCCTGTTCACAGGCACGCTGAAATGGCGCCAGCGTATCGCTGGCATCCGCTGCCAGGTCTGCCCGCATGACGGCAGCGAAGCGCTCGACATAGGCACCACGATTGCGAAATAGCTTACGCCCTACCAGGTCCATCGCCTGAATGCCGTTGGTGCCCTCGTAGATCATGGCGATACGCGCGTCGCGCACGTACTGCTCGGCCCCCCACTCCACGCAGTAACCGTTGCCACCATAGAGCTGCTGCGCCTCGACGGTCGCCGCAAAGCCACGATCGGTCAGAAACGCCTTGGCCACCGGGGTCAACAGCGCCACCAGATCCGCGGCCTGCTCGCGAGTAGCCGCGTCGGGATGAAATTTGACGCAATCGAGCTGGCTGCCAACGAAGGCGGCGAAGGCTCGCCCACCCTCGTTCCAGGCGCGGGTGTTGAGCGCCATGCGGCGTACATCGGGATGCACCAAAATGGGGTCCGCGGGCTGGTCGGGGGCCGCCGGGCCATTCGGCGCACGGCTCTGCAAACGCTCGCGGGCAAAGTCCATGGCACTCTGATAGGCCACTTCACCCAGCCCGAGGCCTTGAATCCCGATCGATAGTCGCTCGTAGTTCATCATGGTGAACATGGTCGCCAGGCCTTGGTGTGGCTCGCCAATCAGGATGCCCTCGGCGCCATCGAAGTTCATTACGCAGGTGGCGCTGCCCTTGATGCCCATCTTGTGTTCAAGACCACCGCAGCTCAGCGCATTGCGCTCGCCAAGGCTGCCGTCGGCATTGACCTTGACCTTGGGTACCAGGAACACCGAGATACCCTTGGAGCCCGCCGGTGCGTCGGGCAGCTTGGCCAGCACCAGGTGGACGATATTGTCGACCATGTCGTGCTCGCCGCCGGTGATCCAGATCTTGCTGCCGGTGATGGCGTAGCGGTCATCGCCGAGCGGCTCGGCGCGGGTCTTGATCAACCCCAGGTCGGTGCCGCAGTGGGGCTCGGTCAAGCACATGGTGCCCAACCACTCGCCACGGTGCATGGGCGGCAGGTAGGTCTGCTTGATGGCCTCCGGGGCGTACTGGTCGAGCAGCAGGGTGGCGCCATTGTTGAGCGCCGGATACAGCGCGAAGCTGGCGTTGGTGGCGTAGAGCATCTCCTCGAAGGCCACCGTGAGCATCTTGGGCAGGCCCTGGCCGTCGTAGTCCGGGTTACCGCCCAGGCCCAGCCAGCCGCCTTCGGCCAGGGTCTTGCAAGCCGCCTTGAAGCCCGCGGGCGTGCTCACCTCCCCGTCGCGCAGCCGGCAACCCTCGGCGTCACCGGTCTGATTGAGGGGGAACAGCTCGGCCTCGGTGACCTTGGCGCCCTCCTCGAGGATGGCATCGGCAAGCTCGGCGCCAAACTCGGCGGTAGCCGGCATGGCCGCCCACATCGCGGGAGCTTCCAGCACCTCGTTGAGGACGAAACGCATATCGGTCAGCGGTGCCCGATAAAAGGCCATGGTGTCTCTCCTGATCGTCGCCGGTGGCCGACTATTGGCGGCACCAGTCAAAATTCAAACGCTTGCTTGAATACTAGACCAAGGGATGGTCGGCTGTCATAGCGACCTTGGGCGTAGACACCCAACAAAACGCGGGGGCGCCGGCTCTGCCGACGCCCCCGCGAGGGTAGTGCCAATGAAGCTTGATTTGCGTACAGGCCTTAGGCGCGGGCACGCGCCCCGGCAATAGCCTTCTTGACCATCGGCAGGACCAGCGACAGCGCGGCGATGATCAGCAGCCACATGGAGATCGGTTTGTCGATGAAGATCATCCAGTCGCCGCCGGAGATCTGCAGCGCGCGGCGCATCGACTCCTCCATGATGGCACCCAGAATCAGCGCCAGGATCAGCGGTGCCGCAGGGAAGCCGAACAGCCGCATGCCGAGCCCCAGCAGGCCGAAGCCCAGCAGCAGCAGCAGATCGAAGACGCTGAAGCTCATGCCGTAGACGCCGATCATGCAGAAGATCAGGATCAGCGCCAGCAGCAGCGGGCGCGGCATATCGAGGATCTTGGCGATCAGCGGAATCAGCGGCAGGTTGAGCACCAGCAGGAAGATGTTGCCGATGTACATACTGGCGATCACGCCCCAGAACACATCGGGACGGCTCTCGATCATCGCCGGCCCGGGGGTCACGCCCATCACCAGCAGCGCACCCAGCAATACCGCGGTGGTGCCCGAGCCGGGTACGCCGAGGGTCAGAAGCGGCACGAAGGAGCCGGTACAGGCGGCGTTGTTGGCCGCCTCCGGCGCCGCCACGCCCTTGATGTTGCCCTTGCCGAAGGTGTCACCGTCCTTGGCCAGCCGCTTCTCCATGCTATAACCGAGGAACGAGCCAATGGTGGCGCCGGCCCCCGGCAGTACGCCGGTGAAGAAACCCAGGATCGAGCTACGGCCGATCGGCGCGGCGATGTCGCGGCACTCGCGGCCGCTGAGCTTGAGCGAGCCGATGGCATTGCGCGGCTGCTCCTTGCCCCCGCCGCCGCGCAGCAGCATGTAGAAGACCTCGGCCAGAGCGAAGATACCCAGCGCCACGACCAGGAAGTCGATGCCGTCGAGGAGATGGGCGGCACCGAAGGTGTAGCGCTCGGTGCCGGTCTGCAGGTCGATGCCGATGATCGAGATCATCACCCCGACGACTGCCGCAATCAGGCCCTTGACCAGCGACTTGTCAGACAGCGAGACCACCGCGGTGAGACCCAGCACCATCAGGGCGAAATACTCGGCGGGACCGAAGCTCACCGCCACCTTGCCGAGCAGCGGCGCCACCAGCATCAGGAAGATGATCGACACCGTGCCGCCGATGAAAGAGGAGTAGGCCGCGATCGCCAGCGCCTTGCCGGCCATGCCCTGCTTGGCCAGCGGGTAGCCGTCGAAGGAGGTGGCCACGGTGCCGGCGACGCCCGGCGCGTTGAGCAGAATCGACGACGTCGAGCCGCCGAAGATTGCGCCATAGTAGACGCCGGCCATCAGGATCAGGCCCGACGACGGTTCCATGGCGAAGGTGATTGGAATCATCAGCGCCAGCGCACTGATCGGCCCGAGGCCGGGCAGCATGCCGATGATGGTACCGGCAAACACCCCGAAGAAGACGTAGGCGATGTTCATGGGCTCCAGCGCAATGCCGAAGCCGTACATCAGGTTATTGAAGGCTTCCATGGAAGTATCTCTCTCACGTGACGTTGGCGTCGGCTCAGAGCGGGAGAATGCCCGTCGGCAGATAGACATCCATGACCTTGGTCATGGTCAGATACAGCGCCAGCACCACGCCCAGCGATACCGCCATGTTGACCCCGTGACGACGATAGCCGTAGTACCAGGCCAGCCCGAAACTGAGTGTGGTGGAAGCGACAACGAACCCAATGGGTGCCAGCAGCAGTGCGTAGACAACGATGGCCAGCGAGGTTACTACCACCCGCGACCAAGGACGCAGCAGCAGCGGTTGGGCCTGTTCATTGGGGTCGAGCTCGTCGGGAATATCCTGTGCCTTGGGTTTTTCAAGGAACAGCAGCAGCGAGAGGCCTAGCAGCGTGAAGCCCAGCACCTTGGGGAACAGGTCTGAGTCGACCGGGCGCGGTAGCGGGAAGTCGGGTATCTGCCAGGCCATGGCCAAGTAGCCGACGGCTACCAGTGCCAGGCACAGCGCCAGAACCTGGTTTACGTTGAGTCGTGTCATGAGGAGTCTGCCCCGAACCCTGAGAAGGCGGGTTCAAGTGTCGCATTCGAGAATGCGTGGGCCCCGTTAGCGAGGCCCACGCCGTAACAGCGCTGGATGGTCGGCTTAGTCGCCGAGCAGGCCTAGCTCGCTCAGCACTTCGCTGAACTGCTCTTTCTGCGCGTCGAGGAAGTCGCCGAACTCTTCGCTGGTCTGATAAGCGTCGAGCCAGCCCAGCTGGTCGCGGGCATCGGCCCAACCGTCGGTCTCGAGCATCTCGGCGAAAAGGTTCTCGTAGTAGGCCACCGCCTCTTCCGGCATGTCCGGGGTGCCCATTACGCCACGCCAGATGTCGAAGGTGTAGTCAATGTCCTGCTCGAGGTAGGTGGGGATATCGGCCAGGGCGCCACCCAGACGCTCCGGCGCCGAGACGCCCAGCGCACGAATGTCACTGCCTTCACCCAGCTGACCCGCGGCTTCGCCGGCACCGGTGATGACCGCTTCGACGTGACCGCCCATCAGGTTGGTCATGGCTTCACCGCCGCCGGAGAACGGGATGTAGTTGACGTCTGCGGCGTTGAGGCCGGCAGCAGAGGCCAGGCCGGCGATGGAGATGTGATCCATGGAGCCCGGTGCACTGCCGCCACCGACGCTGAGGCTGGTGTTCGCCGCCATGGCTTCCATCAGGTCATTGAGGCTCTCATATTCGGAGTCTGCCGGGACCAGCACGATGGAGTAGTCGGTGATCAGGCGCGCGATCGGGGTGAAATCGGTGTGATCGTAGCGCGAGGTGCCGGCCAGCGGAACCAGGATGATCGGCGGGCTGGTGGCGAAGATCTTGTGCGGATTACCAGCGTCGCGGGCAATCTGTGCCCAGGCCACGGCACCGCCGCCGCCAGGTGTGTTGATCGCGGCGAAGTTGCGCTCGGCGAGGCCCTCTTCCTGGATCACTCGCGAGGAGGTGCGTACCAGGGTATCCCAGCCGCCACCCGGATTGGCCGGAGCGATGAATTCTACCGAGCTGGTCGGCTGCCAGTCGTCTGCATGGACGGTGGTCGCCGCGCCAAAGGCCATGGTGGCGGCCAGCGGCAGGGCCAGGAAGGATAGACGGGTAAGTTTGGCGGTCATGGCGTTCTCCACTTCAATTGCTTTGGTTGTTATCGGCACGCTTACGGTGCCTTGCTATCGACTCGTCTTGCACCCTAGTGCACGGCGAATCACAGCGACAAGCTTGTGGCGATAAACAAAAAAAAGCGCATTAACGGCATTTTGCTCATTGTGATCACGACACCCCGCCGACCCTCAGGCGCCCTCGCCCAGCCAGTCGTCGGCCCGGCCTATCAGCCGGTAACGACGCTCCGGCCGGCCTACATCACCATAGCCCAGTTCGGCACGCGCCACGTCCACCGAGACCAGAAATTCCAGATAACGTCGCGCGGTGGAGCGACTGGCGCCGATCCGGGTCGCCAGCTGCATGGCGGTGAGCGGCCCGGTCTCCTCACTCAGCGCCCCCACCACGGCCCCCAGCGTCAACCGATCAATGCCCTTGGGCAGCGCCGTACGCCCCGCAGCCGTCGGCTTGTCGGCGTTCGCACGCATGCGCCCCAGGGTGCGGTCGAGCTCTTCCTGGCTCATCTCGGCCTTGTGATCCAGCGCCGCACGCTCCTCGCGGAAACGCCGCAGCATCTGCGCCATGCGCTCGCTCTCGGTGGGCTTGATCAGGTAGTCGAAGACGCCGCCGCGCAGCGCCTCGGCGATGGTCTCGACCTCCTTGGCAGCCGTGATCATGACGATATCGAGGTGCGCGTGGCGGCGGCGCATCTCCCACAATAGCTCGAGTCCTTCGACGTCGGGAATATAGGCATCCAGCAGCACCAGATGAATGCTGGCCGCCTCACGCTCGAGTATCGCCAACGCCTCGGCGCCGGTCTTGGCCATGCCGACTACCTCGAAGCCGTCACTCTGCTCGATGAAGGCGCGGTTGATGTCGGCGATACGGAAATCGTCCTCGACGATCAGGATCCCATATATGGGTTCGCTCATCGGTTTCCCTTTGTGCTATGCGTTGCTGGCGTGTTGTTGCTGTCATCAGACGTTGCTGACGCTGGGCTCACGACACAGCGTCTTGTCGAGCACCACGGTAAAGCCGGCGCCGCCCAGCTCGCTGTCCTCCAGGGTAATGGCGCCGCCGTTTTCCTGACACAGGCGGCTAACCAATGCCAGACCGATACCGCGATGCTTGCCGGGCTTGGTCGAGAAGCCCTCGCTGAAGATCGACTCGATCTGCTCGGGCGGCACCCCGGGACCGTTATCCTCGACCTCGATCAGCAGCTGCTCGCCGAGATCGGTGAAGAACAGCCTCACCCTTGGCTGGCGCGGGCCGGCGTCAGCGTCGAGGCCAGTAGCGCTGGGCGTTCCGATGCCCTGGACCGCGGCGTAGCAGGCGTTGTCGAGCAGGTTGCCGATCACTGTCATCAGCACCTCCTGCCCGTGCAGGGTCAGCGGTACGCTAAGCGAGCTCTGCTCGTCGATTTCGAGCAGCACGCCCAGCTCCCTGGCCCGGGTCAGCTTGCCCATTAGGGTACCACTGAGCACCGGATCGGCGACGTGGCCCATCAGAAACGCCATCTGCGCCTGGGCACGCTCGCTCTCCTGGTGGATCAGCGCCAACGCCTCCTTGACCCGGTCGAGCTGCAGCAGGCCGGAAATGGTGTACAGCTTGTTGGAAAACTCATGGGCCTGGGCGCGCAGCATGTCGACGTCGCGGGTCACGGCGCTCAGCGCCTGGGACAGATCGACGATCTCGCGTCGGCTGCGGAAGGTCGCCACCGCCCCTTCGACCTCGCCTTCGTGCATCACCGGCACGCGGTTGACCACCACCGGGTGGTCGCCCAGCCACATCTCCTGGTCGAACTGCCGTTCGCCGCTGTCGAGCACCTCCATCAGCCGCGAATTGGGCACCACGTCCTGAACCGGCTGACCGAGCACCTCGCGCTCGCTGGGCAGGTCGAGGAAACGCCGACCCTGCTGGTTGAGCAGGGTGATCTCGCCCTCGTGATTGACCGCCAGGATGCCCTCATGGATCGACTGTAGGATCGCTTCCTTCTCCATCGCCAGGCGTGCGATCTCGTGAGGCTCGAGCCCCAGGATCACGCGTTTGAGATGGCGCGACAGCCCATAGGCCCCTGCGAAACCAAACACGATCATCAGCGCTACCAGCAGCCAACCGAGGCTGGTGTGTTCGACGACGTCGAGCTCAACACGGTCGAGCATGAAGCCCACCGAGACGATCCCGACGATATTGCCGTCGGCGTCGAACACCGGTGTCTTGCCGCGAATCGCCTCGCCCAGTGAACCGGTCGCCTCGGAAACGTAGGACTGGCCATGGATCAGCGCACGGTCATTGTCACCACCGACCATCGGCAGGCCAAGACGCTCTTCCAATGGATGGGCATAGCGGATGCCCTCGTCATCGCCGACCACCACGTAACGCGCCCCGGTCTCGCGACGGATGCGCTCGGCGATGGGCTGGATGGTGGCACTGGGATCGTCATCATCGAAAGCGTCGATCACGGCCGGAATGCTGGCCACCGAGAGCGCTACCGAGAGCGCCCGCTGGCCGATCTGGTCGGCAATGATCTCGGCCTTGCGGTGGTTGAGATAGGCACCCTGGGCAAGCAGCATGCCCGCCAGCAGCGCGCCCACCAGCAGCATCACCTGCAGCCGAAAGCTGCGCAGCTTGAGCCCGCGACGACTGCGACCACGGCGTCGCCAGCGGGCCACTTCGGCAATGGATTCGGAACGGGTCGACGGCATCGAAGGGTCTCGGCGAAGAGCGAGACCTCATTGTCGCACGCCAGGACCACCAATCAAGCTACCGTATGGCGCCAAGAGGCCTGTCCACATCGGCCTGCCAGGCGCTGGCAACATCCTACTCAGGCGCTATCGGCGTTGGCCTCGGGGGTCGGGTGCTTGCCCTCCTGCCAGCCGCCGCAGCCCGAACCGCGCGGGTCGAACCACGCCAGGCGCGAGTGCAGCGCCACTACCTGGCCGACGATGATCAAGGTCGGCGGCTTGATCGTGCCCGCCCCCAGCGCGTCCGGCAAGTGTCGCAGGGTGCCGACATGCACCCGTTGGCGGGCCGTGGTGCCCTGCTCGATCAGTGCCAGCGGGGTATCGTCGGCGAGGCCGTGGTCGCGCAGGGCCTGGCTGATGATCGGCAGTCCGCCCAAGCCCATGTAAAACACCAGCGTCTGGCCAGGGTGAGCCAGAGTGGCCCAGTCGAGATCGCAGCTGCCGTTTTGCAGATGGCCAGTGATGAAGCGCACCGACTGGGCATGATCGCGATGGGTCAGTGGAATGCCGGCATAGGCGCCGCAGCCTGCGGCTGCCGTCACACCGGGAATCACCTCGAAGTCTACGCCGGCTAACGCCAGCGTCTCGAGCTCTTCACCACCGCGGCCGAAGATGAACGGATCGCCGCCCTTGAGTCGCACCACCCGCTTGCCCTGACGCGCCCAGTCCACCAACGCCTGGTTGATGCCCTCCTGGGGCACACTGTGCTGCGAGCGGGCCTTGCCGACGTAGAGTCGCCGGGCCTCGGCGTTGGCCATGGCCAGGATCTCGTCGCTAACCAGGCGATCGTGAAGGATCACCTCGGCCAACTGCAGACGCTTGAGCGCCTTGAGCGTCAGCAACTCGGGATCGCCGGGCCCGGCACCCACCAGGGCCACCTGGCCACGCGGGAAATCACGGCGATGGGCCAGACTGGCATCGGTGGACAGAGGGCAGTGAGTCGAGTCGGCCATTCAAAAGAACCAAAAGGTATAAAAAGAAGAGTAGATATGCCGTAGTTTAGGGCATGCAGATCGGCACCGCCAGCCTCACCTGAAGACGACACTGCCCCGCCGGCCAGGGGCCGACGGGGCAGTAGCAGTGTAAGACGCCAGGCAACTCAGGCGTCGCGTGGACGCCGCAGCCGGGGGCTGGCCACTTCGCCGACCACCACCACCAGTGCCAGCAGGGCCAACAGCCACGGCCACTGCGATGCCAGGTGCAGGGTCGCGATGCCCAGCGCATCGACGAAGATCAGCAGGATCCCCAGCGGGCTGACGTAGCGGATCATGAACAGCCACAGCGCGTGCTGGGTGGCAGACAGGCCGAGCTCGGACTTGAAGATCTCATGGCGCAGCAGGAAGCCGGCCATCAGCGCCATTGCCAGGCCACCTAGCGGCATCATCCAGCGCGAGGTCAGGTAGTCGAGCCAATCGAAGGCATTACGCCCGCCCAGGGTCCACTCGGCGCCCCAGTTGAACGATAGCATCGCCAAGGTGCTGACCAGCCACAGTACGATCCCCACGCCCCAGGCAGCACCTTTGCGCGAGATGCCCTTGCTCTCGTTGAGCCAGGCCACGGTGGCCTCGATCATCGAGATCGACGAGGTCAGCGCCGCCATCGACAGCATCACGAAAAACAGAATGCCGAACAGCGTGCCCAGTGGCATCGACTGGAAGGCCAGCGGCAGGCTCATGAAGATCAGCCCCGGGCCCTCACCGGGATCCATGCCGTTGGCGAAGATGATCGGGAAGATCGCCAACCCTGCCATCAGCGCTACCACGGTATCCGCGGCGGCGACACTGAAGGTGGTACGGGCGATCGAGGTGCGATCAGGCAGGTAAGCCCCATAGGTGAGGATCGCCCCGGAGGCCAGCGACAGCGTAAAGAAGGCGTGACCCAGTGCGGCCAGCATGCCTTCGCTGGTAAGCCCGCTGGTATCGAACGAGAACAGGAAGGCGACTGCCTCACCGAAACCGCCAGAGAAGATGCCGTAGCCGATCAGGATCGCCAGCATGATCACCATCCCCGGCATCATCCAGCTCACGCTGCGTTCGATACCGGCCTGGACTCCTTTGCCGACGATCAGCATGGTCAACACCACGACCAGGGTGCTCCACAGGCCGAGATTGAAGGGGTTCTCGTTGTTGGCAACGAAGATCGCCACCATGTCATCGACGTTGGACCCGCCCAGCGAGCCACTCAGCATCTTCCACAGATAGGAGAACGACCAGCCGGCCACTACCACGTAGAAAGAGAGGATCATGAAGCCGGCCAGCATTGCCATCCAACCCACCAGCGACCATAGCCGTCCGTGGCCCGATTCGCGGGTGACACGGCGAATGGCATCGATAGGGCTACCGCGTCCACGCCGGCCGAAGGCGATCTCGGCCATCATGATCGGCACCCCCACCGCCAGAATACAGGCCAGATATACCAGCACGAAGGCGCCACCGCCGAACTCGCCGGTGATATAGGGGAATTTCCAGATGTTGCCGAGCCCCACCGCAGAGCCGGTGGCGGCGAGCACGAATCCCCAGCGGCCAAGCCAGAGATTCTTGGGTTGTTGTCGTGTCGTCATTGCCAAACCTTTTGAGGAAGCTTGTTATTGTCGGCGATTACCGAGCGATTCGCTATACATACGCTCAATAGCATCACCATCTGCCAGGTGAAACGTCATGACTGGCATAAAATAACGTTTCTCATGCAACGATATTCCGCATCGCGTGTTATCGACAAGCGCTGATCGCCTGCCGCCATTCCCATTGCGCCAGAAAACCGTAACGAAATCCTGACGCTGACATCCCCAACGCCATCAACGCTCCTGATCGGTTACACTGGGGCACGATTCGACCGCAACGACACAGGACGTTTGCCGTGAGCCATGCCTCCTCTTCTCCTCCGCCCGAGCTGCAGCTGGAGCAGTTTCTGCCCTACCGACTGGCCCATCTCGCCGAGCGCATCAGCCAGTCGCTGGCCGAGATATACGCCCGTGAGTTCGAGCTCAGTATCGCCGAGTGGCGCATCCTGGCCTGGCTGCATCAGCGCCACAGCCTGACCGCCAGCCAGATCTGTGACCTCACCGACATGGACAAGGCGCGGGTATCGCGAGCGGTCAAGTCGCTCGGCGAGCGCGAGCTGCTGGCCCGCCAGCGCACCCGCCGCGACCAGCGCAGTATGCGCCTGAGCCTCACCGAGGCGGGGCAGGCACTGATGGCCGAAGCAATTCCACTGGCACTCGAGTGGGAGGGTGGACTGGTCGACGCGCTCAGCGGCGCCGAGTATCGCGATCTGTTTCGGCTACTCAACAAGCTCGACACGCGCCTCGATCAGCTGATCGAGACTTGACCCGAGCAGGGGCTCCCGCTAGATTTGGTTTCAAATGAAACTACAATACTAACCAGGAGTCACCGCGATGGATTCCCAGCACCCTGTGCCGTCGTACCACAGCGGCTTTCGCAACCACGTCTCGAGCCAGGCGCTGCCCGGCGCTCTGCCAGAGGGCCAAAACTCGCCACAGCGCTGCGCCTACGGCCTCTACGCCGAGCAGCTGACCGGCTCGGCCTTCACCGCCCCGCGCGGCCACAACCTGCGCAGCTGGCTGTATCGCATTCGCCCCTCGGTGGTGCAGAGCGCCTATCAGCCCCTCGACCATCCGCGCTGGGTGACCGCCCCAACCGCGGCGGCGCTGGCCGACCCCAATCAGATGCGCTGGGATCCGCTGCCGCTACCGAGCGAGCCCACTGACTTCATCGACGGTCTGACCACCATCGGGATCAATGGCGATGCCGCCGGTCAGAACGGATGCGGGGTGCACGTGTATGCCTGCAACCGCAGCATGCAGCGCTTCTTCTATGATGCCGACGGCGAGCTGCTGATCGTGCCGCAGCTCGGCGGCCTGGTGATCCGCACCGAGATGGGCGTGCTCGAGGTGGCCAGCGGCGAAATCGCGGTAATTCCTCGCGGCGTCAAATGCCAGGTGCGATTGGCCGAGGGCGTCGAGGCCGCACGCGGCTATGTGTGCGAGAACTACGGCGCGCCCTTCGAGTTGCCTGGGTTGGGGCCGATCGGGGCCAATGGCCTGGCCAACCCGCGTGACTTCCTCACCCCCTCCGCCGCCTACGAAGATGCCCCCGGCGAGGTCGAGCTGCTGGCACGCTTTGCCGGGCGGCTGTGGGTGACTCGTCTCGGTCACTCGCCGCTGGATGTGGTGGCCTGGCATGGCAACTACGCGCCCTACAAGTACGACCTGGCACGCTTCAACACCATCAACACGGTGAGTTTCGACCACCCCGACCCTTCGATCTTCACCGTACTCACCTCGCCCTCGGACACCCCGGGCATGGCCAATATCGACTTCGTGATCTTCCCGCCGCGCTGGATGGTGGCCGAGGACACCTTCCGCCCGCCCTACTTCCATCGCAACCTGATGAGCGAGTTCATGGGCCTGATCCACGGCGAGTACGATGCCAAGGCCGAGGGCTTCGTGCCCGGCGGCGCCAGCCTGCATAACTGCATGTCGCCCCACGGCCCGGATGCCGAGACCTTCGACAAGGCCTCCAGCGCCGATCTCGAGCCCCAGTATCAGGCCGCCACCCTGGCCTTTATGTTCGAGAGCCGCTACCCGTTCCAGACCGTGCCCGGCGCACGCGATGCCGATTTCCGCCAGCGCGACTATGTCGATGTCTGGTCGACGCTGCGCTCGCACTTCGACGCCGAGCGGCCGTAATCGCCTTACCCTGACAACAAGGATTCCCAGACCATGAAACTCGCCACACTCAAACTCGACCCCAAGCAGCGCCGCGACGGTGAACTGGTGGTAGTGTCACGCGATCTGCGCCAAGCCGTCAGCGCCAGCGATATCGCCGATACCCTCCAGCAGGCCATCGAACGCTGGGACGCGGTCAGCCCGCTGCTGGAGAAACGCTACGACGAGCTCAACTCAGGCCGCGCCGTGGGCGCCTTCGTTCTCGATATGCCGTCGCTGCACTCGCCGCTGCCACGTAGCTACCATTGGGCCGACGGCTCGGCCTATCTCAACCACGTCAAGCTGGTGCGCCAGGCGCGCGGTGCCGAACTGCCCGAGAGCTTGTGGAACGATCCGCTCATGTACCAGGGCGGCGGCGACGCCTTCCTGGGGCCCTACGACGACATCGAGGCGGTCAGCGAGGAGCACGGTATCGACTTCGAGGGTGAGATCGCAGTGATCACCGACGACGTGCCGATGGCGGTGACCCCCGAGCAGGCAGCCGGACATATCAAGCTGATCATGCTGGTCAACGACGTCAGCCTGCGCGGCTTGATTCCCGGTGAGCTGGCCAAGGGCTTCGGCTTCTTTCAGGCCAAGCCCGCCTCGAGCTTCTCACCGGTGTGCGTGACCCCCGACGAGCTGGGTGACGCCTGGCAGGACGGCAAGCTGCACCTGCCGCTGACCGTACATCTCAACGGTGAGAAATTTGGTGAGCCCGAGGCCGGCCCCGACATGATCTTCGGTTTCCCCGCACTGGTCGCCCACGCCGCCAGGACCCGCCACCTGGGTGCCGGTGCCATCGTCGGCTCGGGCACCGTCTCTAACCCCGACCCCGACGGCGGCCCGGGCAGGCCGATCGCCGACGGTGGCGTGGGCTACAGCTGCCTGGCCGAGGTACGCATGGTGGAGAAGATCCTGCACGACGAGATCAAGACCCCCTTCATGCGCTTCGGCGACCGAGTACGCATCGAGATGTTCGACCGGGAGGGTCAGAGCATCTTTGGAGCCATCGACCAGCAGGTGGTGAAGTACCCATCACCGTAGGGGCTCACATGACCACGCTATACGACTACTTCCGCTCGTCGGCGGCCTATCGGGTGCGCATCGCGCTCAATCTCAAGGGCCTGGACTACGACCAGATCAGCGTCGACCTGGTAGCGGGTGAGCAGCGCGGGACCGACCACCTCCTCCGCCAGCCCCAGGGGCTGGTGCCGGCACTGGTAACCGACGACGGCATTCCCCTGACCCAGTCGCTGGCGATCTGTGAGTACCTCGACGAGTGCCACCCCACCCCGCCACTGCTGCCGACGGACGCCGCCGGTCGCGCCCGGGTGCGCGCTCTGGCCCAGCTGGTGGCCTGCGAAATGCACCCGCTCAATAACCTGCGCGTGCTGAAATACCTGGTAAGTGAGCTCGGCGCCAGCGACGACGCCAAGCTGCGCTGGTACCGCCACTGGATCGACGAGGGCTTCACCGCGCTGGAGGCACAGCTCTCCTGGGACGCTGGCAGCGGCGACTTCTGTCACGGCGACACCCCGGGCCTGGCCGATATCTGCCTGGTGCCACAGGTATTCAATGCCGAGCGCTTCGAGTGCGACCTCGCGAGCTACCCACGCATCCAGCAGATTGCCGCCAACTGCCGCGCCCTGCCGGCCTTCGCCCAGGCGGCGCCAGCGGCCCAGCCCGACGCACGTTGAATCCTCTATTGCCAAACCGCGGCGCCGTGCAGCATGCACGGCGCCGCGCGTTCAGGGAGCCCTTCATGAACGATGCCTGGAAGACCTACCGCTCGTCCCCCGCCAGCGGCGCGCGCCTGCTGCCCGCTTCCGAACTGGCCGTGGGCACCACTCACAGCATGCTGCTCGACAGCCAAGGCGGCCGCTTCCCGCTGCTGCTGGTCGGACTCGCCGACGGCCCCCGCGCCTACGTCAACGCCTGCCCTCACCAGTACCTACCGCTCGACCAGCGTGGCAGCCGCATTCTCAGCCAGGACGGCCAGACCCTGCGCTGTACCAACCACGACGCCAGCTTCTCGGCACACAGCGGTAAAGGTAGCGGCGGCCTGGGCGAGGGCTGCGCACTGGACCCGGTGCCCTTGGCTGTGGATGAAGGGGGCTGGCTGGTGATTGGCGAGTAAACAGACTAAAACCCCGCGGCTAAGGCCGCGGGGTCAAGGATCAGGAGCGGTATAACGAAGGACTCAGTCGTCCTTGATCACGCCGCGGCGGATCTGGTCCTCCTCGATCGATTCGAACAGCGCCTTGAAGTTGCCCTCGCCGAAGCCGTCATTGCCCTTGCGCTGGATGATCTCGAAGAAGATCGGGCCGATCACCGTCTCGGTGAAGATCTGCAGCAGCACACCCTCGCCTTCGGCGCCGTCCACCAGCAGGCTCAGCTCGCGCAGCTCATCCACGTTCTCCTCGTGGTTAGGTACGCGTGCATCGACCTTCTCGTAATAGGTGTCCGGCGTGGATAGGAAGGTCACGCCGTTGGCCCGCAGGGCGCGTACCGTGGCGTAGATGTCGTCGGTGGCCATGGCCAGGTGCTGAATGCCCTCGCCATTGTACTCGCGAAGGAATTCGGCGATCTGCGAGTTGTCATCGGCGGACTCGTTGATCGGGATGTGCATCTTGCCGCACGGCGCGGTCATCGCCCGCGACAGCAGCCCGGTCTTCTTGCCCTTGATATCGAAGTAGCGGTTTTCACGGAAGTTGGCGATATCGGTATAGAAGTTCGCCCACACATCCATCTGGCCACGGTCGACGTTGTGGGTCAGGTGATCGAGCACCTGGAGGCCAACGCTGCGATCATTGGCGCTGCGGCCGGGAATCTTCTCGAAGTCGATGTCGTAGATAGTGCGCCCTTCACTGTCGACCTTGTTATCGACGAAGTAGAGCAACGAGCCACCGATACCGCGCACCGCTGGAATCCCCACCTCACCAGGCCCAACCGGGTTCTCCACCGCCTCGGCGCCGTTGGCGATGGCATGCTCGAAGGCCTGCCGGGCGTCGGCGACCTTCCAGGCCATGGCGCAGGCGCTGGGGCCGTGAACCTTGCCGAACTCGGCGGCGTGGCTGCCCGGCTCGGCGTTGAGCACGAAATTGACGCCCTCCTGCTGGAACAGCGACACCTGCTTGGAGCGGTGCTTGCGCGTCTCGGTGAAGCCCATCTGGATGAACAGCGCGCGCAGCGCCTCAATGCCCTCCGCGGTGGGCGCGGTGTACTCGACGAACTCGAAGCCATTGGTACCGATCGGGTTGTTCGCGCTCTGCTGTGGGGCGACCTGTGCCGGTGCGTTCATGGGGAACCTCCTCAGGGTGTTGTTGTGCATGTCGTGCCCCCCAGCCTAGAGCCCCTGCCGCGCCGCGAGCAGCGCTATTTCATGTCGCGGAGGGGGTGTTTCGACCGCCCGCCGACCGCTGCTGTAACGAAAACCTTCCAGCTAGACGCAGGCGTGATATCGTGCCGCCCCGGCGGTCTAAACCCCTGACACCCCGTAACGAATGCTTTACATATCACGGCAGCATGGCGCCGCTGGCCAGTCGCCAGGCCACCCAGGCCAGAATCGAGGCGATCAGCGCGTCGATGACTCGCCACACTCTGGGACTGGCCAGTCGCGGCGCCAGCCAGCCGGCGGCGGCGACCAAGCCGAAGAACCAGCCAAACGAGGCCAGGGCCGCGCCGATGAAGAACCCCAGTGGGCTTGGCTGCACGGCCCCGATGGCCCCGAGCAGTACCACGGTTTCCAGATAGACCTGGGGGTTGAGCAGTGTGACCGCCAGGGTCGCCGCCAGCGCAGCGCGCCAGGAGCTCTGGGAGCCCGCACCGGCCACCAGGACATTGCTCAACATCGCTCGGCGCAGTGCCAGCCACGCCTGCCAGGCCAGAAACGCCGCTCCCGCCCAGCGCGCCGCCTCCATCAGCAGCGCCTGTTGGGCGATCAGCGCACCCAGCCCCAGTACCCCCAGGCCGACCAGCAGCCAGTCGCACAGCGCACATACCCCTGCTACCAGCCAGGCGTGCTCGCGACGCAGCCCCTGCTGTAGCACGAAAGCGTTCTGGGCACCGATGGCGACGATCAGGCCGGCACAGATCAACAGCCCGTGAGTCAGAGATATCAGCACGCGTAGCTCCTTTTGGCAGCGTCTATTGGAAGATCCTGCCCGGCAGGCTACGCTCGATGCCTGAATTAATATAATTACTTCAACAACTGAGGCATTAGTAAAAATGATGAACAACGTTTCTATCAAGCAGCGCCACGATGCTCGACTATAAGCTTCTCGCCGCGCTGGCCGCGGTCGTCGACCATGCCGGCTTCGAGCGCGGTGCACACCAGCTCGGCCTGACCCAGTCGGCCGTCTCCCAGCGCATCAAGCTACTCGAGGCACGCCTGGGCCAGCCGGTGCTGACCCGCAGTCCACGCCTGGCGCCCACCCCGCTGGGGCAGCACCTGCTCAACCACGTCCAGCAGGTGCGACTGCTCGAGCACGAACTGCTCGATCAAGTGCCCGCCCTGGGTAGCGGCGAAGAGCGGCGCCTGCGTCTGGCCGTCAACGCCGATAGCCTGGCCACCTGGTGGCCAGAGGCAGTGGGACGCTTCAGCGACCGCCATCGAGTGCTGTTCGAGCTGGTGGTGGAGGATCAGGAGGTGGCGCTCAAGCGCATGCGCGACGGTGATGTGGCCGGCTGCATCTGTGACTCACCGCGACCGGTACAGGGCGCGCGCAGCCATGCGCTGGGCAGCATGCGCTACCGGGCGCTGGCAAGCCCCGCCTTTGTCGCGCGCTATTTTCCCAACGGCATGACGCCGGCCGCCCTGAAGCGCGCTCCGGCACTGGTGTACGGCCCCGACGACCGCCTGCAGCATCGCTTTCTGGCCAAATACGGCGTCGAGCCGCCGTTTCCCTATCACCTGTGCCCCTCGTCACAGGGCTTCGTCGGCCTGGCGCTGGCGGGACTTGGCTGGGGCATGGTGCCGGAACGACAGGCGGCACGCGAACTCGATGAAGGACGGCTTCAGGAGATCGACCCGAGCGGCCACCTGGCCGATGGCCGGCTGGTCGACCTGTCACCGCAGCAAGCGGTCGATGTGCCACTCTACTGGCACCACTGGCGCCAGGGCGGCCAGGTGCTGGATGCCCTGACCACCCATCTGCTGTCACTCAGTGATGCCTGGCTGGTCCCCCCGGACGACACGCCCGGAGGCTGACGTGCTCAGGCGGCCACGCTGCCATGCGGGTCAATGACGAATTTCTTGGCCACGCCGCCATCGAAGTCGGCGTAGCCGCGCGGCGCATCGTCCAGCGAGATCACCTGAACGTTGACCGCCCGGGCGATATCGACCTTGTCGAACAGGATGGCCTGCATCAACTGGCGGTGGTACTTCATCACCGGGCACTGGCCGGTATGGAAGGAGTGCGATTTGGCCCAGCCCTGGCCCAGGCGCATCGACAGGTTGCCGTGCTGGGCCTCGGCACTCTCCGCGCCGGGGTCCTCGGTGACGTAGAGACCGGGAATACCGATCTGCCCACCGGCACGAGTGATGTCCATGCAGGCGTTGAGCACCGCCGCAGGCTGCTCGTGAGAGTGATCGTGACCGTGACAGCGCGCCTCGAAGCCTACCGCGTCCACGGCGCAGTCGACCTCACGATCGCCAAGGATCGGCTCGAGCATATCGGCCATCGGCGTGTCTTCACGCAGGTCGAGGGTCTCGCAGCCGAAACTCCTGGCCTGGGCCAGACGATCGGGGTTCATGTCGCCGACGATCACGCAGGCCGCGCCCAGCAGCTGTGCCGACACCGCCGCGGCCAGCCCCACCGGGCCGGCGCCGGCGATATAGACGGTGCTGCCCGGCCCGACCCCGGCGGTGACGCAGCCGTGAAAGCCGGTGGGGAAGATATCCGAGAGCAGCGTCAGGTCGCCGATCTTGTCCATGGCGAGATCGCGGTCGGGGAACTTGAGCAGATTGAAGTCGGCATAGGGCACCATCACGTACTCGGTCTGCCCGCCGACCCAGCCGCCCATGTCGACGTAGCCATAAGCCGCTCCGGGCCTCGCCGGATTGACGTTGAGGCAGATGCCGGTCTTGCCCTCCTTGCAGTTGCGGCAGCGACCACAGGCGATATTGAAGGGTACCGAGACGACATCGCCGACCGCGACGAACTCCACGTCGCGCCCGCATTCGATTACCTCACCGGTGATCTCGTGCCCCAGCACCAGTCCCTGCGGTGCCGTGGTACGTCCACGCACCATGTGCTGATCGCTGCCGCAGATATTGGTGGTGATCACCTTGAGGATCACCCCGTGCTCGCACTTGCGCTTGCCCAGCGCCAGTTCGGGAAAGGGAATGGCCTGGACCTCGACCTTGCCGGGGCCCATGTAGACCACCCCGCGGTTGGCTTGACTCATGGCTGGCGTCCTTCGCTGTGTTGTCATTGGCGACGTATCGCGCCTACAGCCTAGTCAAGCCAGCATCTGGGAACGTCTCAGGCGAGGCATCGACATGCCTAATCCAGACATGCTCCGCGCTAGTCGTCACCCAGCAGCGCATCGACACTGTCGACCTTGTCCTGCATACGCTGCTCACGATCGGTACGGGTGCCCATCTTGAGGGTAGTGGTAATGCGTGGCGCGCCCATCTCATGCACGACCTCATGGCAGCGCTTGACCACTGCCATCACCTCATCCCAGGGGCCCTCGATATTGGTGCCATAGGCATGCATCTGGTGGCTCAGGCCCGAATCGCCTATCACCCGCTGGCACGCCGCGATATGCGACGAGACTGAGACACCCGCACCGATCGGCACGACACAAAGGTCCACGATGACATCCATCTGGCGTTCCTCCATTCGGGTCAGCGGCCGATTACCACGCTATTTGGCAATCGACTATGCTGAATAATCATGTCGTTAAATGAATAACAAGACGTCGCCGCACGCCCTGCCGTCCATCATAGCCAATGCTTGGAGAGCCCTCGATAACGGATCAGGAGACCGCCATGACCAGCGACACTCGCATCGGCCCCGTGCCGCTCCCGAACACTCGCGCCCGCCGAGTCGTCGAGCAGCTGCTGGAGGGCTCCGGCGTGACCCTCAACGGCAGCGCCGACTGGGACATTCAGGTGCACCATCCCGACTTTTTCACCCGTGTACTGCACCAAGGGACGCTGGGGCTCGGCGAGGCCTACATGGACGGCTGGTGGGAGTGCCCTCGCATCGATGAGATGGCCTGTCGACTGCTGATGCACGGACTCGGCGAACGCGCCCACACCCCCTCCGAGCGGCTCATGTATCGCCTGCAGACGGGCTTTTTCAATCTGCAGAGCAAGGCGCGGGCTTATATCGTCGGTGAGACGCATTACGACCTCGGCAACGACCTCTTCGAGCGCATGCTCGACCCCACCATGTGCTACTCCTGCGGCTACTGGAAACGCGCTGACTCGCTGCACCAGGCGCAGCTCAACAAGCTCGACCTGGTTGCACGCAAGCTGGAACTCGCGCCCGGCATGCGGGTGCTCGACATCGGCTGCGGCTGGGGCAGCTTTGCCGAATACGCCGCCCACCACTACCGTGTCGAAGTGACCGGCATCACCATCTCCCGCGAACAGGCGACGTTGGCGCGAGAACGCTGCGATGGCCTCCCCGTGGATATTCGGCTGCAGGACTACCGCGACCTTGACGGCCGCTTTGATCGTATCGTCTCGATCGGCATGTTCGAGCATGTCGGCCATCGCAACTATGCCACCTACTTCAGGACCGTGGAGCAACTGCTCGAGGACGACGGGCTATTCCTGCTGCATACCATCGGTTCCAACAATTCCGACATCACCGCCGATCCCTGGGTCAACAAGTACATCTTTCCCAATGGCGTGCTGCCATCGGCAATGCACATCACACGGGCCGCCGAAGCGCATTTGCTGCTCGAAGACTGGCAGAACTTCGGCGCCGACTACGACCCCACGCTGATGGCCTGGTTAGGCAACGTCGATGACCGCTGGCACGAGATCGCCGAGCGCTATAGCGACCGCATCCGGCGAATGTTCCGCTACTACCTTTCAGTGTGCGCGGGTGCCTTTCGCGCCCGCGACCTGCAGCTCTGGCAACTGGTTTTCTCGCGCGGGCGTGCCGGCCGTTATGACGCCCCCAGGTAACCGAGCAATGACATAGCGTCACCCCCTGTAGTCAATCGCTTACATCCATTGCAGGGTGACACCTCCTAATACTTCGGCGTATATTTCTCTGCTTATATAAAGAAGGCGCCAAGCGCCCGATCAATAACAAGAAACATCCACGCAGCGGAACGCCTAGCCAGGAGGCCACCCATGCCTGCCGATGACAGCGTGCTGCCTGAGACCAAGGAGAGTCTCGAGCAGCTCAAGCTCATGACCGAGCGCATTCCCGGCATGATCTTTCAACTCTTTCGCAGCGCTAGCGGCCAGCTGCGTTTTCCCTACCTGGCCGGCAATGCCACGCTAGTTCGCGAAGGCGAACGTCGTCTACTTGCCGACGACGGCAGCTATGCCTTCGAGCGTATCGACGCCGAGGACTTTCCACGCCTGATGGCCGCCATCGAGCGCTCGGCCAAGTCGCTGACCCCGCTGGCCATGCAGTTTCAGCTGCATCAGCCGTGTGGCGAGGTACGTTGGATCTCGGTGCGCGCTCAACCAGAGTGGCGCTGCGGCGGTACCCTGTGGCACGGCCTGATGATGGATGTCAGCGAGCAGGTCGCCCACGAGGCCCACCTGCGCGAACTCTCCGACACCGACGAGCTGACCGGTCTGGCCAATCGCCGCAAGCTGATGTGCCGGCTGGATGAGGAAATCTCTTCGGCGCGCCGCCACGGGTCGCCTTTGTCGCTGATGCTGCTCGACCTCGATCACTTCAAGGGCATCAACGATACCTGGGGACACCTGCAGGGTGATCAGGTACTCGAGGATCTGGCCCGGCTCTGTCAGCAGCAGCTGCGCGAGGAGGATATCTCGGCGCGCCTCGGCGGCGAGGAATTTGCGATGCTGCTGCCGGTCACGCCCCTCTCCCACTGCCTGCCGCTTGCCGAGCGGCTGCGCAAAGCCATTGCCGCATACGATTTCGGCATTGGGCAAGGCAAGGTAACGGCCAGTATCGGCATCGCTGAGTACCGCCTCGGCGAACCCCGCGACGCCTTTATCGAGCGTGCCGATCGTGGTCTCTATGCCGCCAAGCATCAGGGGCGCAACCGGGTGGTGAGCGAGCCCTGACGCCGCTCAGCGGCGTCGGCACATCTCCGCCGGATGGCGCAGCTGAGCCAGCAGATATGCCTTGAGTTCGGTATCAGCGTCCTGTTCGTCAAGCGCCGTGGCCATGCACGCCAGCCAGGCGTCGCGTTCCTCGGGCCCGATATCCAGATGGCGATGCGCACCGGGGATGCTGATCGGCCCGAAGCGCTCGCGATAGCGCTTCGGGCCGCCCATCCAGCCGATCAAAAAGGTGGTCAACTTGTCCCGCGACTCGCTCAAATCGTCGGGATGCATGGCGCGAATCCGCTGCGCTTCAGGCAACCGCTCCATCGCCGCATAAAACCGCTCGACCAGACTGGCCACGGCCGCCTCGCCGCCTAGCGCCTGCAGGGTGCTGTCGCCAACGCCGTAGATTCGCACCGTATCGTTCATCCTAGGTCTCCTCGCCGACCGGCTCGCTGACATGGATCCCGAACAGGCTGGCTTCACCGGCGCTACGGCCGAGTCGCTCCGGCTCTACGGTACGTCCATCGCGTACCATCACATGACCACCTTGGCCCTGGACGCCGCCGATCACACTGCCCACCAGGTAGGTGGGAAAGATCGCCGGATCGTTCTCGTAGTTGGGGTTGTGGATCAGGCCAATCATCTGGAAACGCCCGCGGGTATTGCGTAACGACTCCAGCGAGTCCTGGATCAAGCGCCGGTGCGAGAGCTTGGAGAACAGACCGTCCAGCAGGATCACGCTCTCGCGACTGTTGCGGGCACGCCGCTTGTGATGGCCGGGTAGCTCGCGCAGTTCACGCTCGATGGCGAACTCCGAGAGCTTGACCAGCCACATCAGCGAGACCGCCTCGCGCTGGCCCTCGGACATGTCCTCGTTGAGCGAAAACAGCCGCCCGTGCGGGCGGATGGCGTCATGCTTGAGGCGTATCGACACGTCGTGGAAGAGTCCGCGGTAGATGCGTCGACGAATCTGGCGCAGCAGGTCATCGTCGCGGCGGCGGGTATCGCCGTCGGGCATGCCACCGTCGCGCTCGGCGCGACGCCTCTGCGCCACCTGGTGCTCGTCGATGTCCGCCAGCAGCGTGGTGATCAGCTCACGCAGCGGCTCGCCGTCGATCAGTGACGCCTTGACCTCGAAGTAGGCACCGCCCTCGCCGTGGCTGCGCGCCACCCGCTTGAGAATATCGAGGTTGCCGGCGGCGTCGGCAATGATCGAGCTGAGCCGCTCGACCAGGGTGCCTTCGATCTGTTCGCGGGAGGTGTGCAGCCGCTCGACGCGCTGACGATGCTCGCCGAGCTGGGCCTCGAGCTGGTCATGCAGTGCCGCCAGGTCGGCCAGCGCCGCGGCGCTGACGCCCTTGAGTGCCCCCAGCCGCGCACGCTCGGTGTCACTGAAGGCACGACTCTGGGCGGCGGCCTCCAGCGCCTCGGCCAGGCGCCGCTCGAGGGCGCGCACCGCCTTGTCCTGACGCTCGCGATTGCGCGCCCGCTCGCCCAGATTGAGCTCATGTAGCGCTTCGATCAGGGTCTGCTGACAGGCTTCCAGCGCCGCCAGCTCGAGCGCCGATGCGCTGCCAGAAAACTGCCACCAGTCATCCAGGGCTGCTTGGCGACCTTCACTTGCCGGGTCGTCCTGCGGCCAGACCGCGACGCTGCCGATATCCTGATCCGACGACAGGACCGCCAGCCGCTGTGCCCAGCCATTGGGTAGCTCGCGCACCACCGCCAGCCACGCCAGGGCCAGCTGATCGACCCACTCCATCGCACGCTGCTGGGCGGCGAGTCGTTCGTTGACTGCATCGCGTTCGTCGCGCTTGGCCTTGAGCCGTTGACGGCATTCGCCCTGCTCGCGCTTGACCCGGGCGATCTCACGCTCGAGTTTGTGGCCGCCACCACCGGCATCACGCACATCGAGGTACGCCCGAATCCGCGTGAAGGAGAAGTCGGCGCGGCGATTGGCGATCGCCAGGCGCGCTTCGAGCTGCTCCTGGACCTCGGCGGCAGTCTCGATAAAGGCCACACCGCCCTCGGCCTCGAACTCGGCCAGGGCGCGCAGCCGGTCGCGTTCGCCGTCGGCGAACAGCCCGCGCTGCTCGGCGTCGAGCTCGCTGAGACGGCGCTCGAGGGTCTCGATCTGGCGCTCGGCGTCATGCAGTCGTTCGCCGAGCTCGGCCTGGCTCTCGGCCAAGCTATCCAGTCGCGTCTCCAGTGACTCGAGGCGCTCGACGCCGCCGGCATTGGCAAACTGCTCTGCGGCAAGCCAGGTCTGGCCGTGGCGTTCCAGTGCCTGTTGCGCATCGACCAGCCGCGGGCGCTGTTCGGCCAGCTCGGTCTCGGCCGCCAGCGCGGTCTCGGCAGCCTCTTCGAGGGCCCGCTGACCGCCGGCTTCCAGATAGCGCTGGTAGTCGTCGATACAGCTCAGCGCTGCATCGCTGAGGCGCGGTGCCAGCGCCGCCTGACGCTCGGCAAGCGTCGCCTGCTCGGCACCCAGCGCCTCCAGCCCCGCAACCACGTCGGCCTCGTCCGCCTGCCGGGCGCGAACCGCCAGCGCATAGGCCTCGCCGTGGGGATCGAGACGCCGGCACTCCACCTCCAGTGCCGCCTGGCGCTCGCGATCGGCGGCCAAGCGTCGTTCAGTGGCCTGGCGCAACTCATCCAGATAGCGCGGATCGAGTGCCGCCTTGACCGCCAGCGTCTCGACACCTTGTACCGCGCCAAGCGGCGAGCGGCCGGCCTCCAGCCGCGTCGTCAGGGCCCCGGCTTCGAGTACCGGCAACGCCAGGCCGGCGTCGACCAGCAGGCCAGCGACATCTTCGGCATTGGCCTCGCCCTCGACCACTGGGGCGAACAGCACCCCAGCGGCCTGGGCCAGCCACTCGCGACGCTGCGCTTCCGGCCAGCGCGCGGCGTTGAGCCACTCGTGCAGCGGCTGCCAGGCGATCTCCTCGCGCTGCAGCAGGCGTTCGGCGTCGGCTTCCACCGCACGCCGTTCGAGGGGGTCGCCGCTCAGGCTCTCCAGGTAACGCTGGCGCTCGGCAATGGCGGCCTCCAGCGACTCGGCCTCGCTGAGCAGCCGCGGATAGCGGCGCTGGGCATCGCGCAGCCAGTCGGCAGGCGTCAGGTCGCTGCATTCGGCGAAGCTCAGCCGCGCCTGGTGCAGTTCGCGCAGCTCGGCCTCGCGCTGAGCGAGGCGGTGCTCGGCATCGGCCAGTTCGCGCTCCTGCTCGCGCAGGCGGCTACGCAGGTGCACCGGTTCGTCATCGCCGTGCAGCTCGGCGTAGCGCCGCGCTGCCTCGGCCAGCGGTGCCAACCGCGCCTGCTCGCGCTGGGCATCGTGCAGACGCTGCTCGGCATCGCGGCAGCCTGTCTCGAGCTCCGCCAGCTGCGTCTTGCGCCGCGACCAGAAGCCGCGTGGCTCCTCCTCCGGCCATCCCTCGACGAATGCCTGCCACGGACCCTGGCCCTGACTGAGCAAGCCCTGCTCACCGGCCAGGCGCTGCTGCTCGTCGCGCAGGGTCGCGGCCTCGTCGCGCAACTCGCGGCACTCCTCGAGCAGCGGCTGACGCTGCTGCTCGGCGTCATCGCGAGCCTCTTTGATCAGCGTCTCACGCTCGTGCTTCTCGGCCAGGCGCTCGGCGGGCACTTCATGGGGGTGACGCTGGCGGAACTCGGCGTGCCAGGCAGCGACCTGCTTGAGCTCACCGCTGCGGCCCAGATGCGCGTTGAGGGCACGGCGCGCCTCCTCGGCCTCGCGCCGGCTGGCCTCGGCGGTGTGCTCCGGCGCCTCCAGTTCAGCCTCGCTGAACAGGCCGTCGGCCAGCGCCTGAGTATAAAAGCTCTGGTTGTCGACGAACTCGCGCTGCTGCCCCTCGAGGCGCTCGCGATCATGCTCAAGACTCTCGAGCTGCCCATCGAGGTGGTCGAGGTCATGCCCCAGCTCATCGAGATAGGCGCGGTCGGCGATCACCTCTTCGCGGAAACGGTTGCTGTCCAGCGCCTCGAACGCCTCAGCACCGCTATCAAGGGCCTCGAGCGCGCGGTGCCGGGCGCTGTCGTCGTTGAAGCTGAGGGTTTCGGCCAGCCAGTCGCGGGCAGCGGCAAAGGTCACGTGGCCCAGGTCGCGGGCGCTCAGCCATTCGGCGTCGGGCAGGTGGATCAACCGGCGGTGGGCGTCGACCCGCGCGCCGCGCTCGGAGAGCGCCTGGCGCACGCTGCGCTCAGTGGCCCCGCTGAGGCGTGCCAGCAGCCAGGTCGAGACCCGTGGTCGGCCGGTGTCGCCCACCGCCCAGGCAAATCCCGCCAGGGTCTCGGTATCGACGGCGTCGTCGGACGGCTGCCGGGGCAGCCCCGGCAGCCCGGCCAGCGCCTGGCCGCCGAGTAGACGCTCGAGGCTGGCCAGCCCCTGGTCGAGGCGCTCACGGGCCTCGCGGGCCTCGAGCAGGGCCGCGCCGTCGGCGCTCAACGCCGCCAGGCTGGCCACCTTGTCGGCCGTACGACGCTGATCGCTCTCGGCCTCGTCGAGACGATGGCGCAGCTCGGTGATATGGGTACCGGAGTTGAGGATCACCTCCTCGATCAGTTCCTCGCTCTCATCGGTTTCGCCGCGGGTCGCCCCGGACAGGATCTCCGGCGCCAGCACCTCGAAGAAGAACGCCTGGTCGGCCTTCTCGCCGCCGCGCGGCTTGATGGCGTTGAAGATCTGGCTCTTGTCGGCCCCGCCCTCCTTCTGGAAGGCGGCCAGTTGGGCCAGCTCGCGGCGCGAGACGTGGGCGCCCACCGCATCAAGCCACTCCTCGCGGTTATGGGTCAGGCGCACGTTGCGGCTTGACATGGCAGTCTTGATATCGCTGTTGGCGTAGAGCGCCAGCATGCCGTCGGCGGTCAGGTGGTGAACCGGAATATCCTCGAGCCGCCCGGGGTAGTGGTAGAACGACAGACCGCTGCCGTCGCTGTAGCCGTAGAAGCCGAACACGAACGTCTCGCCGGCGACCTCTTCGCCGGCGGCGGCGAGCATGTCGTCCTGATGCTCGCCACCACTGCGCGAACGAAACTCCACGCGCAGGTGACTCCAGCTACGCCCCTGCCCGGCCACCGTCGATGGCGAACACTTGCGGCGAGTGCGCGAGATCAGCGTGCGATCCCGCGACAGCAGGCCGATCAGCGCCTCAGCCAGGGTGGTCTTACCGAAGCCGTTCTCCATGCTGATGGCGCTCGACTGGCCGCGCAGGTCGAGCAGCAGGTGGCGCATCTTGGCGTCCCAGGGCGAGGCGATGTCGCCGTGCTTGTTGAGCAGGTTGGCCACCTCGATACGATTGATCACGCTCATGTGCCGGCCTCCTCATGGGCGACTTGCCCAGCGTCTGACGGCGCCACGTCGGTCAGGCGCCCCTCAGCCAGCGACTGTAGATGGCCAAGCTGATGCAGGCCGACCTGCTCGCTCTCCAGGGCACCCAGCAGGGTCTGCTGCCAGATATCACCGCTCGCCTCGGCGCCCTCATCGGCCGGCGTCTCCCGCGGCGCCTCGAGCAGCCCGGCGCGGGCCTGCAGCTCGATAAAGGCGCGCACCCGGCGGTTGAGGTCTTCGCCGCGCTCATCGAGCAGCGCGCGACTCGCCTCCGGGGCCGCCTCGCCCAGGCTGCGCAGTGCCTCGAGCTGTTCGCGCAGCAGGTCGAGCAGCTCACTGGTCGCGAAAGTCGCCTCCTGATAGCGGCTGACGTCGGACAGCGCGCGGTTGTAGCGGGTATACAGCAGGGTATGCATCAGCAGCCACAGTTGCAGGTACCACTGGGCCAGCTCGGCACGGCTCTCCTGGCGCAGCTTGAGCGCCTCGAACACCGGCTCGCGGGTATACAGCGGTGGCTGCTCGAGGTCCGGGTCGGGCAGCAGCGCATAGTAGCGTGAGCCCGGCGCAATGCCCGGATAGTCGCCGGATTCGAAGG
This sequence comes from Franzmannia pantelleriensis, assembly GCF_900102875.1. GTDB lineage: Bacteria > Pseudomonadota > Gammaproteobacteria > Pseudomonadales > Halomonadaceae > Franzmannia > Franzmannia pantelleriensis. The sequence goes on from NZ_FNGH01000016.1 coordinate 67,887, forward strand.
CCTTGAGGCGCAGGCCCTGGCCGGCCAGAAAGTCGCGCAGCGCCTCGCGCTCGAGGTCGCTGGCGTCATCGATCAGCGCGCAGACGTCGCGCTCGGAGAGCTGCCCTTCGCGGGCGGCGCGGCGTTTGCGGCCGCTGCCCGGGGTGCGTTCGGCGCTGCGATAGCGCAGCAGGTAGGCGACCACTTCGCCCATTTCACTCATGTTCATCGCGGATCATCCTGATCGGAGAGGCGCAGTGACGGCGTCACCGCACCGCGGATACAACGGCCGTCATCGAGGGTCAGCTCGAACGGCGTGGCGTCAATACCTACTGCCAGGCGCTCGTCGAGCAGCTCGGTATCGACGAAGGTGTTGAGCAGCTGTGCCAGGCAGTCGCCCTCTTCGAAGCGATGCCAGCCCTCGGCCAGCGCCGCAGGCAGCGACAGCGGCTCACGCCGGATGCGCTGGCACAGCGCCGGGCCGCGGGCCTCGAGAAATCGCGCCAGCAGCGGGTCCTCGGGGGCCGCATCGTGGTGCTCATCGAACACCAGGGCGGCGTGGCTGGTCTCGGCGCGGCGCGTCTCCAGTAGCGGAACCAGCGGCGCCAGACGCGGCACCGCCACCTGCACGTGCAGCGGCATCAGCCGCGCCACCAGCGTCTGCTGCAGCGCCGGTTCCGGGGCTGCGTTGAGCAGCCCGCGGGCCAGGTCAGAGAAGTCGACCACGCCCATCGACTGGATGCGCCCCTCGGCGATATCGGCAAGCAGCTCGGCGAGACGCCGCGACAGGTTCTCGATGGCGGTCAGTACCCGACCGATGGCGCTCGACAGCATGCGCAGGTCCCACTCCTCGCCGCTGGTGGCCCGCTCGGTCTCGCGCCACTCGGCGAAACGCTCCATCAGCCGCGGCGCAGTCAGCTGCGCCCGGGCGTCGAGCAGGGTTCGCTGAATGCTGGATAGCGCGTTGTGGTAGTGGCGCTGGTTGTCGAGCAGTGCGGCCAGCTTGCCCTCGCGGGTGGGATTTTCGCGCACCCGGCGCAGCTCCTGGGTCAGGCCGCGGATCGCCAGCAGGATCTGGTTGGTGATATCCGGCACCCGGGCGAAGTCGCCGCGGGCCAGCGCCGCCAGCACCTTGGCGGCGTCATATTCGGAGTAGAGCAGGTCCTCGACCTGGCTGGCCAGGGTCACCGCCTGGCGACCGCTGCCGGTCAGTCGCACCTGGCCGGTCTGGCCCTGCTTCTCGATCAGCGCGGTGCGCTTGGTGCTCCGCGACGCCCGGGCGGCATCGTCCTCGACGCCGAGCTGGCGAAAATGCAACTCACTAGGCGTCGACAGCAGGTTGATGACGAAGCTCAAATCGTCGTGGGACAGGTCCGGATAGGTCTCGCGCAGCTGTGCCAGGCAGCGGGTCTGGGAGACGAAGGCGCTGTTGGTGGCGAAGTCGACGTCGAGCAGGTAGTCGAGCAGCAGGCAGCCGAGGTCCAGCCAGTAGCCATCGCGTAGCCCGCGGCGGCTCTCCTGGCTGACCTGCACGAAGGGCGAGCCGGGCTCGTGGCCGCTGTCGTGCAGGTCGATTAGCCGCGTGGTGGCGACGAGTAGCTTGCTCCAGGCGGTCATGGGTCTTCCCTGAGGGCAAAGCCGCCATTATGCCAAGGAGTGCCCCCTCGGGTCATGGTCGATTATGGAAACCCCGAACGGCCGCAACGCGGGAGTGGCCTCCCCGGGGCTGATCCGGCGGCAAGCCTACGAGGAGGCGCTGTAAACCCATCCCTGGGCGCTACCTTGCGCCCTGCTGCGCTCTTGCATCCTGCTTCGCTTGCAGGACCGGGGCTGGCCATCCATGGCCAGCCCGTTCGGAGCAGTGCTCCTCACCCATGGCGCAAACCTCCTCTTCGACTTGCCCCCGGCGCCCCTCACGTGTCGGGCCTTAGTCGCTTGTGGCATCAGCACTAGCACTCAGTCGAGTTATGCCAAGCCGAGGCGCCCCAGCGGTGTAGAATAGCGGCTTTGGCCAGACAGGGAGGCTCGCCATGCCCCGCGACTCACTCGATACCACGCTCAAGCAGGTCTTCGGCTACGACGACTTTCGCCCCGGCCAGCGTCAGGTAGTAGAAGCCTTGGTGGCCGGCCGCTCGGCGGCGGCGATCTTCCCCACCGGCTCCGGCAAGTCGCTGTGCTATCAGCTGCCGGCGCTGCACCTGCCGCACCTGACGCTGGTGGTGTCGCCGCTGCTGGCGCTGATGCAGGATCAGCTCGACTTCCTGACCCGCCACGGCATTGCTGCCGCCAGCATCGACTCGCGCCAGAGCCGCGAGGAGGCCAGTGCGGTCATGGAAGGCGTGCGACGCGGTGAGATTCGGGTGCTGATGATCTCGGTGGAGCGCCTCAAGAACGAGCGCTTCCGCGCCTTCCTGCGCCAGGTGCCGGTCTCGCTGCTGGTGGTCGACGAGGCCCACTGCCTCTCCGAGTGGGGCCACAACTTCCGCCCCGACTACCTCAAGCTGCCCGACTACCAGCGCGAATTCGGCATACCCCAGGCGCTGCTGCTCACCGCCACCGCCACGCCGCGGGTGATCGAAGACATGCGCAAGAGCTTCGCCATCGCCGCCGACGACGTCACCCTGACCGGCTTCTATCGCCCCAACCTCAATCTGTTGGTCCAGCCGGTGCCCGCCGAGCAGCGTGCCCGCGCCCTGCGCGACTGGCTGCGCCCGCGCCTCGAAGGCCCCTCCCCGCAGCCAAGCATCGTCTACGTCACCCTGCAAAAGCGCGCCGAGCAGCTCGCCGCCTACCTCGGCAAGGCCGGCATCGACGCCCGCGCCTACCACGCCGGCATGCCCAGCGACGCCCGCGATGCCCTGCAGCAGGCCTTCATGGCCGGCGAGGTCAACTGCATCGTCGCCACTATCGCCTTCGGTATGGGTATCGACAAGGCCAATATCCGCAACGTGGTACACGTCGACCTGCCCAAGTCGATCGAGAACTACAGCCAGGAGATAGGCCGCGCCGGACGCGACGGCCAGCCCTCCGACTGCCTGATGCTGGGCGGTCGCGATGCCCTGGCCGCGCTGGAGAACTTCGTCTATGGCGATACCCCGGAGCGCGACGGTATCGTGCGGGTGCTGGAGACGATCCGCGAGGCCGCGCCTCAGGGCCAGTGGGAGCTGACGCTGAACGCCCTCTCCCAGCACAGCAACATCCGCCCGCTGCCGCTCAAGACCCTGCTGGTGCAGCTCGAGCTGCGTGGCGTGATCGCCCCGCGCTACGCCTACTTCGCCGAGTACCGCTTCCAGTATCGGCTCGAGCCCGAGGCGCTGATCGGCCACTTCGACGGCGAACGCCGCGACTTCGTCGCCGCCATCGTCGAGGCAGCCCCGCGCGCCAAGACCTGGTGCAGCTTGGATCTCGAGGCGCTGGCCAGACTCGGTGCCGAGCGCGGCCTCGACGTGGCTCGGCCGCGGGTAATCCGCGCGCTGGAATACTTCAGCGACAAGGGCTGGATCGCCCTGGAAAGCAAGCAGATGACCGAGGTTTACGCGATTTCCCAGCCGGATATCGACGTCGCGGGCCTCGCCGACGCGCTGTTCGACTACTTCCGCGACAAGGAGCGCGCCGAGATCGCCCGGCTAGAGGCGATGCTGGCGCTCTTCGAATCCGATCAGTGCCTCAGCCGGCGACTGGCCGAGTACTTCGGCGATGCTCACGCCCCGCAGCAGTGCGGCCACTGCTCCGCCTGCCAGGGGCAGGTGGCGCGACTGCCCGGCGGCGAGGCGCCGGCCCCGCTGGACGCTGAGCAGGTGGCGGCGCTATGCCGGCCACTGCTCGACCGCATCGCCGCGAGCGACGATGCACCAGCGCCCAGCGTCGACCTGCTGACGCGGTTTCTGACCGGCCTGACCACGCCGCTGCTGACCAAACTCAAGGCACGCCAGCTCGACGGCTTCGCCGCCCTGGAAGCATGGCCCTACGCCGAGGTGCGCGAGGCGCTTAACCAGCAGTTTGCGGGCTGATGCGGGTCAACGCCGCCAGCGCTGCCAGCCGATCATCAGCAGATGCACCGGCAGGTAGACCGCCAGCGGCCACAGCAGGGTGAGCAGGAACAGGTAGAGCAGCGGATCGAGGGTCTCCTGGGTCTGGCCGAAGGGGCCGTGGACCCAGTTGATATTGCGCTCGGCCTCGGTGAACAGGTAGGTCAGCGGCACTACGACCCAGGTCAGCAGGGTCTGCCACAGCAGCGCGCGGCGTGCATAGCCGAGCTTGGCTACGCCGATACCCGCCACCAGCGGCAGTACCACGTGGTAAAGCGACATGGCCCGCGCCATGGGCGGATGCTCGGGGTCGAACATGTACTCGGTGCCGCCGATGGGGTGTACGCCGGTGAGCGCCGCCGTCGCCACGTCAAACGTCCACAGGCTGCCGACCAACGCCACCGCCAGCCACTGCATCGACATCAGGGTGCGATGCTCGGCCCACAGTGCCACCAGCAGCAGGAAACTCGCCACGTTGCACAGCCAGAAGAAGTTCTGGGCGCCCAGCAGCACCACATAGCTGGGCGCCCACACCAGGATCCATAGCGTGAAGGCCAGCTTGAGCCAGCGCGGTACCACTGCCGGCGGATAATCGACCATGACCGTCTCCTTGTCAGTACGCTGACCTTACTCTAGCAGCTCAGGGTGTCTCTCCCTGTTCAATGCCGATGCCGTGACGCTTGAGCTTGTTGGCGATGGTGGTATGCGACACGCCGAGCCGCTTGCCGAGCTGGCGACTCGAGGGATATTGCGGATAGAGCGCCGCAAGCACCCGCTTTTCCACCTCGCCGAGGATCTCACCCAGTTCGCCGTCGAGGTCGATACCGGCCAGCCCTGGCGCCTGTCTGACATCAGGCAAGCGCAGATGCGCCGGCTCGATGGTGTCCTGTTCGCATAGCGACACCGCCTGGAAAAGCACGTTTTCCAACTGACGCACGTTGCCCGGCCAGTGGTAGCCGGAGAGTCTGGCCAATGCCGCCGGCGACAGCTGCGGCAGCGCACAGCCGATCTGGCGCGCGGCGCGATCGAGGAAGTGGCGCGCCAGCTCATCGATGCCGTCCAGGCAGTCGCGCAGCGGCGGCACCTGCAACGACAGCACGTTGAGCCGGTGATAAAGATCGTGGCGAAACAGTCCCGCGGCGCAGAGCTGCGGGAGATCCTGCTGGGTGGAACAGATCACCCGTACGTCGAGATAGGTCTCCTCGTCGCTACCGACGCGGCGAAAGCCGCCGTCCTGCAGGAAACGCAGCAGCTTGACCTGCAGCCGTGGGCTCATCTCGCCCACCTCATCGAGGAAGATGGTGCCCCCGGCGGTCAGCTCCAGCAGCCCCAGCTTGCCTTCCGGGCGTGCGCCCTCGAAGGCTCCCGGGGCATAGCCGAACAGCTCGGTCTCGGCCATCGACTCAGGCAGGCCGGCGCAGTTCAGCGCCATGAACGGCGCCTGGCCGCGTGGGCTGGCCAGGTGGCAGGCACGGGCCAGCAGCTCCTTGCCAGTGCCGGTTTCGCCCTCGATCAGCAGCGGCGCGTCCAGCGGCGCCATGCGTCGCGCCTCGCGAATCAGCTCGGCAAGCCGCGGGCTGGCCTGGAAGATCGCCTCGAAACCACGTAGTTCCTGACGCTGGACCTGGTAGATACGCTCGCCGATGCGATCGGCGCGGTGGAGGGTGACCACCGCGCCGGCCAGCGAGGCCACGTCATCGTCGTTCTCGCTGTGCAGCGGCGCGATATCGGCCAGGTAAGTGGCCTCCTTGAGCTTGAGGCGCAGGCCGTTGACGCGGGCGTTATTGCGCCGGATCAGCTCGGGCAGGTCGAAGTCCGGCAGGTAGCGATCCAGCGACAGCCCAGGCACCTCGTCGATGCGCACCCCGAGCATCTGCCCCGCGGCGCGGTTGGCGGCGACGATGCGTCCCTCCATATCGATCGACATCACCGGGTCGGAGAGCGACGACAGCAAGGCATCGAGCTCCAGATGACGCCGCTCGCTGGGCATCAGGTTGACGCGCTTGACGCTGAACACCCCGGGAACGGTCTCCAGTGTCGGCCGCAGCGTGGCCAGCTGGGCATTGAGCAGTCGTGGCAGGAACAGGTAGATGGTATTGCCATGATCACCGCCGACCTCGCCGCGCGCCACGTTGACGCCGTAGTCGGCGAAGTGCGAGACGATATCGCGCAGGATACCGATGCGGTTCTGGCAGTGAATCTTGAGACGCATACGGACTCCTTGGGCGCTACATCGGGGTGCCGCAGACGTTCGCGTCAAGCAGCCGTGACTGTAGTGTCAACCTAGCCTGACAGCCAGGCCTTGCTCAAGGCGCTGAGATCATCAACTCCTCCCTTCTGGGCAGCCTTACTCGACTATTCGTCACGTTTTATTTACAGGCAGCGAGATGCGCAGCACCTATTTCTGCCCTGCCACCCCCTACCGGCGCGACAGCGCGGCGCCGACACTGAGGTGGATTCCCATGCTCGACAATAACCACAACCTCCAGGGAGAGCCTGCCATGACCCAGAAGACAAGCGCCAAGGCTAGCCAGTACCAGGCCCGCATGCCCGATGAGAGCGGCTATATCGCCTACAGCGACCAGGAGCACGCCACCTGGCAGACGCTGTTCGAACGCCAGACCTCGATCATCGATGGCCGCGTGTGCCAGGCATACATCGACGGCCTGGAGCGGCTGGCGCTGCCCCATGACCGGATTCCCCAACTGGCCGACGTGGATCGCGTGCTGGAAGCTGCCACCGGCTGGCGTACCGCCCAGGTGCCGGCACTGATTCCTTTCGACACTTTCTTCGAACTGCTCGCCAGCCGCCGCTTCCCGGTGGCAACTTTCATCCGCACGCCGGAAGAGCTCGACTATCTGAAGGAACCGGATATCTTCCACGAGATCTTTGGCCACTGCCCGATGCTCACGAATCCCGACTTCGCTGAATTTACCGCCACCTACGGTCAGCTGGGCCTGGCGGCCACCCCCAAGCAGCGAGTCTATCTGGCCAGGCTGTACTGGATGACCGTGGAGTTCGGCCTGGTCGATACGCCGCAGGGGCGGCGCATTTACGGCGGCGGCATCATTTCCTCGCCCAAGGAGACCTTTCACGCCCTCTCCGAGACGCCGGAGCACCACCCCTTCGACCCCGTGGATGCCCTGCGCACGCCCTATCGCATCGATATCCTGCAGCCGCTCTACTATGTGCTTGACGATCTGCACAGCCTGCACGACCTTTCACGTCAGGACATCATGGCCATGGTCGACCAGGCCATGACGCTCGGCCTGTTCGAGCCCAAGTTTCCGCCCAAGGCGGCCTGAGGCGTACTGCGCGCCGCTCGAGACATTTTCAGACCGTTACGGTCACACCTATCACTATCCCGCCAATCAGGAGACACCATGAGCGATCTATCACAACAGCAGTGCGAAGCCTGCAGCTGGGACGCCCCCCACGTCACCGAGGCCGAGATCAGCGAGTATCGTCAGGCCATTCCCGAGTGGCAGATCATGGAGCGCGATGGCATCATGCAGTTGGAGCGTGTGTTCACGTTCCGCAACTTCAAGCAGGCCCTGGCGTTCACCAATCGCGTGGGCGATATCGCCGAGGAGGCCGGCCACCACCCGGCGCTTCTGACCGAGTGGGGCAAGGTCACCGTGACCTGGTGGTCCCATGAGATGAAGGGCCTGCACAAGAACGATTTCATTCTTGCCGCCAGAACCGACGAGGTAGCCGAGTAAATGTTCGAGCAGATTCAGCGGGTCCCCGGGGATGCCATCCTCGGGTTGATCGAGGCCTTCAATCAGGACACCAACCCCAACAAGGTCGATCTCGGGGTCGGTGTCTATCGTGATGCCAAGGGCAACACGCCAGTGATGCGGGCCGTCAAACAAGCCGAGGCGCTGCTGCTCGACAACCAGACCACCAAGACCTACATCGGCTCTCACGGTGACCCGCGCTACGGCCAGGTGATTCAGCCGCTGATCTTCGGTGCCGACTCGCCGGTGCTCGAGGCACGCCGCGCCAGTGTGACCCAGTCCCCGGGGGGCACCGGCGCACTGCGCTTGGCGGCGGACTTCATCAAGACCCAGCTGCCCGGCAAGGGCATCTGGGTGAGCGACCCGACCTGGCCTAACCACCTGGGCATCTTCACTGCCGCGGGCCTCGAGTTGAACAAGTATCCCTATGTCGATGCCGAGAATCGCCTCGACTTCGATGGCATGCTGGCGGCGATCAAGCAAATCCCGGTGGGTGACGTCGTGGTGCTGCACGCCTGCTGCCATAACCCCTCCGGCTTCGACCTCTCCCATGCCCAGTGGCGCGAGGTGCTTAGCGTTGTGCAGGAGCGCGAGCTGCTGCCGCTGATCGACTTCGCCTACCAGGGATTCGGCGACGGTCTCGACGAGGACGCCTTCGGCGTACGGCTGTTCGCCGAGACCCTCGACGAGCTGCTGATCACCAGCTCTTGCTCGAAGAACTTCGGCATCTACAGCGAGCGCACCGGCGCCCTGATCGCCGTTGCCAAGAATGCCGAGCAGATGGAGAACGTGCGCTCGCAGATGGCCATCGTGGCCCGCGAGAACTACTCCAACCCACCCTCCCACGGCGGTGCGGTGGTGACCGAGATTCTCGAATCGGCAGAGCTTGCCGCGCTGTGGCGCGAGGAACTGACCGAGATGCGCAACCGCATCAATGGCCTGCGCCAGGACTTCGTCGCCGCGCTCAAGCCCTATGGCCTCGACGCCAAGTACGCCTGCGTCGCCGAACAACGCGGTATGTTCTCCTACACCGGCCTGACGCCGACCCAGGTCGACCGTCTGCGCGACGAGTTCGGTATCTACATGGTGCGCTCAGGGCGTGCCAACGTGGCCGGCTTCTCCACCGAGAACCTCGACTACCTGGCCAAGGCGATCGCTGCGGTCAACTGAGCCAGCCTCTCGCAACAGCATGATCAAGCGCCCGGGACCTCCCGGGCGCTTTGCTGTGTCATCGTGCCTTTGGCGCTACCACTTGACCATTCAGTCAGACAAGGCGACACTGCTGCCAGCCTTGTATACAAATTAAACAACCCGTGAGGCACTGCCATGGCTACTTCCGCTGTGCACTACCCCTGGTACAAGAAAGAAGATACTGACGCCTTCTTCGCGCTGTTCCAGAACAACATCGCCAACTTCGTGATCATCGCCCTGACCATGCTCGGCATGGGCTTTCCTGCCAGCATCGTATTTGGCCAGGTGCTGCCCGGCGCCGCGGTGGCGGTGATGGTGGGTAACTTCTACTACGCCTGGAGTGCCGCGCGCCTGGCCCGCCGCGAGAACCGCGCCGACGTTACCGCGCTCTCCTACGGCATCTCGACGCCGGTGATGTTCGTGTTCCTGTTCGGCGTACTGCTGCCCGCCATGCAGCTCACCGGCGACGCCGACATGGCCTGGAAGATCGCCGTGGCCGCGTGTTTCATCAGCGGTGCCATCGAGGCGCTGGTCAGCCTGATCGGCCGCTGGGTGCAGCGCCATCTGCCGCGGGCGGCCATGCTCGGCGCAGTGGCCGGCGTGGCGCTGACATTTATCGCCGGCGAGATGCTGTTCAAGACGCTGGAGATCCCGGTGATCGGCCTGCTGGTGATGGCAATCATCATCGTCGGCCTGATCGGCCGGATCAGCATGCCGTTTCGCATTCCCACCTCGCTGTTCGCCATCGTCATTGGCACCGCACTTGCCTACCTGATCGGCGCCACCGAAGACGGCCAGTTCAGCGACGCTTTCACCCACCTGGGCTTCTATCCGCTGCTGCCGACCCTGGCCTGGTTCGAGGGCCTCGGCCTGCTGTTTACCAGCATGCTGGCGGTACTCACCGTGGTGCTGCCGATCACCCTCTACAACGCCATCGAGACCATGAACAACGTGGAAGCCATGGAGGCCGCCGGCGACAAATACGATGTCCGCGAATGCCAGGCGGTGGACGGTGCCGGCACCATGATCGGCGCGCTGTTTGGCGGCGTCTTTCCGACTACGGTGTACATCGCCACCGTGGGGGCCAAGTGGATGGGGGCCGGGCGCGGCTACAGCATCCTCAACGGCGCGGTCTATGCCGTGGCCACCATGTTCGGCCTGATCGCCATGCTGGCGGCGATCATTCCGGTCTCGGTGGTAGCACCGATTCTGGTATTCGTCGGCATGTCGATGATCGCCACCGCCTTCCAGACCAACGACACCCGCTACTACCCGGCAGTGGCGCTGGCCATGCTGCCCTACTTCGCCAACTACGTGATGACGCGTTTCAACAACGCCGCCGGCGAGGTGGTCAGCGATATCTCCACCGCCATCGTGGCACTGGGCCAGGGAGCGATGTTCACCGCCATCCTGATCGGCGCCATGACCGTGTCGGTGATCGACCACCAGTTCCGACGCGCCGCCGTTTTTGCCCTGTTCGCGGCCGGGTTCTCCTTCATCGGGCTGATGCACGCACCCCGCCTGGCCTTAAACGCCGCCCCGGACTTCGCTCTGGGCTACGCGGTGATGGCACTCTTCTTCGGCTTCTACGCACTGCAGGAAGCACGTCAGGAACGCCCACTACCGGCCGGCGACTGAGCGTGCCAAGCACAGGGGGCGAGTGCAAATGCACCCGCCCCCTGTCTTTATATTGCCAAGCGTCCCATTAGACGCACTAACGGCTAAGTCAGACGATGCTGGCGAAACTCGTTTCGCGTCACCTGTCCATCGCGATTCAGGTCGAGCCGGCTGAAGGCTCTCTCGATATTGTCTCGCTTGGCCTCGGCGGCACTAATCACGCCATTGCCGTCGCTGTCCAACTCGCTGAACATATAGCGCACCGTGTGATTCATGTCATTGGTAAACACTAGCCGGACGGGGTCGTAGTCGGACGATTCACGCCCCGCAGCCCAGCCCGAGGACGCACTTAGCAGCCCCACCATCAGGCCAGCCATAACCCACCGTTTGGTTCTCATGACGATGTCTCCTGCGGGTAGACGAGCACCCCATTGATGCACGTCTGCCGCGGATACGTCATGCCGAAAACGTGCCCAAAAACATCAACGCCTGTCAAAACATAACATTACAATGAGTAATCATAGAGACATCGAAAGGCAGTGATTCACGCCTTCTTAAAGAGTGTCGCCAAGCCCACGATAGCGCTGCACAAAAGTGAATAAAACACATTGAATCAATGTATTGAAAATTATCAAAATGGCGACGCCGGGCCGCATCAGCCGCCCTTTGCGAGGCAGCTTCAAAGCACGATCATAGTGTTACCATATGTTGCCATCTACAGACAGGGCATCACTCGATCACCGCCACTTCGCCCCGCAGCATCCAGTGCCACTACGTGCCCCTGCCTGCCCTATCATGCCGCCTTTCAGCGCCCTCCTCGACAGATTGCATGCGAGCCCGATAGAGTTGCCAGGCTAGGCCGCCCGCCAACAGGTTGCCGACGGCGGCTCCCACTGCCAGGCCAGGCAGTCCACCGGCCAGCATCCCCAGCCACAGGCACGGCAGATAGCAGACGAACAGCCTGGCCGCGGACATCAACATGGCGCGTAGCGGCCAGCCGAGGGCATTGCCCGCCGATACCACGATCATGCACACCCCAAGAAGCGCATAGCTGGGCAGCAGGAAGCGAATCAGCAGCGCCAGATCGTCGCGGATATCCGGATTGCCCGCCAGTGCCTGGGCCACCCAAGGCGCCGCCGCCGCCATGACCAGTCCCAGCAGCAGCTGCCAGGCCACCACGGCCTTGGCCGCCAGCGTCATCAGACGCCGGATCTGCGGCCAGTCGCCGGCCCCGTAGCAACGCCCCAGCCAGGGGGGTAACGACATGGTCAGTGCCAGCACCAGCATCAACGATAGCGTCTCAAGACGGCTGGCCAACCCCCAGGCGGCCACCGCCGTCTCGCCTAGCCGTGAGACGATCGCAATCGCCAGCATCGCCGCAAGAGGCGGCATCAGTTGACTAATCATGGCCGGCCCAGCAATCCCGGCGAACGGCAGCGCCGAGCGTCGTGCTTCGAGCAGCAGGTCGCTACGCCCCAGCCAATCGGCGCGGCGCAGCCGCGGCCACAGGATCAGCCCGCCGCTGGCGAAAGCGATGACCGTGGCCCAGGCCGCGCCAGGCAGTCCCAGGCCGGGCCAGGGGCCAACGCCGAAAATCAGCAGAGGATCAAGCAGCAGGTTGACCAGGCTGGTGAATACCATCAACTTGCCCGGCAACCGCGTATCGCCGTGAGCGCGGCACAGGCTGTAGCCGAAATAGAGCAACGCGCCGAGCCACGCCGCCAACAGCTGTGGTCCCCAGTAGCCACGGATCAGGGCCAGGCTCTCGGCCGAGGCGCCCAGCCGCGTGAAGATTAGCGTCTGGGTCAGCCACAGCACACCGGCCAGCAGGCCAATCACGATGCCGCCTACCCCCAGCACCAGACTGCCCAGCCGCCTGGCTCGGCGTGCTTCGCCAGCGCCCAGCGCGCGTGAGATCAGCGCAGCGATGGCGATACCCAGGCCAACCTGGATGCCGATGATCAGAAACGTCAGCGGAAAGGTATAGGACTGAGCCGCCAGCGGCGCGGTCCCCAGGCGCGCGATAAAAGCACTGTCGACCAGTTGAAAGCCCAGCAGCGCCAGCACGCCAATGGCCATCGGCCAGGTCTGACGCCAGAGTTGAACGGCGAGTCGCGTTGAAGAGGGGGTGGCGGCAGACACGGGCACTCCAGTCGGTCAGGAGCGCACTAGTCTACTCGATCTCGCCGGGGACTTGGCAGCCGCTTTGCGTGCAGCGCCTAACTGACGATGCGCGGCTGCCCACCGACCAGGCCGGTCAACAGCCGGGTAGTATCGGTGGCACTCATCGGCTTGAAGAAGTAGTAACCCTGGACCAGGTCGCATTTCATCTCACGAACCAGTTCGAGCTGCTCCTCGTTTTCGACGCCCTCGGCGATCACCTCGAGGCCCAGCCGGTGGCCGATGAACACTGCCGCGGCCATGATCGCCCGGTCACTGGGGTCCTTAGGCGCGTCGCGCACGAAGCTGCGATCGATCTTCAGCGAGGTCACCGGAAACAGCTTCAGGTAGCTGAGTGACGAGTAGCCGGTACCGAAATCGTCGATGGCGATCTTCATACCGCGATGATAGAGGTCGCGCAGGGTATTAAGAATGTGCTCTTCTGCCTCGATCAGCACGTTCTCGGTCAACTCGATGCCGATATCCTGTGGGGTCAGACCAAACTCGCCCATGCAGGCTTCGAGATGATGGAAGGTGTTGGCCATTGCCAGCTGCTTGCCAGACAGGTTGATGTCGACCCGCGCACCGCCCAGCCCCTGTTTTTTCCACTCGGCCTGCTGACGACACGCCTCGCGAATCACCCACTCACCGATCCGATGGATCAACTGTGAGCGCTCGGCGACCGGGATGAACTCCGCCGGCGAAATGGCGCCTCCCTCCTTCGGATACCAGCGCACCAGCGCTTCCAGGTTCTCGATCCGCCCGCTCATCGCACTCACCTGTGGCTGGTAGTGAAGGCTCAATTCCTGCTCAGCCAGCGCCAGCTGCAGTCGCTCCGCCAGTCGGTGCTGATGCATCAGCTCATCGTGGATCTTCTGGTTGAAGAACCAGCAGCGATTGGGTGCCGACAGCTTGGCACGGTTCTTGGCAGCATCGGCATTATGGATCAACTCGCGCGCATTGGTGCCGTTGTCCGGATACAGGCTGACTCCCAGGCTCGCCGTGACGTGTACCTCGCGGCCGTCGAGCAGGAAGGGACGTGAAAAGCTGTCGAGCACCTTCTCCACCAGCTGCAACACATCGTTGCCGGCGCGCAGGTGCGGGAAGGCCAGCACGAATTCGTCGCTGCCGAAACGCGACAGCAGGTCCGACCCCCGCTGACAGTAGCGGAGTCGCTTGGCGACCATCGACAGCAGCAGGTCTCCCTGCTCGTAGCCCTTGGCGTCGTTGATCTCGGCGAAGCGGTCGAGATCGACGAAAAGTACCGCCAGGTACTCGCCATGGCGCTGCGCCGCGACGATGAATTCCTGTAGCTCGCGCTCGAAGGTGTGTCGATTAGGGAGTTGGGTCAGCGCGTCGTAGCGGGTCACGTACTCGAGTTCGCGGCGCGCTTCCTTCTGCTCGGAGAGGTCGACGTCAACGCAGAACATCAACGGATCGTCGCTATGCTCGGCCAGCATCAGGTGCTGGGAGAAAACCGCCACCGGCATGCCAGATTTGCTCTTGAGTTCGAGTTCGGCAGCGGGGATCTCGATGCCCTTCTCGATCCAATCGTGGTGCGCCGCCACCACCCCTTCCTGCATGTAATCGGGAATAATCAGATCTTCCAGCAGTTGCCCGTGCGCTTCTTCAGGCAGATAACCGTACAGCTGGGTACTGGCATGGTTCCAATAGATCACCCGGCGGCGGCTGTCATACCCTTGCACGGCCACCTTAGGCAGGCTCTCGAGCAGCGCACGAAAACGCAGCTCGCTCTCGCTATGGCGCTGCTGGGCCAAGACTAAGGCATGATGATCAGCGACGGCTATGGCTGTGGAAGCCCATTCGCCGCTCTCTGACGAGGGGTCATTCACTTCGGCGGCCTGGTTTAGAGGCACTTCTTGACGTGCCGAGCCACGCCGCTCGTACCACCACCCCATCCCCAAAACGAGTGCAACGCTGGTACTCAGCAACGCGGGCAACCAGGCGACCTCGCCTGGGCCTATCCATATCAGCGCCGCGACAAAGGCGGCCATCAAGAGCACCGCCACCCCCAACAGCAGTCTCGCGTGCGCTCGTAGTCGCTTGTACAAGATGTGCTCCCCTGCAACCCACCCAGCCAGCACCAACGCTGGGCGTATCGATTTCATGAGTCAATCCTACATTGCTTCGCCTCCTTGCGCAGCGGCAACCTCCTCCGCAGACCCGTATTCCGTCAATGAGTTAGCCCACTACACATGGGCTGACTGACCTAATAGTAGCTACCTATGCAAGATATGACGAAATTTCTACACACCACACGATTTATTGACATTATTTTTCATTTGTTTTCATTCTGTTTCTTGTAGTACCCAAGCTACGCCGATCCATTCCGGACTCGGCCCAAGATACAGAAAGGAAACGATCATGAAACAGGAAAGCCTCAAGCACGGTTACGACATCACCAGCATGCCCTTCGACTTTGCGCGCAGCTACTGGCAACCCGCGGTGCATAGCGAACTGGCCGAGCAGTACTGGAGCGTCACCGACGTTCGCGCACAGATCGACCTGCCGGCCTGGCAGGGCTATCTTGCCGACCTACCCCGCGACCCCTACGTGAATCAGCGTTGGAAGCGCATGGCTTGGCTGACGCTCAATGACCGCGACGACGTCGAGGTGATGGGTGAGTGCCCGATGGCACAGGGAGGGATGTTCAACGATGCGGACAGCATGGCCGACGTGCTGCGCTACTATCCCAGCCTGGAAACCTCATTCGTCGAGCGCAACGACGTCAAGGCCTTCGTCAAGGCGTGGGCCAAACTGTGGGGAATCGGCGCACGTGAACCGATCCTGATGCAGATTACCGGCATGCGCGGCAGCGAACCCTTGGATCCGCTGCAGGGCCAGGGCATCCATTCCGATGGCTGCAAGTACTTGAGCATCATGGTGGTGAGCCGCGACAACGTCAGCGGGGCCAACAGCCTGCTGTTCGCCGACAAGGCCGGCACTCACCCCCTTACCAAGCAGGTGCTGGCACCCGGCGATGTGCTGCACATTCGTGACGACAAGCTGTTCCACGGCGCCGACGGCATGACCCAGGATGATCGTGACAAACCCTATGAGCGTTTCATCATCATCATCAACAGCCGTTTCGTCGACGCCTTCCAGAACAAGATGCTGCGTCGTCACTTTCCCGATGCGGTGCTGAACGACGGCCACTGAACTCTGACCCGCTAGCTAGGCAAGCACCCGATGCATGACCTCCCACAAGCCGGTGCACTCGACGAGTGAGCCGGCTTCTTGCATGTGGGCCTGCCGAGCTGATAGGGAAGGTTCAGTCACCACTAACGCATGCTCCCGGCGCAAGGGCCGGGAGCATGCTGGGCAAACGTATTGACGGGATAGCGTTACTGACGAATCCCTTCGAAGGTCACGTACAGTTCGAGTTCATGCATCGACTCGGGGAAGTCGCTCATATCGATGCCGTAGTCCTCGAGGGTCAACATGGTCGACCCCTCGAAACCGGCACGATAGGCGCCCCACGGATCTTCACCCTCTCCCATCAAGGTGACCGGCATCTCGATCTCGCGGGTTTCCCCCTTGAGGGTCAACTCACCGCTCAGCACACCCTCGCCGTCATCGCCCGGCTCGAAACCGGTAGAGACGAAGCTGGCTTCAGGATACTGATCGGCATCGAGAAAATCATCGCTGAGGATATGACGGTCACGCTCGGCGTGGTTGGTATCCAAGCTGGTCACGTCGACATCCAGTGACACGCTGGAGGCGTCCAGATCATCCGGGTCATAGCTGAACTCACCGCTGAAATCGCGGAAGCTGCCGAGAATGTAGGAGTAACCGAGGTGATTGATCTTGAACTGCACGAAGGCGTGCTGCCCTTCGATATCGATCACGTAATCGTCGGCTTGCGCCTGGCTCAGCGGTACCAGCGCCGCGGCTCCAAATGCGGTTAGCAGTGCAGTCTTCTTCAACATTCCAGTGTCTCCGTTTGCGTCACTTCCCGCGCTCACTCGGCGGGAAACTTGGTTTGACCGACCCGCGGGCGCAGCATGCGCACCAGGGTATCGTGCCGGTCGATGAAATGATGCTTGAAAGCGGCCAGGGCATGGCCGGCGGCGAGAATCATCAGCGCCAGGGCGCTATACCAGTGCACATTGCCCGCAACACTTGCCTGATTCGGCAGGCCGTACAGGATCGCGGGCGCCTCGAACCAACCGAATACGCTGATACCACGACCGTTGGCGGTAGAGATCATGTAGCCACTGATCAACACGACCAACAGCAGCACATACAGCAGGATATGCCCGACGTGGGCCGCCATGCGCTCGAAGCGGTGGCCTTGGGCCTGTGGTGTCGGCTGGACGATTCGCCAGCCGACTCTCAGCAGCGTTGCCAGCAGCAGCAGTACGCCCAGCGAGCGATGCCACCATGGCCCCAGGTTGTACCAGCTATCGAAGTAGCTAAGCCCGGTCATCCACCAGCCCAGGGCAAACAGCCCGATGATCACCGCGGCACTGAGCCAGTGCAGCAGGATAGCCACTAATCCCCAGCGCCTCGTGGTGTTGCGCCACATATTCGCGATCCCATGTGATAAAGCGGATTTTCCTGGCAATAGGCTAGTGGCTTACCGACGCGTGCACAGCGCCACCGCGGTGAATGCATCGTTCACGCCAGAGAAACGATCACCGTTCAGCGGCCTTGCATCTGCTCCAGCAGCAACGCTGCGGTGGGGGCGCTCGAGGCCGGGTTCTGCCCAGTCACCAGCAGGCCATCGTTGACCTGGTAGGGGGCGAAATCATCCACACTGCGCAGATAGTCTGCCCCCAATCGCTTGAGCTCATTCTCGAGCAGGTGCGGGACGACGTCATGCAGGCCGACGGCCTCCTCTTCGCTGTTGGCGAATCCGGTAACCCGCTTGCCCTTGACCAGTGGCTCGCCGCTGGCGGTCTTGGCCTTGAGCAGCACCGTGGGCGCGTGGCATACCGCGCCTACCGGCTTGTCGGCGGCAACGAAAGCCTCGATCAGGCGCAACGAGTCGGCGTTGTCGGTCAGGTCCCAGAGCGGGCCATGCCCACCGGGATAGAAGATGGCATCGTAATCAGTGGCATTGACCGCATCCAGCCGCAGGGTGTTCGCCAGCTGGGCCTTGGCGTCGTGGTCTGCCTCGAAGCGATGGGTCTCGGCGGTGAGGGCATCTTCCTGGGTGGAATTGGGGTCCACCGGCGGCTGACCGCCCTTGGGCGAGGCCAGGGTGACCTCGGCACCCGCATCCTTGAAGACATAGTAGGGTGCGGCGAACTCCTCGAGCCAGAACCCGGTCTTGTGGCCAGTATCACCCATGGCATCGTGCGAGGTCAGAACCATCAAAATCTTCATCGTTACCCTCCTGGAACGTAACACGGCTTAACCCTGAGTAGATGGCACCGAACGCTGGAGGTTCAACCCTGTGAGGCAAACCGTCTATACCGATCGGTGGCCGCGCTGTGATGCCAGCAGTTCCTGGGTCTGCCAGGCGATCATTCGCTCTTCGTCAGTGGCCAGCACCCATAGCCCCACACGGCTCTCGGCCCCGGCGATCGAGGTGGCATGAACCTGATTGGCCGCCCCATCAAGGCGCGCGCCCAGCCAGCGGCAGCCGTCGACGATCGCGGCACGGACCGGATCGGCGCGCTCCCCGATCCCCGCCGTGAATACCAGATGGTCGAGTCCCTCAAGCGCCGCCGCAAGGCTGCCGATTTCGCGCACGATGCGATAGACGAACAGCTCCACGGCCAACTGTGCAGCGGGTGAGCTACTGGCCAGCAGCTCACGCATATCACCGCTGATGCCGGAGACACCCAGCAGCCCCGCCTCGCGATACAGCAGCCGCTCCACTTCCGCGGCACTCATCCCGCGCTGCTGAATCAGGTGCAGTACCAGCCCCGGATCCAGACTGCCGCTGCGGGTGCCCATCATCAAGCCATCCAAAGCAGTAAAGCCCATGCTCGAGGCGATACTCCGGCCATTGGCAATGGCGCACAGGCTGGCGCCGCTACCCAAGTGCGCCACGATCACCCGGTCAGCGGGCTGGTCGCCCAGCTCCCGGGTAAGCTGCCGGTTGACGTAATCGTAGCTAAGCCCATGAAAGCCGTAGCGGCGCATGCCTTCATCGTGAAAATGCTGTGGCAGCGCAAAGCGCTGGGCCAGCGCCGGCTGATCGGCGTGAAAGGCGGTATCGAAGCTGGCGACCTGGGTCAGCGCGGGCCTGCGCTCGGCCAGGGTCCTCACCGGCGCCAGGCAGTGGGGCTGATGCAGGGGGGCAAGGGGGCTTAGGCCTTGCAGCTCGTCCAGGGTCATGGCATCGATGCGCGCGGCTTCACGGTAGCGCGCACCGCCGTGAACGACACGGTGGCCCACCGCGTCGAGACGTTGCCAGCCGATCTCCGCTTCCAGCCAATCGAGCAGATAGGCCAGGGCCGATGCCTGTCGGTCATCAGCGTTGCCGCCCGAGAGCTTCAGCGTACGTTCTTCGGGCTGCTGACCAGGGCGCGCCTCGAGCTGCCAGCACGGCGTGGTGCCAAGCCCACTGATCTGTCCCCGCAGCACCACCGGCAAGGCCTCGGGCGAGCTGTTATCCCGCGCCTCGAACAGTGCGAACTTGAGGCTCGACGAGCCACTGTTGAGAACCAGTAACAGGCTCATGTCGCATCCGTTATGTGCTGATGGCCCGCCACCAGCAGCGCCAGGGCACAGGAAGCGAGACGGGTAATGGCATCGTCGGCGCGACTGGTCAGCACGATCGGCACCTGGGCGCCCATTACCAGGCCGGCGCCGCTGGCATCGGCCAAGTGGGTCAGCTGTTTCATCAGCATATTGGCGGCCTCGAGATCGGGTGCCACCAGGATATCCGCGCGCCCGGCCACCGCCGAGTCAATGCCCTTGGTCTTGGCCGCGGCTTCGGAAATGGCGTTGTCGAAGGCCAGCGGCCCGTCGAGCAGTCCACCGGTGATCTGACCACGTTCGGCCATCTTGCACAGCGCCGCGGCATCCAGGGTCGAGGCGAGCCGCGGGTTGATGGTCTCGATGGCGGATAGCAGCGCCACTCGCGGCTGCTCGATGCCGACTGCATGAACCAGATCAATGGCGTTTTGCACGATGTCACGCTTGGTCTCTAGCCCCGGCGCGATGTTGATGGCGGCATCGGTGATGAATAGCGGCCGCGGGTAGGTTGGCACATCGAATGCCATGACATGACTCAGCCGACGCCCGGTACGCAGGCCACTGTTGCGCGCCACCACCGCCTGGAGCAGCTCATCGGTGTGAAGTGCCCCCTTCATGAGCGCATTGGCGCGCCCTTCGCGAACCAGTGCCACAGCCTGCTCGGCGGCGGCATGGCTATGCTTTGTAGGGATCAGCTCGAAGCCATCGATATCCACCTCTGCGGCTTCGGCGGCGGCGCGAATACGGGCCTCCGGCCCGACCAGCAGCGGTGTGATAAAGCCCTTGTCGGCGGCCTCCCAAGCGCCCTTGATCGAAACATCATCGACCGGATGCACCACTGCCATGGTCAGCGCCTGAGTGCGCTCAGCGGCATTCAGCAGCTCGTGCAGATGTCCGCGCTCCGCCAGCCGCAGTTGCGGCATCACCGTGCGTCGTCTGCGGATCTTCTCGCGCGGGGCAACGACCTCGGCCTCGCCTTCGATGACACTCTCGTCCTTCTGGTTGGCGCAGCGACAGTCGAAGGTGATCCGCGAGCGTCGCGTTTCCTTATTGCGCACCTTGACGCTGACGGTGAGCACGTCGCCAAGCCGAACCGGTGCCAGAAAGCGCAGCGACTGTCCGACATAGAGCGTGCCCGGGCCCGGCAGCTCGGTGCCCAGTACGGTTGAGATCAGGGCCCCGCCCCACATGCCGTGGGCGATCACCTCCTGAAAGCGTGAACTCTTGGCATAGTCTTCATCGACGTGGGCGGGATTGATATCGCCCGACATGATGGCGAACAACTTGATGTCTTCAAGAGTCAAGCGCTTCTGGATCGATGCGCTATCGCCCACCTCGATCTCATCGAAGGTGCGATTCTCGATATCGTCCTGTTGCAGGTCGCTCATGGTCATGCCCTGATGTGGTGGCCGGCATCAACGTAAAGGGTGGTGCCGGTCAGCGCGGCACCGGCCGCCGAGGCGAGATAGACTACCGACTGCCCCACCTCCTCGACGCTGGCCAGGCGACGCAGCGGCGAACGCGTCTCACCGGCGTGGACAAGGGCGTCGAAGTCCTTGAGACCGGACGCAGCACGCGTACGAATCGCCCCGGGAGACACCGCATGCACACGAATCCCTGACGGCCCCAGCTCGGCGGCCAGGTAGCGGGTCGTCGACTCCAGTGCCGCCTTAACCGGCCCCATCAGGTTGTAGTTGTCGACCACCTTGTCGGCGCCGTAATAGGACATGCAGATCAGGCTGCCGCCGTCATGCATCAGCGGCTCTGCCAGCCGGGCCATGCGGATGAACGAGTGGCAGGAAAGGTCCATGGCGAGCATGAAGCCGTCGCGAGAGCAGTCGACCACGCGGCCGTGCAGATCCTCCAGCGGCGCATAGGCGATGGAGTGCACCACGAAGTCGAGTCGCCCCCAGCGCTCGGCGGCGCGCCGGAACAGCGCCTCCAGCTGGGTATCGTCCTGAACGTCGCAGCAGATCAGCTCGGGCTCGCCCAGTTCCGCGGCCAGGGGAGCGACGAAGCGCTCCGCCTTGGGCGAGGCGTAGCTGACGATCTGCTCGGCCCCTGCCTGGTGACAGGCCAGCGCACAGCCATAGGCAATGCTGTCGCGATTGGCCAGGCCGGTGACGATACCGACCTTGCCCTCCAGGGAAAACGCGTGGCCCATCTCGACCCTCTCCTTGTCAGTGACAATCCAGTAGCGGCAGGCGGAGTACGTTTGCTGCCGCGCTGCAGCATAGCCTAGCGTAAGACATCCCGCTCTGCCCGTTGATGGCCACGGGTGCCAGCGCTTGCCGACTGCCCTATGCTGCACTCAGCTCGTTTCCATGCACCGATCAGGATTCCCATGCCGACTCTCCCCCCCTTCCCCGCCGTTCAGGTGTCGCGCCTGCCGGAGATGCATCTACACGCCGAAGCGATCCAGCGCCTACCGGCGCTGATCGAAGGCTTCGGCCAGCACGCACTGTTGATCACCGGTCGGCACTCGTTCGTCGCCTCGCCGCACTGGCCGGCGCTGCTCGAGGCACTCGAGGAACGGGGTATCGATTGGCAGCACGCCCGTATCGACGGCGAGCCCTCACCGCAGCGCGTCGATGCGCTGGTTGCCGAGCATCATCACGACAGCGTCGACGTCGTGGTGGCGATTGGCGGCGGCAGCGTGCTCGACGCCGGCAAGGCCGTGGCAGGCTTGCTGAGACCGGGCAACTCGGTCATGGATCATCTCGAAGGGGTCGGGCGTGGCCTCGCTTATCAGGGCCCAGCGGTGCCGATGATCGCGGTGCCCACCACCGCCGGGACCGGCAGTGAGGCGACCAAGAACGCCGTGCTCAGCGTACAGGGCCGCGATGGATTCAAGAAATCGTTTCGCGATGCCCAACTGGTGCCGCGTATTGCCCTGGTCGATCCTGCGCTACTGGTCGGCTGCCCAAAACCGCAGCTGGCCGCCAACGCCATGGATGCCCTGACACAACTGCTGGAATCCTACGTGTCGCTCAATGCCAGCGCCTTTACCGACGCCCTGGCATGGGCGGGCATGGAGGCCCTCCAGCAAGGTCTATGGGACGCCTGGCAGGCAGATGACGGAGAGTTCTGTGAGGGTTATACGCGGCTCGCCTATGCCTCTCTGAGCTCGGGTATTACCCTGGCACAGGCCGGGCTCGGCGCGGTGCACGGCCTGGCCTCGCCGCTTGGCGCCTTCTTCCCGATGCCTCACGGGGCGGTATGCGGCACCCTGTTGGCCGAGGCCACCGCTACCAATGTCGCTGCCCTGGAGGCTCAGACGCCCGATGCGACGGCACTGATCAAGTACGCCAAGGTGGGACGCCTGCTCAGTGATGACGAAAGCCTTGAGGATGGTCCGGCCCGACAAGCGCTAGTCGAAACTCTGCACGACTGGAGTCAACGCTTGGAAATGCCGAGACTTGGCCGCTTCGGCATGACCACCGAGGATATTCCGCGAGTGGTGGCCAATGCGCGTGGTGGCAGCATGCAGACCAACCCGCTAGTGCTCAGCGACGAGGCGCTGTCGGCACTGCTGGCCGCACGCCTGTAGCCTCCGGAATGCTCATAGCGTACCGCCTGCCTCGATGCAAAAGCCCAGGTCGATCACCCGCTGGGCGATCGGCTTGCCCTGAATGCGCGCCAACAGCTCGCAGGCCGCGGTCTCGCCGATCGCCTCGCGCGGCGTGATCACGCTGGCCAGTCGCGGCGCCATGACCTGACCGACGTCATGACCATGGAAACCGGCGATGGCAATTCGCTCGGGCACCGCCACGCCGCGTCGCAGACACTCGAAGTAGGCCCCCACCGCGACGTCGTCGTTGGTGCAGAACAAGGCATCGGTCTCAGGGTGTTCGGCCAGTAGCTCAGCCATCTGCGTGGCCCCCACGCTGTAGGAAGAGCGCATCGAGGTATACAGCGTCAGCGGGGTCAGGCCGTGCTCGGCCATTGCCTGGCTGTAGCCCTGCTCGCGCTGACGCGTACGCTCATCGAGTCGCACCGCCAGATAGACGATATGCCGCCGGCCGCGGCGTATCATCTCGCTGACCATGGCTTGAGCGGCAGCGACGTTGTCGTAGCCTACCGCCTGATGAATCGGCGCCAAATGGGTATCCATTATCTCGACGCTGGGAATCCCGGCAGTCTCGAGCATGCGGCAGGTGCGGCGGGTGTGAAGGCTGTCGGAGAGGATCACCCCGTCGACATTATAGGAGAGCAGCGACGCCAGGCTGCGCTCCTCGAGCTCCGGGCTGTAACCATAGTGGGACAGCATCAGGTGATAGCCGGCGGGCTCGGTGGCCAGCTCGATGCCCTTGATGACGTCGGCGAAGACCTGGTTGGTCAGCGACGGCACCATCACCCCGATGGCGCGACTGGTCGCCTTGGAGAGGATATCCGGCGCACGATTGGGGATGTAGCCGAGCTCCTCTGCCACCGCGAATATCTGTTCACGCAAGCCTTCAGAGACCGTCTGCGGGTCGCGCAGACAGCGACTGACGGTCATCTTGGTCGCACCCACGCGGTCGGCGATATCCTGGAGTGTCGGTCGTTTTTTCTTCACGGAGCCCTGATTGTCAGCGATGAGTAGCAAACGCCGCTCACCTTAGCCAATGTGCACGCGAAGGTCATGCCCTATCGCGGCTGGGTCTGCAGCCACGCCACGGCGTGCTCGATCATTACCTCGGGCGACTGGCTGACCACCAGGCTCAGCGCCTCATCTGCTGCTGGCGGTTCAAGATCGGCCAGCTGGCTGTCGAGCATCGCTTCGCCGCTGAAGAAGTGGCCTTCTCGCCCGGTGAGCCGCTCGCGCAACAGTGCTCGGCTACCCTCGAGGTAGACGATGGCCAATGCTGGGTCGCCGCCCCGCAGAATATCGCGATAACGCGCCTTGAGCGCCGAGCAGCCAATCACCACCGAGCGGCCGTCACGGCGGCAGTCGGCAAAGAACTCCGCCAGCGTCTCCAGCCAACCCTGACGGTCCCGATCATCGAGCGGCGTACCACGCGCCATCTTGGCGATATTGGCCGCGGAGTGATGATCATCGCCGTCGATGAAATCGGCGCCGAGTCGTTCGGCCAGCAGGCGGCCGACGTGCGACTTGCCCGAGCCGGATACCCCCATGACCAGAATTCGATAAGACGTCGTCACCGTTCGCTCCCGTCTCAATTACCGCCCACGGCGGTGAGGTCCGGCAGCCAGGTGACCAGGCCGGGGAAGGCGATCAGGATCACTGCCATGATCAACAGGGTGGCGTAGTAGGGCAGCATCGCCTTGACCAACTGCTCCATGGTCACCTTGCCTACCCCGCAGCCGACGTACAGGCAGGTGCCCACCGGCGGCGTCAGCAGCCCGATGCCGAGAATGAACGCCATCAGCACGCCGAAGTAGACCGGGTCGATGCCCACCGAGGTGACGATCGGCGTCAGCATCGGCGCCATGATCACCATCGCCGGGGTCAGGTCCATCACGAAGCCCACCAGCAGCAGCAGACCGGCGACGATCAGCAGCAGCCAGAACGGGTCCTGGGTGATCGATTGCACCTGGGTGACCAGGGTCTGGGGCACCATGTTGATGGTCAGGAACCAGGCGATCACCGTGGCGAAGGAAAACCCAAAGTCGAGCCACTCGCCGGCGCGGACCACCGCGGCGAACAGGCGCAGCTGGCCGCAGGTGCGGCCGCGCTCGCCCTCGAGACGTGCCTGGGGCAGGCCGGTCTCGGCCATGCCGCGCTGGGTCAGGTCGTCACCGACCGCCTCGATCTCGGCGGCGATGGTCTCGAGAAAGGTCGCGCGATCCTCCAGTGAGGTCTCGCGGTAGCTGGCGAAGGCCGCCTCGGCGAGTTCGCAGGCACGCGCGACCTCGGCCTCGCCGCCGCCGCGGTAGACCGGCTCGAGCGCTTCGCCGCTGGCGGGGTTGATGGCGCGGATCTCGGCACGCTCGCCGCTGACGGCCTGCTGGCCGATGAGTAGCTGTCCAGATAGGGTCATATGGCGCTCCTTTCGGTTTAGAGGGGGGATACTCGGCAGTCAACGGAGTTGGCCTCGAGCCGCAGCGGATTGCGCAGCGGGCGGCCGAACGCACTCAGCTCGATCTCGAAGCGATCACCGTCGCGGGGCTGGATGCCGTCGGCAAAGCTCAGTGTCGCGGTGCCGAAGAAGTGCACGTGGACGTCGCCGGGGCGGCGGAAGCCGGCATACTTGAAGTGGTGGTGCTCGAGGTTGGCCAGGCTATGCGCCATGTTCTCTTCGCCGGTGAGGAACGGCTTCTCCCACAGCGTGGCGCCGTCGCGGACGATACGGCTGACGCCCTCCAAGTGCGCGGGCAGATCGCCGATCAACAGCTCCGGGCCCACGCTGCAGGCGCGCAGCTTGGAGTGGGCCAGCCACAGGTAGTTGAAGCGCTCGGTGACGTGATCGGAGAACTCGTTGCCGATGGCGTAACCGACCCGCCACGGCGTGCCGTCGGCGCCGACCAGGTAGAGCCCGGCCAGCTCCGGCTCCTCGCCGGCATCCTCGGCAAAGGCTGGCGAGGGCAACGCGGCTTCGGGGGCCACGATGCAGTCGCCGTCACCCTTGTAGAACCACTCCGGCTGGGCGCCCGTCTCACCGGGGGCGGGCTTGCCGCCCTCCACGCCCAGTTTGAACATGCGCATGGAGTCGGTGAGTTCCTCCTCCGTCACTTGCGTCTTGGTGTGCATCGCCGAGCGGGTATCGGCGCTGCCCAGGTGGGTGAGGCCGGTGCCGGTGACCAAGCAGTGGGCCGGGTCGGGATGGGTCAGCGGGGGCAGCAGGCGACACTCGTCGACCAGCGGCTGATAGTCGACCAGCGTATCGCCAAGGCGCGCCTCGACGACCTGAGTGAGCGGCTGGCCGGCGTCGATGGCGATCTGCGCCAGGGCGTAGGTGCCCCCCGGGATGTCGATGGGACGCACCGCGTCACTGGTTTCCACCACGGCCACCCGCAGTTGGTCCTGGTCGAGGTATTGGATCAAACGCATGATAGCTTCCTTATGTAATATCTAGCGTCAATTACCGCGTACGGCGGTAAGGTCCGGCAGCCAGGTCACCAGGCCGGGGAAGGCGATCAGGATCACGGCCATGATCAACAGGGTGGCGTAGTAGGGCAGCATCGCCTTGACCAACTGCTCCATGGTGACCTTGCCCACCCCGCAGCCGACATACAGGCAGGTACCCACCGGCGGCGTCAGTAGCCCGATGCCGAGAATGAACGCCATCAGCACGCCGAAGTAGACCGGGTCGATGCCCACCGAGGTGACGATCGGCGTCAGCATCGGCGCCATGATCACCATCGCCGGGGTCAGGTCCATCACGAAGCCCACCAGTAGCAGCAGGCCGGCGACGATCAGCAGCAGCCAGAACGGGTCCTGGGTGATCGACTGCACCTGGGTGACCAGGGTCTGGGGCACCATGTTGATGGTCAGGAACCAGGCGATCACCGTGGCGAAGGCCAGCAGCAAGAGCACCATGCCGGTCAGACGCGCGGTGCGGATCAGCATGCCCCACAGCTCGCGGACGTGGAACTCACGGTAGACCACCAGCGAGATGACCAGCGAGTAGAGCAGCGCCGCCACCGCCGCCTCGGTGGCGGTGAACACCCCGCCGATGATGCCGCCGATCACGATCACCGGCAGCACCAGCGCCAGCCAGGCGGCCTTGAACGCCTGCCACAGCGGGCCGAGGCGGAACTTGCGGGTCTGCCCGGCGCCGCCGAAGCTGGCCATGATGAAGGTGGTGACCATCAGCCCGACGCCGATCATCACCCCCGGCACGATGCCGGCGATGAACAGTCGGCTGATCGAGGTCTCGGTGACGATGCCGTAGAGGATCAGCGGAATCGACGGCGGAATGATGATGCCGATCACCGAGGAGACGGTGTTGATCGCCGTGGCCTGCGGCCCCGAGTAGCCCTGCTGCTTCATCGACGGGATCATCATCGAGCCGGTGGCGGCGGTATCGGCCACCGCCGAGCCGCTGATGCCGCCAAAGAACATCGAGCCGGTAATCGCCACCTGGCCGAGGCCGCCGCGAATGAAGCCAACCAGCGCACCGGCCAGCTCCATCAGCCGCCGGGCGATGCCGCCGGCGCTCATCACCTCGCCGACCAGGATGAAGAAGGGAATCGCCAGCAGCGGGAAGTTGTTGACCCCGCGCACCGACTGTTCGATCAGGATCGACAGCGGGATATCCGAGAGCACCGCCATCACCACCGCGGCGATGCCCAGCCCGAAGGCGATCGGCAGGCCCAGGGCCAGGGAGGCGAACAGGATACCGAGAAAGATCCA
>NZ_FNGH01000028.1 GCF_900102875.1 Franzmannia pantelleriensis
CATGAGGGTGACGGCACCAGTGCCGCGACCCTGACGCTGGCCGACGGCGTGGTGACCCTCGAATTCACCGGTACCGACGGTGATGGCGATACCGTCAGCGGCGCGGTGGACGTGGGCAACGCGGTTACCCTCACCATCGTCGACGACGTACCGGTTGATAATGATGATATCGCTTACTCAATTGATGCTTTAGTCAGCGAAATCGATAGCAGCTTCGTCGGTAGCGACGGCAAGCCGGTGGACTCCCCCACGGCCAGTGGCAGCTTCAGCGCCGACTGGGGTGCCGACGGCCCTGCGGCCGAGAACGCTATCAAGTTCGGCATTGCCGGGGACGAGAACAGCCAGGTCGGCTTTGGTGACAGCAATACGCTGAGCATCAATGGCACTTATGGCACCTTGGTGGTAACCGACAATGGTGGCGGCAACTTCAGCTATACCTACACGCTGAAGGAAAATGCTGGTGGAGACTTGCTAACAACAGATACACCGCAGGACGTGTTCACTTACGTACTGACCGATGGTGACGGTGATAGCACCGAACCCACCAGTTTGACTTTTGATATCGACGCGACGGAATTTGAGTTTGGTCCGCCTTCGATCGATGGCATCGGCGCTGAAGGCGGTGATATCGAGGTGTATGAGGCAGCCCTTGAAAATGGCACCGGCAAGCTGGGTCAGAATGACCCGATCGGTGAAGATGGGCGCTCCGCCAACGGCGCGTTCTCGCTTAATGCCGTCGCTGGTATCCAGCACTTCACCGTAACCGGATCACTAGTTAGCGGTAATGCTACCCAATCCGGTGGTGCCGTGGTGATCAGCGCAGCGCAGCTTGCTGATCTTGCCAATGGTGATGCCGATCCCATCGTGATTGATACTCAGAATGGTGTGTTGACGCTCTCGGGGGCAACGCTAAATGAGGCGGGTACCGAGGCAACCGTTAACTACACCTACGAACTGACCAGTCCGCTGGATCATCCGGTGGAAAACGAACGCGATTTACTTGATAAGGACGGTATTGGTATTGAGCTCACGGATTTGGCGGGGCGGTCGGATGATTCCGAGATCATCGTCAGCGTCAAGGACGATATTCCAGCCTGGGCCAAGCCTATCACCGGCGATTTGGATGTCACGATCGATGCTGTTGACCTAGATGCCCTTGAAGGGGCTTGGAATAATATTATTAGTGAGGCCGGTTGGCCGGGATCGATAACATCCTCTCAGCTTGATAATGGTATCAAACTTAGTTGGGGTACACCGACGGCCGGTAGTAATGCGCCGTCAAGCTATACCTTCATTTATTCTAATAATCTCAGCACTGATGGTGTTGTAGATTTTGGCACGCCGTTTGCCATTGGCGAGTTTACGCATAACAATTTCGAGATTTTAGCGAACGATTCACAAGTGCTAGACAAGGTTGAGCTTGAGGTTACCTTCAACCTGATGATTAACGGTGTTATGACGCCGGTTACTACCATCATCGCGCTGGACCATGAAGAGACCCCAAATACAAATCCAAATCCGACCGCGAAAGAAAACGATGACTTTGTCCGCATAAGCAATCCGGACAAGACGGTAAGCATAGAGGTCGACGGTCAGAAATTCACATTCCGTATCCGTGGCTTTGAAGATGAAAACGGCGACCTGGTCGAAAAAGTTAGAACTACAGAGACCAAGTCAAATTCTTTCAAGCTGTTCGCTGAAATCGTCCACGAAAACCAGCCGTCGATTGATGGCACCTTTGATGCCAGCTGGGGCGCCGATGGTCCGCATGATGATGAACCGTTTACTTTGATTGGTGCTAATGACGACTCGGTCGTGCTATCTGACCTTACTGCTGGTGAGTCCGTAACCGTTTCGGGCCAGTACGGTGAACTTACTGCAACCTATAAGGGGAACGGTGAGTTTAGCTATAGCTATGTGTTGACGCCTGAAGGCCGCGCCTTGATCGAGGAGGGAGCGCAAAGTGAGCAGTTCTCCTATATCCTCAAGGATGGCGACGGCGATACCCGTAGCAATACCCTGACCTTCGATCTCACCGGCACCCCGTTCGAGTTTGAAGCTCCGGAAATCCAGGGGCTAGAATCTCAGGATGTGGTGGTGTACGAGGCATTTCTCCAGCAGGGAACTCAGTCTGGCCCCGAAGAAGCGGATCGCAAGGCTGGTGGCGAGATGACTCTGGTTGCTATGGCCGGCGTTGCTTCGCTGTGGGTCAAGGGGACGTCAGCGGGCACCGAGGGTATGACTGGTGTCGAGAATAATGGTGATAGCGGCTACGTTGAAATTAGTGTCGCTGCATTAGCTGATAGCGCTAATAATCCAGTCATTATAACTACCGCTGAAGGTAATATCCTGACTATCAATGGATATGATGCCGATACTGGCGTAGTTAGCTATACCTTCGAGCTGGTCGATACGGTGAATCATCAGGACGGTAGCGACACGGATGCCACCTTGGATAAAGATGGCATTGATGTGGTGCTTGTCGACGGCCGTGGTGTTCAAAGTGAGCCTGGCAGCATCAATGTCACCATTGTAGATGATGGAGTGAAAGCCAAGGACGATAGCGCCAGCGTTGATGCCGGCGAATCAGTGGGTGGAGATGTGCTGGAGAATGATCTTGGCGCCGATCGGGACCTGTCTCTGACCCAGGTCGCTCATGAGGGAACGGTCTACCAGTTTGGTGAAGGAGCCGATCCACTTGTCATCGAAACCGACAGCGGCACGCTAACCATCAACCGGGATGGCAGCTTCACCTTTGCAGCCACTGATGTGACGCCGAATAATGTGCCCAACAACAACCTTTCTGCTTGGAAGTCCGGAACCGCAGGCCTATGGGGCTTTGACAACATCGCCGCCGCACTGAATAGCGGGGCACTCGATTTGAACGCCCTGACTTCTGCCGCCCAAAGCGATGTCGGCTTCCAGCCTGGCAACGAGCGTGCGGGGCTGGGGGTGGATATCGGCGGTACACGTATCGGTGATGGTCAGGGCCTGGTGCTACAGCTTTCCGAAGAAGCAACATCAGCCACTGCAACCATAGCGCGATATAACGCCTCTCAAACCGATCAAGGGAAATGGACCGCTTTCGACGCCGATGGCAATGAGGTCGGGTCAGGAAAGTTTAGCGGTGAAAATGCCAATGGTGCACCGCAAAATCTCTCTATTGAGACGGACAGTCCGTTTAGTTTCCTGGTTTTCAGCCTGGATACCGGAAACACTCAGAACGAGGGGTATGTCCTCAGCGGGCTGAATTATGTGCCTGCTTCTCTGCCAGAGTCCGAAGAGTTCGTTTATACCGCCGTGGACGCTGACGGTTCCACGGACGAGGCGACACTGACCATCAATCTCAACAGCCCGGATGCGGGTGCTCCGGATACGCCGGATGCTCCACTGGTGCCTGAGGTCAGTGTTATGGTGACGTCTGAGGTCGGGAACGAAACCATTCTCAAGGACGATTTCAGCGATATCAGCGGAGTTGGCGAAGCCGGTGACGCCATCATTGATGATCCCACGCCGCCGTCCGTGACCAAGGAAGTTGTCTTCGATTTTGGCGTGGAGAATGCCGGCCAGCAGGTGACGCTGTCCTGGACGCACCAGGCCAAAGGAGGTTGGGAGGACGGGAACCCTGATGGATTGCCCTCTTGGCAGAACCGGGGCGGGACGCGGGACAAGTATGAAGTATTTATCAATGGCGATAAGGAAGCCGAGTTCTCATACTACGAACCGAACAATGACAATAACGCCGTGTTCGATCCAGTAAACGAAAGCTATACCGTCACCCTGGATGCCGACGGTAAAGCAGTCGTTGAGTTCAAGGTTACTACCACTGACCCGGCGGAAGTTGTCGATATCTTCGACATTGAGGCGCAGGTGGACACCACCACTACCCTGTACCCAGTGGAGCTCAGCGGCACCATCGAAGACGATGGCGAAATCGATCACTATCTGCTGGAAGTCGAGGGTGGGGCGCTGCTGTTCAACGGCAATCCCTTGGTCTCCGACAATGGCGTCTACCGGGTGGAGACGGATCAGTTGGATGGCCTCACCGTGCGGCCCGACGCGGATGCCGCCGATATCAACGTCACTGCCACTGCGATCAGTACCGATGGTGTGTCCAGCGAGCCTATGTCGTCGTCAACGCCAGTCGACCCGCCTGTTGCAGTTGACAACATAAATACGGCGAACATTTCGGTAATCGATTTGCCGGGTGAGCAAACCTCTGGCCAGACATCTGCATCCAGCCTTGCAATCACGAAGTCGACCACGAGGACAGTTAATACTACTCGAACAATTGAATTTACCGTGGATGAGGGTAGCGCTGGTGCATTGAACTTCAATGTTTCGTTGTCTGAGCCGAGCGGTATCACTTATTGCTCCTCTGCGAGTGTGGAATGGAGGCTAGAAAAAGAAGTTTTGCCGGGTTCCTGGGAACATATTTCAGGGTTCGACGGAACTCTTTCGTCCGGTATTGGTAGTGCCACTTTTGAAGATATTGAGAGCGGTGACTATCGAGTGGTATTCGATTCGACCTTAGTGGGCGGGTTTAATGGATTCGGACCATTCCCGGCTCAGTATCCAAGCGTTAATGTCTCAGGTGTAGCTCTCGAACTAACGGCTGAAGACAGGCAGGATGTCGTGGTCGACGCAATTAACGGCAACGTCATCACCGATCAGGATGCGCAAGGCGATTCGGATCTGCGTCCGGCAAATGCCGAGCTGCAAATCCTGAACGGTGACACCTTTGAAACGGTCGGTTTGGGTAACACGATAACGATCGATGGACGCTATGGCTCTCTGGAAATTCAGGGCAACGGTGAGTATACCTACACCCCGAATGAAGAGGCCGGCAATATTGGCGGTATCGAGACCTTTACCTATCAGTTGGTCCAGCCAAATGGCAACCAGGCGCAAGCCAACCTGTCGATTCGCATCGATAGCCCAGACGTCAATGTGCTGTTTGGTAGCGATGCTGCTGACACCTTGGAGGGAACTAGTGAGAATGATGTGATCGTTGGCGGCGCTGGAAACGACACGCTTACCGGCGGCGATGGCGATGATGTCTTCCGGTGGAACTTTGGTGACCAAGGCGACAGTGATTCACCAACAAACGATATCGTTACCGACTTTGGAAATGGTGACAATATTCTCGACATCGCCGATCTTCTGCAGGGTGAGAACGAGAGCAATATTGGTGACTTCGTGATGGCCGCACAGGACGGATCTGATACAGTGCTGTATCTCAGCTCAGACGGTAGCCTGGCTGGCAGCACGGATAATGCCGATCAGACCATTCGCTTGGAAGGCAAGTCCTTTAGTGACTTCGGTGCAGCACCGGGGAACAGTGAGGAACTCATCGCCAAGATGATCGAAAACGGCCAGATCCATATCGACCAATAACACGTCGCTTGATATTGCCCCGCTCGGCGCCTGCCGAGCGGGGCTTTTGCCTTTTTTGGTCTGTTGAATTACTCTTTCAGCGCGCGCCGCCCACGGGGAGATTCCATGTACGTTCAGCGAGATAAGAATGGCAACATCAAGTTGCTCAGCCGCGATTCTTCGCCTGATTGCAGTGAATATCTGTCACCGGACTCTCCCGAGATCGCGCTGTTTCTAGGCAAGCAGGTTGCCTACCAAGAAGGCGACAGGCTTCGCCAATCCGACCTCGAATTCGTCCGGGTGCTGGAGGACGTGATCGAGGTGCTGATGGACAAAGGGGTGATCAGTTTCACCGACCTGCCGGATGCCGCGCGCGAGAAGCTGATGACCCGCCAGAATCTACGCCGTCGCGTCAACGATGTGGGGTTGATGGACGACAGCGACAGCGACGTCATCTAACGCCGCGGCCGCTTATTCCGTAGGGCGTCAATCGCCATTGTGTTGTGGCGGTTCTTTGCGCACCCCGGGCCCCGTTACGCCATCCAGGCCGAGCTCGAACAGGGTCTCGGCTTCGTTCTTTTGCGTTACCCCTTCCGCAATGACCAGCACACCCAGCGAGTGGGCCAGTGTCGCCATGCCGCGCAGAATGGCCTGCTGGTCGGGCTGTTCGTCGATGCCGGCAACCAGCGAGGCGTCGATCTTGAGATAGGCAAGGCCGACATCGTGAAGGTCGGCGAGGGTCGAGAATTCGGCGCCGACGTGCTCGAGCCCCAGCCGGCAGCCGAACGGCTGTAGCTCGCGGCACAGACCTCTGAAGCTTTCCATGTGATGCACCGCCACCGATTCGGGTAGCTCCAGCCATAGCTTGGCCGCGGCCTGCGGATACTGCTTGAGCAGCGGCTTGATGTCGCTGAGGAAGCGGCTGTCGCGAGCGGCCTGATGAGAGAGGTTGATGCCCAGCGGCTTGCTGTCCTTGTCGATCTGCTTGAGGGCGGTTTTCACTACGGCAAGGTCAAAGTCGACGTTCATGCCCAGCCGCGAGATCCACGGCATGAAGACGCCGGCGGGTTGCCAGTGGCCCTGAATCTTGAGCCGCGACGGGCTTTCGAAGTGGAGCGGGTTGGCGTCGGCGTCGAGCACCGGGTAGTGGCCGAGATGCAGGCCTTCCCCCAGTGCCGTGTCGAGAGCGCGGCGCCAGTCGTCGCGGTTGTTGAACAGCGACTGGTGGGCGGCCCCGCTGGCGATGCCGACGGCGTGGTCACCGTCATCCTCGGCGCGGGCCAGGGCGCCGTCCAGGCTGCTGAGCAGTTCGCCGCGGGCATCGCTGTGGGTATAGGCGATCAGTGCCATGGGCAGGCCGATGGGCGCTGATGCGCCGTCGGTAAGCGGATGCAGCTTGGCCTTGAGCGCCCTGGCCAGCGCCTCGAGGTCGTCGTCGCCGGGCAGCAGTAGGGCGAAGTCGCTGCCGTTGAGGCGCCCTACGTGGCCGCCGCCATAGACGTTGGCCAGCTGCTTGAGGGCGCTGGCGACATCGGCCAGCAGGCGGTTGGTGGCTTGGTGGCCCAGCGTGTGATTCAGAGCACTCAGGCGCGCTACCCGCACGATCACCAGGCTGCCCATGCCTTGGCCGGTGTCGGGATCGAGGGCGCGTTCTAGCTGCTGCAGAAAGTGGCCGCGGTTGTCGGCACCGCTGACCTCGTCCTGCTGCAGCTTGCGGCGCAGGCGTTCGAGTTTTTCGCTCTCCTGGCCGAGCATGTCGCGCACGCTGGCCGAGAGCAGGTTCATGGCAGTGACCACCTGGCGCAGTTCCAGGGTGCGCGGCGCCTCGGAGGTGGTGAAACGGCGGTTGCCGATGTCGCGGGCCTGGTCGATCACCCGGCGCAGCGGGCGGCGGATGCTGTGCACGATCCACCAGGCCAGTGCGGCGCTGATCAGGGCGGCCACCGCGAACCAGGCCACTAGCCGCTGGGTGTTCTGCCATAGCGTGTGGTAGGCGTAGTTGTGGTGACTCTCGAGCACCACCGTGCCGTACTGCTGCCAGCCGTCCTGGACGACCGCCTCACCGGCGGGGATATCGAAGCGGACTC
Source organism: Franzmannia pantelleriensis (assembly GCF_900102875.1). Lineage (GTDB taxonomy): Bacteria > Pseudomonadota > Gammaproteobacteria > Pseudomonadales > Halomonadaceae > Franzmannia > Franzmannia pantelleriensis. The sequence continues at coordinate 7,464 of NZ_FNGH01000028.1, forward strand.
GCTCGACGAACCAGTCGGGCACGTCGGCCAGGCGCTCGTCGGCCTCGCGGCGAATCTCCACCTCACCCTCCGGCGAGCGCAGCTCCACGCGCCGGTAGTGGCCGGTATCGAACTGGGCGGCCAGCAGCAGTTCGATGGTCACCGGGTCCTTGTCGAGCTGGCTCATCGACAGCGCCAGGGCGTTGGCGTTGTCGGCATTCTTGATGCGCATCTCCTGCTCGGTGTACTGCTTGAGCGAGCTCAGCCCGATCGCCAGGCTGCCGCCGAAGGCGAGCAGCAGCAGCACCAGTATGGTCAGCCACAGCTGTTTGATCAGTGACATGGCGGTTGTCTCCCTTGCCTGCGTGGCCCGCTGGTGGCGGTAGTCTTATTGATAGGATCTGTCATAGGAAGCCCTGGTCCTGCATACGGCTGAGCACGCTGCTCCAGCGCGACAGCCGCTGGGTGGGGTCGGCGCGCGACTGGGTCGAACCGCCGGCCCACAGGCCCTCGCTGTTGAAACTGAACACCGGATCGAGGTCGTTGCGCTGCGTGGCGGGGGTGATCGACGGCACCAGGTTATCGAGGATGCGCGGCACGGCACTGGGCGTTTCGTAGTAGCCGAGCACCATGTGGGCCTGGGTGATCTGGCTGCGGCCGATGCGTGCACGCACGTAGATCATACGCAGCTGCTCGCCTGGAACGCCGAGCTGTTTCAGGGTGATGTACTTGGCGATGGAGTAGTCCTCGCAGTCGCCCTGGCCCTGGCCCATGGTCTCCAGCGGCGTGGCCCAGAAGTCTTCATGACCCCAGTTGTCGATGTCGTCGACCCAGCGCACGCGGCGATTGAAGAAGTCGTTGACCTCGCGCAGCTGGGCATCGATATCGGCGCCCGCCAGGCGCTCGAGCAGGGTGAACCACTCTTCGAGCACTGCCACGCCGCGGCCCCCATAGCGCGACTGCATTACGCTGCGCAGCCGCGAGGGGTCGAGGTTGCCGCTAGCCGGCGCCGTGGCGAGCCCCAGGCCGGCGGCCAGAAACAGCGCGGCGGCGCCGGCCAGAAAACGGCGGCGCGAGCATCGAAACCCGCTGGAAGGTAGCTTGGCCATGGGGCGCCCTGCGTGACGCGATTATCGTTATGGTGACGTGGTTGTCGTGCGTTTTAATTAGAGTATCAGGCCTTGCCGGGCCCCTGCCATACGCGCAGCCGACCCACCCAGCCGAGCTCACGGGCGTAATCACGCAGCAGGTCGGCGGCCTGGTCGAGGCTCTGACCGTCGGGAAGCTCGCGAACGAAGATCGAGATGTCGACGCGGTTGCCCAGGTAGTGCAGGTCCAGCGCCACCCGTGCCTGCCATACCGGCAGCGCCGACCACACCTCGTCGAGCTTGCCCTCGACGTCCTCACGCAGCGGCATGCCCGGCATCAGGCTGGGGTCCACCTTGCCTTGATCGTCTTCCGGGTCGATATGGAAGGTCACGTCGGTAAGGGTCGGGAAGCGCTCGCGCAGCCGACGGCTGACCTCGTTGCCGATCTCGTGGGCCTCGGAAACGGTGACCCGCGGTGGCACCACGATATGGACGTCGAGCAGCACGTGGCCCCCCACGGTACGGGTGCGCAGGTCGTGGACGTTGTAGACGTCGGGGACCGCCTCGGCGAGTTCGCGCATCTGGCGCTGCTGGTCCTCGGGGAGGGCGGTATCGACCAGCTCCTGGCTCGACTCCCACAGCAGGTTGGCGCCAATCTTGCCGACCATCAGCGCCACGACCGCCGCCGCCACGGCGTCGAGCCAGCCGGCGCCGAATTGGGCGCCGATCAGACCCACCAGCACCACCACGGTGGACAAGGCATCGCTGCGCGAGTGCCAGGCATTGGCCTCGAGCAGCCGCGACTTGACCCGCTTGGCGACGCGCAGGGTGGCGCGGAAGATCCACTCCTTGGCCAGCAGCGCGACCACGGCCAGGGCGATGGCCCAGCCGCCGGGTGCGGGGATCGAGGCGGCGTCGAACAGCCGTGTCAGGCTGGCCCAGGCGATGCCGCCGGCGACGAAGATCAGGATGCTGCCCAGCCACAGGGTCGCCAGGGTCTCGATGCGGCCGTGGCCGTAGGGGTGGTTGGTGTCCGGCGCCTGGCGGCCGAAATGGGTAGCGGCCAGCACGAAGCCATCGGTGACCAGGTCGGAGAAGGAGTGGACGCCGTCGGCCACCAGCGCCGCTGAGCCGACGATCAGGCCCACCACCACCTTGGCCACCCCCAGCACAGTATCGATGACGGCGCCGATCAGGGTGATGCGGTGCGCCTCGCGGGTCTGGCTGCCGCGGTCGTAGGGCAGGTGGGCATGGCCCATGGCGTCAGCGCCTCATAGCCGGCCGGCGCGGTTGAGCACGGGGTTGGCGTACTGCGCCAGCCACCAGTCGCGCAGGTGAGTGGGTATCTGCTCCAGGCGCTGGCGGAACTGCTCGCGATCGGCGTCGGTCACGTCGTCCAGGCAGATCAGGTCGGGTGCCTTGCCGCTGGCCTCCAGTGCCAGCTGGTGGCTGGGGAACAGCCGATAGCCCGCCAGTACCTGGCGGTCGATCTCCTCGGCCACCGCCTCGGGGCTGTCGTAGTCGGTGCCCAGCGGCGTGCCGAAGGTCAGCTTGATGCGCCCCTTGTGACCGATGATGCCGGCAACGATGGAGCGGATGTCCTCGTACTGTACCTTCTGGTAGCGCCCTTCGGTGTGCATGGCATAGAGCTCGTGGGCCTTCTGCAGGTCGCAGGGGTCGTACTCGTAGCTGATCGACACCGGCACCACACGCAGCTCGCTGATGGCGTCGCCGCTGGTGGCGCTCTTGTCGACGTGGCGCCGGGCCATGGTCAGCATCTTGATGATCGCCGGGTCGGTGCGGTCGATGCCGTCCTTGGCGCGCCCCTCGCGCTGGGCCAGCCACACCGAATGATGATCCATCGTCAGCGAGTGGCGAATATAGGCCGACAGCGCCTGGTAGGCGGCGAGCATGGCGCGCTTGCCCTTGGCCGAGCGCGGCACGATGAAGCTCTTGTTGAGGCGCATCAGGTCGTTGACATAGGGCTTCTGCAGCAGGTTGTCACCGATCGCGATGCGCACCGTGTCGCGCCCGGCCAGATACAGCGCATAGTTGACGAAGGCCGGGTCCAGCGAGATATCGCGATGATTGCTGATGAACAGGTAGGCGGTGTCGTCGTCCAGCGCGTTTAGCCCCTCGACCTCGAAAGCGTCGGTGGTAGTGCGGATCATGCGCTGCATGTAGCCGGCGATGCGCATCTGGAAGTCGTGGACGCTGGCCACGCCGCGCACTTCGCGGCGCACCGCGAAGCCAGCGATCGTGCGTGCCAGGCGCGGCGAGAAGCGCGCCAGCCGCGGCAGCTTGAACTGGGTCAGGGCATCGAGCAGCTCGGCATCATCGGCCAGTCGCGCCAGCACCTCGGCGACCTCGTCGTCGTGGTAGGGGCGGATCTTGGCGAACGGATCCGCTTGGCGAACGGCGTCTTCGGTGGAGGCGGATAGATCAGCAGTCACGGTGTCGAGGCCAGGTTAGCGGTAACGGAGGAGGTTGCGTCCTGGCTGGCCTCACCGCCCAGCCAGCTCAGCAGCTGTGCGCTGGCGGCGGCCAGCGCCTGCGCCATCAGCACGAAATCCGTTTCCATGCGCAGGATAGCGTCATCACCATCGTCGCTGGCGTTGGCTTCGTCCAGTAAGGCGTCGCTGAAGCGCAACGACTTCAACGCCAGGTCGTCGTGGAGCACCATCGACAGCCGGCCTTCGATCTCCAGGGCCAGGCGCGTGGCCTGGCGGCCGCCGGCCAGCAGGGTGTGGATCTCGTCGCTGTCGAGATCGACCTGACGGGCGCGCAGCACGCCGTCGTCGCCCTGAGCCTTGAGCTCCACCTGGTCGCCCAGCAGCAGGTCTGCGGGACGTGAGTCGGCGTCATTGAGCCACTCGGTCATGGCGCGAACCGGCAGCGTTTGGCTGGCCAGCGGCGTGACCTTGAGACTGCCCAGGGTCTGGCGCAGCAGGTCGAGAATCTCTTCGGCACGCTTGCGGCTCGAGGCGTTGATGCCGATCAGGCCACCGCGGGTGTCCCACCACAGGTCGACCTTCTGGCTGCGCACGAAGGCACGCGGCAGCAGCTCTTCATAGACCTGCTCCTTGATCGCCTGCTTGTCCTTGCGGCTGACCGGCTGGCCCTCGGCGGCTTCGCGATCGGCGACGCGCTCCTCGACCTCTTCGCGCACCACGCTGGCCGGCAGCAGCCGCTCCTGGCGCAGGGCGCTGAGCAATCGGTGGCCCTGCAGCTCGTGCATGTACTGCGTGCTGCGACGCCCGCCCGGCGGACGCCAGCCGAGTCGCGTGGCCTCGCTTCCGCCCAGCGGGCGAAAGGCTTGTTCGGCCAGCGCATCTTCCAGGGTGTCGCCGGAGATGCTGGGTGCCTCATGCAGGCGATAGAGATGCAAGTGCTTGAACCACATGGCCAGTCCTGAGTGTAAAAGGAGGCACATTATGGCCAAAGGAAGGCGGGGGTGCCAGTGGGCGGCAGCGCTGCGCGCTGCAATCGCGAATGAATTCGCTCC
>NZ_FNGH01000018.1 GCF_900102875.1 Franzmannia pantelleriensis
TGATGATCCTGACCCGCGGCGACCACATGAACGCCCACGGCGGTACCAATACCCTGAAGATTCTCGAGGTGCAGTAAGCCATGAGCTCCCGTCCCAGCGAACCACGTCCGGCCCAGCAGGTCAGCCGCACCCTGCCCTCACGCAAGCGCATTGCGCTGATCGCCCACGACGGCAAGAAGGATGAAATGCTGGCCTGGGTCGAGCGCTGGCAGACGACGCTGGCCCAGCACCAGCTGGTGGGCACCGGCACTACCGCCAGACGAATTGCCAAGGAGCAGGGGCTGGAGGTAGAGGGGCTGATGAGCGGCCCGCTGGGCGGCGACCAGCAGATCGGCGCACGCATCACCGAGCAGCAGCTCGATCTGCTGATCTTTTTCTGGGATCCCTTCGCGCCGCAGCCCCACGACCCCGACGTCAAGGCACTGCTGCGCCTGGCCGCGCTATGGAACATCCCGGTGGCCTGCAACGCTGCCAGCGCCGACTTCCTGATTTCCTCCCCCTATGTCGATCAGGCAGTGGATATCGCCATCCCCGACGCCGGGGCCTGGGTCAGCGCCCGCGCTGATTGATCGGGACTTTGAAAGCATTCTTACGTCGCCAGTGTCTCTAAGCGAGGAGCGCCGGGGGCAGGCCGTCGAGGAGGTTTGCACCATGGGTGAGGAGCACTGCTCCGAACGGGCTGGCCATGGATGGCCAGCACCGGTCCTGCAAGCGGAGCAGGATGCGGGAGCGCTGCAGGGCGCAAGATAGCGCCCATGGATGGGTTTACAGCGCCTCCTCATAGGCCTGCCGACGGATTAGCTCCGAGTGATGCCGGGCCTGGTTCAGCGTCTACACCGACTGAGTCACTCTTTGTCGCTAGACTTGTCGGCTGTTGACTTACGGGCCCGCGGCTTGGCCGCTGGCTTTTTCTGCGTCGATGGCGCGTTCCCGGCCGGTGCTTCCTTCTTCACCGAAGCCGCTTTAACAGGCGCTGCCTCCTCGGCCGGCGCTGCGGCGGCGGGCTTGGGGGCAGGCGCTGGCCGCGCCTCGGCGAAGTAGCCGCGCACCTCCTCTAGCCGCTCGCTAACCCCCTCGGCCAGCGGACCGCTGGCCGCCAGTACGTGCTCAAGATGCTCGAGGTGCTCATCGATTTCGGCATTGCTGCAGCTGGTCAGTAGGGTCGGAATCGCCGCCAGTGCCCGCTTGCGGTCGAGCTTGAGGATAAAGAATTGATCGCGCACCAGCGCCTTGAAGTCGGCCAGCTGGAGCTCCGGCTCGAGTTCGGCCCGCGTCGCCTTGAGACGCTGGAAGTTACGCTCGTCGGTGGAAGGCGCGCCGCCCAGCACATAAATTAGCGCACGCATCACCGCCTCATGGCCACCACCCTGATCGATACGCTGGCACAGCTCGGCCTGGCGATTGTCGACGAAGCGACGATGTTCCGGCTCGATGCCAGGGCGGCGACGCAGCGGCTCGCCACCGATGCCGAGGCCAGCAACGGTCTGCAGCCAAGGCTGGCCGTACCAGCCCATGAACAGCTTCTCGGTCAGGCTATCGCGCAGCTCGCGGTAGGCGTCGAGACTGCTGCTGATATGGTCGCTGGCAACACTTTCGGCCATGCGCCAGGGGTTGTCCTGCGCGGCGACCTGCCGCTCTTCACGCACGCGATCTGCGAGCACCGGGACCGGCACCATCAGTGGGTTGCGATCTGAATACAGCTTGTAGGCCAGGCGAATCGGATGCATGCGGCGTATCCAGCGCGCCGCTTCAGGCGTCATCACCGCCTTGAGCCACGGCTGCAGCAACATCTGATACAGCCCCAGATTGATCTGCGAGACCCGCTCCACGGTAGCAAAGCGGCGGTCATCCTCTTCGTTGGGCTGCACGAACTCATCGAGATCGGCAACGTCACGCGGCGTAAACTCGAGCAGATAGTCGCCGTCGATGTGCGCGGCATCCTCGCCAGACGGCGCACGCTCGGTGACCTGGGTCTCGTAGAGCCCCGGCGGCAGCACGTCGATATAGTCCATGTTGGCAGTAAATTCGGTGTGCTCCTTGCGCGACACGCTCCCCGAGACGAAGATCCCCAGGTGGCCGGTGGTATCGTGCACACAGTAGACGATGGTCTGCTCGTGGGCGTAGATATCCTCGACGTCGGCGTAGAGGTCGCGCACCCAGCCCAGCGCCTGAGGCGGCGGCGTGATGTCGTCGCCCTTGGAGCAGAACACCACGATCGGCGAACGGATATTCCGCAAGTCGATACGCCGTCCGTCGCGGGTCGAGAGTCCGGCGGTACTCAGGCGATTGCCGATGAACAGGTTGTCGACGATATACTGGATTTCATCGGCCCCCAGCACCACATGGCCGCCCCACCAGCGCTCGAACTGCAGATAGCGCTCGGCCTCGCTGTCGACGTTGGCGTAGAGCCGGTACTGCTTGTCCCACAGGGTATTGGCCGGATTGAGCTTCTCGAAATTCTGCACCAGCAGCGCGCCGTCAAACAGCCCGGCCCCCAGATCACCGGCCAGCGCCGTCATCCAGCTGCCGCCGGTCATGCCGCCGGTGTAGCGCATCGGCGCCTTACCCCGTTCGCCGGCCCAGTAGGAGAGCGGCGCCCCGGCGATCAAAATGGGGCCGAACAGCTCGGGCTCCAGCGCCGCGGCCATCATGATCTGCCAGCCGGCCTGGCAGTTGCCGACCACCATGGGCTTCTCGGAGACATCGGAATGGCGGGCGATCACCTCGCGCAGAAAGGCGATCTCGGCGTCGACCACGTCTTCCACGGTCTGGCCCGGCTCAGGGAACGGCAGAAAACCGATGAAATAGCAGGGATGGCCGGCGCGCAGCGCCACGCCGATCTCGCTGTCGGGCTTGAAACCGCCGATGCCTGGGCCATGGCCAGCGCGAGGATCGACCACCACGAAGGGCCTGGCCTGTAAATCGACCTCTATGCCCGCCGGGGGCAGGATGCGCAGCAGCTCGTAGTTGACCGGACGCGGCAGGTCGCGGCCGTCGAGCAGCACTTCGGATTCGAACCCGAGCACGTTGGGCTTGGTCTGCTCCATATGCTCGAGATACTGGTTGCCCCGCTGGCGCATCACGTCAAGGTAGAGCACGCTGCGCTCGAGACTGTCACGCCAGTAGTCGACGCTGGCACGACCGATGCCGAGGGGATCGAACAGCGCAAGCGACGCATTCATCATGGAACTAGCGGCCGGTAGCATGGGATCACTCCATAGCGGCGAAAAAGGGTAGCGTCATCGCAGGTGCTCGGAATGGATGAGCGCTTCTTGCAAAGATCAGCTGCGATGACACAGATGGCAGTCAGTATGCCATCATGCTGCATTGCAATATAGCCTAGCCGCTGATCTTATCGCTCGCCAATCCGGCCGCATCACTCGATCTCGACCAGCACCTCGCCGGGCATCACCCGCTCGCCCTTGGCCACGTGCAGCGCCACCACCGTGCCGGCGCGGCGCGCATGCAGCTCGGTCTCCATCTTCATTGCCTCGGTAATCAGCACTGCCTGGCCCTCCTCGACGCGGTCCCCCACGGCGATCAGCACCTCGACGATGTTGCCCGGCATCGCAGTGGTTACGTGGCCGGCGCCGCTGGCGCGCGCACGGCCGCTTCCGGGGACCGGCTGGTAGCGGTCGCGGGGCTCGAACACCACCGCTTCTGGCATGCCATCCAGCGTCAGGTAGACCTGGCGGCGACCGCCGCGATCACGGCCCACCCCGGTAATCTGCACGTCGTAGGATTCGCCGTGCACGTCGATCACGAACTCGGTGGGGGTGCCCTCACTGACCGGCCGCTGACCGTCGCCCGCCGCCGGCAGCGGCTCCGGGATCAGGCTGCCGTCGCGGCGCCCCTGCAGGAAGTCACGACCGATATCGGGAAACAGCGCATAGGTCAGCACGTCCTCTTCACTCTCGGCAAGCGTGCCGATCGCCGCGCGAAAGCGCGCCATTTCGGGCGGCAGCAGATCCGCCGGGCGGCCCTGCTCGGCGGGCTCCTGCCCCACCGCACGGCGTCGCAGATCGGGGTCGGCCGGGGCCGGCGGTCGGCCATAGCCGCCAAGCAGATAGCGCTTGATCTCGTTGCTGATGGTCTTGTAACGCTCGCCGGTCAGCACGTTGATCACCGCCTGGGAGCCGATGAACTGCGAGGTGGGGGTGACCAGCGGCGGGTAGCCGAGGTCGGCGCGCACCCGCGGGATCTCGGCGAACACCTCGTTGATCCGCGACAGCGCATTCTGCTCGCGCAGCTGATGGGCGAGGTTCGACATCATCCCGCCGGGCACCTGGCTGACCAGTACGCCAATGTCCTCGCGGGTCACCTCACTTTCGAAGCCGGCGTACTGGCGGCGCACCTCACGCAACTGGTCACTGACTGCCTTGATCGCCTCGAGGTCAAGGCCGGTGTCGTAGTCGGTGTCCTGGAAGGTGGCCACCATGGCCTCGCTGGCCGGGTGACTGGCGCCGCCGGCAAAGGCCGCACAGCAGGTATCCAGGTGGCGGCAGCCGGCTTCCACGGCCTTGAGGTGGCACTGGGCGGCCAATCCCGAGGTGGCGTGGGCGTGCAGATGCACTGGGACCTCGACGGCATCGAGCAGCGCGGCAACCAGCTCGGCGGTGGCATAGGGCGTGAGCAGCCCGGCCATGTCCTTGATGGCAATGGAATCGGCCCCCATCGACTCGAGCCGGCGGGCATCCTTGACGTACATGGCCAGGTCGTGGACCGGGCTCTGGGTATAGCAGATCGCCCCCTGAGCGTGCTTGCCGGCGGCCTTGACCGCGGCCATGGCGGTTTCCAGGTTGCGCAGGTCATTGAGCGGGTCGAACAGTCGGAAGACATCGATGCCCCCCGCCGCGGCGCGCGCAACGAAGGCCTCGACCACGTCATCGGCGTAATGGCGGTAGCCGACCAGGTTCTGGCCGCGCAGCAGCATCTGCAGCGGGGTGTTGGGCAGCGCCGTCTTGAGCCGCTGCAGCCGCTCCCAGGGGTCCTCCTTGAGAAAGCGCACGCAGGCATCGAAGGTTGCCCCGCCCCAAACCTCGAGGGTCTCGAAGCCGATGGCATCCAGCGCCGGGCACACCGGCAGCATGTCATCCGTGCGCAGCCGCGTGGCGATCAGCGACTGGTGGCCGTCGCGCAGCACCATGTCACTCAAGCGCACGCGGGTATCGTCAGTGGCAGACATGTCACTCTCCGTGTCGATGGCGGGGGTCATAGGCCGGCATGGGCGGCAATGGCGGCGGCCACCACCAGCGCCACCTCGTCAGGGTTTCGCTTCACCGAGTAGTCGAGCAGCTCGGGATGGCGCAGCACGAAGCCGGTATCGAAGGCGCCGCGGCGAAAGTCGGGGTGCTTGAGGATTTCCTCGTAGAGCGGCGCGGTGGTCTTGATGCCCTGCAGACGCATGTCGTTGAGCGCACGCACGCCGCGGTCGAGCGTCTCCTCCCAGGTCATGCCCCATACGATCAGCTTAAGGCACAGGGCGTCGAAGTGCGGCGGCAGGCGATAGCCGGTGTAGATCGCGGTATCGGTGCGCACCCCGGGCCCGCCCGGCGCATAGTAGCGGGTGATGCGGCCGAACGAGGGCAGGAAGTCGTTCTTGGGATCTTCGGCATTGATGCGAAATTCGATGGCGTAGCCGTGGTGGCGAATATCCTCCTGGCGGAACGCCAGCTTGAGGCCATAGGCGATACGGATCTGTTCACGCACGATATCGACCCCGGTCACCGCCTCGCTGACGGTGTGCTCGACCTGGATGCGGGTGTTCATCTCCATGAAGTAGATCTCGTTGCCCCTGACCAGGAACTCCACGGTGCCGGCGTTCTCGTAGCCCACCAGGTGCGCCGCACGCACCGCCAACTGGCCGACATAGGCACGCTGTTCCGGGGTCAGCCGCGGGCTGGGCGCAATCTCCATCAGCTTCTGGTTACGACGCTGGATCGAGCAGTCGCGCTCGAACAGATGAATCACGCTGCCGTGACGGTCGGCCAGCACCTGCACCTCGATGTGCTGGCTGCCGACCAGGCACTTCTCGAGGAACAGCGCAGCGCTGGCGAAACGCGCACCGGCCTCCTCGCCCACTTGCTCCCAGGCCTGCTCGAGCTGGGCGGGGCTGTCGCAGCGCCGCAGGCCGCGCCCGCCACCGCCGTGGTTGGCCTTGAGCATCACCGGGTAGCCGAGCGATTCGGCCAGCGCCAGCGCCTCCTCAACGCTTGTCAGCGGTGCCCGTGAACCGGGCGTGACGGGGATCCCCGCCTCGCGCAGGATCTCCCGGGCGGCGCTCTTGTCGGCCATGCGCCCGATCACCTCGGCGTCGGGGCCGATGAAGGCGATGCCCGCCTGGGCACACAGTCGGGCGAAATCGGCCTGTTCGGCGAGAAAGCCGTAGCCGGGATGCAGCGCATCGCAGCCGGTCTCGCGGGCCAGATCGACCAGCCGCTGGGCGTCCAGATAGCCGTCCAGCGGATCGTCGCCGATGAAGTAGGCCTCATCGGCGCGTTTGACGTGCAGCGCGAAGCGATCCGGCTCGGTGTATACCGCCACCGAGCGGATGCCCATCTCGGCGCAGGCGCGCTCGATACGCACCGCGATCTCGCCGCGGTTGGCGATCAGCAGCTTGTGGAACATGGCGACCCACCCCGACAAAGTTGATAAGATTCTACAGGGCCTGTTGACGTTTCAGCGCCCTATTCTGTCATAACCGACACCGCTTGGACGCCCGATGACGCGACCCAGTCTGCTCAACCGCCTGACCTTCCGCCAGCTGCAAGTGTTTCAGGCCGTACATCGTCAGCAGTCCTATTCGCGGGCGGCAGAGCAGCTCGGCCTGACCCAACCCGCGGTCAGCGCGCAGATCCGCCAGCTGGAGCAGGCCCTCGAGCAGCCGCTGTTCAAGTATGCCGGCAAGACCCTGCATGTGCTGCCGGCCGCCGATGCCCTGGCGGCCTCGGTGCAGTCGATCTTTGGCCAGGTTTCGAGCCTGCAGATGGCGCTCTCGGAGATGGCCGGCAGCATACGCGGCGAGCTCAACCTGGCGGCGGTCTCTACCGCTCAGTACGTGGTGCCGTATATCCTGGCGCGCTTTCGCGCCCTCTACCCCGAGGTGCAGATCCGCCTGCGGGTATGCAACCGCGGCCAGGCCCTGGAACGCCTGGCCGAACGTCGCGACGACCTGGTGATCATGGGCATGGTGCCCGACGACCCCAACCTTACCTTCATGCCGATCCTCGACAACGAGATGATCCCGGTGGTGTGGCCCGAGCACCCGCTGATGCACAGCCCCCGCCCGACCCTGGACGACTTCGCCCACCACTATGTACTGATGCGCGAGCCCGGCTCCGGCACCCGCACCGCCTTCGAGGACTTCGCTTCCCGCGAGCGGGTCACGCTGGCCCATACCATCGAGATGGGCACCAACGAGGCGATCAAACAGGGCGTGATGGCGCACCTCGGCGTGGCGGTGCTGCCGCGCCTGGCGGTGCAGCTTGAGCTGGCCGGCGGACTGCTCGCCTCGCCAGCCCTGCCCGGCTTTCCACTGCGGCGTTCGTGGTGCACCGTCTACCCCAAGGACCGCCACCCCTCGCCGATCACCGAGCTGTTCCTGCGCTTCGTCCAGGAGCTGCTGCCAGAGCTCAATGCCCACTTTAGCGCCCCACTGACCCCGCGCCCCGGCCACTCGGTGGCCTGCCTGCCGATGACCGGATCCCAGGGAGGTTGATAAGCCCCAACCCCATCACACTGAACGGGTAAACGCCTGATAGATGTATTAGATAGCAGCACCGCTCGGGACTGATCCGGCGGTAGGCCTACGGGGAGGCGCTGTAAACCCATCCCTGGGCGCTAACTTGCGCCATCCATGGCGCAAACCTCCCCTTCGACCTACCCCCGGCGTCCCTCGCTATTTGCCCCTGAAGCAGCTCTGCGAAACACCGGGGCAGGCTGAATCCTCCCCCGACCTTATGCTAAAGTGGCGTCCATATTGGTTCGGGTGACGCCGCCCGGGCAGCGAACAGAGAGGCGCGAATCGCTATGAGCAACAAGCCGTCGCAAGCCGTGTCCAGCGGGGCCAAATTCCGCAACGAGCACGGCATGTCCGTGATCAAGGATGGCATCAAGCAGCGCAGGCAAAGCGAGCAACAGGAACCCCACGAGGGGGTCAGCAACGGCCGCAAGCCGCCCTGGCTGCGCATTCAGATCGCCGGCGGGGAGCGCTTCGAGGCGGTCAAGCGCAACGTCAGCGAGCACCGCCTGAGCACGGTGTGCGCCGAATCGCACTGTCCCAACATGGGCGAGTGCTGGAGCAACGGCACCGCCACCATCATGTTGATGGGCTCGGTGTGCACCCGCGCCTGCCGTTTCTGCGCCGTGGATACCGGCAACCCGCGCGGCTGGCTCGATCATGAGGAGCCGCAAAACACCGCCAAGTCAGTGGAGCTGATGGGGCTGCGCTACATCGTGCTAACCTCGGTGGACCGCGACGACCTCGACGACGGTGGCGCCAGTCACTACGCCGCCTGCGTCCGCGCCATCAAGGCACGCACGCCGGAAGTGGTGGTCGAGGCGCTGACGCCGGACTTCGACGGCGTCCATGACGCCATCGCCGACGTGGTGGACTCCGGCCTCGAGGTCTTCGCCCAGAACGTCGAGACCGTCGAGCGCCTCACCCAGCGCGTACGCGATCCCCGCGCCGGCTACCGCAAGACCCTCGATGTGTTGGCGTTCGCCAAGCGTCACAAGCCCGACGTGCTGACCAAGACCAGCCTGATGCTGGGCCTGGGCGAGACCGAGGAGGAGATACTGGCCACCTTCGATGACCTGCGCGAGATCGGCGTCGACATCGTGACCCTCGGCCAGTACCTGCGCCCGACCAAGAATCACCTGCCGGTGGAGCGCTGGGTCACGCCCGAGGAGTTCGAACGCTATCGTCAGCTAGGGCTGGAGAAGGGCTTTCTGGAGGTTGCCTCCGGGCCGCTGGTGCGCTCCAGCTACCGCGCCGATCAGGTCTTCGAGAAGAATAACCTGGGGCTCGCCGCCCCGGCCAAGGTACCCGGACAGCAGACGCCCGACGACAGCGGCCTGATCCCGGTCACGCCGGTAGGCTAAGTCCCAGCTGCCGCTGGCAGTGCCCAGGCAGTTCGCCGGGCGCTGCCCAGTCAAGATCCCGCCCCAGCTGCCTCCCCAGATGGTCCACCAGGCCGTGCGCCACGTCGTTGACATCGGGCGCCGCGGTGACCAGATCGCTGATACGCGTCATCGCCATGCCGGCATAGCCGCAGGGGTTGATCCGCGAAAACGGTGTGAGATCGACATCGACATTCAGCGCCACGCCGTGGAAGCTGGCACCGCGACGAATGCGCAGCCCCAGCGAGGCGATCTTGGCCTCTCCGACGTAGACCCCGGGGGCATCCGCCCGCGCCGCCGCCGTGATGCCGAGATCGTCCAGCACCCCGACCACCGCCTGCTCCAGGGCTGTCACCAGTTCGCGGACCCCGAGACGCGTGCGTCGCACATCGAGCAGCGGATAGACCACCAGCTGGCCGGGGCCATGATAGGTGACCTGGCCGCCGCGGTCGGTCTGCACTACCGGGATGTCGCCGGGCATCAGCAGGTGCTCGGGCTTACCGGCCTGACCCTGGGTGAACACCGGGTCATGCTCCACCACCCAACACTGATCGGGCGTGTCAGCGTCGCGGCCGTCGGTCAGCTCGCGCATGGCCCGCCACACCGGCAGGTAGGGCTGGCGCCCCAGGCGGAAGACCTGGATCGGTGCGGCGGGATGCTCGCTCATTTACAGCACCATGTGTACGCGGCCGGTGGCCTTGAGCTCGGCGAACAGCGCCTCGAGCTGGGGCTTGCCGGTGGCGATGATGGTCAGGCGCACCGACTGGAACTTGCCGTTGCGGCTGTCGACGACGCGGACCGACTTACGGTCGAAGCCTGGCGCATGGGTTTCCACCACCTCGACCACGGTGTCGTGGAAGTCATCGGCGGCATCGCCGACGATCTTCAGCGAGTAGTCGCAGGGAAATTCAACGCGCGGAGCCGGCGCGGACGTCGCCGGGGTGTCGAGACGCAGGTCTCGCAGGGGCTTGTCGGCCATGATGATAGGTACTCGAAACGGAGGTTTCGCACCATTTTACGCAACCGCAAGGCTGCGACCAAGGGCGCGACACGCTGACAACAGGCACGACGGCCCCAGAAGGAGCCGCCGCGATGCGTCATCGATCAGCCGAACAGGCCGCTGATGAATTGGCGCACCATGTCGAAGACACGCTTGAAGATGCCACCCTGCTCGACGCTCTCCAGGGCTACCAGCGGGCGCTCGCCGAGCACCTCGTCGCCCAGCTTGACCTCCAGAGTGCCGAGCTGATCGCCGGCGGCCACCGGCGCAGTGATATCACCACGCAGGTTGAGGCGTGCAGTGAGCTCATCACTGCGGCCACGCGGCACGGTCATCTTGACATCACTATCGACACCGACCCGCACCTCGTTCTGCGCACCACCCCAGATCCGCGGCGTCTCGAGCACCGAACCGGCCTCATAGAGATTGAGGGTCTCGAAGTAGCGGAAGCCGTAGCTGAACAGCTTCTGGGTCTCCTGGGCGCGGGCCTCTTCGGAGTTGGTCCCCATCACCACCGAGATCAGGCGCATGTCGTCGCGCTTGGCCGAGGCCACCAGCCCGTAGCCGGCCTCGGTGGTCCAGCCGGTCTTGAGGCCATCAACCGTATTATCGCGCCACAGCAGGCGGTTGCGATTGGGCTGACGAATGTCGTTGTAGTCGAAGTAGCGCTCAGCGTAGATCGCGTAGTGCTCGGGGTAGTCGTTGATGATGTACTGCGACAGCAGCGCCATGTCCCGCGCCGAGGAGTACTGCTCGGGGTCGGGCAGCCCGGTGGCATTGGCGAAGCTGGTATTGTGCAGCCCCAGGCGCTGGGCGTGCTGGTTCATCAGATCGGCGAACGGCTGCTCGCCGCCGGCCAGGTGCTCGGCCACGGCGACGCTGGCATCGTTGCCCGAGGCAATGACGATGCCGTAGAGCAGATCACGGATCGATACCTCGGTATCGACTTCGATGAACATCTTCGAGCCCCCGGTGCGCCAGGCATTCTCGCTGACCCGCACCATGTCATCCATGCTGATGTTGCCCCGATCGAGTTCACGCTCCACCAGGTAGGCGGTCATCAGCTTGGTGAGACTGGCCGGCGGCAGCCGCTCGTCGGCATTGTGCTCGATCAGCACCTCGCCGCTGTCGGCATCCATCAGGAACCACGACTTGGCCGCCAGCTGTGGCGGCGAGGGAATCATGGTCTGGGGGCTGGGCTGCTGGGCCTGGGCCGACACGCCAAGGGTCATCACTCCTAGGCTGGTCAGACCGGCAGCGGCCAACGGAAGCATCGTGCGACGCAAACCGGACAACAAGGCAAACACTTTCATTACACCCACTCTCAAAGAAGAAACGTCACAAGATTCACGACCCGACTCGGGTCAGTCATTGATCACCAAGGTCTGCTCGAATCCCGCGCGGCGCAATTCGTCGCGTAGCGGCTCGACCCGGCTGGCATCGCTCACCGGCCCGACCTGGACGCGATGCACGCTGGCATCGCTGGCCACCCGCACCGGCTGGTTCAGTTCACTCTGCAGCCGCGACTTGAGCGCCTCGGCGTTGCTCACCGAGCCCAGTGCCGCAACCTGCAGGTAGACCGCCGCATCCCCCGCCGCCCCATTATCAGACGCTGGCGTCGCTGCAACTTCACGGGCGGGGGAAACGCTCGACGCCGGGGCTTGCGAGGCGACCTGCTCGGCAACGTCGCGGGCCGGGCGCTCGACCTCGGCCACTTGGCTCGATCCATTGCCGCGATTCTGCTGCCAGGCGACCGGATCGATAGCCTCGACGCGCACCTTGCCGGTACCACTGTCCAGGATATCCAGCCTTGCGGCCGCCGCATAGGAGAGATCGATCTCGCGGTTGTCGTGGAATGGCCCACGGTCGTTGACCCGCACAATCACCGAGCGGCCGTTGTCGACGCTGGTCACCCGGACGAAGCTGGGCAGCGGCAGCGAGCGATGCGCGGCGGTCATCAGGTACATGTCATAGATCTCGCCGTTGGCGGTAGCGTAACCGTGGAACTTCTCACCGTACCAGGAGGCGATACCCTGGTTGGAGTAGCCCACCTCATCGGAGAGCACCTGGTAGGTCTCTCCCCACACTTCATAGGTGGGGCGATTGCCACCCCGTGAGCGCGGTTCGACCCGTGGCTCGGCATCCGGCACGTTGGACACGTCCGGCGGCAGGTCGGGGTAGGCATCACGGCTCATCGAATAGCGACCGCTGGCGGTGCTGGTGGCATCGCTGCTTGTCGAGGATCCGGTGTCAGGGCTGCTGGCGGCACGCTGGGTACCGCTGCCGCCGCTGCTGGCACAGCCGGCCACCAGTAGCAAGATGGCCAGCGTGCTCGTCGCGCGCGTCAGCTGTCGTCCCGGGACCATGCGCCCTCCTCGTAGGCTTCGGCAATCCGTTCGGCCAGTTCGGTCACCGCCATGGCATACAGATGGCTGTGATTGTAGCGGGTGATCACGTAAAAATTGTGATGCCCAAGGCGGTAGTAGTAGCCGACCTCGTCGCTATCTTCCGCACGCAAATAGTCGAACGCCAGCGGAATCACCTGATCCGGCACGTTGGCGTCATGCTCCGGCACTATGCCGACATCGGCGAGTTCATCCAGGCCCGCATAGGGCGGGCGAGTGGCATTGAATTCGATGCCGTCGGGCAGGCTGTCGGGGCCGCTGGCCTCGCTGAGAATGGCCTCATCGCCGCGCCAGCCGTGTTCGGCAAAGTAGTTGCCGACGCTGCCGATGGCATCCACTGGGTTGGTCCACAGGTCGCGAATGTCGTCGCCATCGAAGTCCACCGCGTAGGCACGGTAGCTGGTCGGGATGAACTGCGGATAGCCCATGGCACCGGCATAGGAACCATACAGCGAGCCGGGTTCGACGCCCTCGTCATGGGCGATTTCGAGGAATGCGGCCAACTCACCGTGGAAAAACCGGTGGCGGCTGGGGTGGTGAAAGCCCAGCGTCGACAACGAGTCGAGCACGCGATGACGGCCGGTAAACTGGCCGTACTTGGTCTCGACCCCGATGATCGCGGCGATCATCTCCGGCGGCACGCCATACGCCACTTCGGCGCGCTCGAAGGCGTCCCGGTGGGCGTCGATAAAGGCCGCGCCCTGCAGGATGCGGTCGCGCTGCAGGAAGATCTCGCGGTACTCGTCCCAGCGCAGGCGTCGCTCGGCGGCCCCTTCCATGGCGTCGAGCACCTCCTGGCTGAAGTCGGCCTGGCGCATCGCGGCTTCGGCCCAGTCGCGTGGCACCCCCCGCTCATCGAGCTGGTCGATCAGTGCGGCGACGTCGTCGCGGGACGCCGGATCGAAATCGCCGGCGAAGCTCACCGACGCCATCAGTGACAGGCCCACTGCGGCCAGCACGCCGTGCGCGCCCCTTCCCTGAATTGCAGACACCGTCATCGGTCAGGCTGCTCCTTGCTGAATCATTCGGTGTAACGCCGCCTCAGCGAGGCAGCAGGCGGCGGTGGGCATGAATTGACATGAGAATACCGAAACCGGCCAGCAAGGTCACGCTGGAGGTGCCCCCATAGCTGACCAGCGGCAGCGGCACGCCGACCACCGGCAGGATACCGCTGACCATGCCCACGTTGACGAACACATAAATGAAGAAGGTCAGCACGATACTGCCCGCCAGCAGGCGGCCGAAACAGTCCTGGGCGGCATTGGCCAGCCATAGCCCGCGGACGATGACCAGCAGGTAGAGCGTCAGCACCACCAGCATGCCGACCAGGCCGAACTCCTCGCCAAGCACTGCGACGATGAAGTCGGTATGCCGCTCGGGCAGGAACTCGAGCTGCGACTGCGTGCCCTGCAGCCAGCCCTTGCCGAGCAGTCCACCGCTGCCGATGGCGGTGGTCGACTGAATGATGTTCCACCCGGCGCCTAGCGGGTCGCTCTCGGGGTTGAGAAAGGTCAACACGCGCTGGCGCTGGTAGTTGTGCATGTTGATCCACAGCAGCGGCAGTGCCGCGCCGGCCAGCGCCACCAGAAACGCAATGAAGCGCCACGACAGCCCGGCCAGCAAGATCACGAACACCGCAGCACAAATCACCAGCAGCGAGGTGCCGAGGTCCGGCTGGCGCGCGATCAGCAGCACCGGTATCGCCATGATCAGGCCGCATACCAGCAGGTCGGTCCATTTCGGCGGCAGCTCGCGCCGACACAGGTAGGCGGCAAGCATCATCGGCATCGCCAGCTTCATCAATTCAGAGGGCTGAAAGCGCACCACCCCGGGAATCACCAGCCAGCGCTGAGCGCCCATGCCCATGTCGCCCATCACCTCTACCGCGATCAGCATCGCCAGCGCCGCGCCATACAGCAGCGGCGCCCAGCGCAATAGCGTGGTGGGCGACAGCCGCGCCAGCACCATCAGCACCACCAGCCCCAGGCCGAAGCGGGTGGCCTGGGCGATCACCGTTTCGAGGCGCTGACCGCTGGCACTGTACAGCACCAGCAGACCGGCCCCCATCAGCACCAGCAGCAGCAGCAGAATCCACGGATCGATGCGCAGCTTGGTCCACACGCTCTTGCGCCGCGACATGCCGCTCTCGGGCGGGCGCACCGGATGGCCACGCAGGCCGCGGGTAATATCACCCAGCATCATGAGCATCCTTTCTGGGCATCAGTTGCCTGCCACACTGGCGTCGTCGTTTTCCATCTCTTCGCGCAGCTCCTCGACGTCCGGCTCTTCATCATCGAGCAGCCAGGCATCGCTCATCGCCCGCGCCAGGTGGGCGGCGTGGGTGCTGCCGCCGCCGGCATTCTCGACGATCACCGAGACCGCGATCTGCGGATCCTCGAGCGGCGCATAGGCGACGAACAACGCGTGGTCGCGCAGGCGCTCGGCGAGTTCGTCGGCATCGTAGCGCTGATCCTGGCCCAGCGAGAATACCTGGGCAGTCCCCGACTTGCCGCCCATGCGGTAGTCGAGCCCGACCCCGGTGCGGCGAGCGGTCCCCTCACTGCCGCTCAGCACCTTCTCGGCGCCGGAGAATACCTTGTCCCACCATGCCTCGTTGTCGAGCACGATATCGCCGAGGGTCTCGGGCAGCACCGTCTGCTGCTCCTGATCGCCGATGCGTTTGGCCAGGCGCGGCTTGACCCACTTGCCGCGGTTGGCCAGCACCCCGGTGGCGGCGGCGAGCTGCAGCGGCGTGACCTGCCAGTAGCCCTGGCCGATGCCCACCGAGATGGTCTCGCCCGGGTACCAGGGCTGGTTGAAGCGTCCGCGCTTCCAGTCGCGCGACGGCATCAGGGCAGCACTCTCACCAAACACGTCGTGCCCGACGCGCTGGCCGAAGCCGAACGCGGTCATCTGCTCATGCAGGCGATCGATGCCCATCTCGTGGGCCAGGGTGTAGTAGTAGGTGTTGTTGGAGACTTCGATGGAGCGTTCCATGTCGACCCGGCCGTGCCCCCAGCGCAGCCAGTTGCGGTAGCGGCGAGTATCCCCCGGCAGCTGGAAGTAACCGGGGTCGTTGATTACCCGATTGGGGGTGATCACCCCTTCGGCGAGCCCGGCGATGGCCAGAAACGGCTTGATGGTGGAGCCCGGCGGATACTGACCACGGATCGCGCGGTTGAACAGCGGCAGATCCGGGTCCTCCTGCAGCGCCCGATAGGAGGCGACGTCGATACCGGTGACGAAGCGGTTGCTATCGAACCCCGGCGCCGACACCATCGCCAGGATCTCACCGCTGCCCGGCTCGATGGCGACGATCGAGCCGCGCCGCCCGTCGAGCAGCTCGTAGGCCAGCTTCTGCATATCGCGATCGATGGTCAGGGTCAGGTTCTCACCGGGCACCGGATCGGTGCGTCCTAGCTCACGCAGCACCCTGCCGCGGGCGTTGGTCTCGACCTTGCGCAAGCCGGCCTGGCCGTGCAGCACATCCTCGTAATAGCGCTCGACACCGGTCTTGCCGATGAAGTGCGTGCCGGCGTAGTTACCGGGATCCAGCGTCGCCAGCTCCTCGGCGTTGATGCGTCCCACATAGCCCAGCGCATGGGACAGCATCTCGGCGTCCGGGTAGTAGCGCAGCAGCTGCGCCTCGACCTCGACCCCCGGCAGGCGGTGGCGATTGAGCGCCAGGTGGGCGATCTGCTCCTCCTCGAGATCACTCATCAACAGCGCCGGCTGGAACGGTCGGGTACGCTGCCGCGAGCGCTCCCGAAACGCCTCGACGCCCTCTTCAGGCAGTGCCAGCAGCTCGACCAGCAGATTGAGGGTGGCATCCAGGTCCTCGACCCGTTCGCGCACCAGCATCAGGTTGTAAGTGGGGCGATTCTCGGCCAGCAGCTGGCCGTTGCGATCGTAGATCAGTCCACGGGTGGGCGGCAGCGGCTCGACCCGCACGCGGTTCTGCTCCGAGCGGGTGATATAGACCTCGTGCTGGGCCACCTGCAGGTAGGCCAGACGCCCCATCAGCGTCGCGGTAAGCGCCACCACCAGCAGCAGCGCCAGCAGCGAGCGGATTCGGAAGATACGCACTTCCTGATGCGTGTTCTTGAGTACCTGGCGACGATCACGCATGGGGCGAACTCGGAATATAAAACAAGAAAGACCTCAGCGGTGGTAGGGATGCCCTACCAGCAGCGTCCAGGCGCGATACAGTTGCTCGGCGAGCAGGATGCGCACCAGCGGGTGCGGCAGGGTCAACGGCGACAAAGACCAGCGCTGGTCGGCGCGCGCCGAGAGCCCCGGCTCGATACCATCCGGGCCACCCACCAGCAGCGCGACATCACGTCCGGCGAGGCGCCAGTCGGCAGCCTGTTCGGCGAGCTGCTCGGTGCTCCAGGGCTTGCCAGAGACCTCCAGCGCGACCAGATGCTCAGTGCCCTTGAGCCGCTCGCGCATGCGCTCCCCCTCGCTGGCCACGGCACGCGCGATGTCGGCATTCTTGCCGCGCGCGCCCGGCGCGATCTCGATGATCTCGAGGCTGAAGTCGCGCGGCAGGCGCTTGCGGTACTCGCCAACGCCCTGCTCCACCCAGCTCGGCATCTTGGTGCCCACCGCCAGCAGCTTGAGCTTCACACACGCTCCCCGCGCACCTCGATATCGCCATCGCTGGGCAGGTCCGACCACAGTCGCTCGAGGTCGTAGAGGCGCCGGGTCTCGACCAGCATTACGTGCACCACCAGCTCGCCGAGATCCACCAGCACCCAGTCGGAGCCGGCCTGTCCCTCGACGCCCAGCGGCTGCAGCCCACTCTCCTTGGCGGCCTCCACGACGCGGTTGGCCAGCGCCGCGACATGTCGCGTGGAGGTGCCGCTGGCCACCACCATCAGGTCCGTCACGCTGGTCAGGCGCGACACATCCAGGGTGGCGATATCCTGCCCCTTGAGGGACTCGAGGGCATCGATCACCCGTGTCTTGAGGTCGTCAATCTGCATAGTGTCTGAGGGGCTCCTGGTGCGTATCGGGAATCACGGTCGTTGTCCCGTCATTCTACCGTTCGTGGCGGTAGAGGCCCAGTGCCATGATCTCCCGCTCCACCGCCTCGGGAAGCAGGTAACGCACCGAACCCCCGTGGCGCAGGCGCTCACGCACCGCAGTGGCAGAGATCGCCATGCGTGACTCGAGCGACAGCCGCAGCAGCCCACCGGCCGGCGCGGCGAACAGCGCCGCCGGGTCATCGACCTCGCGTCCGTCGATCAGTTCACGCAGCGCCGGCGCAAGCGGCTGGTAGTGATCAGGGCGCTCGAGCACCACCAGATGCGCCAACGCAAACAGCCGCTGTGGCTGGTGCCAGTCGGCGAGCTTGAGAAACGCATCGTGACCCAGCGCCATCACCAGCCGCGCCTGCTCACCGTATTCGTCACGCAGGCTGGCCAGGGTATCGGCAGAATAGGAGGGGCCGTCGCGGTGGATCTCGCGGTCATCGGCATGCAGCCGCGGCGTATCGCCGATCCCCAACCGCAGCAGCGCCAACCGCTGGTGACCGGGCAGCCCCGGCGCGCCACGCAGCGGCGGTCGCTGTGCCGGGATCATATGCACCCGATCGAGGTCGAGCGCCTCGGCCAGCTCCACGGCACTGCGCAGATGGCCCAGGTGCACCGGGTCGAAGGTCCCGCCGAGCATCGCGACCCGCGGCGGGGACACCGAATCACTCACGAATGTGTCCATCCCCGAATACCACGTACTTGCGGGTGGTGAGCCCCTCGAGCCCCACCGGGCCACGCGCATGCAGCTTGTCGGTGGAGATGCCGATCTCGGCCCCCAGGCCATACTCGAAGCCGTCGGCAAAACGCGTCGAGGCGTTGACCATCACCGAGCTGGAGTCGACCTCGGCCATGAAGCGTCGTGCCAGCGCATACTGCTCGGTAACGATGGCGTCGGTATGCTGCGAGCCGTAGCGCTCGATATGGGCCATGGCCGCGTCGATGCCATCGACCACGCGGATCGCCAGCACCGGGGCCAGGTACTCGGCCTGCCAGTCCTCTTCGCGGGCCTCGGCGGCATCGGGGAGGATCTCCCGGGTACGCGGGCAGCCGCGCAGCTCGACGTGGTGATCGGCGTAGGCGGCAGCGAGCCGCGGCAGCAGCTCGGCTGCCAGCGGCGCATCGACCAGCAGCGTCTCCATGGTGTTGCAGGTGCCGTAGCGGTGCGTCTTGGCATTGACCGCGATGGCCAACGCCTTGTCACGATCGGCCGTGGCATCGATATAGACATGACAGACGCCATCGAGGTGCTTGATCACCGGCACCCGCGCCTCGCGGGAGATACGCTCGATCAGCGACTTGCCGCCGCGGGGGATGATCACGTCGACATACTCGGGCATGGCGATCAGCCGTCCGACTGCGGCGCGATCGGTTGTGGCCACCACCTGCACTGCCGCCTCGGGCACCCCGGCCTCGGCCAGCCCCGCCTGCAGGCAGGCAGCGATGGCCGCATTGCTGTCACGCGCCTCGGAGCCGCCGCGCAGGATGCAGGCGTTGCCCGCCTTGAGGCACAGGCTGGCCGCCTCGACGGTAACGTTGGGGCGCGATTCGTAGATGATGCCGATCACGCCCAGCGGCACACGCATCTGGCCGACCTGGATGCCGCTGGGCCGATAACGCAGGCCATCCACCTCGCCTACCGGGTCAGGCAGCGCGGCGACCTGCTGCAGACCGTCGATGATCGCATCGATACGCGCGTCGTTGAGTGCCAGACGGTCGAGCAGCGCCGCATCCAGTCCGTTGTCGCGACCACGCGCCAGATCCGCAGTGTTGGCCTCCAGCAGCCGTGGTCGTGCCTGTTCGAGCTCTTTCGCGGTGGCCAGCAGTGCGGCATTCTTGCGCGCAGTATCGAGGCGGCGCAGCGTGGTACTGGCAGTGCGGGCCTGCTGGCCCAGCTGATCCATGTAGGCAACGACATCGGTGATGGCAGCGGTGTGTTCTGACATGCCCTGACGTGACTCCTGTTAAGACCGTGCGGTGACGATGACCGACGAGGTGAAAAAGCTCATGATACAGCGAAGCAGTCCAATATAAGGCACCATGAAGAGCATGTACAAAGTCCACGGTTTTCGTCTCACCCTGCTGACCGGCGCCCTGCTCTGTGCGTTGCTGGCCGTCGTGCTCGATCTCGACACGGTGCGCCCGCTGCTGTGGGGATCGGCGCTATGGCTGATGGCCACCGCCGTGCTGCTTCAGCGCAGCTACCGCTGGCCGACGCGCATGCCCTGGCAGCTGGTACCGAGCCTGCTGCTGGCGACGCTTGTCGCGCTCGAGCCGGAAGTCCTCGGTGCCTGGCTATGGGCCTTCGCGATCCTGATGATGCTGCCGCAGCCGCGCTGGATGATGGCGCTCAACGTGGCCCTGGCGAGCCTTGCCTGGTGGCAGGTGGCGGCCACGCTGCCACGCGCTGAGGCTTCCGTCAGCGCCACGTTACTGGCCTTGCTGCTATTGGCAGGCGCCGCCCATGCCGTACAGCTGCGCCCTCTGTGGCAACGGGTCAGCCAGCGCCAGCGGCTGACTCCCGGCCTGCGCCTGTGGTCGGCCGAGCGCCTCGAGCAGGCCCTGGCCAGGGAGCGCACCCGCAGCCAGCGCGACCCCCTGCACAGCGAACTGTTGCTGGTACGCACCTCCGGGCACCGCTGCTGGCGACTCGCGCAGCGCCTGGCCAAGGCCAGCCACGCCTTCGAACACTGCTATCGCCTCGACCGACGCACCCTGGCGATCACCCTCGTCGGCCGCGACCCGGCCGCGGTGCGCCAGCGCTGTCAGGCCCTGCTGAGCATGTTACCCCAGCGAGACCTGCGGGCACGCACGCTGCCACTGAGCGACAGCGAACGCTTGGAGCAGGTCCGCGAGGCGCTTGCCGAGCAGCAGGCCGCGCTGGTGCACGACGACCAGGAGGCCTGCTCGTGACCCCCCGCCTCGAGGAGTCGCCATCACGGTTGTTTGCACTGGTCTACTTACTAGCGGCGCTGCTCGCCGCCGCGCATGCCGGCTGGCACTACCTGATGGGCCACTACGAGTACATACTGCTGCCCAGCGTCGGCGCACTGCTGCTGCTGGGCGCCGCGGTCGTGCGGCTCGCCGATCATCGCGCCCAGCACATGGCTTCCTACGTGCTGATCAGCACCGGCTACCTGCTGCTGGCCGTGGAGCTGATCCGCCTGGATCAGACTGCCGACCTATGGCTGGGGTTGCCGCCGGTGGTGGCGCTGCTGCTGCTGCCGCTGGGGCCGGCGCTGATGCTCAATCTGCTGCTGGTGCCGCTGTGGTTGCTGCTGATGGATCTCCAGATGAGCCTCGAACACGCTGCACTCAGCTACCTGGCACTGGTCGTGCTGTGCACTCTGGCACCCTGGGAGCAGCTGCGTCAGCACGCCCTGCTGCGTGCCACCGACCCCAGCGACCCGCACTGTGAAGCGCTGACCGCCAGCGCCCTGGAAGAGACGCTGCAAAGCGAGCTGGCGCGCGCCCAGACCCTCGAGCGACGACTCAGTGTGCTGGTCATTCATCTGCCGCAGCTCGACATGGCCGGCGAGCAGTTCGGTCCACGCCTCTACCGGGACATGTTGCATCGCTTCTGCGAGGTAGCGCACCATACCTGCCGCAGCCACGACAGCCTTGGCCGCGCCGAGGGCAACCTATTCTGGCTGGTGCTGCCAGACACCGGCGAGAACGGTGCACTGATGGTCCGCAATCGCCTGCTCGCCGCTCTGGAGCGCTGCGTGCTGGCCGAGACCGGCCCCCTGACCGCCCGCATCGCCGTATGCACACCGCAGCCAGGCGAACGCTGGCTGGCTTTCGAACAACGCCTCCTGCGCCGGGGGCAAGCGCTGACGGAGTCCACGTCTTGAACATTGCCGACTGGCTCTACCAGTTGACCCCATCCCCCGCCCTGCTGCTGCTGATCATCGCCATCATCGCCCTGCTCGAATGCCTGGCCGTGGTCGGGCTGATCATGCCCGGCGTGGTGCTGATGACGGCCGCCGCCTCGCTGGCCGGGCATCAGGACCTGGCGGTCCCGCTGGTGCTGCTAGCCGCGTTTCTCGGCGCCCTGATCGGCGATGGCCTGAGCTTTGTGCTGGGCTATACCCAGCGTGAGCGAGTCCCCCGACTGTGGCCATTTCATCGCCACCCGGAGTGGCTGGCCCGCGGCGCGCGCTTCTTTCAGCGCTACGGCACCCTGTCGGTGATCTTTGCGCGCTTCGTCGGTCCGGTACGCCCGGTGATTCCGATGATCGCCGGCATGCTGCACATGTCGCCGTTCGCCTTCCTCTGGGCCTCGCTGCTGTCGGCGCTACTCTGGGCGCCGGCCTATGTGCTGCCCGGCTATCTGCTGGGCCGCACCTGGCAGCAATTGCTCGACATCCCCCCCGGCACCCAGCAGTGGCTGCTCGCCCTGGCGGCGGTCATCGTGGTGCTGGCGCTATGCTTCTCATGGCTACGCCACCATCTGGCACGCGGCGGACGGGTCTACTTCGCCATGGCACGACTGGCCCGCGGCGCCGCCTGGCGACGCCGACTGTGGACGCGCCTGCGCGCTCGCCGGCCACGTGGCGAGTTTCCGCTGGGGTCGCTGTGCCTGCTGGTGTTCTCGCTGACGGCGCTGTGCATCTGGACGCTGATCGTACTCGACCACCAGGGCCCGATGCTGATGGACCTGCAGATTCAAGGCATGGCCGGCGCACTGGACATGCCTTGGGTGGCCACCGCCAGCGAGTTGATGGCTCGCGCCGGCGACACCTACGGCGTCATCGCACTGTTCCTGCCCTGGGCACTGTGGCTGCTGTGGGCGCAGCATGTCTCGGCCTTTCTGCACCTCAGCGCCGGCCTCGGCGGGATCGCCGTGGCCAACACCCTGTTCAAGCAGCTGGCCGGGCGCGAGCGGCCGGACTTTCCAGACTACCTCAGCGGCTCGCTTGCCTACCCCAGCGCCCACGCCTCGACCGCAGTGGTGCTCTACGGCCTGGCCGCCGCCTTCATCGCTCAGGAGCTGGCGCCGCGCTACCGCGTGTGGGCCTACTGGGTGGCCATTCTGCTGGCGGTACCCATGGCGCTATCGCGCCTGACCCTCGGCGTACACTGGGCCAGCGACCTGATCGGCGGGGCGCTGCTGGGGCTGGTCGTGTGTGCACTGGTACGCATCAGCTATCACCGCTTCGCCCACCGACCACTGGCACCGGCGCCATGGGCCCTGCTCGGCAGCGCCTCGTTGATACTGCTGGCCATGCGGCTGGCCTGGCTGCCGGCAGTCTAGCGCCCAGCACCCAGCGCCCAGTATGAGCTGAACTGCTTGGCGCTTGCTGCTTAACGCTACCCCAAGGCCAGCCAGATCCCGACCCCCACCATCATCGACCCAGCGACGCGGTTGAGCAGTCGCACATTGCCGCTCTCGCCGAGCAGCTTGCGCGCGGTGCGCCCGCCGCCGGCATAGATCAGCAGGCAAATGAATTCGATGATCAGGATGACGCCGACCAGTGCCGCCAGTTGGGGGCCCAGCGCCAGGCTGGCATCCAGAAACGGCGGTAGCAACGCGACGAAGAAAGCCCAGCCCTTGGGGTTGGCCACCGCGGTCACGAATCCCTGCATGGCCAGCTGGGTGCGGGTGGCGCGCGGCAGTTCGACGCTATCGAGCGGAATCGCCATGCGCCCCCGCGAGCGCCACATCATCACCCCGAGATAGCCGAGATAGGCACCCCCGACCCATTTGAACAACGCAAACAGCTCGGGCTGGCGCAGCATCAGCGCGGCCACACCCGCCCCGGCGGCCACCGCCACCAACGCCACGCCCGCCAGCTCGCCGAGCATCATCCACAGGGTGCGCTTCACGCCCTGGGTCATGCCGAGGATCATCGCCAGGGTCATGCACATGCCCGGCGTCAGCGAGACCATGAAGAAAGTCGGCACGAACACCGACAATAGCGACAGTTTGATCACGCCCCACCTCCCTGTATGTGAATACCCTACCCAAGCATGCCACTCGCCCGTGACCGCCGGATGAAGACGCCGGGGCCCCAGGCACGCTAGTCGCCGAGGGGCGTCTCGCCCCAGCGCGGCATCAGGCGATGTTCGATGCCGAGCTGATTGAGAATCCGCGCGACGATGAAGTCGATCAGATCATTGAGGCACGACGGCTGGTGGTAGAACCCAGGCGCCGCCGGCAGGATCACCGCCCCCATGCGCGTCAGGCTCAGCATGTGCTCGAGATGGATCGCCGAGAACGGCGTCTCGCGGGGCACCATGATCAGCTGGCGACGCTCCTTGAGCGCGACATCGGCGGCGCGCTCGATCAGGTTGTTGCTGGCCCCGGTGGCCACCGCCGACAGGGTGCCGGTGGAACACGGACAGATCACCATCGAGGCCGGCGCACCGGACCCCGAGGCCACCGGCGCCATCCAGTCCTCGCGGGCGAAGCAGCGGATCTGCCCCGCTCGCGCCCCGCTCATGTCGGTGAGCGCCGCCACCAGCCGTTCGGGTCGAGCGGGGAGCGACACCGGGGTCTCGGTCTCGATCACCAGGTGCGCCGCCTTGGAGATCATCACCCATACCTCATGTTCGGCCGCTACCAAGCACTCGATCAGGCGCAGGCCGTACTGTGCGCCGGAGGCGCCGGTCAGCGCCACCGTCACCGGCGGCTTCAACTCATTCACCATGCGCCACCTCCAGTGCCGCGAGCAGCTTGTCATGAACACCGCCGAAACCGCCGTTGGACATCACCACGATGCGATCCAGCGGTTGCGCCTCGGCGACCACGGCCGCGACCAGGGCATCGAGGTCATCGGCCAGATCGGCCGGGGGGCGGCACTTGCTCAGTACCTCCTCCAGCGACCAGTCGAGCCCCGCCGGCTGGTACCACCACACCGCATCGGCCTCAGCGACGCTCTGCGCCAACCGGCTGCGCAGTGTGCCCAAGCGCATGGTGTTGGAGCGCGGCTCGATCACCGCCAGCAGCCGCCCCTTGGGCGTTGCGGCACGCAGCCCGCCGAGGGTGGCGGCAATCGCCGTGGGGTGGTGAGCGAAATCGTCGATGACCTGAATATGCGCGATCTCGCCGCGCACCTCCTGGCGCCGGCGCGGGTTCTCGAAGCGTGACAGCGCCGCACAGCCGCGGGCCAGGTCGACACCGCAGGCGTGGGCCGCGGCCAGCGCGGCCAGCGCATTGCGGGCGTTGTACTCGCCGTTGAGCGACCAGTCGACCACGGCATCGTCTTCGGTGCCGTCGGCCAGTCGCTGAATGACCCGAAAGCGCGAGGCGTCGTCGCGCTCCAGCTCGAGCCGCCAGTCACTCGCCGGCTCGCGCCCCATTCGCGCTACCGGCGTCCAGCACCCCTCTGCCAGCACCCGCTCCAACGCCGGCTGGTCGTCGGCGACCAGCAGTTGACCGCGGCCCGGCACGGTGCGCACCAGATGGTGGAACTGCCGCTCGATGGCGGCCAGGTCGGGGAAGATATCGGCGTGGTCGTACTCCAGGTTGCCCAGCACCGCGATCAACGGCCGGTAGTGGACGAACTTGGAGCGCTTGTCGAAGAAGGCGGTGTCATACTCGTCGGCCTCGACCACGAACGGCGCGCCCTCCCCACCCAGCCGTGCCGAGACGCCGAAGTTGCGCGGTACGCCGCCAATCAGAAAACCCGGCGCCAGGCCCGCGGCCTCGAGCAGCCAAGCAGTAAGGCTGGCGGTGGTGGTCTTGCCGTGGGTGCCGGCGATGGCGATCACCGGGCGTCCGGGCAGCACCTGCTCGGCCAGCCACTGAGGGCCGGAGACATAGGGCAGCCCCTGGTCAAGCACCGCTTCCACCTCAGGGTTGCCCCGCGACAGCGCATTACCGATCACCACCAGGTCCGGACGTGGGGTCAGATTAGCCGCGGCGAAGCCCTCGCTTAGGGCGATCCCGGCGTCGGCCAGTTGGGTACTCATCGGCGGATAGACATTGGCATCCGAACCGCTGACGCGATGCCCGAGATCGCGGGCCAGCAACGCCAGGCTGCCCATGAAAGTCCCACAGATTCCAACAACATGAACGTGCATCGCGTGCCTCCTGCCACAGTCGCTGCGAGACTAGCACGCTGCCCGAGTCGCCACCACAGGCCGCCGCGACCGCGCCCGGTGATCCGTTACCAGATGGCGACAGGATGCAGCTCCCACCACTTTCGACTAAGATGTGCCTCCACTTCTACGCCCATTCGACGATCCGACACTGCAGGAGCGAAGCACTCCCCATGGCCCAGCACAATGCCTTCTATGCCCAGTCCGGTGGCGTCACCGCCGTCATCAATGCCAGCGCCTGCGGGGTGATCGAAGCCTGCCGCCGCGAGTCCGACCGGATCGGCAAGGTTTACGCAGGCCATAACGGCATCATCGGTGCCCTCACCGAGGACCTGATCGACGTCTCCCAGGAGTCCGACGATGCCATCGCCGCGCTGCGTCACACCCCGGGCGGCGCCTTCGGCTCGTGCCGCTACAAGCTCAAGGACATCGAGACGCACCGTACCCAGTACGAGCGACTGATCGAGGTCTTCAAGGCCCATGATATCCGCTACTTCTTCTACAACGGCGGCGGCGACAGCGCCGACACCTGCCTCAAGGTCTCGCAGCTCTCCGAGAAACTCGGCTACCCGCTGACCGCCATCCACGTGCCCAAGACCGTCGACAACGACCTGCCGATCACCGACAACTCGCCGGGGTTCGGCAGCGTGGCCAAGTACATCGCCACCTCGACCCAGGAGGCCTCGCTGGACATTGCCTCGATGTGCGCGACCTCGACCAAGGTCTTCGTGCTCGAGGTAATGGGCCGCCACGCCGGCTGGATCGCCGCCGCCGGCGCCCTGGCCGGCCAGGGCGAGGGCGATCCGCCGCATCTGGTCATCTTCCCGGAGATTCACTTTAACCGCGCCGCGGTCATGAAGCGCGTCGATGAAGCGGTCAAGACGTACGGCTACTGCGTGATCGTGGTCTCCGAAGGGGCTCGCTACGAAGATGGCACCTTCCTCGCCGACTCCGGCAACACCGACGCCTTCGGCCACCGCCAACTGGGCGGCGTAGCACCGACCCTGGCCGGCATGGTCAAGCAGGACCTGGGCTACAAGTACCACTGGGCGGTCGCCGACTACCTGCAGCGCGCCGCGCGCCACCTTGCCTCGAAGACCGACGTCGACCAGGCCTATGCCGTGGGCAAGAAGGCTGTCGAACTGGCGCTGGAAGGCAAGAACGCCATGATGCCGGCGATCAAGCGCGTCTCAGACAATCCCTACGAGTGGCGCATCGAGGCCGCACCGCTGGCCGAGGTCGCCAACCGCGAGAAGTTCATGCCGCGCGACTTTATCCGCGAGGATGGCTTCGGCATCACCGACACCTGCCGCCAGTACCTGTCGCCGCTGATCCAGGGTGAAGACTTCCCGCCGTTCGAAAATGGCCTGCCCAAGGTCGCCCATCTCAAGCTGGCCAAGGTCGAGCGCAAGCTGGCGACGTTTACGCTGTAAGCACCAACTCGGCAGCGCTACGCGCTGCAATCGCGAATGAATTCGCTCCCACAGGGGCATAGCATCAAAGCCAGTGTAGGAGCGACGTCAGTCACGATGGGGGTGATCTACCCCGGCAGCGCTACGCGCTGCATCGCGAATGAATTCGCTCCCACAGGGGCATAGCGTCAAAGCCAGTGTAGGAGCGACTTTAGTCGCGATGGGGTTGATCTACCCCGGCAGCGCTACGCGCTGCAATCGCGAATGAATTCGCTCCCACACTGGGTATGGCGCCCTAGGCAAACGTGGGAGCGGCTTTAGCCGCGATGGGGTGGCTTACCCGGCAGCGCTACGCGCTGCAATCGCGAATGAATTCGCTCCCACAGGGGCATAGCGTCAAAGCCAGTGTAGGAGCGACGTCAGTCGCGATGGGGTTGGCAACCACCCTCAGCGCAGCAGCCACGACAGCACCAGCAGCAGCAGCAGGATACCCGCCACGCCCTGCCAGAAATTGACCGGCTCCTTGAGCAGCCGCGGGCTGGTGCGCTCGCGGCGCTCAGCGGCAGGGTCGCGCAACGCATACAGAAACTCCGACAGCCGCCGGAAGCGCAGTGCACGCTGGGGGTCGAGGGCGCGGCGCAGCGCCTCGTCCAGTGCCAGGCTGATTTCCGGATTGTGGGTGCGTGCACTGCGATAGGTCAGCTGTTCGAGATCGGTATGGCTGCGCAGCTCGTGGGGAGGCAGCTCATAGGGCTGCGCGCCGGTGAGCAGCCAATAGACCGTCGAGGCCAGCGCATACTGGTCGCTACGCCGCCCCACGTCGGTGTCGAGGGCATACTCCGGGGCGCTGTGCTCGGTCAACCCCAGCTGCCGGGCCAGCTCGCGGGAGTGCTTGTGCCCGTCGCCCTCGCGCAATCGGCAGGCGCTGAAATCCGCCAGCACCACCTGGCCGTGACGGTCGATGAGGATATTGTCGGGATGAATCTGCTGATGCAGCAGGTCGCGGCGGTGCAGCGCCTGTACCGCCTTGCCCAGCTGGCGGGCGATATCCAGCCGCTGGGCCAGGCTCGCCTGGGGGTGGCGCCGCGACCAATCCGAGAGCCGCTCGCCGTCGACGTAGGCCATCAGGTAATAGAGGTAGCGGCGCGGCCGCGATGACTCCATGACCCGCGCCACGAACGGCGAGTTGACGCGCTCCACTACCCACTGCTGGAGCAGGAAGTGCTCGAGATAGGAGTTGCGGTTGGAGAGCTCGGGACTCGGCGCCTTCATCACCATTTCCCGCTCGCTGTGCGTGTCGCGCACGCGGTAGACCCGCGACTGAGCGGTGCGCGACAGCACTTCCTGCACTTCCAGGCCATCCAGGCGCTCGCCAGGGCTAAGCTCCGGCGGTACCGGGAGGTCGCCGTACAGCCGCCCGGGATGGTCCTGCTCGGCCTCGGGCAGGTGGTCGATGCGCACCAGCTGGAAGCAGAACGGTTCACCACCGTAGCCACGCGCCTGGGCACGACTGGTGGCGGCTTCGGCAAGTCGCTCGCAGGCAGCATTGAGGTCACTGGCATCGGCACGGATCAGTTGTACATAGTCCGAGGGCATCAGCGTTCCGCGCACCGCCTGGGTGGTAAACAGGAAAATATCGCCCTGCTTGAGCGGCACCGACACGTAGTCGATATCGATATTGCCATCCAGCCCCAGCGCCCGTGACGGGTAGCGATAGCCGCCGAGGTCGGTGACATGGTCGCGGGAGAGCTGCTCGAACTCAGCACCGCGCAGGCGAAACACCAGCGTATCGCCCATATGGAAGAGATGCGCCTCGCGACCGCGATAGACCATCGCCGACAGCGAGGCCATGTAGCTGCCGTTCTGGACATGCCCGCTCTGGCTGTAGCACCAGCCGTTGAGCGCGCGCAGCACGCGGGTCGCCGAGGTCTTGACGTCCCAGTGGTCGGGGGTCGAGTAGTAGTCGGCGAGAAAGCCGCGCACGCTAAGGTCACCGGCCTGCTTGGCGATGGCATTGCGCGAACTTGAGTCGCTGATCAGCGCACTGGCGCCCTTGGCTTCGAGCAGCGTGCGCTCGGCGGGCACGCGTACCGACATGGAGCTGCGATGGTGACGGCGATCAGGGGCGACGAACGCCTGGCCGATGCTCAGCGACAATTCAGAACTCACTGCTCCTCCCGTGACACTTCACTGGTCGACTGGCCGCCGCGCTGGCGACGGCGCTATCCATCATACACCGCTTATGCGACAAGCACTTGTCCACCAAAGGAGAAAGCCCAGGCATTGGTAATCATACAGCGCACTTCGTATAATTCGCCG
Source organism: Franzmannia pantelleriensis (assembly GCF_900102875.1). Lineage (GTDB taxonomy): Bacteria > Pseudomonadota > Gammaproteobacteria > Pseudomonadales > Halomonadaceae > Franzmannia > Franzmannia pantelleriensis. The sequence continues at coordinate 29,339 of NZ_FNGH01000018.1, forward strand.
CATTGCAATAAACGCCAGTGGCCTGGTCAACGCCAGCACAAGCATTCCCACTACGTAAAGAAAGGACTGCAGCATGAGTTTCGACAAGATCCCCGCCGGCAAGGACCTTCCCAACGACGTCTACGTCGCTATCGAGATCCCCGCCAACCACGCGCCGATCAAGTACGAGATCGACAAGGACATGGACGCGCTGCTGGTCGACCGCTTCATGGCCACGCCGATGTTCTACCCGGCCAACTACGGCTTCATCCCCGACACCCTAGCCGACGACGGCGACGCCCTTGACGCGCTGGTGGTCACCCCCTACCCGGTGCAACCGGGCAGCGTGATCCGCGCCCGTCCGGTGGGCGTGCTCAACATGACCGATGAAGCCGGCGAGGACGCCAAGCTGGTCTGCGTCCCGCATCAGAAGCTTACCGCCCTCTACGACGAGGTGCAGGAAGTCACCGATCTGCCCGAGCTGCTGCGTCAGCAGATCGCCCACTTCTTTGAGAACTACAAGGATCTCGAGAAGGGCAAGTGGGTCAAGGTCGAGTCCTGGGAAGGCGCCGAAGCCGCCCGTGCGGCGATCGAGAAAGCCGCCGCGGCCTACGCCAAGGCCTGATTCCCGGCACACGCCTCAACGACAGCGGGCCGCCCAAGGGACGGCCCGCTGTCGTGTCAGCCTCCTGACTTACGACGCTGCCTCGCCTTCTGCGTCTTCCGGGCCGGCTTCCTCGGCCTCGTCGGCCTCCTGATCACTGCCCTCATCGGGGGCATCCTCGCTGACTGCCTGGTCGTCTTCCACCACCTCCTCCACCGGCGGCTCCACGGCCTGTTCCTCCTCGGCGGCGTGTACCTCGGTCACCTCGACCGCCGCCACCCGCGAGGCGAGTTCACCGGCCAGGTCCCGCGCACGCACGGTGTAGTTGGCCATCACCAGCGAATGATTGGCGAAGATACCGAACCCCGAGCCGTTGAGGATCACCGGGCTCCAGATCCGCCGCTGGGTCATCTCCAGCTCGGCGATCAACTGGTGCCAGTCGCTGTGCGCCTCGGCGGCCTCGAGCAGATCGGCATAGTCGCGCTCCATGCCGCGCAGGAAGTGCAGCAGTGCCCAAGCACTGCCACGCGTCTCGAAGAAGATATCGTCGACGCGATACCAGGGCGTGGCCTCAGGCCGCTCGTCGGCATCGATGCCCAGCGCGCGACTGGCATCGCGCTCGCCAATGCTGGCCGATAGTCGCCGGGTCAGGTCCTCGAGACGCGTCTCTACCCGACCCAGCCAATCGGCCAGCGGCTCACCTTGGGGCGCGAGCCCCGCGGCGCCCTCCTCGCCCAGCTCGCTCAAGTAGCCCGCCAGTGCCTCGGAGGCCTGGCCGAAGCGCTGCTCGGCCGAGGGATAGAGCCAATCGCGACTGCTCACCTGTAGTCGACGCTCGGCCTCCTCGAGATTGGCGTTGCCGCCGCCGGCCATCTCCAGCAGGCTCGCCGACAGGTCACGCGACTGACGCAGCACGCCAAGCTCCCAGTTGGGCATATTGTCGAGCCACACGCCGGGCGGCGCGATGTCGTTGCGCAGGTAGCCACCGGGCTTGTCGGTCAGGGTGTCCACGACCTGCTTGAGGGTGGCGGTGATCACCGTGCCACGCGCCCCCGGCAGCCCCGACTGATCGCCATCGAGGGCCTGGCGCTGTTCAGCGGTGGCAAGCTCGACGTCGAACGGCGGCGGCTCGCGACTCCACCAGATACCCAGCGCCAGCGTCACCAGCAGGTAGATCAGTAGCAGAGCCAGCAGCGGTTTCCAGATCCAGCCGTAATCGGGCCGCTCGAGTTCACGGTGCCGCGCGTCGCGCGCGGCCTTGCGTCTTCCCAGCAGTGACATGGCATCGCTTCCTTGATGAGAGGGACAAAAGGCCGCAGCGCATTCAACGCCCACGCCTGCTTGCGTTATCCTAGCATGTGGCCGGCTCGCCGAGCGCCATCGGGAACGACCGACGGGCCCGCCGGTCACACAGGCGTCTCGTCGACCCCGCCAGACCATGCGACTAAGGATACTCCACTCGTGAACTCGCGCTTCACCCTTCGCACTGTACTTGCCTGGTTCATGCTGATGCTCCTCCCGGCACTGGCCCAGGCCCAGTGGTTCTCATCGGGCGGCAGCTCGAGTCGCGACTTCCTACCCGTGCATGAGGCCTTCGAGGCCAGCGCCTGGCTGGACGAAGACAGCCTCTATGTCGGCATGCAGAGCGCCGACGACTACTACCTGTACCGCCATCGCTTCGAGATCGAGAGCCTAGATGATGACGTCAGCCTGGGCGAACCGGTGATCCCGCCCGGCGAGGCACACAGCGACGAGTTCTTCGGTGACGTCTACGTCTTCTACCAGCCGGTGGTAGTGGAGATCCCCTTGGAGAACGGCCGCCCCGAGTCACTCTCCCTGGCACTGACCTTCCAGGGCTGCGCCGATGCCGGGCTCTGCTATCCCCCCGAGCGCATTACCCTGGAGGCGATGCCCGGCTCGCCGCCGGCGGTGTTTGCCAACGCCCAGGCCAGCGGTGACGGCAGCGCCGGCACTGCCACGACCGCCCCCAACCTGCAGAGTGCCGACGGCCGCTTCAGTGCGCTGCTGGCCGACGCCAGCCCGCTATTGATGGTAGGGCTGTTCTTCCTCGCCGGACTGGGGCTGACCTTTACCCCTTGCGTGCTGCCGATGGTGCCGATCCTGTCGTCGATCATCGTTGGCCAGAACCCCAGCCGCGGCCGCGCTTTCGTGCTGTCGGCCAGCTACGTGGCCGGCATGGCCGCTACCTACGCCACGGTCGGCGTACTGATGGGGCTATTCGGTGCCGGACTCAACCTCCAGGCCCAGCTGCAGTCGGCGCCGGTGCTGATCGGCTTCAGCGCGCTGTTCGTGGCGTTTGCCCTGGCCATGCTCGGTGCCTTCAATCTGCGCCTGTCGCCGCGCCTGGCCGGCAGGGTCGATGCCTGGCAGGCCCGCGCTCAGCGCAGCGGCCCGCCCGGCCTGGCACTGGCCGGCGCGCTCTCGGTGCTGGTGGTATCGCCCTGCGTCTCGGCGCCGCTGGCCGGCGCGCTGGTGTTCATCTCGACCACCGGTGACGCCCTGCTGGGCGGCGCCGCGCTGCTGGCACTGGCGCTGGGCATGGGGATTCCGCTGCTGCTGGTGGGCACCTTCGGCACCACCCTGATGCCGCGCACCGGCGCCTGGATGAACGGCGTCAAGATTGCCTTCGGTGTGCTGCTGCTGTGGGTGGCGATATGGCTGATCGAACGCCTGCTGCCACCGGCGGTGGCACTGTTGCTGTGGTCAGCACTGGCCATCGGCACCGCCCTGGCGCTCGGCGCCTTGCGCCTGGATGCGCCACGCGGCTGGCCACAGCTGCGCCAGGGCGCCGGCCTGATGCTGCTGATCTGGGGTATTGCGCTGGTGATCGGCGCCGCCCGCGGCGCCCAGGACCCGCTGCGGCCACTGGCGACGCCGCCGGGCGTAATGGCCGAGCGCAGCGGCACCGAGCTGCCGACGCCGGTCAGCGTGTCGCGGCTGGATGACTTCCAGGCCGCACTGGCCGATGCCAGCCGCGAGGGTCGGCCGGTGTTCGTCGATGTCACCGCCGACTGGTGCATCTCCTGCAAGCAGATGGAGCGCAGCGTCTACCCCAGCGCGGCGAATCAGCTGGCCGGCTTCCAGCGCATCCAGATCGACGTCACCGACACCACTGCCGAGAGTCGCGAGCTGCTCGACCACTTCGGCCTGTTCGGCCCTCCCAGCCTGCTGTTCTTCGACGGTGAACAGGAGATTCGCGACGCACGCATTCTCGGCGAGGTGGGACGTCGCGACTTCGCCCAGCACCTCGACCAGCTGCTTGGCTGGCTGGAGCAGCAGCGCCCCTCAACGACGTGATTATCGTCAAACATCCGTTTAGTTGTCGGCTTCAGTGGCTATCACCGTGGCGCGCTGGACAAGCCCCCCTTTTTTCGGCACACTCCGCGAACACTGTTCTTAACGGCCTATATCACGATAATTTTCATCATCGTGCCGTTATCTACACCAAGTCGGCTCAGGTTGACAGCGTCACCCGCCGGCCCTATTTCTCCACCCTGATCGAGACAGATTCATGGATATTCGCAAGGTCAAGAAGCTGATCGAGCTGTTGGAAGAGTCCAATATCAGCGAGATTGAAATTCAGGAAGGCGAAGAGTCGGTCCGTATCAGCCGCCACCCCAATGGCGCCGTCTATCAGAACAGCATGCCGCAGTACGCCATGCCGCAGGGGGGCTACGCACCGCCCGCCTCCGCGCCTGCCGCGCCCCAGCCCAGCGCCGAGGAGAGCAGCACGCCGGCACAGCCCGAAGGTCACGCCGTCGCCTCGCCGATGGTCGGCACCTTCTACCGCGCCCCGGCGCCCGGCGCCAAGGCGTTCGTGGAAGTCGGACAGAGCGTCAAGAAAGGCGATGCCGTGTGCATCGTCGAGGCCATGAAGATGATGAATCAGATCGAGGCCGACAAAGACGGCGTGATCGAAGCCATCCTGGTCGAGGACGGTGAGCCGGTCGAGTTCGACCAGCCGATGCTCATCATCAGCTAACCTCCAAGGGGCGCAACCATCATGTTGGACAAGGTACTCATCGCCAATCGCGGCGAGATCGCCCTGCGCATCCTGCGCGCCTGCAAGGAGCTGGGCATCAAGACGGTGGCGGTTCACTCCAAGGCCGACCGCGAGCTGATGCACGTACGGCTGGCCGACGAAGCGGTCTGCATCGGCCCGGCCTCCTCGGCGCAGTCCTACCTCAATATCCCGGCGCTGATCAGCGCCGCTGAAGTCACCGATGCCAGCGCCATTCACCCCGGCTACGGTTTTCTCTCCGAGAATGCCGACTTCGCCGAACAGGTCGAGCGCTCCGGTTTCACCTTCATTGGTCCGCGCGCCGAGACCATTCGCCTGATGGGCGACAAGGTCAGCGCCATCGAGGCCATGAAGAAGGCCGGCGTGCCCACCGTGCCGGGCTCCGATGGCCCGGTGCCGGACGATCCCCAACAGACGCTGGCGATCGCCCGGCGCATCGGCTATCCAGTGATCATCAAGGCCGCCTCCGGCGGCGGTGGCCGCGGCATGCGCGTGGTGCACAACGAAGCGCACCTGCTGTCGTCGATCAGCGTGACCCAGAACGAGGCCAATGCGGCGTTCGGCGACGGCACCGTCTACATGGAAAAATTCCTCGAGCAGCCGCGCCACGTCGAGGTGCAGGTGCTGGCCGATGGCCAAGGCAATGCCGTGCATCTCTATGACCGCGACTGCTCGCTGCAGCGCCGCCACCAGAAGGTGCTCGAGGAAGCCCCTGCGCCGCATCTTGACCAGGAAGCCCGGGCTCGGGTGCTCAAGGCCTGCACCGATGCCTGCCTGACCATCAACTATCGTGGCGCTGGCACCTTCGAGTTCCTCTACGAGAACGGCCAGTTCTTCTTCATCGAGATGAACACCCGGGTACAGGTCGAGCACCCGGTCACCGAAATGGTCACCGGTGTGGATATCGTCAAGGAGCAGCTGCGCATCGCCTCCGGCATGCCTCTGTCGATCAGTCAGGAGGACGTGCAGCTCAACGGTCACGCCTTCGAGTGCCGTATCAACGCCGAAGACGCGCGCACCTTCATGCCATCGCCGGGCAAGGTCTCGCTCTACCACGCTCCCGGCGGACTCGGCGTGCGCATGGACTCGCACCTGTATACCGGCTATACGGTACCGCCCCACTACGACTCGCTGATCGGTAAGCTGATCACCTGGGGGGCCGACCGTGAGATCGCCCTGACGCGCATGCGCATCGCCCTCGACGAGCTGCTGGTAGAGGGCATCAAGACCAATATCGACCTGCAGAAGGATCTGGTGCGCGACAGCCACTTCCATCACGGCGGCGTCAATATCCACTACCTCGAGAAGAAGCTCGCCCAGTAATTGACGGCGCGCTGAACGGGGTGGCCGCCGGCCGCCCCGTTTTTGTATGCGCCTCGCTCACCGCCCATCAGGAGGCTTGCGCATGCCCTGGCTGCAACTCAAGGCCCATACCGCCCCCGAATTCGCCGAGCGCCTCGAGGACTTGCTACTCGACGAGGGCGCCAGCGCCATTACCCTGCAGGACGCCCACGACGACCCGGTGTTCGAGCCCGATCGCGGCACCACCCCGCTGTGGAACGAGACGGTGCTTACCGGCCTCTACGACGACCTGGAAGGGGTGGACGCCATGCTCGAGCGCGTGCGCCAGGCGTGGGCCACGGAGCTGCCCGATGACCCCTGCCCGGAGATCGAGGTCGAGCTGCTCGCCGATCGCGACTGGGAGCGTGAGTGGATGGACGGCTTCACGCCACTGCAGATGGGCCAGCGGCTGTGGATCGTACCCAGCTGGCACGCCGCCCCCGACCCCGACGCCGTCAACCTGCTGCTCGACCCGGGCCTGGCCTTCGGTACCGGCACCCACCCCACCACCGCGCTGTGCCTGGCCTGGCTCGACGATCTCTCGGTAGCCGGCGAGCTCGACGACCGCGACGTGCTCGACGTCGGCTGCGGCTCAGGCATCCTCGCCATTGCTTCGCTCAAGCTGGGTGCCGCCCGTGCGGTGGGCACCGATATCGATCCCCAGGCGCTCACCGCCAGCCGCGACAACGCCGAGCGCAACGCGGTAGACGTCGACGCCCTGGCGCTGCACTACCCCGAACAGATCGACGACACGCGGACCTTCGAGGTGGTGGTCGCCAACATCCTCGCCGGCCCGCTGGTCGAGCTTGCCGACATGATCGCCGGCCACGTCGCCCCCGGCGGACGCCTGGCACTATCCGGGATTCTTGCCCAGCAGGCCGACGAGGTGCTGGAGGCCTATCGCGCCCAGGGCCTGATCATGGACGAACCGGCCAGCCGCGACGGCTGGGTGCGACTGAACGGTCGGCGGCCGAATTAATTCCGGGCTGGCTGAATGTCCACCTTCACCCGCGGCCGAGCGGTGGGTATGATATGCCCCCCTTGCTGATGATGCGCTCGATCGACCATGCCCATTGACGCCTCGGCGCTGCCGTCCATCGGCCGCCACCGCCTGCCCAACCGCGTGATCCTGGCCCCCATGGCCGGGGTCACCGACCGCCCCTTCCGGCAACTGTGCCGGCGGCTGGGCGCCGGGCTGGTGGTCGGCGAGATGGTCACCTCGGACCCCAGCCTGTGGCACACCCGCAAGTCGCGGCTACGCATGGATCACCGCGGCGAACCCGGCCCGCGCGCCGTGCAGATCGCCGGCGGCGACGCCGCCATGCTGGCCGAGGCGGCACGCCTCAACGCCGAGCAGGGCGCCGAGATCATCGACATCAACATGGGCTGCCCGGCCAAGAAGGTGTGCTACAAGGCTGCCGGCTCGGCCCTGCTGCGCGACGAACGACTGGTGGCCGAGATTCTGGATGCCGTGGTGGCCGCGGTGGACGTACCGGTCACGCTCAAGATCCGCACCGGCTGGTGTGCCGAAAGCAACAACGGCGTGCGTATCGCCCGCCTCGCCGAGAACGCCGGCATCCAAGCCCTGGCGGTTCACGGCCGCACCCGCGAGCAGCGCTATACCGGCCACGCCGAGTACGACACCATCGCCGCGATCAAGGCCGCGGTATCGATGCCGGTATTTGCCAACGGTGATATCGATTCTCCCGAGAAAGCTGCCCGTATCCTCGACTATACTGGGGCGGATGCGGTGATGGTCGGCCGTGGCGCCCAGGGCAATCCCTGGCTGTTCGGCGAGATCGACCACTACCTGCGCCACGGGCAGCGACTCGCGGCCCCCAGCGCCGCTCAGCGCCGCGAGGTGATGCGCGACCACCTCGCTACCCTGCATGCGTTCTACGGCGAGCACATGGGCGTACGTATCGCGCGCAAGCACCTCGGCTGGTATTTGGCCCGGCATGCATCTGATGCCCATGCCGTCAAGGCGCTGCGCGCACGCTTCAATGCTCTGGAAAATGCCCAGGCACAGCAATATTTCGTGGATCAACTGTTTCGCCATCCCGCCGACGCGCGGCCGATGGCGTCGGATGGAATCAGTGCAGCATGACCAGCAGGCAACCCACTCAACCAGGCTCCCTGATGACCGCCACTCAGGAATCGCTTGACCTGGCCGCGGCGCTGCCCAGCGATGACGACGCCTCGCTGGCCCCCACGCCCACCGACCGCCCATTGCGTGAGGCGGTGGATGTCGCCATGCGGCGCTACTTCGACCACCTCGACGGCGAGACGGTCACCGATCTCTACGCCATGGTGCTGGCCGAGGTCGAGGCACCACTGCTGACGGCGGTCATGGACCATGTCGACGGTAACCAGACCCGCGCCGCCGACATGTTGGGTCTCAACCGTGGCACGCTGCGCAAGAAGCTCAAGCAGTACGACCTGATCTGATACCACAAGGGAGCCGCTCGCGGCTCCCTTGGCGTTCAATGACTCACTATCTCGAGAGGTTTCACATGGCCCAACCCGCCTCCTCGCTTGCCGTTCGGCGTGCCCTGCTCAGCGTCTCCGACAAGACCGGTATCGTCGACTTTGCCCGCGGGCTCAGCGACCACGGCGTCGAGCTGCTCTCCACCGGCGGCACCTATCGGCTGCTCACCGAGAACGGCATCGCGGTCACCGAAGTCTCTGCTCACACCGGCTTCCCGGAAATCATGGACGGCCGGGTCAAGACCCTGCACCCCAAGATTCACGGCGGCATCCTGGGTCGCCGCGGCCAGGACGATGCGGTGATGGCCGAGCACGGCATCGATCCCATCGACATGGTGGTGGTCAACCTCTACCCCTTCGCCGACACCGTCGCCAAGCCGGATTGCAGCCTCACGGATGCCATCGAGAACATCGACATCGGCGGCCCGACCATGGTCCGTGCCTGCGCCAAGAATCACGCCCACACCACCATCGTGGTCAATGCCGATGACTACGCGCGGGTGCTCGGTGAGCTGGCCGCCCACCGCGGCGCAGTGAGCGAGGAGACCCGCTTCGACCTGGCGGTGCGCGCCTTCGAGCACACCGCCGGCTACGACGCCGCCATCGCCGACTACCTGGGCAGCCGCGTACCGGGCGGCGAGGATGGTTTTCCGGGCACCTACAACCTGCAATTCCACAAGAAGCAGAGCATGCGCTACGGCGAGAACCCGCATCAGAACGCGGCCTTCTACGTCGAAGACGACGCCCGCGAAGCCAGTGTATCCACCGCCACCCAGCTGCAGGGCAAGGCGCTGTCGTTCAACAACGTTGCCGATACCGACGCCGCCTTCGAGTGCGTCAAGGCCTTTACCGACACCGCCTGCGTGATCGTCAAGCACGCCAACCCCTGCGGCGTGGCGGTGGGGGCCAGCCCGGTGGAAGCCTACGACAAGGCCTTCGCCACCGACCCCACCAGTGCCTTCGGCGGCATCATCGCCTTCAACGTGGCGCTGGACGCCGACACCGCGCGTGCCATCATCGACCGCCAGTTCGTCGAAGTGATCATCGCCCCCGGGGTCAGCGAGGAAGCTCGCGCCATCGTCGCCGAGAAGGCCAATGTGCGTCTGCTCGACGTCGGCGAACACTGGCCCGGCGAGCGCGAGCATGCTCACGATTTCAAGCGCGTCACCGGCGGCCTGCTAGTGCAGGACCGCGACCTGGGCATGGTCGGCCGCGACGAGCTCACCGTGGTCAGCGAGCGGGTGCCCAGCGAGCAGGAGCTGCGCGACCTAGCCTTCGCCTGGAAGGTCGCCAAGTACGTCAAGTCCAACGCCATCGTCTACGCCAAGGACGGCCACACCATCGGCGTCGGCGCCGGTCAGATGAGCCGCGTCTACTCGGCGCGGATCGCCGGCATAAAAGCCGCTGACGAAGGCCTCTCAGTGCCCGGCTCGGTGATGGCCTCGGATGCTTTCTTCCCGTTCCGCGACGGCATCGACGCCGCCGCTGCCGCCGGCATTACCGCGGTTATCCAGCCCGGCGGCTCGATGCGCGACCAGGAAGTGATCGATGCCGCCAATGAGGCGGGGATTGCCATGGTTTTCACCGGTATGCGCCATTTCAAGCACTAAGGTGATAAAAACGCTGGATCTCGGCCATGCGTCGTTGAAAGTCGGCATCAAGATGCTCATTTGCAACAGCAAACTCCGCTCTTTCGCCGACTTTCGCCTAGCCTGACCATCGCCCAGCGGTTTTCTCGAACAGTACTTAATTAGAAAACCCCATTGGCCTAGGCCAATGGGGTTTTCTGTTCTTAAAGCTTATGAACTATGGCTTCCAGCTCCAGGCGGGGCCCGGTCAGCCGAGATCAATACACAGGTACTTGGTCTCGACGAACTCCTCGAGCCCCTCGCGGCCGCCTTCGCGGCCCAGGCCGGAGGCCTTGACCCCGCCGAACGGCGTTGCCGGGTTGGAGATCAGGCCGGTGTTGATGCCCACCATGCCGTACTCGAGCGCCTCGGCGACACGCCATACGCGGCCCAGGTCGCGGGAGTAGAAGTAGGCCGCCAGGCCGTACTCGGTGGCGTTGGCCATGGTGATGGCGTCCTCCTCATCCTCGAAGGGGAAGACCGCGGCCAGCGGCCCGAAGGTCTCCTCGTGGGCGACTTTCATGGTGTCATTGGCGGCGCTGATCAGGGTCGGGGTGAAGAAGTTGCCGCCCAGCGGGTGCGGGTTACCCCCTAGCAGCAGCTGGGCGCCGTGATCCACCGCGTCGTGAACGTGGTCACTGACCTTGTCGACGGCGTTGTGGTCGATCAGCGGGCCGATATTGATGCCATCCCGGGTGCCATCACCGACATGCAGCTCACTGTTCATGGCGACCGCGAGCTTCTCGCAGAAGGCGTTGACCACGCTCGACTGGACCAGGAAGCGGTTGGTGCACACGCAGGTCTGGCCGGCATTGCGGAACTTGGCGGCCATGGCGCCGTCCACGGCGGCGTCGAGATCGGCATCCTCGAACACGATGAAGGGGGCGTTGCCGCCCAGCTCCAGCGAGATCTTCTGAATGTGCTGGGCCGCCTGGGCCATCAGCGTGCGCCCGACCTCGGTGGAGCCAGTGAAGGTGATCTTGCGTACGACCGGCGATTCGGTGAGCGCCGCGGCAATCTCCGAGGCGCGCCCGGGCACCACGTTGAAGACGCCGCGGGGCACCCCGGCGCGCTCGGCAAGCAGCGCCAGCGCCGTAGCCGAGAACGGCGTCTGACTGGCCGGTTTGACCACGATCGGGCAGCCAGCGGCCAGTGCCGCGCCGGCCTTGCGGGTGATCATCGCCGCCGGGAAGTTCCACGGCGTGATGGCGCCCACCACACCGACCGGCTGTTTGGTGACCACTACCCGCTGATTGGCACTGGCAGCGGGGATCGTCTCGCCGTAGATACGCCGCGCCTCCTCGGCGAACCAGCGCAGGAAGTTTGCCGCGTAGGCGATCTCGCCGGCGGCCTCCTTGAGCGGCTTGCCCTGCTCGAGGGTCATGATGGTGGCCAACTCCTGCTGATGCTCATGCATCAGATCGTGCCACTTCATCAGGATGTCGGCGCGTTCCAGCGCGGTCAACCCACGCCAAGCGGGAAACGCCGCCTCGGCGGCAGTGATCGCCCGTTCGGTCTCGGCGCGGCCCAGACGCGGCACGCGACCAATCGCCTCGCCGGTGGCCGGGTTGATGACATCGATCTGTTCGCCGCTATCGGCGGCGACCCAGCTGCCATCGATATAGGCAAAGGGACGGTATAACGGACTGTCTTGAAGAGATGACATGATGTTCTCCTTTCCATCATTACGCCGCGTCTGCGGCGCACGGGATGATGCGAAACGGGTCACGCAGGGGTGGCTTGAGGCATGCAAGGCATCACGTTGCCAGGGACGGCTCGACCAACGCCGCCAGGGTCGCGACGATGATGGCCAGCGCCACCGCCAGCCAGCAGAACGCACGTCCCTTATAGCGTAGTGGATCACGCCGGATCTGGCGCAGCCCGATCAGGGCCAGCACCGCGGCGGCAATGTTCAGCGGCGGAATCCGCCCTTCGAAGAATAGCGCGACGAAGGCAGTGATGATCGCCGCAACGGCGAAGCCGGCATAGCGCTTGCGGGGCGGGTGGGGCTCGACGGGGGTCTCAGCGTCTGACAAGCCAGCGTCTCCAGGCATCAGTGAAGACTCCATGCTAAGCCGACTGACTCCCGGAAACCAACCCCGCCTCGATACCTGGGCTGACTCAGGCGTCGCGGCGGAGCTCGCGTGAGTCGGATAGCGTGATCGACACCGAGTCGGCGAAGCGCAGCGCGTGGGGCTTGTCGATCTCGACCTGGGCGGCCAGCACCTGCTCATAGGACATGATGATGTCCAGCACTTCGCGGGTCATGCGCTCCAGCAGCAGAAAACGGTTCTCCTCGACGTGGGCGATGACATGCTTGGTAATGGTGCGATAGTTGAGCGCCTGATCGATCTGGTTGAACTGCACCGCACGGGTCGCGCGGTAGCGGATGGTGGCATTGATCACCACATCCTGGCGGTTCTTGATCTCGTCTTCCTTGATGCCGATATGCGTGCGCAGCCGCAGGTCCTTGATGCGAATGGTCGCTAAATCATGGTCGAGGTGCTGATCGTCAAGCGCGTGCAGTGGCATGATGGGCCTCCTTGGGCCGATAGCAAAGCTCGTATGGGTGCACCGCAGGATATCCGGTATTCGACTCAGCGTGCGTTGACCAGCGTAAGAAATTCCTGACGCGTGGGCTGATTTTCGCGGAAAGCCCCCAGCATCACCGAGCTGGTCATGCTCGAGTTCTGCTTCTCGACCCCGCGCATCATCATGCACATGTGCTTGGCCTCGATCACCACCGCCACCCCGCGGGCCTCGGTCACCTGCAACACCGCCTCGGCAATCTGGCGAGTCAGGTTCTCCTGGATCTGCATGCGCCGCGCGTACATGTCGACGATGCGCGCAAACTTGGAAAGTCCCAGTACGCGGCCGTTGGGCAGATAGGCGATGTGACATTTGCCAATGAACGGCAGCAGATGGTGCTCGCACATCGAGTAGAGTTCGATGTCCTTGACCAGCACCATTTCGTCGGTTTCCGACTCGAACACCGCGCCGTTGATCAGCTCCTCGAGGGACTGGTGATAGCCGCGCGTCAGGAACTGCATGGCCTTGGCGGCCCGCTTGGGGGTATCGCGCAGCCCCTCACGCTGGGGGTCCTCACCCAGTCCGGCAATGATCTGGCGATAGTGGTTGGCGAGCTCTTCGGTCATGAGGGGGCCTATATGCTGGTATCACCCTGGGTCGTCGAGGGTGTGATGCGCTGCTGTGATATACAAAATATATACAGCAATTATGTTTTGTACAACACCTCTACGGATAGCCACCAATTCTAAGCGCTGCGACCAGACCCGTCGAGCCGCGACGCGGGGCTGTCGCAGATAGACCGCCCTGGCCGAACAGCGCCGGGGACAGGCCGAAGAGGGTTTTGCGCCATGGGTTCGGAGCACTGCTCCGAACGGGCTGGCCATGGATGGCCAGCACCGGTCCTGCAAGCGGAGCAGGATGCGAGAGCGCAGCAGGGCGCAAGGTAGCGCCCAGGGATGGGTTTACAGCGCCCCCTCGCAGGCCTGTCTCCGGCGTCGTTGAGGGGTGGCCTGGCATAAAAGCAGTGACATCATGTCACGCCCCGTTTGGCTGCAGCCAAACGGGGCTGTGGTAAACTCCCGCCATCCAGCATGAGTCCAAACGAGTTTACCGGGAATGATCAAGCTAACGCGTTCCGCGCTGACCCTGTTCGCCATTGCCATGAGCCTGCCGCTGAGCGCCCAGGCAGATAGCCTGTCGCTTCCCGCCGGCGCCAGCGTGGCAGTCGAGGTCGTCGACACCTTCACCCTCACGCCAGACAGCGCCAGCCAATCGGACGTGTTGCTCAAGCCAACGGCTGCCGCCAGCGGCGAGTACGACCTGCCCAACCACTGCCTGATCACCGCCGACGCCCGCCTTGACGGCGAGCGCATTCGCTTCAGCGCCAGCACCTTGACCTGCATCGAGGCCAACGCCGACGACAGCGCCATCTTCAGCGGTGAGCTCTCGGCCACCGCCGAGGATCTCGACGGCAACATCGGTGTACCGGCCTGTGTCGACGGCAGCGGAAGCGACTGTCAGCGCGTCGAGCTCGTACCGGGCGAGGCCTTCCAGCTGCGCCTGCGCAACGACATCGCCCTCGAGGCCCAGGAAAATCCCTCGGCACAGATCAACGAGCGTCGCCGTCAGGCCAACGGGGCAGGCGTTGCCAACCCGGTCCCCGCCGAACGTCCCGACCCCGACACTCAGTAAGCGGCGAGCCAGCGCGGGTGCTGCTCCAGCGCCTGACGCTGCTGCTCCAGGCTGCGAATATGCTGATCCCAGTAGCCCTCCTCGGCGGCCCAGGGGAAGGCTCTGGGGAATGCCGGGTCCTCCCAGCGCGCTGTCAGCCAGGCGCTGTGGCGCAGTAGCCGCAGCGTGCGCAGCGGCTCGATCAATGCCAGCTCGCCGCGCGGGAAATCGGCCTCCTGCTCATACCCTTCGAGTATCTCCGAGAGCTGCCACTGCAGCTCCTCAGGCGTCTGTGCCGTCAGCAGCATCCACAGATCCTGCACCCGGGGGCCCATCAGCGCATCATCGAAGTCGACCAGGCTGAAACTGGCGTCGCGCCCCAGCATATTGCCGAGGTGACAGTCACCGTGCAGGCGAATCGCCGCCTGCGCCGGCCAGCTATGCTCGCGCAGCATCTCGGCCAGCTCGGCGCTGATGCGGGCATAGGCGTCGCGCTGGCGACGCGTCAACCAGGGGCCGACCAGCACGGTGGCACGCGCCTGCTCGACCATCTCGGTCAAGTCCAGGCTCAGGCGGGTGTCGAAGTCGCGCTTTGCGCCCACCGCATGCACCTTGCCGATCAGCTCGCCCAGCGCGAACAGGTGCTCGGGGTTCTCGAGCTCCGGCGCCTGGCCCGACACCTGGCGAAACAGCGTCAGGCGAAAGCCCTCCCAGTGGTGCAGGGTCTCCCCGGCCGCGTTGCGCCACGGCGCCGCCACGGGCACGTTGGCCTCGGCCAGTTCGAGCAGGAAATCGTGCTCTTCCTGGATCTGGGCGTCGCTCCAGCGCCCGGGACGGTAGAACTTGGCCACCCAGCGGCGGCGCTCATCGTCGCTGAGCAGGAACACCCGGTTCTCATAGCTGTTGAGCGCGAAGGGTTCGCCGGGCAGCCAAAAGCCCAGTGACTCCACGGCGTCCACGATAGTCGCCGGGCTAAGCCGATCGAAGGGGTGAGAGGTATCCGCCATGCTCGGCTCCTGAAGCGTAAAGCCTGGCATCTTAGCAGCCGCCGGCCGTGCCTGCCGAGATCGCTTTTGCTACCACCGCTGGCTTGGGCGAGGGCCGCCGGGGGCATCGCTACGCCTGGCACCGCTCGGGACTGATCCGTCGGCAGGCCTGCGAGGGGGCGCTGTAAACCATCCCTGGGCGCTACCGATGCCATCCCTGGCATCGAACCCCCCTCTGCGGCCTGCCCCCGGCGTCCCTCGCTGGCAGTGGCTATCGGCTACCAGGTCGAGAGATGTAGTCGCTATTGCCAGCGTCTGGCTCCTCACTGCCGCGGCGTGCGCGCCACCGCCCATACCTCGATTAGCGTCGCACCACGCGCCTGGCAGGCCTGAGCCAGCGCCTCGCAGGTCGCTCCGGTGGTGACGATGTCGTCGAGAATGGCGACATGCGCAGGCAGCGCCTGCTCGACGCGGAAGGCGCCTTTTACATTGTGATGCCGCGCCTTGCGACTCAAGCCCACCTGGCTCGGCGTATGGCGCAGCCGCCGCGCCTTGACCAGCGGCACCCCCAGGCGCCGAGCCAGACGCTCGGCCAGCCAGGCGACCTGGTCGAAGCCGCGCTGGCGGGCACGCCGGGGATGCAGCGGCACCGCCACCAGCGCCTTGGGCAGCTGCTCCACGCCGCGCAGTTGGTGCTCGAGCAGCGCCAGCAGAACCGCCCCCGCCCGCGGCGACGCCGAGAACTTGAAGCCCTGGATCAACTGCGCGACGTCGTCGGCATAGCGCAGCGCCACCCGCGACCGCACATAGCTCGGCGGCTGGCTGAGACAGGCGCCGCAGGCCAAGCCGGCCGGTGTCAATGGCGGCAGCGGTTCGGCACAGCGCGGGCAAGCCGGCAGGTTCCATGGCAGCGCCACCAGGCAAGCCTCGCACCAGGGGGCGTCCGACGCGGTGGCACCCAGGCAGAAATGGCAGCGCCCCGGAAGCGCTTCGCGCAGCATTTTGTCAACTCCCTTTAACCACGGAGTTGACAGAGCCCACACAGTCCCTATCATCCCTGTTAACTCTAAAACCCAAACATGTTGACTGAGCCAATCAGTCCCAGCGGACCCTACCATGACCTTAGCCACCGATACCGTGGTGCGCCACGACTGGCGCCTCGACGAGATCCAGGCGCTGTTTGCGCTGCCCTTCAACGACCTGCTGTTCCGCGCCCAGCAGGTCCATCGTGCCCATTTCGACGCCAACGCCGTGCAGGTCGCCACCCTGCTCTCGATCAAGACCGGCGCCTGCCCCGAGGACTGCAAGTACTGCCCACAGTCGGGCCACTACAACACCGGGCTGGGCAAGGAGAAGCTGCTCGAGGTCGACAAGGTGGTAGAACAGGCCAGGGCCGCCAAGCAGGCCGGTGCCAGCCGCTTCTGCATGGGGGCTGCCTGGAAGAGCCCGCGCGACAAGGATTTGGATGTGGTGCTGGAGATGGTCAAGCGGGTCAAGGCGTTGGGACTGGAGACCTGCATGACACTGGGGATGGTGGACGGCGACCAGGCCGGGCGCCTGTCAGAGGCCGGGCTCGACTACTACAACCACAACCTCGATACCTCGCCGGAGTACTACGGCGAGATCATCACCACCCGCAGCTACGCCGATCGTCTGGACACGCTGGGCCACGTGCGTGATGCCGGCATGAAGGTCTGTTCCGGCGGCATCCTCGGCATGGGCGAGGCGCCCGCCGACCGCGCCGGGCTGCTGCAGCAGCTGGCACGGCTCTCGCCGCACCCGGAGTCGGTACCGATCAACATGCTGGTCAAGGTGCCGGGCACGCCGCTCGAAAACGTCGACGACCTCGACCCGATCGAGTTCATCCGCGCCATCGCCGTGGCGCGCATCCTGATGCCGAGGAGCCACGTGCGGCTATCCGCCGGCCGCGAGCAGATGAGTGAATCGACCCAGGCGCTGGCGTTTCTGGCCGGTGCCAACTCGATCTTCCACGGCGATACCCTGCTGACCACCGAGAACCCTGCCGTGGAACGCGACCGGGCGCTGTTCGACAAGCTCGGCCTGCACCCTGAACAGCCGCTCTACCACGATGCGACTGCGGCTCACGCCGCCGAGCCCGCCTAGGCATGTGGCAGCGACTCGAGCGCCGCCTGGCCGACCAGCGCCAACGCGGCCTGTGGCGCCAGCGTGCCGGTGGCACGGCGGAATGCATCGATTTTGCCGGCAACGACTACCTCGGCCTGGCACATCACCTACGCCTGGCCGACGCCCAGGCAGCCGCCGCCCGCCGCCTGGGCGCCGGCAGCGGCGCCTCGCACCTGGTCAGCGGCCACCGTGACGTCCACGAGGCTCTCGAACAGCGCCTGGCCACGCTGGTCGGTCGGCCGCGGGCGCTGCTGTTCTCCACCGGCTATATGGCCAACCTGGCGGTCATGCAGACCCTGTGCAACACCCAGACACGCCTCTTCCAAGACCGCCTCAACCACGCTTCGCTGCTCGACGGCGCGGCGCTGTCCGGGGCGCGTTCGCGGCGCTTCCACCATCGCGATCTCGACGACCTGACCCGCCTGCTGGCGCGGCGCCCCGCCGGCAGCGACGCGCTGATCGTCAGCGACGGCGTGTTCAGCATGGATGGCGACGTGGCGGACATCCGCGGCCTGGCGGCGCTCGCCCAGCGCCACGCGGCGACGTTGATGATCGACGACGCCCACGGCATCGGCGTGCTGGGCGAACACGGCGACGGCTGCGTGGGCCATGCCGTCGGCTGTGATCAGGTGCCGATCCTGGTCGGCACCCTGGGCAAGGCGCTGGGCAGCTTCGGCGCCTTCGTGGCCGGCGACGCGACACTGATCGAGGCACTGATTCAGTTCGCACGGCCCTATTGCTACACCACGGCGCTGCCCCCCGGGGTGGCCGCCGCCAGCCTGGCAGCGCTGGATATCGTCGACGCCGAACCCGAGCGCCGTGCGCGGCTAAGCACCAATATTGCCCTGTTCCGCCGCCTGGCCCGCAACGCCTCGCTGCCGCTGCTCGACAGTCATACGCCGATTCAGCCGCTGCTGCTGAGCGAACCGGCCCGCGCCCTTGCGTGGCAAGCCACCCTCGCCGCCCACGGCTACCAAGTCGGGGCGATCCGCCCACCCACGGTACCCGCCGGCACCGCACGCCTGCGCATCACCCTCTCCGCGTCGCACACGCCTGCAATGATCGAGCAACTGGTCGCGACGCTGAACGTCTGCCAGCAACGCGAGCCCGACGCGCGATGCCACGCCTGATCCTGCTCCACGGCTGGGGCGTCGACGCGCGCATCTGGGCGCCCCTGGCGGCTCACTGGCCGGACGCCGAGGCGCCGGCCTGCCCCGACTGGCCGGGCTACGGCACACGGGCGGCGCTCGGTGCGCCCGGTGATCTCGACGCTCTGGCCGATGCCATGGCCGCGGCGCTGCCAGCCGATGCGGTATGGGTAGGCTGGTCGCTGGGCGGGCTACTCGCCGCCGCTCTCAGCCTGCGCCTGCCCGCACCCCAGGGCCTGGTGATGCTAGGCATGGGGCCACGCTTCTGCCACCCGGCGGCGGTCAACGAGGCGGCGCTGGGCGATTTCCAGCGCGCCTTCTCCCGTGCCCCCGAGGCCAGCTGGCGGCATTTCCTGCGTTGGCAGTCAGGCGGCGAACCCTCACCACGCGACACCTACCGACAGCTCACCCGCCTGCTCGGCGACACGCCGCCGGCGACGCTGCCGACCCTGAGCGCCGGCCTGGCCCAGCTTAGCCAGCTCGACGCTCAGCATCTGGTACCGGCCCCACCCTGCCCGGTGGCCTGGCTATACGGCACCCGCGACCCACTGCTCGCGCCGAGTGGACTGCCATCTGGCGCCGAGGCACTGCCCGACAGCGGCCACTGCGCGATGCTCTCACAGCCTGTCGCACTGGCCCGTGCGCTGCAGCGGCTGGCCGGCGACTTCAGTCACGCCAGCACGATGGAGCGCCGATGAATATGCCCGCCCCCCTGGCTGCCACACGCTGGCAACGCAACGTGGCGCGAAGCTTCGGCCGCGCCGCGCCACGTTACCTGGCCCTGTCCGGCGCCCAGCAGCACATGGGCGAGGCGCTCTGGCAGCATCTTCCGAGGAGTGCCACGTCGATCCTCGACCTGGGCTGCGGCCCGGGACACTGGACCACGCGCCTCGCCACGCACTACCGCACCAGCGCCCTGGGCCTCGACCTGGCCCCAGGCATGCTCGCTGAGGCACAGCGGCGCTGTGCCGGGCGTGGCCACTGGCTATGCGCCGATGCCGCTCGCCTGCCGCTGGCCGACGCCAGCCACGACCTGGTGTTCTCCAACCTCGCGCTGCAGTGGTGCCCGGACCTCGCTCAGGTGTTCGCCGAACTCCACCGGGTGTTGGCGCCCGGCGCCACGGCGCTGATCAACACCCTGGCCCCCGGCACCCTGGCCGAGGTCGCCGAGGCCTGGTCGCGGCCACAGGCGCTACTCGACTTCCTATCCGCGGAACAGGTTGCCGCCAGCAGCCATGCTGCGGGCTTCAGCGTTCATATCGAGCAGGTTGCCGAGCGTTTTCACTATCCGGACCTCGCTGCGGTAATGGCCTCGATCAAGGGCGTCGGTGCCCAGCAACCGCCTCCAGCCGGGCAAGCGCCGCTGACTCGCAGCGACCTGATGCGCGCCCGACAGCGCTACGAGCGCCTGCGTGAACCCGCGGGGCTGCCGGTGACCTACCAGCGGCTGACCCTGATCCTGCAGCGCTGAGCACTTGGCCAACGACAACAGAACGAGGTTTGCATGAGTGCCTACTTCATTACCGGCACCGATACCGATGCCGGCAAAACCCTGATCGCCAGTGGCCTGCTGACGCTGGCCCGGCGCCAGGGCCTGACCACCCAGGGTCTCAAGCCGGTCGCCTCAGGCTGTGAGTCAACCCCTGCCGGCCTGCGCAACCGCGATGCCCTGGCCTTGCAGGCGGCGTCCAGCCCGCCGTTGCCCTATGACGAGATCAATCCCTTTGCCTTCGCGCCGGCCATCGCCCCGCACCTCGCCGCCCAGCAGGCCGGTACCACACTCAGCCTCGCCGCACTGGCCGAGCGGCTGACGCCACGGTTGGCGGAGGCACGCGACCTGACACTGATCGAGGGCGCCGGCGGCTGGCGGGTGCCGCTCAACGCCGACGAGGACCTCGCTGGACTTGCGACGCTATTGCGGCTACCGGCCATTCTGGTTGTCGGTGTGCGCCTCGGCGCGATCAACCATGCCCGCCTGACACTGGAGGCGATTCGCCGTGACGGGGTGCAGGTCGCCGGCTGGGTCGCCAACCGGGTCGATCCAGGGATGGACGCTGCCGAGGACAATCTGTCCAGCCTTACCCAGCAATTGGACGCCCCCTGCCTGGGCCGGGTCCCCTACCTGGCGCGCCCCACACCGTCCCAGGTCGCCGACCATGTCCAACTGCCGGAATAACGCGTTGACTTGCTGGCGACCATCCGTAAAATATGGGCGGCTTAGTCAGCACTGCTGCCAAGGCTGCGGATGTGGTGGAATTGGTAGACACGCCAGATTTAGGTTCTGGTGCCTTCGGGCGTGGGAGTTCAAGTCTCCCCATCCGCACCAATCAACGATGTCAGTCATTGCCATCAGTGATGCGCTGCGAGCGCTTCCAGCCGTTTTACCTCCCCACGCAAGTCTCCGTGCCTGGCCATGGCTAGCGGCGCGCCAACCACCCTCATTGCAAGCGCCTATCTCATCGGAATACATGCATGGCATCGCACTGTATGATGAGCATGACATCGCTATACTGATATCGTCGCAACGCTCAAGCTGGCGCCAGCACAGCCGATATCGACTCATATCGAGCATAGCGCTACGTTGAAAGGATCTTGCGATTGAATGACCTGGTGACCTCACACGATGTCTTTCGCCGCCTGGCCGACAGCTTGTCGATAGCCACCGATGACGGGTTCTTCGCGCAGCTGGCGACCGCACTTAGCGAGATCATGGGCGTGGATTACGTAATGATCGCGCAGGTCGACGACGACGGCCTTCATGCCACCACGCTGGCGCTGTGCGCACGAGGCAAGCTGGTCGACAACATTCGCTATCCGCTGGCCGGCACGCCCTGCGAGCAGGTCACAGGACGTGCGCCATGCCACTTTTCACAGCATGTCTGCCAGCGTTTTCCCGATGACGCGCTACTCGCCGAGCTTGACGTCGAAGCCTACCTGGGCGTACCGATGTCTGCCCCCGATGGACGCACGCTGGGCCTGCTAGCCGCAATGCACTCGCATCCCATCAACACCTCGCGCCATGCCGAGGAGGTAATGCGCATTGCCGCTGCCCGCGCCGGTTCAGAGCTGGCTCGCCAGGAGAGCGACCATCACCACCGCCAGCAACTGTTGAGCACCAACCGAGCCCTCAAGCTGCTTAGCCGCTGCAACGAGGCGCTGATTCAGGCGGATCACGAGCAGCAGTTGCTGGAGGCGATCTGCCAGTTGGCCGTCGAGATCGGCGGCTACCGTATGGCCTGGGTGGGCTACGCCCAGCATGACGATGAGCGACGCATCGAGCCCCAGGCTTCAGCAGGCAATGTGCAAGGGTATCTCGACCAGATCAGCCTGAGCTGGTCGGCACAGCACCCAAACGGCAAGGGCCCGTCAGGCAGGACGGTGCGCAGCGGCAAGCCGGTCATCATAAATGATCTGGCCAACGATCCAGGTTTCGTGCATTGGCGCGCGCTGGCCCTGCAGAATGGCTTTCACAGCATGATCTGCCTGCCGCTCAAGCGCGGCGGCCAGGTGTTCGGGATCCTCGCGCTTTATCAGTCGAACACACACCCGATCAGCGACGAGGAGCGCCAGCTGCTGTGTGAGCTGGCCGACAACCTGGCCTTCGGCATCGACACTCTGCGCCAGCGGATCGCCCAGCAGCGCATCCAGCGTGCCGTGCTCAAGATCGCCTCGGCGGTGTCGGCGCGCAGCGGCGAAGAGTTTCTCGACCAGTTGACGCATCATATGGCCGAAGCGCTGGACGCCGAGCTGGCTTTTATCGCGCGCCTCGACGAACGCGACTCGACACGCGCCAATACCCTGACCATCGTTATCGATGGCCAGCGCCAGCCCAACTTCAGCTACACCCTGCCTGGTGCGCCCTGCGAGGACGTGCTGATCGAAGCCGAGTGCATCGTCCACGATGAGGCCGGCAAGCGCCTGCCGGTAGAGGGCCGCGAGGCGCTCACCTGGGTACGCGCCTACGCCGGGCGCCGGCTGGACAACGCCGCCGGTGAGCCGATGGGGCTACTCGGCGTGATGTTCGCCGAGCCACTGCAGGATACCGAGCTGGTGAGCAGCGTGCTGCAGATCTTCGCCGCTGGCGTCGCTGCCGAACTGGAACGCCAGGAAGACGAGACGCGTATCCGCCGCCTGGCCTATCGCGACCCGGGCACCGGCCTACCCAACCGCACCGCCTTCATGCAGCGCCTGGAGGGTGCCCTGGAAGCACCCGGCGGAGCGCGGCTGGGCCTGATGCTGCTCGATCTCAACCGCTTCAAGGACATCAACGATACCCTCGGCCACGACATCGGCGACAAGGTGCTGGCGGCGGTGGCCAACAGCTTCTCCGGTGCGTTAGTGGGCAACGAGTATCTGGCACGCCTGGGGGGCGACGAATTCGTGGTGCTGGCCGAGCCCAGCGACGTTTATGCCATCACCCACACCGCCGAGCGCCTGCTACGCTCGCTGGCAGCGCCGCTGCAGCTCGACGAACAGGCCTTCGAGCTCGATGCCAGCATCGGTATCGCCTTCTACCCTGACGATGCCGGCAGCGCCCGTGAGCTGCTCAAGCATGCCGATATCGCCATGTATCAGGCCAAGCAGCAGGACGTCCCCTTCCGCTTCTTCGAAGAGCACATGGGCGCCGCCCTCGCCTCGCGGCTGGTGATGGCCAAGCGGCTGGCCGCGGCCTTGACCGACGGCGGCCTCAGCCTGCACTTCCAGCCACAGGTCGATCTGGCCAGCGGCTGCCTGGTAGGCGCCGAGGTACTGTGCCGCTGGCACGACGACGAACTCGGCACCGTGAGCCCGGCCGTGTTCATACCGCTGGCCGAGGAGCGTGGCATGATCGTGCCGCTCGGCAACTGGGTGATCGATGCCACCTGCCGCCAGCTCGCCGCCTGGCAGGCCGCAGGCCTTGTCATGCCCGGCCAGTTGGCGATCAATGTCGCCTCGCGGCAGTTCGACGACAACCAGCTGATCGCCACCCTGCAACGCTGCTGCAGCAGGCATGGGGTTGCCGCCAGTCAACTGGGGCTAGAACTCACCGAAAGCGGCTTCATGAGCGACCCCGACCAGGCCGTGGCCATCACCGAAGCGCTCAAGCGACTCGGCTTCGGGCTCTCCATCGATGACTTCGGTACCGGCTACTCGTCGCTGGCCTATCTCAAGCGCTTCGCTGCCGACAAGATCAAGATCGACATGTCGTTCGTCGCCGATATGCTTCAAAGTGACAACGACCACACCATCGTTACCACCATCATTGCCATGGCACGCAGCCTGAAAATGGAAACGATCGCCGAGGGCGTCGAGCATGCCGAACAGGCCGACGCCCTGCTGGCACTGGGCTGCCAGCAGGCGCAAGGCTATCACTTCAGCAAGCCGCTCACCGGCGAGCGCTTCGCCGAACGCTGGTTGGCCCCCATCCTGGTCAACTGAGCGTCGGGCACGAGACTCAGCTCAGTGTTTCGCCCTCCTGCTACGTTGCGGGGCTCGGATTCAACTGCTCGAACTGTGCCAGCAGGTCATGTTCATTACCCTGGGTGGTGATATGGGCTACCAACGGCTTGCGATTACGCCCCATCCACTCGATCTCGTTACGCCCCTCGACCAGCGCGTGATTGGCCTCATCCGCCGTGACCGGGCACACCCCGTTGATCTTGAGAATCACCGCGCGCTCGCTGATATGCCCCTTCAACGGGCTGCCCTCACCAATCCGCAGTACCCTCAGGCCACTGCACTGCAGTGACTCCTCGGCAAAATGCGTCTCCCACTCCTCATCGGATAGCTCATCATCCTGCACGAGATCATCGAGCTGTTGATTGATGTGAGTACACAGCAGCGCGGCGCCAAACAGCGCCACGCTTAGCGCCCCGACCCCCAGCGTAGGCAGCCCGCCAACGCGCAACACCATCAAGGTGGTGACAGGCGCCGAGATCGCCGCAGCCCCCCATAGCACTATTCCCAGCAGCGTGCGCTCCCGATTAACGTCCATACAGCTCTCCCCAAAGTATAGTTTTTATGACCTTGAGTTGTAGCGCATTTGGCAGCCAAATCGTGTCAAGAGATGTGCACTAACGTTTCCTGATAGTGGCATATTGATGCCGGACGGTACTGGCCACGGGCAATCACCAGATCAATCACCGCACGGGCCATATCAAACGTATGTTTTACAATTGCAAATTAAAGACTTATGCCAGGACGCCGATAATTCGGCCATAGGACATCCCCCCCCCAAATACCACCACCGAGAGACAGGGATTGTCCGTCGGCAGCTGCTTGGCGCACAACGATTGGACGTCCTTCTGACGGTAAAAATGTGTTACACCTGTGTATGGCTGAGCCCCAAGGCAAGGCCCACATGGACGCGGAGGCAGTGACCATGCAGACCCCGCCGCTACCCGGCAATGAAACGCAACGTCTGCAGCACCTATGGCGCTACACCCTTCACGACCGCCGACGCGACGCGGCGCTCGATGAGGTGACGCGCCTGGCGGCAGAACTGTTGGATACCCCCATGGCGACGCTGTCGCTGGTCGACGAACACTGTCAGTGGTTCAAGAGCTCGCAGGGCATGCCCGTCGATCAGACGCCTCGGGACATCTCCTTTTGTGCCCATAGCATTCTTCAAAATGAGTTGATGGAAGTCGCCGACACCCATCTCGACCCACGCTTTGCCGCTAACCCACAGGTCACCGAGGCGCCCTTCGTGCGCTACTACCTGGGCGCCCCCCTGCTCACTCGCAACGGCCATGCCCTCGGTTCGCTATGCGTGCTCGACACTCAGCCCCGCGAGGCTAGTCAACAGCATAAGCAGATACTTACCCTGCTGGCTCGACTGGTGATACAGCACTTCGAGCTGGGCCTGGACGCCCGCTTCATGACCGCCGTGGACGCTGCCAATATCGGCGTCTGGGAACTGGATGTCGGCTCTGGCACCGCCTTCTGGAGCCGCGCCATCTATCGCCAGCTGGGGTTCGACGACACCCAGCCCAGCCAGGCTGAAGCCGCCATCGCCCGCTATCATCCCGACGACCAGCCGCAGCTGCGGCGCTGCCTGCGCGACGCCTGCGAGCAGCAGCGTGGGTTCGAGGTGATTCTCAGGCTGATGGCGCCCGACGGTCGCTATGACTGGATGCAGCTCAACGGCGAGCCGCTGGTGGCCAATGGCGAAACGGTGCAGGTGCTCGGCACGGCGCGCAACGTCAACCGGCTCAAACGCATCGAGCAGCGCCTGCAACAGCAGCACCAGCTCGACCAAGTGCTGGTCAAGGCGCAGTCATCGTTCATTTCCAGCGGCGACAGCCACCAGGCTTTTGCACTGCTTCTCGACGATATCCTGGCCCTGACCGAGAGCGAATTCGGCTTTATCGGTGAGGTATTCCATGGCCACGATGGCAAGCCCTATCTCAAGATTCAGTCGATAACCGATGTCGCCTGGGATCAAGCCCCTCGAGCGATGCTCGACGCCGCCCCAGATGGCCTCGAGTTCCGTAATCTCGACAACCTGTTCGGCCATGCACTACGCACTGGCCAGACGGTGATCAGCAATGCGCCCGCCAGCGACCCGCGCAAGGGCCAGCTGCCCACAGGGCACCCACCGCTGAAGAGCTTCCTTGGCCTACCGATCAGCCTCGAAGGGCGGGTGGTTGCCATGCTGGGGCTAGCCAACCGCCCCGGCGGCTACGACGATGCGATGGTGGAATTCCTTACCCCGCTGCTCAGCACCGCCGCCCATTTGGTCGACACGCTGCGGGTAAGGCGCGAGCATCAGCGTAGTCAGCAGAGCATCGCGCGGTTGTCCCAGGTCGCCCAGCGCACCAGCAATAGCGTCTTCATCTGCGATGCCAACGACCGTATCGAGTGGGTCAATGAAGGATTCGAGCAGCTCAGCGGCTACTCCTTCCGGGAGGCCCATGGCAAGCGCCCGGGTCAGCTGCTACGCGGTCCGGCCACCGACCCCGAAGCCAACGCCCGCATCGAAGCGGCGCTGGCGCGCGGCGAAGGCTTCGAGGAAGAGGTCATTCACTATCGCCGCGACGGCACCCCCTACTGGGTGCATATCCGCTGCGATGCCCTCTACGACGAGCAGGGTGAGCTGAGCGGCTTTATCGATATCCAGTCCGACATTAGCGAGCGCAAGGCCTTCGAGGAGCGCCTGAAGCTCGCCGCACGGGTCTACGACAATACCCAGGAAGGCATCCTGATTACCGATGCCGAGCACCACGTGGTCGACGTCAACCCGGCCTGCTGTGACATTACCGGTTACACCCGTAACGAGATGATCGGCACCCATGCCACCCAGTTGAGCTCAAAAATACCTGGCGTCGCCGACGCCCAGGCGGTGATCGACCACCTGGCCGGCGGCGAGGACTGGCACGGCGAGTTTTCCGGGCGGCGCAAGAACGGCGAAAGCTACCCCGCCATGCTCTCGGTCTCGGCGGTCTACGACGACAGCGGCGAGTTGCTCAATCACGTGGCGGTGTTCTCGGACCTCACGCGCACCAAGCGCCACCACGAGGAGCTATTTCGCGCTGCCAACTTCGACAAGCTCACCGGGCTTGCCAACCGTGACCACCTGACCCAGAAGCTGCAGGATCTGCTCGACTACGCCGAGGGCTACGACCAGTCACTGACGGTGTGCATGCTCGATCTCGACCGCTTCGGCAATATCAATCAGGTCTATGGTCACCAGCTGGCCGACCGGCTACTGGTGGCACTGGCCTCACGCCTGCAGGCGCTGATGGAGGAGCAGGGCAAGCTGGCGCGGGTCGGTGGCGACGAGTTCGCGCTGATCCTGCCCGAGTCGCATCAACGCCTCGAGTTTCTCGAACACCTCCGCGACGCTCTCGCCAAGCCGCTGATCGTCGACAATGAAACGCTCAGTGTCACCGCCAGCATCGGCGTCTCGACCTACCCTCAGGACGACAGCGACGCCGACATGCTGCTGCGCCACGCCACCCAGGCGATGTATCAGGCCAAGCAGCGCGGCGGTGACTGCTACCAGCTTTTCGATGCCGATCAGGACCTCCGCCTGCGCCGTCAGCGCGACCAGCTCAACCGGCTGGCAAGGGCACTCGATGACCAGGAGTTCGAGCTCTACTACCAGCCCCAGGTCGACCTTGCCCAGCAGCGGGTGGTGGGCGTCGAGGCGCTGATCCGCTGGCGCCATCCGCAACGCGGCCTATTAGCACCCGGCCATTTTCTGCCTCTGCTGGCCGGCACCGAACTGGAGCAGGCCATCGACGAGTGGGTGTTGGAAACCGCGCTGCGACAGTCCGATGCCTGGCGACACGCCGGCATGGCACTGCCGATCAGCGTCAACCTCAGCCCTCAGTCACTGGTGCGGCGCGAGTTCCTCGACGTCCTGGCCCATCTCATGCAGCAACACCCGCAGATAGGGCCCGGTGATATCAAGGTCGAGGTACTGGAATCCGCCGCGCTGGACGATATCGACGCGGCCATGCAGGTCATGGAAGGCTGTCAGGCGCTGGGCATCGAGCTGGCGCTGGACGACTTCGGCACCGGCTACTCGTCGCTCTCCTACCTGCGCAACCTGCCCGTCGACCTGATCAAGATCGACCGCAGCTTCGTCTCACGGATGCTGGAGAGCGACGACGACCACGCCATCGTCGAGAGCGTGATCTTCCTAGCCGGCAAGTTCAATCGTCCGGTACTCGCCGAAGGCGTGGAGAGCATGGCTCACGCCCGCGCACTGGGGGCACTGGGCTGCCACCTGATGCAGGGTTACGGTATCGCCAGGCCGATGCCTGCTGCCGAGATTCCCGCCTGGCAGCGGTCTCAGTACGGCGCATGGGCCATTGGCCAATAACGACAGCGCCCAGGCACAGAGCCTGGGCGGCAGGGTACCTTCCCGTTCCAGTCGGCCGTTAGAAGGTGTAGGACACCCCCACCACAGCGACCGGATAGAACGGCAGCTTGTCGGCTTCATCCTTCAGGCGCTGCTCCTCGCGACGCAGGTCGCGGCGGAACTGGTCGCTTTGCGCCTCGTAGTTCTCTGAGGTGCTCAGCGATACGTCGATGCTGGTCGCCATCACTCCCAGCTCGGAAAACAGCCCAAAGCCCTGCCGATGCGATGAACGCCAGCCCAGGCCGGCATAAGGCTGCACGCCATCGGCGATGGTCAGCTTGCCGTGCACGCTGCCGATATCACTGGCGGCATAGGTCTGCCCATCGAACTCGAAGGTATCGTTGCGCTTGGAACGGCCACTCACGTTAGCTTCCATATCCGGCAGCATGGCGCCGGCGGTAAGGTAGAAACGCCCGGCAAACGGATAATAGTCGAACTTGATGGCCCCAGCGGAGATATCCAGGTCGCCATCGTAGTCGACATCGTCGGTGTCGAAATCGCCGCTCCAGCTCAAGCCGCCGGCGTACTGGGCGGTCACCCCCATGCGCTCATGAAAGCGCCATGACACCTCGGCCCCGACCCCGGTGGTGCCCGCCAGCACGCCAACACTGTAGCGATCCTCGAAGGCCTGAGCGCTACTTGCGCCCGCACCCAACAGCAGCGCCGCCATGCCGGCAGTAATCGACTTATACATTATGAATATCCCTTGCGTAATGATCCGATGCGGGCTTCATACCCCGCCAGAGTGCTATCGGCAACCGCTCGCTTATCTTTAATACATCAACCTAATCAGAGGGATATCAGCGCTGCAGCAGTGTGAGAATCATATTGGGCAGCTGATTGGCCTGAGCCAAGACCGCCATGCTGGCCTGCTGGAGAATCTGCGCGCGAACCATTTTCGACACCTCGGCGGCATAGTCAGCGTCCATGATCCGCGAGCGTGAGGCCGCCAGGTTGATCTGGGTGGTCGCCAGGTTATCGATCACCCCTTCGAGGCGATTGTGCGTCGCGCCCAAATAGCTACGCTGGCGGTCGACGCGCGTTAGTGCCTCATCGAGCCGCGCCAGCCGGTCCTCGTCCACCTCCTCGACATTGAAGTCCTCGAGACCCAGCCCGTCGAGGTCGAGTGCCGTCAAGGCAATATCGATCGTCTGACCATCATAGGCCCCCACCTGGATCGACAGCGAGCGGGACTGCCCCAGCGGCTTGACGCCGTTGAAATCCGTCTGGCCGGTAAGGCGGTTGATTTCGTCGAGGCGCTGATCGACTTCGTGCTGGATCGACGCCAGGTCGCGCTCATTCAGCGTGCCGTTGGCCGCCTGCACCGAGAGCTCGCGGATACGCTGGAGATTGTCGTTGACCTGGTTCAATGCCCCTTCGGCGGTCTGCACCAGCGAGATACCGTCATTGGCATTGCGCTGCGCCTGGGCGAGCCCACGGATCTGCGCGGTCATGCGATTGGCAATCGCCTGACCGGCGGCATCGTCCTTGGCACTGTTGATACGCAGGCCCGACGACAGCCGCTGCATCGCCGTCTGCATCTCAGACTGGCTGGCGTGGAGATGCTGGCGCGCCAGCATCGACATGATAGACGTATTGAGCACCAGCACCGAGGCAAGCCCCCAAGCGCGCGCCGGGTGGCGCGCAGAGATAGATACTCAGATTATCGGCAGGCGTGGCAACATCTTGAGAAGAAACTGCTGCTATCGGTGAGGCCGGCGTTACGCCACCTCGTCGAGCATTGACAGCGTATAGGCGCGCTGATCGGCCACCACCTTGGCGTAGATCGCATGCACCTCGTAGTAGGCGGCCTCATGGCTCTGATCCATGCCCGATGCCTCGAGGCGCACCATCAGCGTGCGGGCATCGTGGATCAGGCTATCGAACTCCTCGATCACCTGCTGGTACTCATCTGGCGTCACGGCATACATCTCGACATCGTGGAACATATGGAACAGTGTAAGCCACTCTCCGCGACGCCGATTGACCAAAAAGCGAATGGAAACAGGGCCTGCGGCGCTAATTGAGCAGCGCGCCAGGATGGCGAATCCAATCACCCCACACGGCAATTGTCGCCAGAGCTAATGTAGGAGCGATTTCAATCGCGATGACGTTGGCCAAGCTCGGCAGCGCTGCGCAATGCAATCGTGTTAACCCGTTTGGATCGCCTGGGTCTGCTGGTAGAGCTTGATGGCGCTGTTCAGCGCCACCTGCTCGTGTTCATCGAGCTCCAGCATGGGGCCGGACGGTACCGCACCGGGATCGCTCACCTCGTCAAGCAAGTGCGCATGGCGTTTCAGCAGGTGGTCGAGGTTCATGCGAATCATGGTCAGGTTGACCTGGAAGGCGTGCTGCTGTCGCTCCCGGCGGGCACGCTCATCGCCCGGCGGCGCCTGCTCGATCAGCGTCGCAAGCGTCTCGTCGATAAAGCGTTCAGTGGCTTTCAGCTTGGGGATAAGATCGTGCAGCAGCTCGCGTACAGAGATGCGGTCGCCGATGGTGGTCATGGCAGCATCTCCAAGTGGTGATGCCCGCGCCCTTCGCCGACGCCAATCTCGATCATCGCCGCATGGGGGCAACCGAGCCTCTTCTTGCAGTGCTGAAGCTTGCGACGCTCGCGGTGGCGGGCGGCCTGGGCATCACTCTTCAGCACCTCGATCACCGCCAGGGTTTCACCGCTGACGCGGCGATGGATCAGCAGGTCCGGAAAGATGGTCGGCGCCTCGGTGGTGGCGCTGGTGGTAGACACCACGATATGGCCACGGCTCTGCAGCGGCCCGCGCCAGCAGTTGAACTCGCAATCGACATCCCAATCGGGAAAAAGCCCCTGAAGATGGCAGCCCAGGCGAGCGGTGATACTACGTTCGGTTGCCCGCGCCACCAGCAGCGCCGCATCGCGCTCCTGCAAGCGCGTCAGCGCCTGCTCCAGGCCACCGATAACGTCCGCCTCCAGGGCGGTGGGAAAGGTCTCGATATGGGTCATGCGCTGATATCCCCTGCGTTGTGGTGCTCGCTTCTTGTTGTATTCATCAGCATATCGGCATGTAGGCGGAAAACTTGAGCCGTACTAATGGGGTGGCAGCAGTCAAGGCAACGCTATTCAGCCCGACATCGCAAGCGCATGTGTCCGCTGCTGCTTCACAGCATCATCGAGAATCACTAGCAGCCTGTCGTAGTCCTCTGTCATCTGCTTATCCATGCCGGAGGCCTCGAAGCGGTCGATGGTGTACTGGGTATCGTCAATGACACCCTGAAGCTCATGGATCACTTGCTGGTGCTCTTCAATGGTCATGTCATGTCCTCAGAAAGCAAAAAACCGGCCCCTCGAAAGGAGCCGGTTCGTTGGCAGTGCCAAAGGGAAGAAGCCTATTCCCTAGTAGCTCAACCTTAACCCAGCAGAGACAGGACGTTCTGCGGGATCTGGTTGGCCTGTGCCAGTACCGAAGTGCCGGCCTGCTGCAGGATTTGGGCGCGGGTCATGTTGGCCACTTCCACCGCGTAGTCGGCATCTTCGATGCGCGAACGGGCAGCGGCCAGGTTGGTCTCGTTAGTGCTCAAGTTGGTGATGGCATCTTCGAAACGGTTCTGCACGGCACCCAGGTCGGAGCGGAGGCTATCTATATTCTTGAGAGCGGTATCGATATCGGCCAATGGCGTCAAACCGGCATCCTTGACCTGAGCTTCTGTCAAGGCGGCGGCGCCAATCGTACCACTGACGACGCCCTCGTCACTTACCATTACGTCAGTAAGAGTGAAGTAGTCACCGGCTTCGTCACGGATGTAATAAGTATCATTATCGGCAGCATCCTTGATCGTAAAGACAGTGCCTGCATCATTGATAGCATCTGAGAAGTTAACGCCCGAGTTAATCGGGTTCGTATCAGGGTCGGCGGCATTACCATCCGCTGTAGCAGCGAAGTCAGAAGCAGCGACTGTACGCGGAAGGTTGGTGACATCCAGGCTACCCAACCCCAAGGTCTCAGTAGTAATTTCTCTAAGACCAACATTGATGGCTTCGCCGTCGTTAGCACCAACCTGAATGGCAATGCTTTGATTATCAGCCAGCACCTTGACGCCGTTGAAGTTGGTCTCCTTGGAGATGCGATCGATCTCGGAGGTGCGCTGATTGATCTCATCCTGGATGGACTGCAGGTCATCGGCAGAGTTGGTGCCGTTCTGGGCCTGTACCGTCAGCTCACGAATACGCTGGACGTTATCGTTGATCTGGTTCAGGGCGCCCTCAGCGGTCTGGGCAACCGAGATACCGTCGTTGGCGTTACGCTGAGCCTGAGCCAGACCGGTGATCTGAGCAGTCATACGGTTGGCGATAGCCTGGCCGGCGGCGTCGTCCTTGGCGCTGTTGATGCGCAAGCCCGAGGAGAGACGTTCCATGGAGGTCTGCAGAGCATTCTGGCTCTTTTGCAGATTGGATTGGCCAATCATGGAAGTGATGTTTGTATTGATCACGGACATGTTTAAGGTCTCACATGTGATAACGGGTCACGAGCCTCACAGCGCTCATTCTCTGTATCGGCCATCAGATGCAAAACTTTAGTACTCCCGCCGACTTTTTTGCCGGGCCATGCACCCTGTGCGCCTAGCGGATTTCCACCCCCTTCGGTATCGCACCGTCCCAGGGCTTGGCATCGAAACCACTCACGCTAGCGCCCTCGGGCCCATTCGGCACCTCATCGCAGAGGGGTTGCAGGTCACCCAGCTTGCCGTGAATTACAGCCTCCACGCTGCCATCGGAACTGTTACGTACCCAGCCCGCGATGCCCCGTTCTACCAGCTGGCTGGCAAACCATTGGTGATAACCGACCCCCTGTACCTGGCCGCTGATCAACAGGCGCAGCGTCAGTATATCGTCTTCCGAGAATACAGGTGCGGTTCCTTCGGGCAGATTGAAGTGCCAGGGAGAGATATCCGTCAAAAAACAGAAGTGCTCGTGCACCTTTCGGGTAATCGTCTTCCAAGACAGCTGAACATGATCTCCCTCGGGCAAATGACTTACCCAGTTACGCATGGCAGGGTTCATTTCAAAGATAACAAGTTTACTTGGATCGTCAGCGGACGGGGAAAAATCCACACCGCAATAATCCAACCCTAGCGCCTGCATCGCCTCAGACAAGGCGGCCCAGTTAGATTCCCCCAAGTGCCTAGCCGGGTCATGACAGTACGCTCGTTCAAGATCGACCAGCCAGGGATTGGCCTGCATGATCTTCTCGGCGCTCTTCAGATGAACATTAAAGCTGTCACCGGTGAAAAGGTGGCAAGGGTATAGGTTACTCCCCACCATAAAAGCACGATACTTGGGGAATAGCCGTATATCAGGGCAGCGTGCATCCTGATAGCTAACATCATGATACTCAATCAAGTACAGCGTCTGGGGTTGCTGAGCGAGGGCAGCGTCCAGCTCCTTGTAGTCGTGCGAGGCTGGCTCCTGAACCAGGTGCATATACTTGCCACCCTGATAGCCGGCCAGCCGAACAATCAGCGGAAAGGTCAACGACTCCTTTTTAACAGCATCCTCCACCAGGGCCCTGCAGTCGCCTTGAACATGCTCCAACTTAATGCTCTTCGGCACTATCACGCCCTGGGCCCCCATCAGTCGATCATGGTTGCCTTCTCGCGATGCTGCCAACACCTCCAAGGGTGCATTCACGACCGGCACACACAAGCGATCACATAAACGGTGTGCATGGGCAAGCGCCTCTGCACAACGCTCGGCGTCGGTAATGGCGTTATAGACCAAATCGAGCTTGGGCAGCTTTCGGGCCACCTCGGGCGCACTACTTATGGTATCTACGAATAGTGTCCATACCTCGATATGCGCCGCATCCAGCAGTAGCGAGAGATTATTGTGCCCCTCCATTATCTGCGCCTGGAACGTCTTGCGGTTGATTCGCCACTCGGAAGACTCTGCGGTCATCAGCACCAGCACTCGCATCTTGCGCTGATTGTCCGGGATCTTCTTCTCACAGCGGAAAGGCTCGAGCCGTAACCCTCGACGCACCCAGTACTCGGCCTGCTCGTTAAGGCCAGCCTCAGTATAAAGCGCCGACAGCGTCATCATGCCTTTGGACTCTGTCGGGCGGAGCTCAACATAGCGCAGCAGGGCACTGATGGCGGCAAGGTCCTGGCGCCCCATGGCGTGAAGCTTGGCCAACAGCCAGAATACCCTCGGATAGCTGGGGAGCTGGTAACTAGCGGCCAGCAGAGAGTGCAGTGCCTTGGTCATGTCTCCGGCTTCCAGCTCAAGCTCGCCCTGTAGTAGCAGTGCCTCGGCGTGCCCGGGATCCAGTCGCTGAAGCTGCAGCAGCACTTCGACCGCTAACTCGTGGCGCTGCATCTTGATCAGTTGACGAATATTGGCCGCCAGGCGCGCCACCTCCCCGGACTGTGGCCGCTTTAGCTCCAACTGATGGCCATTGATCGCTTTTTGCCGACGCCCCATTTCACTCACCTCCATTACCAGACCATGCCAACCCAGCAAAACCCTAAAGACAAAAACCGGCCCCAGGAGAGGCCGGTTCTATATAGGATACGGGAAACCGCGTCTCCCCTATCGCTGGATTAACCCAGCAGAGACAGCACGTTTTGCGGGATCTGGTTGGCCTGGGCCAGAACGGAGGTGCCGGCCTGCTGCAGAATCTGCGCACGGGTCATATCGGCGACTTCCATCGCGTAGTCGGCATCTTCGATGCGCGAACGGGCCGCGGCCAGGTTGGTCTCGTTGGTATCGAGGTTGGTGATGGCGTCCTCGAAGCGGTTCTGCACCGCACCCAGGTCGGAGCGCAGACTATCGATGTCCTTCAATGCCTCATCGATATTTGCCAGTGGCTCAAGTGCAAAGTCATCAGGATCGACAGTACCGGTGAAGGTAACTTCGCCATCCGCGGCCACTGCCGCGGCATCACCCAGCGCGGCAAAGGCCACTTCGCCATCAGTATCAGTGTAACGCTCGAAGTATGCTGCATCGCCATCATCATCATTGATGGCTACTACCTGACCGTCGTTCGTCAAGCCACCGAAGGAAGACCCAACGCCATCAGTAGCATCCTCGAAATCACCGGCCACCTTGATCTGGGGCAGATTGCCGACATCCAGGTCGTCCAGGCCCAGGGTTTCGGTGGTGATTTCACGCAGGCCGACGTTAATGGCTTCGCCGTCGTTGGCGCCTACCTGAATGGCGATGCTCTGGTTATCGGCCAGCACATTGACGCCGTTGAAGTTGGTCTCCTTGGAGATGCGGTCGATCTCGGAGGTGCGCTGATCGATCTCATCCTGGATGGACTGCAGGTCATCGGCGGAGTTGGTGCCGTTCTGCGCCTGCACCGTCAGCTCACGGATACGCTGTACGTTGTCGTTGATCTGGTTCAGCGCGCCTTCAGCGGTCTGGGCCACGGAGATACCATCGTTGGCGTTGCGCTGGGCCTGGGCCAGACCGGTGATCTGGGCGCTCATGCGGTTGGCGATGGCCTGACCGGCCGCATCGTCCTTGGCGCTGTTGATACGCAGGCCGGAGGAGAGACGCTCCATGCTGGTCTGCAGGGCATTCTGGCTCTTCTGAAGATTGGACTGGCCAATCATGGAAGTGATATTGGTGTTGATCACTGACATCGTAATGTCTCCTTGCTCTCGTCAATTGACCCCAACTTGGAGCCATCTCAGCGGCCACTCGTGCCGTTATACTCTTTAACGGCGCCTACGCTGGGTTCTTGAGCCTTATAAGCATTTTTTCTGTAAAAGCCTGTAAAACCGCGCTGGCAATAGCAGTTCACCACCGCATGCCAATCATCACAATGCAAAAGGCCTCCCGAAGGAGGCCTGTGGGTAGCGCTGGCTAAACCATTAACCCAGCAGCGACAGCACGTTCTGCGGGATCTGGTTGGCCTGGGCCAGAACGGAGGTGCCGGCCTGCTGCAGAATCTGCGCACGGGTCATATCGGCGACTTCCATGGCGTAGTCGGCATCTTCGATGCGCGAGCGGGCGGCGGCCAGGTTGGTCTCGTTGGTATCGAGGTTGGTGATGGCGTCCTCGAAGCGGTTCTGCACCGCACCCAGGTCGGAGCGCAGGCTATCGATATCTTTCAGGGCCGAGTCAATATCGGCCAGGGGAGTCAAGCCAGCTGCTGAGGCGTCCTCAGCTGTCAGGGCATCAGTCTCAGGGTCAAGCTCGTCCTGACTGGCAAACGATACTTCACCATCAGTAACGGTGGCAGCTCCCAAGGCAAAGAAGTTGCCATCGCTATCTTGCATGTAGTAGTCACCATCATCATTCTGAATTACGGTACCGGTAATTTCCTCAGCAAAGGATTCACCATCCTCAAAGTCAGTGGCTGATACCACCTGGGGCAGCTCGCTGACATTGAGATCGGTCAGGCCGAGGGTCTCGGTGGTGATCTCGCGCAGGCCAACATTGATGGCCTCGCCGTCGTTGGCGCCGACCTGAATGGCGATGCTCTGATTTTCGGCCAGAACGTTGACGCCGTTGAAGTTGGTTTCCTTGGAGATACGGTCGATCTCGGAGGTACGCTGACCGATCTCGTCCTGGATGGACTGCAGGTCGTCAGCAGAGTTGGTGCCGTTCTGCGCCTGGACAGTCAGCTCACGGATACGCTGAACGTTGTCGTTGATCTGGTTCAGGGCGCCTTCAGCAGTCTGGGCCACCGAAATACCGTCGTTGGCGTTGCGCTGCGCCTGGGCCAGACCGGTGATCTGGGCGCTCATGCGGTTGGCGATGGCCTGACCGGCGGCGTCATCCTTGGCGCTGTTGATACGCAGGCCGGAGGAGAGACGCTCCATGCTGGTCTGCAGGGCGTTCTGGCTTTTCTGAAGATTGGACTGGCCAATCATGGAGGTGATGTTGGTATTGATCACGGACATGATGATATTCCTTCCCGATGGTTGAGGGCTCCATTGGCGGGCCCGGTCTTCTTCATGTTGCGGCCCGATTCCTCCGGGCCCGCCGCAACGACGCCGTTGGCCGTTACCTTAACTATCGGAAGCGTGAGGAAAACCTTTAGGGCTGAGATGCGATTTTTTGCAATAACCCTGTGCGGAAACGCCGCTGGCGGCCCGAGGGCCGCCAGCGTAACGAGATGCCACTTATTGCAATGCGCGGTTACCGGCGCCCGCGGCCTAACTGAGCATCCAGGGCGTCGAACTGCTGGGTGAGGTAGCTACTTGTCTGGTTCATCTGCGCGATCATGGCGTCGAGCTGGCCGAACTGAGTGCGGTAGCGCGAGATAGTGCTTTCGATGCTTTTTTCCATGCGCGCATAGCGCTCGTTGAGGCTCTCGACGCGGCTCTCGGCGCCGCTGATGGTGTTCTTGACCAGACCGTTGCTGCCGAGCATCTGATCGAGAGCCTGGTTGAGCTGGCCAGCCATGCCGGCGTCTTTCTCGTCGCCGGCAAAGAAGTCGCTGAGGTCCGCCATGTTGCTAGTGACCAGCTCATCGAGGCGGTCACTATCCAGCTCCAAGGTGCCATCGCGCTGCAGCGAGATACCGACCTGGTTGAGCGTGGCGAACTCGCCGCCGGCTATGCCGCCACTCAGCATACTGCGCATGCGCGACTCGATGGTCCGCACCATGCTGTCACCGTTGAGCTCGCCGGCCGTGTTGGTGTCGGCGTTATAAGCGGTCAGGCTGCCGATGGTGCTCTTGAGGTCGTTGAAGGCATCGACGAAGCCGGTGATCGCCTCGCGCACTGCGCGGGTGTTGCGCTCGACCACTACGGTAGATGTCTGGTTCTCAGTGCCCGGCTCGAGGTTGAGGGTCACGCCCTGGATGGCACCCTCGATGCGGTTGTCGGGGCTGGTGATGCGGATCCCGTTGACGTTGAGCACGGCATCGGCGCCGCCGCGAATGGTATCTTCATCGCCCGCGTAGAGCGTGTCGCCCCCGGCATCAACGATGCTCAAGCCGTTGATCGCGGCCGCTTCGCCGGTCTCTTTCGAGCTCAATGCCAGGCGGTAGTCGCTGCCGTCGAAGATGATCGAGGCGTTGACCCCGGCATCCTCGGTGGCGTTGATCTTGTCGCGGATGCCTTCCAGGGTGCTGTCGTCATCCAGGTCGATCTCCAGCGTGCGCGCCGAGTCGCCAGTGCCGAAGTCGAGGACTATCTTGCCACCGGCCCCCATCAACGGTTCGTCGCGGGTTGCCACCGCGGCACTCGCAATACTGCCGGCGCTGGCGGCGCTTATCACCTCGACCTCATAGCGGCCGGGGGTGGCGTCGGCGGAGGTCGAGGCGCTCACCCCCTCCCCGCTCACGTTGCTCGAGAGGCTCTCGTAGAGCTTGGGGTCGTTGACCTTGGCCACCGCATCCTGAAACTTGGTCAATGCCGATTGTAGCTGACCGTAGGCGGAAATCTTGGCCTTCTGCTGGGTCTGCTGCAGCTTGATAGGCTCGAGCTTGCCGCGCTCGGCATCCCGCAGCTGATCCAACAGCCCCGACAGGTCTAGTCCCGACCCCACCCCCAACGACGTAATAGTAGACATACTGATCAGCTCCCTATGAGCAGTCCTGACACTGATAGCGGTATTATCGGCCGCTTGGCAGATAACTTTATGCCATTTTTTCTCTGGCGCAAAAAAACCCCGGCGCGGGCCGGGGTGTAGAAGGTCCAGCTTGGCGACATACATGGCACTACATCATGCCACCCATACCACCACCGCCCTGGCCGCCACCCAGGCCATTGAGCTGCTCGGTGAGATAGTTACTGGTCTGCTGCATCTGGCCCATCATGCTATCAAGCTGCTGGAACTGGGTGCGGTAGCGATCAATGGTCTGGTCGATGCTCTGCTCGGTGCGCTCAAAGCGCTCCTCCAGGCTGTCGATGCGGTTCTCGGCGCTATTGATTGAGCCTTCCAAGGCACCGTTACTGCTCAGCAGCTGCTCGGTGGTGCTTTCCAGCCGCCCGGCCAGGCCAGCGCTCTCGTCGTTGCCGGCAAAGAAGCCGGCAACGGCGTCGGGATCATTCGCCAGGGAAGCATCCAGCTGCTGTCCGTCCAGCGCCAGGGTGCCATCCACGCTGAGTGAAAGCCCCATGTCAGACAGCAGCGACAGTTCGCCGTCCTGCATTTCGCCTGCGCTGAGCTCATTGCGCAGGCTGGATTCGATGGTGCGCACCGCGCTATCGCCGATCAGCGGTCCCGCCTCCCCCTCTTCGCCATTAAAGTCGGTAAGCCGGTCGGTGGTGCCCTTCAGCTCGTTGTAGGACTCGACGAAGCCGGTCACCGCCTCGCGAATGCTGCCGGTATCCTGCGTCACCGAGATCTCGCTGCTACCCGGCTCCTGCAGGGTGAGCGAGACGCCTTGAATGGCATCCTCGATCTGATTGGTGGGGCTGGTGATGTCGATGCCGTTGACCGAGAGGTTAGCGTCCTGGCCGGCCTGAGCGACGGTGTCGCCCGGATCATCGGCAAGGTTGCCCGCTGCCAGATCGGCGAAATCGGTGCCGGTGATGGAGGCCTGCTCGCCTGTGCCCTGCGACATCAGGGTCAGACGATGACCTTCACCGTCGAACACGATAGAGGCGTTTACTGACGCGTCGGGGTCGGCGTTGATGGCGTCACGCACGTCTTCCAGGGTGCTATCGGCAGCAATAGCGACCGCATGATCCAGTGAGTCGTCTTCAAAGCTCAGCTGGAGCTCGCCGCCGTCCTTGGAGACGATGGTATCGAGGTCCGCGACCCGCTCGCTGGTGAGGTTGCTGGCGGTGGCCGTATTGCCCACCTCGACCTCGAAACGGCCGGGGCTTGCCTCGGGACCGGCCGAGGCCTGCACGGCGCCACCGCTGACCTCAGCGGTAACGCTCTGGTAAAGCGAGGGGTCGTTAAGATTGCCGAGGCTGTCGCCAAACGTGGAGAGCGCGCTCTGGATCTCGCCATAGGCCGAGATCTGCACCTGCTGGCTTTCGACCTGCTGCGCGATGGGATCGAGCTTAGCCTGCTCCGCTTCCTGCATCTGGCCCAGCAGGCCGTTGAGATCGAGGCCGGAGCCAATTCCCAGTGAGGTGATACTCGACATACAACCAACTCCAAAGCGCGTGTATTTTCCTCTCTACCCAGGGCCATCGGCGGGGGAATGGCTAACTTTAGGGTGTGGTCGGGATTTTTTTGGTGATGCGGCACGGCAAGCGATGGTGGCAAAGCAGGGCAGCGCTGCGCGCTGCAATCGTGAATGAATTCACTCCCACACTGGGCGTGGCGCCCTCAGCAAAAGTGGGAGCGGCGTCAGCCGCGACGGTCTTGGTGGCTAGCTGTACCTAGGCGTCAGGCATCCAGTTTTCGACTCTGAGACCAGGCACACGTTGGAATTCACCAATATTGTGGGTGACCACCACAAGCCCTCGGGACCGGGCATGGCCGGCAATCATCTGGTCGTATGGACCGATGGGAGTGCCGCTCTTGGCCAATTCCGCGCGTAGCTGCCCGCTGTGCGCAGCAGCATGACCATCGTAGTCGAGCACTTCGAGACGCGCTGCAAAGCCTTCGACTACTTCCAGATTACGCTCGGGGCTCGCCGACTTTTCGGCGCCATAGATCAACTCCATCAGCGTCACGGTACTGATGCATAGCTGGGCATGATGGCGTTTGAAGGTATCGCGGACCTGTGGCGGACGGTTCTTGATGGTGAAGATGCAGATGTGACTGTCCAGCATGTACTTCAGCATTAGGCATTACCCGAAAACTAGCTGCGCTCGACCATACAGCGTTAAAAAACAACTCAAAATACTCATTTACACCATGTAAACTCCGCTTTTTCCTTGTTTTTTGCCTTGTCTGGTCATCGCTCGCCGCCTTTTCAGGCAATGCCCCTAGAAGTCCTCACGCTCTTGGTCAGCGGGCTGGTCCCGACTGAGCATGAAGTCGTCACTCACTGTCTCGCCATCGAACCAGCTAACCCACCCTTCCCCTGCCGGGGCAATGATGCGCGTACGCCCTACCACCATAACGTCGACACGCGTCACGCTATCGGGAAGTGCGACAGCCTTGGGCAGTCGAACCGCTTGGCTGCGGTTGCTCTTGAATACCGATGCCTGCTCCATCACAAACCTCCAGGATATGCCCTAGGGATATACAAGAATAGCATCAGCATCCGAGGCCGCCAATCTGGCTTTAAGGCACTGCGCTGCTTACCGGGCAGCGCTGCGCGCTGCAATCGCGAATAAATTCGCTCCTACATTAGCGGATGGCGCCAAGGCAAATGTAGGAGCAGCTTTAGCCGCGATGGGGCTGGGTGTTCCAAGCAGCGCTGCGCGCTGCATCGCGAATGAATTCGCTCCCACAATGATCGCGACTGAAGTCGCTCCCACACTAACCACTACACCAAGGCGTCGAGGCCGCGGGCGAGGTCGGCCTTGAGGTCGTCGATGTCTTCGAGGCCGACGGCGACGCGGATCAGGCCTTCGCTGATGCCGGCGGTGGCTCGCTGTTCATCCGAGAGGCGGCCGTGGGTGGTGGTGCCGGGGTGGGTGATGGTGGTCTTGACGTCACCCAGGTTGCCGGTGATCGACATGACCTGGGTGGCGTCGATGACCGACCAGGCGGCGTCGCGCGCACTCTTGCCACTGCTTGGGGCCACTTCCAAGCCGAGCACCGCGCCGTAGCCCTGCTGCTGGCGGCTGGCCAGCACGTGCTGGGGGTGGCTCTCGAGGCCGCTGTAGTGGACGCGGCTTACCGCCGGGTGCGCCTCGAGCCAGCGCGCCAGCGCCATGGCGTTCTCGCAGTGGGCGCGCATGCGCAGGTTGAGGGTCTCGAGGCCCTTGAGGAAGATCCAGGCGTTGAACGGGCTCATGCAGGGCCCGCAGGTGCGCACCACGCCGAACAGCTCTTCGAGCTCCTTGTCGCGCCCCACCACCGCCCCGCCGATGGCGCGGCCCTGGCCGTCGAGGTACTTGGTGGCGGAGTGGATCACCAGGTCCGCCCCCAGCTCGATGGGCTTCTGCAGCGCCGGGGTCAGGAAGCAGTTGTCGATGGCCAGCAGCGCGTCGTGACGATGCGCGATCTCGGCCAGCGCGGCGATATCGACCACCTCGGAGAGCGGGTTCGACGGCGTCTCGGCGAACAGCAGCTTGGTTGCCGGAGTGATCGCCGCCTCCCAGGCCTCGAGGTCGGAGAGCTCGACGTAGCGGGTGACGATGCCGAACTTGCCGAGGTACTTGTCGAACAGGCTGACGGTGGAGCCGAACAGCGAGCGCGAGGCGACGATCTCGTCGCCGGCCTGGAGCAGTGCCAGGGCGGTGGAGAGGATCGCCGACATGCCGGAGCTGGTGGCCACGCAGCGTTCGCCACCTTCCATCACCGCCAGGCGCTGCTCGAAGTTGCGCACCGTGGGGTTGGTGAAGCGCGAGTACACGTTACCCGGCTCCTCGCCCTTGAACTTGCGCGCCGCCTCGGCGGCGCTGGCGTAGACGAAGCTGGAGGTCGGGAAGATCGGCTCGCCGTGCTCCTGCTCGTGGGTGCGGGCGTGGCCGGCGCGGATCGCCTGGGTAGCCAGGGCCCAATCGTGGGAGTTATCAGTCGTCATCGAGATCATCCTGATTGTGCATACCGACCAAGGCATGGTCGCTGACGTTCTGGACCTTGGCGCTGTCGTTGCGCGAGGCCTCGAGCCGGT
Organism: Franzmannia pantelleriensis; assembly: GCF_900102875.1. Lineage (GTDB taxonomy): Bacteria > Pseudomonadota > Gammaproteobacteria > Pseudomonadales > Halomonadaceae > Franzmannia > Franzmannia pantelleriensis. The sequence goes on from NZ_FNGH01000018.1 coordinate 72,379, forward strand.
TCAGGTAGGCATCGTCGATATCGCCGGTGATGTACTGGCCGTCGAACACCGAGCAGTCGAACTCTTCGAGGGCCGGGTTGACCTCACGGCAGGCGTCGCGCAGGTCATCGAGGTCCTGATAGAAGATGCGGTCGGCGCCGATCAGCTCGCCGACCTCGGCCTCGCTGCGACCGTGGGCGATCAGCTCGTTGGCCGCCGGCATATCGATACCGTAGACGTTAGGATAGCGCACCGGCGGCGCGGCGGAGGCGAAGTAGACCTTGCGGGCGCCGGCCTCGCGGGCCATCTGAATGATCTGCTTGCAGGTGGTGCCGCGCACGATGGAGTCGTCGACCAGCAGCACGTTCTTGTCCTTGAACTCGATGTCGATGGCGTTGAGCTTCTGACGCACCGACTTCTTGCGCTGGGTCTGCCCCGGCATGATGAAGGTACGACCGATATAGCGGTTCTTCATGAAGCCTTCGCGGTAGGTCACGCCGAGATGCTGGGCGAGCTCGAGGGCCGAGGTGCGCGAGGTATCGGGGATCGGAATCACCACGTCGATATCGTGCTCGGGCCACTCGTGCTGGATGCGGTCGCCGAGCTTGCGGCCCATCTGCATGCGGGTGCCGTAGACGTAGGCGCCGTCGAGGATCGAGTCGGGCCGCGCCAGATAGACGTGCTCGAAGATGCACGGCGCGAGGATCGGCTTGTCGGCGCACTGCTGGGTGTGGATATTGCCGCGCATGTCGACGAAGATCGCTTCGCCGGGGGCCAGGTCGCGGTGCAGCTCGAAGCCGCCGACATCCAGCGCCACCGACTCGGAGGCGATCATCACGTCCTGGTGGCCGCCTTCGTCGCGGGTGCCGAACACCACCGGACGGATGCCCTGGGGGTCGCGGAAGGCGACCATGCCGAAGCCGTTGATGATCGCCACCGCGGCGTAGCCACCCTTGCAGCGGCGGTGCACGCGGCGCACGGCGTCGAAGATGTCCTCGGGCTCGAGGTGGTGACCCTGCTTGCCCAGCTCGTGAGCGAAGACGTTGAGCAGCACCTCGGAGTCGGAGCTGGTGTTGATGTGGCGCAGGTCGGTGGAGAACAGCTCCTGCTTGAGCTGATCGGAGTTGGTCAGGTTGCCGTTGTGGGCCAGCGAGATGCCGTAGGGCGAGTTGACGTAGAACGGCTGCGACTCCGCCTCGCTGGACGAACCGGCGGTGGGATAGCGCACGTGGCCGATGCCCAGGTTGCCCTTGAGGCGCGCCATGTGGCGAGTATGGAAGACGTCGCGCACCAGTCCGTTGCTCTTGCGCAGCAGGAAGCGGTCTTCATGCCATGTCATCATCCCGGCGGCATCCTGGCCACGGTGCTGAAGGACTGTCAGCGCATCATAAATGCCCTGGTTGACCGCCTGGTTGGCCATCAGGCCCACGATACCGCACATTCCGCCTTACCTCGCTGCAGTGTTGCTTATGGCCGGCAGTGCCGGCCCTTTAGGATGTGTCACCCGGCACTCGGCCGCGTAGCGATGTTCATTGCGTTGCCGGGGCCTCGCCCTGCCCGGCGGATTGGTCGAGCACCTGGTCGTCATCGGTGTCGCCATTGCCGAAACCGGGGAGCGAGAGATTGCGCCACGCCTCGGTGCGCTCGGGATCGCGCTGCTCCCAGGCCTCGACCTGGCTGATCACCCAACCGCGTAGCTCTTCGAAGGTGGGCCGCAGTTCGGCATCGCGCCACGCCTCGAGCTGCGACAGCGGGGTCAGCGAGATCAGCACGGTGACCAGCACCAGGATCGCCGCGCCGCGCAGCACGCCGAAGCCGGCCCCCGCCACGCGGTTGAAAAAGCCCATGCCGACCCACTCCACCGCGGCATGCACGGCGCGGATGACCAGCCCGCAGATCATGATCACCACGAAGATGACCAGGATGAACGCCAGCACCAGCCGGCCGTCGGCGTTGTCGATCAACCCGCTGAGCATATCGGCCACCGGCTCGGCGAACATCCGCGCGGCGACCAGCGCGATCACCCAGGCCGCCAGGCCCAGCCCCTCGCGGATGAGGCCACGCATGAAGCCGGCCAGCATCGAGATGGCGAGCACCGCCAGAAACGCCATGTCCAGCCAGGTGAGACTCATCAATCCTCCCGCACCCGGACCAGTAGCCCCTGGATATTGGCGCGTTCCTGAAGCTCGGTACGCGCCTGCTCGCCGTCGCTGGAGCTGGCGAAGGGGCCGACGTAAACGCTGGTCATGTCGTTGTCGCGGGCGCGGCGGTAGGCGCTGAAGCCCTGCTCGTTGAGCTGTGCCTCGAGGCGCTCGGCGTTGTCCGGCTGGCCGAAGCTGCCGACCTGCACTTCCCACTCGCCGCCTTCACTGGGGGCAGTGGGCGGTGTCTGTTCGGGCTCGGCCGCCGCTTCGGGTTCGGGCTCGCTGGGCGCCTGGGCCGACTCGGCCAGCTCGGCGATCGGATCGCTTGCCTCGGGCGCTGCCGGGGTCGGCTGATCGAGGTCGCCGGGCTCGTCGCGCTCGACGGGCTCGGTAGCCTCGACCACCTGCTCGGCGTCGACCTCGGGCGGCTCCTCGATCTCGCCGGCGGGCGGCGTCGAGAGGCTGGCCGGCGGCGTCGGCTCATCCACCGGGGTGCGCTGCACGTCGATGGGCTGCTCGATGGTAAGCACCGGTGCCGGGCGCTCTTCACGGGGCGCCGGCGAATCAAACAGCATCGGCACAAAGATCACCCCCAGGGCAATGATGATCACCGCCCCACTGATGCGCTCACGCATGCCATATTTCATGCTGATCCCTCCTCATGCCTGATGCTGGCGTCCTCTGCCAACCGCGGCTGTACAAGACGCCCCGCCTGCCACTCGGCCAGCGCCTCGGCCACGGTAAAGAATGACCCGCACACCAGCACCTGGTCGTCGGCGTCGAGCCGTTCACTGAGCCAGGCCACGGCGGCGGCGACGCTCTCGGCGCGGTGCGCCACCGGCTGACCGCTGGCCTCGAGGGTCGCGGCCAGCGCCGCGGCGCTGCGCGCGCGCTCGCCGTCGAGACTCGCCGTGACCCAGGCGTCGACCTGCCCGGCCAGCTCGCCGACCACGCCGGCGGCGTCCTTGTCGGCAAGCATGCCGAGCAGCGCATAGCGCTTGCCGGCACAGGGCCGCTGAGCCAGCCGCTTGGCCACATAATGGGCCGCATGCGGATTATGCGCCACATCCAGGCACCAGTTGCCCAGCCACTGCATGCGACCGGCCAGCTGCACCTGGGCAAGCCCCTGGCGACAGCACTCGGCGTCGAGCGTGAGGCCGGCCAGCGTCAGTGCCTGCAGCGCACTGGCGGCATTGTCCAGCGGCAGACCCGGGTCGGGCAAGTGGTCAAGTATCAGCGGGCCGCCCTGCGCAGATGAAAGACCCTGCCAGCGCCAGCGGCCGCTGGCATCCAGCTCGCTGCGTAAGACCTGCTTACTCAGCGCGTACAGCGGCACGCCGAGTCCATCGGCGTGTGCACGCACGCTGGCCGGCAGGGTCGTGCTGCCCAGCACCGCCGGGTGCCCGGCACGCATGATGCCGGCCTTCTCGCGGCCGATCTGCTCGATATCGGTTCCCAGAAAGGCGGCGTGGTCCTGGGCCACGGTGGTTACAATCGCGACATCCGCATCCAGGATATTTACCGCGTCCAGACGTCCGCCCAGGCCCACCTCGAGAATCGCCAGCTGCGGCGAGCGCTGGGCGATAATGTACAGCGCGGCCAGGGTGCCGGCCTCGAAGTAGGTCAGGCTGATCGGCTCGCCGGCCAGACGTGCCGTCTCCACCGCGGCGAAGCCGGCCACCAGGCTGGCATCGTCGGCCTCGACGCTGTCAAGGCGCAGGCGTTCGTTGTAGCGCAGCAGGTGCGGCGAGGTGTAAGTGGCGGTGGTGAGGCCGTGGGCGCGTGCCAGCGCCTCGAGCATGGCCACCGTGGAGCCCTTGCCGTTGGTGCCGGCCACCGTGATCAGGCGCCCGGCGATCGGCGCGTCGAACAGCCCCATGCGCTCGGCCACCGCGGTAACCCGCTCGAGGCCGAGGTCGATGCTGACCGGGTGCTGGCGTTCGAGATAGGCCAGCCAGCCCGCCAGGTCGACGGGCTGAACGGCATGATCGGGCGAACTCATGCGGCGCTCCGTCAACGCGGCGCCTGGCCGTCGTCCTCGGCGGGCTGCTCCAGCGGCTCGTCGACCTCACTGATCTCGTTGACCTCGTCGGGCTGCTGCTCGGCGACGTCGACCAGGTCGGGCTCGTGCTCCTCGGGCATGCCGGTGACCGGCATATGCGTCAGCTTGCGCAGCACCGCCCCCAGCCGATCGCGCATTTCGCTGCGATGGACGATCATGTCCACGGCGCCGTGCTCGAGGAGGAATTCACTGCGCTGGAAACCTTCGGGCAGTTTCTCGCGCACGGTCTGCTCGATGACCCGCGGGCCGGCGAAGCCGATCAGCGCATTGGGCTCGGCGACGTTGAGATCGCCGAGCATGGCCAGCGATGCCGATACGCCGCCGTAGACCGGGTCGGTGAGCACCGAGATGTAGGGGATGCCGGCCTGCTTGAGCTTCTCCAGCGCCGCCGAGGTCTTGGCCATCTGCATCAGCGAGAACAGCGCTTCCTGCATGCGCGCCCCACCGGAGGCCGAGAAGCACACCAGCGGGATGCCCTCTTCCAGCGCCACGGTTGCCGCACGCACGAACTTCTCGCCGACGATGGCGCCCATCGAGCCGCCCATGAAGGTGAACTCGAAGGAGACGGCGATGATTGGCATGCCCTCGAGCGTGCCGCGCATGGCGACCAGCGCGTCGTTCTCGTCGGTGCTCTTCTGGGCCGCAGTGAGGCGGTCCTTGTACTTCTTGGAGTCGCGGAACTTGAGGCGGTCCACCGGCTCGAGGTCGGCGGCGATCTCCTCGCGGCCCTCCTTGTCGAGGAACCAGTCGAGACGCTTGCGCGCGGTCAGCCGCAGGTGATGGTCACACTTGGGGCAGACGTTGTGGTGCTTCTCGAGTTCGGGCAGGTAGAGTACTGCCTCGCACTTGGGGCACTTGCGCCACAGCCCGTCGGGCACGCTGGCGCGTCGGTCCTTGCGCTGGATACGGCCCATCGAGGGCACGATCTTGTCTAGCCAGCTCATGTCAGAATGCTTCCCGTATGCTGAGTCATTGATCGTTGGCGTTCACTCAAGCGTCCATGGCCTGGCGCATCTCGCCCAGCACGGCCTTGAGCTGCGGGGCGATAGCGGCCGGGTCGTCGGCACTGTCGGCGATGCGGTTGACCAGCGCCGAGCCGACGATCACGCCGTCGGCGACCTGGGCCACCGCTGCCGCCGAGGCACCGTCACGAATGCCGAAGCCGACGCACAGCGGCAGCTCTGTCATCTCGCGCAGCGGCGCCAGGTGGCTGGCCACGTCCTCGGCGTTGAGGCTGGCAGAGCCGGTCACGCCCTTGAGCGATACGTAGTACAGATAGCCTTCGCCGTGGGCGCATATTGTAGCGGCCCGGGCGTTGGAGGTGGTAGGGGCCACCAGGAAGATCGAGGCCAAGCCGCGTGCCTTGAGAATCGGGCCGAACTCCACAGCCTCTTCGGGGGGCATGTCGACGGTGAGCACGCCATCGACGCCCGCCTCAGCGGCGGCATCAGCGAAGGCGTCGTAGCCGATCCGCTCGACCGGGTTGAGATAGCCCATCAGCACCACCGGGGTGGTGGTGTCGGTGCGTCGAAACTCGCGCACCATGTCGAACAGGTCGAGCAGCCGAGTGCCCTTGGAGAGCGCGCGTTCGCAGGCTTTCTGGATCACCGGGCCGTCGGCCATGGGGTCGGAGAACGGCACGCCGAGTTCGATGATATCGGCCCCGGCCTCGACCAGGGCGTGCATGAAGCCCACGGAGTGCTCGGGGCCCGGGTCGCCGGCGGTGATATAGGGAATCAGGGCCTTGCGGCCCTGCGCCTTGAGCTCGGCGAAGCGTTGATCGATACGGTTCATCGCAGGTCCTTAGAATTCAATGCCGTCGAGCTTGGCCACCGTCATGATGTCCTTGTCACCGCGACCGGAGAGGTTGATCACGATGTGCTGGTCGGGGCGCATGGTCGGCGCCAGCACCTTGGCGTGGGCCAGGGCGTGGGCCGTCTCCAGCGCCGGCATGATGCCTTCCATATGGGTCAGCTCGCGGAACGCCTCGAGCACCTGCTGGTCGTTGGCGGCCACGTAGTTGACCCGCCCGACATCCTTCCACAGCGCGTGCTCGGGGCCCACCCCCGGGTAATCGAGCCCGGCGGAGATGGAGTGGGTGTCGGAGACCTGGCCGGCGGCGTCGGACATCAGGTAGGTGCGGTTGCCGTGGAGCACGCCGCGCGGCGCGTTGGAGGCCAACGGCGCAGCGTGGCGCCCGGTCTCGACGCCGTCGCCGCCGGCTTCGACGCCGTACATGGCGACCTCGTCGTCCTCGACGAACGGATAGAACAGGCCCATGGCATTGGAGCCGCCGCCGACGCAGGCAATCAGCGCGTCCGGCAGCCGGCCGATCTGCTCCAGCGACTGGCGACGCGCTTCGCGGCCGGCCACTGAGTTGAAGTCGCGCACCAGCAGCGGATAGGGGTGCGGGCCGGCCACGGTGCCGATGATGTAGAAGGTGTCGTCGACGTTGGTCACCCAGTCGCGCAGCGCCTCGTTCATGGCGTCCTTCAGGGTACGGGTACCCGAGTCCACCGGGATCACCTTGGCGCCCAGCAGGTGCATGCGGTAGACGTTGAGCTTCTGACGCTCGACGTCCGCCGCGCCCATGTAGACCTCACACTGGAGGCCCAGACGCGCGGCCACGGTGGCGGTGGCCACGCCGTGCTGACCGGCGCCGGTCTCGGCGATTACCCGCGGCTTGCCGCTCTTCTTGGCCAGCAGCGCCTGGCCCACGGTGTTGTTGACCTTGTGCGCGCCGGTGTGATTCAAGTCCTCGCGCTTGAGCCAGATCTGCGCACCGCCCAGTGAATCCGACCAGCGTTTGGCATGATACAGCGGCGAGGGCCGCCCCACGAAATGGGCCAGATCATAGTCGAATTCCGCCTGGAAATCGGGATCGTCGCGCATGGCGGCGTAGTTCTTCTCGAGTTCATCCAGGGCGAAGCTCAACGTTTCCGAAACGAACCGGCCGCCGTAGGGGCCGAAGTGGCCGCGCGCATCAGGCAGTCGGGTCAGGTCGCTGAACTTGGTCACGAAAGACACCTCACAGGGTCGCTTGAGCGGATTGGGATCAGGTCAGGGAAACCTGGTGCAGAAATTCAGAGATGCGGGTCGCATCCTTGATGCCCGGAGACGACTCGACGCCTCCCGAGACATCCACCGCGAACGGCCGTACCGCGGCGATGGCCGTACCGACATTGGACGCCGATAGACCTCCGGCGAGAATAACAGGTTTTGCCAGGCTTGCGGGGATTCGCGACCAGTCGAAGGTCTCTCCGGTGCCGCCCGGCACGCCGGGTTTGTAGGCATCGAGCAGCAGCGCACGGGCGTCGGCATAGTCCTCTGCCGCAGCGTGCAGGTCGATGCCCTCGCGCATGCGCAGCGCCTTGATCCAGGGCCGCGGCGCCGCCGTGCAGTAGGCCGGAGATTCAGCGCCGTGGAACTGCAGCAGGTCGAGATGCGGCGCGCAGGCGGCGATAACCTCGGGCGGCTGGTCGACGAACAGCCCAACCCGGGTGACGAAGGCGGGCACCCGCGCGCTGAGCGCGGCCAAGCGCTCGACATCCACCGCCCGCTTGCTGCCCGGCCACAGCACGAAGCCCAAGGCATCGGCCCCGGCCGCCACCGCGGCAGCGACGTCCTCGGTACGCGTTAGCCCGCATATCTTGACCCGGGTGCGGCGCTGCGTCAGCGGCTGGCTCATGGTGATTCCTCTTCAGCCGCCGAGGCCGGTCGGCGCTGCCCCTTTGGATGCTTTTTCAGGTACTTGGGCAGCGAGGGGTGGCCCTCATCTTCGGCCAGCGGACGGCCGCGGCGATAGCGCACCAGCGGCGAGTCTGGCAGCTCACGCTCGCCGGTCCACTCGCCGAGAAAGGCCAGCAGGTTGGGCCCCAGCGGCTCGCGAGGCAGTACGTACTGGGAGTCGTAGAGCGAGTCGACGAAGTGCAGTCCACAGCCCGGCGCCGTGGCACTGGCTTGAGTGCGGTCGCGCAGCGACAGCAGCCTGGCGATGTAGTCTTCATCCTGCGAACCGCGACCGACATCCACCAGCGCGCCGACGATGTTACGGATCATGTGATGAACGTAGGCATTGGCCTGGACGTCGACCACCACCAACTGCCCGTGACGGTGCACCTCGATGAAGTGCAGGTGGCGCCAGGCGGTCTTCGACTGGCAGCCGGCGGCGCGGAAACTGGAGAAGTCGCGCTCGCCGACCAGCACCTGGGCGGCGCGATGCATGGCATCGGCGTCCAGCGGGTCGCGGCACCAAGTGGCGTTGGCACGCTCCAGCACCGGCCGGCTGGGCTGATTGAGAATGACATAGCGATAGCGCCGCGCCAGGGCCAGAAAGCGGGCGTGAAAGTCGTCGGCCACCGGCACCAGCCAGCGGATGGCGATATCGCGGGGGAGGTTGGCATTGGCACCGAACACCCACGCCTTCTGAGAGCGCGCCACCGGCGGATCGAAGTGGATCACCTGGCGAGTGGCGTGCACGCCGCTGTCGGTGCGGCCGCTGCAGTGCACGGTGACCGGCTGACTCGCCACGCGCGCCAGGGCCTGCTCGACTTCGTACTGCACCGAGGGGGCGTGCTTGAGGCGCTGCCAGCCGCAGTAGGCGCTGCCGTCGTACTCTACGGCGGCGGCCAGGCGGCCAGTCAGGCGGGTATTTTCATCCAGGCGTTTAAACAGGGGCATTGGTTCGTCAGCGGCTCGTCGGGGTCAGCGCGCCGAAAAGCCGCGCGCATCACAGGTCGTGTTGGGCAATCAGCCGCCGCGCCTCGGCCTCCAGTTGGCCATCTCCTCGGGCCTCGTCCAGCGCTTGATCGAGCAGCGACCGGGCCGCTTGTGGCTGGCCCTGGTCGAGGCGCTGGCGGGCCGCGTCGAGCAGCGCCTGAGGCGAGGCGGCGGCAGGCCCCTCATTATCCAGATGCAGCGGCTCGAACGCCACCTCCTCGACTTCCCACTCCTCCTCGGGGGGCCGCACCGACGGCGACTCGGCCACCGCCGGCTCGCTCGACTCGAATTCGACGCTGGGCTGCATGGGGGTCTCCTCGCGGGGCGCCGCCGAGGGTTCCAGCGCCGGCGGCCGATAGTCGATCACCCGCGGGGTATCATCGGCACCACCGGTCGGCGAGGATGACACGGGCTCGGGCTCGGGCTCGGGCTCGGGCTCGGGCTCGGGCTCGGGCTCGGGCTCGGGCTCGGGCTCGGGCTCGGGCTCGGGCTCGGGCTCGGGC
>NZ_FNGH01000019.1:0-24975 GCF_900102875.1 Franzmannia pantelleriensis
CTTGAAGATGATGTTGGTTTCACAGCACCATTGCATCTCGCGGCTGGAGGTGATCCCCTTGGAGTAGGCGAACAAGATGATTTTCAGCAGGATGGCGGGGGCATAGGCAAGCCGACCCGTATCGTGGTTGCGGTATTGGGGATGGAAAACCGACAGGTCCAGCTTGTGTTCGATCAGATAGTGCACGGCGTGCTCAAAGGTGCCGGGCTGCAGCTGGTCCTGGTAGTTGATCACCACCATGGCGTTCTGATCATGGTTGTAGGGCTTGAAGCGGGGCATGCTGACCACTCCTAGGCTGTTTTCCCGATCCTACCAAAACGGCGTGGGCTGTGGGCTTTTTCTACAGCCACAACGCTCGCATCAGCCGCTTGTCGGCTGCATGCGCTTGCTAGCAATTTACTATCGGCTCAAGTTTACCCTTCGCTTCTTCGAACGCCCGGATTATATGCCTTCTGAGGTAAATTCCTTTCGACCCAAAGAAAAAGCAAATGTCGTCATCATATAGCGATTCTTGTTCGAAGTCACCTATTTTCAATAATTTTGCTCTACCAAACGCCACATTGAACGTGGCTTTCATATTACCTTTTTCGATGTAGTGATTATCCGAATCCGGGTGACAAAGTGCGTCTCTGACGTACTTGATCAGATCACTAACATCATTTATCCGCCCTCCTACGGGAACATCATCTTTAAAAGCTATTCGGGAAGAGTATTTCTCGGCCTTATACATCAAGTCCCTAAGTGAAATCAGCAGTTCGATGAATGCCGCTCTCATCAGTACATGCGATGAGTTTTTCGGATCGAATATTCCACAGTCTAAAAGCTCTTCAATTCGTCGAAGAGACCCTTGAATGTCTGACTTATCAAAAAAGTCCATTATCACCTCGGGAATCCGATGGATTGCTAACGACTTGGCTTTGCGGCGCACCGGAGCAAAAGCGCAGGTGCGTCCGACAACAGCCACTTGTTATACGTGTTTTGCACCACCATCGCCATGTCCACATCCGGCCACAAACAGACATTAAATTAAGAGCCCGCCTCGGAATTCACCGGAACATCACGAATATTGAATTTAATTCAATATCTTTCACATTCACATACCATCCGAAAACATTGAACCAAATTTTTAATCTATAGTTTTTTAAGTAATTTTTCACCGACTTCAATAAGATGAAAATCAACACCTTTTGTTTCCGCTTTAAACACTTCGTCATTTTCATCGAATGAGGCAGCGACAATGCTCTGGAGCCCATCCAAATTATTTAGTTGCTTAAACATGGCGTTAACACTCGTGTCTCTCATTGAATGTTGACCTGGTTCGTCAAATGCGATCAACCCTACATGGTTTCCTTCTTTCATCTTTGATACTTCATATATTGAAATGAGATACGACCAAATAAGTCTCACAAAATCACTAGCAGATGAATCACCCTTAATATCAGTTCCGATTTTCGTTGGTTCTTTATTAATCTCTCTTAGTGTTAGCCCAGACAAAATAGGTAAATACGTATCCCTATCAATCTCTATATCTTTAGTTTCTGCGCTTCTATATCCGAAGTCCTTGGCCAACCTTTTAAATGTTGATTCCCATAAACTAATTTTTTTATTATCCGACCCAGACAAATAATCTTTCGGAAGCTTTGACCTTTTCCGCTTATTTTCAACAAGCTGTTCAGTAATTAATTTCAGTTGCGATTTGACTTCATCAACATTGGCGTCTGCATGCATGAGGTCTTTGATCTCGTCTTCGAGCCTGATTTGATTTCTCAAATCAGATACTGATATATCACTAACTGAAGACATGTCCTTTTTTATGCCTATTAGTTCTTCCTTTTTTCTTACCAAGTTCTCTTCAACTTGACGATATTGCCTGTTCTGCTTTTCAATCAACCTTTCAATGCCTGATATGTAATTTTTCAGCATTTTTTCTTGCTTGGTCAAATAGTCTATATTTTCGCCAATACTCATTGGTTGAATATGAGTGTCGGCAAGCAAGAGAGAATCATCAACTACTTGATGGCAAGTGGGGCAAGAATCATTTGCAGAGGAAAGCAAATAATCTGCGCCTAGCTTTTTAATCTTTCTGGCGGCTTTATTTTTTTCCAGGTCAGACTCGACATCGATAACAGCTTCTTTGTACTCTTTAATTAATGATTTGTTTACGTTAGTTTCTGAAATAATAGTTTCCAGTAGAGTATTTAGTCGGGCGACCTCATTTGATGCATTTTGCATTTTATCAACTAGGTCTTTCGGAGCATCATTAAATTTATTGGCTTGCTTTTTCTCGATTTCTAATATTTTTTTGTCAACCAGCGAAATGTAAGCCGATAACGGAATTTCTTCTTCACCTTGAATCTTATGTATAGATACGAGTTTTTCATCAAAGTCGGTGACAGGTTTAGGTGGTATACCTTTTATTGATACTCCTTTATTGTCTTCTATCAGGCGCGCTTTCGTTCGTTTATGATCCCATTTTCTATTTATATCGACAGCTTCGATATTGATTAGATTTCGATTTCTATCATTTTCGAAAACATCAAGACCGAGCAAATATTCTACGACTTTATTCTTGGCATCCTTAATCCTAAAGTATGGAATATTGGCAATATAATCAGTCCAGCCACGTTTTTGCTCGACTAAAAATGCTGAAAATAGCGTTTGAAGATATAGTTTTACTTCACTTCCCGAGGTGCTAGGGATTATTGGAAGCTCATAGCCAATAAATTCTTCCATTACCCTAAAAAAACCAACATCACTATTAGTCGCAGACCCTCCATCATGAATATAAGTAGGTTGAACCCTGTAGTTGTCATATTTTTCTGTGAGGTATTTTCCTTCAATTATCTCGATCAGCTTGTCACTTTTGTCGGATGTAATTGATCGCTTTAGTGTAATGGTCTTACTATTTTTATTTTCTAGCTCCAATGCTACGAAAGAACTAATAATAGGGGAATTGGTTTTTCCTTCAGGGATATAGCTCTTGAGGGCGTAAGGTAGAACTTTACTTCCTCGTCCACCCAATATTTCTTCCATACCAAGGGCGTATATCATTGCGTTGTAAAGCGTACTCTTTCCAGAAGAGTTGTTGCCCCTAATAATGTTTAAGCCACTCTTAAAATTGCAAGAAAAACCATAATCATCTTTCTCGGTTTTTATAGAGATTTGCAATGCATTGATTTTCACTATTATCCCCAAGATTCGCTGACTTTTAATATCATTCTTTCAGTTATTTTTTTGCCAATCTTCTCCAAGTAATTTTTATCTTCGACCATAAGCTCATTCTTCAATATATCACCCAGAAAATCCTTCCCCTTCCTCTCTAGAGTAATACCACTAGAGTTTTGTGTAACCAATTTTTCCGCGACTGCGAATTGAATTGCTGCATTTAATGAAGGATCTAACCCCCACACATCAATGTCTAGCGTTCCTGTTTTCGAGGCCGACAATAATGCTTCTTTTCGTTTATCATTTTTTAAAGCCCAGTTAAACAGGTGGAGTCTAACTATACTGCTTTTTCCTCCTCTAGAAGAGATCATTAAAACCATTAAAAGCTGTGACACCTTGTATAATGGTCGGTACTCTGCAAAAATCGGCATTGGCTTTCTGTTGAAAGTGAGTTTAGTCATATTTATTCAAAATCCAAAGGACATAGCGCTATCCATTTTGACACCATGTGATTTGAAATTGCTCTTTGGTCTGTGCCACTTATATCAGGAAGCTCTTGTTTTATTCGCTCAAAAAGACCCTCTTTAACCTTTTCGACTAGGGTGTTGGCGTCAGCCTGCCACCATAAGCTGAGTTCCGATACTTCATCTTCGTATTGACTAATAATTCTTACAAGATGATAGTAAATTTTCGGTGCATTTTTTTCGATGTTTTTCAACGTCGGTTCACCCTCAAGCCACAGTTTAACAGTCAGCTCATTTAGCTTTTTTAATTTTGAGTCGTTTTTCTTGTCATCATAATCGCATCGGACTTTATTTTTTCTTTCGATGTTCTTCTCATAGTCTGTAAGTTCATCTTCACCATAATCGAGATGTAAGTCTGATTGGCTATCAAAGAAAACCAGTTTTTCGCCGTTGATTTGATTGATTTTTATAAACTCAGATGAAAAAAAATCCCCATCTTTTATCAAAACGGTAAAGTCTTCATCCAAGATAGAAATATTATTCAGCTTAATTTCATTTTGCTTTTTTTCTGCGTGCTCTAGAAGCTTATTGTTATTTATTTCTGGCGTTACAAACACCCATTGCTTAATCTTTGTATCACCCAGTCTCGCCGCAAGGTTAGATTCGTATTTTTTTAACTTATCTAGGTCGTTGGTTATCTTATCCCTTTGTTTCTCGTAAAGTTCTATTTGCGTATATTCTTTCTCAGGGCAATAACATTGAAATGCTAGGCCTGTCTTTTTTGTAAAGCCCTCGATCCCATAATCTCCAGGCGATGAGGCCATTTCTTGATAACCATCTTCTCCATACTTTAGTTTAAAGGCTTGCTGACATAGGTATTCCCATGTGTTGCCATCATGCGTTCCATATTTTGTTTTGATCATAGAACGTCACTTCCTGTGATGACATCCTTTCTATTTCCAATGAAATCTATCAAAAAAACAACTCCCCATATTACAACCTTTAAATGATCATATAGCGAAAAATGGATGAGATTACGATTATTCTGCATGGTCGTCGCTTCCAGTGGAGATATCTTTTAACTTTTGAAATCTTATGTTCAGAGCATCTGATTAAATCACGGACATAAGCGTAACTCTTTCCGTCACGTAGAAACCCCTCAATATCTCGGTGTAGTTTTTTACTAATAGGGCGACCACGGTATTTCCCTTCCTTTTCAGCCTTTTTTACTAGCTCTGCTTGACGCGCTCTCAATATAGCTCATCAATGTCGCTTTGGTTCGTAACCGGGCTTAGTACGACCATCGTATAACGCCAGCCAGCATGCGCGGCTACGGAATGGAGGCGAAGCCGCAATGTAGTAGACGTCGCCGTGACTGGCCTTGTTATACCCGTTGCTCTTCGCTCCACCAGTCCGGTTCGATCTCACCAAAATCGACTTCTTTCGGATACGAAAGGAGTTCAAATCCAGTCAACTCCACTTCATGCTCTCCTTGAGAGAAGTCGCCCTCAAATGTCAGCAAAACCTCCGATTCGAATTCAATCGTCTCGGAAGCAGAGGCATCACCGATAGTGACATAATCCTTATCGATAGAGTCCCGAACAGACAAGGAGAACGTGGTCGAAGCCGTAGCTGTGATATTAATCTTTGCCTCGATAATTAGTAATCCATCTTGGCCTTGGACTGGCTGCAACAGAGCATTACCCGCTTTGTCTGTCACAAAATCGAAATCCTCTAATGAAACCTCGACAAAATCTGGCTCATAGAAAAATTGTGAATTAGCTTCTGGGTATAGATCCATCTCCCCAACGGCCTCGCTCAAGTACATGTGCAACAAATCAAGCAATTCGTCCGGATGCCCTTGAGGAAGGGTTTTCGAGATTTCTGAACAGAATTCAATAGCATCCGACGGAGGTTGAAATTTCGAGATGGCTTCAGCCAGATCTTCAAGCAGATCGATATATTCAGACTCATCAGCAAAGCGCTTCCAATCCGCATCCTTCGCTACAGCCAAGATCTTACAGCCATGCTCTTTCGCCCAAGACTCAAGGGAAAGTAGTGCAATCGCATCCGGGAACTCATTCTTTTTGTTACCAGAAGCGGCGAATGGAGGTTCTGACTGAAAATACCTCCCAATGATTTGCCCCAGATCCACTTTACCAGCAGCGGGAATAATTTCTGCTCCTGTAGCCGCTACAAATGCCTTTAAGCGCTGTTTAGCTACTTCTCCATCATCCAGCTCAGGAACCAGAGCCTCCCTAGCCAGCGTGACTTCATCTTCCGATACTGAGAGATGTTTTTTGCTCTCACGCAGAGCTTTGAGAACTTGTTCCCTCGCGTCAGCTGCCTTTTTCCTCAGATGGCTGTGCACTTCTCGTACAACAATCTCTGATAAAACGAGGTGCGAAGGTCGGCCGTTGAATTGCTCAAGAGTTTTGAGAATTCCAGACTCGAGCCCCAACCCTTTCTCATCAAAAATTGAGGTATCTATTGTAATTGCACCATAGTCCATTATCTGGCTCGATCTCTATTTAGGTATAACGCTTGCAGCACGCGCGCCCTTGTAATGAAGCCGAAGGCGCAATGAAAAGGGCGTCGCTGTGACTGCACTGGTTATGGATTGTTCTTTGCCACGTAGTTCACTACATATTGCCCTGATTTCAACAACCCTTCATAGCTTTTCAAATGTACATTGAAATCGCTTGTCTTCCCAACCCCTGACGTAATAATTACGTCGTCCCCATCTCCATAGGGCGATGATTCAATTTCTACCGAAAGATCGGGAATTTCCTCGAACGGAGGTAAAAACTTACCTGTTGCAGTAGCAATTTTTACCGGACGCGTAACTTCGATAATCAATTGTCCTTCCTTGATTTTTTTATCGTTCTTAGTTGTATTTTGAGTCAATTCAACAGCAGGCCCTTTATCTGCCGAGGGAAATATTGAGCGAACTTTTGCGTCAAACAGCGAGGTGTTTAGATTTTTTAGTTGATTCTTCTGAAACTTCAATAGTTCCTCAAACTTTTTCTCAATATCTTCAGCTTCTGGCTTCCCTTCCCCAAGGGTTGATATTTGTTTGCGCAACTCTTCTATTTTATCATTTAAGTCATCGATCTGTTCCGGAGATTCATTTGTTCCAGAACCATCGACCCAGTATCCAACAGCCCTCCTCACAATCTCTGTGATGTCACTCTGAATCCCAGAAATGCTTGTTTCCACCCGAGAAACAGCCTCATTAGTTTTTTCGGAGACTTCACTAGATTTCATATAGAATTGCCAAGAAAGCCATCCCAAAAAAGCTGAGATAAAAAACGCTGCAATCGCTAACGCAAAAGAGAGAATTGAGAACAGGTCAATCGTGTACATTCTCGCAGGACTCCCTTCCGTATCACCGCCGAAAGCGGCGCCACTTATAAAAGCTAGCAAGAAAAAGCAAAGTTTGATCACTCTATATGCCCTCATAGAAATGCATAACGCCCGCGTAATGGGCTGGTTTGGAGCGCCAGCGGAAAACCAGTCCCGATTGACGCGTTTGTTAGCTCATGCATGGGTATGCCTAAAAAATCTCGGTGGTTCTGCAAGCCTCTTATTATTTGCTCGTTCTACCGCAATAAAACTGCCAACCAACGCGGGAACTACAATCGCGATCAAGCCATATATTCCCAGACCGAAGAAAATTTCTACATCCCATGAGAAAGAAGTTTTAAGCCAGCTTGGTAGCATAACTAAAAGTAGAAGAGCTAAGCCACAACCAGTCATCATTCCCATTTTACCTATTTCTGCACGTTCATTTCTTGTTAATCCTGGAATGACCTCGGCATGACACCCCAAACATACGGACTTTCCTAGTGGAACTGTCGTGCCACAAAACGGGCAGCCCCAACCCACAATGATATCTTCTTCATTCTCTGGAGGTAGTGGCAAGTTTGCTTTTCGCCCTTTGTTATGATCATCAGCCTCCCGCTCTGCATCTTTTTTCCATGATACGAGCAGCTCAACTGGATAATTTAAATAATCTGTATCGATGAAATCAGCACATCTGCGGCATAGCCATATTCCATTAACTGCAGATTTTCTCTGCTCAGGTGTAAGCCTCGGGTTATACCTTGGGCCTCCAGGAGCCGCCGCAGCAATATGCGCAGCCACGCCTGTTTTTGTCGCTTTTTCTGGATCTGTATTAGGTCCCGATGTAAGGACTCGACAATCCGGATTAGAGCAATGATTGCCAGCTCGATTTTGCAATACTTGTTTAGTTTTTTCTGAAAAATTATCTCTCATGAGCTAGAACTAAAATCCTTTCTATTGAGCTAACGCTCTTGTTCTGGCGCCAAGGTGAACTGGCGCGGGGGTTGCGCCAGCAAGCCCCGTGACAGTTTGCCTTGGTCGCTCAGGAACAGTTTGTTAGCCGTCATACGTGATTTGCCGCGGAGCCACAACATGTACAGAACAGATCTATATCGATCTCGCACAAAGTTGCCGGCTGCCCCATACCTGCCTCTGTTAGTACGTAAAGCATATGTCCGCCTGTCGCTGGCAAAGCAAAATTCACCACAGACGTTGTGCGATGCTTAAGCTTATTCAGTGACATTCCTAGCGTGAGTACACTATTTGGAGTAGTGGAAGGAAGGGCGCCTTGCCCAGGGGTCAAGTTCTGAAACCAACTCTCGTCAGGAGCTGATAGCGGTGAACAAATCCTTCCAACAGCAACTTGTAGTGCAGAATCTAGAGGGGACCCTGCCCAGTTTGCAAGGTTCTTGGCTGCGTCGCGCTGTCTTAGCAATTCATTCTGTATGTAGTCGAGTTCAGCAAATGCCTCTTGGCTTGTCTCGAATGCGTATTGATGTTCGCCGGACTTCCAGCTACTCCTGAATCCATGTGATGCATTGCCAACTTTGCGAATAGAATCACGAAGGTTCCTTGGCGCTTTGCCGTTGAGATCTACTAGGAAGTCAATCGGTCTTTTGGTCATTTTCTCTATTCTCTCATGGGGTGGGGCTCGTACGAGGCTAACAGGTATTAGACTGCCTTCTCATTTTTTCACTTGAACGCGCCGGCGCGTTCAAGAGTCTTATCTAGCCTACTGCTTTGCACCTAACCCATTGATATGTCTTGTAGCTAAGCATACCAGGCAGCCTATACAGAATTCGCGAGCGCGCTGCATTTGCCGGTTTCAATCATCCTTTTGCTGTTGAACAAACCACTCCAACCCGTCGTAGGGCCATTCCCTGAGGGCCGCCAAGCGGCTATTGAGGTCGCCGGAGTGGATTTCGAGCTTGTGCCCATCTGGGTCGAGGAAGTAGAGGGAGTCCCCTTCGCTGCGGTTGTGCTTCCAGATGGTGGCGTTGCTGGCACGGATGGCGTCTGCTGCGTCGTTGAAGGTTTGGCTGGGTACGGAAAAGGCCAGGTGGGTGTAATCAGGATGGGGAGCGATGCGTGCTTTGTTATCCAGCGAGAGGCAGATCCAGTCGTCGCCGGCTTGCAGGTAGGCGCCGCGCGTCCATTTAGCGATGGGCTTGAGGCCTAACACCCCGGTATAGAAGGCGAATGCACGCTCAAGGTCGCTGACGGCCAAGGTGACGTGGTTAATACCGGTGATCAATGCCATCTCCCTGTCCATGGGCAATCGTTAGGCACGCTACCGCCAAGGCCACTGCATGTCGTTTTATGCGGTAGTCCCGTGCGTACAACTTGTTCTATCCAGCCGTCTCAGCGGCCTTAGGGATTCATACTAGGCGGGATGGCTCTTGTCGGCAAAACGAATCAGGCGCCACTTATCAACGCAGTTCGTGGCTTTGCACTGGGTTAGTGATGGGTAAGTAATGGCTTACTTGCACGGAAACGGGCAGCCTGGGCTGCCCGTTGTCGGTGGTGCTAGTGGCGCTGTAGCCGTTGTTGGCTCAGCTGTTCTCTTCGCGCTGTGTTTCCGCTTGGGCGGATTCGTCGGCGTCGTCATCGTCGATTTGGGGCTCGGCGTCGTGCTGGGCGTAAGACTGGGGTGCCGGCGTGCTGACGCTGCCGCCAAAGGCGGCGCGCAGGACGTCGTTTTCGGCGTCCATATCGATGTTGCCCTGGAAGACGGCGCCGTCCTCGAGTACCAGGCAGGGGGTAATGATGGTGCCGGTGATCTGCGCGGTGTGGTGAACGGTGATCTTGTGCGAGGCGATCAGGCGCCCTTCTACGCTGCCGGCCACGTTTAGCGTCTGTGCGACGATATCGCCCTCTACGCGACCATCGTTGCCGATGCTGACGGTGTTGCGCTTGAACTCCACCGTGCCCACTACCTGGCCGTCGATGATCAGTTCCTCCTCGCCGACGACGCTGCCTTCGATGCTGGTATGGGCGCCGATGGTGGCCGGGCGTCCATTACCGCTGCGCGGCTCGTCCCTGCTTGGGGCGGTGTATGACGAAGCGGGAGGCGACACCGTATGGTCGGCAGGAACACTGGTGGGCTTGTGCTTGCTGAACATAGGGAAAGGCTCCGGGTAGCGTAAGGGGGAACAATGCGATGCTAGGAGTATTGCCGCATCGGGGTAAGAGCAAAGGTAAGAGTAGCCCTTGAAAATGGCCGTTAGTCGTGTTTTCTGCCCCTCGCGCTCGCCGCCTATACTGACGCTGGGCATCTTACTTCTATCAAGGGGCAGCTATGGGGGGCGGAGACGCGTTATTCATCGCGGGCGTAGTGGCGCTCATCCTGATCATGCTGGATGGCAAGCGGCGTATGCGTAAGCGTGCCGTCGCCAACCAGGCCTCTCCCCCGCACGCTTCCCACCAGCATCAACTCGCCCCGCCCGTGGAGCCCGCCACGCCGTCGCTCCGGGCCGAGCAACCCGCCAAGGCTAGCTTACCGACGGCGCCCCTGGTGGCGCCCACCCAGCGCTTGTCGGCGCCCGACGGCAGCCTGATCGGCGAGACCCTGCGCATTGCAGGCACGGTGCACGCCCGCCAGCCGCTGGTGATCCACGGCACCATCGAAGGCGACGTCGAGGCGACGGAGCAGCCTGTCACCATCACCGAGACGGGGGGCGTATCCCGGCGCATCGAGGCACGGCTGATCAGCGTTGCCGGGCGCGTCGAGGGCCTGCTGGTGGCTACCG
This sequence comes from Franzmannia pantelleriensis, assembly GCF_900102875.1. Lineage (GTDB taxonomy): Bacteria > Pseudomonadota > Gammaproteobacteria > Pseudomonadales > Halomonadaceae > Franzmannia > Franzmannia pantelleriensis. The sequence goes on from NZ_FNGH01000019.1 coordinate 10,724, forward strand.
ACCAGGCCATCCTGCTGCCCAGTGCCCGGGTCAGCGGCAGCATCGAGGCGAAGCGCATGAAATGCGCAGAAGGCGCCTGGCTGACGGCCAAGGTTCGCGTAACGTCGCGCTAGGCGCGCCTTCCTCCCATAACGCACAACGGGCAGCCTGGGCTGCCCGTTGTTGGTGCTGCTGGCTAGCCGTTTAGAAGAACAGCCGCCGCAGGGCTTCGCCGGGGTCCTCTTCGCGCATAAAGGCTTCGCCGACCAGAAAGCCGTGCACGTCGTGCTCGCGCATGCGCAGTACGTCGTCGCGGGTGTGGATGCCGGACTCGGTCATCACGGTGACGCCTTCGGGGATTTGCGACAGCAGCTCGAAGGTGGTCTCCAGGCGGGTGTCGAAGGTGTGCAGGTCGCGGTTGTTGATGCCCACCAGCGAGAGCTCCAGGCGCAGGGCGCGCTCGAGCTCGCGCTGGTCGTGCACTTCCACCAGCACGTCCATGCCCAGTGCTTCGGCCTGCTGGTAGAGGTCGAGCATGCGCGCGTCGTCCAGCGCGGCGACGATCAGCAGGATGCAGTCGGCACCGATGGCGCGGGCTTCGCTGACCTGGTAGCCGTGGGTGATGAAGTCCTTGCGGATCACCGGCAGGTCGCAGGCTTCGCGGGCTTCGATCAGGAAGTCTTCGTGGCCCTGGAAGAAGTCGGCGTCGGTGAGCACCGAGAGGCAGGCGGCGCCGCCGGCCTGGTAGCTGGTGGCGATCTCGCCGGGGCGGAAGTCTTCGCGCATCACGCCCTTGGAGGGCGAGGCCTTCTTGATCTCGGCGATCACTGCCGGGTCGCCGGCCTCGATGCGTTCGTCCAGCGCCTTGATGAAGCCGCGCGGCGCGCTCTGGTGGCGCGCCAGGGCCAGCAGGTCGGTCTCGGTCACCGCCAGGCTGCGCTCGTGTACTTCTTCGTCCTTGCGCGCCAGGATCTGCGCGAGGATGGTGGGCATGCCCTGTGTGGTTGTCATGTCGCTATGTCCCCGTAGCAGCATTGCAGGGTGCCGTCAGTCGGCAAACACCCGGGTGAAGTCGGCCAGTTCTTTCATCTTTTCCCGCGGCAGTCCGGAGGCCTGGGCGTCCTGGGCCATGGCCACCCCTTCCTTCAGGGTATCGGCAATGCCGGATACGTAAAGGGCGGCGCCGGCATTGAGGGCGACGATATCCGCCGCGGGGCCGTCGCCGGCCAGGGCCTCGTGCACCAGGCGCAGGCTGTCTTCGGCGGTGACCACCTTGAGCGGCGTCAGCGCCTGGCGCTCGATGCCGAAGTCTTCGGGGGCAATGGTGTACTCGACGATCTCGCCCTCCTTGAGCTCGGCGACCCGGGTCGGCGCGGCCAGCGAGATCTCGTCTAGGCCGTCCTCGGCGTGGACCACCATCACATGGCGGCTGCCCAGGCGCTTGAGCACCTCGGCCATCAGCCGCACAAGATTGGGGTCGTAGACACCGAGCAGCTGGTTGGGTGCGCCGGCCGGGTTGGTCAGCGGACCGAGGATGTTGAACAGGGTACGCACGCCCATCTCGCGGCGCGGGCCGATGGCGTGGCGCATGGCCTGGTGGTGCATCGGCGCGAACATGAAGCCAACGCCGACCTGGTCGATGCAGCGCGCCACCTGCTCGGCGTCGAGCTCGATCTTGATGCCGGCCACGGCGAACAGGTCGGCGCTGCCGGAGGAAGAAGAGACGCTGCGGTTGCCGTGCTTGGCGACGTGGGCGCCGCCCGCCGCGGCGACGAAGCTGGAGGCGGTGGAGACGTTGAACAGGTTGGCGCCGTCGCCGCCGGTGCCGACGATATCGACGACGTTCTCGCCGTGCACGCTCACCGGGGTCATCAGCTCGCGCATGACCTGGGCGGCGGCGCTGATTTCTTCGGCGCTCTCGCCCTTCATGGAGAGCGCAATCAAGAAGCCGCCGATCTGGGCGTCGGTGGCCTCGCCGGTCATGATGGTGCGCATTACCGCGTGGGTCTGGTCGAACGTCAGGCTCTGGCCGCGCATCACGGCGTCGATGGCCTCTCGCATCTGCATGGGGCTGTCTCCGTTAGGCGCGACGTGAAAGAAAGTTCTGCAGGAGCTCGTGCCCCTGGCGCGTCAGGATCGACTCGGGGTGGAACTGCACCCCTTCGATGTCCAGTGTCTTGTGGCGCAGGCCCATGATCAAGCCGGGGGTGACGTCGCTGTCATCCACCCAGGCGGTCACTTCCAGGCACTCGGGCAGGGTCTCGGCAGCCACTACCAGGGAATGATAGCGGGTTACCTCCAGCGGGTCCTCGAGGCCGGCGAACACGCCGTGGCCGCCGTGACGCACCCTGGAGGTCTTGCCGTGCATCACCTGGGGGGCACGCACCACCTCGCCGCCGTAGACCTGGCCGATGGCCTGATGGCCCAGGCAGATACCGAGGATCGGCAGCTTGCCGGCGAAGTGCTCGATGGCGGCCATCGAGATGCCCGCCTCGTTGGGCGTGCAGGGGCCGGGAGAGACCACCAGATGGCTCGGCGCCAGCGCCTCGATCTCGTCGAGGGTGATGGCGTCGTTGCGGTAGGTGTGCACCTCGGCCCCCAGCTCGGCCAGGTACTGCACGACGTTGTAGGTGAAGCTGTCGTAGTTATCGATCATTAGCACGGACGTGGCCATGACTCTGTTTTCCCTATGGTGTGTGCTGTCGCTAATCGGCGCCGTTACCCAGTGTTCTCAGGGGCCGCGCCAGCCGTGCAGGGAGTCAGCAGACACAAAAATGCCGCCCTGACGGCGGCATTTTTCACTCGTCAGCGTGCCGCCCCTGATCAGGAGCGCCACCACTGGCGAATACGGCGTGTCGGTTGAAATCGGATCATCACAGAATCATGCCGCCGAGGGGCGCCGGGTGTCAATGCTGGGAGGCCGGGGGCCAGTAATCTGGCATGTCTTGCTGAGCAGAGCCGGCCTTCGGGACCCTCACTTGATTAGATTTTCACGCCAAATTCAATCATGAGGCTAATTTCCATGCATCTCTCTGTCTCTGCGTAGCGCATGATTAGTTACTGCACTATATTTAAATCATGAGTGGAAATACTAGACATCAGGTAATCAAGCGTTTGTTGACGGAACTGCCCCGTGGGGCACCGTTCGACCTCGCCATGCTCGAATCCTTCGGCGTGTCGCCACAGTTGGCCGCCCGCTACGCGGAGAGCGGCTGGCTGGTGCGCCTGGCGCATGGCGTCTATGCCTTCCCGAATGACGACTTCGACGTCAGCGGCGCCCTGCAATTCCTGCAGAAGAGGGTCGCCGGCCTGCATGTGGGGGGCAAGAGCGCCTTGGCGATGCAGGGGGTGAGACACAACCTGGCCTCCCGGGAAACCCTGGTGCTCTGGGGTGACGCGCGTTTTGCACTGCCAGCCTGGTTCACCAAGCGATTCCCGGCACGGTACGTCAACGCCAGGCTGTTCGATTGGCCCGATGACGCGCTCGCCGACAAGACCCTGCACACACCACCGGGACAGGTGGAAAGACTACGGGTAGCCGTACCGGAGCGTGCCGTTCTGGAACTGCTCTACGAAACTGGCACCCGGGAAAGCCTCGAAGAGGCCCGCAACTTGTTCGACGGCCTGCGATCACCGCGTAAGGATGTACTCGGGCGCCTGCTGGCCTGCTGTACCAGCGTCAAGGCCGTGCGCCTGTTCCTGACTTGGGCACGGGAGACTGGTGTGGCCGACGTCGATGCGCTGCTGGAGCAGTACCCGGTACGCACCGGCAGCAACAAGCGCTGGATGAGTCGTCTCGATGACGGCACCTTACTGAGCCTGAACCCTCATGGATAAACATTACGCAGACACCGTCCGCCTGCTGTTAAGCATCGCTCCCGACGTGTTCGACAACGACATCTTCGCCATGAAGGGCGGCACCGCCATCAACCTGTTTCTGCAGGATATGCCCCGCCTGTCAGTGGACATCGACGTGGTCTACCTCCCGTGGCAGACGCCGCGAGATGAAGCGTTGCAGGCCATTAACGAAGAGCTGGCCGCCATCGCGCAGCGCGTCGGACGTCTCGGTGTGCAGACCCGCCTGATCCGCAGCAAGGATCTCGGAGACACCAAGCTGATCGCGGAGAACGAGACCAGCCAGGTGAAAGTCGAGGTCAATGTGGTGTTTCGCGGCACCGTGCTACCCGTCGAACGCAGTACCTTGAGCGCCCAAACCAGCGATCTGTTCGGCGTCGAGTTCGAAGTGCCGACACTGGCCCCGGACGAGCTCTATGCCAGCAAGCTGGTCGCCGCCATGGATCGCCAGCATCCTCGGGATCTGTTCGACGTCCTGCAATTGTTCGAGACAGGCAGCCTCACCGACGCGATGGTCGAGTGCTTCGTAGTCTATCTGGCCGGGCACAACCGCCCGACCCATGAAGTGCTGTTCGGTAACGACAAGGACATCGCCAGCGAGTATGAGCGCGCCTTCGTTGGCATGACCGAGGAGGCTTGTTCGCTGGAAGCCCTGCTTGATACCCGTGCCCGACTGCGCCATGAACTGCCGCGACGGCTGAGTGATGCTCACCGACAGTTCCTGAGCGGGCTGACCCGGGCGCAGCCCGACTGGTCACTGCTGCAATGTCCGCATGCCGAACAGTTGCCGGCCCTGCGTTGGAAGCTCGCCAACCTGAACACCTTTCAGAAACGTCGTCCGCAAGACTTTATCGCGCAGGCTGATGCTCTTGATGTAGGGCTGGCCGCCTCCCCCTCCAGGGACTGAGGCATGGTGCCTGACGATACCTTCAGTATTGGGCCTGGAGAGACACCCAGTATCTATGAACCCCGGGGCAATTCACATGACAATTATTGAATCTTCGCAAATTCCCGTATGGCCTCAACATCACTATAACTGAGAGTAATATTAATCTCAGGCTGGCTTATCATAATAGATGCACCCTCTTTAAGATAATCAATAAGTTGTAGACCACCAAGTTTCACCACCACATCTCTCGACACGGACCTAGTATAATTCAAGCAGTCGTCATCCTCAGCTACAATTGCAGTTTCTAAGCTATACTTAATATCCTTTTTTCTTATTTCATCGGACTTCACACGCCTACGCGCTAAAACCAGGAACTCAGCCTCAAGGAAGGCTGCATAGAAACGATTTTTCATATACGCCGGAGAAGCAGAAAACCCGGGAAGATCAGATAAGCATACAGCACCTATATGTCGAGGGGCTTTATCTAAAAACATTGATTTCACATATTTTTCCAATAAATGAAGCTCTTCATTACTCTTTCGGGTCGCAGCAGGCGGCTCTAAATCTTGATTGCCATAAGATCCTAGTATTGGTAAGTAACGGATCCACTTAGCGTATAGTGGTGACAAAAAAACACACCCACTAATCATACCAAAAGCCATCGGATAGGCCTCTGGCGGAACCGCCCTTGGTGCGACTTCCCTTGCTCTTTCCCATGCAGCGTCGGAGCCCCCTACATCAAGTAATGTAACTAAAAAAACGAATACGAAAAGCGTCAAAATGGCAGGCAGGATTGATAGAGAAGCCGCCACTAATTTTCTCCATAGCGGTACACCACGGCCACTTAAAAACTCACCATCCAGACGTGACCATATAGCCATGGGATAGCCAAGCACGCCTATCATTATGGGTACTGAAATTATAAAACCAACGATAACATCAAAAGCCATTTAAACTTCTCAAAACGTGTTAGTGGTAAGGGTGACCTAGTCACTGGTAAAAAGTATCCAGCTTGTCCTGATGCTCGTGCACCTTCTGCGCGAAGGTTTCATCGTCCATATCCCGCCAGTAGCGCGGCGGGCGCCCGCTGCGCCGATCATGTTCCAGTGATGTGGGATCGAGGGGGCGGAACTCTTCCCACAATGGCGTATCAGGCAGCGGCTGCGAGGTGTCCATATAGCGCTGCAACATGCCACAGAAATTCGCAAATACGGCCATCCCTATAGAGAAATTCAACAAAAAAATAGAGTATTCAAATTTTGTTTGACAACGCTGAAATTCGACCGTCAAATTCGGCCATCAATGTCTCACGATCATCTTTGCTCAGCATGCCAATGTATAGGGTACGCTTCTTATTTTTCCCGCCACGCTCATGGAAAAACTGCACCTTACTGCTACCGACTCTTTCCAGGTTTTTCATATCTGCATAACGAAACTTCATCGACGGAGAAATGGGACTTTTCTTGAACTCCACAAACTCTTCGCAAAATTTAAAAACTTTGTGATAATGATGAAACACTCCAAGAACTATAGATATAGCACCAATAGTTACAAGAAAGAGCCGCATTTCCATCGGTAGAGGAGCCATCATCAGTGAGTAGATGATAAGAATTACGCCACCTATCGGCTGCACCAACCTATCAACTGACTTAGCCCTGTATGAACTAGAATTTTCCATCAACAACCACTCCGATTCACATCAACTTAGTAGTTACTTGCATAACAAAAATCATCGCCATGACATTAACGTCCATGAGGCCCAAAAAACTTCATTGGAAAATAGGAGAGAGGTGGTTCGCGATTGAGCCACTCCTCCATCATGTGCTCACCTTCTTCACGATGTTCCACAGTCACATCATCACTGTCACCGTAATATCTCAGCGCACTTTCGACGTGCATATTCGGCGCTTCCTCATTAACTGCCAAGAGTATGGCCCAGCCCTTTCCAGGCTCTTTCTCCACTTGGCACATACCGTTATTCTCTTCGTCCGGCTCTATGTAGCAATAGGCAAGCCACTGCCTGGCGTTAATATGCCCTCCCTCAGAAGCCTTCAGCATCCACTCCCAAGACTCATCATAATGACCTTGTTCGTTCAAGAGACGTGCAAGAGCGCTCATAGCTCGTGGATAACCAGCTTCTGCAGCCCTTCGAAACCACGGCTCTGCAGCCTCCAGACGTTCAGTTTCATCTGAATAGGCAGTCCGATCATCTTGTATTCGCTGCCCCAACCTGTGCTGTGCTTCCACATTCCCCTCTTCAGCCGCTTGCTTCAGCCATTTCAGAGGGGCCGAGGGGTATCCAAGGGTGGCGTACACTGGATAGAGTGCAAACATAGCGTCGGCATCTCCTGACTCGGCCATGGGCAGGGCGGAATGAAGCGCTGCTTCACCCCAATCCTCACCATTAGCTGGGCAGATGTCCTTCCTTTCGCAGGCACCGCTCGATCGTAAGCGGAGCATCGCGTATGGGTCACCATGCTGAGCGGCGCGGTGATACCAATCTAGAGAAGTCTCCCCCCTAGTAGCTTCTCCAAGATAATACATCGAGTCTACATCGCCGGCTTCGGCTGCAGCTTCTAAATAGGGAATACTAGCTTCATACTGATGGGCACTATATAGTCGTACCCCTGCCTCCTTGGCAGTTTGAGCCTCTTCATCCAGCGCCCAAGCTGAAGACAACATTAGCGTTGTTAACGTCAGCCCCGCCATCATGCTCTTGGTGATTGATCGCATAGGTAAAAACATCAGGGTCCAAATTTTTCGGGGAAGTAGGAAAGCGGAGGCTCGCGGTTAAGCCATTCGTCCATCATAGCCTCACCCTCTGCGCGCTGCTCGGCGGTAACCTCTTCACGATAGAACCTCAAAAATCGCTCGGAGGATGTTCCTGGAACCTCTTCATTGATGGCAAGAAAAATAGCCCAACCTTTAGCGGGATTCTCTTTCACATTACACATTTCGCTTTCTGCAGGATCAATATAGCAAGTTGCTATCCATTGACGAACATTAATATTACCTGCATCAGAGGCCTTTACAATCCACTCCCATGCTTCTTGAAACTCCCCAAGACTATTTAAAGTAGCTGAAAGATAACTCATTGAGGGGGCATGTCCGGCTTCCGCCGCCATACGATACCACGGCTCCGCAGCTTCCAAGCGCTCGGTATCGCTGTCGTACTTCTCTTCATCGCTACGCGCTAATCGGCCCAGCCAGTTCATCGATTCAACGTTGCCCGCCTCGGCAGAGCGCACGAGCCATTCCATGGCTTTTTCTTCGTCGGGATCTTCAACGTAGTAATAAATATCGTACAGCGCACCCATGGCCTCGGAGTCACCCGCTTCTGCCTTGGGAAGCGTCATCTCCAGGGCTGCCTGGGGCCAGTCATCGCCATTCGCTGGGCATACATCACCAAGCTCACAGGCACCGCCATCGAATAGCCGTAGCATTGCATAGGGATCGCCATGCTGCGCCGCTTTGTGATACCACTCTAAAGCCGCTTGAGTCATCCCCATATGACGTAGACGATACGCCTCGCCCAGGTAGTACATTGCCTCTACGTCGCCAGCTTCTGCCGCTTGTTCTAAATAGGGCATGCTCGCCGAGCGTTGGTGAGCATTGTATAGCCGCATGCCTTCCTCTTTGGCAGCTTGTGCTTCTTCGTCTAGCGCCAAGGCCGCAGGCGACAACAGTGTCGCTAGTGTCAGCCCTGCTAGTGAGGTCAGTGAACTTGATCGTTTTGGCACCAACATTAATAACCAAATTTTTCGGGGAAGTAGGAAAGCGGTGGCTCGCGATTTAGCCATTCATCCATCATAGCCTCACCCTCTGCGCGCTGTTCTGGAGTGACACTTTCCCCATAGACTCTTAGTAATCTTTCAGAAGATGTACCTGGAGCTTCTTCGTTCATAGCTCTTAATATAGCCCACCCTTTAGCTGGATCTAAGTCAGGTGCTGAACGACATAAGTTCATATCTGCCCCTCTGGGCTCGATATTACAGGCAGCCAGCCAACCACGCCCATTAACATGCCCTGCTTCTGAAGCCTTGACTATCCATTTCCAGGCCTCTTCATGCTGATCTAGATGATTTAATACAGAGGCGAGATTATTCTTAGAGGGAGCATAGCCTGCTTCCGCCGCCTTACGAAACCATACCTCCGCCGCTTCTAGGCGCTCCGTATCGCTGGCGTACCCTTGTTCATCGTTACGGGCCAACTCGCCCAGCCAGTTCATGGCGTTAACGTTGCCTGCCTCGGCAGCACGGTGTAGCCACTTCATCGCCTCGTCTTCATCGGGGTCTTCAACGTAATAGTAGATATTATAAAGCGCTGCCATGGCTTCAGCGTCACCCGCCTCGGCTTTGGGTAGGGTAAGCTCCAAGGCCTCCTGGGGCCAGTCGTCACCGTTTTCAGGACAGACATCTCCCAGTTCGCAAGCACCTCCGTCAAACAGCCGCAGCATAGCGTAGGGTTCACCGTGTTGCGCGGCTTGGTAATACCAGTCCAACGCGGCTTGATTCATGTTTCCCATCACTAACCGACGATTGGCTTCACCCAGATAATACATAGCCTCTGCATCGCCCGCTGCAGCGGCCTGCTCGAGAAAAGGGATAGCAGTGTCTGCCTGGCGAATACCGTACAGTCGCATGCCTTCCTCTTTGGCTGCTTGTGCCTCTTCGTCCAGCGCCAAAACAGAAGGTGACAACAGCGCTGTTATTGTCAGCCCTGCCAGTGTGGTCAGTAGGTTTGATCGCATACCTTATTCCTTAGTCAGCGGTTTTACTCAGTAACACACACTTCCGTTGCGAGCCCTGCGACGTAGCGGCGGAAATCTCTCTTTGACGCTGGTACTTGGAGGTTATCTGTGGCCGAAATCCTCTCCATAAATCCCTCCAAGTCGCGTTTACGGCGTTGGTAGGCAAAGCCAGGATCATCATGCCATGGTTGGCCAGTCTCACTCATACGAATGAGCGCTTTGGCAAACAGGTATTGTGAGGGCGTGGGGGCTTCTTTGCTAAAACGACACAGCGTCCCATAAACACCGGTCGTGACACCCTCCACAATCCAGCCTAGGCAGTTGGCAATAGCGATCTGCTGGAAGTCCAGCGCTTGCTGGCGATTAAATGACTGAACGCTGCCACCGCTTCTACCTCTGCGCGGCCCCTCTACTGCAAATTCTTGCGGCTCTCGGATGAGAAGGAACAACAAAGCTCCTAGTGCCTCCGGTGTTAACTGCTGCACCCACGAGGCTATCTGTTCACCGCGCCCCCTATCACTCGCATTGACGATTTCATACGCAATCGGCCCCGCATTCTGTCCACCGGTCATGGCGCTGTACAGCCGCTCGATACCAGCCTTGCCGCGGGCGGCGAGAAGGCCGACATTGAGCAGCGTGGTGGTGGCCAGATAGCCAAGCCAACTCATGCTTTCATAAGCCTCTTCGTCGATCCACTCGGGCTTGACGTAGTTGTTGTCTACCATGGCGCGGTGGAGCATCGCCAGCCATAGGTCGAGGCTGTCGATATCCAGCTCGACGGAGAGGCTGCCCCCAGCGCCCTTGCCGATCACGACACGCGCCGCCACGCGCAGCACGAACTTGCCATTCTGGATGCCCAGTGCGAGGCCAAGCTTGCCCCCCAAGCCTGCAGCAACCTCGCCGCCTAGGGTGGCCGTGCCAAGGCCTCGCCATCCCGTCAGCGACTGGCTGGCACGCTGCATGTCCATATCGGAGAGTGCGGCCCGGCTGGGTAGGATGCGCTGCAGGTTTTCGGGAGGCTCCCAGCTCAAGGCACAGCGGCTTTCGATACCCAGTCGAGCACCGGCAAAGGCTTCCAAGGTCGGACCTTCGGCTTCCCGCTTTGCCCAATCGACCCCAGTGATGCTAAGCCCATCGTCGTCCAGGGAGAAACCCGTCTCGGCAGCAAGCGCCAGGCTGGCTCCGGCAAAGCCCTTGGCAACGGCATCGAGTACCAAGGCATAGCGGCCCAGGTCGCGCTCTTCATCACGCTCCGATAGGGTCGCCATCACCGAGCGCGCCTGCTCTTCCCGGGGCAGCACCAAACGGCCCAACGGTAGCTCGCCACGGGCGAGGCTAAAGGTGCCCTTGGCTTCCCAGCGGTAGGTGACATCAGCCGAGGGGCCGTTAGGGTCGTCGTCATCGAACTGCCAATCGCCATCAGGAGTGTTCTTGATGGCCAGCTCATCGCGCCGTGTAGTGCTCAGTTCACTACTACCGCCGCTGCTCATTTCAACGTCGGCATCGAAGAACGTCAACGTCGGCTGCTGGGCAACAACCTCCCAAGGGGTGTCGCGGTCGCCCTCGTCGCGCCCCTCATTGAGGTCATAGCGGGCCATGCCTACCAGCCGCATCATCTGGGCCTGGGCACTGGCATCAAAGAGCCTGAGCTGTTCTCGGCTCGGCCCCATGAACAGGAGCTTCTGTAGCGCCTTCCCCCATGCCTCCTTGCTGTCCTCGTCGAGGGACTCCACCTCGTGGCCCTGTTCTTCGAGGTAGGCGAAAAAGCGCTCGGGCTGAAAGAATCCCAGCGGCTCATTGTGCCAGTCGGGGCGGTGCTCTATTGCTTCACATCCGCGTCCTTGTAACCACTGCGAGAGTGCCGTTTCGGGCGCCTCCCACAGATGGGCCGGGAGCACGCCATCGGCATTGATGGCAGCATCGAGCCGCTGCCGCTCGCTGGCGCTCACGGCCGGGATCAGTTGATAGAGGCTGAGATGGCTGAGTGATTGCTCCGCTTTCGGTGAACTGAACTCGCGAAGCGGGAAGTCACGCCGTACCAGAAGCTCGATCTCGCGCTTCTGATACCCCATGGCATGGCGGTCATCGTCGATATCGGTATGCCAGATCAGCACCCGACCAGGCGTCATCTTATTGACGGCCTGATCGGCTTGCTTGAAGAGATCGGCCAGTGACTCTTGCAACGCCTCGTACTGACGGCGCTCATCCTCGAACAGAAAGATCGGCAGTTGGGCATGCCCAGCGGTACCGGACTCCCATTCGCTGAGCTTCTCTTCCACCGCTTGGTGTAACTCGACGCCCTCCTTGAGCGCACGGCAGTAGTCATCGAGAGCCTCGACCCCTTCTTCCATAGACCCCGGCGGCGACAACGCCAGCTCTGGTGTCGCCACCCCCAGGGAAGCCAGCGTCAGGATGCTGTCCAAGTAGTCCTTATACTTACTCTCCTGTTGCGCCGCGAGCTCCTGAACATGGCCTACAAAACCGCACGCCTGCGCCGCTTCTTCGGGAGGGTTGGATTCGCATAATTCAATGAAGGTTTGATACTCGGCAAGCACCTCTTGCAACGAGAAAGGCGTGGGCTCACCGCCGCTCCCCGGGTTGAAGTGGTACTGCCGCTGCGCCTCGGCTCGGCACGTCCGATAGGTTTCCAACGCGCGCTCGATTTCGGCTTCCCAGGGGCCGTAATAGCGCTCGCCCTCAAGGTGATAGCCCGCTTCCTGTGCACGATTCAGGCCCTGGCGGTAAAGGCGCCGAAGCTCTTCTTCCAGGTCATATGCCTCGGGACTGATGCGCCGACTGATCCAACGGCTCAGCGCCACTGGCGCCGAGTGGCGCCATAGCAGCTGCATGAGCGTGCGCTGATGTGCGATACGCTCTTCCAACGTCGATTCTTCAGCCGCTGTGATCTCCACCAGCCGCTCGAAGCACTCTTGGAAGCGTGCCCGCTCGGCATCGTCGAGGAAATTCTCGGCTCTGGTCGGCAGCAGGCACTCCATCAGCCCCGCCTCTTCGTTGAGCAACCGCAGCCGCTCGTCGGCATCCTCTTCTTGCGTCCACGCCTTAAGCTGTTCGGCAGCCTCTAGCAACGTATCGGAGACATCCTCGGTCAGCAGCCAGAACGTGTGGGTCCCCGGCAGGTAGAGAATATCGGCCCAGCACTGCTCTTCGCAGACATGCTGTCCAGCGGATTCGACGTTGCCGCCCTCTTCATCGGGCGCGACGTACACACCGATCATGATGGGATCGTCCGGGGTGGGGATACGTGATCCTGCACTCATGTCAGGCTCTCCAAGGCATGGACTTTCTTACGCGGGGGAAGCGACGCGACAAGCGTCTGCTCGACCGCCGAGGGGAGGAGATCATCGGGCTGGCAGATCATCTCTAGCAGGCGTCGCAAGTGATCGGCACGGGTTATCCCGGCGCGATTCAACCGTGCGAGCCGCGCCAGCCACGCCTCTGGCAGTTCGTATAGCGGCGTCTCCGTAGTTCGACTCAACCACCAAGCGCCGGGGGCCGCACGCAGGGCAGCCTCTCCCTCTCGGGTCAGCGGCAAGAGCTCATGCGCCACCTCACTTTCAGCCAGCTCGTGCCAGGCGAGCCAACGCCGCTGCGGTGTCGGTGTAACGACTCGACCTAAGGGGGCAAGCCACGCTGGCAGCGACGTGTCGGGAAGCGTCGCCAATAGCGCCGTCCAGGCGGCGGGGTCCTGGATATTGATCAGCGACTGGCCGCCGTGGGGGTCGTCAAGCACGAACAGGCGGCGCAGATGATCGGCCAGGTCATCCAGCCTGGCGTTATGCGCTGGCTGGAAGCTCCAGCCCAGGCGCTGCTCCCGGCATAGCGCCTCACCGTGCTGCCAGGCCTCGCTGCCGACCTCGAGTTCGATCAGCCAGGGGCTGGCGTCGATCAGCGGCGCCAACGGCGTGGTGGCGAAGAGCGTGACGAAGTCGTACTTGCCCGGTTTCCCCAACAGGTCAGCACTGGCCTCGGGGTAACGACGCTGGTCGAGGACCAGATAGGCGGGCCGCGGAGCGTCGACCCAGGAGGCCAGTTCTCCCGTCCCTCGCGTGCGTTCGGGGAGTCGCGTCAGCCAGCCAGACATGGACAGTCCTCGCGGCTGCATTGGGTGTCATTGATCTTGCCGCACAGCGGCATCAGGGCGGCCTCGCTCAGTTGGAAGTCCTTGAGCTTGGGCAGCGAGGTGGGCGGTATCGCCTCATGCGCCTCCGCCACCGCTCTACCCGGCAGCAGCGGCGTTTCGGCGGCTTGGCCTGAGCCCGCAGCGGGGCTGCCGCCGGCGTTGATCTTGACGCTGGGGCCGCTGATGGTGACGCCGCCGCCGTCGAGCTTGAGGAAGCTGCCCCCGGCGTTGAGGGTGAGTTCGCTGCCGGCGTCGAGCACGACCTTGTGACCGGCCTTGATGTGCAGTTCGCGGCCGCTCTCGGTGAGCCAGGCCTGGCCGGCCTTGACGTGCAGGGTGCCCTGGACGATCAGGTGCTGGCTGCCCTCGGTGTGCTCGTGGCGCTGGCCGTGGACGCTGTGGTGGTCGTCGTTGTCCACCTCACTGATACGGTCATTACGAATGCTGAGATAGCTGTCGTTGCCGATTGCCTCGGTGCGGTCGTTGTTGGTGAGCAGTTCCAGGTCTTTCTGGGCGTGGAGCCAGATCTGCTCCTGGTCTGCCTGGTCTTCGAAGCGCAGCTCGTTGAAGCCGTCACCCTGGTGGCTCTGGGTGCGGATCACGGTGCGCGTCTTGTGCTCGGGCAGCGCGTAGGGCGG
>NZ_FNGH01000019.1:25995-62840 GCF_900102875.1 Franzmannia pantelleriensis
CGCAGCGAGAGGCGCCACAGCGCGGGGCGGATCACCAGCGTGTAGAAGGTGCGGCGATGGCCGCGGTCGCCGCGGCTGAACTCGGCGGCGATGCCGTGCACGCGGCGCAGCGCTTCGCCGTCCTGCCAGAGGGTCAGGGTCAGCTCGCGGTCGAGGAAGGCCTCGGGGCTGAGGTCGGGGTCGCGGCTGGCGAACTCGACCGCGAGGCGGAACGGCGCCGAGAGCGACTCCTCGAGGGTGAAGTCGAGCACCGCCAGGTCGAGGGCGTCGTCGCTGGCCAGGGCCAGGGTGAACTGCAGTCCGGTGGCGTGGGCCATGGGTCGCTCCAGGCAAGTGATAAAGCAGCGCCACCCGGGAGGTTACTGCTCACCGGGCAGCGCGCAAGCGCTATGGCGTTACTGTGTTGAATCGCTGACACGAGATATGGGCAATCGCTTACATATGCTGATGCCAGGACTCTCTGCGAGCCCTGGCATCAGGTCTTGCACGAAAACGGCCTGCGCTCGGCCATGCGGCGTTAAAAAACGGCTCAAAATGCTCATTTACACCCACGTAAACTCCGCTTTTTTGCCGTTTTTTGCCTTGCCTGACCTTCGCTCGTCGAGTTTTCGAACAAAACCTGGCACATCGGCAAGGCATGGCGGGGCCCGGGTTGCGAGCCATCGGGTGAGCCCCGCCATGCCCTCGAGGCTTACGACTCGAGCGGGGCGCGCCAGTCGTCAGAGCCTGAGGTGCCGGCCACGGTGTGCTCCCAGTCGATCTTGCGGTAGGAGAGCGAGACGTCCATCAGCTGAGTGAACTCAGCGCTGTTGGCGTCCTGGGCGTGGGGCATGCGCAGGTTGATGTCGACGATGGTGGCATCGGTCAGGCTGGTGGTGAAGAAGTGCTCCTGCTTGCCTTCCACCGAGGTGCGGTACCACTTCAGCTCGACCTTGGGCAGCATCTCACCAGAGGCCAGGGCGTTGTACATCAGCGGCACGGCCTTGTTGAGGGCCACGGTGAAGATGAACGGCTTGTGGGCACGCTGGCCGGAAGGCTGGCCGGACTGCGGGTCGGTGGGCACGGTCACGACGTGCTTGAATTCCTGGACCAGCATCTCGTCTTCGTGGCCTTCGACGTAGATGTTGCCGACGGAGTCGGGGGTGAAGGCGCCAGCGGTGATGTTGCCCTGGGTCTGGCCTTCGATGCTGATATAACACGGTGTAGGCATGGGTCTGCTCCTGCTAAGTACTGTACAAATGGCTGCGCGGGTAAATCACTGCGTTGCGCGGTGCGCGAAATCCTCACCTAGTACCGCATAGGCTCCGGTTGACTCGCAGCCTTCGGCTTCTCGCCCCTTCGGGACCAGCCTACGGCTGTTTGTCGCTTCGCTCGGTTCTGTGCTCCGGGCGCCTTGTGCTTCACTCCGCTCGCCAATTTGTTCAGCACTTGATTGACGGAAAAGTTGGTGAAACGTCCGGCGGACGCTTCTTATAGGGCAGCCTTTATGCCAAAAAACTGATAATGAAGTATATTCAATGACTTATGATTCTTTACCGCGCTAAAGCTAAGAGTAGTTAGGCAAGATCTTGCCCGGGGCGAGCAAGATCTTGCCCAGCGGGCAAGAAATTGCCTAAATTCACTTAGACCAAGAAAGATTATGTTAATACGGACACCAAGGATATCTATGTCAATTGTGTCCAGTTAGGGTGTCAGAGCTGAGATCAGCTACTTCGGGTTGACTCATATGCTCACCATGTCAAATATGGAGCATTCTAGGGGTTGTGATGCTCATGGAGCTCGCCACAATTCGTTACAACGACACAGCGGTCTCGTGGACCGTGCTCAATCATGATGGTGGTACCGTCGACCCTCTGCGTGACTGGATCGTCCATCTTGAGGAAACCAACCTCGGCGGTCTCAAGTTCCAACTCCAAAGCCTCAGTTTTACTAGGTCGCGACAACGATTTTACTAGTGAGCAATTTTTTGACTTCGAAATAATTCGTCGGAAATATGCAAATATGCTCGATATCATGACCTATGAAGATCTACTCCGCAGGCTAGAAAACATCATCTTCATGATGAAAACTGAACGGCACTGATAGCAACTCGCCAAGGTTTGGATTGATATCCCCTGCAAGTGGATTCAATGCTTCCCAGGAATTCTCTTCGACCGGTTCAAAGGGAGTGTTAAACACAATAACTGTTCCACGTAAGCAGTCAAGAGGAGAGCATTCTCCACTCATTTCATCATCTCCTTATTTTAGATTTACAATTTTATCAAAGGCCATCGAGAATATTATAGCAGACGATGACGCTCAAGGCACGATTCCGTATCATCTTCTAAACTACAAGCAAGCTCTAAAACCTTGTCAGGTCTTTCTGTCGTCGCGTCAGTTAAGTGTGAGGCCGGATCAAGAACAGTGCAAGGGGCATCTCTATAATTATCAATAGCTTCAACAAACATATAAGAAGGGATGAATCTCAATATGTTGTTTCCGCCGCTGACAGTAATCCCTGCGAGCTTAATTCCTGAATCATTTTCGTATATTGAGTAAACCGGACCACCACTCATCCCATTCAATTGTTCATGACTAACTGGAGGGTCATAACTCATAAATAGGCACCCCTCTTCGTTATTATGGTACATACCTACCACATGGTCGATATTATGTTGAAAATGGACATGGTCCGATCCAGATTCTTCGTCATGAAGATACTCATTTTTATGCCTTGGGAAACCTGAGGCCACTAAGACTTGGCGATCAAAAAAACCATTTTTGCGCATAATAACTTCCTGATCATTAAGGTCTAGAAAGACTGATGGAAGATTACGCATAGCATACATAACAATATTGTCTGCAAACTCAATTAAGACAACATCACTAGCATCAATACTGGGATGTTCGTTAGAAGATATTGCTCCAATATCCCACATCCTTCTTGCCATAAAAAAGCTTCCAAGGACAATGTCTCCCGAATCCTCTCTCTGTATATTTGGTTGATGATGAGCTGGCACCCATATAGGAGATTCTGTGCGCCATTCTTCGGGGTAAATATGATTGGTGATATTGTGCTTCGCTGTCAAAAGGAAGTATCGATAATCCTTATAGACCAAGATTCCCGCACCGAATCCACTTATACCCTCCGCGTAATAGTACCCTCTCTCCTCTATCGTTTGCGTAGAGAAATTAAATACCATCCTCCTTGTTGATCTTGCTATATAGCTATCTATGGAATAGATGAACGCCTTCAATATCTGGTCTTCGGTTGCAGACTTAATCAATGCTCCCCCTAATCATCTCATAGCACTTTATGTTTGACTGATATTGTAGAGATAGGCCAAGATTCTTAACCAACACCCAGGATTTTTTTATCTAAAAGCACTCCCACTCTACCGTACCTTAGCCACTTTCTCTAATTTTATCATAACTGCTTACTGAGATAGCAGTCTCCGCTTGGGAAAATCTTGGGCATCACCATGAAAGAGCCGGCACAAAGTTTCCCTTCACAAAATCCCACATTTGAATCTGAGGAATGACCTTGGGTAGAACGCAACGGCCCATTTCGACGGCCAGTGATGCGGGCAAAGCAGGCAATACATGCAGTTTTGCAAGTCGACCGTAACGCTGATGAAGTTCGGCTTGAAAAGCTCGCCATGCCTTCACGAAATTATGTTGTACCTCTTCGCTGTCTACTAGCGATGTAGATGGAGTTGGCACCGTAAAGGTTGACAGTGACACTCCCGGTAGAGCCCGAGTGACATCCTCAGGCCTCACGACGCCAGATATGCTAAAAATAACGGCTAGCTCTTCTACTTTTCCCTCTGGAAATGTATAGGTGAAGGTTGGTGATGGTGTAGCGGGGTTGGTAGGCCAGTCCCATTTGTCCAGGGGCCCTCGCTGAGGTTGATGCACCGTAACTGGTACCCGGTCCCCAATAAGGGCGCCTATGTAAGATAAGGCCGGAATCTGCGCGATCGCGAATATGTCCAAGTGATGAGTTTCCCGATCCGCAACACGGCGCAGGAGCGTATTTATCGTGTCGTCGATATACTGCTTGACTGTCTGCCAATATAACGGGGCATCCTCGGTGCAAGGGATGTGATTGAGATCAATGACCTCTTCCGCATGTGAAGGAAAGCGGGTGTAGTCAGTCTTGCGTAGCACAGCAGCTCGGGCAGCGTTGGTGGGGATTGAGGTGAATGTCCGATTTACTCGACCAGTGACAATAAAGGGCACACTGCGTTTGACATTGGTCGCATCGTAGAGCCGCTGTACATGCTGCTCATGATCACGCTTCATACTCTGGAGTCGTGCCTCTGAATACTCTGCTTCTAGCTTTCTCTCATCAATGGTCTTATGACATCGCGCGCAGCATAAAATGAGATTTCCAGGGTCGCGCGCTAGCCCAGCCGAGCGCGCCTTGTCCCCACGCGGCCCCTGCTCACTATCTCCGATAATGTGGCAAAACTCGCCCAACACCACGCGCTGTCCTGTCAGAAAATTGTGGTCTATAGGCATATTGCAGCCACGAAATTCGCATCGGCCGCCTGAGAGCACCCAGAGGTCTCGCCTAACATCCGCAGGGATATGTGTTTTAGACATCGTTTAGCTCCCATGACCAACACCCCAAAAATTCAAGAGGTGTTCGCTGCAGCTGCGCCCAACAACCTACTGCTTCGGTGCCGACAATGACAAAAAGCAGCCCTCCACCGGGATAAACGTCCCTCCGCAAGGCACGCTCCCAATCCGACAGATCTACTGATGAAGGCGTTGGCACTGCTTCGGGATGAGTGTGCCAGAGTCCAAGATAGGCGCCAGTCTGCGCGGTGCTCCACCAATAGCTCTGCACCTCCCAGTGATGCCGCTCGGATCGAAAGAAACCGAAGCGGCTCCGCCTGTCTCCCCTGCCAGGCCTGGTTAGGGCCTCGACCAGGCCCGTACCATCTGCGCGGAGTAGTCTCCCCATCAAGGTGCCACCCGCTTCAGGGGTATCTACTGTGGTTTGCCGATAGCAATACAGTTGCTGAAGCACTTCCTCAGCCAGAACCAGCTGCCAGCCACTCTTCGTACTCAACAGCAGCCGTTGAGACGACTTCAGGAACTGCAACATGGGCAGTCTCGGTGGGCAATAGGTTCGTTTGGCGGAAGATTTCGGCAGCGTTCATGCCAGCGCGTGACACTCAGCCCCTCAGCGATTGCGGCGGCTGGATCGCCAGCCCAGCAGCGGTAACCAGTGGTGCCTGCCAATACCATTTTGCAGACGTGTAGTGCGGTTTCGGTGGCATGTAGCGCGGAATACGGCACGAAACGACCACCGCAGCCAGTTAGATTCCGGCTCACTTGCTGCCCGGGAATCAGGAAGGCCACGCGCATATCCGGCCGCGAACAGC
This sequence comes from Franzmannia pantelleriensis, assembly GCF_900102875.1. Lineage (GTDB taxonomy): Bacteria > Pseudomonadota > Gammaproteobacteria > Pseudomonadales > Halomonadaceae > Franzmannia > Franzmannia pantelleriensis. The sequence continues at coordinate 31,371 of NZ_FNGH01000019.1, forward strand.
CTACATCGGTGAACAGACATTCCAAGCAGCCAGATACGCCGGCCTTACTGGCTATTACATGTCCACCCAGGCCCAAAGGTTCCAGCCAACCGGAGACCAGTCGCTGGGACCAGCACTCGGCAAACGCCTGCTGAGTAATTTCTCGCTCCAGGGCCAGTTGGCCGGTTGTCAGGACAATAGTCTGGCATACTTGGCGTCGTGCAGGATCACACAGCCACTGTTCTGCTGTACCAGTGAAGGTGTGTACCAACAAACCAGGGTGCTTTATCTCAAGCTCATGCTTCAAAGCATAAACCTTGCGCTGGCCAACACTGTTACGCCCCAGTATGTGACGGTAAATATTGTCATAGCTGAAATAATCGAAGTCGATCAAGATCAGCTCATCAATCCCAGAAGTAGCCAGTTGCTCCGCAACTCGAGATCCCAAAGCTCCGCAGCCGATAATGGCGACACACTGTTTCACTTGGCTTACGCCAGTTCTGGCGAGAAGATAATCTCGCCAAGCACGTTGAACTCCAAAGGGATGTACCCGGGTCAGCTTCGCATGACTACCGCTGCGCACCGTCGTAAACATCACGCCGAATAGACTCTCGCCCTCAGTGCGGGCTTGTGCAAAGAGAAAAATGTGTGAGCCATGCTGCTTGCTAATATGTTGTGCAACCGGTCCAGCCTGATCGATCAGGTTTTGTAGCCAGCCATTTTGAAGCAGCTCACCGTTGGCGGGAGGCATGACCGCGGACGCAATGGGTAAAAAATGCACCTTGCGTCGCGGCGTCTTGGCGTCAATGCCTATACCTTGGTCCAGCGCTAAGATCCTTGCCCTCTTCGAGTGGATCTGTTGCACTTGAGCATAAAGCTGATTCTCCGCCACTGGTGCTGTAGCTAACGGCACCATGTAGCAATCAGGAATGGAGTGCCAATAGCCCTCGAATTCATCTAACAGGGCTTGAAAATCTCCAGCGTGCTTTTTTCGCAGGGAATCCTCCAGGACGGCAACTGCGCGTGCGACAGCAAACGCGACAACATTCTCCACGTTGGTCGGATCAAAACCTTCACCCTCATGATCCGAGTAACATATACAGCCGGTATAGCTGACATGTGCCAGCCCTTCCCCTTCCGCCGGCGCCGCAAGAAATATTGAGGGCAAAACAGTCAATGGTAACTCAAACGTTACCTTCAGGTGCCAAGCCACACTATCAGTCGCGACGAGCTCAAAAGAGTTTCTGCCCCTTTCTAGGTTGAGCGGAGCTGTCGCGTTGGCACCGATAGAAGCCAAGGCTGCGGTCAACGCTTGATCAATAGGTACATACATCACGCCGATGAGCCGGTTCCCACCACGGAGGCTTTGACCTTAGCGGCCCTCGCATCTTCGTCCTCGGGAATCGGAAAGTCAGTGCCAAAGAATTTGGTAAGTGTCTTGCAAGCGGCCGCCTCGGCTGGTTCAGCCTTAGCATCATTCAAGGCGTCGCGCAGCTCGATGAGCTTATTCTTGAGATCATCCATCTGCTTCTGGGTCATTTTCTCTAGGAGATCGCCATATGGCTCGACCGGTAACGACAGCTTGAGGCGAGTGACCAGTTCCCCTTCATGGATGCAGAACTGCCATTGGTTGATCATCGTATTCAACAATTGGAGGAGTGCCTCGAGATCGTCATACTCTTGAGTGATCCAGTCCTGATAGGGCCTGAACCAATGGTAGGCTGCGACTGTCAGGCTGATGCTGAGCACGCCTTTATGGCTGAACTTGTAGTCACGCCAGCGCTTCAGATAACGGATACCCCGTCGGAATTGAGCCCTGTTATCCTCTGTGTGCCGGTTCACAATGGCCTTGCAAAGGCCCTGCGGGTCAGACGCCTCCCAGAAGCAGTTTTCCGGCAAAGATGTTTCCTTGCCCTTCGCCAGATACAGATTATCTTGCTCATCCGGCACGTAGATCGCCATGTCAACGTGATACTGGACGTCCTCTCCCTTGATATAGCTGACCGTGACGCAGCTACGGCGGATATTGACAGTACGGCCTTGGTGGCTGAGGGCGTCCCGAACAATTTTCTTGAGCCCTACCGGCGCTTCCTCATCTGATGTGCTGTCAAAGACCACGCCAACGTCGATGTCGTAATCTCCGTCGAGCGGCAGGGTGCCGGTGCCCATGGCATAGCTGCCTTGATTGAAGGTCCGCAGGATATTGGGTGCGCCTTCCGGCAACTTATCCTTCAGATTTTGGAGAAGCGTGTCTCTCTTTGATCGTAACGTGTCATTTTCGTCTAGGTCGTCCAGCTTGATCGCCTTGTGAAACTCTAGGAAGTAGCGGTGTAGCTTGGCCATGTGCAGCTCCCTAACAATTGAAACACAATATATAGTGCCGGCAGCCCCCATAGGCACAATATAGAGTATGCCCAGAGTTTACACAAGGCAAATCTACTGGCTATACGTACACTATGCGCTGGACCACTTCTCAACTAGCCCTCCCTCACAGATAAGCAGCCCCCGGTCGTCCTTTACCACGTTGGACACGGATGGTGACGCAACTTATTGAAATAAAACTATATATACAGTAAGTGGTGTGCATATATGTTAAATGCTTTTCGTCAACGGCATGCAACATGACGCCGCACGCTGAGCCGAAATGACAAGGCCGAGGCGTGTGCCCCGGCCTTGAAATCAGCCTGCTGGGAGAGTGCCGCTACTCGAGGTTGTCGAGCCCGCGCTCGGCCATGGCCACGGCGCGGAACAGCGCGCGGCCCTTGTTGAGGGTCTCCTGCCACTCCATCTCGGGGACCGAGTCGGCAACCACGCCGGCGCCGGCCTGGACGTGCAGCTCGCCGTCCTTGATCACCGCGGTGCGGATGGCGATGGCGGTATCCATATTGCCGTGCCAGGAGAGGTAGCCCACCGCGCCGGAGTAGACGCCGCGCTTGACCGGCTCGAGTTCGTCGATGATCTCCATGGCGCGGATCTTGGGCGCGCCCGAGAGCGTGCCCGCCGGGAAGGTGGCGCGCAGCGCGTCCATCGCGGTGAGCCCCGGCTTCAGCTTTCCGGTGACGTTGGAGACGATGTGCATCACATGCGAGTAGCGCTCTACCGCCATCTGGTCGGTGACTACCACCGAGCCGGTCTCGCTGATGCGGCCGACGTCGTTGCGGCCCAGGTCGATCAGCATCAGGTGCTCGGCGATCTCCTTGGGGTCGGCCAGCAGGTCGGCTTCCAGGGCCTGGTCCTCCTCCTCGCTCTTGCCGCGCACCCGGGTGCCGGCAATCGGGCGCACGGTGACCTCGCCCTCCTCGAGGCGGGTGAGGATCTCCGGCGAGGAGCCCACCACGTGGTGGTCGTCGAGGTTGAAGAAGAACATATAGGGCGACGGGTTGAGGCTGCGTAGCGCGCGATAGAGGTCGAGCGGCGGTGCCTGATAGGGAATCGACATGCGCTGGGAGGGCACGCACTGCATCACGTCGCCGGCCAGCACGTAGCCCTTGATCTTGTCCACCGCAGCCTTGAAGCCCTCCTCGGTGAAGCCGGAGGTGAAGTGCCCCTCCTCCACCGCGCTGCGCCCGGTGCCGGGGCTAACGGTATTCAGGGTGGCACTGCGCAGCTGGATCTCGAGGCGCTCGAGGCGCGCCCGGGCGCGGGGATAGGCCTCGGCTTCAGCGGGGTCAGCATGGGTCCACAGCGTCAGACGCCCGGAGAGATTGTCGAACACCACCAGCTCGTCGCACACCATCAGCAGGATGTCGGGCACACCGAGCGGGTCGGGCTTGTTGGCGGCGGCCTCGCTGCGCAGCCGCGGCTCGACGTAGCGGATGGTGTCGTAGCCGAAGTAACCGACCAGGCCTCCGTCGAAGCGCGGCTGGTCGTCGAGGCGCGGTACCTTGAAGCGCGCCTGGAAGTCTTCGATCCAGGCCAGCGGGTCCTCGACCTGATGACGCTCCAGCTCCGCGCCCTCGGCGATGTGGCGCACCGTGAAGCCGCGCACCTCGATGCGCTCGCGGCACGGCAGGCCGATGATCGAGTAGCGGCCCCATTTCTCGCCACCCTGCACGGATTCCAGCAGGAAGGTCCAGGGCGCATTAGCCAGCTTCAGGTAGGTGGAAAGCGGTGTATCCAGGTCGGCGAGCACCTCGCGGGTCACCGGAATACGGTTGTAGCCGGCCTCGGCCAGCTCGTTGAAGCGCGCGGAAGTCATCATGCCCGGCGTGTCCTCACGGTCTTGTCATCAAACGCTGGGCCGGTGGTGCTGCGTGGCCCTGTCCTGTGGGTGGCGGAGAGTCGTCACCATCGCCAGCGCTTTACATCGCGCATCAGCGTATCGCCGCCGAGTGCGGCAACAGCGGGCTGAGTAAGGCGGTGGAATTGCAGCGTCATGGGCTGTCCGTGGGTCGAGATAAAGGCGTGATCTTGTTGATTCAAAACCCTAAACGAGTTCGGCAAGCGATTCAACCTGAGCATCCGGGCGGCTCGCGGCCACCGGCTCACCGTGATTATAGCCATAGGGCACCGCAAGCGTACGAAAGCCGGCACGGCGCCCCGCCTCAATGTCATGGCGCGAGTCACCGACCATCAGGCAGTCGCCGGGAGCAACGCCGAAGTGCGCGGCAAGGTGCAACAGCGGCGCCGGATCGGGCTTCTTCTGCGGCAGCGCATCGCCGCCCAGGCACAGCCCGAAGTGGTCGGCCAGGCCAAAGCCCTCGAGAATCGGCGCGATAAAGGCCTGCGGCTTGTTGGTGACCAGCCCCAGCGGCATGCCGGCGGCGTGCAGGCCGTCGAGAGCCTCGCGCACGCCGGGGTAGAGCCGCGTGCGGTCATTGGGCGCCAGCCCGTAGTGGTGCAGAAAGCGCGCGTGTACGGATGCCTGCCGCTCGGCGTCGGGCGCGTCGTTCAGCGCATCGGCCAGGGCCCGCTCGATCAGCTTGTGCGAGCCGTTGCCGACCCAGTCCCGCACGCGCGCTTCGCCGCGGGGGCTCAGGCCGTCATCGGCCAGGGCGGCATCCACCGCGGCAGCCAGGTCCGGCACCGAATCGACCAGGGTGCCGTCGAGATCGAAGGCCACCAGTTTCACCCCTTGTAACAGTGGATGCATGTTCTCTTTTCCTTTCAACAAGTTGCCGAATAGGCTGCGGCACAGATCCGCCTTATGCATGTAATATTACGAAAAAACATGGCCCAGATCAGCGATCGCCCATAGGAAAACGCTTCACACCGGCCTATGCTAGGCGCAGATATCGCCGTTACCGGGCAGCGTCCTCGCCCCGCGTGCCGTTGATCCGACCCAGGCGATGCATTTGCTCATCCTTTTCATCAATTCTGGAGTCTCTCATGCCTCTACCACGCATCGTGGTGGTCGGCGGCGGCGCAGGCGGACTCGAGCTGGTCACCCGGCTCGGACGCAAGCTCGGCAAGCGTAAGCGTGCCGAGATAGTGCTCGTCGACCGCAACCCCACCCACATCTGGAAACCCTTGCTCCACGAAGTTGCCACCGGGGTACTCGACTCGGGCCTCGACGAGGTCTCCTACCAGGGCCACTCCAAGACCCACGGCTATCAGTTCCAGCGCGGGACCCTGAGCGACCTGGACCGCGACGCTCAGACCCTGGCCCTGGCGCCGATTCTCGACGACGACGGTAGCGTGGTGCTGCCCTCGCGCAACCTGCACTACGACTATCTGGTGCTGGCGCTGGGCAGCGTGTCCAACGACTTCGGCACGCCCGGGGTCGCCGATCACTGCCACTTCCTCGACAGCCCCAAGCAGGCCGAGGCATTTCGCCACGACATGCTCAACACCTTCCTGCGCTACAGCGACCCGGAGCGCCGCCTGCACCCCAAACTGGCGGTGGGCATCGTAGGCGCCGGCGCCACCGGCGTGGAGCTCGCCGCCGAACTCTATGATGCCTCCAAGATGTTACATAGCTACGGCTTTACCAACATGGATAGCGGCCAGCTCGACGTGCATCTGATCGAAGCGGCGCCGAGCATCCTGCCGGCGCTGCCGGAGCGCATTACCAAAGCGGTTCACCGCGAGCTGGAGAAGCTGGGCGTCAATATCCACGTCGAGACCCGTGTCACCCAGGCCGACGGCGAGGGCTTCATCACCGCCGACGGCACACGCATCGAGACCGACCTGAGCGTATGGGCGGCGGGCATCAAGGCGCCGCCGTTCCTCTCCGAGTTGGGCCTGGCCACCGAGCGCAATCACCAGATCAAGGTCAACGCCGAGCTGCAGAGCGTCGACGATCCGCGCATCTTTGCCTTCGGCGACTGCGCCAGCTGCCCCCAGGAGGATGGCAAGCCGGTGCCGCCGCGGGCCCAGGCCGCCCACCAGCAGGCCTCACGGCTCTACCGCAACCTGCTGGCGACCCTCGACGACAAGCCGCTCAAGCCGTTCGTGTTCCGCGACCGCGGCTCGCTGATCTCACTGGCCCATTTCGATGCGGTGGGCAGCCTGATGCGCGGCGCCTCGGCGCGCAGCCTGTTCCTCGAGGGGCGCATCGCCAAGTTCTTCTACGCTTCACTCTATCGCATGCACCAGTTCGCGATTCACGGGGCGGTGAAGACCGGCATGACCATCGTCGTCGACGGCATCAACCGCTTCCTGAAGCCCAAAATGAAGCTCCACTGACACCAACGCCGGGGTCACTGGCTCCCGGCCTGGCTCGCCAGCCAGGCGCGCTTGGCCGGGGCCGCCAGGCGCTTGATCTCGCGCTCCAGCCGCAGCGCCTCGGTGTGGCTGCCCACCGCCTGCTGATGCACCAGCGTCAGCGGGCCCTTGCCGCGCAGCGCCCGGGCGCCGCGCTTGCCGCTGCAGTGCTCGGCGAAGCGCCGGCTAACATCGGTGGTAATGCCGGTATACAGCGCTCCAGCCGCGGTCTCGACCAGATAGAGGTGCCACACCGGCGCGTCTGAAACCGTTTCAGACACTGGCCAGCTCGTCGCGCAGCGCCTTGAGCACGCCGTCGTAGCGGTGCGGCTCATCGGCATTGCGCGCCTTGAAGATCGCCGAGCCGGCGACGAAGGTGTCAGCCCCGGCGCGGGCGATCTCGGCGATGTTGTCGACCTTTACCCCACCGTCGATCTCGAGGCGAATGTCGCGCCCCGAGGCGTCGATGCGCGCCCGCGCCTCGCGCAGCTTGTCGAGGGTGCCGGGAATGAACGACTGGCCGCCGAAGCCCGGGTTGACGCTCATCAGCAGGATCATATCGACCTTGTCCATCACGTAGTCGAGGTAGGAGAGCGGCGTGGCCGGGTTGAACACCAGCCCCGACTTGCAGCCACCGTCGCGAATCAGCTGCAGCGAGCGGTCGACATGCTCGGAGGCCTCGGGGTGAAAGGTGATATAGCTGGCCCCGGCGTCGATGAAGTCGCCGATCAGCCGGTCCACCGGCTTGACCATCAGGTGGGCGTCGATGGGCGCGGTAACGCCGTGCTTGCGCAGCGCCTCGCAGACCATCGGCCCGATGGTCAGGTTGGGCACGTAGTGGTTATCCATCACGTCGAAGTGGACGATGTCGGCCCCCGAGGCGAGCACGTCGTCGACCTCCTCGCCCAGGCGAGCGAAGTCGGCGGAGAGAATCGAAGGAGCGATCTTGAAGTCGCGGGGCGTGGCCATGGTGGCGCTTTCCTCTGGGTCGGGGTGATAGTCTGGGGCGACAAGTCTACCAAAAACCGCGACACGGAACCGTCATGCCCACGCTCATCCTGGCCATCGCCGAGCTGTTCGGCACCGCCCTGTGGTTTACCCCCAACGCGGTGCTCGCCGACCTGCAGGCGCTGTGGCGGCTCAGCGACGCCGACCTCGGCTGGCTGACCGGTGCGGTGCAGTGCGGCTTTCTGCTCGGCACTCTGCTGATCGGCCTGGGCGGGCTCGCCGACCGCCTCGACGCCAGCCGACTGTTCGCCGCCTGCTGCCTGCTCGGTGCGCTCTCCAACGCCCTGCTGCCGTGGGCCGGCGGACTGTGGGGCGCGGTGGGGCTGCGCGTGATCACCGGCATGTGCCTGGCCGGTATCTACCCGGTGGGCATGAAGCTGATGGTCGGCTGGACGCCGGGCAAGAGCGGCCTGGGACTGGCCTGGCTGGTCGGCATGCTGGTACTAGGCACTGCCCTGCCCCACGGCCTGCGCGGCCTGGGCGAACTCAGCGCCGGCATTCCCTGGCAGGGCGGCATCTGGGGCGCCTCGCTGCTGGCGGTGGCCGGCGGCGCCATGGTCTGGCGGCTCGGCGAGGCCCCGGCGGTGCGCCAGGCCAAGCAGCATGCCGGCGGGCCGGGGGCGCGACTCGCCGGGCTCGAGGCATTCTCCATCGACGGCTTCCGGCGCGCCGCCAGCGCCTACTTCGGCCACATGTGGGAGCTGTATACGCTGTGGGCACTGCTGCCCTTGATGCTGCTGGCCGCCGCCCCGGGGCTGGATACCGCCCGCCTGGCGCTACTGGCCTTCGCACTGATCGCCGTGGGCGGCCCGGCCTGCTGGCTGGGCGGCGCCCTGAGCCAGCGCTATGGCAGCCGCCGGGTGGCGCAGCTGGGCCTGGCTGGCTCGGCGCTGTGCTGCCTGGCCTATCCATGGGCTGGTCCTCTGCTGGCGCCAACGCTTGAAGGCGGCTCGCTGCTGCCGCTGGCGCTGTTCCTGGCACTATGGAGTGCGCTGGCGGTGATCGACTCGCCGCAGTTCTCGGCGCTCTCGGCGGCGGCCTGCCCAGCGCGCATCGTGGGTAGCGCGCTGACCCTGCAGAACGCCATCGGCTTCGCCATCTCGATGCTGTCGCTAATCGTGCTGATCCCGCTATGGCAGGCGCTGGGAGCGTGGCTGGCCTGGCTGCTGCTGCCGGGGCCACTGGTGGGGCTATGGTGCCTGCGCCACGCGTCGCTGCAGGCGAAACCGACTGAATAGCGCAGGTCGATTGGACATATTGCAAAATTGAATAACAAACAGGATTGTCATTCCTTAATCGTTGGTTTAGCCTTCGCTCCAATCACCACATTTCGTGTTGGAGCCAAATCATATGTCAGCTACTTCCCTGTTTCGCCGCGGCGCCCTCGGCGCCTCTCTGGCCGCCGCGCTCACCGCAGGCATGGTGACGCCCAGCGTGGCCGCCGAGCGCGAGCTGCTCAACTCCTCCTACGATATCGCCCGCGAGCTGTTCTCGGCGATCAACCCCGAGTTCATCGCCTGGTGGCAGGCGGAGCACGGCGAGGAGATCGACATCCAGCAGTCCCACGGCGGCTCGTCGGCCCAGGCCCGCGCCATCCTGCAGGGCCTGCGCGCCGACGTGGTGACCTACAACCAGGTCACCGATGTCCAGGCGCTGGCCGACGATGGTCTGGTCGCCGAGGACTGGCAGGATGCCTTCGACAACAACGCCTCGCCCTACTACTCCACCACCGCCTTCCTGGTGCGCAAGGACAACCCCAAGGGCATCGAGAGCTGGGACGACCTGGTCCGCGAAGACGTGGATATCGTGTTCCCCAACCCCAAGACCTCGGGTAACGGCCGCTATACCTACCTGGCCGCCTGGGGCTTCGCCGATGATCAGTTCGACGGCGACGAGGAGCAGATCCACGACTTCATGCGCACCTTCCTGGGTAACGTGTCGGTGTTCGACACCGGCGGCCGTGGCGCCACCACCAGCTTTATCGAGCGCGGCATCGGCGATGTGCTGATCAGCTTCGAGTCCGAGGTCAACAACATCCGCGGCGAGTACGGTAGCGACGATTATGAAGTGATCGTGCCGCCGGTCAGCATCCTGGCCGAGTTCCCGGTCGCGGTGGTTGGCCCCAACGCCGAGCGCAACGGCAACCTCGACCTGGCCGAGGCCTACATCGACTACCTCTACAGCGAAGACGCCCAGCGCCAGCTGGCTGGCTTCAACTACCGCGTCAACAATGAGGCGGTGGCCGAAGAGTTCTCCGACCAGTTCCCGGAAACCGAACTGCTACGCGTCGAAGACGTGTTTGGTAGCTGGGACGCGGCGATGGAGGATCACTTCGCCAACGGCGCCTTGCTGGATCAGCTGCAGCGCAGATGATTACGCTCGCTAACATCACCGGCAGCGCCCCCAAGCGGGTGCTGCCGGGTTTCGGTTTATCGCTGGGGATCAGCCTGACCTTCGTGTCGCTGATGCTACTGCTGCCCATGACCAGTCTGTTCGGGCAGCTGTCGGGCATCAGCCTAGCGGAGTACTGGCGGATCATCACTGACGGTCGAGTGGTGGCCAGCTATATCGTGACCATCGGTGCCGCGGCGGTGGCCGCGCTGGTCAACGCCGCCTTCGGGCTGCTGCTGGCCTGGGTGCTGGTGCGCTACGACTTTCCCGGCAAGCGCCTGCTCGACGCGCTGATGGACCTGCCCTTCGCGCTGCCCACGGCCGTGGCCGGCATCACCCTGGCCACGCTCTACTCGAGCAACGGCTGGATGGGCCGGCTGCTCGACCCGCTGGGCATCCAGGTCGCTTATACCTGGGTCGGCATCGCGCTGGCCATGGCCTTTACCAGTATTCCGTTCGTAGTGCGCACCGTTCAGCCGGTCCTTGAGGACCTGCCCAACGAGGTCGACGAGGCCGCGCTGACCCTGGGTGCCAGCGATGCCACGGCGTTTCGTCGGGTGATCCTGCCGCACCTATGGCCGGCGCTAGTGACCGGCACCGGCCTGGCCTTCGTGCGCTCGCTGGGTGAGTTCGGGGCAATCATCTTCATTGCCGGTAACGCGCCCTACGAGACCGAGATCACCGCGCTGATGATCTTCGTGCGCCTGCAGGAGTACGACTACGTCGGCGCCTCGGCCATCGCCTCGGTGGTGCTGGCCGTATCGCTGGCCCTGCTGCTGGCGATCAATATCTGGCAGGGGCGCTTTATCAAACGCCTGCATGGAGGACGCGGCTGATGCAACGGATCGGTGACGCGCCGCGGGTACGGCGCATCCTGGTGATCAGCGCCGTGCTGCTGGCGGCGCTGTTCCTGCTGCTGCCGCTGGTGGCGATCTTCGCCCAGGCGTTCGCCCAGGGCGTCGAGGTGTTCTGGCGCAACGTTAGCAACCACTACACCGTCCGCGCCATCGGCCTGACGCTGTTCATCACCGTGCTGACGATCCCGGTATGCCTGGTGTTCGGCGTGGCGCTGGCGTGGCTGGTGACCCGTTTCAGCTTCCCCGGCCGGCGGCTGCTGCAGACCCTGATCGACATCCCCTTTGCGGTGTCGCCGGTGGTGGCCGGTCTGGTCTATCTGCTGCTCTACGGCCGCAACGGCTGGATCGGTAACTGGCTCGACGGCTACGACATCCAGCTGATGTTCGCCTGGCCGGGTATTCTGATGGTGACCATCTTCGTGACCTGCCCGTTCGTGGCCCGCGAACTGATCCCGCTGATGCAGGCCCAGGGCTCACGGGACGAAGAGGCGGCGGTAACCCTCGGCGCCTCGGGTTGGACGCTGTTTCGCCGGGTCACGCTGCCCAATATTCGCTGGGCGCTGCTCTACGGGGTGATCCTTACCAACGCTCGTGCGGTGGGTGAGTTCGGTGCCGTGTCGGTGGTCTCCGGAGCCATCCGCGGCCAGACCAACACCCTGCCGCTGCACCTGGAGCAACTCTACCAGGACTACAACACCGTGGGCGCCTTTTCCAGCGCCGCGCTGTTGGCCCTGATCGCTTTGCTGACGCTGGCCGCCAAGGCCAGCCTCGAATGGCGCGCCGCGCGCCAGGAGGCTTGAGATGAGCATCCGTCTGACCAATATTGCCAAGACCTTCGGTCGCACCCAGGCGCTGGAGCCGATCAACCTCGACATCCACGATGGCGAGCTGGTCGGCCTGCTCGGCCCCTCGGGGTCGGGCAAGACCACCCTGTTGCGCATCATCGCCGGACTCGAGCAGGCCGATGCCAAGCCCGCCGGACGCATCCAGTTCGGCGAGCGCGACGTCACCCAGGTGCATGTGCGCGACCGTCGCATCGGCTTCGTGTTCCAGCACTATGCGCTGTTCCGGCACATGACGGTGTTCGACAACGTCGCCTTCGGCCTCACCGTGATGCCGCGCAAGGAGCGCCCCTCGAGCGGCGAGATCCGCGCCCGGGTGCACCGCCTACTGGAGATGGTCCAGCTCGAGGACTTCGCCAAGCGCTACCCGGCGCAGCTCTCCGGCGGCCAGCAGCAGCGCGTCTCGCTGGCCCGGGCCCTGGCGCTGCGCCCCGATGTGCTGCTGCTCGACGAGCCGTTCGGCGCGCTGGACGCCAAGGTGCGCCAGGAGCTACGCCGCTGGCTGCGCCATCTCCACGATGAGCTCAACTTCACCAGCGTGTTCGTCACTCACGACCAGGAAGAGGCGCTTGAGCTCTCCGACCGGGTGGTGGTGATGAGCAACGGCCGCATCGAGCAGATCGATACCCCCGAGGCGCTCTACCGCGCCCCGGCCAATCGCTTCGTGTTCGAGTTCCTCGGCGACGTCAATCGCCTCGAGGGCGACGTACGCGACGGCGTACTGACCTGCGGCGACGCCCGACTGGCGGTGAGCGAGCTCGACGACGGCCGCGAAGAGCTGCTGCTGCGCCCGCATGAGCTCAAGCTGGCCGATGCGCCCAGCGACGCCGCCCAGCTGCCGGTCACGGTAACCTCAATCTCGCCAATAGGCGCCGAAGTGCGGGTCGAGCTGGAGGCCGACTGGCTGCCGGCGCCGTGGCTGGCCACGGTGCGCCACGCCGACTTCGAGCGCCTGGCGATCAGCCGCGGCCAGCGATTGTATGCGATCCCGCGCCGCTGGCATCGCTTCGACGATGCAACCGCCAAGCCTCGCCAGGCGACGGCGGCCTGAGCCCTCGCCGATACGCCTTGAGCTATGCAACGGAACGTGCCAGCCAGGCGGTAGAGGCTTATACTCGTCGCACTGTCTTACGCCTGTCGATCACTCAGGAGTTTCGCATGCTGTCTCGCTGTGGATTACGTTCCCTGTTCGCCGCCGCCGCCCTGGTGCTTGCCGGCTGCACCAGTCCCCACTACCTGCAGGTCAACCCGCAGATCACCGCCGATATCCCCCAGACCGGCGGCGGCCAGGAGGTCACCGTCAACGTGGTCGACGAACGTGAGTCCGAGGTGCTCGGTACGCGCAGCGGCTCGGCCATGTCGGCCGCCGAAATCACTGTCCACTCCCACGACGTGGTGCCCAAGCTGCAGGAGCAGGCCGAGGCCGCGGTGCGCCGCATGGGCTTCTCGCCCACCACCCAGCCCAGCGACGGCCGCCCCTCGCTGACCCTGGCCCTGACGCGGCTCGATTACGCCCGCGGCGACGGCGTGCCGGTGCTCGGCGAAGCGGTACTGGAAGCAGTGTTCCGCGCCGAGGCGGTCAATCAGCGCAACACCTACACCGGTACCTATACCTCGCGCCGCACGCAGAGCTACGCGGTACGCCCGGACCAGGACACCAATACCCGAATGGTCAACGACCTGCTCAGCGACGGCCTGAACCGCACCTTCCGCGATCCCGAGTTGGGTCGGCTACTAAGCCGCTGAACGCCAACAGCCTCTGCCCGGCACGCACTGAGCCCCGCCAATGGCGGGGCTCAGTGGTTTAGACGCCAGCCAGGCGCTCAGGCCAGCGGGCCGCGCCGCTTGAGCGCCCAGACGCTCTCACGAAAGCCGTTTTCTTCAGGCTCGCCATCGGCCAGGTGAGTCAGCTCGAAGTTGGGCTCGAACAGCGCGCGCACCTCCTCGGCGGGAACGCTGTAGGGCGGCCCGCCGCTATCTCCTGGCGCCCGTGTCAGGCTGATCAGCAGCCCCCTGGCGCCCGGGGGAAGCAGCTGGGCGAGATGGAAGGCGTAGCGCTGGCGAGTCGCCTCAGGCAGCGCGATCAACGCCGCGCGATCGTAGAAGGCGCCAATCTCGGCGGCCTGCTGGATATGGAAGTGGAAGAAGTCGCCGCCCCACAGCTCGATGCTACCCTGACGGCAGATATCGAAGTCGCTCTGGCGGTAGCGCGATACCTCACCGCTCCCATCAGCCACGAACTGCTCGATGGCATCCGTGGCCAGCTCGATGCCCAGCACCGGATGGCCCTGCTCGGCCAGCCAGCGCATGTCGAGGCTCTTGCCGCACAGCGGCACCAACACCTTGGCCCCCGGGGGCGCGCCCAGCGACGGCCAGAAACGCACCAGCGCCGGGTGCACCGCGTCGCGGTGAAAACCGATCCGGCCCTCACGCCAGCGCGCCAACCACTCGTTCTCTTCGCTCTGCTGCATGCTCAGGCGTCCTTGATCAGAACCAGCGGTCGCGCTTCTTGCGCCGCCGCGGCAGGTGCGGAACGATCAGGCCGACCAGCAGGCCGGCGCCCGCCACGCCACCGCCATACATGAAGTAGCGCAGCAGCAGGTCCTCCTCCTGGGTATCCAGCCGCGCCTGCAGACCGCGCACCTGACGCAGGGCCTCATCGGCCTCGGCATCGAGTTCGCGGTTGCGCGTCTCGAGCTCGGCGATGCGCTGCTGGCGCTGCTCGAGGGTCTCGGTCATGGTCGCCACGCGAGACTCCCACTCGTCGTTGATCCCTTCGAGTTCGCTGGTCAGGCTGGCAACCTCGGCCTCCAGCTCAGGCAGTCGCACGCTGGCACTGGGCGAGTCCTGCAGCTCGTCACTGAGGACCCACACCGTATCGCCGTCGGCATTTTGAACCCGGGTATAGCTGCCGCTGGTTTCCAGCACCGAGACCGGCTCACCGGCGGTGAGGGTACCGACGATACGGTACCCGTCGGTGGGACCGCTCCTGACGAAGGTGGTCAGGCCGTCGGACACCCAGGCCTGGTTGTCGTCCGCTTCCTGGGCCTGTGCCGCGAGGGCCATGGCCCCCAGCGACACGCCCAACATCAATGTCTTGAATGTACGCATATGTCTGCCGTGTTCGTGGCTCGAGTCGGGCGAGTCGCGCCCATCCACGCTAGTGGCGCCGCCCCCGCATCCTATCGCGGGCGGCGCGATGAGACCGCGTCCCATCCACAGCTTCTGTGGATAAGTCTTGGGAAAACCTCTTTCCGAGTCGGTGTCGGCCAGCGAGATGCCTGACACCCCCTCAGATCGTTTATTTTTTGATCAACTGTCATCCCGCGGCGACCAGCTCATCGGCCGCGGAAATTCCGCCACCTTGCCCTCAGCCTTGACCGCCTTAGGGGTCCCCTCACGCTCGACTTCGTCGATGCGTACGATGGCATTCAGCGGGATATAGCTGCGGCTGACACCGTCGAAGATACGACGCAGCTTGTCAGTGGTGGGGTCCACCACCAGCTTGCTGGCGTCCTCGAAGACGAAGGCCTCGACCTCGATGAAGCCCCACAGGTCGCTCTGGAAGATCTCGCGGGCGTAGAGCTCCCAGATTTCCCCCTGATTGTGGAATACCACCCGGTAAATTGGCTTGGCCGCCATACTGCCTCTGCATTGGTACCGCTTGAACGACGCCGACACCCCAGGATGCCGGCCCCAAAGGGCGAAGAATATCACAGCCGCGGCCAATTCGAGCCCCCACCGCTGGCCCCACTGCCGGGCTATCCGTATAATCGCCAACAGACGTCAGCAACGGCCCGCGGGCCGCCTGAATGAATCCCCTGAACCGGTAACGGCTAGGTCGGGCATCCACGCCACGACCCTAATTCTTATGGCGAAGAAACTCTTCATCAAGACCCACGGCTGCCAGATGAACGAGTATGATTCGGCCCGCATGGCGGATCTGCTCGGCGAGTCCCACCAGCTCGAACTCACCGATAACGAAGGTGATGCAGACGTGATTCTGCTCAATACCTGCTCGATCCGTGAGAAAGCCCAGGAAAAGGTCTTTCACCAGCTCGGCCGCTGGAAGAAGCTCAAGGAGGCCAATCCCGACCTGGTGATTGGCGTCGGCGGCTGCGTGGCCAGTCAGGAGGGTGAGTCGCTGCGCAAGCGCGCGCCCCACGTCGACATGGTCTTCGGCCCGCAGACCCTGCACCGGGTGCCGGCGATGCTCGACTCGCGGCGCAGCAGCGAACAGATCTCGGTGGTCGACGTCACCTTCCCCGAGATCGAGAAGTTCGACCACCTGCCCAAACCCAGCGCCGACGGGGCCACCTCTTTCGTCTCGGTGATGGAGGGCTGCTCCAAGTACTGCACCTTCTGCGTGGTGCCCTACACCCGCGGCGAGGAGGTCTCGCGGCCCTTCGAGGCGGTGATGGACGAGGTCATCCACCTCGCCGAACAGGGCGTGCGCGAGATCAACCTGCTGGGCCAGAACGTCAACGCCTATCGCGGCGAGAATCAGCTCGGCGACGAGATCGACCTGGCCGAGCTGATCGCCTGCGTGGCGGCGGTGGAGGGTATCGACCGCATCCGCTTCACCACCTCGCATCCGGTGGAGTTCTCCGACAGCCTGATCGAGGCCTATGGCGAGATTCCCGAGCTGGTCAGCCACCTGCACCTGCCGGTGCAGGCCGGTTCCGACCGCGTGCTGGCGGCAATGAAGCGCGGCCATACGGTGGAGGAGTACGTCGAGAAGATGGAGCGCATCCGCGCCCTGCGCCCGGACATCAGCTTCTCCTCCGACTTCATCATCGGCTTCCCCGGCGAAACCGAGGAAGACTTCGAAGCGACCATGAACCTGATCCATCGCATCGGCTTCGACCACTCGTTCAGCTTCGTCTACTCGGCGCGCCCCGGCACCCCGGCGGCCAGTCTCGAGGACGACACCCCTGAGGCGGTCAAGAAGCAGCGCCTGGCGATCCTGCAGGAGCGCATCAACCAGCAAGCGATGCAGATCAGCCGGCGCATGGTCGGCTCGACCCAGCGCATTCTGGTCACCGGCTTCTCGCCCAAGGATCCTGGCCAGCTCTCGGGTCGCACCGAGAACAATCGGGTGGTCAATTTCCGCGCCGCCAACCCTACCGAGCTGATCGGCCACTTCGTCGATGTCGAGATCAGCGAGGCGCTGCCCAACTCGCTGCGCGGCGAACTCGCCTCACCGACGCTGTATTGAATCAGCGGCTATACTCTTGGCTGTCGGCCAAGTTAACGTACGACATTGCCCCGGGCACTCCCGGGGCAGTAAGCTCGTCGAATCTACTTCGCAACGCACGGATCCCTTGCTCTTGAGCCACAACAGTTCTCAGGCCAACCGCATCATCACATTGACTCTCGAACCCAACGACCCGCGTCGTCTGGCCAACCTGTGTGGCCAGCGCGACGAGCACCTCAAGCTGGTCGAGGAGCGCCTGGGCATCACCCTGCGCAATCGTGGCAACACCTTCCAACTGGCCGGTCCGAGCCCGCGGGTCAAGGCGGCGGCCAACGTGGTCGAGCACCTCTACCGTGAGACAGAAGCCAGCGACCTGTCGCCGGACACCGTGCACCTGTTTCTGCAGGAATCCGGCCTCGAGGCCCTCGATGAAGAGGAAGGCGTGTCCGACGGCGAGGTGCTGCTGCGCACGCCGCGGGCGCTGATCAAGCCGCGCGGGCTCAACCAGCAGGGCTATGTGCAGAGCATTCGCGAGCACGATATCAACTTTGGTATCGGGCCAGCGGGCACCGGCAAGACCTATCTGGCCGTGGCCGCGGCGGTAGAAGCGCTCAATCAGCAGGACGTCCGGCGCATCCTGCTGGTGCGCCCAGCGGTGGAGGCCGGCGAGAAGCTTGGCTTCCTGCCCGGCGACCTGGCCCAGAAGATCGATCCCTACCTGCGCCCGCTCTATGACGCGCTGTACGAGATGATCGGCTTCGAGCAGGTCGGCAAGCTGATCGAGCGGCAGATCATCGAGATCGCGCCGCTGGCCTATATGCGCGGCCGCACCCTCAACAACTCCTTCATCATCCTCGACGAGAGCCAGAACACTACCCGCGAGCAGATGAAGATGTTCCTGACCCGCATCGGTTTCGGCTCCACCGCGGTGATCACCGGCGACGTGACCCAGGTGGACCTGCCCCGTGGCCAGAGCTCGGGACTGATCCAGGTGCTCGATGTACTCAAGGGCACGCCGGGCATCGGCGTCACCCACTTCGCCGCCAAGGACGTGGTTCGCCACCCGCTGGTACAACGCATCATCGAGGCCTACGACCTGTTCGAGGCGGAGCAGGAAGCCGCCGAGCGCCAGCGCAAGCAGGAACGCGACCAGGAGCGTGCCGCACTGCGCCGCGAGCAGATAGAGCGCGACCTGCGCCAGGGTTCGTCGTCGTGACCGCAACGCCCGGCGTGGACCGTCAGGTCGCTATGACCGAGGATGACGTGCTGCCCGACCAGGCCAGCTTGGAGCGCTGGGTCGGCGCGGCGCTGGCCCACGCCGGTGAACAAGAGCGCGACGAACTCAGCGTGCGCTTCGTCGATAGCGACGAAAGCCAGACCCTCAACCGCGACTACCGCGGCAAGGATGCACCCACCAATGTGCTCTCCTTCGGCGTCGAGCTGCCGCCTGGGGTGGTCCTGCCGCTGCTCGGGGACCTGGTGATCTGCCATCCGGTCGTGGCCCGCGAAGCCCGGGAGCAGGGCAAATCGCTGACCGACCACTACGCTCATATGGTGGTGCATGGCACCCTGCATCTGCTCGGCCATGACCATATCGACGATGCCGAGGCTGAGGCCATGGAGCAGCTCGAGCGCGAGATTCTCGCCACGCTTGGGATCAGCGATCCCTACCATGCTGCGCATGACGCCCTTTCCGCCGCCCCAGAGGACGAGAGACCCGACGCATGAGTGAAGACCGATCGAGTAGCCAGAACAACAAATCCTGGCTCGAGAAGTTTTTCAGCGCCTTCTCATCCGACAGCGACGAGCCCAGCTCCCGCGACGAGTTACTTTCCTTCCTACGCGAGGCGGGCACCCGACTGCGCCTCGACCAGGATGCCCTGACCATCATCGAAGGCGCACTGCAGATCAGCGACCAGCAGGTACGCGAAGTGCTGATCCCGCGCTCCCAGGTCAATACCATTGGCATGGAGCAGGCGCCCGAGGAGTACCTGCCGGTCATCCTCGAGACCGGCCACTCGCGCTACCCGGTGGTCGGCGAGAACCTCGACGAGGTGCACGGTATCCTGCTGGTCAAGGACCTGCTGCCGCTACTCTCCCAGAGCCAGGACAAGCGCCAGCACTTCGCCCTCGACAGCGTGCTGCGTCCGGCCATGTTCGTGCCCGAATCCAAGCGCCTCAACAGCCTGCTCAAGGAGTTTCGCGACACCCACAACCATATGGCGGTGGTGGTCGACGAGTACGGCGGCACCGCGGGGATCGTCACCATCGAAGACATCCTCGAGCAGATCGTCGGCGACATCGAGGACGAACACGATACCGATGAAGAGGACGATATCCGCGAGCTGGGCGACGGGCGCTACGCGATCCGCGCCCTGACCCCCATCGACGACTTCAACGAGCGTTTCGAGACGCGCTTCTCCGACGAGGAGTTCGACACCGTCGGCGGACTGGTGATGCAGCGCTTCGGCCACCTGCCGCGTCGCGGTGAGCACGCCGAACTGGGCGGCTGGCGCTTTACCGTGCTCAACGCCGACAACCGCCGTATCCGGCTGCTGCAAGCCGAGCATGCCGAGCAAGCAGACGAGCAGGACAGCGACAACAAGGACGCCAGCTAGCCTAAGCCCAAGGAATGACCATGACCCAACCACTCCCCCCGCCCAGTCGCGGCCAGCGCTTTCTGGGCTATGCCATCGCGCTGATCGCCGGCCTGCTCACCACCCTCACCGCCTCGCCGTTCGAGCTGTGGTGGCTGGGCCCGGTGGCAGTGGCGCTCATCTATCTCGGCATCCACACCCTTACTCCCGGCCAGGCGGCGCTGAAGGGCTGGTGGTACGGCGTCGGGCTGTTCGGGACCGGGGCATCCTGGGTCTATGTCTCGATTCACGATTACGGCTACACCGGCGTGCCCCTGGCACTCTTTCTCACCGCGCTGTTCGTCGCTGCCATGGCGCTGTTCTTTGCGGTGTGGCTGTGGCTCTACTGCCGGCTGTGCGGCCCGCGCCTGGCAGCGCTGAGCTTTGCCGGCGCCTGGGTACTCGGCGAGGTGCTGCGCACCTATGCCTTCACCGGCTTCCCCTGGCTGCTGCTGGGCAGCGCCCACGTCGATTCACCACTGGCCGCCTGGGCACCGGTGGGTGGCGTCTATCTGCTGTCGCTGATTACTGCGCTCTCCGGCACCCTGCTGGTCGAGCTGCTGCAGCGCCGCTGGCTGGCGGCGGCACCGATTGCGTTGATGTGGCTGGCGCCGCTGGCGCTGAACGTCGAGTGGACCAGCCCCGCCGGTGAGCCGCGCCAGGTTGCGCTGCTGCAGGGCAACCTGCCCCAGGAGATCAAGTGGACGCCGGAAGGCCAGCGGGTGGCCGCCAACACCTTCAGCGAGATGACCCGCGAGCAGGATGACGACATCGACCTGATCGTCTGGCCCGAGGCGGCGCTGCCGATGTTCGAGGATGAAGCGCAGCCACTGCTCGAACGGGTCCAGGCCAACCTGGCCCCGGACACCGCCCTGCTCACCGGCATTCTGCAGCGCGACGGCGATGGCCTGTTCTACAACGCGGTGATCGGGGTCGGCGACGCCGAGGGCCAGTATCGCAAGGAGCATCTGGTGCCGTTCGGCGAGTACCTGCCGTTCGACAACCTGCTGCGGGGTGCCATCGCCTTCTTCGACCTGCCAATGCCGGCCATGACCCCCGGCGGCGCCCGCCAGGCACCGATGCAGGCCGCCGGCCTGACCATCGGCAACGCGATCTGCTACGAGATCATCTATGCCGATTTGGTCGCCCAACGCGCCCGGCATGCCGACGTGCTGCTGACGGTCTCCAACGACACCTGGTTTGGCGCCTCGATCGGCCCTCATCAGCACTTTCAGATGGCGCGCCTGCGGGCGCTGGAGAACGGCCGCTACGTGGCTCGCGCCACCAGCAACGGCGTCACCGCGATCATCGACCCCCAGGGTCGGGTCACCGCGCAGCTCCCCCAGTTCGAAACCGCCAGCCTGAGCGGCGAGGTCACCCCGATGCAGGGCCTGACGCCCTTCACACGCAGCGGCAGCTGGCCGGCCTGGCTGCTGGCCGCGCTGCTGATGGCAACGGGACTGCGCATCACGCGCAAGACGACATAGCGCCGAGCGCCGAGCGCCGAGCGCCGAGCGCCGAGCGCCGAGCGCCGCAGGATGGTGTTATCGACAATGGCAGTATCAATGAAGAGCCCCGCTGGAATAAATTCCAGCGGGGCTCACTTTTCTCTCACACTACGGGTTTCTCTAACTAACCCACTTGGCGCCGGGCGCTAGGTGCTGGGCGCTTCTCCCAACACCTCAGGGATCGTCATGCGCACATAGCGGCCGGGGGCCGGTTCCAGCAAGGCCAGCTCGCCCTCGCCGGGCACCCGCGCCGGCACCAGCTTCTTGGGATCCGGGTCGGCATAGCCGTTCTCGGTCACCCAGGCTTGCCAGTGCGGCCACCACGAGCCCTCGTTGAAGGTGGCGCTCTCCAGCCACTCGCCGGGGCTCTCCGGCAGGGACTCGTTGGTCCAGTAGCCGTACTTGTTCTTGGCCGGCGGATTGACGATACCGGCGATGTGGCCCGAACCGCCGAGCACGAAGGTGACCGGCCCCTTGGGCAGCTGGGTGCCGCCGTAGGTGCTGTTCCACTTGGCGATGTGGTCCTCCTTGGCGGAGACGAAGTAGCTCGGCGTGGAGATCTTGCGCAGGTCGATCTTGACCCCGTCGAGCTCGATGCCGCCCGGCTCGATCAGGCGATTCTCCATGTACATGTGGCGCAGGTACCAGGCGTGGGTGCCGGCCGGCAGGTTGGTGCCGTCGGTGTTCCAGTACAGCAGGTCGAAGGCCGCCGGCTGCTCGCCCTTGAGGTAGTTGCTGATGTAGAACGACCAGAACAGGTCGTTCTCACGCAGCAGGTTGAAGGAGAACGCCATCACCCGGCCGTCGAGGTAACCGTCGGCCTCGAGCTGACGCTCGAGCCCTTGCAGCACCGGCTCGCTGAGAAAGACGCCGATCTCGCCGGGGTCGCTGAAATCCTGCAGGGTGGCCATGTAGGTTACCGACTTGACCTTGCGCCCGCGTCGGGTGCTGGTCAGGTAGGCCACGGTGGAAGCCGCCAGGGTGCCGCCGATACAGTAGCTGACCAGATTCACCGACTTCTCGCCGCAGGCCTGCTCGATGGCGCCCATGGCATCGATGGGGCCCATCTGCATATAGTCGGCCCAGGTCAGGTCGCGCTGCTCGGGGCCGGGGTTGCGCCACGAGATCAGGAACACGCTGTGGCCCTGATCGACAAGCCACTTGACCAGCGAGTTATCCTCGCGCAAATCGAGAATATAGTACTTGTTGATCCACGGCGGCACGATCAGCAGCGGTGTCTTGAACACCTTCTCGGTGGTCGGATGGTACTGGATCAGCTGGATCAGCTCGTTCTCGTAGACCACCTCACCGGGGGTCACGGCGACGTTCTCGCCAATCTGAAACGCCGAGCGATCGGTCATGGTGACGTTGATGCCTTCGGCGGAGTTGGCAAGATCTTCGCGCAGCCGGGCCATGCCATCGATCAGGTTCTGGCCCTTGGTCTCCAGGGTGCGGCGCATCACTTCGGGGTTGGTGGTGACGAAGTTCGACGGCGACATGGCGCTGACGCACTGGCGGGCGTAGAACGCCAGGCTGCGATGCTTGTCCTCGGGCAGGCCGTCGAGGCTCGCCACCAGCTCTTCGACGCTACGCGAGAACAGCAGGTACTGCTGAAGCAGCGCCTGGTAGAAGGGCTCTTCCTGCCAGGCCGGGTCCTTGAAGCGCCGATCATGTCGGGCCGGCTCCACCAGCGGCGCCGGTGACTGCCCCGCCATCGCCTGCATGCCGTGCTGCCACAGCTGCAACTGCTCCTGCATCAGGCGCCACTGGGCGGCATACATCGCCTGAGGGTCGCTGGCCAGCGCCTCTAGACCAGCGGCAAGGCTGTCACGCATATCGTTGTAGACGGTCTTGCCCGCTTCGCTGGGCTCCATCCGTGCGACGAGATCCCCCAGCATCTCCTGATACTGCTGACCGATGGCGGTGAGCTGCTCACGCCATGCCTCCATGTCCGCCTGGGACGGCTGATCGATTCCTGGCTGCTGCATTGCACACTCCGACTAAGCGTTGGCTGAACTGCTTCTTCTCGCCGATTATTTGCCCTGTCTGAATTTTGCTCGCCGCCTTTTCAGACAAAGCGTATCTCTTGACCGAAAACACCATCGCCCGCCTCGCCCGCTGGGCGGGCAAGACGGGCGTTGTCGTAGGAAGGCCGCTCAGGAGCTTTTCTTGCTCGCCTGGCTGCTGGCCTTGGCTGGCGAAGAGGCACTCTTGGTGGCTTCTTCGGCCTGGGCCGCGGCTTTCTCGGCGGCCTCGCCGAACAGCTGCTCCATCTCGCTCTTGAACTGCATGGAGAGCTCGGTCATGGCGCGGGCATCTTCGAGCATCTGTCGCGAGAGCTCGTTCATGATCTCGGCCTGACGGGTACCGAACTCGCGCATGTCCTCGGCATCCTTGATTTCGCCGGCATCGCGCAGGCGCTCGGTGCCCAGTTGGCTATAGCGCTTCATCGACTCCAGCTGGTACTGGGTCATCTTTTCCATGTTGTCGAGCATCATCGAGTTGAGCTTGCGCATCGGCTCGAAGAAGCCACGGGTCTGCTCATTGAAGGCGGTGAACATCTTGTCTTGCATGGCGATTTCCTCCTGGATAACCGGCATAAGGGGTCAAGCAATTTGCTGCACTGCACAAAGCGTAGTCTGTCCCCGTTCGGGTTGCAATACGCCGAGTGCCAGTTGCTTGACCAGGATCAACCTTGCCTCGAGTCGCTCACTTGCGCTTGGCGCGCGGGCTCGCCGAGGCCTTGCCGCGAGGCGATGCTTTCTGCTCATCGCCCTCCTCGGTCGGCTGCTCTTGCGGCTTGCCACCACTACTGGCGGCCTGACGCAGCATATCCAGCATCATCTGCTGGTAGCTGCCGAAGCTGGCCAGACTCTGGGCCATGCTGTCCTTCATGAACGGCTGCTGCATGCCCTCCTTGAAGAACGGCTGCTGGAGGAACGGCTGCATCAGACTCATCGGGTCATACCCCTCCGCGCCGTTCTCCATCTGCTGCTGGATACGCGCCATCAGATCGTTCTGAAAGGCCTCGACATCCGGTAGCCCCATGGCCTGGCGAAACTCTTGAGGGGTGAGATCGAACTCGACGTTGATTTTCATAGATAGCATGACTCGACTGGCGGACTTGCCACCAGTCTAGCAGCCATACGGGAAAGGCCCTCACCGCAGCGCCAACGATCATCGTCGGCGCTGCGGTACGGAGTCAGCTCAAGCGGGGGGTGTCGACGCGCACGTCGAGGTTCTGGGCGCGGTGGCGCAGCAGGTGGTCGATCAGGGTCAGCGCCATCATCGCCTCGGCGATGGGCGTGGCGCGGATGCCAACACAGGGGTCGTGGCGACCCTTGGTGACCACCTCGACCGGGTTACCGTGGACGTCGATGGAGCGTCCCGGGGTGGTAATGCTGGAGGTCGGCTTGAGCGCCAGATGGGCGATCAGCGGCTGTCCCGAGGAGATGCCGCCGAGCACGCCGCCGGCGTGGTTGGAGAGGAAACCGTCCGGGGTCATCTCGTCGCGGTGCTCGCTGCCACGCTGGGCGACGCTGGCGAAGCCGTCGCCGATCTCCACGCCCTTGACGGCGTTGATGCTCATCAGGCCGTGGGCCAGGTCGGCATCGAGGCGGTCGAAGACCGGCTCACCGAGGCCCGGCGGCAGCCCATCGGCAACCACGCTGATCTTGGCGCCGACCGAGTCCTGGTCGCGGCGCAGCTGGTCCATGTAGGCCTCGAGTTCGGGGACCTTGTCGGGGTCGGGGCAGAAGAAAGCGTTCTCCCTCACCGCCTGCCAATGCTTGAAATCGATCTCGATCGGGCCGAGCTGACTCATGTAGCCGCGCACCTGGATGCCCAGGGTGGCCAGGTACTTCTTGGCGATGGCGCCGGCGGCCACGCGCATGGCGGTCTCGCGGGCGCTGGAACGGCCGCCGCCACGATAGTCTCGCACGCCGTACTTGTGGTGGTAGGTGTAGTCAGCGTGGGCCGGGCGAAACTGGTCCTTGATCTTGGAGTAGTCCTTGGAGCGCTGGTCGGTGTTCTCGATCAGCAGCCCGATCGAGGTGCCGGTGGTGACGCCCTCGAACACCCCGGAGAGGATTCTTACCTGGTCGGGCTCACGTCGCTGGGTGGTGTGCCGCGAGGTGCCGGGCCGGCGACGATCGAGGTCGCGCTGCAGGTCGGCCTCGCTGAGCGCCAGCCCGGGCGGGCAGCCGTCGATGATGGCACCCAGCGCCGGGCCGTGGCTCTCGCCGAAGGTGGTGACGGTGAACAGCTTGCCGAAGGTGTTGCCGGACATGGGCGTTCCTCGCTGGTGGAGTCTGGGGTCAGGCGAAAGCCGAGGCGTAGGCGTCGAGTTCCGAGGCGGTGAGCACGAACACGCCCTGGCCGCCGCGCTCGAACGCCAGCCACAGGAACGGCACCTCGGGGAAGGCCGCTTCGAGATGCTGGTCGGAGTTGCCAACCTCGACGATCAACACACCGTGGTCGCTAAGATGTTGGCGGGCATCACGCAGGATGCGCCGCACGATATCCAGGCCGTCGTCGCCGGCCCCCAGCGCCAGCGCCGGTTCGTGCTGGAACTCGGCGGGCATGGTCGCCAGGTCACGGGCGTCGACATAAGGCGGATTGGCGACGATCAGGTCGTAGCGCTGGCCGGTCACGCCCTCGAACACGTCGGAGTAAACCGCACGCACTCGGGCCCCGACGTCATGGCGGCTGATATTGGCCTTGGCTACCTCCAGCGCGTCGACGCTGATCTCTGCCAGGTCGACCTCGCAGGTGGGCAGGGTCAGGGCGGTGGCGATGCCGATGCAGCCCGAGCCGCTGCACAGGTCGAGCACTCGCGCCGGCGGTTCATCGGGAAACCAGGCGGCAAAGCCATCTTCGATCAGCTCGGCGATCGGCGAGCGCGGGATCAGCACCCGTTCATCAACGTGGAACGGGTAGCCGGCATAGAAACACTCGCCGAGCAGATAGGGCAGCGGCCGACGCGTCTCGATGCGCGACCTGACCAGCGCCACGATGCGCTTGCGCTCCATGGGCAGCAGGCGCGCTTCGAGCACCGCCGGGTCGACGTCCCAGGGCAGATGCAGTGCGCCCAGGGTCAGCGCCACGGCCTCGTCCCACGGCGAGGCGGTACCGTGGCCGTAGAACAGCCCGTGGGCATGAAACTCGCTGGTCGCCCAGCGCAGGCAGTCGCGCAGGGTGATAAGGCCCTCGGCGAGGTCGGCATCGGGGAGCGTCAGGGTCGATACGGCTGCTGGGGAAGAGTCGGCCACGCGGCATCCTGTCAGTTGGCTGGTGCGGTCAAGGGGCATGATTGTACCCGCAGTGCGGCACGGTTCACAGTCAGTCGCCAGCCGGTATACTGGCGCTGAACCGTGTCGCGTCCAGGAGGTCGGCACGCCAAGCCGCACGCCACGAGAGAGTTTTCATGAGCCGACGCCCCGATCCGCCGGATGACGACGAGATCAACCTGTTCCGCCAGGCCCTCAACGAGGCCGGCGTGCGTCGCTTGGACAGCAACCGCGCCGACCCCGGCAAGCCTGCCCAACGACGGCGCGCGGCGGCGCTGGCCGAGCGTCGCGCCGCCGCCACCGCGGCGGATGCGCAGCAGACCAGCAGCCGCACCAGCGACGGCCGCGTCGAGCCGGTGCGCCCCTCGGAGTTTCTCGACTTTGCGGTGGCCGACCTGCCCTACCGCACCCACGCCCAGCTCAAGCGTGGCGGCATCAATTGGGAAGCGGGCCTCGACCTGCACGGTTACAACGTCGACGAAGCGCGCAGCGAGCTGGAGAGTTTTCTGACCGAGGCACGTAGCCAGCGTATGCGCTGCGTGCTGGTGGTCCACGGCAAGTCCCGCGCCAGCGTGCACACCGGCGCCAGCGACTTTCCGGTGATCAAGAGCCACGTCAACGCCTGGCTGCGCGAGTGGCCGAGCGTGCTGGCGTTCTGCTCGGCCCGCGAACTCGACGGCGGCACCGGCGCGGTCTACGTACTGCTGCGTAGACGCGGCGAGGCGATGTGAGTCACTCGATGCCTGGCGTTGTCTGGTGGGGAGTCTGCGGTGGTTCGATAATGGTCGCATCGGCATCGTAGCCCTTGGCCCGATGGCGCCCCTCGTAGCGATCCAGCGCCTGCACGGCGAGATGCCGCCCTACGCGGATCAGCGCTTCGGCACGGTGGAACTCGTAGGCGCCGCACACCGACTTGGGCACCTCGATCAACACGTCTGGCGGATAACCGGCGACCTTGTAGCGGGCCAGCGCCGCCTGAGTGATGTCGAAGGATTCGAGCATCATGTCGAGCTTGCTCCAGGCACGGCGGGTGGCCATCTGCTCGCTGTCGGCGCTTTCGTCGGCGTCGTCGCTGCGGCTGGTGAACATGCGCTGGGCCTGCTCGCGCACACCGCTCATCCAGGCGCCGAAGCCCTTGCCCTCGGCTTCGAGCGCCTCTTCCCGGGCCTGCTCCTCGGCTGCCTCAGCGGCAGGCAGCAGCTCTTCGAGGGTCACCGGATAAGGGCTCTGGGCGGTGACGTTGACCGCCAGCACCATGTCGGCATGCGCCGAGAGTGTCGGCATGATCGGTAGCGGATTGAGCAGGCCGCCGTCGACCAACACCTGATCGCCGAAGTGCACCGGCGTGATGATCCCCGGTACCGCAATCGAGGCGCGAATCGCTCGCAGCAGCGAGCCGCTCTGGAACCACACCTCGCGCTGGCGGATCAGGTCGGTGGCCACGGTGGTCACCGGTATCGTCAGATCTTCGATCAGCGTCTCGCCGATCAGGCTCTCGAGCTTGCTCATCACCTTGCTGGCGCGCATCGCCCCCATCGGGCTCCAGGTCACATCGACCAGCTTGAGCACGTCGAAGTAGTCAAGCGCACAGACCCATTCGCGGTAGCCGTCGAGCTGCCCGGCGGCGTGAATGCCACCCACCAGTGCGCCCATCGAGCAGCCCGAGATGGAAATGATCTGGTAGCCGCGCGCCTCGAGTTCGTCGATCACCCCGATATGCGCATAGCCCCGCGCCCCGCCGCTGCCCAACACCAGCGCCACGCGCTTGCCGAATTCGCTCTTGCTGTTCATATCGCCTCCTGCCGCGTCACCGCCCCGACGCGCCCTCTTGCGAGTGCCAGGCAATGATCGCCTCGGCCACCGCCGCCACCGTGCGCGGGTCGAGATGCAGATGGTGCCCGCCCGGTAGCACCCGGCGATGCAGCCGCTTGACGGCGGCCCGCGCCCGCTCGATGCCCACACGGTTGGGGAGCACCCCGGTTTCGCCTTCGACCAGCATCACCGGTGCCTCAATGGCGGCCAGGTTGGCCAGCACCTGCTCCGGCGTGAAGCGGACCAGCGAGGGCCGCATCAGCCGCGGGTCGGTGCGCAGCTGCACCCCGCCATCGGCCAGCGGCGCGGCATTGCGCGTCACCAGCGGACGCACGGTAGCGGCGTCCAGCGGCATCACACCCCCCTTGCCCCGCGCCGCCACGGCGCTCTCGATATCAGCATAGCGCGGCGCCGGAGAAAGGCGACGGCGGTGGCCCTGAATGCCCTTGCGCAGCTGCTCGGGCATCTGCTCGGCGGGGGTCGAGAGCGTGCCCAGGCTGTCGATCAGCATCAGTCGTTCGACGCGCTCGGGGAAGGCCGCCGCCAGCAGGCAGCTGACACCGGCCCCCATGGAGTGGGCCAGCAGCGTTGCCGGCGCAAGATCGAGCTCCTCCAGCGCATCCAGGGCATCGTGGAGATAGTCCCAGATCGCGTAGTCGACGCCGTCTGGATGTGGTCGCGACTGGCCGTGGCCGGCGAAATCGATGGCCACGATACGCACCCCAAGCGCCTCGACCAGCAGCGGTGCCAGGCGAGTGAAGGTGGCCGCGTTGTCCAGCCAGCCGTGCAGTGCCAGCCAGGTCGGTGCGTCAGGCTCGCCCCAGCCGAGCCCGGCGAGTCGGCCATCGGCCAGGGTCAATGAAACCGGCTCAGCCATTGGCGGGCTCCAGCAGCGAATGGATGGTGTCGAGCAGCGCGCGGCGCGCCTCGCGGGGATGCTCCATTGGAAACATATGACCACCCGGGGCGGTCTCGACACGCACCCCGTGGCGGGTCAGACGCCGCCGCCGTGCCGGGGTCAACAGGTCGGACTCGTCACCGGCGATCAGCGCCAGCGGCACCTTGAGCCGACCGGGCAGACCGTGGAGATGATCGGGCAGGTGGCGGAAGATCTCGACCTCGATGGCCGGGTCGAAGACCAGCTGCGCCGCGCCATCCTCGAGCAGCCGTGTGCCGCCCTCGACGTAGTCGTTGAGCGCCTCGTCGGTGAAGCGCTTGAACAGTCCGCGGCTGCGCAGATAGTGGGCCATGGCCTCGCGATTCGACCAGCGCGCGCGCCGCCCCTGGCTCTTGCCGGCCGGGGTCACCCGGTCAACCATGCCAAAGCGCTTGGCGACCTTCATCGCCAGGGCGTCGAGCCCCAGCATCAGCGGCGGGTCGAGTACCACCACACAGCGGAAGCGCTCGGGCGCCTGCTCGGCGGCCATCGCCATCAGCACGCCGCCCATCGAGTGCCCCACGCCGATCACCGGCGCCTGATGGTGCGCCAGCTGCTCGAGCAGCTCGTCGCGCAGCGCCAGCCAATTGTTGCCCACTGGATAGTCCGGATGATGCGCCAGGCGATCCAGAGGGTGCAGGTCGAAACGCTCAGCCAACGGCGCCAGAAAACTGCGGTAGCTACCACCGGTGAAGCCGTTGGCGTGGGCGAACACCAGGCGGTCACGGGATGAGGAAGACGCGGGTCGAGAGTGAGGCATGTACAGGTCCTGAACGAAGGCGTCGCGGTCGCCGATAGCCATAGCAGGCTAACGAGCTTACCATTGGCACTTACGCTAGTGGTTATTTGATACATTAAAACAGTTGTTTTAATTCTGCCAGCAGGGAGCTCAGCGTGCCTACCCCTCGCGATAATCGCCTTCGCAACCGCCTGTTCTTCGCCACGGTGATCGCCGCGATCGTCGTCGGTCTGTGGCTAGCGCGTTAGGCCTCGCCTCAGATGAACCTCTTCGATGTCTTTCTCGCTACCCTCAACGTCAGCCTGCCGGTCTTCGCCATGGTACTGGTGGGCCTGGTGCTCAAGCGTATCGGATGGATCGACCAGGCCTTTATCGCCACCGCCTCGGCGCTGGTGTTCAAGGCCACCATGCCGACCCTGCTGTTTCTCAGCATCATCCAGGCCGACCTGGAGACCGCCTTTCAGCCAGACCTGATCGCCTACTTCCTGGGCGTCACCTTGATCAGCTTCATGCTCGCCTGGGGCTGGGCCATACTGCGCTATCCGCATATCGACCGCGGCATCTTCGTTCAGGGGGCATTTCGCAGCAACTGCGGCGTGGTCGGACTGGCCCTGGCGGCCAGCATGTACGGCGGCTACGGCCTGTCGCTGGGCGGCATCCTCGCCGGCAGTGTGATCGTGCTCTACAACGTGCTGTCGGCGATCATCCTGTCGCTCTACAGTCCCACGGCGCGCTCCGACATCCCCACGCTGCTGGCCGATATCATCCGCAACCCGCTGATCCTCAGTGTCCTGGCGGCCCTGCCGGTGGCGTCTCTCGGCCTCAGCTTGCCGGAGTGGCTACTGACCTCCGGTGAGTACTTTGGCTCGCTGTCGCTGCCGCTGGCGCTGATCTGCATCGGCGGCACCCTCAGCGTCCGCTCGGTGCGCAGCGGCAGCTGGCTGGTTACCAGCGCCTGCCTGTGGAAACTGGTGTGGGTGCCCTTGCTGGGCACTCTGGGAGCCATCCTGCTCGGCTACCGCGGCCAGGCCCTCGGGGTGCTGTTCCTGTTTTTCGCCAGTCCCACCGCCGCGGTGGCCTTCGTAATGGCCAAGGCCGCCGGCGCTAACGAGCGCCTGACCGCCGACATGATCGTGCTCTCCACCCTGGGTTCGATGCTGACCGTGAGCCTAGGGATTTTCATACTGCAGTGGTTGCAGATGATTTGAGCGTGGCCCGCGCGACCAAAAAAAGCGGCCCGCAGGCCGCTATAAAGGTCTCACTTCGATGTTGCCTTAGCCCTCGCGCTTGCCGTCCACCAGCCGGCTCACGCCCAGCGGGTTGCCGTCCTGGAGCGCCTCGGGCAGCAGCCCCGCCGGCAGGTCCTGGTAGCACACCGGACGCAGGAAGCGATGGATCGCGGCGCTGCCCACCGAGGTGGTGCGCGAGTCCGAGGTGGCCGGGTAGGGCCCGCCGTGGACCATGGCGTGACACACCTCAACGCCGGTCGGCCAGCCGTTGGCCAGTATCCGCCCAGCCTTGCGCTCCAGCGTCGGCAGCAGGCCCTTGGCGGCTTCCAGGTCGCCATCATCGAGCTGCAAGGTGGCAGTGAGCTGGCCTTCCAGGCCCGCGGCGACGCGCTGCATCTCGGC
>NZ_FNGH01000038.1 GCF_900102875.1 Franzmannia pantelleriensis
CAGGAGAACGCCGCCATGGTCGAGGAGTCGACCAGTGCCGCCGAGCAGCTCAAGGATCAGGCCGGGCGACTCAACGACACCGTCGGTGTCTTCACCCTGTCGGCGTCCACCGCTACGCCAGCACTGTCCTACACCGGCAGCGCCCCACGCGGGCAGGCCAAGGAGCTTGCACATGCTGGGTAAGTCGATCCGTCATTTCGTGGTCCTGCTGGCCGGGGCCTGCTTGCTGCTGGTGGTGGCGGCGCTGGTCGGTTATGCG
The DNA here is from genome assembly GCF_900102875.1 of Franzmannia pantelleriensis. Lineage (GTDB taxonomy): Bacteria > Pseudomonadota > Gammaproteobacteria > Pseudomonadales > Halomonadaceae > Franzmannia > Franzmannia pantelleriensis. The sequence continues at coordinate 260 of NZ_FNGH01000038.1, forward strand.
CTGCATGCCTCGTCGCGGACCCAGGCCACCGTCGAGAGCCATACCCGCGAGTTGCTTGAAGGTGCGGTCGACGAGCGTCTCTCGGCGCTGGCCGATGCCGAGGCGGAGCGCATTCAGCGCCAGCTCGAGCAGGCCCTGACGCTGGCTACCCAGCTGGCCAACACCAATGCCCTGATGGGGCAGCGTGACGAGTATGGTCGCAGCGCCTTGGCGATCAGCCGGCGCGAGCTGTCCAACTTGGTGCGCCAGACGGTGGCCGACAATCCCGCCTTGCTCGATGCCTTCATTGGCTGGGAACCCGACGCCTTTGGTCATGATGCCGTCTATGCCGGTCTCGAGCGCGACGGCTACGACGGTAGTGGCCGCTTCATGCCTTGGTGGTACCGGACCGAGTCGGGCGAGATCGACGTCCTGCCGCTGGGCGATACCATGGAGAGCGAGGCGTTGCAGCCAAGCGGTGCGCGCGAGGGCGAGTACTACCTGTGTCCGCGCGAGACCCTGGCACCCTGCATCATCGATCCGGCGCCCTACGACTATGCCGGTGAAACGCTGCTGGTCACCTCCTTCAATGTGCCGGTGCTGGTCGACGGTGAGTTTCGCGGCGTGGCCGGCGTCGATCTGGCACTGGATTTCATTCAGGAGCTGCTGGTAGAGGCCAATGCAGGGCTTTATGAAGGCGCTGGTGAGATGGCACTGGTTGCTGGGGAGGGCGGTCTGGCCGGCCACACCGGCGATGCTGAAGGGCTTGGAGCTGCTGCTGATCGCATCCTGGGCGAGGAGCCGATGGCAAGTGTCGAACGCGCGCGACGTGATGCCAATACCGTCAGCGTCGTGGAGGATGGCATGTTCGAGCGCTACCAGCCGTTCACCATCGGTGCCACCGACACGCCATGGGTACTGATGGTACGGCTGCCCGAGGAGGTGGTGTTGGCCGAGCTAAGTACGCTACAGGCCTCGCTGGATAACCAGCGTCGGGCCGATACGCTGGGCATGGGCTTGGTGGGGCTGTTGCTTGGCGGACTCGGTCTGATGGCTCTTTGGTGGGTTGGCGGCAGTATCTCGCGACCGCTGCAGCGCCTGGCGGCGCGCATGCGCGAGATCGCCTCCGGCGACGGTGACCTGACCCAGCGGTTACCGGTGCGAGGGCGCGACGAGAGCGCTGAGCTGGCGATCCAGTTCAATGCCTTCGCCGACAAGATTCACGACGTGCTGATCGACGTGCGCGGCAGCAGCGAGGCGGTCAACAGCGCCGCCAGTGAGATCGCCCACGGCGGTCAGGACCTGTCGCGGCGCACCGAGAA
>NZ_FNGH01000021.1:0-10824 GCF_900102875.1 Franzmannia pantelleriensis
GGGTCATCACCTAATGTAGTGGGTGCTGGTTCCATCTGGCCTTCCGTTCTACCACCATAGTCCCTGTCATGATCACACTGTGATGGGGAGACCATGGATCAGAACCAGCTCTACGAACGTATTCTCGGCCTTTCTACCCCGTGGTTCGTCAGCGATGTGGACCTTGATGAGATCAGTGGTTTGGTCGAGGTGCAGGTCGAGTGCGATACCTCTGCGAATCTGTGCTGTCCCCAGTGTGATCAGCCCGCTCCACGTTACGACAAGCGACGCCGTCAGTGGCGGCATCTTGATACCTGCCAGTTCCAGACCAAGGTGGTGGCGGATGTGCCTCGTGTCCGCTGTCCAGAGCATGGCTGCCGGACGATCCAGGTGCCCTGGGCAGAAGGCAACAGTCGCTACACCGCGCTCTTTGAGGCCCTGGTGATTCAATGGCTGAAGGAGGCATCGATCCAGGCTGTCAGTCGGCAACTGCAACTGAGCTGGACGGCCATTGACGGCATCATGAAGCGGGCAGTTCGGAGAGGCCTGGCGGCAAGGACATCCCCGGATGTGCGCTTTCTATCAGTGGATGAAACCGCCTTCCGTAAGGGCCACGACTACGTCACCATCCTCTCGAATCACCAAGGGCGGGTAATTGTCGTCGAAGATGGCAAGTCTGCCGACAGTCTGTCGCGATGCTATTTGTCGCTCACGAAAGCGCAACGCGCCAGTATCGAATCCGTCTCAATGGACATGAGCCCTGCCTATCGCAAGGCCACGTTCGTTCATGTTGAGAAGGCGCGCCGCAAGATTGCCTTCGACCACTTTCATATCGCCCAGACTCTGAACGATGCGCTTAATGCGACGCGTAAGTCCGAACTCCATTCGGTAGACGCCTCTCTGCGCCGGACAGCCCATCAGTCGCGCTACTCTTGGCTGAAGCGCCGAGACAGGCTGGATGAGCGAGAGCGCGCCACTCTGAATTGGCTATCGAGCCAGTTCTCGAATACCACGATCGCGTGGTACCTCAAGGAAAAAGCGCGGAACATCTGGAAAGGTAACCGCGTGCGTGGTGCCCGAGCCGCTTGGCAAGAGTGGATTCGGTTGGCCAAGGCGTCTGATATTCGGCCGGTGGTGACCGCTGCCGAGCAAGTGGAAGAGAAACTTTGGGGCATTCTCAACGCCATGCGGCTTAAGGCTTCCAACGGACTGGCCGAGGCACTGAACGGCAGGATCCGGGGCCTGCGAGTCAGGGCTAAGGGATACCGCAGCAAAGAGCGCTTCAAAACGGCGATCCTGTTTCATTTCGGCGGGCTGGAAATGACCCCTAACCCACTGAAATAAGGGAAGAGCCTTTCTTGGACAGTGGTGGTGACTGAAAGAGTAGGGTGATTAGATGGTGCGTAACAAAGAATAACGACAGGGTGACAGCAGTGAGCTACTACCTTTACTGGGGTAAGGCTAAACCAGCTGAAGCAGGGGATCGATGTCATCTACTGCCCTACCATAGCCTGGATGTGGCAGCAGTCGGTTGGTGTTTGCTTGCTCCTGGGCGTCCGCTGACGCAGCTGTTGGCGGCCCGCCTTGATATATCGCCCGAGGCGCTACGCCGCTTCTTCGTGTTTCTGTTGGGGTTGCACGACCTTGGCAAGTTCTCCCGCACCTTCCAAGGACTGGCCCGGCCGGAGAGTGTGAGGCTGGTTCCACCCGTCGAGCGATACGAGTACACCGTGCGCCATGATCGGCTGGGTGCTCTGCTGTGGCAGGAGTGCTGGTTTGACTGGCTGGAGGATGGGACCCTGTGCTGGCCCGAGGCGGCCCTCGAGCGCTCGGAGAAAAAGCAGCGCCGCAAGGCCATGCAGGCATTGCTGATTCCCTTCTTTGGTCACCATGGCCAGCCGGTCGAGGCGGAGCAGCTGCGTCTCGAGCCGTTCTTCGCCAAGGATACCCATAGCGACGACCTGGATGCCGCCAGGCAGTTCGTCGAAGAGTGGGCCGGCCTTATCGACGTCGAGTGGCCGGTGGAGAAGCTGGTCTCGAGCGAGTGGCTAGAAGTCTTCCTGACGCTGAGCTGGACCATCGCCGGCTGGGCGACGCTCAGCGACTGGCTGGGCTCGAATCAGGAGCATTTCCACTACTGCCAGAAGGAGATGCCGCTTGCCGAGTATTGGGAGCGTTATGCATTGCCGCGCGCCGAGGCGGCGCTGCGTGATGCCGGCTTCGATCGACTGCCGGAGCCGCTTGCTTATAGCGGGCTCGATCACTGGTTCGATGGCGGGCCGATCACGCCGACTCCCTTGCAGCGCGAGGCCGAGACGCTGCCGATCTCGCCTGGGCCTCAGTTGTTCATCCTCGAAGACATCACCGGAGCCGGCAAGACCGAAGCGGCCTGCATCCTCACCCAGCGACTGTTGGCGGCCGGGCATGCCGAGGGACTCTATTTCGCGCTGCCGACCATGGCGACCTCCAATGCCATGTATGAGCGCCTCGGCCTGCTGCATCGGCGTTTCTTCACGGCCGACTCCCACCCCTCCTTCGTATTGGCCCATGGTGCGAGCCGGCTGAACGAATCCTTCTCGCTGGCAATCGACCGGCCGCAGCCGGGTGACCGTGACTATGAGCCCGGCGAGGCCACGGCGACCGCCCACTGCAACCGCTGGCTCGCCGACTCGCGCAAGAAGGCGCTCCTGGCCGAGGTGGGCGTGGGGACCATCGACCAGGCGCTCATGGGGCTGTTGCCGTTTCGTCATCAGTCGCTGCGCCTCTTTGGCCTGGCGCGCAAGGTGCTGATCGTCGATGAGGTGCACGCCTACGACCACTACATGCAGACCCTGCTCAACCAGTTGCTGAGCTATCACGCCCGCCAGGGCGGCAGTGCCATCCTGTTGACCGCGACGCTGCCCAGTGCGATGCGCGAGTCGCTGGCAACGGCATGGCGTGTCGGGCTGAACAGGGAGCCAGCCGTCCTCGAGCGTAGTGACTTTCCGCTGCTGACGCAGATCGATCAGGACGCATCTCGCGAGGTGGCTCTGGGCTCGCGGCCGGAGGTCTCACGGGAGGTGCGGGTCGATTGGCTAACCCAGGAAGGGCAGGCCATCGAGACTATTCTGGCCGCCGTCGAGGCCGGTGAGTGTGTCGCCTGGGTGCGCAATACCGTGGACGATGCCATTCGTGCCTTCGAAGCAGTACGTGAGCGCCATCCCGAGCCGGAGCGCTGCCTGCTGTTCCATAGCCGCTTCGCCATGCTGGATCGCCAGCGTATCGAGTCCGACGTCATTGAGCGATTGGGCAAGGCGTCCACGCCGGAGCGTCGTCGTGGGCAGGTGCTGATCAGTACCCAGGTCTTCCAGGAGTCCCTGGACTGTGACGTCGACCTGATGATCAGCGATCTCGCACCCATCGACCTGCTGATTCAGCGTGCCGGACGGCTTCAGCGCCATGCCCGTGGGCCGCGCCGCCTGCCCGTTCTCCATGTGCTGGCACCCGAGTGGTCAGACGCACCGGATGAACAGTGGCTGAAGCGCACGCTACCCGGGACGAATGCCGTCTATCGGGATACCTCCCTCCTGTGGCTGACCCAGCGAACCCTGCGCGAGCTGGGGGGAGTCCGCATGCCCGAGCAGGCGCGGGAGCTGATCGAGGGCGTCTATGGCGAGGTGATCGACCTGGTGCCGGACGGCCTGCAGGGGGCTCGCTGGGAGCAGAAAGGCATCCAGGGGGTCGCCACCTCGATGGCCAACTTCAATGCCCTGGAGCTGGAGGCCGGCTACGTCTGGGATCGCCACAAGTGGCAGGAGGAGCAGGAGATCGGCACTCGCCTGGTCGATGAGCCGACGGTTAATGTGGCGCTGCTCAAGCGCGATGCCGCGGGCGCCCTGGCGCTATGGGCCGAGGGCGAGGGCCATGCCGCCATGCTAAGCCAGATCAAGCTGCGCCAGAGCCAGGCCGCCAAGTTGGCCAAGTTGCCGGGTGACTATCAGGCTCAGTGGGAAGCCTTGCAGGTGCGCTACAAGGCATTGCGCTTCGTGCAGCCGTGGCTGTCATCAATTGATAATGAGAATCTGTACAACCCATTGTTGGGATGCTTGATCGTTAGCCATCAATAGTGGGTGCAAGAAATGGCTACCCTCAACGCAACGCTGTAGAGGATTGAGGGTAGCCAATCCCCGCGCCTGCGGGGAACGTGAATTGAATCGAGCTTGTTGCGGATCGACTCACGGTAGAGCCCTGGAGGTCCAAGGAGAATGGAAAGTATCTCATTAGGAAGCGGGAAAATGTAGAGTTTGTTTTGGATCTACTCACTTATTTGACATGGACGTTGCCATGAAATAGCCTTGTCCTCGTTGGTTGGGTCAAGGAGGTGGGTGATGCGTCGATTTTTAGAAGAGCTTCTCGGGAAAGTTGATGAGTGGAATTGGGTGAGGATAGCCCTGCGTATAGGCTTCTTGGCTCTTGTCAAGCTCTCAGTGTGGCTTTCAGGTAAAAGGAGATAAAGTGAATCTGCTCATAGATAATTGGCTCCCTTTCCGTGCCCGGGATGGAAGCATCACCTACCGCTCACCCTTGGCCATCGCCGACCCCGATATCGTCGATCTGGCGTTGCCTCGGGCGGACTTCCAGGGCGCCGCCTACCAGTGGCTGATAGGCCTGCTGCAGACCGCGCTGCCGCCCAAGGATCACGATGACTGGCTGGATTGTGTTGCCGAGCCCCCGAGCCGTGAGGTGCTCGAGGCAGCCTTTGAACCCTTGACGTCGGCCTTCGAGCTCGATGGTGATGGCCCACGCTTTATGCAGGATCGAGATCCGCTCGAGGATGCCAAGCCGACGTCCGTTTCGGGACTGCTGATCGACTCCCCCGGTGCCAATGGCCTCAAGCTCAACACCGACCACTTCGTCAAACGGGGGCGGGTCGAGGCGATCTGCCCTGATTGTGCGGCCCTGGCCCTGTTCACCCTACAGATCAATGCCCCATCTGGTGGCGCGGGCTACCGGGTGGGGCTGCGTGGCGGTGGCCCGCTGACGACCCTGGTCTTGCCGGAGGATGCTCAGGCCAGCCTCTGGCAGCGGTTATGGCTGAATGTGATGCCGAACCAATCCCTTTCACGGCAGGGCAAGTTCGAGGCGCCGCGACCGGATGACGACACCCTCTTTCCCTGGATAAGGCCAACTCGGCTCAGCGACAAGAAAGGTGCTGTGGTCGTTCCGGATGACATGCATGCCCTGCATGCCTACTGGGCCATGCCGCGCCGTTTTCGTCTGTTCTTTGAGGACACCCCTTGTCGGTGTGACCTCTGCGGGCGGGAAGCCTCACGATCCGTTGCCGAGATTCGCGCCAAGAACTATGGCGCCAACTACGATGGCCCCTGGCAGCACCCTTTGACCCCCTATCGTCGTGACCCCAAGAAACCCAACGAGCCGCCGCTTTCCACCAAGGGGCAGCCGGGAGGCTTGGGGTATCGGCACTGGTCGAACCTGGTGCTCGATGATGCGGAGAACAGTGGCACTCTGCCGGCAACCGTGGTGCATGACTACCTGCATGGCAAGGTGCCGGCCAATCGGCAGGCGCGACGCGAAGGTGAGGCATTCGAGCCGCTGCTCCGGCATGCCAGGCTCTGGGCCTTCGGTTACGACATGGACAACATGAAGCCGCGTGGCTGGTATGGCGTCGAGATGCCGCTAGTGGCGGTGCCGTCCGAGCAGCAAGAAGTGCTCAGATCCTGGGTTCAGGACGTGACCGAACTGGCTCGCCAGGTGACGTGGATGCTACGCAACCAGATCAAGGCTGCCTGGTTCTCGCGCCCTGCCGATGCCAAGGGGGACATGAGCCCCATCGATAACCAGTTCTATGAGGCGACCCAGGCCGGCTTCTTCCATGCCCTGTTTGGCATGCAGCGGGTGTTGCTAGATGGCGAGAATACCCATATGCCGACGGAGATCGCCGAGGGCTGGTATCGCGTGCTCCAACGGGAAGCCCTGCGGTTGTTCGATGCGCAGGCTCTGACTGGTCCCATGGCCGAGCTGGACATGAAGCGCATCACCGGGGCCCGTCGTAATCTGCAGGCCTGGCTCTCCGGGCGCAGCAAGGGCAGCAAGGTCATCACCCAGTTCGCCAAGAAGGGTGGATTCGCGTTAACGGGTAGCAAGGCAAGCACAACAGCGGAGGAGGTCGCGCCATGAGTGAGGCAGCAGAACCACAGGTGGAGAAAGCGGCGCCAGTGGTGCCCGAACGACTGCGGGCACTCACGCCTGAAGAAGCCTTTGCCGTGCGCTGCTGGTGGCAGCGCCTGACCTTGCCCGCCGAGGAGCTGAAGGTCTTTACGCCGGCGCCTCCCTGGCCGAAGGGGGTGCGGGCCATGCTGCGGCGCTGTGAATCGCCGGAGGCCGCCATGCTGACCGAGGCCTTTCGGCATCTCTGGCACCGGCTGCCGGAGTCCGAAGGCCAAAGCGAGAAGCGACGCAATCTGCGGCTGCAGACCTGGGCCTGCATCGCGCTGGTGCTGGCCGAGGTAAGAGCCGAGACCCCCAGTGCTACCTTGGGCAGCCAGCTAGGCAAACAGAAGAAGGAAACCGGCAAACCCCATATGAGCGAGTTGCGCTTCCAGCAGCTGATGACCTGTCAGACACCGGAAGAGCTGGTGCAGAGGTTACGGCGCGCCTTGGCGCTGATCGACAAGCGGGACGTCAGCGTTGTGCATCTTGCCGACAATATCGCGCTCTGGTGGCGTGAGTCTCAAGGGGTGCTGGCATCCCAGCCATCCGGTCGCCTCGGCTTCCTATGGGCCAACGACTATTTCGAGGCGCTGTCCCGCTATCAGCGCGCCAGCGACTGATCGAACTTCCATCCAAGACAGGGAACTGAACACATGAGCCACTTCATTCAACTGCATCTGCTGACCTCCTATCCCCCGGCCAACCTCAACCGTGACGACTTGGGGCGTCCGAAAACCGCCATCATGGGCGGTGCCAAGCGCCTGCGTGTTTCCTCCCAGAGCCTCAAGCGGACCTGGCGCACTTCCGCCCTGTTCGAGGAAGCACTGGGTCAGCACCGCGGCCAGCGTACCAAGCGCGTGGGTCTCGAGGCAGAGCAACGCTTGATTGAGAAAGGTGTGAAGGAGAAAGAGGCCCGGGCCTGGGCCACGGAGATCGCCAAGGTATTCGGCGATGTCGCCAAGGGGGAGCTGGCGACCAGTCAACTGGTGCATATCGGCCCTGAGGAGCAAGCGGCGGTGGATGCCCTCGTCGAGACACTGGCCGCCGAGAATCGCGCGCCCGAGAAGGCCGATCTGGATCTCCTGCGCCACAAGCCGACCGCCGCGGATATCGCCCTGTTCGGTCGCATGCTGGCGGCGGTGCCGGAGTATAACGTCGAGGCGGCCTGCCAGGTTGCCCATGCCATCACCGTTCATGCGGCAGAGGTGGAGGATGACTATTTCACCGCCGTGGACGATCTCAATACCGGCGATGAGCATCGCGGCGCGGCCCATGTCGGCGAGGCAGGCTTCGCGGCCGGGCTGTTCTATAGCTACCTCTGTGTCGATCGGCAGCAATTGGTCGAGAACCTCAACGGCGACACCGAGCTGGCCGATCGGGCCATTGCCGCCCTGGTGGAGGCCGCCGTGCGTACTTCACCGAAAGGCAAGCAGAACAGCTTCGGTTCCCGTGCTCATGCCAGCTATGTATTGGCCGAGAAGGGTGGCCAGCAGCCGCGCTCGCTGTCGGTGGCCTTCCTGCGACCGGTGGCTGGTCAAGATCAGGCCGGTGATGCGGTGGAACGGCTCGAGACTCAGGTGAACGCCTTCGATGGAGCCTATGGGGCGGGTGCCGATCATCGCTATATCGTCTCTGCCCTGCCTGGTTACCAGGGCGCCAAGCTCGAGGGCGAGGTCGTCACGGGTAACCTCGATGGGCTGATCGAGTTTCTCAGCGCCGACCATTAAGGAGCCGTTATGACGGAATATCTTGTCTTTCGGCTCTACGCTCCACTCGCCAGCTGGGGGGAAGCAGCGGTAGGCGAGACGCGCCCTACTGCCACGCATCCCGGACGCGGCGCAATCCTGGGGCTGCTGGGTGCCGCCCTTGGCATCAGGCGCGAGGATGATGCCGGCCAGAAAGCCCTAGGGGATAGCGTGTGTATTGCCATCAAGCAGCGTTCTCCCGGCACGCTCCTGCGCGACTACCACACTGCCCAGGTGCCGGGTGATCGCAAGGGCATGACCTATCGCACGCGACGGGATGAATTGGGCGCCCCACAGAAGGTGATCAATACCATTCTCTCCAGTCGTGACTACCGCTGCGACGGCCTCTGGACCGTTGCAGTATGGGCTACCTCGGATGCCGAGATATCCCTCGAAACGATGCAGGCAGCGCTGCTTCGACCGCAATACCCGCTCTACCTCGGTCGCAAGTCCTGCCCCCTGGCGGCGCCCTTGGCTCCCCGAATGATCCAGGCCGGGCAGTTGCGTGAGGCTCTGGATACGGCGTTTCCCGTGCTGGTTGGCAAAGAGAGAAAAGCTGAAGAAGTCGCGTTAAGACTCCCTGGTGATGTGATGTACGCCTGGGAGGGTGGAGTCGAGCAGTTGGATGGTGAGAGTCGCGGTGTGGAGTCCAGCGATGTGTGGGATCGGCCACTCAATCGGCGTCGCTGGCAATTCGGGCCACGCACCGAGTTCCGGCGGTATGTGCGTGCAGAGGAGGGGCGCTGATGTATCTTTCACGTGTTCGAGTCGATCTTAACGGCCTCTCCCGCGAAGCCCTGTTCGACGTCATGCAGGGGGGCGCCTATGGCGCTCACCAACTGCTCTGGCAGGCATTTCCCGGCCACGAGGGTGCCCGTCCCTTCCTGTTTCGTCAGGAGCTGGAAGAGGACACCGAGCAGGGCAAGCCCCCGAAGGGGCTGCCACTCTTCTATGTACTCTCCGACCGGGAGCCTATCTCCATCGCGGGCCTGCTCGATGTGCAGTGCAAGCCCTTTGCGCCGACGCTGCGGGAAGGCGAGCAACTGGCATTCAGGCTGCGTGCCAATCCGACGGTGGCGCGACGAGTGGAGGGGGCTAGGCACTCACCCCGTAGCGATGTGCTGATGGCCGCAAAGAAACCCTACCCCCCTGGTCAGCGTACTAGCCCGGAGTGCATCCAGGCGATGGATCAGGCGGCGCGAGACTGGCTGCAGACGAGGGCGGAAGCGCTAGGCTTCCGGCTGCTGGTGGACCCGGAGGTTGGGGCCTATCGTCAGCATGCGCTGCAGAAGCCTGGTCGGCGTGACGCCATTCAATACTCCAGCGTGGACTACGAGGGCTTGCTGGAGGTCACCGAGCCTGGCCGTCTGATCGAGACCTTGGCCCGGGGCATCGGGCGTGCCAAGGCCTTTGGCTGTGGACTGATGTTGATCCGCCGGCCTTAGCGACACCTCTCAGGCTGGGAGGCCAGTATGGGCTTTATTCCGCTCAAGCCGATTCCCATGAAGGATCGTATGTCGATGATCTTCGTCGGCATGGGGCAGATCGATGTACGCGACGGAGCCTTCGTCGTCATCGACGAAGTCAACGGCGAGCGCATGCATATCCCGGTGGGCTCGGTCGCCTGTCTGTTGCTGGAGCCAGGCACCCGGGTTTCCCATGCGGCCGTCAAGTTGGCGGCGACCGTGGGTACCCTGTTGATCTGGGTTGGCGACGCGGGGGTGCGGCTCTATAGCGCCGGTCAGCCTGGTGGGGCACGCTCCGATAAGCTGCTCTACCAAGCACAGCTGGCGTTGGACGACTCGCTACGCCTGAAGGTTGTTCGCAAGATGTTCGAGCTGCGATTTGGTGAGCCGCCGCCGTCGCGTCGCAGCGTCGAGCAGCTCCGTGGCATGGAGGGCGCCAGGGTACGCAAGACCTACCAGTTGATCGCCAAGCAATATGGCGTCAAGTGGTCGGGGCGCCGCTATGACCCAACCCAGTGGGATGCCTCCGACGTTGCCAACCAGTGTCTTTCCGCCGCCACCGCCTGTCTGTATGGCATCAGCGAGGCCGCCATTCTGGCCGCCGGTTACGCGCCGGCCATTGGCTTTCTGCATACCGGCAAGCCGAAGAGCTTCGTCTACGATATCGCCGATATCGTCAAATTCGAGACAGTGGTCCCGGCGGCCTTTCGTGTTGCGGCACGCAACCCGCCCATGCCGGAGCGCGAAGTCCGTATCGCCTGTCGAGATGCCTTCAAGCAGGCCAAGATTTTGCAGCGGTTGATTCCCATGATCGAGGAGGTCCTGGCGGCGGGGGATATCGAGCCGCCTCCCCCTGCTCCGGAAGCAGTGCCTCCGGCGATTCCCGAGCCGCCCTCGATCGGTGATGCCGGACACAGGAGTGGATGATGGCCATGCTTGTGGTGGTGACCGAAGCCGTGCCGCCTCGTCTGCGAGGTCGGCTCGCCGTCTGGCTACTGGAAATTCGCGCAGGTGTCTATGTCGGTGATGTCAGTAAGCGGATCAGGGAAATGATCTGGGAGCAGATCAATGCCCTGGCGGAGGATGGCAATGTCGCCATGGCCTGGGCCAGCAACCATGAGTCCGGCTTCGAGTTCCAGACCTATGGCTCAAACCGGCGCGAGCCTTGGGATCACGACGGTTTGCGTCTGGTGCGCTTTCTGCCTGTCGAAGCTAAATAGTTGATAAAATTGGATCTTTAAAAATTCAGTCTGTACAAAAAATAGGCAAAATCGTCGGTGGAATTTCTGCCGGCGATTTTCCTTTTGTAGATCAACTATCTACAATTAGTCCGATCCCCGCAGGCGCGGGGCTCAACCGGGGGTGCGCCATGTTCGTGAAGCTGCTGCGCCCCGATCCCCGCAGGCGCGGGGCTCAACCGCCGC
>NZ_FNGH01000021.1:10955-11540 GCF_900102875.1 Franzmannia pantelleriensis
GAATTCCCGATCCCCGCAGGCGCGGGGCTCAACCGGCGCGTTTGGCGCGTCGGGCATTCCCTGGCACCCGATCCCCGCAGGCGCGGGGCTCAACCGCCGTGGCGGGTGGTGCGTCAGCAGGCAGAACCCCGATCCCCGCAGGCGCGGGGCTCAACCGTCTACAGCCGAGATCGCCACCAACGCCGACCTCCGATCCCCGCAGGCGCGGGGCTCAACCGATCGAGCTGCGCCACGAGATGCGCCAGGAGCACCGATCCCCGCAGGCGCGGGGCTCAACCGTGAACAGCGACCAGGCGCGGCCCCTTGGGGATCCGATCCCCGCAGGCGCGGGGCTCAACCGTATCACCGTCGAGCTGGCTCGCCGCGAGCTGCCCGATCCCCGCAGGCGCGGGGCTCAACCGACCTTGGGGGTGAGGCATGAACGCACCCCTGGCCGATCCCCGCAGGCGCGGGGCTCAACCGGTCTATGCGAGCGCAAAGCGTGCGTTTGGCAACCGATCCCCGCAGGCGCGGGGCTCAACCGGCATCGCGCAGCCACTCGATGGACACCTCGCGCCGATCCCCGCAGGCGCGGGGCTCAACCGG
>NZ_FNGH01000021.1:14274-33183 GCF_900102875.1 Franzmannia pantelleriensis
GTCCGATCCCCGCAGGCGCGGGGCTCAACCGCCGGGATCCATATCCCCATGCCACCCAACCTGCCGATCCCCGCAGGCGCGGGGCTCAACCGGCCACATCCTCTACCTTCCTGCGCACGGCCTGCCGATCCCCGCAGGCGCGGGGCTCAACCGTTCCGTCACGTTCTTGATGCCCATCGTGCTTTCCGATCCCCGCAGGCGCGGGGCTCAACCGTCAGCACGGCTTTCGTCATATTGCCCTGGGCCCCGATCCCCGCAGGCGCGGGGCTCAACCGGCCGAACTGTACGGCGATCATTCCAATATCCCCCGATCCCCGCCGATCCCCGCAGGCGCGGGGCTCAACCGGTCAGGGTGTCATTGAGTGCGTATCCCGTCTTCCGATCCCCGCAGGCGCGGGGCTCAACCGGCCGAACTGTACGGCGATCATTCCAATATCCCCCGATCCCCGCCGATCCCCGCAGGCGCGGGGCTCAACCGGTCAGGGTGTCATTGAGTGCGTATCCCGTCTTCCGATCCCCGCAGGCGCGGGGCTCAACCGTGCCAGAACTTGCGCTCGGGCAGCAGCTCCCCCCGATCCCCGCAGGCGCGGGGCTCAACCGTAGCGTTGATGGTTTAGACATCGCAACCACTCCCGATCCCCGCAGGCGCGGGGCTCAACCGATCTGGGAGTCAGTTGGTCGCGTGGTAGTAGCCCGATCCCCGCAGGCGCGGGGCTCAACCGGCACACGCGGCGATAAATGGGGCGCTCGATTTCCGATCCCCACAGGTGTGGGGATGAACCGGTGCCCTTGCCGGTGGGCTGGCCGAACTTGTCCCGATCCCCACAGGTGTGGGGATGAACCGGCGGCCGGGGTACGCTGCGGGTCGAGCAGCTCCCGATCCCCTCAGGCCTGGGGATGAACCGAATGCCACGCCTGCCCTGCGGGCTGAGTTCAACCGATCCCCACAGGCGTGGGGATGAACCGAGGCGGTCTTGCAGGGACTGGAGGGATTTGGACCGATCCCCGCAGGCGTGGGGATGATCCGGATGGCAAGGCAGAGTGGCGCCGGATCGTGACCCGATCCCCGCAGGCGCGGGGCCTGCCGATGAATATCAGTTCACACCGCACGGCTTAATGAGCATCGGGTTTGAATGCCATGGCTTCATCGAAGCTGTACAGGCAGGTATCAGGAAAGGCATCCGGTTCCATGTCGGTCTCGATTGCTGCGGCTCGCCGCGCATCGTCATAAGCACTGGCCATCAGATCGGGCAGCGCTGCCCTGAGGCTCGGGTTGTCGGCAAGTAGTCGAGCGGCTTTGACCTGAGCATCCTGAATGGTCAGGCGCCAGCTACGCGAGCGGCGGTCAGGCTGATATTCCCATTTCAGCAGATGCATCAGGAGCCGGGCCAACTGACTGATAAGGGCGCGTCGTTCGCTCTTGCCCATGCTCTCGATCTCCTCGGCAAGATGTTCGACATCGAGCTGATCCATCTTTCCAGAACGCAGCAGCGCTGCCTGCTCCAGCGCCCAAGCATAGGTGTCCTGATCGTAATGCGTCGGCATCGCTTGGCTCCAAGGTTCTTGCCACGTTGGTTATTAACATCATATGCGTGGTCGCGTTGTAGGACCAGCCGCCGCCAAGTCGGCCCCTGCGCCATGAGACGCTCTCCCTTGCCGCGGTAGCCACTTCAGTTTGGCGAGGCCCCTGTCGGCATCACCACCCACTCGGGCTCCTCGAATTCGCCGATCAGGCGGATCTCGCAGCAGGGCGCTGCGGAGCGGATGATCGCCTTTATTTCCTGGTTGGGCTGGGCTTCCATGGCGTCGCGGCTGGCCTTGCTGTCCCAGTGGGCGATGGCGATCAGGGTGTTGGGGTCGTCGATCTTGCGGTGCAGCTCGGTGCCGCGCGCCCCCGGCGCCTGCTGGATGAGCTCGCTGGCACGGACCCAGGCGTCGGCGTAGTCCTCAGCCTGGTAGCCGTCGCGGATATGCACTTCGAAGATATATTTCATGGCACTGCTCCTTGCTGCTCTTTGCCGCTGCGGCTTAGGCATTCGATGTGGGCTCAGTGTATCCCGCCCGTCGTCCTTATCCAGCCGCTAGGCTGATAGGCTATATGACACAGCGGCATTGGACCGCTACAGACGATGAGGAGCGAGTATGTCCGATACCCCCTATGACCAAGCCCTGGCCGCCATCGATGCGCTGCACGCCGAGGATCCGCGGCGCGTGGAGGTTGAGGGCGAGTCACTGCCCCAGGAGCTGTTCTATGCGCGGCGCATGAGCGCCTGGCTGGAGACGCTGGCGGATTCGCCCAGCGAGCCGCTGCAGTTGGCGGTGCGTGCCCAGCATCTGCAGCGCTGGCAGGTGCCGCGTGAGGACTATCCCGAGGGGCGGGTGGGCTACCTGACCTGGCGCCGCGACCAGGGCAAGCGCGCTGGCGAGACCACCGCGCGGTTGATGGAGGCGGCGGGCTACCCGGCAGATGACGCGGCTCGGGCGGCGAGCCTGATCCGCAAGCAGGGGCTGGGGCGCGACCCGGAGACCCAGGCGCTGGAGGATTGCGCCTGCCTGGTGTTCCTGGAGAACTACTTCGGCGACTTTTCGCGCCAGGTGGAGCACGGCCATCTGATCCGTATCGTGCAGAAGACTTGGAAGAAGATGTCGCCCGAGGCCCATGCACTGGCTTTGGCGCTGCCGATGAGCGATAAGGCGCGGTCGCTGGTGGAGGAGGCGCTGGCCGGTTGAGTGACGTAGCGCTGACCTGACAGCAAGGCGATGGGCGCCTAATTTCTCAAGTGCAAATGATAATTTTTGTCATTTGCTTGAGCTGTCAAGGAGGCTGCGATGACATACAACGCCAACCCTTGTAAGGGGCCTACTCTGTCGCTGCAGGTCTGCGACGCCACCTCGGGCTCGGTGCGCCTGGCCTGGCGGCACCCACGCCAAGCGCCGCTCTCGGAGGAGGATCAGATATTGCTGGCGCTCAAGCGTGAGGAGGCGGTACACGATCTGGTGCGTCGCCATTTCCTGTTGACCACCGAACGCTACCTCAAGAGCGACCTGGGTGCCCTACAGGGCTAGGCGAGACTGACACGCTCAGGGTACGCGTGGCCTCGCAGGGGTAGCCGTGGCGCAGGTGCAGGCTGCGCTCGTCGAGGGCCATCACCACCGCGAACAAGGTCTCCATGCGTTCGGCTTCGGGCAGGCCGGGGTCGGTGTGCTTGCAGATCGACATGGGCGCGTTGTGGTGGTCGCTCAGCAGGTCGAACAGCGCGCTGACGCTGGCCTCGGGCGGCGGGTCGAACAGCTCATCGAGGCGTCGCAGCCGCACGTGGGAGTCGGGCTTGGGGAAGTCGGCCACACGGGCGGTGGCTGCCTCGGCATAGAGGTGATTGGTGTGGGTAACGCGGCCGCCGTCGGGCTCGAGTACACCGGGTAGCCCGGGTTGGACCTCGAAGCCGGCGGCCCGGCCGTCGGCGCTGGCGACCAGGAAGTGCGCCGGTGAGGCGACGCGGTCCTCCTCGACGATGCGCTGTGCCGTGGCGAAGTCACTGCTCTCGAGAATCTTGCGTAGAGCAAAATGAATCGGCAGGCCGTCGCCGCAGGTTTGCGAGCGAATGGCGTTGAGGCACACGCCGAGGCCGCAGGCGTTGAGGCCGATTTTGGCGACCATGCCGGCCTCGCCAACGCTGACCAGCGGCGGGGCGTCATCACCTTCGATTCGCAGTATCACCACGTTGTCGAGCTGGTCGGCGCGCCAGTCCCAGTTCTGGGCCAGCCACTGTCGGCCCTGCTGGTAGAGCGAGAAGGCCGAGCATCCGCCGCTGGCCTGGGTCAGCGAGATTTCGCTGCGGCAGTTGAGGGTGAGGATGTCGTCGCGACTCAGGCCGGCGCCCTCGGCGATACCGGCGAGCTCCTCCAGAATCGCCGGAAAGCCGCGCTCGATGGCGGGCAGGAAGCGCTGTGCCACTTGCCGGGCGGCGGCCCAGTCGAGCCCCACGAAGTCCTGGAACAGCCGGTCGTACACCGCGATGCTGCGCTGAATCTGCTCGGCGTGGCGCTGGCCATGGGCCAGGCCGATGGCGTGGCGGCTGCCGTACAGGTGGGTCACGTCGAGCATGCGGGCGCTCCTCGGAGAGGGGATTTCGTCCAGCCTACCGCGTGCAGCGTTGAAGTGCAGCGGCTTGCGCGCAGGGACGGTAAAAAACCGCTGATTTTCAAGGTGCTAGGCGCGTTCAAACGGGCGCTTGCGTTAACGGGTTGCGCTTGTGTTTTTGCGTAAACACTTCCAGAGTTAGGGAGGCACTAATTTAACTGGCAACAGCGAGAACAACCATGAAGAAAGCTCTGTTAGCGTTGGCGGTGGCCGCGTCCTCCGCCACGTTCATCGGTGCGGCGCAGGCCGACGAAGTAAAGATCGGGTTCCTGGGCGGCTTTACCGGTCCCATCGAGAGCCTCACGCCGCCGATTTTCGACGGCGCTCAATTGGCGGTGCAGCATGTCAACGAGCAGGGCGGCATCCTCGGTGGTCAGACGCTGGTGATGCCCAATGCCGATACCACCTGCGCCGACGCCTCGGCGGCGTCCAACGCCGCGGACCGCATGGTCAACACCGAGAATGTCACCGCCATCGTCGGTGCGCTGTGTACCGGGGCCACCGTGGCCGCGGCCAACAATGCGGCGATCCCTGGCGGGGTGGTGATGGTGTCGCCGGCCTCCACGGCCCCGGCGGTCACCGACCTGGATGACAACGACCTGGTGTTCCGCACTGTGCCGTCGGATGCCTTCCAGGGCGAGATGCTGGCCAGGCTGCTGATCAGCAAGGGCATCACCGATGCCGCGGTGACCTACGTCAACAACGACTACGGCCAGGGCCTGGCTAACGCCTTCAACGAGACCTTCGAGGCCGAGGGCGGTATGGTCTCGGCCAACGAGGCTCATGAAGACGGCCGCGCCGACTACCGTTCGGAGCTGGGCTCGCTCTCCTCCGGCGGCAGCGAGACGCTGGTGGTGCTGGCCTATGCCGACGGCTCGGGCCAGACCATTCTGCGCCAGGCCTACGAGAGCGGCATGTTCACCCAGTACGTGGGCGCCGACGGCATGGTCGGCGACAGCCTGGTCGAGGCGATTGGCGCCGATGTGCTCGAGGGCATGATCGCCACCCGCCCGGGTAGCCCCGACACCCCGGGAACCGAGACCTTCGAGGCGCTTGCCGCCGAGGCTGACATCGACCCCAGCGCGGTGTTCGCCGCTCAGGCCTACGACGCTGCCTTCCTGCTGGCCTTGGCCATCGAGCAGAACGGCAGCGCCGAGCGCGAGGGCCTCTCCGAGGCGCTTCGCAGCGTGTCCTCGGCGCCTGGCGAGCAGATCCTGCCCGGCGAGTGGGAGAAGGCCGTGGAGCTGATTGCCGCCGGTACCGAGATCGACTATGAGGGTGCCTCCGGCAGCCACGAGTTCGATGAGAACGGCGACGTGCCCGGCGTGGTGGTCGAGATGCTTGTGGAGGATGGCCGCTTTGCCAGCCAGGGCTTCCTGGATCCCGAGGCGCTGTAAACATCTGCTCCTAAACGCGAAACGCCCAGGCCATGGCCTGGGCGTTTTAGGTTAGGAGCTGCCCTCAATGGTGGTGGGGCACCTTCTCCGGCATCAGCCCGCGCGGCGCGTAGCGCAGTACCAGCGAGATCAGCAGGCCGATCACGAACACCCGCGCCTGTAGCGCCCGACTCGATATGTTCGACGGTGGCTCCCAGCCGAACCAGCCCTCGCCGATATACACGGCAATGTTCATCAGAAACAGCGCCAGCGGCTCGGACATGATCCAGATGATGTAGACCAGCACGGCGCCGAAGATGGTGCCGAGGTTGTTGCCCGGGCCACCGAGAATCACCATCACCAGCACCAGGAAGGTGTGGTTGAGCGGCAGGTAGCCCTGGGGGTCGAAGATGCTGTTGAAGTTGGTCAGCGCGGCACCGCCGATGCCCATCAGGATGCAGCCGAAGACGAAGATCTCCAGGCGGCGCTTGTTGATGTCCTTGCCCATTGCGGCGCTGGAGACTTCGTTGTCGCGGATGGCGCGGATCATCCGCCCCCAGGGGGCGTGATAGGCGCGGTGCAGCAGGAAGAAGATGCCGGCGATGACCACTGCGGTAAGCGACAGGTAGACCGCCCGCGCCAGCACGAAGCCCAGGTCGCTGGGCCCGGGCGTTGGCCACGGCAGCGGCGAGACGGTGGCGGTGCCGCGGGTCAGCCAGTCGGAGTTCTTGAGGAACGCCTTGATGATCTCGGCGATGCCCAGGGTGGCGATGGCCAGGTAGTCGCTGCGCAGCCCCAGGCAGATATGCCCGATGTAGTAGCCGATGAAGCCAGCCAGGGCGCCGCCGGCAATCCAGCCGATCCACGACGGCAGTCCCAGGCCGCCGATGAAGCCGGCCTGGGAGCGAATCTCGCCGGTCACCTCGCGCAGCAGGCTGATCACCACCAGGTAGAGCACCACCGCCAGCACCACGGCAATGATGGTGCGCAGGCGCTTGGGCACGCCGAGGCGGTCAAGCTTGGTGGCGCCCCACACCAGCAGCACGGCGCCGACCAGGTAGAGCAGCACGCGCCCCAGCTCGCCGGGCAGTTGGCTGTCCCAGAAGGCCTCGTTGACCGGGATACCGAAGAACATGGCGCAGAAGCCGCCCAGCGCCACGAAGCCCATCACCCCGGCGTTGAACTGGCCGGCGTAGCCCCACTGAATGGTCAGGCCGAGGGCGATGATGGCGTAGCAGGCGGCTTCGACCAGCATGCGCGTGCTGTAGGCCGGGCCCATCACCGCGTAGACCCCGAGAATGGCAACGAAGAGCGCGCCAAACAGGATCAGCTCGCGCAGCGGCAGGCGGCGGGGAGCGGTGCGATCGGTTGTCTTGGACGTCGTCATCAGATCACCTTCCCTTTGAAGATACCGGTGGGGCGCCACACCAGGATCGCCACCAGGATGAAGAAGGGCACCACGATCTTGTACTCGGTGCCGACGAAGGCCAGGTTGTTGGGCAGCTCGAGCCAGTCGGGCAGGCGCTCCTGGAAGGGCCTCAGCAGCACCGCCCAGTTGAATACCGCCAGGGTCTCGGCGAAGCCGACCACGAAGCCGCCGGCGATGGCGCCGTAGGGGTGGCCGACGCCGCCGACGATGGCGGCGGCGAAGATCGGCAGCAGCAGGAAGAAGCTCAGGTCGGGCTTGAAGGTCACGTCCATCGACAGCAGGGTGCCGGCCATGGTGGCCAGGCCGCCGACGATGATCCAGGTCACTGAGACGATATGGTTGGTGTTGATCCCCGAGGCGCGGGCCAGGTCGGGGTTGTCGGACATGGCGCGCATCGCCTTGCCAGTGCGGGTCTTGTTGAGGAACAGGTGCAGCCCGACCACCGCCGCCACCACCAGGATGAACAGGATCACCTGCGGCTCGGTGACGATCACCGGGCGGGTCACCGCCTCGAAGGGCAGCTCCAGGCGATAGATCTCCTTGCGCTCGGCGACGTACATGTTCTGCGGGCTGGTGCCGGCGAACAGGCGCAGCAGGCCCTGCAGCATCAGCGTCACGCCCAGCGAGCCGATGACGATGACGATCGGCTTGACGCCGTGGCTGCGCAGCGGCTTGTAGAAGGCCTTGTCGATGCCCACCGCCACGGCCGCGGTCACCACCATGGCGATCGGCAGCATGACGATGGCGGTGGGCAGGCCCACCACGCTACCCGCCCCGGGGAAGGCCAGAGACAGCAGCAGCACCACGAAGGCGCCCAGCGTCATCATGTCGGCGTGGGCGAAGTGGGCGAAGCGCATGATGCTGAATACCAGCGTCACGCCGATCGCCCCCATGGCGTAGATCGAGCCTGTCACGCTGCCGGCCACCACCACGTTGTTGATGAAAAACACCAGTTCGTTCAAAGCGACATCTCCTGCGTTGGCGCGCTGGCCACTGTTCTTGTGTCGATCTCGTCGTCGCGGCGATCAGCCGCCCAGGAAGCTCTTGGCGACCTCGGGGTCGTTGAGCAGCGCCTCGCCGGTATCGGTAAAGCGGTTGTAGCCGGCGGCCAGCACGAAGCCCTTGTGGGCAATCGCCAGGGCCTGCTTGGCGTGCTGTTCGACCATCAGGATGCCGACCCCGGCGGCGTTGATCTTCTTGACCCGTTCGAAGATCTCGTTCATGAACAGCGGCGACAGCCCGGCGGTGGGCTCGTCGAGCAGCAGCACGCTGGGCTCGACCATCAGCGCGCGGCCCATGGCGACCATCTGACGCTGGCCACCGGAGAGTTCGCCAGCCGGCTGGCGGCGCTTGTCGAGCAGCGGGGGGAAGAACTCATAGATCTGCTCGAGCATGCGGCTGACGCCAGAAGGGCGAATGTAGGCGCCCATCTCGAGGTTCTCCTCGACGCTCAGGCTGGGGAAGATGTTGTTCTCCTGGGGCACGAACCCCATCCCCATATGCACCAGCTTGTTGGGCGCGAGGTTGGTGATCGGCTCGCCGCGCAGACGAATTTCGCCTTGGTTGACCTGCAGCAGGCCGAAGATCGCCTTGAGCATGGTCGACTTGCCGGCGCCGTTGGGGCCGACGATGACACCGATCTCATCGGCCTCGATACTCATGTCGACGCCGTTGAGGATGTTCATGCCGCCGTAGCCGCCGTGAACATCCCGTGCTTCGAGTAAGGGCATGGTGGGTTCCCTGGATATTGTTCGTTATCGGGCGGCGTCAGGCCGCGCCGGCACCGAAGTAGGCTTCGATGACCTCGGGGTTGTTCTGGATCTCCTCGATCGAGCCCTCGACCATCACCCGGCCCTGGGCCAGCACGATCACCGGGTCGCAGAGCCGCGCGATCATGTCCATGTCGTGCTCGATGACCAGGAAGGTGTAGCCCATCTCGCGGTTGAGGCGCTCGATATTGGTGATCAGCTCGCCGAGCAGGGTGCGGTTGACCCCGGCGGCGATCTCGTCGAGCAGCACCACCCGGGCGTCGGTCATCATGGTGCGGCCCAGTTCGAGCAGCTTCTTCTGGCCGCCGGAGAGGTTACCGGCGAGCTCGTTGCGCACATGATTGAGGCCGACGAAATCGATCACCTCCAGCGCGCGCTGGCGCACCTCGGTCTCCCGGGCGCGCACCTGGCCGGGCTTGAACCAGGTCGAGAACAGCGACTCGCCGAGCTGGTTGGGCGGCACCATCATCAAGTTTTCCAGCGCGGTGAGCTGGGAGAACTCGTGGGCAATCTGGAAGGTGCGCAGCAGGCCCTTGTGGAACAGCTGGTTGGCCGGCAGGTTGGTGATGTCCTCGCCGTCGAGCAGCACCTGGCCGCTGTCCAGCGGCAGGGCACCGGCGATGATGTTGAACAGCGTCGACTTGCCGGCGCCGTTGGGGCCGATCAGGCCGGTGATCGAGCCGCGCTCGACGCTGATCGAGCAGTCGTCGATGACGGTCAGGCCACCGAAGGCCTTGTTAACGTGCTTGACGTCGATGATGGAAGGCATGAAGTGTCCCGCGAAGCGTTGCTGTTGTTATTGGCATGCGGCGCCGAGCGGCCGGCCACCCGTGGGTGGCCGGCGGCTGGATCAGCGCGAGCTGCCCTCGACCAGGAAGGTGCGCCCGGCGGCGAAGGCGCCGACGATGACGATAGCACCCAGCGTGGGGATCAGGTAGCCGTCGACCTGCGGAATGGTGCGCAGGAACACGAACGACACCGCCGCCGGGGCCACGAAGCGCACCAGGAAGCGCCAGGTCTTGAACCAGCCTTCGCTGGTGCGCAGCTCCTTCATCACTTCGCTCTGGGTCAGCGCCCAGCCGGCGAACAGCGCGATCAGCAGGCCGCCCAGCGGCATGAAGATATTGGTCAGCAGCTCGATGAAGTCGAAGGCGCTACGTCCGAACAGCGCATGGAAGAGGGTGCCCTCGGCCCAGACGTTGAAGCTGACCACGGTGAGCAGGCCCATCAGCCAGGCGCCCAGGGTGACCGCGCCGACTGCCTTGGGGCGGGTCAGGTCGAAGCGCTCGACCAGGAACGCCGCCACCGGCTCGATCAGTGAGATCGACGAGCTGATCGCCGCGCCCAGCACCAGGATGAAGAACACGCCGCCGACCAGCGCGCCGAACGGCATCTCGGCAAACGCCAGCGGTAGGGTCACGAACATCAGGCCGGGGCCCTGGCCGGTTTCGAGGCCTGCGCCGAACACCAGCGCGAAGATCGCCAGGCCGGCGACCATGGCGACGGCGGTATCGACGAAGGCCACCGCCACGGCGGTGCGGGTCAGTGAGGCCTCGCTGGACATATAGGCGCCGTAGGCCATGATCGCGCCCATGCCGAGGCTCAGGGTGAAGAACGACTGACCCATGGCCTGCAGCCAGCCCTCGAGGCTCAGGTCGGCGATATTGAAGGTGAACAGGAAGGTCGCGGCGGCGCCGATGTCGCCGTTGGCGATGCTGTAGAACAGTACCAGCAGCAGGATGGCGAACAGCGCCGGCATGATGATGCGCAGGCCGCTCTCGATACCCTTGTGGATGCCCATACCGACGATCAGCGCCGAGGCGATGATGAAGATGGTGTGGTAGCCGGTGAGCAGCCACGGCGAGGCCAGCAGGGCATCGAAGCCGGCGCCGATGGTCTCGGAGTCGGCGCCGACCAGCGCGCCGGAGAACATCTGGCCGGTGTAGTGAATGGCCCAGCCGGCGATGACCGAATAGAAACTCAGGATCAGGAACGCCGAAGCGGCGCCCAGCCAGCCGATCGACTCCCAGGCTCGCGAGGTGCCGTGGGTCTTGGTCAGATGGCGCATGCCCATGATCGGACTGCGCCGGCTGGTGCGACCAAGCATGGTTTCGGCGATCAGGATCGGGATGCCCACCGCGAAGATGGTCAGGGCGTAGACCAGGATAAAGGCGCCGCCGCCGTTCTCACCGGTCAGGTAGGGGAATCGCCACAGGTTGCCAAGGCCCACCGCCGAGCCGACCGCGGCCAGCAGGAAGGTACCCTTGTGCGTCCAGACGTTATGCGTACTCATGTCGTGTGTCCTGAAGATGGTGCATTGGCCTTGTGAGCCATTGTGGCTGTGTCCGCACGGGATGGTGCGGCACGGCAATAATATGGCGAGCGCGGAGTTTACTCGCCTGGGGCGCATCCGTTAAGTGGGCGTTGGTCGCCGCGGCATCAGTCGTCGCTGTCGTCCTGATCAGGATCGTCGCTGGGCTGCGGCTCGAAGGCGCGCGCCGTGTCGGGCAGGCGCACGGTGTCGCCGAGGACCAGCTTGTCGAACGACTTCATGCGCTCGCCGCTGGCCGGGTCGATCAGCGCCACCACGTCACCGATGCTGGTGCCGTCGACGTAGGCGGCCACCTTGATGCGCACCACCATGCCCTTGAGGCGCGCCGAGAGCACGTCACCGGCACCGGGCTCGACGTAGCGCTCCGGGTGGTTGGCGAAATGATCGGCGACGCTATCACGTCCCGGGGCATCCCACTCCACGTGCTTATGCATCGCTGGCCTCACTCTCGAACGTACGTTTGTCACCCCAGAGTAGACAGGTTTCTGCGCCACGAAAAAAGCCCACCTTGGTGGTGGGCTTCAACGCTGCTTTGGCGTGTGCGCGCAGGGCGCTTGTCGGTATCAGTCGGCGAGCCGCTGTTTCACGCTGGCGAAGGCCGCCAGTGCCATGTCCAGGTCGTCGCGGCTGAACGCCGCCGACATCTGGGTGCGGATGCGCGCCTGGCCCTTGGGTACCACCGGGTAGGAGAAGGCGGTGACGTAGATACCGCGCTCGAGCATGGCATCGGCGAAGCGTGTCGCCAGCGCGGCATCGTGGAGCATGATCGGCACGATGGGGTGCTCGCCGGGCAGCAGCTCGAAGCCGAGCCGCTCGAGGCCGGCGCGGAAATACACCGTGTTGTCGGTCAACTGCTGACGCAGCGCGCTGGAGCTGGCGGCGAGCTCCACCGCCTTGAGCGCGCCGGCCACCACCGGCGGTGCCACGCTGTTGGAGAACAGGTAGGGGCGCGAGCGCTGGCGCAGCAGTTGGATGATCTCGCGCCTGCCGCTGGTATAGCCGCCGCTGGCGCCGCCCAGCGCCTTGCCCAGGGTGCCGGTGGTGATATCCACGCGATCGATGCAGCCGTGGTGTTCCGGGGTGCCGCGCCCACCATGGCCCATGAAACCGGTGGCGTGGCAGTCGTCGACGTGGACCAGGGCGCCGTAGCGCTCGGCGAGGTCGCAGATCTCGTCGAGGGGGGCGATATAACCGTCCATCGAGAACACGCCGTCGGTGGTGATCATGATGAAGCGTGCGCCGTCATGCTGGGCGGCCTTTAGCTGCGCCTCGAGGTCGGCCATGTCGCGGTTGCGGTAACGGTAGCGCTTGGCCTTGCACAGCCGCACGCCGTCGATGATGCTGGCGTGGTTGAGGGCGTCGGAGATCACCGCATCCTCGGGGCCCAGCAGGGTCTCGAACAACCCGCCGTTGGCGTCGAAGCACGACGGATAGAGGATGGTGTCTTCGGAGCACAGGAAGTCGCTGAGCGCGCGCTCCAGCTGCTGATGCAGGGTCTGAGTGCCACAGATGAAGCGCACCGAGGCCAGGCCGTAGCCCCACTCATCGAGGCCGACTCTGGCCGCCGCGGCGACCTCAGGGTGCTGAGCCAGGCCGAGATAGTTGTTGGCGCACAGGTTGAGCATCTCGCCTTGGGGCGTGCCGATATGCGCGCCCTGAGCGGAGGTCAGGGGGCGCTCGTGCTTGGTCAGCCCGCTGGCTTCGATGGCCTCGAGCTCACCGCGCAGGTGGTCCTTGAATTCGCCGTACATCACTTCACTCCCAGTTCAGAATGACCTTGCTGGCGTCTCCCGACAGCATGGCATCGAAGCCCTGCTGGAACTCGGTGTAGGGCAGCCGATGGGTGATCACCGGCGAGATGTCGAGCCCCGATTCGATCATCACCGACATCTTGTACCAGGTCTCGTACATCTCGCGCCCATAGATACCCTTGATGGTCAGCATGTTGAAGATCACCGTGTTCCAGTCGATGGCGATCTCCTCGCTGGGAATGCCGAGCATCGAGACCTTGCCGCCGTGGCACATGTTGGCCAGCATGTCGCGGAACGCGGCCGGGCTACCCGACATCTCGAGGCCGACGTCGAAGCCCTCGGTCAGACCCAGGTCGCGCTGCACCTCGGCGAGGCCCTCATGGCGGACGTCTACCGTGCGGGTGGCGCCGAGGCGCTTGGCCAGCGCCAGGCGACCGGGGTTGAGGTCGGTGACCACCACGTGGCGGGCGCCGGCATGGCGGCACACCGCCGCCGCCATGGCGCCGATCGGCCCGGCGCCGGTGATCAGCACGTCCTCGCCCAGCAGGTCGAACTGCAGCGCGGTATGCACGGCGTTGCCCAGCGGGTCGAAGATCGCCGCCACGTCCAGGTCGATGCCTGGCTTATGCTCCCAGACGTTGGACATCGGCAGCACCAGGTACTCGGCGAAGGCCCCGGGGCGGTTGACCCCCACGCCGCTGGTGTGGGCGCACAGGTGGCGGCGCCCGGCCAGGCAGTTGCGACAGCGCCCGCACACCACGTGACCCTCGCCAGAGACGATCTGGCCCGGCCTGAAGTCGTTGACGTTGGAGCCCACCTCGACGATCTCGCCGACGAACTCATGGCCCACCACCATCGGCGTGGGAATGGTCTTCTGCGCCCAGCTGTCCCACTTGTAGATGTGCATGTCGGTGCCGCAGATGGCGGTGCGCTTGACCTTGATCAGTACGTCGTTGATGCCCACCTCGGGGGGCGGCACGTCGTCGAGCCAGAGGCCCGGCGCCGCGTCCTTCTTGACCAGAGCTTTCATGGGATGTCCTTGTCGTGGAGCGGTGCATTAACTCTACTACTGCACATCCAATCCCGCATGCGTGCTGATGACCAAGGCGTAAACGGGCACAAAAAAAGCCCACCGTCAGGTGGGCTCTCTGAGTCGCTGGCGCGGGCGGGTTAGCCTTTGCTGGCGCGCTTGCGCTCGTTTTCCTTGAGGAACTTCTTACGCAGGCGGATGTGGTTGGGGGTGATCTCGACCAGCTCGTCCTCGTCGAGGAACTCGATCGCCTGCTCCAGCGAGAACTTCACCGGCGGGGTCAGCACGATGTTCTCGTCGTTGCCCGTTGAGCGCATGTTGTCGAGCTTCTTGCCCTTGGTGGGGTTGACCACCATGTCGTTGGCGCGGTTGTTGATGCCGATCAGCATGCCTTCATAGACCTCGGTAGCGTGATCGATGATCAGCTTGCCGCGCTCCTGCAGGGCGTAGAGGGCATAGGCCAGCGCCTTGCCGTCGACCATCGACACCAGCACGCCGTTACGCCGCTCGATGGAGGCGTCGGGCTTGAGCGGGCCGTAGTGGTCGAAGCGGCTGGTGAGGATGCCGGTGCCCGAGGTCAGGGTCAGGAACTGCCCGCGGAAGCCGATCAGACCGCGCGCCGGGATCATGAAGTCGAGGCGCACGCGGCCCTTGCCGTCGGGGTTCATGTTGGTCATCTCGCCCTTGCGATAGCCGAGCTCCTCCATGATGGCGCCCTGGTGCTGCTCCTCGCAGTCGATGATCACCTCTTCGTAGGGCTCCTGCTTGACACCGTCGATCTCGCGGATGATCACCTCGGGGCGGCCCACTGCCAGCTCGAAGCCTTCGCGGCGCATGGTCTCGATCAGCACCGAGAGGTGCAGCTCGCCGCGACCGGAGACCTTGAACTTCTCGGGGGTCTCGCCTTGCTCGACGCGCAGCGCGACGTTATGGATCAGCTCCTGGTCGAGACGCTCCTTGATGTTGCGGCTGGTGACGTACTTGCCGTCACGGCCGGCCATCGGCGAGTCGTTGACCTGGAAGGTCATCGAGACGGTGGGCTCGTCCACCGACAGCGGCGGCAGCGCCTCGACGGCGGCCGGGTCGCACAGGGTGTCGGAGATCGCCAGGTCGTCGATACCGGTGATGCACACGATGTCGCCGGCGTCGGCCTGCTCGGTCTGCACGCGCTCGAGGCCGAGGTGGGTCATCACCTGGCCGATCTTGCCCTTGCGGGTCTTGCCGTCGGTGCCGATCACGCTGACCTGCTGGCCGGGCTTGACGCTGCCGCGCTTGATGCGGCCGAGGCCGATAACGCCGACATAGCTGTTGTAGTCCAGCGCCGAGATCTGCATCTGGAACGGACCGTCGAGCTCGACCTTGGGCGGCTCGACGATATCGACGATGGCCTGGAACATCGGGTCCATGTCGTCGGCCAGCTGCTCGGGCTCGGGACCGGCAATACCGTTGAGCGCCGAGCAGTAGATGATCGGAAAGTCGAGCTGCTCATCGGAGGCGCCGAGGTTATCGAACAGATCGAAGATCTGGTCGATGACCCAGTCGGGGCGGGCGCCGGGGCGGTCGATCTTGTTGACCACCACGATCGGCTTGAGGCCTTGCGCAAAGGCCTTCTGGGTGACGAAGCGGGTCTGCGGCATCGGGCCATCGACGGCGTCGACCAGCAGCAACACCGAGTCGACCATCGACATCACGCGCTCGACCTCGCCGCCGAAGTCGGCGTGTCCGGGGGTATCGACGATATTGATGTGATAGTCGTGCCAGCGAATTGCCGTGTTCTTGGCCAGGATGGTGATGCCGCGTTCCTTCTCCTGGTCGCTGGAGTCCATGATGCGCTCCTGCCCCTCGGCCTTGCGGTCCAGGGTGCCGGACTGGCTGAGGAGCTTGTCGACCAGGGTGGTCTTGCCATGGTCGACGTGGGCAATGATGGCAATATTCCTGATTTTCTCGATGTGAGAACCAGTTACTTCTGTGCTCATAGGGTTGTAGCTCGTCTTGATGTACGCACCTATGTACACGGATCGCTGTAGTACCCTAGGCGCGGGGTAGGGAAGGTTGGTGGCGCATTGTACAGACTCGACGCGCAGGGTAATAGCACTAAGGTGGCGGGGGCCCGTCACCCGGCTTAGAAGCGCCAGGTTGCGCCCAGCAAGGGACCGCTCATCTCGATATCCAGCAGGGCGCCGTTGTCATCATAGTTCAATGCCAGATGGCGATAGCCGGCGGAGAGATAGAGTGACTCGTTCAGCCTGTAGTTGAGGGTGCCGACCAGCTGCCAGGTCGCGTCGGAACCGATGCCGAAGCCGCCGATGTCGGCATACAGCATCGCCGACCAGTCTGGCGTGAAATCGCTGCGCAGCCTGGCAGCGAGCAGCGGGTCGATCCACTGCTCGGACTCGGAGGCGTCAAGGCCCAGCGCGGGTATTTCTACGACAGCACGCGCTTGCCATAAGCGCGCGCCGGCGAGCAGGTCGACGGCGTGGTCCGGCGTCTGCACGATCTGATAGCCCGCTGCCGCCGTCAACGACGTCTGTCGAGCCTGGCCAGTGGCACTCACTCCCGGTAGCACGGTGCCGCGGGTACTCAATGAGGCGTATGAGATATCGCCGAACAGCACCAGTCGGTCGCGTCTCGCAGTGGCATGCAGGAAGAACGCAGCGTCCAGATCATCGAAGATATCGCTGAAGGACTGACGAGTGCTCAGCCTAGGTGCCCCGGACGTGGGGCGGATATCGCCGGCCAGGCTCGGCATCCATACATAGGGCGTCACCTGGCCTCGCCAGCTATCAGCCGAGGCCGAACAGGAGAAGACGCCTATCAGCAGCATCGACGCCAGCAGGTGAGCTTTCATAACGTATCCTTGTAGATGCGCCCGCCCTTCATGATCAAGCGCAAATTTTGCTCAGGGTCGGCGAGGAAATCGATACCTGTGGCCGGATCGCCATCCACTACCAGCAGGTCGGCCAGGGCACCGGGCACGATGCGACCCAGCGGCCCAGGGTAGGGATTGCGCGGTCCAGCGAGGGCCAGCAGCTCGGCATTACGGCCGGTGGCCATGGCGAGCACCTCGAGAGGGTCGTAGAAGCGCGTCAGCTTGGCCAGTTGGCGACCCTGGCTGGGAGTGTTCTGCGGGCTGAAGAGGATATCGGTGCCCCAGGCGGTCTTTACCCCGAAGCGCTGGGCCATCTCATAGGCGCGCAAAGTGCCTTCGGCCACCTGCCGCTGGCTCTCGCGGCGTGCGGCGTCGGGATAAACGTTGGCGTCCTCGTCCTGAAGGAAGGGTTGCAGGCTCCACCAAATCCACTCATCGGCCATCATCCGTACGCTGTCTTCGTCGGCCAGTTGGCCATGTTCAATGGATTTCACCCCGGCTGAAATGGCGCGCTGGATGCCGCGCGGCGTGTAGACATGCACCATGACGTAGGTGCCCCAGTCATCGGCGGCCTCGACCGCAGTGCGTAGCTCGCGCTCGGAGAATTGGGTGCTGTCGAGTGGGTCATAGCTGGAGGCGACGCCGCCGCCGGCCATTAGCTTGATCTGCGAGGCACCCAGCATCAGCTGCTCGCGGGTGCGTCGCAGTACTTCTGCTTCGCCATCGGCGATGGCGGTAACGCCCATTTGTTCGGCGGCGCTCAGCGGTGTGGTGGTGCCTCTCGGCACCTCGTGGCGCATCCGAAAGTCGCCGTGGCCGGAGGTCTGCGAGATCATGGCGCCGGCGGGAAAAATACGCGGACCGTGGACGATGCCTTCATCGATGGCGCGCTTCAAAGCGAACGATGGCCCGCCGACGTCGCGCACACTGGTAAAGCCGCGCAGCAGCGTCCGCTCTGCCTCCCTGGCCGCCACCAGGTGCACATAGCCGGGGTCGGCGCTCATCGCTGCGACCTGAGTGATGGCCGCCAGCGTGGTGTGCCAGTGCGCGTCGATCAGCCCCGGCATCAAGACCCGCCCGCCGCAGTCGATTATCTCGGCCTCTCCGGCCCCTGGCGGTTCTGACAGGATGGCCTGTATGCGCCCCGCTTCCACGCTTATCGATACACCGTCGCGCAGCGGCGTGCCGCTGCCATCGAACAGTCGCAGGTTGGTCAGTAGCAGAGGGCGGCCGTTGCCACGTGGTTGGGCGGCAATCACTTCCGGCGATCTTAGCCCGGCAAACAGCGCCATTACCGCCGCTGTGCCGCCCAGAAATTGGCGGCGCGACAGATCGGCCATGATGCGCTCATGAAAGCGGTGTAGCAGCGGTGAGCCGCACTGACAGGCAGCGTCAGCCGTACAGTGCGCTGGTAGAGCGGGTGCATGCATTAGCGAGATCTCCAGAGGGCTCTCTCACTATAGAAGAGCCGCTGGAGAGTGGGGCAAAAAGATCAGGCCAAGCCGTCGCGTAGTGGCGCCTAGGTACTGCCGCGCTGATTGCATCGCCAATCACAAACGCCCGCCACCGAGGTGGCGGGCATCAGGCGAGCGAGTCTGACTCAGTCTTCGCCGGGTAGACCGCCGAGCTCTTCGAGCAGGGCTTCGTAGCCTTCGACCTGATCGCTAAGGGTCTGGGTGACCTCGTCCTCGGGCATCCAGGTCACTGGCATCAGGATGCGCTCCTCGGTGATCTCGATGAAGCGTTCGTCCTGGGTGGCGGCCTCGAGGGCCTCGGCGAGGCGCTCGACGTGGCTGTCCGGGGTGTTCTGCGGCACCATGGCCACGCGGATCTCGGCGGCGTTGATGTCGTAGCCGGCCTCCTGCAGGGTCGGGGCGTCGGGGAAGGCCGCCAGGCGATCCTCGGCCAGGCTCAACAGCACCGGCATCTCGCCGGAGTCGGCATAGCCGGAGTGGGTGCCGCCGCTATAGGCGAAGTCGACGTCGCCGGAGAGGATCAGCGGGGCCATGCCGGCGCCACCGGAGGTCGGCACGATGCGCAGGTCGAGGCCTTCCTGCTGGGCGATGTACTCGATGATCATGCGGTCCAGGGCGGTTTGGGTCGCATAGCTGGTGCCGGGGTTCTCCTTGGCGTAGTCGATCAGGCCTTCCCAGGTGTCGCCGAAGGGACGGTCCTCGCCGGTGACCATGGCCGACTGGCCGAGGGTCACGCC
>NZ_FNGH01000020.1 GCF_900102875.1 Franzmannia pantelleriensis
CCGGCGGCCAGCCCCTTGAGGAAAGAGCCGCCGGCCATGCCGGCAATGAACACCAGGGCGAAGACCAGGATCGCCGCCAGCTCATAGGGCCCGAACTTGAGCGCCACCGAGGCGAACGGGATGGCCACGGCGATCAGCAGCAGGGTGGCCAGCAGGTCGCCGATCACCGAGGCCAGCAGACCCACCTTGAGGGCCTTGCGCGGCTTGCCCGAGCTGGCCATGGGATAGCCGTCGAGGCAGGTAGCGGCGGAGGAGGGCTCCCCCGGGGTGTTGAGGAGGATGGCCGAGACCGCGCTGCCCGCCGCCGTGCCCTTGGAGAGGCCGATCAGAAAGGCGATGGCGGCATAGGCCGACATGTAGAAGGTCAGCGGAATGGCGATGGCGATGGCCACCGAGCGGTTGAGGCCAGGAATTACCCCGACGATATAGCCGAGCAGTACCCCGCCGAGGATGATGGCGATGGACTCGTAGTGAAAGGCCGCGGAAAAGGAGGTGAAAATGGCATCGAATCCGATCATGTCATACCACCCCGATGCGCATCAGGTGGGCGGTCAGCACGTAGAGCCCCAGGGCCGGGACCACGGCTACCGGGAGCAGCAGGTACCAGCGTCGCTCGCCGAAGATCAGCAGCAGGCCGCCGATCAGCAGCGGGGCGACCCAGGTCAATGGAAAGCGGTCGACCAGCAGGATAAAGCCGAGCACGTAGAGGAACGGCCACAGCAGGTGCCAGAGATGGCTAGCGCCCGGCAAGCGGATGGGGGGCTCGCCGATGCGCCACAGTTTGACGGCACTCACCGCGCAGAGTGCCGCGGCGCAGATCAGCATCAGCCAGGCACCGAGACTGGCCAATAGCTGAGGGGGGAGGCCGAATGAGGCGCCACTTCCGCCATACTCAGGGATGATCCAGGTAAGCAGTGCCAGGGCCAGCACACTGACGGCGAGCCCCGACCAGAAATCCATGCGTATCATGCCGCCGTCACCATGGTTGTTTAGTTGACAATGAAACAGCAACTTCTTCTGATGCGGTGCACGCGAGCAAGTGTAATTGCTGTTTTTGTTAGAGCGAACGCGCAAACTAACCAGTCGATCGTTGAGAAACAATCTCCGTGGTCGACGAGCCTTCAACGCTCAATGCGTAGGCGGGAGGGTATCGAGCGGTTGCCAGTGGCTCAGCAGCCAGTCGTAGAGCCGCCCCGGGCTCTGGGCCACTGGCTGGCTGATGGGAATTCGGGGGAGTGCCAATGGATCGAGCTGGGGCGTCAGCCAACCGCCGCAACCGGCTAGCGCCTGGCGAACGCCGCAGCGGCTGGCCAGGCGTCTTAAGCGCCTAGATGGCTGCTCATCCGGGTAGGAGAAGGCCTCCAGGGGTGACTCACAGAGCTTTGCCAGGTCGTCGCGGGAACGGCGGATATGCCAGCAGATGCGGGCATCGCTGAGCGGGTCCAGTGACTCCGGTAGCACGCCGTGGGCGCCAAAGCGAAACAGGCCGCTGTGCTCCAGGCGCCTGACGCTGAACGGATCGAGTCCGTGGGGCGGTTGGTCGAGGTCGGGATAGAGCGCCTCGGCCACGGCATTGACGGTCAGCGGGTCGCAGCGACGCAGCGCGGTGAGGTAGTCGAGCAGCGCTTCGCTGTAGGCGTGATCGGGATGCGCCGGGGGCAGCGGCGGCGGTGGCAGCCCGGCATCGCACAGGCTATCGTGGATAAGCTGGCAGGCACGCCCTTGCCACAGCCCTTCGCCAATCACCTCCCACCATACGCCGCGGGGTCGGCCGAGCAGTCCGGTAGTGACGAAGATGCTGGCCGGCAGCGCATAGTGCTCGAGCAGGGGTGCAGCGACCTCGGCATTGTCGCGCCAGCCGTCGTCGAAGGTCAGCGCGATGCAGGCGCGCGGGTCGTGGTGGGGTTTCAAGGCGGTGTCGAGGCAGACGATGCGGGATACCTCCACCAGCGACATCAGCAGATGCTTGAAGCTCTCCGGACCGAGACAGTAGGGCGCCCGATGCGGCAGCCGGGCTGCGTCTTCATCGGGCAGTACCCGGTGCAGTACCAGAATCGCGCGGCGACCCTGCAGTGGCACGCGCAGGCTGCGACGCCAATGCCCGCGTAGGCGTTGGGCCATATCCAGAGCGAGGTTCCAATGGGTCATGGTGAACCTCCTGCGCGTGGCATGTCACGTTATGTCAGTGTAATGCCCTTGGGTGAATCGCGCCGCGTCGTACGTCGGCCATCTATTGCTATAGCGGGAACTCCAGCACACGGGCCTGGCAGGCGCGCAGCCGCGCCAGCAGGTCGCTGTGGGCACTCTCGTCGAGGCTCGGGTCGAAGCCGCCAATCCGTTCGAACCAGTCGCGTCTCACGCACAGGGTGCCGGCCTCCGGCTCGCGCTGCCAGAGTCGCTTGAATCCCTGGGAAAGCGGTCGTCGACGCGGCGTGAGCAGTACCGCGTCCCACTGATGATGCGTCAGTAGGTGATCGGCCTTATCCAACCAGTCGGAAACCAAGCGCATGCGGGGCGTGGGAAAGATCAGCGTGGCACCCGGGGTGCGGCGTACCATTTCGTTGCTGCGCGCGCCGATCGACCCCAGACGTATGGTTTCGAAGTGTGCTCCGATGCGGCGGGTCAGGGTATGCAGGTTGCCGTTGTCATCATCGCTGACCACACGGATATCGACCTTGTCGGGGTGGCGCGCTACGGCGTGATGCAGGGTGGCCAGGCAGCGCGGCAGGCGCGCTGCCATTAGACGAGAATCGATGATGATGCAGTAGGGGTCCATCACAACGTGCCCTTAGCGCATTGCCCTGGCCCAGTGACTGGCGGCTAGCGGCAGATCGGTCGCATCATGTCTGCGCCGTGGCGCCGAGCATGTGGTTATGTAAGCAATAGTAGCCTTGAGTTTCAAAAGGTATCAATCATTTTGTCGGCTGATTTTCCTAGCAGGAGACGCCGAGCCGTGGCTGATACTGGCGCATTGGCACCATCACGTGGCATGGCGTGGAGTTCTTGCACTACATGAGTGCGGTCTGGGTTTTTTTGCACCAACATGGTTCGGGCAGGGCCTTGCTCGGCCCTCTCTTGGTTCCGTGTAAACTCATGGTGCATTTGTGGGTGGTAGAAAAAAATCCCTTCATTCATGAGGTTGGCTATTTTTCTCGGTATTTTGCGCCATTTTGGCACGCTGCCTGCATTGCACAGTGCAGAAGCATCACCCGAGTCGTCGTCGAAGGCGACCGCCGTGGGCAAGCTGCCCCGGCCGTGCTACAAACGACGCTGGACACGCAACGCCAATATTCGAGCAACGCTCACTAGTGGAGGACAACATGTCTGAGAAGACTCTCGCCCTGATCGAAGAACACGATATCAAGTGGGTTGATCTGCGCTTCACCGATACCAAGGGTAAAGAGCAGCACGTCACCATCCCGGCCCGCGACGTCGACGATGAGTTCTTCGAGAACGGTCAGATGTTCGACGGCTCGTCCATTTCAGGCTGGAAGGGCATCAACGAGTCGGACATGATCCTGCGTCCGGAAGATGGCTCTGCCTTCCTCGACCCGTTCACCGAAGACGCCACCCTGGTGCTGCGTTGCGACATCATCGAGCCGGCTACCATGCAGGGCTATGAGCGCGATCCGCGCTCCATTGCCAAGCGTGCCGAAGCGTATCTGCAGTCTACCGGCCTGGGCGACACTGCATTCTTCGGTCCGGAGCCGGAGTTCTTCATCTTCGACGAGGTGCACTGGAAGGCCGATATCGAAGGCGCCATGTACAAGATCACCTCGGAAGAAGGCGCCTGGGCTACCGACCGCCAGGTCGATGGCGGCAA
Organism: Franzmannia pantelleriensis; assembly: GCF_900102875.1. Taxonomy (GTDB): domain Bacteria; phylum Pseudomonadota; class Gammaproteobacteria; order Pseudomonadales; family Halomonadaceae; genus Franzmannia; species Franzmannia pantelleriensis. The sequence continues at coordinate 3,824 of NZ_FNGH01000020.1, forward strand.
CCTGGCCCACCGTCCGCGGGTCAAGGGTGGCTACTTCCCGGTGCCGCCGGTGGACAGCTTCCACGATATCCGCAGCGCCATGTGTAACACCCTGGAAGCTATCGGCCAGAGCGTCGAAGTGCATCACCACGAGGTGGCCAACGCCGGCCAGAACGAGATCGGCGTCAAGTTCAACACCCTGGTGAAGAAGGCCGACGAAGTTCAGGAAATGAAGTACGTGATCCACAACGTGGCCCACGCCTATGGCAAGACCGCCACCTTCATGCCCAAGCCGCTGGTCGGCGACAACGGCTCCGGTATGCACGTCCACCAGTCCTTCTGGAAGGATGGTCAGAACCAGTTTGCCGGTGACGAGTACGCTGGGCTGTCCGAGATGGCGCTCTACTACATTGGCGGCATCATCAAGCACGCACGTGCCCTGAACGCCTTCACCAATGCCTCCACCAACTCCTACAAGCGTCTGGTGCCGGGCTTCGAAGCGCCGGTGATGCTGGCCTACAGCGCCCGCAACCGCTCCGCGTCGATCCGTATTCCTTACACCGCTAGCCCCAAGGGCAAGCGTGTCGAGGCGCGTTTCCCGGATCCGACCGCCAACCCTTACCTGTGCTTCGCCGCCATGCTGATGGCGGGCATCGACGGCATCAAGAACAAGATCCACCCTGGCGATGCCATGGACAAGAACCTCTATGACCTGCCGCCGGAAGAGGGCAAGTCCATTCCCACCGTCGCCGAGAGCCTCGATCAGGCCCTCGAGGCGCTGGACAAGGACCGCGCCTTCCTCACCGAGGGTGACGTGTTCACCGACGAGATGATCGATGCCTACATCGAACTCAAGGAAGAGGATGTGGAACGCCTGCGCATGACCACGCATCCGGTCGAGTTCGACATGTACTACAGCTGCTGATGACGCGCCGCGTTCGCGGCGCTGGGTAGCAATCGAAGGGGTTCCGCCACGGCGGAACCCCTTTTTGCACTAGACTATCCAAACGATTATCGGACCCGCTTGGGTCGTCATAGGTTGGAGCCGGTGCATGACTGTATTGCCAATGAATGCCAGTTGCTGTGTGCTGCTGGTTGCCTTGTTGAGTGCCGCCAGCGGTGCCCAGGCCACCTCGATCTATCGCACCACCGATGCTCAGGGCAACGTAGTGTTCACCGACAATCCCGAGCGTGGGGGGGAGCAGATCGAGCTCAACCCGCTGACCGTGGTGCCGTCGGGGGCGCGCACGCCGGCGCCGCAGGCGGCGCCCGAGGCCACTGCTCCCTCCTCCTCCCCCTCGGAGTCACTGTCGTCGCCGTTCATGCCCTACTCGACCTTCCGCATCGCGTCACCGCGCAATGAGGAGACCCTGCAGACCGGCGCGGCAGGCAACCTGCAGGTCCAGCTGGGTATCGAGCCGTCCCTGCGTGAGGATCATCGTGTGCGGCTGCTGGTCGATGGTGCGGTCAGCCAGTCGGCGCTGCACAGCGATGTGTTCATGATCGGCAACCTCGAGCGCGGCGAGCGCGTGTTGCAGGCCGAGTTGCTCGATGCCCGCGGTGAGGTGCGCCATCGCAGTGCGCCGGTGACGCTCTACGTGCAGCGTGCCAGCGTCAACCTGCCGCAGAATCCCAACAACCCCAATTAGCTGCCCCCTCGCCGGGTACCTCGGTCGCCGTGCCCGGACGGCAGCTCCAGACCCTGCCGCCCGGCTGCGCCGGCAGCGGGCAATTTTGATGCCTTCGATCACGCCGAGCGAGTGCGCGACAACAGTGCGCTCGACTATCAGGCCGGCTCCAGCAGCGCCGCCCGCGATTGATCGTAGCGGCCGGCGCGCCGCGAGGCCAATGATCGAGCGTGGCACTGCACCGCAGTGATCGTCGCGCCGTCTGCATTGCACTAATATGGTGCGAAAGTGCTCCTTGCACTCTCCTGGAACGCCGCCGACAGGCGCTTGCCAGGCTGGCGCGCTTCTTGCACAGCAATAGTGAACTCAAGGACGGCGGAATGCCCCATGTATCAACGTCTGCTGGAACACCTCACCACGGCGGTGCTGCTGTTAGACGGCACCCTGCGCCTGCGGTGGATGAATCCGGCCGCCGAAGCGTTGCTCGCGGTAAGTATCGGACGCGTTCAAGGTACGCGCCTGGATAGCCTGGAAGGCGTCGACGGGGCGGTAGCCAGCGTGCTGATCAAGGCGCGGCGCGAGTTTCATCCCTTTACCCAGCGCGAGGCGGTACTGACCCTGGCTGGCGGCGAGAGCGTCACCGTTGACTTCACCGTCACGCCACTCTCCGATGACGAGCTGCTGCTGGAGATCGAGCCCCGAGATCGACTGCTGCGGATCTCCCGCGAAGAGGCGCTGATCGCCCGCCAGGAAACCATCAAGACCCTGACCCGGGGCCTGGCCCATGAGGTCAAGAACCCCCTGGGCGGCATTCGTGGTGCCGCCCAGCTGCTCGAGCGCGATCTGCCTGACCCACAGCTGGCGGAATTCACCCGCATTATCGTCGAGGAGGCCGACCGCCTGCGCGATCTGGTCGACCGCATGCTCGGGCCCAACCAGGTCAGTCACCACCAGCCCCTCAATATTCACAAGGTGCTGGAGCGGGTGCGCTCGCTGCTGATCGCCGAGCAGCCGGCGGTGACGATCGAGCGCGACTACGATCCCAGTCTGCCGGATCTGCATGGCGATGAAGCGCGCATGATCCAGGCGGTGCTCAACGTGGCACGCAACGCCGTGGAGGCGATGAGCGAGAGCGAAATTGATTCACCGCGGCTGATTCTTAGCACTCGCGCCCGGCGTCAGTTCACCCTCGGCGCCGAGCGTCATCGGCTGGTCTGCGAGGTGGCGATCATCGACAACGGGCCGGGGATTCCCGAGCCCCTGCGCGAGACGCTGTTCTACCCAATGGTCTCAGGCCGCGCCGAGGGCAGCGGCCTGGGGCTCTCGATTGCCCAGTCGATCCTTCACCAGCACCAGGGCCTGATCGAGTGCGACTCGCGGCCCGGGCGTACCGAGTTCCGGCTGTTGACGCCGCTGGAGGCGCCGCCATGAGCCGTACCACCCGCTATTTCATCTGTGCCACGGCTGTCCACTGTCGTGATGTTCTCTGGAGGCTTGCATGACAGATCCTGCCCGTATCGTCATCGTCGATGACGACCGCGCCATTCGCTGGGTACTGGAGCGCGCACTGGCCCAGCCCGACCTCGAGGTGGAGAGCTTTGAGCGCGCCGACAGCGCCCTGGATGGCCTGCTCAAGCGCCCCCCTGACGTGCTGGTCACCGATATCCGCATGCCCGGCCTGGATGGCCTCGATCTGATGGCCAAGGTGCGCGAGGCGCACCCCGACATGCCGGTGATCGTGATGACCGCGCACTCTGATCTCGACAGCGCCGTGGCCTCCTATCAGGGTGGGGCTTTCGAGTATTTGCCCAAGCCGTTCGACGTTGACGAGGCGCTGGCACTGGTGCGCCGGGCGGTGGCACATGCCCGCGAGCGCCAAAGCCCTGCCGTCGCTCCTGAAGGACTGTCGGCAGAGATCATCGGCGAGGCACCGGCGATGCAGGAGGTGTTTCGCGCCATCGGCCGGCTGTCGCAGTCGCACATTACGGTGCTGATCAACGGCGAGTCGGGGACCGGCAAGGAGCGGGTCGCCCAGGCCCTGCATCAGCACAGCCCGCGGGCCGGCAAGCCGTTCATCGCTCTCAACATGGCGGCGATTCCTAAGGACCTGATGGAGTCGGAGCTGTTCGGCCACGAGAAGGGAGCCTTTACCGGCGCCACCGCCCAGCGACGCGGGCGCTTCGAGCAGGCCGACGGCGGCACGCTGTTCCTCGACGAGATCGGCGACATGCCGCCGGACACCCAGACCCGCCTGCTGCGGGTGCTGGCCGACGGCGAGTTCTACCGGGTCGGCGGCCATCTGTCGGTCAAGGCCGACGTGCGCATCATCGCCGCGACCCACCAGAACCTCGAGACCCTGGTCGAGGACGGCCGCTTCCGCGAGGATCTGTTCCACCGCCTCAACGTGATCCGCGTGCACCTGCCCAAGCTGGCCGAGCGCCGCGAGGACATCCCGCGGCTGGCCCAGCACTTCCTCGCCGAGGCCGCCCGTGAGCTCTCCACCGAGGCCAAGGTGCTGACCAAGGATGCCGAGCAGCACCTGACCCGGCTACCCTGGCCGGGTAACGTGCGCCAGTTGGAGAACACCTGCCGCTGGCTGACGGTGATGGCCTCGGGGCGCGAGGTGCTGATCGACGACCTGCCGCCGGAGCTACGTACCACCGAAGGCAGCGAGGCTGCCGCCGGCGACTGGCGCGCCGCCTTCCGCGACTGGGCCGACCGCGCCCTGGCGGCGGGTCACACCCATCTGCTGGAAGAGGCGGTGCCGGATTTCGAACGCATCCTGATCGAGACCGCGCTCAAGCATACCGGCGGACGCAAGGGCGAGGCCGCGGAGCTGCTGGGCTGGGGGCGCAACACGCTGACTCGCAAGGTCAAGGTGCTGCTGCCGGCACTCGCCGACGGGGAGTGACGGTGGGGCAGGGCGATCGCAGTTGCCCCTAAGCGGAGGACGCCGGGGGCAGGCCGAAGAGGAGGTTCTACGCCATGGATGGCGTAGGTAGCGCCCAGGGATGTTTTACAGCGCCTCCTCGCAGGCCTGCCGACGGACTAGTCCGAGCGTGCTGACCTAGCGCCAGGCGCCTAGCACTGCCAGAATACGCCTCTCAAGGAGGCCTCACCGATGACGCAGATGCACTGGGAGCGACTGCTCGACCCGAGCCGGCTCAACGACAAGCCGCGCTCGGTGAGCAATGAGATCGGCCGTAGCCCGTTTCACAAGGATCATGACAGGATCGTCTTCGCCGGTTCGTTCCGGCGCCTGGGGCGCAAGACCCAGGTCCACCCGCTGACCGACAACGACCATATCCACACCCGGCTGACCCACTCGCTGGAAGTGGGCTGCGTGGGTCGCTCGTTGGGCATGATCGTCGGCGAGCAGCTCAGCCACCGGCTACCGCAGTGGATCACCCCGGCCGACCTCGGCGTCATCGTGCAGGCCGCCTGCCTGGGCCACGATATCGGCAACCCACCGTTCGGTCACGCCGGCGAATACGCCATCCGCGACTGGTTCAAGCGCGCCGAACAGGACGGCAGCGGGCTGCTCGATGGCCTGTCGGATCTCGAGCGCGCCGACCTGCTGACCTACGAGGGCAATGCCCAGGGCTTTCGCGTGGTGACTCAGATCGAATACAACCAGTTCAAGGGTGGCATGCGCCTCACCGGCGCGACCCTCGGCACCCTGCTCAAATATCCCTGGACCGTGGAGCACGGCGGCAGCGCCGGCAAGTTCGGCAGCTACCAGTCCGAGGCGCACCTGCTCACCGAGGTCGCCGAGCGCCTGGGGCTCAAGCCGCGCGGCAGCAATGCCTGGTGCCGCCATCCGCTGGCCTGGTTGGTCGAAGCGGCAGACGACATCTGCTACGCGCTGCTGGATCTCGAGGATGGCCTGGAGATGGGCATCCTGCGCTACGACGAGGTCGCCGAGGTGCTGACCCAGATCGCCGGTGGCAAGCCGCCGGAGTATGACGCCATGCTGCGCGACGGGGTTTCCCAGCGGCGGCGCATCGCTGCGCTGCGCGGTGCGGCCATGGAGCGTGCGGTCAGCGATGTGGGGGCGGTATTCGTCCAGCATGAGAGCGAACTGCTCAACGGTGCACTCGAGCACGACCTGCTGGAGCTGTGCCATCCGGATCTCGACTGGGGGGTCAAGTCCGCCAAGCAGCTGGCCCGCGAGCGGATCTTCCAGAATGAGCGCAAGGCCAAGCTGGAGATCGGCGCCTACACCACCCTGGGGATTCTGCTCGAGGCTTTTATCGGCGCCGCCCATGAGCTGCACTATCACGGCGAGTCGAGCTTCAAGCACCAGCGGGTGCTGGCACTGATCGGCGAGAATACGCCGCGTCGCTCCTGGTCGCTCTACGCCAGCTACCGGCGCATGCTCGATTTCATCGGTGGCATGACCGACCACTACGCCGTCGACCTGGCCCAGGAAATGGGCGGGCGGCTCAAGGGGGATTGAGCGATAGCCCTGGGCTCAGACGGAGGGTTCCTGGAGATGCTGCAACTCGACCAGCGCGGCGCGCTGCATCAGAGCACGGATGGCGCGGTCGTGCGTGGCATCGTCGAACGGGCCGAGCGGCATCACGGCGAGCTGCTCGGAGAGCTTGTCGCCGCCGACCACCAGCAGGTCGTCGTCGGCCTGACTGGCATCGATCTCCCAGCCGGGCAGTGCCAGCACCCCCTTTACCGGCACTGTGGTGCCGCACTCCTGCGCCAACCATTTGCGTAGCCATTTGACGGCCTGGCGGGTCTTGAGCAGCGGACGGCGCTCGCTCCAGCCTGGAAAGCGCAATCGCTGTCGCTCTACGGCGACCTGGTTGCGTCCTTCGCCGCCGGGGTCCACCGGCCAGGTGCGGGCGCGGGTCTCGATCACGAACACGCCGTGGGGGGTGACCGCGACGTGGTCGATGGTATAGGTGTCGGCGGGGATGTCATGGAAGATGTGATAGGGGTGGGCGTCGGGGCGCACCAGGCGCTCCAGTTCCTGGCCGATCACCAGCTCGCAGGCCAGGCCAAGCTTGAGGCGACGGATACGCTGATAATCGCGGATCAGCAGGAAGCAGAACACCATCACCAGCAGCGTGCTGAGCAGCCCGTAGAGGCTCCATTCCACCCAGTCCTGCTGGCTGGCGAACAGCATGCGGCCCATGCCGTACACCAGCGGTGCCAGCACCACGATAGGCCCCAACGCGCCGTTGAGAAACAGGCTGGCAAAGGCGCGGTCGAGGCGGTCGCGCAGCGCCTGGCCAGGCTCGCGCAGCGGGTGGGCATCGAACGGCGAGCGCACCCGCGCGTCGTGCAGATTGCGCAGCGCGAGAACGATTACCGCGGTTGCCCCCAGGGGGAACATAAAGATCAGCGGTAGTAGGTATTCCAGCCAGGCCATCGGCAGCGGTCCTTACCTAGTGGGATGGATTGCCATACGGCGGTGACGATTGCGCGTTCATTCTAGCTAACCTCGGCAGGCTTGCGTGAACAATGTCATCATTTGTGGTTCCAAGATCATCGTCACCGGCCTGCAGAGTGAGCCCTCTATGACGACTATGCCGCCTAGCGCCTCCAGCACAGAAGCGGCGAGCGATGTTCCGGCCCATGTCGCCAGGGCCGCCGCGTCGCTCGCGCGGTTCATCACCCGCCATCCGCGGCTGGTGGTGCTGACCGGTGCCGGTGTCAGCACCGACAGTGGCATTCCCGACTACCGCGACGGCGATGGCGCCTGGAAGCGTCCGCCGCCGATGAATCACCAGTCGTTCATGAGCAGTCATGCCGCCCGGCAACGCTACTGGGCTCGCGCTCTGGTTGGCTTTCGCGCACTCAGCGAGGCGCGTCCCGGGGCCTCCCACCGAGGTCTGGCGCTGCTCGAGCGGCTCGACCATATCGATACCCTGATCACCCAGAACGTCGACGGCCTGCATCAGCGCGCCGGCAACCGGCGTGTCATCGATCTTCACGGTCGCGCCGAGATCGTGCGCTGCATGAGCTGCGATGCGCGCCGCATGCGCCACGACCTGCATGCCGAGCTGGCGGCCAGGAATCCACGCTGGCTGGACGTGGAGGCGCGTATCGGCCCCGATGGCGATGCCGACTTGGAGCATGACTTCGGCACCTTTCAAGTGCCTGATTGCGCACGCTGCGGGCGAGGCATCTGGAAACCCGATGTGGTGTTCTTCGGTGATCGGGTGCCGGAGGCACGGGTCACCGCGGCCCGTGCAGCGGTCTCGCGCGGCGATGCGCTGCTGGTGGTGGGCTCGTCGCTGATGGTTTATTCCGGCTACCGCTTCGCCCGCCAGGCGGCGGCTGAGGGCAAGCCGCTGGCCTGCCTCAACCTCGGCCACACCCGGGCCGATGCGCTCTATGACCTCAAGCTCGAAGCGCCGATCGGGGCTACCCTCGAGGCGCTGGCGATCCATCTCGACGCATGACGTCTCTCAGCGCGGTGTCAGCGGTATCTCGATGCGCTGAGAGCCGATTTGCGCTCCCGTCACTTCTACCTGTTCGCTGTTGCGGTGGGTGATGCGGCCGTCGTCGCGAATCTCGGCAATCAGCGCGTAGTTACGTTCGGTTTCTATGGCGCGGGCGTCGAACTGCAGGCTGACATCCATTGGCGTATCGCTGACCTGTGACGAGGTGGTCTCGGCGATCAATTCGCCGCGGGCGCCGTCGGCCTCCAGGGATTCGAGGGCCACGCGCAGCGTGGCGCTATCGCCCGTCTCCAATGCTGAGTCGGGCACCACGCGAGTCTCCAGGGTGGCGAAATCCGGGCGTCCGGCGCAGGCGGCCAGCAGCGCGGTACACAGGCAGATCGCGGCGATGTGCCAGGCGCGGCGCGCCAGCGCAGGGCGAATGGGGTCTTGGGTCATGGGGAGTCTCCTGATCAGCCGCCGGCCAGCTTGACGCGGTAGCCTTGGCGAGTGAGTGCGTCGCGTAAGGTGTCGCGGTGGTCGCCCTGGATTTCAATGATGCCGTGCTTAACGGCGCCGCCGGTGCCACAGCGCTTCTTGAGCGACTTGGCCAGCACCTTGAGCTCGGCGTCGCCCAGCGGTACGCCTTCGATGGTGGTGACGCCCTTGCCTTTCCTGCCGCTGGTTTCGCGGCGGATGCGCACCACGCCATCGAGTTCGGCCAGGCGGGCCTGCTCAGCTTGGGATGCGCACTCGCAGTCATCGACCGGCGCGCGACACCCGGGGCAGATGTCGCCATGCTCGGTGGAGTAGACGAGTCCACTGAGCTGGTCGCGAAGGGATGCCATATTGATGCTCCTGCTCGGGCAATGCCCGGTTGAGAGTGTCGCACCATGATACCCGAGGGCGTCCCAGCCCGGCAGGGGGTTATCCACTGCGGGTGGTCGCGAGGCGCTGTGGATAACCCGAGGCCGAGCCTTGTGTCAGGTGGTGGCAACCTGTGGCAGCAGCAGTCGACCGATCACGGTAGGTAGCTGATGCATGTTACTGATGCTGATGGCGCCGTCAGGCGTGGCTTCGACATCGGGGAAGCGGTTGAGATGCACCACTCGCATGCCGGCCGCCAGGGCCGCCTTGACGCCGACGATGGCATCGTCGATTGCCAGACATTCGTCGGCCCGGTATCCCATGATGCTGGCGGCATGCAGATAGAGGCAGGGGTCGGGCTTCCAGCAGTTGGCGGTATAGCCGCTGAACAGGTTGTCGCCGAAGGCCTCGGCCAGGCCAGTGGCGCGCAGGCCGGCGCGGATCTTGCTCTCAGGGCCGTTGGAGACCACGGCGCGGGGAAAGTCTCCCAGGGCATCGAGCGCCTCGCGCACGCCGGGTAGCGGCAGCAATTCGTTGTCGATGCGATCGGCGAGCCGACGGCGCATCTCGCCTTCGGAGTGGCTGAGCCGCTGGGGGTCGATGGATCCGTGGCGGCGCTGCAGCTCTGCCACGATGTTACAGAAGCGTGCGCCGCGAAACTCCCCCATGTAATCGCTGGGAGAAAAGGGCAGGCCCGCCTGGGTGAGGCTCTCCGCCATCTCGGCGGCCAGCAACGGCTCGCTGTCGACGAGGGTGCCGTCGCAATCGAAAAGTAGGCATCGAGGTGTTGCCATTGCCAGACCTCTATCGGCGCAAGTCAAGGACTTATAACCCTAGTGTTACAGATATCGGCCTATCTTGCCCAATATTGAGGGTCATTTTCCGCATTTTTTGAACACTGTTCGCCAATGCGCAGATCAGCCGCGTCCTCGTACCGAACATCGTGGCCCCCTCTGACACACCGACCCGGCGTGTCGAATCTGCCCCATGTGTCATATGTCGCCACCCGTTTCGCCGTTTTGCGCGGGGACATGGGGGCTACCTGGCATGCCGGGGTCTTTGCAAGTTAATGTTTTTTAAGGATTTTTATTTTTCATGGCATGAGGTGGCATGGCCGCTGCAATACTCAGGGTGAGAGACGAACAGCATCGAAGCGACGCAGCAAGTTCGATTCGATACCTAGCAATAGGCGGTACGTCTTCACACTCAGCAAGCACTGAAGACAAATGGAGGTGCGAGCATGATGTCCAAGGAATTTCTCAAGAAGATCGGTATTCTCGGCGTTTCTTTCGGCCTGATCGCCAGCCCGCTGGCCTTCGCCGACATGCACGACGAAGAGTACGAGCCGCAGGACCCGGCGCCGCAGGAAGAGCCTGCACCGGATGTTGACGGCAACGATGAATTCGGTGGCACCGATTACGACACCGAATATGAGGATGAGGAAGAAGAGTTCACCTTCGATGACGAGGAAGAGAACGAAGAGGAAGAGTGGGAAACGCCTGAAGAGGACGACGAAGAGCAGTCCTGGTAACAGCGGCTGACTCGGGCGCCCAGGGACGGGCGCCAGCGACCACAGGGATGCTTTGCTTCACTCGCTATCGACAGCGTCATATGGCGCACCCCAATGGAGGATGTACGACATGATGTCCAAGGACTTTCTGAAGAAAATCGGAATTCTGGGTGTTTCGTTTGGCTTGATCGCCAGCCCACTGGCCTTCGCCGACATGCACGACGAAGAGTACGAGCCGCAAGACCCGGCGCCGCAGGAAGAGCCGGCACCTGATGTCGACGGTGGCGACGAGTTCGGCACCAATGACGACGAATTCGACACTGAGTACGAAGACGAGGAAGAAGAGTTCACTTTCGACGAAGAGGAAGAGAACGAAGAGGAGGAGTGGGAGACTCCTGAGGACGATGAAGAGCAGTCCTGGTAATCATTGAACCGTTCCCTTGCAAGATGATGCTGCCCAGGGAGGGGCGGTGGGCTCTCCCCCTCGAGCCCCAGCGTGTGTCCACTGCACGTTGATCACAGCGCTGCCGCTTCCGGCCACCCCCGGAAGCGGCTTTTTTATTGGGCAGCACTTGTACAGGTTGCCATATAGTTCTACAGTATTTGTTCGTCAGGTGTTCGTGGTCATTCATCACACGCTGACGCTAATGGATTAACGAGAGGTAAGTGACATGATGTCCAAGGAATTTCTCAAGAAGGTAGGTATCGTTGGTGTGTCATTCGGTCTGATTGCCAGCCCGCTGGCTTTTGCCGACATGCACGACGAAGGGTACGAGCCTCAAGATCCGGCGCCGCAGGAAGCGACTGACGTCGAAACCACTACCGACAGCGGTATGGGCTCCGCCGACGGCGATGCGACTCACGGCGGCGTCGGCACTGACGATCCGACCATGGGTACCGAATCGGCCCCGGAAATGGATGACATCGATTCCGCAGGTGACGGATCTTCTTCGCCCGAACACGGCGGTGTAGGGTCCGATGACCCCGATCACGGGACCGAGTCGCTGCCGGACTTCGAAGATGATGACGCCACCTGAACAGCGTGATGCGTTAATGATGAGCCGCCCCTGCCGGGCGGCTTTTTTGTGGTTAGCCGCCGCGGCGCGACGTCCATGCGGCCTCGTTGACCAAGTTGATCGGGCGCTCGCCATTGAGTGCCAGGGTCAGGTTGTCGACTGCCCGCTGGGCCATGGCGGTGCGCGTTTCGTGGGTTGCCGAGCCGATATGCGGCAGTGCCACGACATTGGCCAGATATGGCAGCGGTGAGTCTGCCGCCAGCGGTTCCTGTTCGAACACATCCAGCCCGGCGGCGTGTAGCTGGCCGTTCTGCAGTGCGTCGATCAGCGCAGCTTCATCGACCACCTTGCCGCGGGCGATATTGATGAAGATGGCGCCGGGCTTCATCAGGCCCAACTCGCGTGCGCCAATCAACTTCTCGGTGTCGGCGGTGAGCGGAACGGTCACGCAGACGAAATCGGCCTCGGCCAGCAAGGCGTCCATGTCACGGCGCCGAGCACCGAGTTCGGCTTCGAGCTGGGGTTTGGGCGAGGCGTTGGAGTAGAGAATGGGCATATTGAAGCCCAGCGCGCCCCGCCGCGCGATGGCGGCACCGATACGGCCCATGCCGATCAGGCCCAGGGTCTTGCCGTGTACGTCGCTGCCGAACTGCGCCTCGCCGATGCTCTCCTGCCAGTCGCCGCGCTTGATGAAGTCGGCAAGCTCTACTACCCGGCGTGCGCTGGCCATGATCAGCGTAAAGGCGGTGTCGGCGGTGGTCTCGGTGAGTACGTCCGGGGTATTGCAGAGCAGGATATTGCGCTCGGTGAGCGCCTCGACCGGGTAGTTATCGTAGCCCACCGAGATCGTCGCCACTGCTTCGAGCTGAGGCGCGCTGTCCAGCAGCGCCGGCGTCAGCGGTAGGCCGGCGCCGATTACGCCGTGGGCTTGGCTCAGCGCCTCACGAAAGGCCGGGTCGTCGGTGGAGGCGAGGTCGGCGAAGTAGTCGACGTGAAAGTCGTGCCGCAGCGCCGCGAGCTGACTGTCGCTGAGGCGTCGATAGGCCACGATACGTTTGTTCATAAGCGCTCCCCGGAGAGGTGAATGAGACGTCGATCATAAGACTAGGCTTTAATACGAAAAGTTGGCGAGCGAAGGTCAGGCAAGGCAAAAGTCGGCGAAAAGGCGCAGTTTACGTGGGTGTAAATGAGCATTTTGAGCCGACTTTCAACGCCGCATGGCCGAGCGCAGGCAGTTTTCGTACAAAGCCTAACACGCAAGGCGCATTTCTCTGCGCGCAGAGCTGGGCTAGGCTGAATCAGCGCTGACTCCCCGCGCTGATACGACATCCCGATCATACAAGGAGATAGCCGGATGCGATTGCCCCCCTGGTGGACCACCGTTGGTCTTGCTGCCGCACTGCTGCTGGGCACCACTACCCTGGTACACGCCGACCAACCGATGAGCGATGCCGAACTCGAGGAAGAGTACGGCATCAAGGCCGGCTCGCTGATACGCGATGATGATGACGACGACGGTGAGGCGCGGGACGAGGATGCGTCGAGCCATGATAACGGCGACGATGAGGAAGAAAGCCCAGAGGCCGGCACCGGTGGCTCGGGTAGTCCTGAGGAGGCCCACGACGGTAGCGAAGCGGAGCAGAATAACGAAGAGGACGACTGATCGGTTGGTTCGATGAGTCTTTGCCATGCAGCAGCGGCGGCCCAAGGGCCGCCGCTTGTGTTTACTGCGGTGTGTGCTACTTCACCTTGGGTGCCAGCTCGCCGCTGTCGTAGCGGCCGACCATGGCTTCGAGGCTGATCGGCTTGATGCGGCTGGCGTTGCCGGCGGTGCCGAAGGCCTCGTAGCGGGCAATGCACACCTCGCGCATGGCGGAGACGGTCTCCTTGAGGAACTTGCGCGGGTCGAACTCGGCCGGGTTGTTGGCCAGGAAACGACGCACGGCACCGGTGGAGGCCAGGCGCAGGTCGGTGTCGATGTTGACCTTGCGCACGCCGTGCTTGATGCCCTCGACGATCTCTTCCACCGGTACGCCGTAGGTCTCGGGAATCTCACCGCCGAACTCGTTGATGATCGCCAGCCACTCCTGGGGCACCGAGGAAGAGCCGTGCATCACCAGGTGGGTGTCAGGGATGCGCGCGTGGATCTCCTTGATACGCTGAATGGAGAGGGTGTCGCCGGTGGGCGGCCGGGTAAACTTGTAGGCGCCGTGGCTGGTGCCGATGGCGATGGCCAGGGCGTCCACCTGAGTGGCTTTGACGAAGGCGGCGGCCTCTTCCGGGTCGGTGAGCAGCTGCTCCATGTCGAGCTTACCCTCGGCGCCGATGCCATCTTCCTCGCCGGCCATGCCGGTCTCCAGGCTGCCCAGGCAACCCAGCTCGCCCTCCACCGAGACGCCGCAGGCGTGGGCCATCTCGACGGTACGGCGGGTGACGTCGACGTTGTAGTCGTAATCCATGGGGGTCTTGCCGTCCTCGCCCAGCGAGCCGTCCATCATCACCGAGGAGAACCCCAGCTGGATGGAGCGCTGGCAGACCGCGGGGCTGGTGCCGTGGTCCTGGTGCATCACCACCGGGATATGCGGGAACTCCTCCACCGCGGCCAGGATCAGGTGGCGCAGGAAGGGGGCACCGGCGTACTTGCGGGCGCCAGCGGAGGCCTGGACGATGACCGGTGAATCGGTCTGGTCGGCGGCTTCCATGATGGCGCGCATCTGCTCGAGGTTGTTGACGTTGAAGGCCGGGATGCCATAACCGCGCTCAGCGGCGTGGTCCAGCATCTGGCGCATGCTGATCAGTGCCATAGTATGTCTCGACGTTATCGATGATGGCGGTGCGCCCGCCGGGCGCGCCGCCTGTAGGGTAAACGGGGTAAAGGCTGGCCTAGCGGGCGGCCTCGTAGGCGGCCTCGAGCGCCGCCACCGCCGGCAGGGTCTTGCCCTCGACGTACTCGAGGAAGGCGCCGCCGCCGGTGGAAATGTAGGAGACCCGGTCGGCGATGGCGTACTTGTCGATGGCTGCCAGGGTGTCGCCGCCGCCGGCGATGGAGAAGCCGTTGCTTTCGGCGATCGCCTGGGACAGCGCCTCGGTGCCGTGGCCGAACTGGTCGATCTCGAACACGCCCACCGGACCATTCCAGAGGATGGTGCCAGCGTTCTTGAGAAGCCCGGCGAGGCGCCCGGCGGTATCGGGACCGATGTCGAGAATCATCTCGTCATCGTTGACCTGGTCGACCGGCTTGGTCACCGCGGTGGCGCGCTCCGAGAACTCGGTGGCGACGACCACGTCGGTAGGCAGCGGGATCTCGACCTTGGCCATCAGCGCCTTGGCTTGCTCGATCAGGTCGGCTTCATGCAGCGACTTGCCGACGTTGTGGCCCGCCGCAGCGATAAAGGTATTGGCGATGCCGCCGCCGACGATCAGCTGATCGCAGCGCTCGGAGAGGGCGTTGAGTACCTCTAGCTTGGTGGAGACCTTGGAGCCGCCGACGATCGCTGCCATCGGCCGCTGCGGGGTAGCCAGGGCCTTCTCCAGGGCGTCGAGCTCCTTGGCCAGCAGTGGGCCGGCACAGGCGGTGGGCGCGAAGCGTGCCACGCCGTGGGTCGAAGCCTGGGCGCGATGGGCGGTACCGAAGGCGTCCATCACATAGATGTCGCACAGCGCGGCGTACTGCTTGGCCAGCGTTTCATCGTCCTTTTTCTCGCCGACGTTGAAGCGCACGTTTTCGAGCAGTACCACTTCGCCGTCGAGCAGGTCGAGGGACACGTCCAGGTAGTCGTCGACCAGACGCACGGGGTGCTCGAGCAGGTCGCCGAGTCGCTCGGCCACCGGCGCCAGTGAGAATTCCTCGGCGGGTTCGCCCTCGGTGGGACGTCCGAGATGGCTCATCAGCAGCACCTTGGCACCGGCTTCGGCGGCGGCCCTGATGGTGGGCAGGGCGGCGCGCAGGCGAGCGTCGCTGGACACACGCCCATGCTTGACCGGTACGTTCAAGTCTTCGCGGATCAGCACTCGCTGGCCGGCGAGGGGCAGGTCGGTCATCTTGCGTACGTTCATCGCAGGGTAGTCCTCGCGTTGAGATGCCATGAAGGAAAACGGGGTCATGCAGGCGACGTCGGCGGCGGGCCGAAGCGCGCCAGGCGGCCGGCGAGATCGAGCATGCGGTTGGCGAACCCCCACTCGTTGTCGAACCAGCACAGCAGCTTGATCAGGCGGCCACCGGCCACTCGGGTCTGGGTGGCGTCCACGATACCCGAGCGTGGATCGTGGTTGAAGTCGACCGAGGCCATCGGCTCCTCGGTGAAGCCCAGCAGTCCGCTCAGGCGCCCGCCGCAGGCCTCGGCGAGCAGCGCGTTGACGTCGGCGGCGCTGGTGTCGCGGTTGACGGTGATCGCCAGATCCATGGCCGAGACGTTGATGGTTGGCACGCGCACGTGGAGGCACTCGAAGCGTCCTGCCAGATGTGGCATCAGTCGGTTGATGCCGCGCGCCAGCCCGGTGTCTACCGGCACGATCGACTGCATGGCCGAGCGCGTCAGGCGCAGGTCGGTCTGATGGTAGGCGTCGATGACCGGCTGGTCGTTCATCGCCGAATGGATGGTGGTGGTGACGCCGTGGGCAATGCCCAGGGCGTCGTCGAGCACGGTGAGCACCGGGATCAGACAGTTGGTGGTGCACGACGCGGCGGAAATGATGCGCTGCTCAGGTGCCAGGGCATGGTCGTTGATACCACACACGATGGTGGCGTCGACGTCGCTCTCGGCGGGCTGCGAGAACAGCAGGCGCCCGGCACCGGCCGCAAGGTGGCGTTCGGCCATGTCGCGCTCGCTGAAGCTGCCCGAACACTCCAGCACCAGATCGATGCCCAGTTCGCGCCACGGTAACTGCTGCGGCTCGGCAGCCGAGACCACGCGGATCGCTCGCTCATCGATCAGCAAATAGTCGCCGTTGCGCTCGACCCGGCCGGGGAAGCGCCCGTGGGTGGTGTCATAGCGGGTCAGGTAGGCAATGGTGTCGAGATCGGAGAGCTCGTTGATCGCCACCACCTCGAGATCGTCGAGATCGCGGCGCTCATGCAGCGCGCGCAGCACGCACTGGCCGATACGGCCGTAACCATTGATGGCAATACGATGGGCCATGGAGGAGCTCGCAAGCGATGGCTGACGTCGGAAAAAACGCGATTCTAGCGCATTTGCCCCTCACAGGCCCACCAGTCGCCAGGCCAGGGGCAGGAATAGCGCACTGAAGATGCCGGTGAGGCTCATGCCCAGCGAGGCGAAGGCGCCGGCGGTAGGGCCCAATTCGAAGGCGCGCACGGTGCCGATGACATGGCCGTTGACGCCTAGCACGAAGCCCAGCACTCGCGGATCGCGTAGTTGCAGGTATCGGGCCAGCAGGCTGACGCAGGCGGTGGTGACCACGCCGGTGATCAGCAGGCCCCCCATCATCAGCGGGATCACCCCGCCGAGCTGTTCGGTGATGCCGATGGCGATCGGTGCGGTAACCGATTTGGGGGCGAGCGAGGCCAGTACCTCGGGGGTGGCGCCCAGCAGCCAGGCCAGGCCGACCGCGTAGAAGGCGGCCAGCATCGCCGCCGGCGGCAGGCTGATCAGCAGCGGCCGCCATACTGCCCGAATCCGCGGCAGCTGCTGGTAGAGTGGCACGCCCAGTGCCACCGTGGCCGGGCCAAGCAGCAGCATCAGCCAGCTGGCGCCGGCACGGTAGTCGGTATAGTCGATGCCGAGCAGCGCCAGAGTGGCGGCCAGCAGCATGGCGGCGAACAGGATCCCCGGGCACCAGCCGGGCTTGCCGAGCCGGACGAAGATCCAGCTCCCGGCGAAATAGGCGGCGAGCGTCAGGGCGATGGCCAGCATCGGTGTGGCCAGTAGCTGTTCGCGTAGCGCGCCCCAGGCGTCACTCATTGGTGGTCTCCGGTGGCATGAAGCGCAGCATCAGCCACAGCGTGGTGGCGACGCTGGCCAGGGTGCCGAATAGCAGCGCGGCGGCCACCGCCAGCCACTGGCTGGAGAATTCATCGGCGATAAAGAAGATCCCCACCACGCCGGGCATGATCAGCATCGCCAGCATTGAGATAAGCGGCTGGCTGGCGGCCTGGATGTCACTGCCGGCGCGCCCGCGCAGGGTCAGCCCCAGGGTCAACAGCAGCATACCGATCACGCCGGGGGAAACTGGCAGCGCCAGCGCCCAGACCAATGCCTCACCACACAGCAACAATATCACCAGCCACAGAAACCCGCGCAGTGTCGGCATAAGCGTCCTTGGTCATCGAAAAAAATTCTCGGAGAGGGACTTGAAAGCCGCTCGAGCGCTCCTATTTTGCAGATTATCGAGGCCCTGTCAGCTCTGTGGCCTCTTTCATCACAACCTGCCCACGTAGGAGGTGTTCGATATGTTCGGAGATCTCAAGCGTTTCGATACCGGCGCATCCCAGCGCCAGGACTGGTTTCGTCAGTTGGTCGACGAGTTGTTTCCTGACGGTCGCGCCGCGGATATACGCGCCGTGCCCCGCGGTAGTTTCCCGATGATCAACGTGGCGCGCAGCGACGAGGCGGTACGTGTCTATGTGTTCGCCGCAGGGCTTGCCCGTGGTGATCTGACCATCGATATCCAGGACAACGTGCTGACCCTGCGTGGCCGGCGTGAGCCGATCGCCGCCAATGATGATACTGGCAACGCCCGCCCGGTGTTTCGCCGCGAGCGTGCCAGCGGCGAGTTCGTTCGCGCCATTGCGCTGCCTGACGGCTTGGACGCCGAGCGCGCCGAGGCTCGCCATGCCAATGGCGTGTTCGAGATCGTGCTGCCCAAGCGCGAGGAGTTGAAGCCACGGCGTATCGAGGTCCAGGTCGCCTAGGCGCTGTCCAAAAACTGGCTGCGCTCGCCGACTTTTCAGACAAAGCCTAGGAGAACACTGGATGAATGTCTGCGCTCCCGAGAGCGTGATATTGGCAACAGGAGGTGATCGATCATGAACGAGGTCGTACATCAAACTCAGCAGAGCCAGCCCGAGACTCCGCCCAGCGAGAGCCGAAGCCAGACCGCGCTGGCGCCGGCGGTGGATATCGTCGAACAGGCGGATTCACTTATGCTGATCGCCGACATGCCGGGTGTGACGCGTGAGTCGCTGTATCTGGAGGTCGACAACAACGTGCTCAGCCTGGAGGGCGACATACAGCTGAGCATGCCCGAGGGCCTCACGGCGCTGCATGCCGAAGTCAACGGGCAACGCTTCGCGCGGCGTTTCACGCTCAGCCACGAGATCGATAGCGAGGCGATCTCGGCGTGCATCGACAACGGCGTGCTGACGGTGACCCTGCCCAAGAAGGATAGTCACCGGGTGCGCCGCATCGAGGTACAGGCTGCCTGACCCTGCACTGCCGCCCCTGCATCGGGGCGGCAATTCCTCTACGCTAAGGGAGTCGCTTCGCGCCACGCACATCGCACCCACCCCACTTCACGGATGTAGAGGATGACACCATGACGGACATTGCCGCCTTACTCGGCAGCGACGCCGATAACCTGCTCGGCCACACTTGCCAAGGCGTGCACCGCGACAGCCTGCACCTGCCCGGCCCCGACTTCATCGACCGGGTGATGGCCGCTAGCGACCGCAGCCCGGCGGTGCTGCGCAACCTGCAAGCCTTCTTCAATCATGGCCGACTAGCCGGCACTGGCTACCTCAGCCTGCTGCCGGTGGACCAGGGCATCGAGCACTCGGCGGGGGCCTCCTTCGCGCCCAATCCGCTCTACTTCGACCCCGCCAATATCGTCGAGCTGGCGCTGGAGGGCGGCTGCAACGGCGTTGCCTCGACGCTGGGCGTGCTGTCGTCGGTGGCACGGCGCTACGCCCACAGGATTCCGATGATGCTCAAGCTCAACCACAACGAGACCCTGAGCTACCCGGCGATCTACGACCAGACGCTGTTCGCCGAGGTCGAGCAGGCCCATGACATGGGCTGTGTGGCGGTCGGCGCGACCATCTACTTCGGTTCCCACGAGAGCCGCCGTCAGATCATGGAGATCAGCGAGGCCTTCGAGCGTGCTCATCAGTTGGGCATGGTCACGGTGCTGTGGGCCTACCTGCGCAATCCGGCCTTCAAGCAGGACGGCAGCGACTATCACGTCGCCGCCGATCTCACCAGCCAGGCCAACCACCTGGCGGCGACCCTCAAGGCCGATATCGTCAAGCAGAAGCTGCCCGAGAACAACGGCGGCTACCGCGCGGTGGGCTTTGGCCATACCCACGACAAGGTCTACGACGAGCTGACCACGGACCACCCCATCGACCTGGCCCGCTATCAGGTCGCCAACTGCTTCATGGGCCGCGCCGGGCTGATCAACTCCGGCGGCGGTTCCAAGGGGCACTCCGATCTCGGCGAGGCGGTACGCACGGCGGTGATCAACAAGCGCGCCGGGGGCATGGGGCTGATCTCCGGACGCAAGGCGTTCCAGAAGCCGATGGCCGAGGGGGTCGAGTTGCTCCACGCGATCCAGGATGTCTATCTCGACAACCGCGTGACGGTGGCCTAGGCCGCGTCGTCGCCAGGCAAACAAAAGGGCACGACCGTGAGGTCGTGCCCTTTGCGTATGGGGATGCCCCTGCCAGCGATCAGCCCAGGAGTGTCTCGGCCTTGTCGACCAGATTCTCGACGGTGAAGCCGAAGTGCGGGAACAGGTCGCCGGCCGGGGCCGACTCGCCGAAGGTGTGCATCCCGAGGATGTCGCCATCCAGGCCGACGTACTTGTACCAGTAGGCGTAGTGGCTGGCTTCGATGGCGATGCGCTTGGTCACGCTGCGCGGCAGCACCGACTCGCGGTAGTCGGCGTCCTGCTCGTCGAAGGTGCTGGTGGAGGGCAGCGACACCACGCGCACCGCGCGGCCCTTGGTCGCCAGCTCGGCGGCGGCGTCCATGGCCAGGCCGACCTCGGAGCCGGTGGCGATCAGGATCAGCTCCGGGGTGCCGTCGCAGTCGCGCAGCACATAGCCGCCGCGCTCGATATTGGCCAGCTGCGCCTTGTCGCGCTGCTGGTGGGGCAGGTTCTGGCGCGACAGCACCAGCGCGGTGGGGCCACTGTGACGCTTGAGGGCGGCATCCCAGGCGGCGGCGGTCTCCACCGCATCGGCGGGGCGCCAGGTCGCCAGGTTGGGGGTCGAGCGCAACGCGCCCAGCTGTTCGATGGGCTGGTGGGTGGGGCCATCCTCGCCCAGGCCGATGGAGTCATGGGTAAAGACGTAGATCGCCTGCTGGTTCATGATCGCCGCCATGCGTACGGCGTTGTGCATGTACTCCATGAAGGTCAGGAAGGTCGCGCCGTAGGGCACGAAACCGCCGT
This sequence comes from Franzmannia pantelleriensis, assembly GCF_900102875.1. Taxonomy (GTDB): domain Bacteria; phylum Pseudomonadota; class Gammaproteobacteria; order Pseudomonadales; family Halomonadaceae; genus Franzmannia; species Franzmannia pantelleriensis. The sequence goes on from NZ_FNGH01000020.1 coordinate 24,576, forward strand.
GTACGCCGATGCCGTTCATGATCGCGCCCATGCCGAACTCGCGCACCCCGTAGTGCAGGTAGTTGCCCCCGGGGGCATCCTTGGCGATCGCTTGGGCGCCGTTCCAGAAGGTCAGGTTGGAGGGCGCCAGGTCGGCACTGCCGCCGAGCAGCTCGGGCAGCTGCGGGCCGAGTTCGTTTAGGCAGGCCAGCGACGCCTTGCGCGAGGCGATGCTCTCGGCTTTCTCCTGGGCCTGCTCGATGAGCTTCTCACTGGTCAGATCGCTGGGCAGCTCGCCCTTGAGACGCCGCTGGAGCTCGGCCGCCTCGGCGGGGAAGGCCTCGGCGTAGCGCGCCAGCCGCGCCTCCCATTCCTGCTCGCGCTCGGCGCCGCGAGCGGTGGCGTCCCAGCCCTGGTAGATCGCTTCCGGGACATGGAAGGGCGCGTGGGGCCAGTCGAGCTGGACGCGTGCCGCGGCCACCTCGTCGTCGCCCAGGGCGGCGCCATGGCACTCCTCCTTGCCCTGCTTGTTGGGAGCGCCGAAGCCGATGATGGTCTTGCAGATGATCAGGCTGGGCTTGTCGTCGTGGTTCTTGGCCAGCTCGATGGCGGCCTGGATCTCCTCGGGCTTGTGGCCGTCGACGTTGGGCACCACGTGCCAGCCGTAGGCCTCGAAGCGCTTGGCGGTATCGTCGGTGAACCAGCCTTTGACCTCGCCGTCGATGGAGATGCCGTTGTCGTCGTAGAAGGCCACCAGCTTGCCCAGGCCCTGGGTGCCGGCCAGTGAGGCGACCTCGTGGGAGATGCCCTCCATCAGGCAGCCGTCACCCAGGAAGCACCAAGTGCGATGGTCGATGACGGTGTGGCCGGGGCGATTGAACTGCGCCGCCAGGGTGCGCTCGGCGATGGCCATGCCCACCGCATTGGCCAGGCCCTGACCCAGCGGGCCGGTGGTGGTCTCGACGCCGGCGGTGTAGCCAAGCTCGGGATGGCCCGGGGTCCGAGAGTGCAGCTGACGGAAGTTCTGCAGGTCCTCGAGGCCCAGCGCATAGCCGCTGAGATGCAGCAGCGAATAGAGCAGCATCGAGCCGTGGCCGTTGGAGAGCACGAAGCGGTCGCGGTTGGCCCAGTGCGGGTTGGCCGGGTTGTGGCTGAGGTGGTCGTTCCACAGCACTTCGGCGATATCGGCCATGCCCATGGGGGCACCGGGGTGGCCGGACTTGGCCTTCTGTACGGCATCCATGGAGAGCGCGCGAATGGCATTGGCCAGTTCGAAACGGGACGGCATTGAGTAGCTCCTCGCCTGCGGCAGCAAATAGTAGGGATGACGTCGGTCGAGCCTGTGTAGTGGGCCGTAACCGCGGGTCGTCTAGGCTGGGGCGCCGACGCTCGACGCAAAAAACAGGCGCTTATTGTCGCCGAGTTGCGGCGATCCATCAAATCATTGCCAGCCGGCGACGAGCCGTGACGCTAGGAACCGGCCCTGGGGCTGTGTAGAATTTTCCCACCGAGCCCCATGGGCCCCTTCTCTATCTTACCCAAAGGGTCGAGCACGCCATGAGCGAATACTCCCTGTTCACCTCTGAGTCCGTCTCCGAGGGTCATCCCGACAAGATTGCCGACCAGATCTCCGATGCGGTGCTGGACGCCATCATCGCTCGCGACAAGCAGGCCCGCGTGGCCTGCGAAACGCTGGTCAAGACCGGCGTGGCGATCGTCGCCGGCGAGATCTCGACCAGCGCCTGGGTCGACCTCGAGGCGCTGGTGCGCGAGGTGATCACCGAGATTGGCTATACCTCCTCGGACGTCGGCTTCGACGGCGAGACCTGTGGCGTGCTCAACCTGATCGGTAAGCAGAGCGTGGATATTGCCCAGGGCGTCGACCGTAGCAAGCCCGAGGACCAAGGCGCCGGCGACCAGGGGCTGATGTTCGGCTATGCCACCAACGAGACCGCCTCGTTCATGCCGGCGCCGATCCACTACGCTCACCGTCTGGTGGAGCGCCAGGCCGAACTGCGCAAGCAGGGGCTGCTACCGTGGCTGCGGCCGGATGCCAAGAGCCAGGTGACCTTCCGCTACGATGCCGAGGGCAAGCCATGCGGTGTCGATGCGGTGGTACTCTCGACCCAGCACGACCCGGAAATCGAGCAGGAGGCGCTGCGCAAGATGGTCAAGCACGAGATCATCGAGCAGGTGCTGCCCGCCGAGTGGCTCGATGACACGACCAAGTACCATATCAACCCCACCGGCAAATTCGTGATCGGCGGGCCGGTGGGCGACTGCGGCCTCACCGGGCGCAAGATCATCGTCGACACCTATGGCGGCATGGCACGCCACGGCGGCGGTGCCTTCTCCGGCAAGGACCCCTCCAAGGTCGACCGCAGCGCTGCCTATGCCGGACGCTACGTGGCCAAGAACATCGTCGCCGCCGGCCTTGCCGACAAGTGCGAGATCCAGGTCTCCTACGCCATTGGCGTGGCCGAGCCGACCTCGGTGTCGATCGACACCTTCGGCACCGCCCGGGTCGCCGATGCCAAGATCATCGAGCTGGTACGCGAGCACTTCGACCTGCGGCCCAACGCCATCACCCGCATGCTCGACCTGCTGCACCCCATGTATCGCCTCACCGCAGCCTATGGCCACTTCGGCCGCGAGCCGTTCGAGACCTCCTACACCTGGATCGATGTCGACGGTCGCGAGCACACCGAGACCTTCACTGCCTTCCCCTGGGAGAAGGTCGACAAGGCCGAGGCACTGAAAGCCGCCGCCGGCCTGTAAGCGGCTCCAGCCCCCGCGACGCCCGACTGCCTCTGGCAGCCGGGCGTCTTGCGTTGGTGGTGCGCGTGATCGGGGAGTTTGAACTGCGGCGTGAGTTGTGACTCTATGGTCCTAGTTGCTGCTGCCCGAGGGGCGCTGCAGCGCCCGTGGGTTGGTCAAACGGGCGCGAGGCTCGGGCAGGTTGGGCATAGGCAACGGCGCCCATTCCCCGGAATGGAGTAGACCCATGAGCCAACTGGCTTCCGCTGCAGTTCCCGCCCAGGATTACAAGGTGGCCGATATCGGCCTGGCCGACTGGGGCCGGCGCGAGATCCGCATCGCCGAGACCGAGATGCCGGCGCTGATGAAGATCCGTGCCAAGTATCGTGACCAGCAGCCGCTGGCCGGTGCACGCATCGCCGGCTGTATCCATATGACCATCCAGACCGCGGTGCTGATCGAGACGCTGATCGATCTCGGCGCCAGCGTGCGCTGGTCGTCGTGCAATATCTTCTCGACCCAGGATCACGCCGCCGCGGCGATTGCCGCCGCGGGTATTCCGGTCTTCGCCTGGAAGGGCGAGACCGAGGAGGAGTTCTGGTGGTGCATCGAGCAGACCGTCGAGGGCCCCGATGGCTGGACGCCCAACATGGTGCTCGACGATGGCGGTGACCTTACCCAGCTATTGCATGAACAGCGGCCCGAGTTGCTCGACGCGGTCCACGGCATCAGCGAGGAGACCACCACCGGCGTGCATCGCCTCCACGAGATGCTGCGCGACGGCTCGCTCAAGGTGCCGGCGATCAACGTCAACGACGCCGTGACCAAGTCCAAGAACGACAACAAGTACGGCTGCCGCCACTCGCTCAACGACGCCATCAAGCGCGCCCTCGACCATCTGCTGGCCGGCAAGCAGGCGCTGGTGATCGGCTACGGTGACGTCGGCAAGGGCTCGGCCGCGTCGCTGCGTCAGGAGGGCATGATCGTCAAGGTCACCGAGATCGACCCGATCTGTGCCATGCAGGCCTGCATGGATGGCTTCGAGGTGGTCTCGCCCTACGTGGACGGGATCAACCAGGGGGTGAGCAGCATCGACCAGGCGCTGCTAGGCAAGATTGACCTGGTGGTCACCGCCACCGGCAACGTCGACGCCTGCGATGCACCGATGCTCAAGGCGCTAAAAAAGGGCGCGGTGGTGTGCAACATCGGCCACTTCGACAGCGAGATCGACACTGCCTTCATGCGCCGCCAGTGGCACTGGGAGGAGATCAAGCCGCAGGTCCACAAGGTCTATCGTGACAGCGACCCCGGCGACTTCGACCCCGAGAGCCGCGACTACCTGCTGCTGCTCGCCGAGGGGCGGCTGGTCAACCTGGGCAACGCCACCGGGCACCCGTCGCGGATCATGGACGGCTCCTTCGCCAACCAGGTGCTGGCCCAGATCCACCTCTTCGAGGGGCGCTTCGCCGAGCTCGACGCTGCGGCCAAGCGTGAGGCGCTGTCCCTCAGCGTGCTGCCGCGCCACCTCGATGAAGAAGTGGCGCGCTACATGGTCGAGGGCTTCGGCGGCGTGGTGACCCAGATGACACCTGAGCAGGCCGACTACCTTGGGCTGCCCGCCGAGGGGCCCTTCAAGCCCGACAGCTACCGCTACTGAGCCTTAGTCGGCCTGCTGTGCAGGCCGGCTATGCCAGGCCGGCGATTCGCATCAGCAGCCACAGATAGAGGGGAATCAACAGCGGCGCCATCAGGGTGGTGATCAGCACCGCGATGGCGCCTTTCTCGGGGCGTATATTGAGCTCCATGGCCACCACCACCACGTTGGCCGCCATCGGCACCACGCCGACCAGCAGCAGCGCCAGGGCGAGCTGTTCGTCTATCCCCAGGGTGGCCTGCAGCCCGAGCACGGCGAGCCCTGCCAACAGCGGCCACAGCCCATAGCGCAGCGCCACGCAGGCAGCGATAAAGCGCCCATCCACTTCGCGAATGGTCACCCGGCCCAGGGTCATGCCGATCACCATCATGCCGAGCAGGGTATAGGTGGCGGGGAATACCGCCAGGCCGTCCATCACCCCGGCGGGGACCGACAGCCCCACGCCGCTGGCCAACAGCGCCGCGACGAAGGCATAGATCAACGGCAGGCGGGCGATCTTGACCAGGCTCTGGCGCACCGAGAAGCGACCGCGGGCGCTGAGGTAGAAGCCCACCGTGAACTCGTAGAGGGTCACGCCGAGCATGCAGAACAGATAGATCGTGACCCCTTCGGCGGGCAGTAACACCATCGCCACCGGCAGGCCGAAGTAGCCGGTATTGCCGGTGCCGGCGGAGAACGCCAGCACCGCCGCTTCCTGGGGGGCAAACCAGCGCTGCGCCAGCCGGTTGGCGAGCATCGCCACCAGGCTGGCAGCGACAAAAGTGCCCAGTGTCAGCATCAGATAGCCCAGGGTTGGCCCGCCCAAGGTCAGCCCGCGGAATGCCGTGAGCGGGGCGATCAGGTAGATCAGCAGGGTGGCGATGGGGCGCGCCTCCAGCGCCAGCCAGCGAGCGCATACCACCCCCAGGCCGACGTAGGCCAGCAGCATCCAGAGGGGGGCTATCAAGGTGCCGCCGAGGTCGAGGTTCACGTGGGGCGTCTCCGCTACATGCTGAAACGCTCATGATGCCGGTTCCCGGAGCGGGGGTGAAGCCGGCAACATGAATGAAATTGATACAGTGGTCGGGAAACTTTCATTGGCCGGGGCGACGCCGAGTCGTCAGAATGCGACCCTATCAGGCCATGGCGCCATACCACCCGTTAGCCGCGCCGCCCGAGCAGGCGGCCCATGAGGATCAGAGTCGATGAGTGTACAAGAGCATCCGCTGGGCATCAGCTTCGAGTTCTTTCCGCCCAATACCGAGGCCGGACACGAGAAGCTGGTCGGCGTGCGCGATGCCCTCGCCGAACGCGGGCCGCGTTTCTTCTCGGTGACTTACGGCGCCGGTGGCTCGACACAGGCACGCACTCGGCGCACTGTCAGCATGATCGGTGAGAGTGGTATCAATACCGCGCCGCACCTGTCGTGCATCGGCAGCGACAAGGGCGAGCTGCGCGAGCTGCTCGCCCAGTACCGCGAGGAAGGCATCAACAGCCTGGTGGCCCTGCGCGGCGACCAGCCGTCGGGCATGGGCGGCATCGGTGAGTTGCGCTACGCCAACGAGCTGGTGGAATTCATTCGCGCCGAAACCGGCGACCACTTCGAGATCGCCGTTGCCGCTTACCCGGAGTGTCACCCCCAGGCGCCGAGCTTCGAGCATGACCTGCAGAACTTCGTACGCAAGATGAAGGCAGGTGCCAACCTGGCGATTACCCAGTACTTCTTCAGCGCCGAGGCCTACTTTCATTTTGCCGACCGCGCTCGCGCGCTGGGTGTCGAGGCGCCCATCGTGCCCGGCATCATGCCGATTACCAACTACACCAAGCTGGCGCGCTTCTCCGATGCCTGCGGTGCCGATATTCCGCGCTGGATGCGCAAGCAGCTCGAGGCCTACGGTGACGACAGCGAGAGCATCCAGGCCTTTGGCGAAGAGGTGATCTCTCGTCTCTGTCAGCGGCTGCTCGACGGTGGTGCACCCGGTCTACATTTCTACACTCTCAATCAGGCCACCGCTTCGCTGCGGGTACTCGACAATCTGGCCTGATCGGCGCCTTCTTCACGACCTGCCCCCAGCGCAGCGTGTTAGCCCGGATCGACACTGGCAAATGTGAAGTGCAAAAAAACGCCGGCCCTTTGGGCCGGCGTTCTTGGTTGCTTCAGGTGTTGCTTAACTCGCGGTTTGGGGTGAATCACCACCACGCTTGAGGCTGCGCTGCATCAGTAGCAGGCCAACCCCCACCGCAAGACCGGCGATGTCGGTATAGATCCCGCCGTAGATCATGCAGATGGCGCCGGCCAGCAGCAGTAGCCGCTGCCACGCCTTGACCGCCCCGAAATACCAGGCCTGCACGGCCGCGGCGAGCATCACCACGCCAATCGTCGCGGTCACCGCGACGCGCAGGATCTGCATGCCGCTGCCCTCCATCAGGATCGCCGGGCTGTAGAAGAACATGAACGGCACGATAAAGGCCGCCAGCCCGATCTTGAACGAGGTGGTCGAGGTCTCCATGGCGTTGGCCCCGGAGATCCCCGAGGCGGCGTAGGCGGCCAGCGCCACCGGCGGGGTGATCGCCGACATCACCGCGAAGTAGAACACGAAGAAGTGCGCCACCAGCGGCTGGATGCCGATGCCGATCAGGCCCGGCGCCACCACCGAGGCGGCCACCGCATAGGCCGCCGTGGTCGGCATGCCCATGCCCAGCAGGATCGAGATGCACATGGCGAAGAACAGCGCCAGCAGCTGGCTGACCCCGGCCAGGCCCAGCAGCAGCGACGAGAAGCGCGCGCCGACCCCGGTTAGCGAGATCACCCCGACGATCAGGCCGGCACAGGCACATACCACGATGATCTGGATCGACATGGTGCCGGCCAGCTGCAGCGCCTTGAGGATTGCGCGCACGCCCATCTTGTTGGGCGACAGCCAGCTGACCATGGCCGCCGAGGCGGTCGCCAGGGTACCGGCACGGATCACCGAGTAGCCCATGAACAGCGCGGCGATCAGGATCACGATCGGCGCGAACAGGTAGACATGCTTGATCAGGCGCCGGAACTGCGGGATCTCGTCCTTGCGCATGCCGCGCATGCCCTTGCGCGCCGCCTCGAAGTCGACCATGCAGTAGACCGACAGGAAGTAGAGCGCGGCGGGAATCAGCGCCGCCACGGCGATCTCGCGGTAGGGGATACCGGTGATCTCGGCCATGATGAAGGCGCCGGCGCCCATGATCGGTGGCATGATCTGGCCGCCGCTGGAGGCCGCGGCCTCGATCGCCCCGGCGCTGCGCGACGGGTAGCCGACCTTCTTCATCAGCGGAATGGTCAGCGAGCCGGTGGAGACCACGTTACCGGCGCTGGTGCCGTTGATCATGCCCATCAGGCCGGAGGCGAAGATCGACACCTTGGCCGGGCCACCGCGGGCACGGCCAGCGGCGGCGAAGGCGAAGTTGACGAAGTAGTCGCCGACCTTGGAAGCCTGCAGGAAGGCGGCGAAGATGATGAACAGGATGATATAGGTCGACGACACCGCGGTGGTCGGGCCGAGGATCCCGGCATCGGTGTACACCTGGCTGAAGAAGCGGCCGATCGACAGCCCCGGATAGCCGAGGAAGCCAGGCAGGTAGGGCCCACCCCAGACGTAGAGCAGGAACACCAGCGAGATGATCACCAGCGCATTGCCGGTGACCCGGCGGGTCATCTCGAGAATCAGCAGCGAGCCGGCGATGGCGGCATAGGAGATGCCCATCGGCGCGAAGGAGGTGCCGGTCGACATGCGCAGCGGGGTGTTGTAGATGACCAGGAAGTAACCGGCGCTGGCCAGCGCACAGACCATCAGCACCACATCCGGCAGTGCGCACTTCTCGCGCACCTGGCGGTAGCACCACGACATCACGATGGCGCCGGCCGTGGCCAGGATCAGTGGATAGCCGTAGTGCCAGGCCTCGATATGCGGCTCGATGCGCTGCGCGCCGCCCTCGATGGCGCGCCACATCAGGACGGTCTGCAGCAGCGCGTAGAGTGCCGGCAGCATCAGCAGCCCGGAGACCCAGGTTTGCCAGCGCGGCGCGGCCTGGTGGGTGTCGGCGGCGAAACGGCCGCCGGTGTAGAGGCCGTAGCCGAGAATCAAGGCGCCGGCGATGTGGACCACCCGGTACGACCAGGTCTCCATCGGCAGCACGTTGAGGGTGATCAGGTGAAACAGCGAATAGGCCACGGCCAGGCCGCCGAACAGCGTCCACTGCCAGCCGGCAAACAGCCGGCGGTTGGACTCGATGACCTCTTCATCGACGCCATCGGCCAGGAGCTCCTGGGCGTCTTGTTCTTCCGCTGTGGTCTTGGCGGAAGAGTGGTTGTCGGGTGTGGTGCTCATGGGACAGTTACCCTTGAGTGTCGGAAGCCAGCTGATCGGCTCGGTCGAGCCACACTAGATCAGCATTTCCTGAAGCAGTAGTAGCGTGGCAAGGGCCGGCCCTGAGAACAGGTGCCGGCCCTTGTGGTGGGTGCGTTGCCTGGTGGCTTAGCGGATCATGTCGTCATCGATCTCGTAGCCGTTCTCGTTGAACCAGCGCGCGGCGCCCGGGTGGAACGGCATCACGGTGTTGTGCACGACGTTCTCGGGGATGGTGGTGGCGGCACTGCGGTGCACGTCCATCATCTTGTCGTTGTTTTCCATGGTGATGCGCGTCACTTCGTAGACGAAGTCTTCCGGCAGGTCGCAGCGGGCGATGGCGAAGTTCCACATCGACACGGCGCGGGCGTCTTCCTCGAGGGTCTCGTAGGTGTCGGCGGGGATCATGAACTCGGAGACCGGGAAGGCGTCGATGGCGGCCTGCTGCTCTTCCTCGGTGAACTCGATGATGTTGACGTTGGTCTGCACCTCGAGCTGGCTGACCGCCGGGATCGGGATGCCCGCGGCGAAGGCGATGACGTCGAGCAGGCCATCCTGGAGCTGGCCACCGAGGTCGGTCCAGCCGCCGTTACGACGCTCGAAGTCGATGCCCAGCTCCTCGAGGATGGCCGGGAAATAGGTGTCGGAAGTCGAGCCGGACGGCCCGAAGCCGATACGCGCGCCGTCGGGAATCTCGGAGATGCTGGTAATTCCGGAGCTGGACAGTGCGGTGATCGAGAACGGCGTCTCGTACATCGGGAAGATGGCGCAGGCGTTGTCCATCACCACGCCCGGCGCCAGCGGGCTCTCGCCGCTCATGGCGTCCGCGGCCGGCCCCATGGTGGCCATGCCGAAGGAGATGTCGCCGTTGTGAACCAGCGCCAGGTTCTGGGTCGGACCGCCGGTGACTTCGCCGCCGCCGGAGATATCGCCCAGTTCGTCGGCGATCAGGTTGGCCCAGCCGGAGCCATAGATGTAGTAGGTGCCGCCCTGGCTGGCCGTACCCATGGTGAAGCTGGACGGCCAGCCGTCGCGGTCGGCTTGGGCGCTGGCGCTGACCAGCAAGCCGCCGATCAGGGCGCTGGAGGCCAGGGCCATGCCAAGGGTGCGGGGAGCGGCGCGCATGAAGTGCTTGGGAGCGGTCATAGGGACTCTCTCACTGTCGTTGTCGTTGAGGTGTTGCTATATCGCCCTTATAAACAGCAAGCCCTGTGCCCATTGGTATAAAGTTGTTTAAATTCAATTAATTGCAAATTTTTTATTCCACCAAAGTCGAATTCTGTTAGTCGCCTCCTGTCTGAGGGTTCGCACAGTGGCAGTCCTGGGGCGTGCGGAAATCCGCACAGATTGTGGCGCCAGGCGATGGAATGACGTAGCAGGCCCGCACGTTTTCAATGCCCATGCGAAAGCGCCTCCCGAGCGGGAGGCGCAATAGGCGTGCCGTGTGGATTGCCGCATTCGGCGCGGCAAGAGGGCGTTCAGCGCCCCTTGGGGTCGAGGATCTTTACTGTCTGCACGTCGTCACGGGCCTGATCGTCACGCACGCGGTTGACGCGGGTCTCGAGTTCGTCGGCAGCCTGTTCTTCAATGGGCAGCTGCTCGAAGAAGTCGCAGGCAACGCAGTCGCGATAGCGCACCCCGTTCTGCTCCCAGGCGCGGATACGGTCCATGGCGGCGCAGCGTGGGCAGATGGCGCCGGCAATAAAGCGTTTGGGAACGGCCATTAACGTCTCCTGTCAGGCGGCGTGAATACCGGTGTGGCGCAGTAGCGGCTCGACGCTGGGCTCGCGACCGCGGAAGGCGCGGAACAGCTCGGCGGCATCGCGGGCGCCGCCTGGCTCGAGGATCTCGCGGCGAAAGCGCGCGCCGGTGTCGGCATCGAAGATGCCGGCCTCCTCGAAGGCACTGTAGGCATCGGCGGACAGCACTTCGGCCCACTTGTAGCTGTAGTAGCCTGCCGCATAGCCGCCAGCGAAGATATGCCCAAAACCGTTCTGGAAGCGGTTGAAGTCGACCTTGGGCAGCACCGACAGGCCGTCGCGCACCTCGTCGAGCAGTGCCTGGACGTCAGTGGCGCTGGGGGCGGCGAGCTCCAAGTGCAGGCGGAAGTCGAACAGCGAGAACTCTAGCTGGCGGGCCATGCCCATTGCCGACTGGAAGTTGCGCGCCGCCTGCAGGCGATCGAGCAGCTCGCCCGGCAGTTTGGCACCGGTGTCGATATGACCGGCGATCAGGTCGAGCCCCTCACGCTCCCAGCAGAAGTTCTCCATGAACTGGCTGGGCAGCTCCACCGCATCCCAGGCCACACCGTTGATGCCAGAGACATCGGCGACCTGCTGCTTGGTGAGCATATGGTGCAAGCCGTGGCCGAACTCATGGAATAGGGTGGTGACCTCGTCGTGGGTCAGCAGCGCCGGCTTGTCGCCCACCGGGCGGGTGAAGTTGCAGGTCAGGTAGGCCACCGGCAGTTGGATGCGACCGTCCTCACGGGCGCGGCGTACCCGGCACTCGTCCATCCAGGCGCCGCCGCGCTTGCCCTCGCGGGCGTAGAGATCGAAGTAGAAGCCGGCGATCGGCTCGCCCTGTTCGAGGATCCGGTAGTAGCGCACGTCAGGGTGGTAGCGGGGCGCCTCGGGGTCCTCCTCGAAGCTCACCCCGTAGAGCGTCTCGACCACTTCGAACAGGCCGTCGATCACCCGCGGTGCGGGGAAGTAGGGGCGCAGCTGTTCCTGAGAGATAGCGTAGCGCGCCTCACGCAGTTTCTCGCTGGCGTAGCCGACGTCCCATGGCTGCAGGTCCTCCAGGCCCAGCTCGTCGCGAGCAAAAGCGGCCAGGTCGGCGAATTCCTGTTTTGCCTGCGGGTAGGCACGCCGCGCCAGGTCATTGAGGAAATCGAGTACCTCTTGGGGTGACTCGGCCATCTTGGTGGCCAGCGAGTAGTCGGCATAGCTGGAGAAGCCGAGCAGCTCGGCGAGCTCGCGGCGTAGTGCCAGCAGCTCCTCGATGATCGGTGCGTTGTCGAACTTGCCGGCGTCGGGACCCTGGTCGGAGGCGCGAGTGACGAAGGCAGTGTAGACCTCGCGGCGCAGTTCGCGGTCGTGGGCGTAACTGACCACCGGGAAGAAGCTCGGGAAGTCGAGGGTGATACGAAAACCGTCGACGCCCTTGGCTTCTGCATTGGCACGCAGCGTATCGAGCGCGCTGTCGGGCAGGCCGTCGAGGGCCGAGGCGTCGGCGATATCCTTGTGCCAGGCCTGGGTAGCGTCGAGCACATTGTTGGAAAAGCCGTTGGCGAGTGCCGACAAGCGTGCCTGGATCTCGCCATAGCGGGCCTTCTTGTCGGCCGGCAAATCGACGCCGGCGAGACGGAAATCGCGAAGCGTATTGTCCACCGAGCGCTGCTGACCTTCATCGAGACGCACATAGGCCGGCGAGTCCCTGAGTGCCTGGTAGGCCTGGCACAGCCCCTCGTGCTGGCCGAGCCAGGTGCTGTACTCGGAGAGCTTGGCCAGGCACGCCTGGTAGGCCTCTCGCAGCGGCTCTGAGTTCATGGTGCCGTTGAGGTGCGATACCGGCGACCAGGCCTGGGCCAACTGGTCGTTGAGCGCCTCCAGCGGTGCGGCCAGGCTCTCCCAGGTGGGAGGTTCATGCCGGGCGCGGTCTACCAGGCGTTCGATGGCGGTGCGGTTGTCGTCCAGCAATTGCTCGATGGCCGGCACCACGTGCTCGGGCTGAATCTCGGAGAAAGGCGGCAGGGTGTGGCGTTCGAGCAGCGGATTGCGGGACATGCGAACCTCGTCGGTGAAGTGTCTCCCCGCTTAGATGCGGGCAGGGGCGGCGGGTTTCAATGGATTGGCCGACGTTGGGTGGACTGGTAGGCTTGCGCCTCCGCCGCCGGCCTGGCCGGCGAGGCAACAAGGGATCACTCGATGAACGAGACACTCGAACGCTGGGGCTCACGGCGCGCCTTCATTCTGGCGGTCACCGGGGCCGCCGTCGGCCTGGGCAATATCTGGCGTTTCCCCTATATGACCGGCGAAAACGGCGGTGGCGCCTTCCTGCTGCTGTATATCGTCTTCGTGCTGCTGCTCGGCCTGCCGGTGATGATGGCCGAGATCATGATTGGCCGCGCTGGGCGCCGCAGCCCAAGCCAGTCACTGGCGGTATTGGCGCGCCAAGCTGGCAGCAGCGAGCATTGGCGCTGGTTGGGGCTGTTCGGCGCCGTGACGGTATTCTGTATTCTGTCCTTCTACTCGGTGGTATCGGGCTGGTCGATCGAGTACCTGATCGCTGCCATCAACGGCAATTTCGTGGACCAGGGGCCGGGCGAGGTAGGCGCTTTCTTCGACGGTTTTCTCGCCGACCCGCTGCGCATGACCTTCAATCACACCCTATTCCTGCTGATGACCATGACGGTGGTGGCGGCCGGTGTCAGCAAGGGCCTGGAGCGGCTCAACAACCTGATGATGCCGCTGCTCTACCTACTGCTGGTGGTGCTGGCGATCTATGCCGCTACCACCGATGGCTTCGCGCCGGCGCTGAACTGGCTGTTCACGCCGGACCTGTCGGCGATCAGCGTAGGCGTGGTGCTCAACGCCATGGGCCATGCCTTCTTCACCCTGGCGGTGGGTGCTTGTGCGCTGATGGCCTACGGCGCCTACATGCCCGACCACCAGAGCCTGCCGCGCGCCGCCGGTGCGGTGGCGGTGCTCGACGTGCTGGTGGCACTGCTGGCCGGTATCGCCATCTTCTCGGTGGTGTTCGCCCAGGGCATCGACCCGGCCGAAGGCCCGGGGCTGATGTTCGTCACCCTGCCGATCGTCTTTGCCGAGCTTCCGTGGGGCTCGCTGTGGCTGGGCTTGTTCTTTCTGCTGCTGCTGCTGGCGACCTGGACCTCGTCGATCAACCTGGCCGAACCGATGGTCGCCGGCTTGCAGGGGCTGGGTCTGCGGCGCAGTCGAGCCACGGCGCTGATCGCGGTAAGCATCTGGCTGGTGGGGATCCTTTCGGTGCTGTCTTTTTCGCACCTTGAGGCTGTGCATATCGTGGCCGGCATGAACTTCTTCGAGCTGGTCTCCAGTGTGCCCAGCGAGACCTTCCTGCCCATCGGCGGGTTGCTGATCGCGGTCTTCGCCGCCTGGGTGGTGCCGCGTGAGACCGCGCTGCGGGCTCTCGACGCCGGGCCCACCGGCTTCCGCCTATGGCAGGGCGTGGTACGCTGGGTGTCGATTCCGCTGACCGCACTGGTGCTGCTGAGCGGCTTGATCTGAGCCATCCGGCAGTGGCCTGCCATGATAGGAGCCTGCGATGAGAGAACCCTCTGCCCTACGGTCCTTCCAGGGCCACACGCCGCGCCTCGGTGAGCGCGTCTATCTCGACCCCCAGAGTCTGGTGCTCGGCGATGTGACCCTCGGTGACGACTGCTCGGTGTGGCCGATGGCGGTGGTGCGCGGCGACATGCATCGTATCCGCATCGGTGCGCGCAGCAGCGTGCAGGACGGCTGTGTGCTGCACATCACCCATGCCAGCGACTTCAATCCTGGTGGCCACCCGCTGACCATTGGCGACGACGTGACCATCGGCCACAAGGCGATTCTCCACGGGTGCACCCTGGGCAGTCGTATCCTGGTGGGCATGGGCGCCATCGTCATGGATGGCGCGGTGGTCGAGGACGAGGTGATCATCGCTGCCGGTGCGGTGGTCACGCCGGGCAAGCGCCTGGAGGGTGGCCATGTCTACGCCGGTAACCCGGCCAAGCCGCTGCGCGCCTTGAAGGAGAGCGAACGTGCCTTCTTTACCTATACCGCTGGCAACTACGTCAAACTCAAGGATCAGTATCTGGCGGAATAGCCCGCTGTTTGGCGACAACTGATTGTTTTTGCAGGCCTAGGCAGGCGATAATCTGGTATTTTATCCAGTATTGGCGCCCTTGCATGGCCGACTTTCGCACTCACCTCAGCGTGGCCGCCGGCGGCGGTGCCTTGCTGGCCCACGGCGGCTGGCAGGCGGGCTTGTGGGGGGGCGTCGAGAGCCTGCCGCTAGTGGCGCTGGTCACCCTGGGCGGCATCCTGCCGGATATCGATGCCGACCACTCGCGGGCGATTCGCCTGATCTTCAATCTGCTGGCGGTGCTCGCCGTGGTGGCCGGGGCGCTGCTACTGCAGCATCGCCTGACGCCCGGCGAGCTGCTGGTGGCCTGCGGGAGCCTCTATCTGACGGTGCGCTATGTGGCAGGGATGATCTTTGCGCGCTTCACGGTACACCGCGGCAGCTGGCACTCGCTGATGGCCGGCGCACTGTGTGGCCTGATCACCACGGCGCTCAGCTATGGCCTGCTGCAGCAGAGCCCCGATATGGCCTGGACGTTTGGGGTAGCGCTGGGGCTGGGCTATGTGATTCATCTGCTGCTCGATGAGCTGTACAGCGTCGATCTGGTCGGTGCGCGCATCAAGCGCTCGTTCGGTACTGCGCTCAAGCTATGTAGCCTGCGCGCCCCTGGCCATGCGCTGATCATGCTCATGGGGGGAGCGGCCCTGATTCCCTGGCTCCCCCCGCTCTCCTCACTGCTGGAACTGGTTGCTCAGGGCGGTGCGGTCTGGCGATAGTCGTCGGCCTTGAGGGCGTATTTCTTGAGCTTGTCATAGAGCGTCTTGCGCGGCAGGCCAAGATGCTCGCAGACCTCAGGGATGCGACCCCGATGGCTGGCCAGCGACTGGCTGATCAGGCTCTTCTCGAACAGCTCGACCTGCTGCGGCAGCGCCATGTCGCCGGGGCCCGGTTCGATGCCTTCGAGCAGCGCGTCGAGGCGATAGTCGCAGGTGGCGCCGAGCAGCACGTAGCGCTCGGCCAGGTTGCGCAGCTCGCGCACGTTGCCAGGCCAGTCGTGGGCCAGCAGCACCGACATGCCGGCGTTGTCCACCGGTGGCGCCTCGAGGCCGCTGCGGTTGGCGGCAACCACTGCAAAGTGCTGGAACAGCAACGGGATGTCCTCGCGGCGCTCACGCAGCGGCGGTACTGGCAACGTCACCACGTTGAGCCGGTAGTAGAGGTCTTCGCGGAAATCACCGGCCTCGGCGGCGGCCTTGAGGTCGACCTTGGTGGCGGCGATCACGCGGATATCCAGTGGCACCGGTTCGTTGGCACCAAGCCGCTCGATGCTGCGCTCCTGCAGCACCCGTAACAGCTTGACCTGCAGCGCCAGCGGCATCGACTCGATCTCGTCGAGGAACACGGTGCCGCCGTTGGCGTGCTCGAATTTGCCGATGCGCCGCTCCACGGCGCCGGTGAAGGCGCCCTTCTCGTGGCCGAACAGCTCCGACTCGATGATGCTTTCGGGCACCGCACCGCAGTTGATGGCGACGAACGGGCGGCCACCGCGGGCGCTGCGCTCGTGCAGCGAGCGCGCCACCAGGTCCTTGCCAGCACCGGTCTCGCCGAACAGTAGTACGTCGGTTTCGACCTGGCTGATACGCTGGACCATCGAGGCGAGCCGCTGCATGACGCCGGTGCGTCCCACCAGCCGCGGCCCGGGGGCTGACTGCTGGGCCTCGAGCTCGGCCTTGAGTTCGCGGTTCTCGAGGCTCAGACGGCGCTTCTCGACGCCACGTCGTACCATCTCCACCAGCCGCTCGCCGGCGAAAGGCTTCTCGAGAAAGTCCCAGGCGCCTTCGCGCATGGCTTCGACCGCGGTGGAAATGTCGCCGTGGCCGGTGATCAGGATTACCGGCATATCGGGGTCGCGACGGCGCACTTCGCGCAGCAGTGCCATGCCATCCATGCCTGGCATGCGGATGTCGCTGACCACTACGCCGGGGAAGTCCGGCGCCAGCGCCTCCAGCGCGGCCTCGGCGCTGGCGTGGGCCTCGGGGGCATAGCCGGCCAGCTCGAGGGTCTGGCTGGCAGTGATACGCAGGTGCTGCTCGTCGTCGATGATCAGGACCGGAGGCGGAGCCGGCTCATGCATGGGGGGTGGACTCCTGCTGGCTGAGGGTGGTGCGTGCGCTGCTTTCGCCATCGGCGGGTAGACGGATGGTGAACAGCGCGCCGCCTTCGGGGCGGTTGGCGGCAGCGAGCCTGCCGCCGAGGTCGTCGATGATGCGTGACGAGATCGACAGCCCCAGGCCTAGGCCGCTGCCCGGCGACTTGGTGGTGAAGAATGGCTCGAAGAGTCGCTCGAGGTGGGCTTCGGCGATGCCCGGACCGTTATCGGCGACCCCGATCAGTACCTCGCCGTCGCGGCGCTCGACGCTCAGGGTGAGCTGCGGATCGGGCGTCTCGCCCATCGCCTGCAGAGCGTTGCCGATCAGGTTGACCAGCACCTGCTCGAGGCGTACCAGGTCAGCGCGTACCCAGACCTCTTGCTCGGCGAAGTGGCGCTCGACATGAACGTTGGCGGCGTTGAGCCGCGCCTGGTAGAGCCTTAGCGCATAGTCGAAGCAGGCAGCGACCGAGACCGCAGTGAGGGTCTCGCCGCTCTTACGCGAGAACTGACGCAGCTGGGCGCTGATCTCGGCCATGCGTGCGGTCAGTTCGACGATCTGTTCGAGATTGTCGCCGGCGGCGTCGGGGCGCTGGTGGGCGAGAAAGGTGCGGGCGTTCTCGGCATAGGCGCGAATCGCCGCCAGCGGCTGGTTGAGCTCATGATTGATGCCGGCGGCGAGCTGGCCGAGTACCGCAAGCTTGGTGGCCTGGATCAGCTCGTCACGGGTCTGGCGCAGGTTGTCCTCGGCGCGGCGGCGTTCTTCGATCTCGTCGGAGAGGCGCCGGTTGGAGTCGACCAGGTCGCGGGTGCGACGTTCGACGTTGAGCTCCAGTTCATCGCGGGCGCGAGCCAGGGTCTGGCGCTCGCGTTCGGCGAACTCCTCGCGTTCGCGACGCAGGCGCAGGCGCTGCCAGCCAAAGCCGCCGGCGAACACCACCACGCCGTACAACCCGCCGGCAAGCAGGCCGGCCTGCCACTGGGCGCGCTGTACCTGCTGCTTCGGCTTGAGAATGTGCATCTCCCAGCCGAACTCGGGCAGGCTGCGGTTCAGCAGCAGATACTCCTGATCGGCCAGCGGACCGTCGTTGAAGCCCACCAGCAGGCTGCCGTCGCGGTGCCGGTCGAGAGCTTCGATGCCGGCAGCGGAGAGCGGCTCGTCGGCGTAGCGGCGGGTGCGCAGTAGGGCGCGGCGCTCCTCTTCGGAGAGTGGCTGCATGGCGCGCATGCGCAGCTCCGGGCGGCTGGCCATGAAGATGATGTCATCCTGGTCGGTCACCAGTAGCTCGGCGTTTTGCTCGGCCCAGCTCTCCTCAACGGCGTCGAGCAGTACCTTGACCACCATCACGCCGTCGGGTCGACCATCGTCCTCGTCGTCGAGGTACACCGGAGCGGAAAAGTAGTAGCCGCGCTCCAGCGACTGCACGCCAAGACCGTGGAAGCGACCCAGGCCGCCGGCGATGGCGTCCTGATAGTAGCTGCGAAACGCATAGTTCTGGCCGATGAAGGTGTTGGGCATATGCCAGTTACTGGCCACCAGGGTATTGGCGAAATGGTCGAGCAAGTAGATGTCGGAGACATCGGTGGTGGCGCGAAAGCGATCCAGCATCAGGTTGATGGGCATCGGATCGTGAGCGTCAGGGTTGGCAAGGAAATCTCGCACGCTGCTGCGCGAGGCGAGCAGTTCGGGCAGGTAGTCATGGCGCGACAGGTGCCCTTCGAGGCCGGTGGCGGAGAGCCGCAGTTCGTTCTCGGCCTCATCGCGCAGCGTCTGAAGGGCTTGGTCGCGGGCCACCCAGGCGGCCTGCCAGACCACCAACACGAAGCCGAGCGGCGCTAGCAGCCACAGCCAGCGACGCCAGCGGGAAGCGCGGCGACTAACCACTGGCAGGCTCGGGCATCGCCTGCGCGCGGCGCAGGGCGCGCTGGGCGCGGGTCTCGACGCGCTCCATCTCCAGCAGCCCCTCCTCGACGTAGACGAGGTGTTCGTGGGCCCTGGTGCGCGCATCCTCGGCGCGTCCTTCGAGGATGGCGTCGAGCAGTGCACGGTGCTGCGTCATCAGACGATTGCGGGCGTCGGGCCGCTGAAACAGGTGGGCGAGGCTGTCGACGATGCTCTTCTCGAGCAGGTGGAAGGTACTGCGGATGGTGTGCAGTAGCATGACGTTGTGGGCGGCCTCGGCGATGGCCAGGTGAAAGGCCGCGTCGGCTTTGGCTTCGTGCGCCGGGTTGCGGCCGAGAAAGCAGGCGTCGAGCTCTTCGAAGCGTTGCACCAGCAGTGCCTTGTCGGCAGGCGTGGAGCGTAGCGCTGCATAGTAGGCAGAGATCCCTTCCATGGCATCGCGAAACTCGAGCAGGTCGAGGTTGAATTCGCTGTGGCGACTGAGGGTCTCCAGCAGCGGATCGCTGAAACGGCTGTTGAGGGTTTCGGTGACGAAGGTGCCGCCGCCCTGGCGGCTCGACAGCAGCCCCCGGGCAGCGAGCTTCTGAATCGCTTCGCGTAGCGATGGACGCGATACGCCGAAGCGCTCGGCCAGCTCGCGCTCGGGTGGTAGCCGGTGGCCGGGCTTGAGGCTACCTTCAAGAATCATCGCCTCGAGTCGCTCGGTGATCACGTCGGCGATACGCGGCTGTCGAACGGGCTGATAGGCCATGCGGAGTTCTCGCAGTGCGGGTGAAACGTGGGCGCGGGCATGGATTGTGGCAAAAACGCCGGCCGCTGTCTGGTGAAAATTGGTATTACCAAATTTAGACCATTTGGCGACACTCCTGCAATGCCGGTAGCGTGTTGTATTTGATGGAATTTCAATGGCTTAAAATCACGTCGGCAGGCTCGATACCAAAGTATAAAGCCATTGAGTGGGTAAAACCGGGCGGCGGGTTTGACACTCGAACAGCGCGCCCACTAAGGTGCATCGATAAAAATCGTAAATTGGTTTTACCAATTTCCCAGGGCGGGCGGTCGTAACCATGCGCACCAGCGAGGTGGCCGGCGATCCGGCGCGATGGGTCTTGGTGATGGAGAAGCAGCAATGGCACCAGTCAAGCTCTACCCCCCGAGGCCGGAGAAGGTCTATCTCTTCGGCACCTGTCTGATCGACATGTTCTATCCCGAGGCGGGGCTCGATGCCATTCGCCTTTTGGAGCGCGAGGGTATCGAGGTGATCTTTCCCGACGATCAGACCTGTTGCGGTCAGCCGGCCTATACCTCTGGCTATCACGACGAGGCCCGCGAGGTGGCGCGCGCTCAGCTTGGGCTGTTTCCCGACCCCTGGCCAATCGTCGTGCCCTCGGGCTCCTGCGGCGGGATGATGCGTACGCATTATCCTCAGCTGTTTGCCGGCAGTGTCGATGAGGCTCTGGCGCGAGACGTCGCCGAGCGGGTCTTCGAGCTCACCGAGTTTCTGGTTCACGTCTGCCACCTGCCGCTCGAGGACCACGGCGAGCCCGAGACCATCGCCATGCACACCTCGTGCAGCGCACGGCGCGAGATGGGACTGGCCGACACCGGGCCGGCCCTGCTCGCTAAGCTGGGCCAGGTCGAGCTGGTAGAGCAGGTGCGGGCCAGCGAGTGCTGCGGTTTCGGCGGCACCTTTGCGGTGCGCCACCCCGAGGTCTCGTCAGCCATGGTCGAGGACAAGACCCAGGCCATCGAGGCCACCGGCGCCAAGCATTTCGTGACCTCCGACTGCGGTTGCCTGATGAACATCGCCGGGCGTTTCGCCCATCAGGGCAAGGATGTGAAAGGCGAACACATTGCCAGCTATCTGTGGCGGAGAACCTCATGAGTGCAGCGGTACAGACCTTTACCCCCAAGGCCTTTCATCGCCAGGCGCATGATGCCCTGGGCAACCCGCAGATCCGTGACAACTTCCGGCGCGCGATGGACGGCCTGATGAGCAAGCGTCGCGATGTGTTCAGCGACTGGGACCTCGAGACGCTGCGCGAATTGGGCGCCAACATTCGCTTGCGTGCCCTGGCCAAGCTGCCTGACCTGCTCGAGCAGCTCGAGGCCAACTGCCAGGCCAACGGCATTCGCGTGCACTGGGCGGCCGACGGTGACGAGGCGTGTCGTATCATTCGCGATATCTGCGAGTCCCACGACGCGCGCGCCGTCATCAAGGGCAAGTCGATGGTGTCCGAGGAGATGCATCTCAACGACCATCTCGAGCAGGCCGGCATCGAGGCGCTAGAATCGGACCTCGGCGAGTACCTGGTGCAGCTCAACCAGCAGACGCCTTCCCACATCATCATGCCGGCGATCCATCTCAACACCGATGAGATCTCCGAGATCATGCACACCAAGACCGGCACCGAGCGCACCCGCGACGTCGACTACATGACCGCGGCGGCCCGCCAGCAGCTGCGCGAGCGCTTCATGGCCGCCGACGTGGGCGTGTCCGGGGTCAACTTCGCGGTTGCCGAGACCGGTACCCTGTGCCTGGTGGAGAACGAGGGCAACGGCCGCATGACCACTACGGTGCCGCCGGTGCATATCGCGGTGACCGGGATCGAAAAGGTGGTCGAGCAGCTGCGCGACGTGCCACCGCTTTATGCACTGCTGACCCGCTCGGCCACCGGCCAGCACGTGACCACTTACTTCAACATGATCTCAGGGCCGCGCAAGGCCGACGAGCATGACGGTCCGCGGGAAGTACATTTGGTGCTGGTCGACAACGGCCGCTCCAGCATCTACCAGGACGACGAGCTGCTCGACACCCTGCGCTGCATTCGCTGTGGAGCGTGCATGAACCACTGTCCGGTGTATACCCGGGTCGGCGGCCACACCTACGGCACCACCTACCCAGGGCCCATCGGTAGCATCCTGATGCCGCACATGCTGGGGCTGGAGGAGACCAAGGACCTGCCCACCGCCTCCAGCCTGTGCGGCGCCTGCGGTGAGGTGTGCCCGGTCAAGATTCCGATTCCTGACCTGCTGGTGCGGCTGCGCAAGGAGTCGGTCGGCGAGGGGCGCGGCAACGTGCCGGGTGCCGGCGTCAAGCGCAGCGGCAAGGAAGTGGCCGCGTGGAAGAGCTTTCAGTGGTTGGCCACCCATCCGGCCGCCTGGCGACGCTCCACGGCGCTGGCCGGCAAGCTGCAGGCGCTGATGCCCTCGAGTATCGGCCCTTGGACCGACCATCGCACCGCACCCAAGCCTGCCAAGGCTTCGCTGCATGCGCTGGTCAAGCGACACCGGCGCGGGGAGGGTGAGGCATGAGTAGCCGCGAGCAGATTCTCAAGCGCTTGCGCGAGCGCAGCGATGGGCCGTTGACCGCGCCCGTCAGCGACTTTGCGGTGGTCACCGGCCGCGGCTGGGATTCCGCTGAGCGGCTGGCGCGCTTCGAGCGGCTGATCGGCTCAGTGCATGGCGAGGTGGTGCATGCTCCTCAGGCCCGTTGGATAGAAGCGCTCAGCGAGGTGCTGGTCGCCAAGGGCGTGCGCCGGCTGGCGCTGGGGCGCGAGCACCCGGTGCCCGCCGAGGCGCGGCAGGCATTGGCCGATAGCGACATCGAGCTGGTCGACGTCGACCGCGATATCGAGGCGTGGCAGCGTGAACAGTTCGAGTCGGTGGATGCCGGTCTGACCTCGACCCGCGGCGGGATCGCCGAGACCGGCAGCCTGTGGCTATGGCCGACTGCCGATGAGCCGCGCCTAATTAGTCTGGTGCCGCCGATCCATATCGCGGTGCTCGACGCCGAGAGCATCGAAGACACCTTCTTCGATGTGGTGGAGCGCCATGGTTGGGCGCAGGGCATGCCGACCAATGCGCTGTTGGTCTCGGGCCCCAGCAAGACCGCCGATATCGAACAGACCCTGGCCTACGGGGTGCATGGCCCCAAGGCCCTGGTAGTCATCCTTCGCCACACCGCAGAGGTGCCGGCATGAATGGTGCAGACATGAACCCTTGGGCCGACCTCAAAGTCGCGCTGGCCGGGAGCATTCCCGCCGAGCGGCTGATCGACGACCCGCTGCGGACCCTGGCTTACGGCAGTGACGCCAGCTTCTATCGGCTGATCCCGCAGTTGATCGTGCGCGTCGAGAGCGAAGCCGAACTGGGTGAGGTGCTGGCCCAGTGTCATGCTCGCCGGCTGTCGGTGACCTTTCGTGCCGCCGGTACCTCGCTGTCCGGTCAGGCGGTGACCGACTCGGTGTTGATTCTGCTGGGGCGTGCCTGGCGCAGCCATCAGATTCTCGACGATGGCGCTGCGATCTGCCTGCAGCCGGGGGTGATCGGTGCCCGTGCCAATCAACTGCTGGCGCCCTACCAGCGCAAGATCGGCCCCGATCCAGCCTCCATCAACAGCTGCATGATCGGCGGTATCGCTGCCAATAATGCCTCGGGGATGTGCTGCGGCACGGCGCAGAACAGCTATCACACATTGCGTGACATCCGGGTGATGCTGGCCGACGGAGCGCTGCTGGATACCGCCGACCCTGCCAGCGTCGCTGCCTTCAAGGCCTCCCACGCCGAGCTGCTGGCGGGCCTCGAGCGGCTCTCCGCCGAGACGCGCGGCAATGGCCCGCTAGCGGACAAAATTCGTCATAAGTATCGGCTCAAGAACACGACCGGCTATGCGCTCAACAGCCTGGTCGATTTCCACGATGGTATCGAGATTCTCAAGCACCTGTTGATCGGCTCCGAGGGTACCCTCGGCTTCATCAGTTCGATCACCTATGACACCGTGGTCGACGAAACCGAGAAGGCCGCAGCGCTGGCTTTCTTCCCCGACATGCAGTCGACCTGCCGGGCGACCATTGCCCTCAAGCAGGCGCCGGTCTCGGCCGTGGAGCTGATGGACCGTGCCGCGCTGCGCTCGGTGCAGGATAAGCCGGGCATGCCTGAGGTGCTCAAGTCGCTGCCCGATGGCGCTGCTGCGCTGCTGATCGATGTGCGTGCCAACTCGGGTGAGGAGCTCGAGGCGCGCATGCAGGCGGTGCATGCCACTCTCGAGGGCCTCAAGACCTTGGAGCCGTTGGTGTTCACCCGCGAAGTGGCCACCTACGAGCTCTACTGGAAGATCCGCAAGGGGCTGTTTCCGGCAGTGGGGGCGGTGCGCGATACCGGCACCACGGTGGTCATCGAGGATGTGGCTTTCCCTGTTGAGCGGCTCGACGAAGGCGTGGCGGCGCTGACCGAGGTGTTTCACAAGCACGGCTATCCGGAAACGATCCTGTTTGGCCACGCCCTGGAAGGCAATCTGCACTTCGTCTTCCCCCAGGGCTTCGAAAAGCCGGGCGAAGTCGAGCGCTATCAGGCGCTGATGGACGAGGTGGCCCAACTGGTGGGCGTAGAGTACGGTGGCTCGCTCAAGGCCGAGCACGGCACCGGGCGCAACATGGCGCCCTATGTCGAGCTCGAATGGGGCAGCGATGCCTATCAGCTGATGTGGCAGATCAAGGCGCTGTTCGACCCCGACAACCTGCTCAATCCCGAGGTGATCCTGAGTCGCAACCCGACTCTGCACCTGGAGAACCTCAAGCCGCTGCCGGCGGCCGACCCGCTGGTCGACAAGTGCATCGAGTGTGGCTTCTGCGAGGCAGTGTGCCCTTCAAAGGATCTTACCCTGACGCCGCGGCAGCGTATCGTGGTGCGTCGTGAGCTGGCGCGTCTCGACGCCTTGGGCAGCAGTGCCAGCGAGGCAGAACGCCAACGTCACGACATCCTGCTTGCCGACTACGACTACCAGGGTATCGAAACCTGCGCCGCCGACGGGCTGTGTGCCACCCAGTGTCCGGTGGGTATCAATACCGGCGATCTGGTGCGCGGACTGCGTCATGAGCGCAATCTCGGCCAGGCGGGGATGGCGCGGCGTATTGGTCGGCACTTCTCCGGTGCCACGCGGGTGGCCCGCGGGGCACTGAATGTCGCCGGTGTCGGGCAGGCAGTGCTCGGTGAGCGTGGCATGGCGGTAGTCAGCGGTGGGATGCGCAAGCTCTCCGGCGAGCGGCTGCCGCAGTGGACGCCAAGCCTGCCGCGTGCGGCGTCGATCAAGGTGCTAGAGCGCGCGGCCAAGCGCGCCGATGCCGGGCGTGACAAGGTGGTCTATTTGCCTTCTTGTGCCACCCGTGTACTGGGCGCATCGCGTGACGATGACGAGGCGCGTTCGGTCATGGAGATCACCCTGGCGCTGCTCGACAAGGCCGGGTTCGAAGCGATCATCCCGGCGATTCCCGGCCATCTGTGTTGCGGCATGGCGTTTGCCTCCAAGGGGCAGTTCGATGAAGCCGAGCACAAGGCGCGGGAGCTCAACCGTGAGTTATTGGCGGCCAGCCACAACGGGCGTTATCCGATTCTATGTGACACCAGTCCCTGCAGCCTGCATGCCCGCGAGCACCTCGATGAGCGACTGTCCTTCCAGGAGCCGGTGGCGTTTGCCCACGATCACCTGCTATCCAGACTCGCGATCGAGCCGCTAGACGAGACGGTGGCGGTTCACGTGACCTGCTCCAGCACCCGGATGGGGCTAGCCGACAAGTTTGTCGCACTGGCTCGGGTTTGTGCCAAGGAAGTCGTAGTGCCCGCCGAGATCACCTGCTGCGGCTTCGCCGGAGACAAGGGGTTCACTACTCCGGAGCTGAATGCCTCGGCGCTGCAGGGGCTGGCGGCGCAGGTCGCGTCATGCAGCGCCGGCTATTCCAACTCGCGCACCTGCGAGATCGGGCTGTCTCAGCACAGCGGTATTCCTTATCGCTCGGTGCTGTCGCTACTGGATCGCGCGAGTCGCGCTAGGGTCGCGGAGGCCGCCGTGTCAGGCGCGTGATGCTTGGATGAACTTTTTCTTTCGGTGGGTCTTGCGTGGTTCCGGGTAAGTCCGTAAAGTACGCATCCGCTGCTGCCGACGGGCACACGTTGGTAGCGGTTTGGAGAGGTGCAAGCACTTGGTTTTGTTAGGTTTTTCTGGTCGGTTCGACGAGATAAACGATTGACAGAGCCGCCGGAAACGGTAGAATGCGCACCACTTGAACGGCGCGTCGCAAGACGCTCGAGCAAAGTGAGTTGGCAGCGACGAGGTCGCCGCGATATTCGCCGCCGAGGCTTGACAACGCACGCCGCTTCAGTAGAATACGCCTTCCTTGCAGGGCGCTAGGCCAAGGGCCTGGCAATGCAAGATGCTCTTTAACAATCGATCAGGTAATTCATGTGGGCGCTTGTCGATGACGAGGTGATCAGTCACCACATCATCAAGGCAAGCGACTCGTCACCGATCTTCGGATCGGAATTGAGTAAACGT
>NZ_FNGH01000017.1:0-78031 GCF_900102875.1 Franzmannia pantelleriensis
CTCGGGCTCGGGCTCGGGCTCGGGCTCGGGCTCGGGCTCGGGCTCGGGCTCGGGCTCGGGCTCGGGCTCGGGCTCGGGCTCGGGCTCGGGCTCGGCAGGAGGATCGACCTGCGTCGGCTCCTCGGCCATGGCGACGTCATCGAGTCGCTGGCGGCGTGCCATCAGCCGCTCGACGTCGGCCTTGAGCGCCGGATCGTCGACGCCGCGCAGTGCCTCGGCCTCGCGCTCGGCCGCCCCCCAATCGCCCTGTTCGACGTGAACCGTGAGCAGCTTGAGGCGCAGATCGTGGCGCTCGGGCTGCTCGTCGAGGCTCGTCTCGAGCAGCTCGCGGGCCTGATCATAGCGGCCGTAGGCCATGAAGATATCGGCCTCGCTGATCGCCTCAGCCTGAGGCATCGGCCGTGCAACGGGTGGCTCCTCGGGCGTTGCGCCCACCGCCGGCGCCTCGGGGGCAGCGGCTTGAACGTGACTCTGCGCATAGAGGCTGGGCATCACCGCCGCGCCGTCGACGTAGCGCTGCCCCGCCCGCGGCGCACTGCCGCCTTCGCGCCGGCGGCGCACCAGCGCCCATAGTGCCAGCAGGGCCGCCAGGGCCAAGCCGGCCACGGTCAGGCTACCGTCGCGCACTTGCTGCCACAGCGCCCCCCACCAGGGCTCGGGCTCCGGCGCGGGGCTTGCCGTCGGCGGCGTGACGCCGCCGGCACCGGCCACCTCGCTGGGCGTCCCGCCGGCACTCAGCTGCGCCAGCTGCTCGCGCATGGCCGCGAGTTCATCGCGCATCTCGCGCATCTCCTGCTGCAGCTGGTCACGCTCGACCTCGACGTTGCTGAGTGCCTGCTGGCTGGCCAGCAGCTCGTTTTCCACGCGCAGCAGGCGCTCATCCTGATCGGCGCTGCCGTGGGAGGCCTCGCCGCTGGCCGGACCATCGCCGCCGTCCTGCCCTGTCTCAGCGTCGCCGGCCACGGCCAGGCCAGCCATCTGGGCCGCGTCGTCCAGCACCATCTCCTCGACGTCAGTCGCCTGCTGCTCGGCGGCCAGCTCTTCGTCGCTGAGCAGCGTCAGCCGCGGGGTCTCCGCAGCCACTCCACTGTCGGCAACATCGGCGCTGTCGGCCGTTTCGTCAGGCTCGGTAACCTCGGCCACCGCAGCAGGCTCGACCCCAGCGTCAGTTGGGCCTGCCGCGGCCGGCGCCGACAACGCACTCGCGGCCACCGCGGCACCGCCGTCGCTCTGGCGAGCCGCCCAGGCCTGGTTCTGGGTCTGCACCAGCGCGCTGGCGTCGCTGGGGGAGCGTCGGGTGATCGCCTGGCGAGAGGGCACGTTGAGGGTCACGCCGGCGCGCATCGAGTTGATGTTTCCAGAAGGGAAAGCATCGGGGTTGGCCTCGACAAGTGCCAGCATCATCTGGTTGATGTCGATATCGTCGCCGGGGCGCAGCCGCGAGGCGATTGCCCATAGGGTATCTCCGCTTCGCACTACCGCAGGATCGCTGCTGCGACTGGCAGCCGAGGCCGTGGACGACTGGGTGGGGGGCTCAGCGGGCGGCGAGATCGGGGGCGGGGCACTGGCTGCAGTTGCCTCGACGGAAGCCCCTGCCACCAGCACCGGGCTGTCTTCGTAGCCGGGTGGGTCGAACAGCAGCGTGACCTGGCGCAGCACGCGGCCGTCAGGCCAGTCGATATCCAGCAGCAGATCGAGGAAGGGATCGCGCACCGGCTGCTCGGAGCGCATTGCCACCACCAGCTCACCGGCCTGGCGCTCGATGCTGAAGTCGATACCACGCGCCAGCAGGTCGCGGCTCAAACCGGCCTGTTCGAAGGCTGCTTCATCGGCCAGCGACACTCGCATGCGCCGGGGGTCGACGCCATCGACGTCGGTTAGCGGCAGCGTTGCACGCAGCGGTGCGCTGAGACGCGAGTGCACCTCAACCTCACCCACCCCGAGTGCCAGAAGCGGCGAGCTGGTTGCTGCCGTGAGCGTCAGTGCGATGACCAGTGGGAGCTTGCGGTTCATTTTTTTGATTGACCCTGCGATCTGGAGCAGCATTGGCGCTAACGCATCGTTTTGTCTCAGCAGAAAGCATCAGGCAGCGCCTGACAAGCCTGATTATTCAACGTATGCCAGTTTTCATCCCGCTGACAAGACGACGCCTCCCCGGAGGGAGGCGTCATGACGCACAGGAGGGAGCGCTTATTGCTCGCGCAGGATCTTGAGCATGCGCTTGAGCGGCTCGGCGGCGCCCCACAGCAGCTGGTCGCCGACGCTGAAGGCGGACAGGTATTCACCGCCCATGGCCAGCTTGCGCAGGCGTCCTACGGGCACCTGCATGGTGCCGGTCACCGCAGCTGGCGTCAGCCCATCGATGGTGGCGTCCTTGTCGTTAGCAATCACCTTCACCCATTCGTTGTGCTTGGCCAGGCGATCCTCGATCTCGTCTAGCGGCACGTCGCGCTTGAGCTTGATGGTGAACGCCTGACTGTGTGAACGCATCGCACCGATACGCACGCACAGGCCGTCGATGGGGATCGGGTTATTGTCGAGGCCGAGGATCTTGTTGGTCTCGACGCTGCCCTTCCACTCTTCCTTGCTCTGACCGTTGTCGAGTTTGGTGTCGATCCACGGCAGCAGGCTGCCGGCCAGCGGCGCGCCGAAGTTGTCGGTCGGGAAGTCGCCCGAGCGCATCGCCGCGGTGACCTTGCGGTCGATGTCGAGGATCGCACTGGACGGGTCGGCCAGCTCGTCGGCGACGCTGTCACGCAGGCTGCCCATCTGGTTGAGCAGTTCACGCATGTGCTTGGCGCCGGAGCCGGAGGCCGCCTGGTAGGTCATGGAGGTCATCCATTCGACCATGTCGGCCTCGAACAAACCGCCCAGGCCCATCAGCATCAGGCTGACGGTGCAGTTGCCGCCAACGAAGGTCTTGGCGCCATTGGCCAGTTGGGCGTCGATCACGCCACGGTTGACCGGGTCGAGGACGATGGTGGCATCGTCAGCCATGCGCAGGGTGCTGGCAGCGTCGATCCAGTAGCCTTTCCAGCCTGCCTGGCGCAGGTCCTGGTAGACCTCTTTGGTGTAGTCGCCGCCCTGGCAGGTGACCACCACGTCGAGGGCCTTGAGCTCGTTCTGGTCGAAGGCGTCCTTGAGGGGAGGCACGTCGACGCCGATGTCGGGGCCGGGCTTGCCGACCTGGGAGGTGGTGAAGAAGACCGGCTCGATGCCGTTGAAATCTCCATCATCCACCATGCGCTGCATGAGCACCGAGCCCACCATGCCGCGCCATCCGACGAAACCGACTTTCAACATGTGAAGTCCTCCAGAAATCAAATGAGGCCAATATTATACATGAATCAGCGCCGAGCGCCGAGCGCCGAGCGCCGAGCGCCGAGCGCCGAGCGCCGAGCGCCGAGCGCCGCAGGATGGTATCGCCACTTGTGACGGTATCAATCGCTAGACTGGCTGCCCGTCGCTCTAAAGCTTGGTG
Source organism: Franzmannia pantelleriensis (assembly GCF_900102875.1). Taxonomy (GTDB): domain Bacteria; phylum Pseudomonadota; class Gammaproteobacteria; order Pseudomonadales; family Halomonadaceae; genus Franzmannia; species Franzmannia pantelleriensis. The sequence continues at coordinate 3,482 of NZ_FNGH01000017.1, forward strand.
CTGGGCGCTTACAGCTTGGCGCTACAGGGCCTCGAACGCCGCCAGCACAGCGTCACCCATCTCGCTGGTGGAGACCTGGCGAGTGCCGGGGTAGGCGATATCGGCGGTGCGTAGGCCGTCGTCGAGCACCTTGCCCACCGCCGCTTCGATACGCTCGGCCAGGGCCGGCTCGTCCAGCGAGTAGCGCAGCATCATCGCCACCGAGAGAATCGTCGCCAGCGGGTTGGCGATGTTCTGCCCAGCAATGTCCGGGGCGCTGCCGTGGCACGGTTCGTACATGCCCTGCCCGCTCTGATTGAGCGAGGCCGAGGGCAGCATGCCGATGGAGCCAGTGAGCATCGCCGCGGCATCGGAGAGGATATCGCCGAACATGTTGCCGGTGACGATCACGTCGAACTGCTTGGGCGCACGCACCAGCTGCATGGCGGCGTTGTCGACGTACATGTGCGACAACTCGACGTCGGGATACTCCGGCGCCAGCCGCTCCATGACCTCACGCCACAGGATGGTGACCTCGAGCACGTTGGCCTTGTCGACGCTGCACAGCTTCTTGCCACGCTTCTGGGCCATCTCGAAGGCGACCCGGCCGATGCGCTCGATCTCGCTCTCGGAGTAGACGTAGGTGTTGTAGCCGACCCGCTCGCCGTCACGCTCCTCGATGCCGCGCGGCTGGCCGAAGTAGATGCCGCCGGTGAGCTCGCGCACGATCATGATGTCGAGCCCCGACACTACGTCGGGCTTGAGGCTGGAGGCCTCGGCGAGCTGCGGGTAGAGGATCGCCGGACGCAGGTTGCCGAACAGGCCGAGGTTCTTGCGCAGGCCAAGCAGGCCCTTCTCGGGGCGTTTACTTAGGTCCTCGATGGTGTCCCACTGGGGGCCACCCACGGCGCCGAGCAGAATCGCGCGGGCACCTTCGGCCTTGGCCAGGGTCTCGGCGGGCAGCGGCTCGCCGTGGGCATCATAGGCGGTGCCGCCGACCAGCGCTTCCTCGACCTCGACGTCCAGGCCGCGGGCCTGGCAGGCGGCCAGCACGCGGCTGGCCTGGGCAGTGATTTCCGGGCCGATACCGTCGCCCGGGAGAACCAGAATCTTGCGTGTCATATGTTTCTCAATCCTTGTCAGCCGCCATTTCCAAACAAATGGTGGCGGGCTGTACAGCGATAGGCCTGCGAGGAGGCGCTGTGAACCCATCCCTGGGCGCTACCTTGCGCCCTGCTGCGCTCTCGCATCCTGCTCCGCTTGCAGGACCGGGGCTGGCCATCCATGGCCAGCCCGTTCGGAGCAGTGCTCCGAACCCATGGCGCAAACCTCCTCTTCGACCTATCCCCTACGCCCTTCAATCTCATATGAGCCTGCCGCCGGATCAGCCTCGCGGCCACCAACGCAGCGGTTTTAAAGCCTCAGGCCGGGGCCTTGTCGCGGAACAGCCACGGCCGCGCGACGCGGTGCTTCTCCTCGAAGGCGCGAATGGCATCCTCGTCCTGCAGGGTGATGCCAATATCGTCGAGGCCGTTGAGCAGGCAGTGCTTGCGGAAGGCGTCGACCTCAAACTCGATGATCTCGCCTTCCGGGGTGGTCACCCGCTGGTTCTCGAGGTCGACATCGAGGCGATAGCCCTCGTTGGCCTCTACCGCCTTGAACAGCCGATCCACGGTGTCCTCGTCGAGGGGCACCAGCAGGATCCCGTTCTTGAAGGCGTTGTTGTAGAAGATGTCGGCGAAGCTCGGCGCGATCACCACCCGGAAGCCGAAGTCCTCGAGCGCCCAGGGGGCGTGCTCGCGGGAGCTGCCGCAGCCGAAGTTGCGCCGTGCCAGCAGCACGCTGGCACCCTGATAACGCGGCTGGTTGAGCACGAAATCGGGGTTGAGCGGACGCTGACTGGCATCCTGGCCCGGGTAGCCCTCATCGAGGTAGCGCAGCTCGTCGAACAGATTGACGCCGAAGCCTGTACGCTTAATCGACTTGAGAAACTGCTTGGGAATGATCAGGTCGGTATCGACGTTGGCGCGGTCCAACGGCGCAACCAGGCCCTGCTCACGTTCGAACTGTCTCATGGCTCAGGCCTCCTGTGCGGTAGGTTGGGCGTCGAGCTGACGCACGTCGACGAAGTGGCCGGCGATGGCGGCGGCGGCAGCCATCGCCGGGCTGACGAGATGGGTACGGCCGCCGTAGCCCTGGCGCCCCTCGAAGTTGCGGTTGGAGGTCGAGGCGCAGTGTTCACCGGCGCCGAGCTTGTCGGCGTTCATCGCCAGGCACATCGAGCAGCCCGGTTCGCGCCATTCGAAGCCGGCCTCGGTGAAGATCTTGTCGAGCCCTTCTGCTTCGGCCTGGCGCTTCACCAGCCCCGAGCCGGGTACCACCATGGCCAACTGGATGGAGCTCGCCACCTTCTTGCCCTTGGCGACCTTGGCCGCTTCGCGCAGGTCCTCGATGCGCGAGTTGGTGCAGGAGCCGATGAACACCTTGTCGAGGCGGATATCGGTGATCTTCTGCTTGGGCGCCAGGCCCATGTACTCCAGCGCCCGGGTGTAGCTGCGCTGGACGGTGTCGTCGGCGGCGTCCGCCGGGTCCGGCACTTCGCCGGAGATACCGGTGACCATCTCGGGGCTGGTGCCCCAGCTGACCTGGGGTTCGATGGAGGCGGCATCGATTTCCACCACCTTGTCGAAGGCGGCATCGGCGTCGGAGACGAGATTGCGCCAGTCGGCGACGGCGGCGTCCCACTGCTCGGCGGTCGGCGCGTAGGGGCGCTCGGCAAGGTAGTCGATGGTGGTGTCGTCGACGGCGATCAGACCGACCCGGGCACCGGCCTCGATGGCCATGTTGCAGACCGTCATGCGGCCTTCCATGGAGAGGCTCTGGATCGCGCTGCCGGCGAACTCGATGGCGTAGCCGGTACCGCCGGCGGTGCCGATCCTGCCGATGATCGCCAGCACCACGTCCTTGGCGGTGACGCCAGTGCCGAGCTCGCCTTCGACGCGCACCTGCATGTTTTTCATCTTCTGCGCCAGCAGGCACTGGGTGGCCAGCACGTGCTCCACTTCGGAGGTGCCGATGCCGTGGGCGAGGGCCGCGAAGGCGCCGTGGGTGGCGGTATGCGAGTCGCCGCAGACCACGGTCATGCCCGGCAGAGTGGCGCCCTGCTCCGGCCCGACGACGTGCACGATGCCCTGGCGGGCGTCATTGATCTTGAACTCCTCGATGCCGAAGGCCGCGCAGTTGTCATCCAGGGTCTGGACCTGGATCAGCGATACCGGATCCTTGATCCCAGCATTGCCCTCGGCGCGCTCGATTACCGTGGTCGGCACGTTGTGGTCCGGCGTCGCCAGGTTGGCGTCGAGCCGCCACGGCTTGCGGTTCGCCAAGCGCAGGCCCTCGAAGGCCTGGGGCGAGGTCACTTCGTGGAGCAGCTGGCGGTCGATGTAGATCAAGGCGGTGCCGTCGTCGCGCTCCTTGACCAGGTGCTGCGACCACAGCTTGTCGTAAAGGGTCTGGCCTGCCATATCGTTCTCCCGGGCTCGGGGCCCTGTTCTCATCATCTGGTCGGTCTTAGATAATGTCGCTCACGTACGGTTCTAATCTCGCGGCTTGTCGGCGACAGGCCTGCGAGGAGGCGCTGTAAATACTTCCCTGTACGCTACCGATGCCCTACTGCGCTCTCGCGTCCTGCTTCGCTTGTAGGGCCGGTGCTGCCCATCCATGGCCAGCCCGTTCGGAGCAGTACTCCGAACCCATGGCATCGAACCTCCTCTTCGGCCTGTCCCCTGCGCCGCTATACGGTGGCGCTGGGGCTTGGCGCTTATTTCGTACCAGCAGTGTCCTGCGGGTCGCCCATAAAATCAATTCATGTTATTTATGCTTTGAATTCCTCCAAGGAATACATTGCATGGACACGCAAAGCCTCCAAGCCTTCCTCGCCGTGGCCGACCATGGCTCCTTCTCGCTGGCCGGCGAGCAGCTGCATCTGACCCAGCCGGCGGTGAGCAAGCGGATCGCCAGCCTCGAGGAGCAAGTCGGTGCACGGCTGTTCGACCGTATCAACCGCCGCGTGTCGCTGACCGAGGCGGGCCACCTGCTGCTGCCGCGGGCGCGACAGATCCTGGTAATGGTCGACGACAGCCGCCGTGCGCTTTCCAATCTCAGCGGTGACGTGGCCGGCAGCCTGACCATGGGCACCAGCCACCATATCGGGCTGCATCGCCTGCCCCCACTGCTCAAGCGCTATACCCGCGCTCACCCCGAGGTGCGCCTGGACATGCGCTTCCTCGACTCCGAGCAGGCCTACCAGGAGGTGCTCGACGGCGAGCTGGAAATCGCCGTGGTGACCCTCGCCCCGGTACCTGACCCGCAGTTGATGGTGGTGCCGGTGTGGGTCGACAGGCTGCGCTTCGTGTGCGCCCACGATCACCCATTGGCGCAGAATGCCACGCCGCCGCTGACGTCACTCTCTGCCCACGATGCGGTGCTGCCCGGACCGCAGACCTTCACCCGCGGCATCGTGATCGACACCTTCGCCCGCGACGGCTTGCAGGTGAAGGTCGCGCTCTCCACCAACTACCTCGAGACGCTGAAGATGATGGTCAGCATTGGCCTGGGCTGGAGCGTGCTACCGGAGTCGCTGATCGACGATAGCCTGCACGTGCTGGATATCGCGCATCGCCCCATCGAGCGGCCGCTGGGCTACCTGGTGCACAAGAGCCGCACCCTCTCCAACGCCGCACGTTCGATGTTGGCGTTGCTGGATAACCAACGCACCGCATTCGGCCACGGCGACACGCCTAACACCTACTGATGTCGCTATTTATCAGAATTCCTTTGCGGGCAGGTACCCTGTAGTGGCGATAATTTGATTTATAACGACAAATATTCGTCTTAAATAATCAAATATCTGATAACGCAGTGTCGTAAAACCTCATGCCTCTGCGACGTAGCGGCCTAGCCTGAGGGCTACCGTTACAGCATGAGGAGCCAGACCCATGACGGACCGGATTCCGATCCAGCAGTGGGACGAACAGTCTGCCGAGACAGCCGTCACCCTGCCCTCCCGCTACTTCCACGACGCAACCATCTTTGCCGAGGAGCGCGAGCGCATCTTCATGAAGGCCTGGCACTTCGGCTGTCATGTCAACGAGCTCAGCGAAGCCGGCGCCTTCGTCGTCCGGGATATTTTCCGGCAGAGCGTGATTCTGATGCGCGACCGCCAGGGTGAGATCCACGCCTTCCACAACGTCTGCCAGCACCGCGGCAATCGCCTGCTGAACGAGACGCGCGGCGTCAACAAGGGCGTGATTCGCTGCGCCTACCACTCCTGGTGCTACGGCCAGGACGGCGCGCTACGCAGCGCCCCGCGCAGCGATCGCCTGGCCGGCTTCGACAAGCAGCAGCACGCCATCCCGGCCGTGCGCATGGAGGTCTTCGCCGACTGCGTGTTCTTCAACTTCGATCCCGATGCGGACTCGATGCAGACGCTGTTTCCCGGTGCCGACCAGGCCATGCGCGAGGCGATTCCCGATCTCGACAAGATGCAGCTGGTCGAGGAGGACGATGTCATCGTCCCCGCCAACTGGAAGGTCATCATGGACAACTCCATCGAGGGCTATCACTTCCAGCTCTCGGGGCCTTGCCACGTCGATCTTGCGTCGCTGATCGATTTCGCCGGCTATCGGCTGCGTCAGTTCGACCACTGGTGGACCTACGGCGCCCCGCCCAACCCCGACGCCATCCAGGCCTATGGCAAGCCGCTATCACGCCCCCCCGAGCCGGGTGATGGGTTCTTCAACATTGGCATCTGGCCACACAACACCTTCTATCAGTTCCCGTTCACCCAGTGCCTGGGCACCTTCATGATGATCCCGCTGGACAGCGAACGCAGCCTGCTGCGTTTCGGCTACTACAGCGCCCAGCAGCCGATCTCCGAGGTCTCCCGAGCCAGCATCGCGTGGATGAACGATGAGCTCGGCCCGGAGGACATCGACCTCAACGTCACCGTGCAGCAGGGCTTGCACTCGCTGGGCTACAACCAGGGGCGCTACATGATCGATGCCGAGCGCAGTAACGAGAGTGAGCACCTGGTGCATCACTTCCACCGTCTGGTATTCCGCGCCCTGCACCCCGAAGCGAGTCGCTTATGAGCGATGCCCCTGACGGCGAATTCCGCGGCCGTCGCGTGCTGGTCACCGGCGGCGCTCGCGGCATCGGCGCCGCCACCGCCGAGTTGCTGCTGATGCGTGGCGCACGGGTTGCCATCGGCGCACGCAGCGAGGCCTCGGTGGACGCGTTCAACGCCGAGCGTGACACCCCGGCCCTGGCGGCGGTGAGTGAACTGCGCGACCGCGCGAGCTGCCAGCGGGTGGTGGACACGGCCTGCGAGCGGCTCGGCGGCCTCGACTGCCTGATCAACTGTGCCGGGGTGTTCGAGGAGGTGCCCTTCGAAGCGGTCACGCAGCAACACTGGGACGATCACTACCAGATCAACGTTGCCGGTACCTTCTTTGCCATTCAGGCGGCGCTTCCGGCACTCGAGGCGAGTGGCGGCAACGTGGTCAACCTCGGCTCCGATGCCGGACTGATCGGCTATCCCCCCAGCAGTGTCTACTCCGGCGCCAAGGCGGCCGTGGTCAACCTGACCCGCGCCCTGGCACTGGAGCTGGCCGGGCGCATCCGCCTCAACTGCGTCTGCCCCGGCAACGTGGCCACCGAGATGATCGATCACGCCGCACAGCGCAGCCCCGATCCCGCCGGCTATCTGGCCGACGCCCATGCCCGCGCCCCGATGGGGCGCATGGCACGGCCTGGCGAGGTCGCCGAGGCGATTCTCTACCTCGCCTCGCCCCGCGCCAGCTTCACCCACGGCGCCATTCTCAGCGTCGATGGCGGGGGTGTGTGCGGCTTCTAGCATCGCCCCGCAAGACAACTGATAACACCAGGAGACCCTGACCATGCGTAGCCCATCACTGCCTACCCTCTTGTCACGCTTGACAGCCAGCGCCCTGCTGCTGGCGCCGCTCGCCGCCCAGGCCGAGACGATCCGCTTCGCCACGCCGCAGTGGCCCGGCGCAACGGTCAAGTCCGAGGTCACCCGCCAACTGGTCGAAACCCTTGGCTATGACGCCACCCTCCAGGAAGCCAGCTCCTCGATCATCCTCGGCGGCATGGCCAGCGGAGACCTGGATATCAATATGGCGCTATGGCGGCCCTCACAGGGCGGCATGCTCGACCCGCGCCTGGAAGCCGGTGAGCTGGTCGAGCTGACCGAGAATATCGAAGGTGCGCGTTTCCAGCTGGCGGTACCCGGCTACGTCTGGGAGGCTGGCGTGCGCTCGATGGCCGATCTGGCCGAGCACGGCGAACGCTTCAGCCACACCTTCTACGGTATCGAACCCGGCAACGTCGGCAACGAACTGATGCAGGAGGCCGTCGACAACGACACCTATGGGCTGAGCGACTGGCGGGTAGTGGCCTCCAGCGAGGCCGGCATGATGTCGCAGGTGGAGACCAGCATCGCCGACGACGAGTGGATCGCCTTCCTCGGCTGGGAACCGCACTGGATGAACGTCGACTTCGATATTCGCTACCTGGAAGACCCGCAGAATCTGTGGGGCGATGCCAGCTCGGTGTCTACCGTGGTCGCCGCCGATTTCGTCGAGCGCCACCCCAACCTGACCCGTCTGCTCGAGCAGATCGTGCTGCCTATCGACGTCCAGGATGCCTGGGTCTATGACTACAGCCGCCGCGACATCCCCCTCGAGGAAGTGGCCAGCCAATGGCTCGCTGACAACCCTGACGTGGTGTTGGGCTGGCTCGAAAACGTGACCAGCGCCGACGGCCAGCAGGACGCCGCCGACCGTTATCGCAATACCTACTGAATCCATCAGCGTAGCGAGACCCTGGCATGACTGACCCCGCGTCATACGACTACATCATCGTCGGCGCCGGCTCGGCCGGCTGCGTGCTGGCCGATCGGCTCAGCGCCGACGGCCGCTACCGGATACTGCTGATCGAGGCCGGTCCGCGTGACGCCTCCTGGACCATCGACATGCCCGCCGCCATGGGCGCGGCCATCGATGGCCCGCGCTTCAACTGGCACTATCATTCCGGCCCGGAGCCCTATCTGGACGATCGCTATATCGCCACCCCGCGTGGCAAGACCCTGGGCGGCTCGTCGTCGATCAACGGCATGGTCTACATTCGCGGTCACGCCCGCGACTATGACCACTGGGCCGCCAGCGGCTGCCCCGGCTGGGGGTATGCCGAGGTACTGCCCTACTTCCGCCGCGCCGAATCCCACGAGCTGGGCGGCGATGACTACCACGGCGAGGATGGACCGCTGCGAGTCAGCGCCGGTCGGCCTCATGATCCCCTGGCGTGCGCCTTCCTCAATGCCGGCGTAGAGGCCGGCTATCCCTATACCGAGGATCCCAACGGCTACTGCCAGGAAGGCATGGGGCGCGTCGATCGCACCACCTATCGCGGCCGGCGCTGGAGTACCGCCCGGGGCTATCTGGCCCGCGCCAGGTCGCGGAATAACCTCAGCGTGATCACCGGCGCCCTGGTCGAACGGGTGCTGCTCGACGCCGGTTGCGCCCGGGGCGTGAGCTATCGCGTCGCGGGCGACACGCGTCACGCCACCGCCACACGCGAGGTGATCCTCGCCGCCGGGGCCATCAACACCCCGCAACTGCTGATGCTCTCCGGGATCGGTCCCGAGGAGGCACTGGCGGCGCATGGCATCGACTGCCAACATCCTCTGCCCGGGGTCGGCCAGCGTCTCAGCGACCACCCGGACAGCGTGGTCGCCTATCGTGCCGAGCAGCCGGTCTCCATCGCCCCCTGGACGCATGCCCCGCGCAAGTGGTGGCTAGGCTTGCAGTGGTTCTGCCGCCATACCGGACTCGCGGCCAGCAATCAGTTCGATGCCGGCGCCTTCATCCGTTCCCGCGCCGGGGTCGAGCACCCCGACATCCAGCTCACCTTCATGTCGGCGGCGGTGCCGCCGGGCTCGGTGGCACCGCTGCGCGAGCACGCCTTCCAGGTGCATATCGACCTGATGCGCCCCACCAGCCTCGGCCACGTCAGGCTGCGCAGCGCCGATCCGGGCGAGGCGCCGGAGATCGTCTTCCACTACCTGGCCAGCCAACGCGACCGAGCCGATATGCGCAGCGCCGTGCGCCTGGTGCGCGAGATCATCGCCCAGCCCGCTTTCGATGGCCTGCGCGGTGAAGAGATCTCCCCCGGCGCGCATATCGACAGCGACGCCGACCTCGACGCCTGGGCGCGACGCACCACCGAGACCGGCTACCACGCCGCTGGCACCTGCAAGATGGGGCCCGCGGAGGATCCCGAGGCGGTGGTCGACCCCGAACTGCGTGTCCACGGCCTGGAGGGGCTGCGCGTGGTCGATGCCTCGATCATGCCGCGCATCGTCAGCGGCAATACCAATGCCCCCACGGTGATGATCGCCGAAAAGGCCAGCGACCTGCTGCTCGGCAAGCCCCCCTTGCCGCCCAGCGAGGCGGCGACCTGGATTCACCCCGAGTGGCAACATCGGCAACGCTGAGGTTCTCATGCACGACGCTCTATGCCTGGAAATCCGCCACCACCAAGCCCTCGGCGAACGCCTCTACCGGCTCGATCTGGCGGCAAGCGACGGGGCCACCCTGCCCCCGGCCGCGCCGGGGGCTCACCTGGCGCTCACGCTTCCCAACGGCATGACGCGCCACTATTCACTGCTCGATGGTGCCGACGACGGGATCTACCGCATCGCCGTGCTCCACGAGCGCGATTCCCGCGGTGGCTCGGCGTGGCTCGCCGAGCACGCCATGCCGGGCACTCGACTGACCGCCAGCGGCCCCCATGATCGCTTTCCCCTCGACGAGAGCGCCGCTCACCACTGCCTGGTCGGCGCCGGGATCGGCATCACCCCGCTGGTCGCCATGGCGAGGCGCCTGCACGCGCTGGGCGCCAGCCGCGAGCTGCACTATCTGGTGCGCCATCGCCGGCAGGCGCTGTTCGCCGCAGCGCTGGCACCGCTGTTTCCGCCCGGCAAGCTGCACCTGCATATCTCCAGCGAGCATGGGCGCACTCGCCTCGACACTCTCGTGAACACGCCTCGTGCCAGCACCCGCGTGTATGCCTGCGGCCCCGCCTCGCTGCTCGACGAGCTGGAGTGTCTCGCCGCCGACTGGCCGGCGGGCTGCCTGCGTCTGGAGCGCTTCCATAACGACACCGTGCCCAGCGACGCCCCTCAAGACAGCTGCGAGGTGATCCTCGAGGCCAGCGGCAGACGCTTCACGCTAGCCCCGGGCCAATCCCTGATCGACGCCCTGGAGGCGCACGGCGTGGCCCCGCCCCGCCTGTGCTGCGAAGGCGTTTGTGGTACCTGCGCCACACCGCTGCTGGATGGCGAGGTGGAGCACCTCGACGCCGTGCAGTCCAGCGCCGAGAAGGCCCTCAACGACCTGATCTATCCCTGCGTGTCGCGCCCACGCGGCCCGCGTCTCGTTCTCGATCTCTAAGTGGAGTTCCACATGCCCCACAGCCACCATGACTGGCAACGTCTCGCCGCCGAGCTGACAGCCGACGGTCGTGCCTTCATCGACGGCCAGCGCCAGGCGGCCCAGGCCGGCGACTGGCTCGACTCCCTCAATCCCATGGGCGGGCCACCCGTCGCACGCATCGCCGCCGGCACCGCCGCGGATATCGATCTTGCCGTGGCCGCTGCACGTCGCAGTTTCAGCGCCGGCGACTGGTCGCAGGCCGCGCCGACCCGGCGTCGCCAAGTCTTGCAGGCGATCGCCACGAGGCTGCGCGAGCACGCCACGACGCTGGCCCTGCTCGACTGCCTGGAAGTCGGCAAACGTATCGACGAGGCCCTCGACGATGTCGAGGAGTCCGCGCGACTGTTCGACTGGTATGCCGAGGTGCAGGACAAATGGTACGACGCCCTGGCCGCCTCGCCGCCCGGCGTGCAGGCCAGCATGCGCCATGAGCCACTGGGCGTGATCGGTGCAGTCGTGCCCTGGAACTATCCGCTGCACAACGCCTGCGTCAAGCTGGCGCCGGCGCTGGCCGCCGGCAATAGCGTGGTACTCAAACCCGCCGAGGAGTCATCGCTTTCGGCACTGCGCCTCGCCGAGCTGTGCGAAACCGCGGGTCTTCCCCAGGGCGTGGTCAATGTGGTGCCCGGGCATGGCCATCAGGCCGGCGAAGCACTGGGCCGCCACGCCGACGTCGATGCCATCGGCTTCACCGGCTCCAGCGAAATCGGCAAGCGCTTCATGGTCTATGCCGGCGAGTCCAACATGAAGCCGGTGTGGCTGGAGTGCGGCGGCAAGAGTCCGCATCTAGTGTTCGCAGACGCAGGCGATCTTGAGGAGGTCGCCGATGCCGTGGCCGGCGCTATCTTCACCAATGCCGGCCAGGTCTGCTCGGCTCATTCACGGCTGCTGGTGCAGCGCGAGCTGGCCGAGCCATTGCTCGACGCGCTCTGCCGCCGCGCCAATGCGCTGACCCTGGGCGATCCGCTCGATCCCGCCACTACCCTGGGGCCGCTGGTCAGCCAGGCCCAGTTCGACAAGGTCTGCGACTATTTGCGCCTGGGTCGCAGCGAAGCGCGGCTGGCCTGCGGAGGCGAGCCCCGCGAGGCAGACGGCGGACGGCTGTTCGTGGCGCCGACGATCTTTGCCGACGTCACCCCCGACCGACGCCTGTTCCGCGAGGAGATCTTCGGCCCGGTCTTGACGGTAACCCCCTTCGACGACGAGGAGCAGGCCGTGGCCCTGGCCAATGACAGCGAATATGGCCTGGCGGCCTCGCTGTGGACACGCGACCTGGGGCGTGCTCACCGTCTGTGCGACCGCCTGCAGGCGGGCACCGTCACGGTCAATGGCGTGGATGCCGTGAGCCTGCAGACCACCTTCGGCGGCGTTAAGCAGTCGGGCATCGGTCGCGACTACGCCCTCGCCGGTATGCAAAAATACATGGCCGTCAAGACGCGCTGGATTCAGTATTGAGTCCCCGACAGGAGATTTCCATGCAACAGCACGACGTGTCGCGCCCCATCCTCGATGCCAGTCCGCGCCAGCAGCTGGCCGCCGCCTTTCGCTGGATGGCCCGTCTCGACATGCACGAGGCCACCGCCAACCACTGCAGCCTGGCGCTGGACGAGCGACGCTTCCTGATCAACCCGCTGGGTCATCACTTCTCGGAGCTGCGCGCCAGCGACCTGCTCGAGGTGGATCGCCACGGGCAAGCGCCGGCGGACATCGACCCCACCGCCTGGGCGATTCACGGCGCCATGCATCGCCAGGGCGAACACATTGGCTGCATCCTGCATAGCCACGCACCCTATGCCACCGCGCTGTCCTGCCTGGAATCGCCCCATCTACCCCCGGTGGAGCAGAACAGCATGCGCTTCTTCGAGCGTCTCTACGTCGATCAAGGCTTCGATGGCATGGGCCTCGCCGACGAGGCCGAACGCCTCGGCGGGCTGGCCAACCGTGCCTCGGTACTGCTGCTCGGCAACCACGGCGTGGTGACCACCGGCGCCGATGTCGCCGAGGCGTTCGATCGCCTCTACTACTTCGAGCGCGCCTGCCGCACCTATCTGATCGCCCGCGGCAGCGGCCTGCCGCTCAAGCCGGTCAGCGACACGGTGGCGCGCAAGACGGCGGCACAGTGGGACGACTACATGGCCGAGGGGGCAGCCCAGCAGCACTTTGCCGCGCTGCTGCGCATCCTCGACCGTGATGCCCCCGACTATCGTCACTGATGCGTACGCCTGGCCTGCCTGATAGCGCTCCCTCGACCCCACCCTACCGGCTCAAGCTGATGCTGATGCCGGCGTTCTCCTTCGCCGGCCTGGGGACCATTCTGGATAGCCTGTTCATCGTCAACTGGCTCGCCCAGGAGCCGCGCTTCGAGTGGCAGTTGCTGGGGCTGGAGGAGAGCGTCATGGCCTCCAATGGCACGCCGCTGGCCGTCGAGCCTGAGTGGCCGGCTCCGCATACGCTGGATGAGGTGTGGGTGCTGGCCAGTTTCGCCACCAAGAGCTACCGCGACGACACGCGCCTGGCCATGTGGCTGCGCCACTGTGCCGCCGCGGGGACCAACCTCGGTGGCATCGAGGTAGGCAGCGACATGCTCGCCGCCGCCGGGGTCATGCAGGGCCATCGTGTCGCCATGCACTGGGACAACCGCGAGGGCTTTGCCGAGCGTTACCCACAGCTCGAAACCAGCAGCGAGCTCTACTGCCTCGACCGCGACCGGCTGAGCTGCGCCGGGGGCACCGCCATCGTCGACCTGATGTTCGCCTGGTTGGCGCGCCATGTGGAGCCCGCCCTGCTCGAGGAGCTGCGCAATCATCTCCTCGAACGCCGTCAACGCGACGGCGCTCGCCAGCAGCTTGCCGCCGACCCGCTCCACCATGCCGAGACGTCAGCCCAGATTCGACGGGTACTGCGTCATATGCGCCGCCATATCGAAGCGCCGCTCAGCACTGCCGAGTTGGCCAGCCATGCCGGCCTCTCGACGCGTCAACTGGAGCGACGCTTCAAGCAGGAGCTGGGGGTGACGCCGATGCGCTATTACCTGTGGCTGCGCATCAACCGTGCCCACCGGCTGCTACAGCAGACAGACCTCAGCGTGGCGTCCGTCGCCAGTGCCGCCGGTTTCGGATCCCTGGAGCATTTTTCACGCAGCTATCGCCGCTTCTTCGGCTGTGCGCCCAGCAGCGATCGCCTGCAGTCGCCCGAGGCGCCGGTACTGCCACTGCGCTACCTGCCCTACCGTCGGCGCTGACGTTCGCGGCCGCCCACCCGCGGACGGCATGCTTAGGCCCGCTTGAGCCTCGTCGACAATTTACCTAGGATGCTAACTTTCCCCTTACGCGAGGTCGCTCGCTCAGGATACTCATGTCCGCTCAGGATGCGCCGCCCGCCGCCCCCACTCGCCCCGACTCGCCCTCGCTGCGTCAGGTGATCGCCGGCGTCGCTATTCTCGCCGGGCTGATCTGGCAGATCCTGCTATTTACCGGCGCGGCCGTGACGCCGCTGCCAGTGGGCTATCTGCTGTGGTTCTCGGTCGTACTGCTGTGGCGCGACATCCCTACCCGCTCACGGCGCCAGGCCGGCGTGCTGATCGCGCTGGGCGCCGGCATGCTGCTGGCGGCCCGACTGGGCTACGCCGCCGAGGTGGCCTGGCCGTGGATTCTGGACGGCAACACCTACGTGGTGGCGATGCTGGTAGGCGTCAGCTTCATCAGCCTGATCGGCAGTCAAAGCCCCAGTCGCAGCGGCACCCATCTGACCGGCTGGCGCGGCGTGCTCAGCACCTGGTTCAGCGTTCACCTGCTGGGGTCGATCCTCAATCTCTCCACGGTATTCATGGTGGGGGACCGGCTGCGCGGGCTTAATCCACCGCCCCCTCAGCCGGCCAGCGCACCGCTTAGCCCGCCACAAATCCTGGCCCTCAATCGGGGGCTCTCCAGCGCGGCCTTCTGGTCGCCGTTCTTCGCCTCGATGGGGGTGGTGATGAGCCTGGCGCCGCAGATGAATTTCCTATGGATTCTGGCCTTCGGCCTGCCGCTGGGGGTGCTGTCGGGGCTATTCACCAGCGTGGAGCTAAATCGCCGATTCGATCTGTCCAATACCCCCGGTTTTGCCATGTCGCCGGCCAACCTGCTGATGCCGGTCGCCATGGCAAGCCTGGTGATGCTGTTTCACTACGGCCTTACACCGAGGCTGTCGATCGTCAGCATCATCACCTTTCTGCTGCCGGCCGCAGCGCTGGCAACCAACCTCCCCCAGGGGCTGCGCTGGACCCGGCGACGCATCGTCGAGCACACCCGCAGGCGGCTGCCGAGCATGCGCGGCGAGATCTCGCTGTTCTTGGCGGCGGGGCTCTTTACTCAAGGATTGTCTACGTTGATTGCCGCCGTAACCGGCGGCGAGTGGGTGCTGTTCGAGCACTTCGGTGCCGCCCAGGCCATGTTGAGCTATGCGGTGATCGTGGTCAGCGCCATCGCCGGCCTGCATCCGATCATCGGCGTCTCGACACTGGCCTCGATGCTCGACCTCGAGGGTAGCCGCTACACGCTACTGGCCTTCGTGGCACTGGCGTCATGGGGAGTGGGCACGGCGGTGGGGCCGTTATCGGGGATCAATCTCTCGCTGCAGGGGCGCTACGGCGTCAGCGGCTACCGCACCATGCGCCTCAACGCCCCGTATGCCGCGATCATGTCGCTGGCGGTGCTGGCCGGCATACTGCTGCTCGACCAACTGATCGCCTGATCGCCTGATCAGTCGGAAGCACGGGCGAAATAGCGATGCCCGCACTGGTGGCAGGGATCGATACGGGTCACCGTCTCGAGGGTGACCTGGGCATCGCAGTGCACGCAGGCCATGCGCCCGGGAGCGGCGATCTCGCCCTCGCAGTAGTCGGCCTGAGCCGCCTCGAGGTCGTCCTCGAGCCGTTCACGGTCGACGATGCTGCGATCGGCCACCGACAGCAACGCCTCGCTGACTTTGCGCGACAGCACCGTGAGGTCGATGCCCAGCCAACTTGCCACGCTATTACCACCGGCGGCGAGATAGCGGCGCATGTCCTTGAGGTCGCGCTCGACCCAGGCGCGCAGCAGCGCCAGCTCATCCTTGGTGAACTCCTCGAACTCGGCTTCGAACTCCACCGCCTCATCGAGATCCTTCTGCAGCGCGTCCCATGACAGCTCGTCGGCGCCCTCCTGAAGGCGCGCCAGCATGCGTTCGTACCCTTCGCGCAGGCGATGCTCCTGCGTTGTCTCCTTGCGATCGCTCATGGTGCACTCCTTGTTCATCACTAACCGGTCTCACGGATGCTCCGCAGCGCGTGGCCCTACCTGATGGCGCGCTGCTGGGGTATGCTTGTGCCCCATTGCCGTCATCTTCCTTTGGCTTCAATGCGCTACGACCTTTCTAGCATATTGTAGGCGCTCAGGACGATGACCCCTACTTTCGCCACTGCCAACGCAAGGTGCCTGTTGAGACCGATGGACGCACAGTACACGCCCTTTGAGATCGAACGCGACGCCCAGCAGTACTGGGACAAGAACCAGTGCTTCAAGGCGGTAGAAGACGCCAATCGCGAGAAATTCTACTGCCTGTCGATGTTCCCCTACCCCAGCGGCAAGCTGCACATGGGGCATGTGCGCAACTACACCATCGGCGACGTGGTCTCGCGCTTCCAGCGCATGCAGGGCAGAAACGTCATGCAGCCGATGGGCTGGGACGCCTTCGGCATGCCCGCGGAGAACGCCGCGATCAAGAACCAGGTGCCGCCCGCCAAGTGGACCTACGAGAACATCGACTACATGCGCGAGCAGTTGAAGGCGTTGGGTTTCGCCTACGACTGGAACCGCGAGTTCGCCACCTGCGACAGCGACTATTACCGCTGGGAGCAGTGGTTCTTCACCAAGCTGCTGGACAAGGGCCTGGTCTACAAGAAGATGTCGACGGTCAACTGGGATCCGGTCGACCAGACCGTACTGGCCAATGAGCAGGTGATCGACGGCTGCGGCTGGCGCTCGGGTGCCCCGGTGGAGCGCAAGGAGATCCCGCTGTGGTTCTTGAAGATCACCGACTACGCCGATGAGCTGCTCGCCGACCTCGACAAGGTCGAGTGGCCCGAGCAGGTCAAGACCATGCAGCGCAACTGGATCGGCAAGTCGCGTGGCGTGGAACTCAGCTTTGATATCAAGACTGCCCACGGTGCCCCGGCCGAACCGCTCGCGGTCTATACCACCCGTCCCGACACCTTGATGGGCGTCACCTACATGGCCGTGGCCGCCGACCACCCGCTGGCGAAGCAGGCCGCCGAGGGCAATCAGGCGCTGGCCGATTTCTGCGCTGAATGCGCCCGCGGCGGCACCTCCGAGGCGGAGCTGGCCACCAAGGACAAGAAAGGCATGCCCACCGGGCATGTTGCGGTCCACCCGCTGACCGGTCGCGAGGTGCCGGTCTATGTGGCCAACTTCGTGCTGATGGAGTTCGGCACCGGCGCGGTGATGGCGGTGCCCGGCCATGACCAACGCGACTGGGAGTTCGCCACCAAGTACGGCCTGCCGATCGAGGCGGTGATCGCCTACGAAAACGGCCAGGCGCCTGACCTCTCGGAGGGCGCCTACGTGGAGTACGGCGCCCTGATCAACTCCGGTGAGTTCGACGGCCTCGGCTTCGAGCCCGCGTTTGATGCCATCGCCGCCAAGCTCGACGCGCTTGGCCGCGGCGAGGTCAAGATCAATTTCCGCCTGCGTGACTGGGGCGTGGCCCGCCAGCGCTATTGGGGCGCGCCGATCCCGGTCAAGTACGGCCCCGAGGGCCAGACCGTGCCGCTCACCGACGACGAGCTGCCGGTAGCGCTGCCGATGGAAGTTACCGTCGACGCCTCCGGCTCGCCGCTCAAGAAGATGCCCGAATTCTCCGAGCTGGGCGACGGCTGGGTGCGCGAGACCGACACCTTCGACACCTTCATGGAGTCCTCCTGGTACTACGCGCGCTTCTGCAGCGCCGACAACCATGAGGCAATGCTCGACGAGCGCGCCAACTACTGGCTGCCGGTGGATCTCTACATCGGCGGCATCGAGCACGCCATCCTGCACCTGCTCTACGCACGCTTCTTCCACAAGCTGATGCGCGACTTCGGCCTGGTCGATAGCGACGAGCCCTTCCAGCAGCTGCTGACCCAGGGCATGGTGATCGCCGAAACCTTCTATCGGCTCGAAGCCAACGGCGCCAAGACCTGGTTCAACCCCGCCGATGTCGAGGTCAAGCGCGACGACAAGGGCCGCCCAATCAGCGCGGTGCTGGTCGAGGACGGCCAGCCGGTGGAGATGGGCGGCATCGAGAAGATGTCGAAGTCGAAGAACAACGGCGTCGACCCGCAGTCGATGATCGACCGCTTCGGCGCCGACACCGTACGCCTGTTCATGATGTTCGCTGCCCCGCCAGAGCAGTCACTGGAGTGGTCCGACTCCGGTGTCGAGGGAGCCCACCGCTTCCTCAAGCGGCTGTGGCGGCTGGTTCACGAGCATCTCGCCGCCGGCACGCCGGCCCAGCTCAACACCGCGTCACTGAGCGACGCCCAGCGCGACCTGCGCCGCAAGACCCATGAGACGATCAAGAAAGCCAGCGACGACATCGGCCGGCGCACCACCTTCAACACTGCCATTGCCGCGGTGATGGAGCTAACCAACGCGCTGGGTAAGTTCGATGATGCGAGCGCCGAGGGGCTCGCCGTGGCCCGCGAAGCGGTGGAGGCCAGCGTGCTGCTGCTGGCCCCCATCACCCCGCACATCTGCCATGCGCTGTGGGCGGCGCTGGGCCATGCCGAGCCGGTCATCGACGCGGCCTGGCCCGGTCTCGACGAGTCTGCACTGGCTCGCGACAGCATCGAGCTGGTGGTGCAGGTCAACGGCAAGCTGCGGGCGCGCCTAGAGGTCCCCGCCGACGCCGACAAGGCCAGCATCGAGGCCCAGGCACTGGGCAACGAGAACGTTCAGCGCCACACCGAGGGCAAGACGCTGCGCAAGGTCATCGTGGTGCCGGGCAAATTGGTCAACATCGTCGCCAACTGAGCTCGAGCCACCCTCTACGTACAAGGAGCGCCTCATGCAGCGTCGCCGCTTTCTCCATCTGTCGCTGGCTGCCGGTGCCGGCCTGGCGCTGGCCGGCTGCGGCTTTCACCTGCGCGGGCTGGACACCCCGGTGATGTCGCTCGACAGCATCGCGCTGGTGGCCGCCGACAGCGACCTGACTCCCGCGGTGCAGGCAGCGCTAGAGCGTGCCGGCACCGCAATTCGCGACGACGCGCCGCTGCGTCTCAACCTCGGCGATGAGTCGTTCCGCGAGAGCCGCCGCACCTTCGGCAGCGCTGCCAGCCGCGAAATCGAGATGACGCTGCGTGCGCCCTTCTCGGTGCAGCGCCAGCGCGACAATGCTTACCTGCTCAACCAGCAGCAGCTCGAAGTGAGCACCAACTTCAGCATCAGCGACGATAACCTGCTGGCCCAGGAGGATCTCCGCGAGGAAGCCCGCCAGGAGCTGCGAGAAGAAGCGGCGCGCCGCCTGTTAGACCGACTGCGCGCCCTCGACAGCCAGCCTGGTTCATTAGAGGCCACTGATGTGTGACGCGACTCACTTGTAAGGTGCTCACGTGAAGATCTTCCCCGACAAGCTGCCCGAGGCGATTTCCAGCAAGCTGCCGCCGGTGGTGATGGTGACCGGCGATGAGCCGCTGATCCATATGGAAGCCTGCGATGCCGTGCGCGCCGCCGCGCGCCAGCAGGGCATCGAGGAGCGCGAGGTGCTGCACGTCGAGAGCGGCTTCCAGTGGGGGCGACTCACAGAGTCTGCCGCCAGCATGTCGCTGTTCGCCTCGCGCAAGCTGATCGAGCTGCGCCTCGGCAGCCAGGCCGCCGGACAGGAAGGAGGCCGGGCGCTGGAGGCCTATGCCGAGCAGGCCAAGGGTGGCGACAACGTGCTGCTTCTCAGCGCCGGCAAGCTCGACCGCAAGCAGCAGCAGAGCAAGTGGTTCAAGGCGCTGGACAAGATCGGGCTGTTCGTCCCGGTATGGCCGGTGGACCACCAGCGACTGGGGTTCTGGATGCGCGACCGCGCCAGTCGCCACGGCCTGCAGCTCGACATGGAAGCGGCCAAGCTGCTCGGCGAGCGCACCGAAGGCAACCTGCTTGCCGCCGATCAGGCGCTGCAGAAGCTGGCGCTGCTGATGCCTCCCGGGTCTCGCCTCAACGCCGAGGCGATCGCCAGCGGTGTCGACGATAGCGCCCGCTACGATGTCTTCACGCTGAGTGACGCCTGCCTGCGCGGCGAGCGCGAGCGGGTCTCGCGGATCGTGCGTGGCCTGCGCCAGGAGGGCGTCGAGGCGCCTATCATACTGTGGGCGCTGACCCGCGAGCTGCGCATCCTGCTGTCGCTCTACCAGCATCTCGACCAGGGCCAGAGCTTCGAACACGCCTGCAAGGCCCAGAAGCCGCCGATCTTCGACAAGCGCCGCCCTGCCTACCAACAGGCGCTCAACCGACTGCCGCTCAAACGTCTGCATAAGCTGCTGCTGTTCGCCCAGCGCCTCGACCTGGCGATCAAGGGTGCCGCTCCATTGCCGCTGTGGGACGGCATCCACGACCTGGCGCTGACACTGGCCGGTGGTCGTGGGCTGCTGGCCGAATCACCACTATCGTACAAGGTAGGCTGAATTGACCCCGACAGTAGCCCTCGGGCATGCTTCAAGGGTTTGATCACAAGAAGGAAAATCATAATGAATCGCTTTGCACGCTGCACACTGGCCGCGGGTATCTCGCTGGCCGTGATCACATCCGCCCAGGCCTCCGACTTCGCCGACATGGATCCCGTGACCCTGCGCCTGGCCCATGTGGTCAACGAGCAGGATGGGTTTCATATCGCCGCAGTGAAGTTCCAGGAACTGGTCGAGGAGCGCACCCAGGGCGCCGTCAGCATCGATATCTATCCCAACGCCGCGCTGGGCGACGAACGCACCCTGCTCGAAGGCATGCAGATCGGCAGCATCGACATGGGCGTGATCACCAACGGCCCAGTGGCCAACTTCGTCGAAGAGATGGCGGTCTTCGAGCTGCCCTTTCTGTTCCCCTCGCCCGAGGCTGCCTACGACGTCCTCGACGGCCCCATCGGCCAGGAGCTGCTCGACAAGCTCGCCGACGTCAACCTCAAGGGACTTGCCTACGCCGAGCGCGGCTTCCGCAACCTGACCAACAGTCAGCGTCCGGTCAACTCTCCCGACGATCTCGACGGCCTGCGCATCCGCGTGATGGAGAACCCGGTCTACACCGATACCTTCCGCGAACTCGGCGCCAACGCCATTCCCATGGCCTGGACCGAAGCCCTGACCGCCATGCAGCAGGGCACCATCGACGGCCAGGAGAACCCGGTCAACGTCATCCACTCCTTCAATCTCGACGAGACCCAGGCTTACATGACGCTGTCGCGCCACACCTATGCCCCGGCGATCTTCGTCATGGGCATGCCGGTGTGGAATCAGTTGCCCGAGGCCGCGCATGAGGTACTGCGAGATGCCGCTCAGGAGGCCGCCGAGCATGAGCGGCGCATGAATGCCGAGATGGAGGCCGATCAACTCGCCGCACTGCGCGATGCCGGCATGGAGATCAATGACACTCCCGATCTCGAGGCCTTCCAGGCCGCCGTGGCGCCGGTTTACGACAAATACGGCGAGCAGTTTGGCGACTACCTGGAACGCATCCAGGCGGCGCTCGAGTAAGTGAATCTGCTGCGCGCCCTGCTTCCCCGGCTCCAGCGTATCGAACGGGCCGTCGACGCCGTCATCCAGCCCCTGGTGTTTGCGGGTATGGCGGCGTTGATTGCCACCATCACGCTGCAGATCGTCTCTCGCGTGCTGTTCAGCGCGGTGGGCTGGACCGAGGAAGTGTCGCGTTTCCTGCTGATCTGGATCACCTTCCTGGGTGCTACCCTGGCCTTCCAGCGCGGTCGGCATATCGCCGTGACCTTCGTCGTCGAGGCCCTGCCACGCCGCCTGCAGCGGCTGGCGCGCATTGCTGCCCTGCTGGTCGCGCTGGGTTTCATGATCACGCTGGTGGTGATCGGCTATGAGTACATGCACGCCCAGAGCTTCCAGCGCTCGGCCTCACTGCGCCTGTCGATGACCTACATCTATGCGGTGATACCGCTCACCGCGGCGCTGATGAGCTGGTATGCCCTGGTCGACCTGGTCGAAGTGCTGGTGAGGGATCCCGACGACATCGACTCGGGTAGCGTCAACGCCGAGGAACCACCCGCATGACCGGTCTGCTGTTCGCGCTGTTCTTCGTGTTCATGCTGCTCGGCGTTCCCATCGCCCTGGCCATCGGCGCCAGCACCCTCGTCGCCATGCATGCCCAGGGCGTCCCTCTGATGGTGGTCACCCAGCAGATGTTCCAGGGCATCAACTCCTTTGCGCTGGTGGCGATCCCCATGTTCATCCTGGCCGGCGACCTGATGGCCCAGGGCAAGGTCAGCGAAAAGCTGGTGGATTTTGCCGATGCGCTGTTCGGCTTCCTCAAGGGCGGACTCTCGCTGGTCTCGGTGGGCGCAGGCATGTTCTTCGCCGCCATCTCCGGTTCCGGCGCTGCCACCACCGCGGCGGTGGGATCGAGCCTGGTACCAGAGCTCAAGCGCAAGGGCTATGACCCGGCCTCTGCCGCCAGCCTGATCGCCGCCAGTGGCACCATCGGCGTGGTGATCCCTCCCTCGGTACCCATGATCATCTATGCGGTGATCGCCCAGCAGTCGGTCTCGAAGCTGTTTCTCAACGGCTTCATTCCCGGCCTGATCATGGGGCTGGGGCTCGCCGCCATTGCCATCACCCAGGCCTATCGTCGCAACTATCCCCGCGGCACGGCGCTGTCTATGGCGACTATCTGGCGGACCCTGAAGAGCGCCAGTTGGGGCCTGATGACGCCGGTGATCATCCTCGGCGGCATCTTCTCGGGAATCTTCACCCCCAGCGAGGCCGCCGTCGTGGCGGTCAACTACGCTCTGCTGGTGTCGCTGTTCGTGTATCGCGATCTGCGCCTGGCCGACGTCTATCGCATCCTGATTCGCTCGGCGATCACCACCTCGGTGATCATGCTGGTGATCGCCACTTCCGCGGTATTGAGTTGGACGCTGTCCAGCTGGCAGGTGCCTGGCGCCATCGCTCAGGCGGTACTGTCACTGTCCACCGATCCCTACGTGATCATGCTGCTGATCGTGGCGGTCATCCTGCTCACCGGGGTGTTCATCGAAACCGCCAGCGCACTGATCATTCTCACCCCGGTATTGCTGCCGCTGGTCACCCAGCTCGGCATCGACCCGATCCACTTCGGCATCATCATCGTCATGGGCCTGGCGATCGGCATGATCACGCCACCGGTGGCGATCAACCTCTATGTCGCCTCCTCGGTTACCCAATTGCCGCTGGAGCGCATCACACGAGCGATCCTGCCCTACCTGCTGGGACTCATCTGCGTGCTGGTGCTGGTGGTCTACGTAC
Source organism: Franzmannia pantelleriensis (assembly GCF_900102875.1). Classification (GTDB taxonomy): domain Bacteria; phylum Pseudomonadota; class Gammaproteobacteria; order Pseudomonadales; family Halomonadaceae; genus Franzmannia; species Franzmannia pantelleriensis. Next base: position 26,552 of record NZ_FNGH01000017.1, read on the forward strand.
CGATTCTCATGGGCTGGTCGGGATGACTCTCCGCCATGCCGCGGTGATGGGGACCTCATAGCTCGTCCCGGTAACGCGCCAGCATCGCTTCCTGGCTCTCGGGTTCGCCGCTCCCGCCGGCTTGATCCTGGATCATCTTACCCATGCTCGGCAGCTCCGAACGTTCGCGGCGACTGTCATCGGCCCACAGGCGCGAGCGCATCAGTGCCTTGGCACAGTGCAGGTAGGCCTCCTCCACCGTCACCCGAATCACCACCCGCGGCTCACGACGCTCACCTTCCACCTGTGCCAGCAGCGCCTCGTCCACCGAGACCTCCGCCGCGCCGTTGATACGCAGGCTCTCATCGACCCCAGGGATCAAAAACAGCAGCCCGACGCGTCCGCTGAGGATGATATTGCTAAGCGTGTCGAGGCGATTGTTGCCCGGTGAATCGGGAATCAGCAGCGTGGTGTCATCGACGACCTTGACGAAGCCTGGCGCACCACCCCGCGGCGAGGCATCGTGCTGGGCGCCATCGCCGCTAGCCAGGACCACGAATGGCGACAGCGCGATGAAGCGTCGGCAATGCTTATCCAGGTGGTCGAGTTGCTTTTGTAGGGCACGCGGCTTGGCAGGCGGGTAGAGCGCGCGCAGTTCCTCGATGGAGCGGATCATCGTTGTCTCTCTGACTGGTTGAACGATGCCCAGTGTCGCACGCCTCGATGACGACGTCGTGTCGCTGTCATCCGGCCAGATTAGCGAGCCGTGACACGAGCGTGTAGTTGGCCTCCATCGCCATCAGCACGGCCAGGAACAGCAGTACCGCCGGTGGTACCAGCACGGTATAGATGAGCGACAGCCGCTCCCACGCCATATGCATGAAAAAGGCCACGATCAGGCCGGCCTTTAGCAGCATGAACAGGGTGATCAGGCCCCACTTGGGCAGCCCCTCGATTCCTGAAATATCGACCAGATAGGAGAGCACGCTGAGCACGAACAGCCAGAGCCATACTTTCAAGTAGACGCGTAGCTCAGGCTGATGATGGCTGTTGTGTTGATCCATGCCGACCCCCTACCACAGATAGAAGAACGCGAAGATAAAGACCCACACCAGGTCGACGAAGTGCCAGTAGAGCCCCAGGCTCTCGACCATTCCGTAGTTGCCCTTGCGCCCGGTGAGAAAGCCGGGGCGCTGCCCGTCCAGCGAGCCGCGCATCACCTTGACCGCCATGATCACGATGAAGATCACGCCGATGGTGACATGGGTGCCGTGAAAGCCGGTGATCAGGAAGAACACCGCACCGAACTGCGCCGCCCCCCAGGGGTTCTCCCAGGGTCGTACGCCCTCACCGATCAGAATCGCCCACTCGAAGGCCTGCATGCCGACGAAGCTGGCCCCCAGCAGTGCCGTGATCAGCAGCAGCACAGCGGTCTTGCGACGGTCGTTGGCATAGCCGTACTTCACCGCCAGCGCCATGGTGCCGCTGCTGCTGATCAGGATGAAGGTCATGATGGCGATCAGCAGCAGCGGTATCGACTGCCCGGCGATGGTCAGCGCGAATACCTCACTGGCATCCGGCCAGGGCTCCACCGTCGACATGCGCAGCACCATGTAGCCGACCAGGAAACAGGCGAAGATGAACACGTCGCTGAGAATGAACAGCCACATCATCGCCTTGCCCCAGGGCACGTTGAACACGCGCCGCTCCGCCGACCAGTCGTGGATAAAGCCGGGTGCGCCCTGGCGGGGCGACGAGACGTTGGGTTCGTTAGACGCCATGCTCATGCCCTCATGTCATCAGCAGCAGGGCAAACAGAATGCCCCACACCACCAGCAGGAAGTGCCAGTACAGCGCACACAGCTCGACGCTCTGTCGAACGGCAGCGGGCGTGGCGCCCTGCTGCAGGCGAAACAGGCTACGCGACCAGGCGAACAGCCCTCCCAACAGGTGCACGGCGTGCAGTGCCGTCAACAGGAAGAAAAACGCATTGGCCGGATTCGCCGCCAGCGTGATGCCGCCACTCTGAAGCTGCCACCAGGCCAGCGCCTGGCCGAGAATGAAGGCGATGGTAAAGCCGCCCCCCACCAGCAGCCCGCGCCACAGTCGTGGCAACTGATCGCGTCGCGCGGCCTGCCAGGCCAGCTGCAGCGCCACGCTGCCCAGCACCAGGCAGGCCGTGTTCCACCACAGCAGCCCGGGCACCGCCAGCGGCCGCCAATCGTGGGCCATCTCCTGGCGCATCAGGTAGGCGCTGACGGTCAACGCGAACAGCGAGGTGGCCACTGCCAGGAACACCGCCAATCCCACCCGGGGCGCAGTCGCCGCCGCCGGCAGTTGGCCGCCGCCCAGACCCTGCCGTTGGCCGCTACCCGCGGCCTGTGCCTCCCAGGGGCGCACGCCTACCGAGTGGCTGAACAGCCAACCACCGAACACGGCCATCAGCACTGCCAGGAAGACCAGGGATACCGTCATGCTCATGACCGCCTCCCGGGTACTGTGTCATCGGCCTCGACCGCCTCGGGCGGCATGTTCTGAGGGAGAAAATCGTGTTTGGCGCCGGGTACGCCGTAGTCATAGGCCCAGCGATAGACTACCGGCAGCTCGGCGCCGAAGTTGCCATGCCGCGGCGGGGTGTGCTCGGTCTGCCACTCCAGGGTGGTGGCCTGCCAGGGGTTGGGGCCCGCCTCACGGCCGTGGAAATAGCTACGCACCAGGTTGTAGAAGAACACCAGCTGCACCAGCGCGACGATGATCGCTGCCACGCTCATGAAGGCGTTGAGGGCCTGCATCGAGTCGGGAATATAGGACGTCTCGCCATAGCCATAGTAGCGCCGCGGCACCCCGGCAAACCCCATGAAGTGCATCGGGTAGAAGATCGCGTAGGTGCCCAGGAAGGTGACCCAGAAGTGGATCTTGCCCAGGGTGTCATCCAACATCCGGCCGGTGATCTTGGGATACCAGTGGTAGATCGCCCCGAACACCACCAGCACCGGGGCTACCGCCATCACCATATGGAAATGGCCGACCACGAAGTAGGTGTCCGCCAGTGGCACGTCGACGGTGACATTGCCCAGGAACAGGCCACTGAGCCCACCGTTGACGAAGGTGAAGATGAAGCCGATGGCGAACAGCATCGGCACCGTCATACGGATGTTGCCGCGCCACAGGGTGAGCACCCAGTTGTAGACCTTGATCGCGGTGGGCACGGCAATGATCAGCGTGGTGGTGGCGAACAGGAAGCCGAAGTAAGGGTTCATCCCGCTGATGAACATGTGGTGAGCCCAGACCACGAAGCTCAGCACCGCGATGATGATGATCGCCCACACCATCATGCGGTAGCCGAAGATGTTCTTGCGCGCGTGGGTGGCGAGGATATCGGAGACGATGCCGAACGCCGGCAGCGCGACGATGTAGACCTCGGGATGCCCGAAGAACCAGAACAGGTGCTGATAGAGCAAGGGGCTGCCGCCCTCGTGGGCAGACGGCTCGCCGAGATTGAGCATCTCCGGCATGAAGAAGCTGGTACCCAACAGCATGTCGCAGAGCATCATCAGGATCGCCACCAGCAGCGCCGGAAAAGCCAGCAGCGCCATCACCGTGGCCATGAAGATGCCCCAGATGGTCAGCGGCAGTCGCATCAGCGTCATGCCCCGGGTGCGCGCCTGGAGTACCGTGACCACGTAGTTGAGCCCGCCCATGGTGAAACCGGCAATGAATACTGACAGCGAGGCGAACATCAGCAGGATACCGCCGTCGATGCCCGGCGTGCCGGGGCTGATCGCCTGGGGAGGGTAGAGCGTCCAGCCGGCGCCGGTGGCGCCCCCCGGCACGAAGAAACTGGCCATCAGAATCAACACCGCGGCCAGATAAAACCAGTAGCTGAGCATGTTGAGATAGGGAAAGGCCATGTCCCGGGCACCGCACATCAGCGGGATCAGGTAGTTGCCGAAGGCGCCCAGGAACAGTGCGGTGAGCAGGTAGACCACCATGATCATGCCGTGCATGGTGACGTACTGCAGGTAGCTGGCCGGATCGATCAGCGAGAAGGTGTTGGGAAAACCCAGTTGCAGGCGCATCAGAATCGACAGCACCAGCGCCACCAGGCCGATGGCGATGGCCGTCACGCCGTACTGGATGGCGATCACCTTGGCGTCCTGGCTCCACACGTACTTGCCAAGAAACGTCTTGGGGTGCACCAGCTCCATATTGTCGAATTCGCCCGCTGCCGCATGCTGCACGCTGTGCTGTCCATGTTCAGCCATCGCTTACTCCTCCCCGTCGCGGGCATTAGCCGCCGCGACCGCCATGGCGGGTTGCGGCAGTGTGGCGATATAGGCCACCACGTCGCTGACCGCACGGTCGTCGACCAGCACCTGGGCCATCTCGATCATCTGGTTGCCGTAGGGATCCTCGCGGTGGCGCCCGCGAATCCCTTGCCGGAAGTTCTGCAACTGGCGCTCCAGGTACCAGTCCGGCATGCCCGCCAGGCGCGGGCCGTTGGTGGCGCGGATGCCCTGCCCCTGCTGGCCATGGCAGTTGGCGCAGGTGCGATAGCGGCGTGCGCCGCGCTCGGGGTCGCCGGCATCGAGGGTGGCCTGAAGCGGCCGCTCGGGCAGGGTTTCGATATAGGCCGCCACGTCGGCTATCGCCTGGCGGTCGGGCAGCATGCTGGCGAAGGGACGCATCTGCTGACCGAGGACATCATCCTCATGGGTACCACGAGCCCCGCTGCGGAACAGCTCGAGCTGACGCTCCAGATACCAGGCATCGAGCCCCGCCAGCTTGGGTGCATTGAGGGCCTGATTGCCCTGTCCTTCGGCACCATGGCAAGCGGCACAGCTGGTATACCGCGACTCCCCCGCCTCGAGGTTGCCAGGGTCGCGGGCGGCAATCTCGGCGTAGGTGAGCTGATCATCGAGCCAGGCGTCGAACGTCGCCTGCTCGACTACCTCGACTCGCCCACGCATGGCGAAATGCGCGATGCCACAAAGCTGGGCGCAGACGATTTCGTACTCGCCGAGTTCAGTGGGCGTGAACCAGAAGTACGAGGTCTGGCCCGGCACCATGTCCATCTTGGCCCGGAAATTGGCCACCTTGACGTTGTGCAGCACGTCCTTGGAGCGCAGCACCATCTTCACCGGCCGATCGACCGGCAGCAGCAGGTGTGGCGCAGTGATCAGGATGTCATCCTGGCCTGCCGGGTCGTCGATCAGCCCGAAGGGGTTGTGCTCATCGATGAACCGGTTATGCGCCGAGCCGAATCGGCCGTCTTCCCCCGGAAAACGGAAGCTCCAATGCCACTGCTGCCCCACCACCTCGACCTCATGGGCATCCTCCGGGGGTGACACGAACGCTGCCCACACCACCAAGCCAGGGGCCAGCAGGCCGGCGATACCCAGCGTGGTCAGGCCGGTCAGCCACAGCTCCAGCGACTTGTTCTCAGGATCGTACTGGGAGCGGCGGCGCTGGTTGTACCGATAGCGAACGATCACATAGGCCAGGAACAGGTTCACCGCCAGGAATACCGCGCCGGTGACCCACAGGGTGATCTGGATGGTGTCGTCGATCGCTCCCCAGTTGGAGGCCAGCGGGGTGAGATACCAGGGGCTGAAAAAGAAGAACAGCACCGAACCAACCGCCAACACGATCACTGCAATCGCCATTGCCATCGGCAGCCCCCCTTCCCTACGACCATCTATTGTTAGTCAGACATCGCACTTATTTATTCAATGTCTGATATCAATGCACGACCGGCGTCGTACTCTTTTCATTCATATGAAAAGTTGCTACTAAAACTCATCAAATAGCATATCGAGTATGGGCACTTAAATGCCGGTACCGCAGTGGTGGCGTCGCTCTTCTGCCGTGACCTTGTCGATGATCACCTCGGGATGGTGGCGGTGAATCGCCGAGTAGACCTTCGACTCCTGCTCGTTGGCGACATCGACCATCATCAGGAAAGCACCGCGCTCGATATCTTCCTCATACTTGTCGATTTTCACATCGTGAACCGATACGCCGATCATGGTGCTGGTCCAGACACCGAACAGGCCGCCGAAGATGCCCATGCCGGCAATTACCACGCTGATACCGATGTCCCCGAAGCCCCCACCCAGCACGTAGTAGACCAGTACCCCGAGGGCACAGCCGAGTGGGATGCCGTACAACAAGCCGCGCACAGCAGCATGCCCCACGTCGGAGGTCTGGCGCAGGGTAGCGTTGTTGACGCCACGCTCCTGGAGGTGCACCCAATCCCGTCCGGTAACATGCACTTCGTTACGGGATAAACCCAGCTCATCCAGCTCATGGGCGATATTGACCGTGGTATCCAGGTCGGGAGTGAGAAAATAGAGGCGCTGCATATGATGCCCTCCTCAATCAGGTGCGGGCGACTCAACGCGACATCAGGCACCGTAAACTAGTGCAGTCGCTTACTTGATAATTCATCCCTAAACCATCACATCGTCATTAACGACCCGCTTAGTTGGGTTTGTCCTTATCAAGGTTGTCTATCTTTTGTTTTCGAGCAAGTTTCTTTTATGTCGATTAAGACTAAGGCGATGCGGGTGACTCATCTCCTGGGGTGTAACCACCGCCCGGGGTAGGTAAACTGCTGACTGACAGATCACCCGATACAGGACCCAGCGCCGACCATGGGCAGCTCACCCCCGCTCTACCTGCAGATTCAGCAGCACCTGCTGGAGAAGATCCACAGCGGCGTCTGGCCGACGCACTACCAGATTCCCCCCGAGGAGCAGCTGGCCCGCGACTTCGGCGTCAGCCGCATGACCGCTAACAAGGCGATCCGCGACCTGGTTCAGCAGGGCTACCTGACTCGCCAGCCGGGGCTGGGTACTTTCGTCACTGATCGCAAAGCCGAGTCATCGTTGGTCGAGGTCCACAACATTGCCGAGGAAGTACGCAGCCGCGGGCACCAATATGCCAATCGAGTGCTGACCAGCGAAGCCATTGCCGCCGACGATGAGGTGGCGCTGCGCCTCGGCGTGCGCCTCGCCACCCGGGTCTTCCACACCCTGATCGTGCACTGTGAAAACGACGTGCCGATCCAGCTCGAGGACCGCTACGTCAATCCACGCTGGGTGCCCGACTACCTGACCACCGATTTTTCCCGACAAACCCCCAACGAGGTGCTGGTCGCGGCCTGCCCGATCACCGATATCGAACATGTGGTAGAGGCGGTGCTGGTGGATGCCGCCACCGCCGACCATCTCGACACCGATACCCAGCGCCCCTGCCTGAGCATGATTCGGCGTACCTGGTCCGGCGAGCACCTGATCAGCTACGCCCGGCTGATTCATCCCGGCGAGCGCTACAAGCTGCGCTCCTCGGTGCACCGCAACGGCTCGTGACCTGGCGCAGCCTCTAACGCAGTTCGGCCGGGCTTATGCCCGACCAAATCGTCACCCGGCAGCGTCGACGGATCAGCCTGCGGAGAGCGCCAGGACCAGATATCCTGCCGGCACCGCCAGCAGCAGGCTCAGCGCCACGCGCATGAACCACACCACCACGATGCGTGTCACCGACAGCGGAATGCTGGTGGAAAGAATGCAGGGAATCGACGCCGAGAAGAACAGCACCGACGACACCGATACCACCCCGGCGGCGAAGCGCGCCACGAACTCGGCCTCGGCCATCAGTAGCGCCGGCAGGAACATCTCGGCCAGCCCCGCCGCAGAGGCCTGGGCCAGCGCCGCACCGTCCTCTAGCCCCCAGATCGCCACGAACGGATAAAACAGCCAGCCCAACCACTCGAACAGCGGCGTGTACTTGGCCAGCAGCAGCCCCAGCAGACCTACCGACATGATCGACGGCAGGATGCTGATCGCCATCACCAGCCCCTCACGCACGTTGAGCGCCACGCTGCGGTGCAGGCCCGGCGCCTGCTCGGCGACGCCGAGCCCGGTGCGCCAGGCGGTAGAGAGCCGCTTGCCGGGCAGTGCCTCGGGCTCGCCATCGGGCTTGCCGTCATCCATCCGCGACAGCGGCGGCAAGCGCACGGTCACCGCGGTGACGATGAAGGTGATGGCCAGGGTCAGCCAGAAGTACAGGTTCCAGACGCTCATCAGATCCAGGGTGCGCGCCACGATGATCATGAAGGTCGCCGACACCGTGGAAAAGCCAGTGGCAATGATTGCCGCCTCGCGCGCCGAGTACTGCCCAGCCTGATAGACCCGGTTAGTGATCAGCAGGCCGATGGAGTAGCTGCCGACGAAAGACGCTACCGCATCGATGGCGCTGCGTCCCGGCGTACGCCAGATGGGACGCATGATCGGCTGCAGCAGTACACCGATCAGCTCCAGCAGCCCGTAGCTGATCAGCAGCGCCAGAAATACCGCGCCAATCGGTACGATCAGTCCTACCGGAATCACCAGCCGCTCGAACAGAAACGGCAGCATATCCGGCTCATGCAGGAAGCCAGGGCCCCAGCCGGTCATGGCCATCAGCGCCGCGGCCACCCCGGCGATCTTGAGCACGCTGAAGATGCGCTCGGTGAGGCTACGGTTCCAGTATCCCTTGATCAGTGGGTAGGCGGCACCGGCGATGATCAGCGCCAGGGCGTAGAAGCCACTTAGCTCACCCAACAGCGTGCGCGCGCCGGTGACCATATGGTCGAGCAGGATGGTGGTATTGCCGGCGATGGTGACCGGCACGAAGAAGATCAAGATGCCCAGCGCACTGGGCAAAAACAGTTTGAGCACGGTAGCGGGCCGGGCGGCCCCAGCGTGGCGCTGATCGGCCGTCGAATGGTGATGTGGCATGGGGAGTGCCTCCCTCTGGTTGTCTGATTAGGCAGTAAGGGGAAATCGCATGGGCGGCAATGACACCGTCAATATGTATATACAATAGATAGCCCAACCTCGCCAATCCCGCCTGGCCTCCAGCGACTATACTTTGGTCTTACCAAGACTCGAGAGAGCCATTACCCTGCGTCCGAAATGGCAAATATATTCGATTAAAATCAATGTATTATAAACTTAACGGCAATCTTGAACGCCACCCTGCGAGGAGAGGTACCAACACCGCACTTGACGCCGCTTCCGGGCTCGGCTAAATGTATATACAAATACAGCATCCCATCAGGAGGCCAACATGCCAGCGCACCCGACCAACGCCCTGCTGTGGCGCGACGTCACGCTCTTCGACGGCCATCGCACCCACCCCGAGCCAATGGCGGTAATTGTCGAGGGCAAGCGTATCGCCCAGGTGATGCCAATGGCCCAGGCGGACGATGCACGGCTTGCCGCGTGCCGCGAAATGGCCCGCGGCGGTGTCATGACCCCCGGCCTGGTGGACTGCCATACCCACCTGGTCTTCGGCGGCTCGCGAGCCGATGAGTTTGAGCAGCGCCTCGAAGGGGTCAGCTATGAGGAGATCGCCCGCCGCGGCGGCGGCATCCTCAGCACCGTCAACGCCACCCGCGCGGCCAGCGAGGATGAACTCTTCGCCGCCGCGCTGCCGCGCCTAGAAGCACTGATGGCCGAGGGCGTGACCACAGTGGAGATCAAGTCCGGCTACGGCCTCAACGTGGATGATGAGCTGAAGATGCTGCGCGTGGCGCGTCGCCTGGGCGAGGCGCTGCCGGTGCGAGTGGTCACCACCCTGCTCGGCGCCCACGCCCTGCCACCGGAGTACAAGCACGATAGCGACGGCTATATCCGCCTGGTCTGCGAGGAGATGATCCCCGCCGCCGTCGCCGAGGGCCTGGCCGACGCCGTCGACGTGTTCTGCGAGAAGATCGCCTTCTCGGTGGCCCAGTGCGAGCGGGTCTTCGCCGCCGCCAAGGCCCATGGCCTGCCGATCAAGGCCCACGCCGAGCAGCTCTCCAACCTCGGCGGCAGCGCCGCCGCGGCGCGCTTCGGCGCCCTCTCCACCGACCATATCGAATACCTCGACGAGGCCGGCGTGGCCGCGCTGCGCGAGGCCGGTAGCGTCGCCGTGCTGCTGCCTGGAGCCTTCCATACCCTGCGCGAGACCCAGCTGCCGCCCATCGAGGCACTGCGCCGCGCCGGGGTACCCATGGCCGTGGCCACCGACGCCAACCCGGGCAGCTCACCGATCTTTGACCCGACGCTGATGCTCAACTTTGCCTGCACCCTGTTCCGCCTCACGCCTCAGGAAGCGCTGGCCGGGATGACTGCCCACGGTGCCCAGGCGCTGGGACTCGCCGCACAAGGCCTCGGCCGCATCCAGGCCGACGCCCCGGCGGATCTGTGCCTGTGGGACGCCGACACCCCGGCGGCCCTCGCCTATGCCGTGCAGCCGGGACGCCTGCGCCAGCGGATCTTTAACGGAGCGCTTGGTCATGACTAATCCCATCGATATGTCGGCCTGGGCCGGCCGCGAGGACCCCGAGGCCGACAGCCTGCGTTGGCATCAAGCGATCCAGCCACTGATGCCGGACAGCCCACCTGGCGTGGCCCTGCTGGGTTTCGCCTGCGATGCCGGCGTGGCACGCAACAAGGGGCGTATCGGCGCCGCCAAGGGGCCTCGTGCACTACGCCGCGCCCTGGCGTCACTGGCCTGGCACCGCCAGGCGCCGGCCTATGACGCCGGCGACGTGACCTGCCACGGCGATACCGACATGGAAGCCGCCCAGGCACGACTCGCCGAGCGGCTAGCTGCCCTGATCGCGGCAGGCCAGCGCCCCATTGCCCTCGGCGGCGGGCACGAGATCGCCTTTGCCAGCTGGTCCGGGCTGGCCCGCCACCTCGACGCCAGCGGCGAAGACAAGCCGCGGGTCGGCATCATCAATCTCGATGCCCACCTCGACCTGCGCTACCCGGCGCATGTGCGCTCCTCCGGCACGCCTTTCGCGCAGATCGCCGAGGCCTGCGAAGCACGCGGCTGGCCGTTCCGCTATGCCTGCCTGGGGGTGAGCCGCGCCGCCAATACCCGGGCGCTGTTCAACCGCGCTCGGGAACTGGGCGTGCTGGTGCGCGAAGACCGTGAGATCGATGCCAAGAGGCTGGATGCCGTGGTCAGGGACCTGCAGCGCTTTATGGCGCGCTGCGACCACCTCTACCTGACCATCGACCTCGACGTGCTGCCCGCCGCCGAAGCTCCCGGGGTCAGCGCCCCGGCAGCCCGCGGCGTATCGCTAGCCCTGCTCGAGCCGCTGATCGAGGAAGTGCGCGACAGCGGCAAGCTGCGCCTCGCGGACCTCGCCGAGCTCAACCCCGACCACGATATCGACGAGCGCACCGCCCGCGTGGCGGCGCGCCTGATCCATCAACTGACACTGGACTGACGTCCCCAGGAGCCCAACATGAACAGCCATCAGCCCCTAGACCCGCGCCACGACGCCAGCCGTCGGATCGCCGCCCCCACCGGCAGCGAACTGAGCTGCAAGAGCTGGCTCACCGAAGCCCCCATGCGCATGCTGATGAACAACCTTCATCCGGATGTGGCCGAGCGCCCCGAGGACCTGGTGGTCTACGGCGGCATCGGCCGCGCCGCCCGCGACTGGCAGTGCTACGACACCATCGTCGCGACCCTCCAGCGCCTCGAAGACAACCAGTCGCTGCTGATCCAGTCCGGCAAGCCGGTGGGGGTGTTCGAGACCCACAAGGACGCCCCGCGGGTGCTGATCGCCAACTCCAACCTGGTGCCGGCCTGGGCCAACTGGGAGCACTTCAACGAGCTGGATAAGCAGGGCCTGATGATGTATGGCCAGATGACCGCCGGCTCGTGGATCTATATCGGCTCCCAGGGCATCGTCCAGGGCACCTACGAAACCTTCGTCGAAGCCGGGCGCCAGCACTATGACGGCAAGTTGGCCGGCCGCTGGATCCTCACCGCCGGCCTCGGCGGCATGGGTGGCGCCCAGCCGCTGGCGGCGACCCTGGCCGGGGCCTGCTCGCTGAACATCGAGTGCCAGCAGACCAGCATCGACTTCCGCCTGCGCACCCGCTACCTCGACGAGCAGGCCGACGACCTCGACGACGCACTTGCGCGCATCGAGCGCTACACCGCCGAGGGCAAAGCGGTTTCCATCGGCCTGTGTGCCAACGCCGCCGATATCCTGCCGGAGCTGGCCAAGCGTGGCGTGAAACCCGACATGGTCACCGACCAGACCAGCGCCCACGACCCGCTGCACGGCTACCTGCCCGCCGGCTGGAGCTGGGACGAATACGTGGCCCGCGGCAAGCGCGAGCCCGCCGCGGTGGTCAAGGCCGCCAAGCAGTCCATGGCGGTGCACGTGCAGGCCATGCTCGACTTCCAGAAGATGGGCGTGCCGACCTTCGACTACGGCAACAATATCCGCCAGATGGCCCAGGAAGAGGGCGTGGATAACGCCTTCGACTTCCCCGGTTTCGTGCCGGCCTATATCCGCCCGCTGTTCTGCCAGGGCATCGGCCCGTTCCGTTGGGTGGCGCTCTCCGGCGACCCGGAGGACATCTATAAGACCGACCAGAAGGTCAAGGAGCTGATCCCCGACGACCCGCACCTGCACAACTGGTTGGATATGGCCCGTGAGCGGATCTCGTTCCAGGGGCTGCCGGCACGGATCTGCTGGGTCGGCCTCAAGGATCGCGCCCGCCTCGGCCAGGCCTTCAACGAGATGGTCGCCAATGGCGAACTCAAGGCGCCCATCGTGATCGGCCGCGACCACCTCGACTCCGGCTCGGTGGCCAGCCCCAACCGCGAGACCGAAGCGATGATGGACGGCTCCGACGCCGTCTCCGACTGGCCGCTGCTCAACGCCCTGCTCAACACCGCCGGCGGCGCCACCTGGGTCTCGCTGCACCACGGCGGCGGCGTCGGCATGGGCTATTCACAGCACGCCGGGGTGGTGATCGTCGCCGACGGCAGCGATGACGCCCACGCCCGCCTCGGCCGAGTGCTGCGCAACGACCCGGGCACCGGGGTGATGCGCCACGCCGACGCCGGCTACGATATCGCCAAGCAGTCCGCCCGCGACAACGGCCTCGACCTGCCGATGCTGGATAAGTAAGCGCGCCTCGACGTGCGACGCGATGAGCGCCGGGGATAAGGCGAAGCGAGGGTTTTTTGCCATGGATGGCAAAAGTAGCGCCCAGGGATGGGTTTACAGCGCCCTCGCGGAGGCTTGTTACCGGCAAAGCTCATCGCTTCAGCTGCCAACGCCTGATGCGCTGAGCACCGGAACAGCTCCTAACCAGTCAGCAAAGAACGCACCTTTAAAAGAGATTCACCGCATGCCACATCTCGAGATCCAACCCGGCAAGATGACCCTGGCCCAGGCTCGCCAGGTCTTCGAGGCGCCCATCCAGGTGAGCCTGCCCGAAAGCGCCAATGCCGCGATGCAGCAAGGCGTCGACTGCGTCAACCAGGTGGTTGCCGAAGACCGCACCGTCTACGGCATCAACACCGGCTTCGGCCTGCTGGCCCAGACCCGCATCGCCCATGAGCACCTCGAAGACCTACAGCGCTCGCTGGTGCTGTCGCATGCCACCGGCGTCGGCGAGCCCATGGACGACGCCCTGGTGCGGCTGATCATGGTGCTCAAGGTCAACAGCCTGGCCCGCGGCTACTCCGGCATTCGCCGCGAGGTGCTGGATGGCCTGATCGCCTTGATCAACGCCGAGGTCTACCCGCATATCCCGCTCAAGGGCTCGGTGGGTGCCTCCGGCGACCTGGCCCCACTTGCGCATATGAGCGTGGTACTGCTCGGTGAAGGCAAGGCCCGCCATAACGGTGAATGGCTGCCCGCCCGCCAGGCGCTTGAGATTGCCGAGCTGCAGCCGATCGCGCTGGCCCCCAAGGAGGGCCTGGCGCTGCTCAACGGCACCCAGGTCTCCAGCGCCTATGCGCTGAAGGGGCTATTCGACGCCGAAGACCTCTACGCCGCCGCCACGGTCTGCGGTGCGCTGACCGTCGAGGCCACGCTCAGCTCGCGCTCGCCCTTCGACCCGCGCATACACGAGGTCCGCGGCCAGCAGGGCCAGATCGATGCCGCCGCCGCCTACCGCCACCTGCTCGGCGAACGCAGCGCGATCAGCGACACCCATATCGATTGCGACAAGGTGCAGGACCCTTACTCGCTGCGCTGCCAGCCCCAGGTGATGGGGGCCTGCCTGACTCAGCTGCGCCAGGCCGCCGAGGTGCTGGCCGTCGAGGTCAATGCGGTGTCCGACAACCCGCTGGTATTCGCCGAAGCAGGCGACATCATCTCCGGCGGCAACTTCCACGCCGAGCCGGTGGCCATGGCCGCCGACAACCTGGCACTGGCCATCGCCGAGATCGGCTCGCTGACCGAGCGGCGCGTCTCGCTGATGATGGACAAGCATATGTCGCAGCTGCCACCGTTCCTGGTCGAGAACGGCGGCATCAACTCCGGCTTCATGATCGCCCAGGTGACGGCGGCGGCCCTGGCCAGCGAGAACAAGGCGCTGGCGCACCCGCACAGCGTCGACAGCCTGCCCACTTCGGCCAACCAGGAGGACCACGTTTCCATGGCGCCGGCGGCCGGCAAACGGCTATGGGAGATGGCCGACAACGTGCGCGGGATACTCGCCATCGAGTGGCTAGCGGCCTGTCAGGGCCTCGACTTCCGGGTCCAGGACGGCGAGCGGCTGACCAGCACCGCGGCGCTGGAGCAGGCCCGCAGCAGCCTGCGCGAACGCGTCGCCTACTATGCCAAGGATCGCTTCTTCGGCCCCGACATCGAGGCCGCCAGCGAGCTGCTGGCAGCGCGCACCTTGAGCCCGCTGGTGCCCGCCGGTATGCTGCCCAGCGCTCGCTGAGGCAGCCGGCGCTGGCGCCCGTTTACCCCCGCGGCGCGCAGCCGCGGGGGCATCACCACCCCTGCATTAATCCAACCACAAGAGTGCTACATGAATGCCATCGTGCTGGCCATCCTGGTGATGGTCTCCCTGAGTCTTGCCCGGGTTTCCGTGGTCTTCGCGCTGATCGTCGCCACCCTTGTCGGCGGGCTGTTCGCCGGCATGCCGCTGGGCGAGATCCTCGACGCCTTCAACGACGGGCTGGGTAACGGCGCTACCATCGCCCTCTCCTACGCCGTGCTCGGCGCCTTCGCCGTAGCGCTGTCGCGCTCGGGGATCACCGAGCTGCTGGCCAACCGTGCCATCGCCGGCCTCAACCTCGACAGCGACGGTGCCAATCGTCGCCTGGTGGCCTACACCCTGTTGGCGGCGCTGCTTGCCGCCGCGGTCAGTTCGCAGAACCTGATCCCGGTGCATATCGCCTTCATCCCGGTGCTGGTGCCGCCGTTGCTCAAGCTGATGAACCATCTAAACCTCGACCGCCGGGTGGCGGCCTGCGTAATCACCTTCGGCATCACCGCACCCTATATGCTGCTGCCGGTGGGCTTTGGGGCGATCTTCCTCAACGATATTCTGCTCGCCAACCTAAATGAGAGCGGTGCCGAACTGGGCCTCGAGGTGACCCGTGGCATGGTGCCGATGGCAATGGTCATTCCCATCGGCGGCATGGCACTGGGCTTGGCCGTGGCGGTACTGTTCAGCTACCGCAAGGGGCGCCGCTACGAAGACCGTGACCTGGCCCACGGCGACGAGACGCCCGCCGAAGCGGCACGCCATCTGGCGCCCTGGCAGAAGGCCGTGCTGGCCGCCTCGCTGGTCGGCACGGTGGCCGTACAGCTGCTGACCGGCTCGATGGTACTGGGGGGGATCTTCGGCTTCGCCCTGCTGTCGGTGAGCGGGGTCTTCCGCTGGCACGAACAGGACGGCATTTTCACCGAAGGCATGCGCATGATGGCGCTGGTCGGCTTCATCATGATCTCGGCGGCGGGCTTCGCCAGCGTGATGCAGGCCAGCGGCGAGGTCGAAGGCCTGGTGGCCGGCTCCGCCGAATTGATCGGCGATAACAAGGGACTGGCCGCGCTGGTCATGCTGCTGGTGGGGCTATTCATCACCATGGGCATCGGCTCGTCATTCTCGACCATCCCCATCATCGCCTCGCTCTACGTACCGCTGGCGCTGGGCTTCGGCTTCTCGCCGATGGCCACCATCGCGCTGGTGGGCACCGCCGCGGCCCTGGGTGATGCCGGCTCGCCGGCCTCGGACTCTACGCTGGGCCCTACCGCCGGACTCAACGCCGACGGCCAGCACGATCATATCTGGGACACCGTAGTGCCGACCTTCCTGCACTACAATATTCCGCTGATCGCCTTTGGCTGGATCGCCGCCATGATCCTGTAGCGTGCATCACGCGAGCCCCAGTTGCGGCCACTTCACCGTGCGGGTCATCGATGGCTGGCTTGATATGGATCACTGCAGCGCAGCATTGTCTATGCTACACCTGCGTATCATCGATTCCCGACAAGGAGGCCAGGATGCCTGACCAGCCGTCGTCCCGTTCTGCTAGTGAAGCCAACACCGCCTGGCACGCGCTTTCTGCTGCCGATGCACTGAACGAGCTCGATAGCCAGGCCGAGGGGCTCAGCGACGCCGAGGCCGAGCAACGCCTCGTGCGCTATGGCCGCAACCGGCTGCAGCAGTCCGAGGGGCGCCCTTGGTGGCGGCGTCTGCTCGAACAGTTCAACAACATCCTGATGATGATCCTGCTGGTGGCGGCGGTCGCCAGCCTGGGACTCGGTCATACCCTCGACGCCGCAGCAATCGTTGGCGTTGTGGTCATCATCGCGCTGATCGGCTTCGTCCAGGAAGGCAAGGCCGAGCAGGCGCTGGACAGTATCCGCAACATGCTCTCGCCCCAGGCCAAGGTATTGCGCAACGGCCAGCGTCAGACCATCGACGCCGAGGCGCTGGTGCCCGGGGATATCGTGATGGTCGAGAGCGGCGACCGGGTGCCCGCCGATCTGCGCCTGATCGAGGCCAAGCGGCTACGTACCGAGGAAGCGGCACTGACCGGTGAATCAACCCCAGTCGACAAGCAGCTCGAGCCGGTCGAGAGCGACAGTGAGCTCGGCGATCGCACCGCCATGGCCTACGCCAGCACCATCGTCGTCCAGGGCACCGCGCGGGGGCTGGTGGTGGAAACCGGCACGCGCAGCGAAATCGGCCGCATTTCGGAAATGCTGCGCGGCGTTGAGCAGCTCAAGACCCCGCTGCTGCGCCAGATCGACCGCGCCGGCCGGGTGCTGGCCATGTTCATCCTCGGCGCGGCGCTGTTCACCGGGCTCTTCGGCATGCTGGTCCACGACCAGCCGCTGGGCGAGATGTTCATGGCCGCGGTGGGCCTGGCGGTGGCCGCCATTCCCGAGGGGCTGCCGGCCATCGTCACCATTGGCCTCGCGCTCGGCGTGCAGGCCATGGCCAAGCGCAACGCCATCATCCGCCGGCTGCCGGCGGTGGAAACCCTGGGCTCGATTTCGACGATCTTCTCCGACAAGACCGGCACACTGACCCGCAACGAGATGACCGCCCAGGCGATCTGGCTACCCGAAGGCGAGATCCGCATCGACGGCGTCGGCTTCGACCCTGAAGGCGCGTTTCACCGCGTGGACCACGACCAAGCCAGCGAGGCTGGTCTCGATCTCGATGAGCAGCCGGCACTGCGTCACTTCCTCAAGGTGGGGGTACTGTGCAACGACGCCGAGTTGGCCAAGGAAAATGGCCGCTGGGTGATCCACGGCGATCCCACCGAAGGTGCGCTGGTGGTCGCCGCGGCCAAGGCCGGCCTCGACGCCCGCGAGCTGCGCGGTGACCACGACCGACACGATGCCATCCCCTTCGAGTCCGAGCGCAAGTACATGGCCACCCTGCACGAGCTCGACGATGAACCGCGGCTATTGGTCAAGGGTGCACCGGACCGCTTGCTGGAGATGTGCCACCGTCAGCGCGGTGCTGACGGTGACAGTGTCGAACTCGACGTGGAGGCCTGGGAGAACCGCATCCACGCGCTATCCGCCCGCGGCCTGCGGGTACTGGCGCTGGCCGAGAAGACACTGCATGCCGTCGATGAACTGGCCGATGAGCACGCCGAGGAGGAGCTGGTGCTGCTGGGGCTGGTGGGGCTGCTCGACCCACCCCGCGACGAGGCGATTCGCGCCGTCAAGCAGTGCCTGGCGGCCGGCATCCGCCCGGTCATGGTCACCGGCGACCACGCCGTAACCGCCCGCGCCATCGCCCAGCAGCTGGGCTTTGCCCACACGGAGCGAGCGCTGACCGGCCGCGAGGTCGAGGCGATGTCGGACGCCGAGCTGGAGGACTGTATCCTCGAGGTCGACGTTTTCGCCCGCGCCGCCCCCGAACACAAGCTGCGCCTGGTCAAGGCGATGCAGGCCCGCGGTGGCATCTGTGCGATGACCGGCGACGGCGTCAATGACGGCCCGGCGCTAAAGCGCGCCGATGTTGGCGTGGCGATGGGCATTCAGGGCACCGAGGCGGCCAAGGAGGCCGCCGAGATGGTGCTCGCCGACGATAACTTTGCCACCATCGCCGGTGCCATCGAGGAGGGTCGCAAAGTCTACGACAATATTCGCAAGACCATTACCTTCCTGCTGCCCACCAACGGCGGCCAGGGCCTGGCGATCATGCTCGCGGTGCTGGCCGGCACCCTGCTACCGGTCACCCCACTGCAGGCGCTGTGGGTCAATATGGTGGTGGCGGTGACCTTGGGTCTGGCGCTGGCCTTCGAGGACGCCGAGCCGGATATCATGCAACGCCAGCCGCGGGATGCCGACGCTGCTCTGCTCGATATGTTCCTGCTGTGGCGGGTGGTGTTCGTCTCGGTCCTGCTGCTGATCGGCGTGTTCGGCATGTTCAGCTGGATCCTCAGCCAGGGCGGCAGCGAGGCGCTGGCGCGCAGCGGAGCGGTCAATATTCTGGTCACCGGCAGCGCCGCTTACCTGATCAACAGCCGCTATCTGATCAACAGCTCACTCTCCTGGGAAGGTGTCTTCGGCAGCCGGCCGGTATGGATCGCCATCGCCCTGGTGATGCTGCTGCAGCTGGCCTGGACCTACCTGCCGTTCATGCAGGTGATCTTCGGCAGCGCCGCGCTGGGGGTGGACCACTGGTTGATGATCGTCGCTGCCAGTGCAGCACTGTTCCTGATTGTCGAGCTGGAGAAATGGGTGCTGCGCCGTCGCGAGCAACACACTCAACCGGCTGAAGCGAGTTGACCACCGTTCGGTGACAGAAGTGCTACTGTTAGAATAACGAAACGCTTATAGACTTCAGCGATCGCGACAACAACAGAGCAGGGAGAGTCAGCGTCAATGAGCGCTAACGCGACGGACCGAGAAGTCACCCGACGCGGCAACATCATCCAGGCAATGCACTTTGCCACCGACCGGCTGCTACACGCTGGCAATGGCAGTGACGCCTTGAATGCGGTGCTGGCGCGCCTAGGTGACGCCATGGGCGTTAGTCGGGTGTACGTGTTCGATCTAGAGCGTGATGCACAGCTGGGCTGGCTGGCCAGCCAGCGTCTGGAATGGGTGTCTGACGGCGTAGCCCTGGAGATAGATAATGCCACGCTGCCGTATAGGTCGCTCGAGGCGCTCGGAGACGGCCGCTGGACACGCCATTTCGAGCAGGGCCAGGCGATCGCTGGGCGGGTTCGCGACATGCCAGCCTCAGAGCAGGCCTTGCTCTCCCCGCAGGGAATCTTGTCGCTAGCGGTCATGCCGATCCATGTCGACGATACCCTGTGGGGCTTCATCGCCCTTGACGACACCCAAACGGAGCGCGAGTGGTCAGACATCGAGCTCGACGCGCTGCAGATGGTCGGCGACGTACTCGGCGCCGGCATGGCCACTCGCCATGTTCGCCAACGGCTCAACGAGCTGGCCTACTACGACTCTCTCACCGGTCTACCCAATCGCACGCTGTTTCTTGAGCGTGCTAGCCACGCCCAGCATCGCGCCAAGCGTTTTGGACGCAACCTGGCGGTGCTGCTGCTCGACCTCGACCGCTTCAAGGTGATCAACGAGACCCTCGGTCATCGCCACGGCGACGACCTGCTTCGCCAGGTCAGCCAGCGACTGCTGAAAGGGCTGCGTGCCAGCGATACCGTAGCCCGTTTGGGCGGTGACGAGTTCGCGATCCTGCTCGAGGATCTGGTGATACCCCAGGATGCCATGATCATTGCCGGCAAACTGCTCAGCCATTTCAAGCGGCCCTTTGCCCTCGGCGACCAGACGCCGTTCGTGACCACCAGCCTGGGCATCAGCGTGTATCCCAGCGACGCTCACGACATCGGCGAACTGCTCGAGTACGCCGAGGCCGCGATGTATCGTGCCAAAGCTCGCGGCCGCAATTGCTTCGACTTCTACACCACCGAGCTGACGGCCGCCGCCCAGGCACAGTTAATGCTCGAAACCGAGCTACGCTATGCGCTGGAACGCAACGAGTTCGTGGTCCATTACCAGCCGATCGTGGCCACCACCAGCGGTGGCATCGTCGGCGCCGAGGCGCTAGTGCGCTGGCAGCACCCCGTTCGCGGTCTCATCGCGCCTGGGCTGTTTCTGGATGCCGCCGAGAATAGCGGTTTGATCGGCGAGATCAGCCAGTGGGTGCTGGAACATGCCTGTGCCCAGCTCGTAGCCTGGCAGTCTCAAGGCCTGCACCTCGAGCGGCTGGCGGTCAATCTGGCCGGCGCCCAGATCGACAGCGGTCGGCTGGTAACATCAGTCAATCATGTGCTGAACTGCAGCGGGCTGAGCCCACAGCGGCTCGAGCTCGAGGTCACCGAGACCTTCATCATGCAACACGCCAAGCGTGCCATCGATGCGCTTGGCCAGCTCAAGAAGCAGGGCATCAGCCTGTCCATTGACGACTTCGGCACCGGTTACTCGTCGCTCAGCTACCTCAAACGGTTGCCGATTCACAAGCTCAAGATCGACCGCAGCTTCGTGCACGACATCCCCGGCGATGCCAACGACGCCGCCATTGCCAGTGCGATCATTGCCTTGGCCCACAGCATGGGCCTGACGGTGACCGCCGAAGGCGTCGAGACTCCCGAGCAACTCGGCTTCCTGCGCGTCGAGGGCTGTGACGAGATCCAGGGCTACCTGATCAGCCACCCACTGCCAGCCGAGGACTTCGCCCGCCTGCTCACGGGCCCGGCACCACTGGCCCCCGCCCCACCGCCGGCGGTCTAGCAGCATTATTCATGATTGCAATTTGAAATCGTTATTCATTTTCAAAACAAATAGATACCCGCCTTTGCTAGACTCATGTCATCCCGACGCGATCTGCCCTGCCTCGAGTTAGACGACTCATCAGTGAGCCGCTACATGCTGCGTGTGTGATGACATCAGGGACATCCATCGCATCGACCTGCGTCGCCCCCCACAGGAGGAACCGCCGCGTGGAGCTTATTCAATACGCGTTCGACAATATCGACCTGCTGGCCAGCCGGACCCTCGAACATATCGCCCTGGTCGGCGTAGCCGTAGGCCTGGCGACTCTCACCGGCGTCCCCATCGGCATCGCCATCACCCGCAACGAACGCCTGGCGCGCAGCGTGCTCTACGCCGCCTCGATCATCATCACCATCCCGTCCATCGCCCTGTTCGGCATCATGATCCCGATTCTTTCGCTGATTGGCCACGGCATCGGCTATGTGCCAGCAGTGATCGCGGTACTGCTCTATTCGCAGCTACCGATCATCCGTAACACCTATACCGCCATCAACAACGTCAATCCGGCGCTTCGCGAGGCCGCCCGCGGCATCGGCATGAGCCCCAACCAGCGCCTGCGCATGGTCGAAATCCCACTGGCAGTGCCGGTGATCATGGCCGGCGTACGCACCGCCGTGGTGCTCAACATCGGGGTGATGGCGATTGCCGCCTATATCGGCGCCGGCGGCCTGGGTACCTTTATCAGCCGAGGCATCTCGCAGTCCGACCCGCGCCAGCTGATCGTAGGTGCAGTGGCCGTGAGCCTGCTGGCGATCATCGTCGACTACTCTCTGCTGGCGCTGCAGAAGCGCCTGACGCCCAAGGGGATGGAGCGCGCGGCGTCCACCGCCTGAGCCCCTGCGCCACTGCCACCAGACAAGGATAACCGCATGATTCGACTCGACAGCCTGACCAAGGTCTTCGATACGCCCAAGGGAGCGGTGGTCGCCGCCGATCATATCAGCATGGAAGTGCCCGCCGGAGAGATCTGCATCCTGCTTGGCCCCTCCGGCTGCGGCAAGACCACCACGCTGAAGATGATCAACCGCATCGTGCGGCCGACCTCGGGCAAGGTGTTCATCAACGGCGATGACACTACCGGCATGGACACCCAGACCCTGCGCCGCAACATCGGCTACGTGATCCAGCAGATCGGGCTGTTCCCCAACATGACCATCGAGGAGAACATCACCGTGGTGCCGCGCCTGCTGGGCTGGGACAAGGCCCGTTACCGCGAACGCGCCCGTGAGTTGATGGCGATGATCGCCCTGGAGCCCGACGCCTTTCTCAAGCGCTACCCCAGCGAACTCTCCGGCGGCCAGCAGCAGCGTATCGGCGTGGCCCGCGCACTGGCCGCCGATCCGCCCGTCATGCTGATGGACGAACCCTTCGGTGCCATCGACCCGATCAACCGCGCGGTGATTCAGGATGAGTTCCTGAAGATGCAGCAGGCGCTTAACAAGACCATCATGTTCGTCAGCCACGACATCGACGAGGCGATCAAGATGGGCGATCGCATCGCGATCTTCCGCGAGGGGCGACTGGTGCAGTACGACACCCCGGACGACCTGCTCACCGCCCCCAAGGATGCCTTTGTCGAATCCTTCCTCGGCGAGGATCGCGCGCTGAAGCGCCTCAACCTGGTCAAGGTACGCGAGATCGTCTCCGATGAAATCGGCAGCGTCACCCCAAGCGACACCCTGGAAACCGCCCTGGCGCGCATCGACGACTTCGGCTACTCCAACGCCATCCTGATGGTCAATGACAAGCGCCAGCCGGCCGGCATCGTCAGCCGCTCGGTAGCCCGCACCACCAAGGGTTACTGTCGCGATCACTTCCAGAGCGTGCCCGCCGCGGTGCATCTCGACGACGACCTGCGCAAGGTCGCCTCGCTGATGTTCGCCCACGACATCACCTGGCTACCCTGCGTGGATGACGACGGCCGTGTCTGCGGCCAGATCACCCAGCGCGCCATCACCAGCCACCTGGGCTCGCGCTATCGCGCACGTCAGGCCGCCGACGCCACCGCTGCGAAGGAGTGAGCCGATGCCCATCCAGAGCATGAAAGGAGCCCTGCGCGCGCTGCTGCTGGTAGCGGTCTTCGCCGCCGGGGTGTGGAGCCACTCGAGCGGTTTGATCGATGACTTTCTGTGGCATCTGCCCGACGTCCAGTACCTTGCCGTTGAACACCTGTGGCTGACCGCAATCTCCGGCAGCCTGGCAATCGGCGTGGCGATTCCACTCGGCATTCTGCTGTCGCGGCCCTCGATGGCACGCTGGGCGGAAAGCCTGATGCAGGTGCTCAACGTCGGCACCACCATCCCCACGCTGGCGGTACTGGCCCTGTCGATGAGCTTTCTGGGCATCGGCACCGTGCCGGCCATATTCGGGCTGTTCGTTGCCACCCTGCTGCCTATCGCCCGCAACACCTACGCCGGTCTCAAGGGCGTATCGCCGGCGCTGATGGAGGCCGCCGCCGGCATCGGCATGTCACCGACACAGCGGCTGTTTCGGGTCGAACTGCCCAACGCCCTGTATGTGATCTTCGCCGGGATTCGCACGGCGCTTGCCATCAATATCGGCACCGTACCGCTGGCATTTTTGATCGGTGCCGGTGGCCTCGGCGAGCTGATCTTCACCGGTATCGATCTCTACGACCCGGTGATGATGCTGTCCGGAGCCATTCCCACGGCGCTGCTGGCGATCCTCGTCGACGCACTGATCGCCACCATCGCTTTCTTTATCGTGCCGCGGGGCGTCAACCCTGCACGCCAATGACAACATCGCTAACGACAACATCCCTGATGCAAGGAGAACGACCATGAAACAGTTCGTCTCAATCCTCTCTGGCCTGGCCCTGGCAGCCGCCAGTACCGCTGCAACCGCTGCCGACCTGTCGGTGGGTGGCAAGAACTTCACCGAGCAGCAGATCATCGCCAGCATGACCAGCCAGTACCTGGAAGCGCTCGGCTACGACGTCGACAACCGCGCTGGAATGGGGTCGGCGGTGCTGCGTCAGGCCCAGGAGAACGGCCAGATCGACCTCTACTGGGAGTACACCGGCACCTCGCTGATCACCTATAACGACATCAGCGAGCGCCTGGATCCCGAAGAGACCTACGCCCGGGTCAAGGAGCTCGATGCCGAGGTCGGCCTGGTGTGGCTCGAGCCGTCTGATGCCAACAACACCTACGGCCTGGCAATGCGCGAGGACGACGCCGAGGAGCGCGGCATCGTGACCATTTCCGACCTGGCCGCGGCGATCAACGACGGCGAGGCGCTGACCCTGGCCTCCAACGCCGAGTTCTATGCCCGCGATGACGGCCTGCGCCCGCTGCAGGAGATGTATGAGTTCGAGTTCGGTCGCCGCAACGTCAGCCGTATGGACACCGGCCTCACCTACCCGGCGCTGCGCGACGGCGAGGTCGACGTCTCGGTGGTGTTCGCCACCGACGGACGTATTCCGGCCTTTGACCTGCGCGTGCTGGAGGACGACCTCGAATACTTCCCGGCCTACGCCCTGACCCCGGTCATCCGCGAGGAAACCCTCGAAGCGTTCCCCGAGCTCGAAGAGCAGCTCAACGCCCTGTCGGCGCTGCTCGACGATGAAACCATGGCCGAACTCAACGCCCGCGTCGACGTCGAGCGCGAGACCATCGAGCGCGTCGCCGAAGCCTTCCTCGAAGAGCACGACCTGCTGTAGGGCTGCCCTTCAGCTCGCTGCCCAGGGCTGGCACACTGTCGCCATGCCTACCAAGAGGCCGCCTGCGGGCGGCCTCTTTGGGTCGTGCACCGTCGGTTCCATCTGAGTGACCTCTCATGCTCAATCACGATCATCTCCACGTTGCCGCCGCCCAGCTCGACTGCCGCCTCGGCGATATCGACGCCAACCTCGCCCGCCACCGCCCGCTGATCGATGCGGCACGCACCAGCGGCTGCGAGCTGCTGGTGTTTCCCGAGCTGTCGCTGACCGGCTATGGCCTCGGGCCGGGCGTGCTGGAGGTTGCCATGCACGCCAGCGACCCGCGCCTGACCGAGCTGGCCCAGGCCTGCGGCGGGATGCGTACCCTGGTGGGGTTCGTCGAGGAGGCAAGCCCCGGCGAGTGCTATAACGCCATGGCCGTGCTCCATGACGGCGCAGTGCAGGCGGTACACCGCAAGCTCAACCTGCCCAGTTACGGCGGCCTGGAGGAGGGCAAGTGGTTCACTCCCGGACGCCAGCTGACCACCTTCAACGTGCGCGGTGGATGGACGGCCAGCACGCTGATCTGCGCCGATCTGTGGAATCCGGCGCTGGTGCACGCTGCGCTGCTGGGTCGCCCGGAGGTACTCTGCGCGCCGATCAACTCGGCCAGCGGCATCGTCAGCCAGGCGTTCTCCAACGAGCACAACTGGACCACCAATCTTCAGTTCTATGCCATGACCTACGGCACCCCGATGATCATGGCCAATCGCCTTGGCATGGAGCATGGCAGCCACTTCTGGGGCGGTTCGCGGATTCTCGGCCCGCGTGGCGAAACACTGAGCGCCGCCGGGGACGATGAAGCCCTGCTCCAGGCCCGGCTCTCACGACGCGCGATTGCCGAGGCACGCTTCGAGTTGCCCACCCATCGCGATGCCGACACGCCGCTGATTCGCCAGCTGCTTGACAAAGAGTTGACAAAAAATGCATGAAAATCATCGCTATCTCACTCTATACTGAAACAGCATCGCCGTATGCATGGATGCCAAGACGCAAGACTCAAGGATCATCAAGAAGCCGGAAGCCACTCCCAAAAGAAAGGAACCACCCCATGATGAAGAAGCTCTCTCGAGTCCTCAGCCCGCTGTTGATCGCCTTTCTGGTACTCGGCAGCTTTTCGGTAGCCGCCGCGCCACAACCCGCGCCCTCCGGTTCGCTGGTCTCCACTCAGGATGCCCTGAGCGCCGACCAGGTCAGCGCCGACCGCGAGCGCATCAACGAGATGCTGTCGCGCCAGGACGTGCAGGATCAGTTGGTCGCCCAGGGTGTCGATCCGGCCGACGTCGAAGCTCGCGTTGCCGCGCTGTCCGACGCCGAAGTGCGCCAGATGGCCGAACAGCTCGACGACCTGCCGGCCGGTGCCAGCGTGGTCGGGGCACTGGTCTTCATCTTCGTACTGCTGCTGGTCACCGATCTGCTCGGCCTGACCAACGTCTTCCCGTTCACGCGTTGAGGCAATCGCATGTCTCATCTGCTTGAACGGCATGCGCCGCGACAGCAGTCAGAACGGCAAGCATGGAACGCCCGCACAGCGGGCGTTCTGCTGTTGATGGCTGCCTTTCTGCTGCTCAGCGGCTGCGCCACCAGCCCGCGCCTGGCCAGTCCCGGTGACATGGGAATTGCCGAGCGCACCTACATCGATGGCGTGCCCTTCCATGCCCAGCGCGACTACCAGTGCGGCCCGGCCTCGCTGGCCATGGTGCTCAACCATTCCGATGTCGATGTCAGCGTTGACACCCTGATTCCCCAAGTCTTCCTGCCCAACCGCGACGGCAGCGTACAGCCCGAGATGCAAGCCACCGTGCGCCGCTACGACCGCGTCAGCTTCGTGCTCGACGGCAACTTCTCGTCGCTGCTCAAAGAGCTCGACGCCGGTCATCCGGTGGTGGTGATGCAGAACCTGTCGCTACCGCTTTGGCCAATGTGGCACTACGCGGTAGCCATCGGCTACGACCTCGACGAACAGCTGATGACGCTGCACAGCGGCGAAGAAGCCAACCGCCAGGAATCGTTCCGTCGCTTCGATGCCACCTGGGCACGCAGCGAGCGCTGGTCGATGGTCGCGCTTCCCCCCGGCGAGCTGCCGGTGAGTGTCGGGCCACGCCGGGCCATGGACGCGATCGCCTCCTTCGAACAGGCCAACGATGCCGAGGCCGCGCTGCCCGCCTGGCACGCCGTGACCGAGCGCTGGCCGCAGGACGCCATGGCCTGGTTCGCGCTGGGTAATGCCGAATACAGCGTCGGGCACCCCGAGGCCGCCGCCGAGGCCTTTCAGCATGCCACTGACCAGCAGCCAGACATGGCTGTGGCCTGGCTCAACCTGGGCCTGACCCTCGAAGGTCTTGCGCGACGCGATGAGGCGCGCCTGGCGTTGCAGCAGGCCGCTGCCCTGCCCAGCCGCTGGCAGGACGACGCCGATCAGGCCCTGCGCCGCTTCAGCGACTAACCTTTCCTACACCCTTCAGCCACGCTCCCCCGCAAGCGAGCGTGCCACTCAGGAGATTCCCATGCGCATCGCGATCTACGGCACCGGTGGCGTTGGTGGCTACTTCGGCGGCCGTCTGGCCGCCGCTGGCGAGGATGTCACCTTCATTGCCCGCGGTGACCATCTCGCTGCCATCCAGCGCGATGGCCTCAAGGTCCAAAGCATCCACGGCGACTTTCAGGTCGTTCCGGCCCAAGCCAGTGACGACCCGGCAAGCGTCGGGCCGGTCGACTTGGTAGTCGTTGCCGTCAAGGCCTGGCAGGTCGCCGATGCCGCAGCGGCCATGGCGCCGCTGCTGGGACCCGAGACCTGCGTGCTGCCGCTGGAGAACGGCGTCGAGGCCGCCGACCAGCTGGCACGAGAGGTCGGAGCTGACAGGGTCATCGGCGGGCTGTGCGGCATCCTCGCCTGGCGCGAGGCACCGGGTGTGATACGTCATGCCGGCATCGACCCCTTCATTCGCCTGGGCGAGCTCGATAATCGCAAGAGCAAGCGTGTCGCCACCATCCGCGAATGCCTGGCAAGTGCCGATGGCATGACCGCCGAAATCGCCGAGGATATTCAGGTAGCGATCTGGAGCAAGTTCCTGTTCATCTGCGCCATGAGCGGTATCGGCAGCATTGCGCGGGCACCGATTGGCATAACCCGGCGTCTGCCCGACAGCCGTGCACTGATCGAGTCGATCCTCGAGGAGATCTACCAGGTGGGGTTGGCCAAGGGCGTCGCCCTCCCCGACGATGCCGTGGCAAGGGCCATGAAATTCATCGACGCGCTGCCGGAAAAGAGCACCGCCTCGATGCAGCGCGATATCACCGCGGGACGGCCGTCGGAGCTGGAATCACAGAACGGTGCCGTGGTGCGACTGGGGATCGAGCTCGGCGTGGCCACCCCGGTCAACCGGGTGATCCACGCCGCGCTGCTACCCCAGGAGCTGGCGGCCCGTGAGGCCGCCGACTAGCTGCGTGCCACTCAGTCGCGCTGGTAGGTACCCACCAGGCGGTTCATGCCCAGCAGGTGTGGCTCGACTTTCTCCAGCAGCTGGCTGAGGGTCAAGCCGGCGGGCAGGTCGAGTTCGGCATCCAGCGCCAGCACCCAGAAGTAGTAGAGATGCAGGCCGTGCCCTTCCGGGGGCATCGGTCCCATGTAGCCGCTACCACCGCCGTCGTGGACCCCGGTCGTGCCAGTGTTCGTGGCCTCCTCGAGCGAAGTGACCGAGCCCGGCAGGTTATACAGCACCCAGTGCACGAAACCGTACTGCCCCTCCTTGACCAGCGGTGCATCCGGGTCATGGCAGATGACCGCATAGCCCTTGGTGCCCTCCGGCGCCCCCGACCAGCTGAGCGCTGGCGAGACGTTGTCGCTTTCACCGGTATGCTTGCTGGGGATCTTGCCATGAGCGGCAAAGGCCGCACTCTCTACCTGCATGGTCGACAGAGCGAATGCCATCGTGGGCGTCCTCCTTGGTCTGGCGTGGATGTCACGGTGACTCAGCATCGAAGAAGCCGGCGCAGCTGTCAACGCTGCGCCCCCGACTCGGCAGGCGCCGCCCATCGCTGCTGCAACAGGCGCTCGGCGCGTCGTAGGCGCCTGTCGAGATAGTCTCGCGTGTGCTGCTGGCCGGGCGTCTCGTCGTGGGCCCAGACGCGCAGCGTGGCAACGAACAGCGCGGTCAAGCCGACCTCCTCGAGCTGCGCGCGACGCGTGCCGTAGCGTGCCTCGAGCATCGCCGCCTCGCGCAACCACTGAATCGTTCGCGAGAGGTCGAAGACCATCGGCACCCAGGTGTGCAGGTGCGGCAGGTGGGCCTTGCTGCGCAGCATCTCTACGCTGACCCGACGATGCGAAGCCAGCGCATCGAACCAGGCCAGCAGGCAGTGCTCGATGCGGTTACGCGCTGCCCAGGCAGCGAAACCGGCAGGCTTGTCGGCCAGCATGGCGCGCCAGCCACGCAGGAACCAGGCGTCGGCCACGGCGTCGAGATCGCGGTAGTGGTCGAGCACCGCGGTCGCCGGCACGTCCAGTGCCGCAGCCACTCGGGTCAGCTCGACGCCTTCCCAGCCCTCGTCTTCTGCCATCGCCAGCGCCTCAACCAGAATCCGCTCAGCAAGCGAATCGGCGGGTAGCGCATCACGGTAAACGGGCGTCATTGCCATCGGAGTCCTCCTGACGCGAGGTTGCCTGTGCTATTACCATAGGCCCCATCCCACACCGGAGGAAACTACCATGTGGCACCAAACGGAGATTCGTCTGGCCGCAAGATCCCGCGGCTTTCACCTGATTACCGACGAGGTGGTCGCAGGCGTAGCGGCACTTGGCGAGTGTGAGATTGGCCTGCTGCACCTGCAGCTGCTGCACACCTCGGCCTCGTTGACGCTCAACGAAAACGCCGACCCCGATGTGCGCCATGACATGGACGCGTTCATCCGCCGCCTGGTGCCCGGCGACCTGCCCTACTTCCGGCATACCCTGGAGGGCCCGGACGACATGCCCGCCCATGTGGCGGCCAGCCTGTTCGGCACCCAGCTGACCCTCGCGGTGCGCGGCGGGCGCCTGGCTACCGGCACCTGGCAGGGAATCTGGCTGGGCGAGCATCGCGACCACGGCGGTCCGCGCCGCCTTATTGCCACCCTCAACGGCGCGTAGGCGTTGCCTCAGACCTTTTTGACAAAGGCCGAGGTGAGCTTCAGCGGGCCGATGCCTTCCACCTTGCAGTCCAGGTTGTGGCCGCCCTCGGCATCGCCCTCGATCAGGCGAATGCTCTTGACCTTGGTTCCCACCTTGATCACCGAGGAGGAGCCCTTGACCTTGAGGTCCTTGATCACCGTCACGCTGTCGCCGTCGGCCAGCAAGTTGCCGTTGGCATCGCGGGCCTCCAGGACATCCTCGACTCCCTCAGCCGCTTCATCGTCGGGCGTCCATTCATGGCCGCACTCGGGGCACAGGTACTGAATGCCGTCATGATAGGTAAATTCGGACCCACAGGCCGGGCAGTTGGGCAGCGCGCTCATGGCAGGCTCCTGATCAGGGGATTGAAGGCCCGCAAGCCTACACCGCCGGGCGGGCAGGCTCCACTACCGCCTTTGCAAGCCGGCTTCCAGGCTGCTAGGTTGGCGCTGTACATATACCACAGGAGGTAGCGGATGGATCCCGCCGTCAATAGCGCCGTCAGCGAGTCGTTAGTCCTGCAGCAGGCCCAGGCCGCCCAGCAAGCGCAAATGCAGGTATTCCGCGAAGCGCTGGATACGCAGCAACAGCAGGTCACCGCGCTGATGGAATCCGCGTCGGCCGAGCCTCAACTGGCCAGCGAAGGCCATATCGGCACCTTGATCAACACCACTGCCTGAGGCGACCGACGTCCACCATCACCCACGAGCCCCGGTATCGCCGGCGGCTCGTTTTCGTACGAGCCCATCATGAACCATGCGCCCGTTAGCCTCGATGTCTTCAGCGACTTTGTATGCCCGTTCTGCTACCTGGAGGAGCCCGAACTCGATGCTTTGAACGCGCGGTTTAGTGACCAGTTGACGATCCGCTGGCGCGCTTTCGAACTGCGCCCGACGCCGGCACCGACGCTCGATCCCGACGGCGACTACCTGCACGACATCTGGGGCCGTGCCGTCTACCCCATGGCCAGGGAGCGCGGCATGACGCTGCGCCTGCCTCGCATCCAGCCACGCTCACGGCTGGCGCATGAGGCCACTGCCTGGGCCGAAGCAAGATCCCGCGAGGCCGGCGCTGCCCTTCGTCACGCGCTGTTCCGCGGCTTCTTCGAAGACAGCCTCGACCTCGCCGACAATGAGGCACTGTGTCACACCGCCGTCACCCTGGGCCTCTCGCTCGACGTCGAGGATCTGCGCCAGGCGCTCGCGGAGGGTCGCTATACCCAGCAAGTCCTCGACGATCAGCAAATCGCCGGCGAGCTCGGTATTCAGGGCGTACCCGGGCTGCGCTTCGCCCTCAACGGCGAGCACGCCGGTATCCTCGAAGGCGCCCAACCGCGCCGCCAGCTACTGTTAGCGGTGGAGCGCCTGCTGGACCTGGCCCAGCAGCACTGACCGTGTCGCCCCGTCCCATTCTCGTGCTAGGCGGCACCGGCTTTGCCGGTCGCGCCATCGTCAGGGAGCTAATCGAACGCGGCCACTGTGTACGGCTCGCCGCCCGACACCCTGAAATGCCTGATTGGTACGACGAGGGCGATCCTCTGGACCTGGTAACAGCGGACATCCGTGACGAGGTGGGTCTTGGCGCAGCACTCGAGGGCGCTGGTGGAGTCGTCAATGCGGTGAGTTGCTACGTGGAAAGCCGTGATACCAGCTTTGAGTCGATTCACGTTGATGGCGCGGCGCGGTTGGCACGGATGGCGCGCCAGGCGGGCGTAGCGCAGCTGGCGCAGATTTCCGGCATCGGCGCCAGCCACGATTCGCCGTCGGCCTATGTGCGCGCCCGCGCCGCCGGCGAGCGCGCCGTGCTCGAACATTTCCCCAAGGCGGTGATCCTGCGTCCCAGCGTGCTGTTCGGGCCTGGCGATGCCTTTTTGACGACGCTGCAGGGATTGACGCGACTACCGCTGATCCCGCTGTTTGGACGCGGCCAGACGCGTCTACAGCCGCTACATGTCGACGACCTGGCTCGCGCCGTAGGCCGGCTATTCTCTGCCACCCCGCCGGCACGTCGGCTGTTCGAGCTGGGCGGCCCCGAGGTGCTCAGCTACCGGGAGATCCTCGAACGGGTGATGCGCGCCCAGGGGCTGCGCAAGCCACTGCTGCCGGTTCCGTTTGCGGTGTGGCGACTGCTGGCCGCCATGGCCGGGTGCCTACCCAACCCACCGCTGACCCGCGATCAGGTGCTGCTGATGCAGCAGGACAACGTGGCAGGCACCGAGGTCGGGCACGTTGATGACCTCGGCATTCTGCCTCGCTCGCTGCAGGAGGGGCTGGACACGCAGCGCTGACGTTTCCTAGGGTGCCAGCGTCGGCATGGCGCCACCGCACCCCTCGAACACCTCGCCGTCGCGGGTCACCCGCACCGAGGTCTCGAAGGGTGCGCCGCTCATGCTGTCGCGGCACGCTTCGGGGGTAATCACCACCCGCAGGTAGTTACCCTCGGTGGTGGCGTGATAGACCCGCGAGCCCTCGCGACTGCCGGCTTCCGGCTCGGGCAGCTCGGTGCGCACGTCGCGATCGTCGAACGGCACCGATAAACGCATGCCCTCTTCGGTAATGGCCAGATTCCAGGCTGGCTCGGTGCCGGTGGCGCGGAAGCCGTGGTCGCGCGCCAGCTCGAACATCACACCATCCCAGGGGGCCAACGCGCGGCTGTCACTGAGCAGCAACAGCGTGCCGCCCAGCGTCGGCCAGCCGCCCTCCTCGCACTCGAGGCGGTGGCGTGCCACCTGCTCACGCCCCGCGAGGGGCTCAAGGTCTCCCTCCTGCAGATTGAAGTCGTCGCGCACCTGATTGACCGGCAGCACTTCGCCGATATGCGTCAACGACTCGCAGTAGTGCTCCCCGAGGGCAATCCAGTCGTCGCTGATGCGCAGCCTGGCGCCGAGCCAGCTGTCGGCCTGCTCCTCGCTCATGGCACTGACGCCGGGCTGATGAACGTCCACCAGCCGCCATTCGCCGACGAGGGCCGCATAGTCGCGGCTCAAGTCACTCTGCTCGGCGTCCTGCGCCGGTGGATCCTGCTCGCTGCCACAGGCACTCAGGCCCGCGATCAGTAGCGTCGCCGCCATCGTCCGTAATGCCTTGCTCAAGCTCGTACTCCTTGGTGTTGGCCATCTTCCGCCACTGCGGAAGCGTCAGGATAGCGCATCTACCCGCCCTACATCGCTATGCGAGTCGGTACAAACTCGACTCGCCCATCGACTAGTCCGGCAATCGCCCCTCACGGGCCAGGCGCCGACGCACCCAGCGATCATACAGCCAGGCCAACACCCTCTTGACCCCCGGCAGGTCGATCAGCCAGGCCACTGGCCTGAGTCGCGGCACCCGCTGCATCAACAACACATAGGCATCGATGCCATCGACGATGCACCCCTCGGCATCCTCGACGTGTAGCGACAGCAGCGCCGCCTGGGGGTCGATGCCCTTGTCGCGCAGCGTCTGTTGATGCGTCGTCACATCACACCAGTCAACACTATCGCCGGCTGCGCCAGCCCAGCGCTCATAGCGAGCCCGGTCGCGGCGACAACCAGGACAGACGGCATCGTAGTAGACCTTGAGAGGCGGCTGGTGCATGGCTCCCTCCGGCTTGGTGAATGCCACCAGGGTAACAGACGCTACGCTGGATTCGGCGCTAGCCACTGGCCCGGCGGCAAGAGTCCCAGCTTAGCGTGCAGCCCAGCAACGGCATTCCCCGTTACCAAAGCCCCAGCTGCGTCGCCATCCAGCGCCCCGGCATAAGGGTACCGATGAAAGCGCCTATCAAGCCGACGTACGCGCCCAGCATCCATTCGCGGTGGCGCCGCACCTGCCCGCGAAGGATCGAGACGACGGCCACCGTCAGTGCCACCAGCACCCACACCGAGAGCAGATGTATGGGGCCCAGGTGTCCCACCAGCGGTAGCACCCCTCCGCCCAGCCAGAATGAGCTGAGCGCCGATACCGCCATGGCGGCGACCCAGACCACACCCAGCGAGCGATGAAGCAGCGTGCCTTTGCGCAGCAATAACACCAAGGCGCCTAGCCCCAGCGCCAGTAGCGACGATACGAGATGCAGCATCAGGGGCATGTTACCTCCGGCAGTCCACACAAATGCAACTAGTTGCATAATGCTAGCCAACACGAGACCAATATGCAACTATGCACATATCAAGTCGATACCAGAGGCAAGAATGTCGCTACGCGCCGTACTGTTGATCACCCTGCAGCGCGAACCCGGTACCGGTTACGACGTGCTGCAGCGCTTCAAAACCGGGCTCGCCCACGTGTGGCAGGCCAGCCACCAGCAGATCTACCGTGAACTCGACAAGATGCGCGGTGCGGGATTGCTCGACTGCGAGACCGTGCCCCAGGCCGAGCGCCCCGATCGCAAGGTCTACTCCATCACCCCCGCAGGGCGCGCCGAACTGGATGCCTGGCTGGCTGCCCCGCTCGGCCCCAGCGCCGTACGCCAGCCGCTGTTCGCCAAGTTCTTCATCTGGGAGGACTGGCCTGCCGAGGCGCGCCAGCGGGAGCTCGCCAGCCTGCGTGAACAGCTCAACGCACGGCTGCAAGCTTATGCGGCCATCGAAAAGGAGTGGTTCAGTGACCCACAGGCACTGACAGCCGCCCAACGCGCGCCTTGGCACACGCTCAGACTCGGCCAGCAACTGACAGAGACTTGGCTGACATGGCTTGAGGAGATACAAGCCGAAGGAGAGTGAATTACCTGCCCGCTGCTAGCACAATCCCTCCACCTCACCCC
Organism: Franzmannia pantelleriensis; assembly: GCF_900102875.1. Classification (GTDB taxonomy): domain Bacteria; phylum Pseudomonadota; class Gammaproteobacteria; order Pseudomonadales; family Halomonadaceae; genus Franzmannia; species Franzmannia pantelleriensis. Next base: position 61,244 of record NZ_FNGH01000017.1, read on the forward strand.
TTGGCGATGAGGAAGGCCCCGGCGGCGACCATCAGCGCACCGGCGGAGCGGTTGGCGCCCTTCATGGCGCGTTCGGTCTGCAGGAAACGTCGAGCACTGGAGGCGCCGGACGCCACCAGCATCAGGCCGATCATCAAGCCCGCGAAGGTAAGGCCGACCACCAGCCCCATGTCGGCAGGGCTCAGGGCGGAGAGGTCGATAAAGGTAGGCAGGAAGGCAATATAGAAAAGGATCACCTTGGGGTTGGAGGCTGAGATCAGAAAGCCTTGCAGGAAACCTTTCATGACATCCACTTTGCGCAGTTCAGGTGCCAGCGGTTCCGCCTCGATCGGCGCGCTCCACATCTTCCAGCCCAGGTAGAGCAGGTAGGCGGCCCCCAAGTAGCGAATCACCGTAAAGGCTTCACTCCAGTTCTCGGCCACTGCCGCCAGACCGTAGAAGGCCAGCAGCAGGTAGATCAGGTCGCTGACCGTCATGCCCAGCGCCAGCGAGACGCAAGAACGTACGCCGGAAGCCATCCCTCTCGCCAGCAGGGCGAACACCCCGGGCCCCGGGGTCACGGCGAAGACAAGGATGGCGAAAAGATAGAGCAGCGCACTTTCGAGGGACATTGGCTTCCTGGTCGGCAAGGCAGTGGAACGGTGCAACCTACCATGCCGCGCGGACGCCGTCTGCCCCTCCTGCTGTGCACTCCACCGCCCACCGGATGAGGATATCGGTTAGAAATGGCGGCCAAGCAACACGTCATCGAAGGGATAACCGCTGAGCTTTTCGATACCGGTCTCGGTCACCAACACCTCCTCCTCGAGCTTGACGCCGTCGGCGGCATCGACCTCGCCGATATAGCTCTCCACCGAGACCACCATGCCGGGCTCGAGGACGCCGTCCTTGGAGAAGCGGTCGAAATCCATATGGTGAGCAACCAGCGGCGTTTCGCCGTGCATGCCCACACCGTGGATGATCGACGGGTAGCGGCGGTCGAGGAAGCGCTCGGGGATCTTCCACGCCTTCTCGGCGATCTCACGGTAGCTCATGCCGGGCTTGAGGATCGCCATGTTGTGGTGAACCTGCTCATGGGCCATCTGGTAGAGGCTCTGCTGATAGCCGCTGGGCCGCCCAGGTCCGACGTGAAAGGTGCGCGAGAAGTCCGAGTAGTAGCCGTGACAGCCGATGGTATCGGTGTCCAGCGCGACCAGCTCGCCAGCACGGATCACCCGGTCGCTGGCCTCGTTGAACCAGGGATTGGTGCGCGGCCCGGACGACAGCAGCCGGGTTTCGATGAACTCGCCGCCCTGGCGGATCACCTCGCCATACAGGATCGCGAACAGGTCGTTCTCGCGGATGCCCGGTTTGATGGCCGCTTCGACCTCGGCCACCGCCGCTTCGCTGCCGGCCATCGACTGGGCCAGGCAGGCGATCTCTTCCGGGGTCTTGATGCGTCGACAGTGCAAGGTGTCCTGCATGCAGTCGTAGACGTCCAGCCCCTGGGCCTCCAGTGAGCGCGCCAGATTGAGCGCGCAGCGGTCGAGCCCGACCTTCTTGTTGCCACGACCGTGGGCCTCGATCAGCTCGGCGATCTCCACGCCGAAGGGGTCGCTCGAGAGGTTGTCGCGCTGATTGACCGCCGACCACACCACCTTGGAGGTGCGCGCCTCGTCAATGGTCTCGAGCCAGGTCGAGACATGGGCGCTGCCGGGGTACTCGAAGAGGATGATCGGCCCATCCAGCGGCACATAGATATAGCGCGTGGAGTTGCGCAGGAAGTAGCCGAACATGTTGCGCGAACCGGTGGCATAGCGCTGGTTATAGGGGTCAAACAGCACCACCGCAGCATAGCCTTGCTCGGCCATCATGCCGCGCAGTCGCGCCAGGCGCCCAGCGCGCAGCTGCTTGGGATCGAAGGCGGTGGGAATGCTGTCACCGTTGGCCATCGGCGCCGAAGGCACCACCGGAATCTTGTCGGGCTCGTTATCGGATAGGTTCTCGAACTCTACGATGCTCATGAAATCTCTCTGTGCGGATGCGGTCTGCTCGAATCGGGACTCAGTCGGCCAGATTGTCACTGCGCGTCATGCCTTCGCGCAGCAGCTGCTCGTGAATCGGTGCCATGCGCCCGAAAATACGCTGGGCGCGCTCGGGGCGACCGATGAAACCAGGCTCCTTGGCGTAGGCGAAGATCACCGTGTGGCGCTCCTTGTCGCCCTCCACCGGGGTCACACGGTGCAGCGAGTAGCGGCCGAAAAAGATCTGCAGGTCACCGGGCTGAAGCTCCAGCGAGGTGAGCGGCGAGCGGTCGCCGTCAAGCACCCGCTCCACTGCGTCGAAGTTCTCGCCCTCGGGACTCCGAATACCCGGCGCATACTCGAAGCGTCCGCCGCCGTGGGACTGGCGGGTCATCATGGTGACGATGAACTCGTTGGTGTCGTAGTGCCAGGGGTGCTGGCAACCCTCGCGCAGTACGTTGATCACCAGGCCGGCAAGCGGGTCGGCATACTCGTGGATTTCGTCCATGCCGACCACGCTGGCGATGAAGCGCTGGAAGCCGGCGTGCTCGTAGACCTGACGAATGATGGTTTCGCTGTCGATGCGGTCACCGGCGACGAAACCGTTGGTGCGATCGTCGAAGCGATTCTTGGGATGTGTGGCCGGCAGTGACGCATCGCCATCACTGTTGTAAGGGTTGGTCTCGGTTTGGTTGTAGTGGGCCTCCGGCGACAGCCGCTCGGTTTCTCGCTCGAGCCGGTCGAGGGCGTCATCGGGAACGAAATTCTTCAGCACCACGCAGCCATCGTCGGCGAGCTGGGCGCGGCACTCCTCGATCAACGCCTGGCCGGCAGCGCTGTCGAGGTCCTCGATGGGATAGCGGGCCAGGTCGATCAAGCCGTCGAGGCCGCTTAGTGAACTGTCGTCGTTGCGGGGGGCGGTGGCGTGCATGTTGATGACTCCTGCCGTTGGCTAGCGTATTGGACAGGGTAGAGAGGCAGGTTCGATAATAGAAATGAATGGTTAAGATAAAACGCATTTCAGGAGCTCATAGATCATGGACACCGACCTGTTGCGCGCCTTCGTCACCGTCGCCGAATGCGAAGGCTTCAGCGCCGCCGGCAAGGTGCTGCATCGCACCCAGTCGGCGGTGAGCCTGCAGATCAAGCGCCTCGAGGACCGCATGGGCGAAACGCTGTTCGAGCGCACCAGCCGCAGCGTGATTCTCACCCCGGCCGGTGGCCGCCTGCTGCCCTATGCGCGGCATATCCTCAAGCTGCAGGGCGAGGCGCTGCGCGTGATGGGCGCCGAACGCCAAGGCGAACTGATTCGCCTGGGCACCTCGGAGGAGCAGGCCAGCACCTACCTGCCCGAGCTGCTGCCACGCTTCGCCGAACGCTACCCCGATGTACGCTTGGAGGTGGTCTGCGATATCAGCGCCGCCCAGGTCCACGCCTTCCAAGAGGGGCTGCTCGACGTGGTGCTGGCCATTCGCCATATGCCAACCCAGTCGGGCCAACTGCTCGGCCGCGAGCCGCTGGTGTGGGTGGTCGCCGAGCACACACGGCTCGATGCCTGGGAGACACTACCCCTGGCGCTCAACCCCGAGGGCTGTATCTTCCGCGCCCACACCTTCGCCGCCCTGGGCCGCGAGGACCGCCGCTGGGACGTGCGCTACTCGAGCCAATCGCCTACCGGCATCAACCTGCCAGTGCAGGCTGGCCTGGCGCTGACGGTGAAGACACCGCGCAGCGTGCCACACGGGTGTCGTATCGTCGGCGCCGACGAAGGGCTGCCGGAACTCGGGCATGTCGACATCGAGCTGCACCGCGCACCGGGCCATGCCAGTGAAGCATTGAGCGCCTTCTGCGACGAGCTGGAGCAGATCGTCACCGCCACCGAGTCCCTGGAGTGCGTGGAATATGTCACCCCCGATGCCTAGGCTGATGGTGTCTTCACGCTGATCGGTAACGGACGCTGTGATGAGCTACGACATCGTCATGCAACGCATCTACGCCGCCCCACTAGCAAGCGATGGCGCTCGCGTACTGGTTGACCGATTGTGGCCACGCGGCAAACGACGCGACGCCTTGGCCCTGGACGACTGGTACCGCAGCGCCTCGCCCTCACCACACCTACGTCGCGCCTGGCACCACGGCCGAATCGATTACACCACCTTCGTGTGCGACTACCGCAACGAAATACGCTCCGACGAGACGTGCCTGATTCCCCTGATGCGCCTGGCACGCCAAGGGCGCCTGACACTGCTCTCGGCGGCTCGCGACCTGCAAGGTTCACACTTACCAGTGCTGCGTGAAGCCCTGCTCGAAGCCTTGCTCGAAGAGGATCGCCAGGACTACGACGCACCCAGCTCACCGCCCTGCTATGCCGAGAATCTCGATTCAGACACATGAGCCATGAATCGTGCCATTTCCAAATATTCACACCAAATTAAAGAAATAGCTCAACATTACTTGCCATCTTCATGCTCACATGAAGAATATCGCCCTTTCATTCATCAACTAAGGCGAGTTTTATGAATGTCGCGCTACCCGGGTTTCTCACCGGCCTAGTCGATGCCGGCAATGGCCTACTGTGGGGCAGCGTGCTGATCTACCGCCTGGCGGTGCTGGCGATGGTGATGGTGGGATCGGTGGCGAGCCTTGGGGCGATCTGGAACTTCGCCGACCTCTCCATGGGCATGATGGCGCTGATCAACCTGGTGGCGATCCTGCTGCTATCGCCGATCGCATTCGCCCTGCTGCGCGACTACGACCGCCAGCTCCGCGCCGGCCAGGAGCCGGTCTTCGATCCCAGCCGTTTCCCCAAGCTGGCCAACAAGGTCGACCCCAAAGCCTGGCCCAAGCGCTGAGGCGCTTGCCCCTCAACGCCACGGCAGGCCGCCGTGGCGTTTAGCCATCCCCCTGCGGCTGCTAAGCTGACAGGATGAAAACCCTGCTGATCGTCGCCCACGCTCCCTCCCCGAATACCCTCCTTCTCCGCGAGGCCGCTGAACACGGTGCACGCCACCCTGAGATCGAGGCCGTGGAGGTCGTGGTGAAGCCGCCGCTGGAAGCCGGCCCCGACGACGTGCTGGCCTGCGATGCGATCCTGCTCGGCACCACAGAGAACCTCGGCTATATGAGCGGCGCGCTCAAGGACTTCTTCGACCGCAGCTACTATCCGGTGTTGGATGAGCAACAGGGCTTGCCGTGTGCGCTCTATATTCGCGCCGGCCTCGACGGTACCGGCACCCGCCGTGCGGTGGAGAGCATCGTCGGCGGGCTGGGCTGGAAATGGGCGCAGGCACCGCTAGTCCTGCACGGTGAGTGGCAGGAAGCCTTCGTCGAGGAGGTGGAGGAGCTCGCCATGAGTCTGGCGGCGGGACTCGATGCCGGGATCCTGTGAACCCAGCCGCCGCTGACAAGGCGTTTCCCCAATCGCCCAGACACCACTATGCTCTGAATAACCGCTCGCTGAGCCGTCGAGCGATGTCATTGTCTTCGCCTTCGACCCGCCCGCTACCCGGCAGGCCGATGGCAGCGGCCGAGGTACGCCATGTCTATCGCCCTGAGCACATCTCGTAACGCGCACTACCGCGCTTCCCTGCGTTTTGGTTGCATCGCCGCAGCGCTGGCCGGGTTATCCTGCATGCCCCTTGCCAGCCAGGCCGAGGAGACGCCGATCATCATCGGTACCGCCAGCTCGGCGGGTGTCTATCATCTTGCCGGGCGCACGCTGTGCCGCATGCTGCCGACACCTTGTACCGCCCAGACCAGCGACGGTTCGGCCGAGAATCTCGCCAACGTGCGTGAGGGAGCCGTCAACGTCGCGCTGGCCCAGTCCGACTTGCAGCACTATGCATTTACCGGCGGAGAGGGCTTCAGCGATGTCGGCGCCGACACCAGCCTGCGGTCGCTCTTCTCGCTTCACGGCGAGCCCTTTACCCTGGTCGTCCGCCGTGACAGCAATATTCAGCACTTCGACGACCTACGCCAGCGAGCCGTCAACGTCGGCAACCCGGGGTCCGGCCAGCGCGGCACCATGATGACCCTGCTAGAGGCCAAGGGGTGGACCTTGGGCGACTTCAGCCTGGCCAACGACTTGCCGGCCGACCAGCAGTCGCTGGAGCTATGCCATGGCAATGTGGACGCCATGGTGTATACCGTGGGTCACCCCAATGATTCGGTGGAACAGGCCATACGCCTGTGCAATGCCATGCTGATCGACGTCGAAGGGGAGGAGATCGAGCGTCTCGTGGATAGCCGTCCCTACTTCACGCCGACGGTGATTCCGGCGGGCATCTATGCCAACGACCAGCCGGAGGTACATACCTTTGGTGTGCGCGCCACCCTGGTCGCCTCGGCGCACACTGATGACGAGCTGATCTATCGACTGGTGGCCGCAGTGTTCGATGACCTCGAGCAGTTCAAGTCGCATCACCCCGCTTTTGCCGAGCTATCTCCGGAGCAGATGATCAGCGAGGGCTTGTCTGCCCCGCTTCACGACGGCGCGCTTCGTTACTATCGCGAGCAGGGCTGGATCACGGATGACGAAGCGGCTGAGGAGGAGAACAGCGCTGAGGACTGATGAGCCCGCGCACTTCTTGCGCCCCACGCAAAACGGCACCCCTGAGGGTGCCGTTTCGTTGACCCGGCTTGGTGCGGCTAACGCCTATCAGCGTAAACGCTCAAATACCGTGGCTACCCCTTGGCCCATGCCGATGCACATGGTCGCCAGACCGAGACTGGTCTGCTGCTGCTGCATGACGTTGAGCAGCGTGGTGCAGATCCGCGAGCCGGAGCAGCCCAGCGGATGGCCAAGCGCGATGGCGCCGCCGTTGAGGTTGACCTTGTCGTCCATAGCGTCCAGAAAGCCGAGATCCTTGAGCACCGGCAGGCCCTGAGCGGCGAAGGCCTCGTTGAGCTCGACGGTCTGGATGTCGTCGGCGGTCAGACCGGCGGCCTTGAGCGCCTTCTGCGAAGCCGGCACCGGGCCATAGCCCATGATCGAGGCGTCACAGCCGGCCACGCCGGTGGAGAGCACTTTGGCGATCGGCTCGAGACCCAGCGCCTGGGCGCGCTCGTAGCTCATCACCGCCATCGCCGAGGCGCCCACCGAGAGTGCCGAAGAGGTGCCCGCGGTGACGGTGCCGTTACGCGGGTCGAATACCGGCTTGAGGCCGGCCATCGACTCGAGGCTGGCGTCGGCGCGGATCACTTCGTCGCGGTCGACCCGCACGCGGAAGCCGTTGCCGTCATGCCCTTCGACGCCGATGATCTCGTTGTCGAAGCGCCCGCCATCCAGCGCCGCCTGGGCGCGCTGGTGGGAGCGCACGCCGAACTTGTCCTGCTCCTCGCGGCTGATGCCGTGCATCTTGCCCAGCAGCTCGGCGGTCAGGCCCATCATCATCGCTGCCTTGGCGGCATACTTGCTGGCCGCCGGATTGACGTCGACACCGTGGGCCATGGGCACGTGCTCCATGTGCTCAACGCCGCCGATGACGTAGAAGTCGCCCATGCCGGCCTTGATATTGGCCGCCGCGATATGCAGCGCGGTCATCGACGAGCCGCACAGGCGGTTGACGGTCTGCGCCGGCACCGAGCGCGGAATACCGGTCATGATCGCCGCGTTGCGGGCGATGTTCATCGACTGCTCGAGGGTCTGGTTGACGCAGCCCCAGATCACGTCGTCGACCTCACTGGGGTCGAGGTTGGCGTTGCGCGCGAACAGTGCCTGCATCACCGCGGCGGAGAGGTTCTCGGCGCGCACGTGACGGAAGGCGCCGTTCTTGGCCTTGGCCATGGCGGTACGCACGCCGTCGACCACCACGATGTCTCTCGGATTCAAACTCATCTTTACTACTCCTGTTCGTGGTGAATTCAGGCGCTTTTGCCGTAGAAGGTGTCGCCGGACTTGGCCATCTCGCGCAGCTTGTCGGTGGGCGCGTAGAGCGGGCCGAGCTCCTCGGCCAGGCCGTCGGCCAGCTCGACGAAGGCCGCCACGCCCATGGCGTCGATATAGCGCAGCGCACCGCCGCGGAACGGCGGGAAGCCGATGCCGTAGATCAGCGCCATATCGGCCTCGGCCGGGCTGGCGACGATGTCATCCTCCAGGCAGCGCACGGTCTCCAGACACAGCGGCACCATCATCCGCGCAATGATGTCCTCGTCGCTGAACGTCTTGTCTTCCTTCACCACTTGCTTGACCAGGGCGTAGGCCGCGTCGTCGCTAACCTTCTTCGGCTTGCCCTTCTTGTCCTCTTCGTAGGCGTAGAAGCCCTTGTCGTTCTTCTGGCCCAGGCGCTCGTTCTCGTACATCACCTGAATGGCGGTCTTGCCATCGCGGGCCATGCGCTCGGGGAAGCCCTCGGCCATCACCTCGTTGGCATGCACCGCGGTGTCCATGCCCACCACATCGAGCAGGTAGGCGGGCCCCATCGGCCAGCCGAACTTCTCCATCACCTTGTCGACGTGCTGGAAATCGGCGCCCTGCTCGACCAGGAAGCTGAAACCGCCGAAGTAGGGGAACAGTACCCGGTTGACCAGAAAGCCCGGGCAGTCGTTGACCACGATTGGCGTCTTGCCCATGGCGCGGGCGTAGGCCACGGTGGCCGCCACGGCGGCATCGGAGGTCTTTTCACCGCGGATCACCTCGACCAGCGGCATGCGGTGCACCGGGTTGAAGAAGTGCATGCCGCAGAAGTTCTCGGGGCGCTTGAGGTTCTCGGCCAGGCGGTTAATCGAGATGGTCGAGGTGTTGGAGGTGAGAATCGCCTTGTCGTCCACCAAGCCCTCGACCTCGGTGAGTACCGCGTCCTTGACCTTAGGGTTCTCGACCACCGCCTCGACCACCAGGTCGACGTGACCAAAATCCCCATAGGAGAGCGTCGGGCGAATATTGGAAAGCTTCTCGGCCATCTGCTCGGTAGTCAGCTTGCTACGCTCGACCTGCTTGCCAAACAGCTTGCGCGCCTCCTTGAGGCCCAGCTCGATGGCGTCTTCCTTGATATCCTTCATCAGGATCGGCGTGCCCTTGGAGGCACTCTGGTAGGCGATACCGCCGCCCATGATGCCGGCACCCAGCACCGCGGTCTGCTTGACCGGCTGAGCCTGCTTCTCGTACTGGCCGGCCTTCTTCTTGACCACCTGGTCGTTGAGAAACAGCCCCACCAGGTTGTAGCAGACGTCGGTCAGCGCCAGCTTGGCGAAGGCCTTGGCCTCGATCGCCTGAGCGCGACCGCGCTCCTCACCGGCCCCCTTCTGGATCACCTTGATCGCCTCGATAGGGGCCGGGTAGTGCGGCCCGGCCTTGCCCGCGACATAGCCTTTGGCGGTCTCGAAGACCATCATCTGCTCGATGGGGTTGAGCTTGAGCGGAGCGGTCTTCTCGTCCCGGCGCGCCTGATAGTCGAGCTCGCCGCGGTTGGCGCGCGCCAGGATATCCAGCGCCGCCGATTCGAGTTGATCGCCCGGCACCACGGCGTCCACTGCGCCGATCTTGAGTGCGGCATCGGCGCGGTTCTCACTGCCCCCGGCAATCCACTCGATGGCGTTATCGGCCCCCACGATGCGCGGGAGGCGCACGCAGCCGCCCCAGCCGGGCAGGATACCTAGCTTGGTCTCGGGCAGGCCGATCTTGGCCTTGTCGCCCATGACCCGGAAATCGGTGGTCAGGGTAACCTCGCAGCCACCGCCCAGTGCCAGGCCGTTGATAGCAGTGACGGTGGGGAACGGCAGGTCCTCGATGGCATTGAAGATGCCGTGCACCTGCTCGAGCATCTCGGCGATCTGCGCCTCACCCTTGGAGAACATGCCGTGAAACTCGGTGATGTCGGCACCGACGATAAACACGTCCTTGGCACTGGCGATCACCAGGCCCTTGAGGTCGCTGTCGCCTTGCAGCGCCTTGACCGCCTCGCCCAGCTCCTTGACCACGGCGCTGGAGAGTTTGTTGATGGACTCGTCCTTCAGGTCGAAGGTCAGAGTGGCGATATTGTCGCCGTTGCTGGCCACCGTAATGGCATTGCCTTGATAGATCATCCGCGAAACTCCACGATTTCATACGGCCGTTTGATTGCCAGATAGCTTGGTCCAGCTTGGCGTCGGCGTCAAGCCCGTGGCGGCGGCCCACCACCAAAGTCGTGCCTGACGGATCGGGTGTCGCCGTTTCTCGACTCCGCTTGTGAAAGCGAGAGTGCTAGCCTCTACGCTTTTCCAGGAGATAGCCAACGGCATGACCAGCCCCTGCGAGACGCAAGCCTCCAATGCTCCCGTGCCGCGCAACCCGGCCCGAGCCGAACGACTGGCCCTCGCCCAGCGCGGCGTGGAACGGCTGCTCGAGCGCGTTCGCCCCTATTTGTGGGTATGGCCACCGATCGCCTTCGCTGCCGGCATGGCGAGCTTTTTCCTGGTCGACCGCCAGCAGTGGCTGGGCGCCGCGCTGGCGCTGGGGATGCTGCTGGCCTGGCTGCTGCTACTTTCGGAGAGCGTGATCGGCCGCGCCCTGTCGCGACGCGGCTATCCGACCCTACCGCGGGGGGCTACCACCTTCATCGCCCAGTTGATCCACCAGGAGACACTGTTCTTCAGCCTGCCGTTCCTGCTCGCCACCACGGTATGGGCCAGCGGCCAGGCGCTGTTCACGCTGCTGATCCTGGGACTGGCACTACTCTCCATCCTCGACCCGCTCTACTTCAAGCTCGCCGAGCGCTACCGCTGGGTCTATTTCGCCTTCCACGCCCAGTGCGTATTCGTGGTGGTACTGGTGACCCTGCCGATCATGTTTCAGCTCACTACCAGCCAGAGCCTGTTCTATGCCTTGGCACTCATGGTGGTCTTCAGCCTGCCCAGCCTGATGCACCTGGTACGCCCGAAGCGACTGCGCAGCTGGCTGGCCATGCTCGGCCTGACCCTTCTGCTGGCGAGCGCGGCTTGGGCCGGCCGGGCTTGGGTGCCGCCGGCCAACCTGTGGCTGACTGGCAGCGCCCTGGCGCCGCATCTCGATGTCGAGACGCGCACGCCCAACGGCAGCGTGGCGCTGACCCGCGACGCCCTGGCCGAAAGCGGCCTCTACGCCTACACCGCGATTCGTGCCCCGCGCGGGCTGCAGGAGGAGATATTTCACGAGTGGCGCCACGCTGGTGAGCTGATCGACCGCATCCCGCTGACCATCCACGGCGGCCGCCAGCAGGGCTACCGCGCCTGGACCCGCAAGCAGAACTTCCCCGCCGAGGCTGACGGCCGCTGGCGGGTCGACGTCGTCACCGCCTCCGGCCAGCGTCTTGGCGTGCTGCGTTTCACGGTCAGCGACTCGCCGGCGTCGGCGGATATGGCCGATGGGCAGATTACATCGCCGCCCGGTATCCCCGGGCTCGACCTGCGACGACTGGTACCTGGCGCACATTGACACGGAATCGGGCCTCACAGCGCCTTAAAAGCGAAATGAATAAGCACAGAGGTGTATAAGGCTTGCATTGCAGGCGCACGGTTCGGACAATTCATTGATTCGCCTGCGAACCGGCCTGACTATGTCCAATCTTTCTCCGCATCAGAACATCGGCACCAAGTTGAATCGCGTGCCGCGCCTGTGGCGCGCGATCATCGACAAGCGCCTTGCCCCTCTCGAGCTGACCCAGACGCGCTGGATCACGCTCTACCACCTATGGCGTCTAGGCGACGGCCAACCACAGTGCGACCTGGCGCGGGTGATCGGCGTCGAGGCGCCATCGTTGGTGCGTACCCTTGATCAGCTCGCCGAGCAGGGGTTGGTGGAGCGCTGCCCCTGCGACCAGGACCGACGCACCAAACGTATCCACCTCACCCAAGCCGCCATGCCACTGCTTCAGCAGATCGATACGGTGGTCAAGGAAGCACGCGAAGAGATGCTGGCAGGGCTCAGCGACGGTGACATCGCCCGCCTGGACGATTACCTCACCCGCATCGAGGAGAACGGCCTGGCGATCCAGGCCCGAGAGAGCGACGACTGAGGCGTCGCCTCGGTTCAGCGGCGTGTCACTTCACCAACGGCTTGACGGTCGGTGGCCTGTCAGGTCGCCCCGCCAGACTGTCACGCAGTGCGGCCAGGTCCCCGAGGTAGCTATCGAAGCGCTCGGGGCCTTGGGATTCGTACCACCATAGCGTTACCCCATGTATGTCCGACTCCAGCACCAGGGCATCCTGCGGCAGGCGCGTGAGCAACGCCTCGAGGCGCTGTTGCGCATCATCGGGTAGAGGGCGCAGCGGCTCTATCCGCCAGCGCCAGCCGTGGCACACCGCTTTGAGCACGCTGCTCGAGGCGCTCTCACGCACCGCCACGAAGCGTGGCCCCGGCTGCTCCTTGGGATACCCCCAGCGGTAGCTGGGCATCTGCTTGCCGGCAGCGTGCAGCGGGGGGGCGGCCAACTTGACCCTGACACCTGCCCTGGTGGCGTGGGCGCGCAGGCGCGCCACCCGCTTCTGCTTGGGGCTCGGCTTGAGCCACATCACCGGCGATACGAGCAGTGCCAGGATAAATGCGATCAACAACCAGTTCATGCTCGCCGCCTGTCCTCTTCAAAAGATGCTAAAACGTTGATATAGATCGTTGTGAGACGCTGTTACCCGGCCTAAAGTGGGAGGCAAGACACATCACTCAGCCAACCTCGCCACGGGAGGTGCCCCATGAGCAACGAATATCGTCACGTACTGGTCGCCGTCGACCTCACCAAGGATTCCCACAAGGTGCTCGAACGGGCCCTGCCCATAGCGGAACGTAACGGCGCCAAACTATCGATCATGCACACCCTGGAACCGCTGGGCTTCGCTTACGGCGGCGATATCCCCATGGACCTGACCAGCATTCAGGACCAGTTGGACGATCACGCCAAACATCGTCTAGCCGAGATCGCCGACCCGCATAACGTGTCGGCCGAGAACCAGCACGTGGTCGTCGGCATGCCGGATACCGAGATCCACCGCTTCGCCGAAGAGCACGGCGTTGACCTGATCGTGGTTGGCTCCCACGGCCGCCACGGCTTCGCCCTGCTGCTCGGCTCCACCTCCACCGGCGTGCTGCACGGTGCCAAGTGCGACGTACTGGCCGTACGCGTCGGCAAGGATGGCGAAACCGACGAGTAAGTCAGTATGTAAGCCATTGAGGAAGCCTAGGATTCGCATAACGAGCGATGATAGGTTGATTGCCGCCGGAGCGCAGGAACCGGAGTGTAGCCTGCTACATGAGGATTCCGAGCACCGCCGGCGATCAAGATATCGAGCGCAGTAGCGAATCGTCGCTTACTCCCCCGCCGCCATGGCTTCAAGTTCCATCCACCGCTCCATGGCGGCATCCAGCTCCCCCTGCTTGGCAGCCAGGGCCTCCAGGGTCGTAGTCACTTCACCGGCATCGCTCTGATAGAAGGCCGGATCACCGACCTTGGCCTCGAAGGCCGCTACCTCGTTCTCCAGCCGCTCGATCTCAGCCGGCAGATTGTCCAGCTCGCGCTGCAGCTTGTAGGAGAGCTTGACGGCTTTCCTGGCGGCGGGCATCGGCGCCTCCTCGCCGGCCGGTGCCGGGGTCTCGCGCTTGGCCTCATGACTGACCTTGGCCGCATCGAAATCCCAGGGTGCCGGCGGCAGCCTGCCACCCTGGCGCACCCAGTCCGTGTAGCCACCAACGTATTCACGCACGATGCCGTGGCCCTCGAAGGCCAATACGCCGGTCACCACGTTGTCCATGAAGGTCCGATCGTGGGAGACCAGCAGCAGGGTGCCGTCGAAGTCGAGCAGCAGCTCTTCGAGCAGCTCGAGGGTCTCGACGTCGAGATCGTTGGTCGGCTCATCCAGCACCAGCACGTTGGCTGGCTGGGTGAACAGCTTGGCCAGCAGCAGCCGGTTGGACTCGCCGCCGGAGAGCGCCTTGACCGGTTGGCGGGCGCGCTCGGGGGTGAATAGGAAGTCTTGCAGGTAGCTGATGACGTGCTTGTTCTTGCCTCCTACGCTGACCCTGTCGCTGCCCTGGGCAACGTTGTCGTAGACGCTTTTCTCCGGCTCGAGGCCGGCACGCAGCTGGTCGAAATAGGCGACCTTCATATTGGTCCCCAACTTGACCTCGCCCTGGCTGGGGGCCAGCTCGCCGAGCAGGATCTGCAGCAGGGTGGTCTTGCCGGCACCGTTGCGACCGATCAGGCCAATGCGGTCGCCGCGCTGAATCTCCAGACTGAGATCCTGAATGACCCAGTCGTCGCCGAAATGCTGGCTGACGCCCTTGAGCTCCACCACTCGCTTGCCACTGCGCTCGCCAGTATCCACCGACAGCGACGCGCTTCCCTGGCGCTCACGGCGCTGGCTGCGCTCACGTCGCATCTGCTCCAGCGCACGTACCCGCCCTTCGTTGCGGGTGCGGCGCGCCTTGATGCCCTGGCGGATCCAGGCTTCTTCCTGGGCCAGTTTCTTGTCGAACTCGGCGTTCTCCCGCGCCTCGATTTCCAGCTCGTGCTGCTTGCGCGCCTGGTACTCAGCGTAGTCGCCGGGATAGCGTCCCAGACGCCCGCGATCGAGCTCGAGAATGGCCGTGGCCAGCTTGGAGAGAAAGGCACGGTCGTGGGTGATGAACAGCACTGCACCGTTGAAGGCAGCCAGCTGCTCTTCGAGCCAGGCGATGGTGTCGAGATCGAGATGGTTGGTCGGCTCGTCCAGCATCAGCAGGTCGGGCTCGGCCACCAGCGCGCGAGCCAGCGCCACGCGACGCCGCCAGCCCCCTGAGAGGGACTCCATCTGGCTATCGGCGGGCAGCCCCAATTTCGTCAGCACGGTATCGATACGCTGATGGAACGACCAGCCGTCGATGGCCTCGAGCTGAGTCTGCAGCGTCGACATCCGCTTCATGTCGGGGTCTTGGGCCTGAATCAGATGGTGGTACTCGGCGAGCAGCTCACCGGCCTCTGGCAGGCCCTGGGCCACCACGTCGAAGATGGTCTCGCCTGAGGCGCTCGGCAGGTCCTGGGCCAACACGCCGATCTTGAGCCCCGGCGCACGCCAGATACTGCCACTGTCGGCCTGGATCTCCCCGGCCACCAGCTTGAGCAGCGTCGACTTGCCGGTACCGTTGCGGCCCACCAGCGCCAAGCGCTCGCCTTTCTCCAGGACCAGGTCGGCGCCATCCAGCAGCACGTGGTTGCCATAGGCGAGTTGCAGCTGTTCCAGTCGTAGCAGGGTCACGCGTTCACCACCTCATTTGCATGCGCTAAAGCCGCCTAGTGTAACGCATGCTCAGGCCGACGTGGTCGCCGGCGCAGCCTTGCAGGTACAATACGTCCTCGATTTACCAAGGGAGAGCTGGCGTGGCCGAGCCGACCGACACCTTCGACGACTTTCTACCCGAGGCACTTCAGCGAGTCAGCCCTGCTCCGCTGGTGGATATCGGCGCCAATCTGACCCACGCAAGTTTCGCCAACGATCTGGATGCTGTCCTGCGGCGAGCACGGGCAGCCAACGTGCATGAGCTGATCCTCACCGGCACCGACCGCGAACACGCCGAACAGGCCGTCGAGTTGGCACGTCGCCATGCCGGCCTATCGCCCAGGCTGTATGCCACCGCCGGTGTCCACCCCCACGACGCCAGCCGCTGGGATAGCAGCTTGGCAGCTGCCATGCGCGAGCTTCACCGGCAGCCCGAGGTGGTCGCCGTGGGTGAGTGCGGTCTCGACTTCAACCGCAACTTTTCTCCCCCCGCGGCGCAGGAACGTGCCTTCGAGGCCCAGCTGGGCCTGGCCGTGGAGAGTGGCCTGCCGCTGTTCATCCACGAACGCGACGCAGGCAGCCGCATGCTGGAGATGCTCAAGGCCTGGCGCGACGATATCTCTCACGCTGTTGTGCACTGCTTCACCGGCGAGCGCGCCACCCTACACGGCTATCTGGATCTCGATCTGCATATCGGCCTGACCGGATGGCTCTGTGACGAACGCCGCGGCCATCATCTACGTGAGCTGGTCGGGGACATTCCCACTAACCGGCTGATGCTGGAAACCGACTGCCCCTATCTGCTGCCACGTAATTTACCTGCCAAACTCAAGGGACGTCGCCATGAGCCGGCCCTGCTGCCGTGGATCGCCGCCGAGATCGCCCACTGGCGTGGTGACGATGAGGCCACTCTGGCCAGTGCGACCAGCGACACGTCACGCCGCTTCTTCCGCTTGAACGCGTCCCACGAGGAGACCTGACATGGACGATTTTCCTGGCTTCATTGCCGTCGAGACCGGCGAGGATGGCGGCCTGCCGCTGGCCATTGCCTGGGCGATGGCCGACGGGCAGGTCAAGCACACCCTGATTCAGCCCGACGACGACTGGCTCAACGATGAGCTGATCTCGCTCGGCGACTATAGCCTCGAGGAGCTCGAGAACCTCGGCGTAAGCCCGCTGGACGTGATCCGCGAGCTGGAGAACGACCACTTCAATGCCACCCTCTACACCGCCGGCGTCAGCGACGACGAGGCCGCCCTGTCGCGGCTGTTCGATGTCTTCGGGCTCGATCCCTTCGTCGAACTGGCCCCTGCCGAGTCACTCTATGCCGATCTTGAGCCCGGCGAGTGGGCACGTGCGCGCGGCGAACTGTTCGGCGAGCTGGGCATGGAGCCGATGCGCCCCGAGCAGGAAGTGCAGGTAATGCTTGCGCTGCATCAGCGCCTGGCGGAAGAGAGCTGAAGTGGGAGTGGCGCCAAGGCCAATGTGGGAGAGACTTCAGTCTCGATGGAGTGGATCTGGTCAGGCAGCGCTGCGCGCTGCATCGCGAATGAATTCGCTCCCACAAGAGTGATGGCACCAAGGCCAA
>NZ_FNGH01000017.1:78199-85034 GCF_900102875.1 Franzmannia pantelleriensis
GGCAGCGCTGCGCGCTGCATCGCGAATGAATTCGCTCCCACAAGAGTGATGGCACCAAGGCCAATGTGGGAGAGACTTTAGTCTCGATGGAGTTGATCTGACCCGGCAGCGCTGCGCGCTGCAATCGCGACTGAATTCGCTCCAACAAGAGTGATGGTGCCAAGGCCAATGTGGGAGAGACTTCAGTCTCGATGGGGTGGATCTGGTCAGGCAGCGCTGCGCGCTGCATCGCGACTGAATTCGCTCCCACTAGAGTGATGGCACCAAGGCCAATGTGGGAGAGACTTCAGTCTCGATGGAGTGGATCTGGTCAGGCAGCGCTGCGCGCTGCATCGCGACTGACGTCGCTCCTACGCTGGGAGTGGTGCATATGTGAAGCCCAACTCGATGGCCCCCTCACGCGAGTACCCCTGGTGATAATACGCCCTCAGCGCGGCTGCCAACGCCGCCGCTCGCGGCGGCAAGCCCTCCTCCCGGTAGCGCGCGGCGCGCGCCTCGACGCGCTGCCGGAAGGCATCGCGGTCGACCTTCACTTCGCCGAGATTATCAACGCTGACGTTGAACGCATGCCCGCAGGCCTCGGCGAGCAACAGTTCCAGCGCCTGGGGCGCCACCTCAGCATTCTCGAAGGCGCGCTGCTGTGCGGCATCACGACCGTCAGGCAGGTACCAGTAGCCATAATCCTCGAGCTGACGACGCCGCGCCCCGGCAATACACCAGTGGCTGATTTCGTGCAGCGCGCTGGCATAGAAGCCGCGTGCGAAGATCACCCGGTGGTAATCGCAGCGCTCATCCGCCGGCAGATAAAGAGGCTCATCGCCGCCGCGTACCAGCCGGGTGCGGTAGCCGGGCATGAACAGCCCGTCGAACAGGGCAATGATATCGTCCAACCGGTGGGTCACGCGTCTCTCCGCTCGGGAATTCGGAGTTGTCAGTATAAAGCCCTGCCAAGCAGGCGAAAATCCCTGCGACTTGCTAGACTATTTGCCTCGGTTCAAAACCTGACCAAACCGTCAGACTGCATGCGGGTACCAGGATGGGTACCCGGCCCTTCGAGAAGGAGTGTCACCCTTGGCGCTGTTCCGTTCCTCACTGCTGGCTCGCTCACGTACCGAAACCCGCCTGCTAATGCGCCTGGCGCTCCCCATCTGCGGCGCCCAGCTGGCCCAGGCCGGCATGGGCGTTACCGATGTGATGATGACCGGCCGCCTGAGCGCCGCCGATCTTGCTGCAGTCTCGGTGGGGTCGAGCCTATGGATGCCGCTAATGTTGTTCATGACCGGCACCCTGATGGGACTGACGCCGATCGTCGCGCAACTGCTGGGCGGCGGCAACATCGAGCGCATTCGTCCCAATGTCCACCAGGCGCTGTGGGTAGCGCTGGTACTCGGCCTGGTCGCCGGGCTGCTGCTGTGGTTCACGGTAATGCCCATCTTCCGGCTGATGAACGTCCCCGAGCACGTCGCCGAGCTATCTGCCGCCTATCTCTCGGCAGTCGCTTTCGGCATGCCCGGGGTAGCACTGTTCCAGGCACTACGGGCCTTCTCCGACGGCATGAACCATACCCGCCCTTCGCTATGGATCAGCCTGGTCGGGTTAGGCGTCAACGTGCCCGCCAATTACCTGCTGATCTACGGTGGTGACGGCCTGGTGGCGCTGTTCGGCCCTGGCCTGGTGGGACCACTGGCCGATATCCCGGCACTGGGTGCGCTGGGCTGCGGCATCGCCACCGCGCTATCGATGTGGGTGATGAGTCTGGCCATGGTGCTATACACCCGCCGTTCACGCGCCTATGCACCGGTGACGTTGTGGCACTCTCCAACGCCGCCACGCCGAAGGATGATTGGCGAACTTCTCTACGTCGGGGTGCCGATCGGCGTGGCGATCTTCGTCGAGGTCACCCTGTTCACGCTGATCGCGCTATTTATCGCCAGCTTCGGCGAAGTCGTCGTGGCCGGTCATCAGGTGGCACTCAACTTCACCTCTATCCTGTTCATGCTCCCGCTGTCGCTGGGCATGGCACTGACCGTGCGCGTCGGCAACACTCTCGGCGCGGGAAAACCCAAGCAGGCACGTTTCGTGACCTGGAACGGCATCGCCGTGTGTATCCTCATCGCCGGCATCAATAACCTGATTCTGTGGTTTGCCTCGGAACCCGTGATCGCGCTTTACACTCACAATGTCGAGGTCCAGCAGTTGGCGCTGTCGTTGATCGTGCTGGCAATGATCTATCAGGTGTCCGATGCGCTTCAGATCAACATGGCCGGCGCACTTCGTGGTTACAAGGACACTCGCATCATCATGGCCATCACCCTGGTGTCGTATTGGCTAGTGGGTCTGCTGGGCGGTCATTGGCTGGGTACCCGCGGCCTCGGCAACTGGCTCGACCCATTGGGCATCTACGGCTACTGGATTGGCCTGGTGGTCGGGCTGACGGTAGCGGCAGTGCTGCTGGGGCTGCGTCTGGATCGGATCAGCAAGGCGGTGAAAGATGGACGATGGCAGATTCCTCGTAGCTGACGTTTTACGTCACGCACGTGACGGGTGCTTTGCAGCGCTGTGCGTGCTGCTCGTCGGTTGCGGCGGGAGTGAGGCCGATGACCTGCTCAGCGACTATCAACAGCAGCTCGCCGAATCACTGGCCGTCAGCGCACCGGAACCCCAGCCGCCAGCAAACATCGGTGCCTTCCCCGAC
Source organism: Franzmannia pantelleriensis (assembly GCF_900102875.1). Classification (GTDB taxonomy): domain Bacteria; phylum Pseudomonadota; class Gammaproteobacteria; order Pseudomonadales; family Halomonadaceae; genus Franzmannia; species Franzmannia pantelleriensis. Next base: position 80,895 of record NZ_FNGH01000017.1, read on the forward strand.
CAGGACCAGCGCCTGTTCGACATTCCCGAGCTGCGCGAAAGTCTGCTTAACGTCTACGCCCTGCGCGAGTGCCAGATAACGTCGCTGGTGGCCGAGCGCAACAACCAACTAGGCCGCGTCGCCGTGCCCAGTCAGCGCTGGTTGTATGAATTGGAACTGTGGCGACGCCTCGATGCCTGCTGGCGGTCAGAAGTACCGGACGCCCTCGCCGAAAGCGATCGCCAGCGCCTTGAACGCATCACCACCACCAAGACCGAGCATCTGCCATGGGCGAGCTGGAATGCCCTCTTCGGCTCCAGCGAATGGGTGGGTAGCTTTTCACGGGCCAGCCAGCCACTGCCGGTCGCGTCACAGATTGATTTCGACGCCCATCTGGCGGCGCTCGACTACCTACACGAGGCGGTTACCCATCAGTTCGACCCTGCTTGGCAGCCCGACGGCTCGACCCTCGCAGACCACCTTCAGGTGCTGAGTCGCGAACCCCTCACCGCACGCGTTCTGCGCAGCCTGATGCTTGCCAGCCAACGCCTCGAAGAAAGCAATCGCACCCTGGCTACAGCCCTGGAGCAGCCCGCGAACTGTCGGCGACTCGACGACTTCGACAGCAGTGCACTGCGTCGTGACACCAACGACTACCTGATGCACCTCGAAGCCCAGGGAGAGCGCTGGCTGGAGGCGGTAAATGCCGTGTTCGATGCCCATCCCGTGTCGCGCTCGGCACCGGAGCAGTACCGACAGACGTGGCTGGCCACCAGCGCCGACAACGGCGATGCGACAGCCCCTTGGCCCCGTTTCAGCCGGGCCCTGGAAGCCCACCGGGCACTGCTCGAACGCTGGTCGACGCAGTGTGCGTTGACCCAGCAACGTCAAGAAGATGGCCAACGGGGTTAACTTTACTCGCGTGACTGTGCTAATAGTGAATTCAGGCCGTTCCACTGCCGTTACAACGCGCTCAAGGAGGGTAATCATGGGAATCCCACTGTCCCCCCGCCCTGCCCAGATCATCGATCTGGAGGTCATGCGAAAACGGCTGCACGCCAAGCGTCGGCTGGTGCGCCTGGCGCCCGAACTGGATGGCCTGGAGATGCTCTATCATCTCTCCTCCGACCCGGACACGCTGTATGGCATGCCGCTACTGGCCTGGGGCCTGCGAGAAGATGGCGAGGTCGTCGGCCTGGTGCCGTGGATGGAGTCGTTGACGCCCTGCCATGAACTGGACGATCCCGAGTACGGGCACTTCGTCGGCTATCGCGATCCCGAGACCGAAGAAATCTTTACCGCCCCACCGGAGCATAAGCTCTTCGAACTCGAACATGCTGCCGCCTATTTCGACTACGAAGAGACCGATGCATCAACGCTGATCCAGCAGTTGCCGGACACCCTCGGTACTCATGCCCTGTGCATGGATGCTGAAGGCCAGCCGTGGCAGCTCAAGCAGGTATTCGGCTGGCGGCTCTACAGTGATGGGCAAGTCGAAGCGCTGCTGGTCGACGAGAGCAAGGTCGAGTCGACCCCGGTACTAGCCGGTGACGCCTGCCTCTATCCTGGCCACAGTCGCCATCGGGTGGTGTATTTCTTTCAGCGCGCCATCGCCAATCGCATCAAGGACGAGGATCCCATGACCCTCGAAGCCCTGGCGCTGATGGTGGCACGTTGAGTGATCAGTACCAGAGCCACCTAGCCGAGACGTACGAAGTACAGATAGCCGCCATCCTGTTCGCGCTGGTTAAGCAGTTCGTGGCCAAGGAAGCTACAGAACTTCGGGATGTCGCGGGTGGTCGCAGGGTCGCTGGCGATCACCTTGAGAACCTGGCCCGCCTGCATGTCTCGCACGCGGCTGTGCATCATCATGATCGGCTCGGGGCAATAGAGGCCGGTAGTATCCAGCTCCACGTCGTGGCTAGGAAGATCGTCGACTTGGTCGGCCATGGTCGTTCTCGTATCCTCTTGGGTAGATGAGTCAGCAGGTGAATGGAGTAGTCACATGATCAAGATCGTCATCGAGCGCCGCATCATGCCCGGCCTCGAAGAGGAGTACGAGCAGGCGGCCAGAGAAGCCATGCGGGCATCGGTTAGTGCGCGCGGCTTTATCGCCGGTGAAAGCCTGTGCGAGCGCCATCACCCTGAACGTCGCCTGCTGATCACCCAGTGGCGCGACCTCAGCGCCTGGAAGGACTGGCTTCACAGCAGCGAGCGCGAGCGTGTCATGCAGCGCGTCAAGCCGCTCCTTGCCGACGAAGAGCATATTCGCGTATACGAGCATCGCTGAGCGACTCAGTCGATCAGCCGCACATGCACCGTGACCTCTTCCCGGTCATGATACAGCTGTCGGCAGCGAATCTCAGCCGTCACCCTGGCCTCCTCGAGCGAGGTGGCCAATCCCTCGAGGCAGCGTTGTACTTCCGCCCAGCGCTGCTTCATTGGCAACTTGAGGTTGAACACCGCCTCCCGACACCAGCGTCGCACCAGCCAGCGCTCGACCATTTCGGTCACCCGCACCGGCTTGTCGACAATATCGCAGACCAGCCAGTCGAGACGATTGGGCGGCTCCCACAGGAAGCCATCCTCACGCAGATGCTCGACCTGGCCAGTGGCCATCAGTGCCTTATCCATGGGGCCATTGTCGATGGCATAGACGTACATGCCCTTGCGCACGAGCTGATAGGTCCAGCCCCCGGGGGCCGCACCAAGATCCGCTGCCTGCATGCTGTCGTTGAGGCGCGCCCCCCACTCATCGCGCGGCACGAAGACGTGCCACGCCTCCTCGAGTTTCAGGGTCGAGCGGCTTGGCGCTTCTCGGGGTGAGCGCAGCCGCAGAATGCCGCCGGGATGTTCGCTGCGGTTATTGGGGAAGCTCATCCCCAGCTGCACGCTGTCACCGGCCGTCCACCACAGGTGCAGGCGCCGCCCTCCAGCCTTACGGCGTAGGGCACCGCGTTTCTTCAGTACCGATTCCAACGGCCGTGCCAGTGCCTTGGCCAATCCACTCAGGGCCTTGCCGTCGTTGGTATCCGGAGTTTCCTGCCACAGCGATTCGAAGCTCCAGCCACTCGCCACCACTTGTTCAACGATCGGCGTCAGGCGGTCTTCGCGCGGCATTTGCGTCAGAGGCGCAAGCGCTACCAGGCTCTGGCGGGCAAAGACCAGCGAGCTGAGCGGTACATCGCGATGCAGCCCATTGATCGCCTCATCGCCGGCCACCACGAAGCGCACAAAGCCGCTATCCGGCGTGGCCTCGGCGTGGCCTGCCCAGCCCGCCAGCGCCGCTTTATCCTGAATCTCAGCGCACAAATCCGACTCGAAGCCGGGGCGACAGTAGAGCAACAAGTGCTGGGGAATCACGATTACCTCCTGTTGAAGGCAGGCAGTCTAGCCGGCCGCTAGCCGCCCCTCAAGCACCTTGCATAAAACGCCTGAAATGAAAAAACCCCAGCCTCTTACGAAGCTGGGGTTTTGGGATAAGTGCCTGACGATGATCGGGGCGGCCTCCCGATACTCGACTCGTCTCATCCTGAGACTCGCCCTTCGGGCCCGCTGAAGCGGTTCCCGTTTGTTCCCGACAAACGGGTCGCATGCGGGTGAGACCGCCCGGCCCTTCGCGGCACCGCCGCGAGGGCGGTCGAACGCCCCGAGCCGGCGAGGGGCCGGCCCGCGAAGCGGCCCCACGTATAAAGAGCGGGTTTCCCCATGCCCATGAAAAAACCCCAAGCACTGGATGCTCGGGGTTTTTTCGGAATAAGTGCCTGACGACCCGGGCGGCGCTCCGCTACTCTCCATGGGAGACCCTCAAACGGCGAAGCCCCGACCAATGGCCGGGGCTTCTAAATAAGTGCCTGACGATGACCTACTCTCGCATGGGGAGACCCCACACTACCATCGGCGCTGAGCGGTTTCACTGCTGAGTTCGGCATGGGATCAGGTGGTTCCCGCACGCTATGGTCGTCAGGCGAAAAACGAAGGAATCATGCCAACGATACGTCTCAACGCATCCGCAACTGCGTCGTAATCCACAGACCCCTTGGGGTTATATGGTCAAGCCTCACGGGCCATTAGTACACGTTAGCTCAACACATTGCTGTGCTTCCACACCGTGCCTATCAACCAGCTAGTCTCGCTGGGCCCTTCAGGAGGCGCAAGGCC
>NZ_FNGH01000022.1 GCF_900102875.1 Franzmannia pantelleriensis
CTTCCTCGATGACGGGCTGATTCCCCTGGATAACAACCCGGCCGAGAACGCCATCCGCCCCTTCGTCGTCGGTCGCAAGAACTGGTTGTTCAGCCACACGCCGAGCGGTGCCCAGGCCAGCGCGGCAATCTACAGCCTGATTGAGACCGCCAAGGCCAACGGCCTCTCACCCTACGAGTACCTGCAGTTCGTGTTCGAGACCCTGCCAACCCTCGGCGAGGATGACGACCACGGCACGCTGCTGCCCTGGCGCTGGAAAGACACGCTGCCGGTCTAACTCAGGCCGCAACAGGTGGGGTTGGTGGAGCGCTTACCTTTTTCCTGAGCTTGCGAGTATTGGTCATATAATTAAAGGGAGTTTGCTGTGAGCTATATAGAGACATCTCCAATTAAAAATAGCACCATAATGCTTCTTTACTCTGAGCGTTCAGAAATAAAGCTGGACCCCCCTTATCAAAGAATGGGTGGTGTTTGGACAAAAGAAAAGAAACAACTTCTAATTGACTCAATACTAAATGATTATGACCTCCCTAAAATATATTTTCATACATATAGCCGAGAGCAAGCCTCTCTTACCGGAATTAGTTATGCGGTGATCGATGGGCGTCAAAGACTGGAGACTATATGGGGCTTTATCGATGGGGACTTCACACTTTCTGGTGACTTTGAATATCAGAGAGATCCGGATATTGATCTTTCCGGTTTGAGTTATGACGACATCGCAAAAGAATACCCTAGGATAAAGATAAAGTTTGACTCCTTTGTTTTACCTGTCATCGCTGTCGACACGGATGACGAAGATCTTATAGAGGATATGTTTTACCGGCTAAATGAAGCTGTACCGTTGAATGCAGCTGAGAAAAGAAATGCAATTGGCGGTGAAATGGTGCATGCCATTAGGGACTTGGCGGAGCACGATCTCTTCAAAGAGAAGGTCAAGTTTAGTAATAAACGGTACCAGCATAGAGAAGTAGCAGCTCGTTTTCTTTTGTTAGAAGAAAATTTAAGGTTTGAAAAAACGTTAATGGATACAAAGAAAGTCTATCTGGATGCAATGGCCAGGAATTACTATTCGGGGCAATCAGATCGTGTAGACGAAATGCTAGAAGCCGCCAGGCGCGTAGTTGATAAAATGTATGATGTTTTCACCAGTAGCGATGAGCTTTTGAGGGCGCAAGGAAATATGACAGTATATTTCCTGATGTTTAGGTATGCAGTTGAACGTGGTCTTGATAGTGAGATCACTCGCCGAAAGTTAATTGACTTTAATGAAAAGCTAAAGGCCAATCGCCTTACGGCAATTGAAGATTATGAGAATTCATCTTTTGAACTTTTGGAATATGACAGATTGACACAACAAGGAACAAACGATGCATCGAATATTAAGGAGCGCCTCTCCATCCTTAGTGAATTTGTTGGCATTGGAGAAGTAAAAATCTAACCAGGCGCTCAACGGGACGCCAACTACGCGCTGCTCCGTTGGCGCCCGTTAGCTTGACGTTCAGGCTGTAGAAAATCCCGCTGCTCTCGACTTGGTGCGCTCCTTATTGGGGATCTATGGTATTTTGCGATCCTGAAATCAGATGGCTAAGGGTTTCGTTGGGCTTTTGAGGATGAAAGAACCGCAGTGGGCGATTCGATGACAGTGGCAGGCTTCGGCTTTCGCCGCGGCGCACAGCTGGCGTCGTTGATTGATGCGCTGGAGCGGATCGAGGCCGAGTATGGCGCCGTTGAGCGGCTGGCCGCGGCGGAGTCGATGTTGCCGCTGGTTCAGGCGTTGGGGCGTGAGCGGGGCATGGCGGTAATCGCCGTGGACGATGCCTCTCTGCCGCAGGCCGCTACCCTGACCCGTTCTGAACCGAGCCTGCAGGCGCGGGGCACGGGCAGCGTTGCGGAGGCGGTGGCCCTGCTGGCGGCGGGGCCGGGTGCAGTACTGCTCGGTCCACGGTTGATTTCGGCGGACCGAATGGCCACCGTAGCGGTCGCACGAATCTCGTTAGAGGCGCCCTGATAGGATACTCAGCATGACCATACACTTTATCGGCGCCGGCCCCGGTGCCCCGGACCTGCTGACGCTGCGCGGTCGGGATCTTATCGCGTCTTCCCCCGTATGCCTCTACGCGGGGTCGCTGGTGCCCCAGCAGATACTCGCGCACTGCCCGCCAGGCGCGCGGATCGTCAATACCGCGCCGCTCTCCCTGGATGAGATCATCGCCGAGATGCGCAGCGCCCATGCCGCGGGCCTGGATGTGGCGCGGCTGCACTCCGGGGATCTGTCGGTATGGTCCGCCATGGGCGAGCAGCTGCGCCGCCTGCGCCAGCTCGCCATTCCCTATGCCATTACGCCGGGCGTGCCGTCCTTCGCCGCGGCCGCCGCTAGCCTGGGCCAGGAGTTGACCCTGCCGGGAGTGGCGCAGTCCGTGGTGCTGACCCGCACGCCAGGGCGCGCCAGTGCCATGCCGGACGGCGAGACCCTGGCCAACTTCGCCAGGAGCGGGGCCACCCTGGCGATCCATCTCTCCATCCATCATCTCGATCAGGTGGTAGAAGACCTGGTGCCGTTTTACGGCGCGGATTGCCCGGCGGCCATCGTCTGGCGCGCCAGCTGGCCCGATGAGCGGGTGATCCGCGGGAGCCTTGCGAGCCTGGCCGCCCAGGTCGATGGCAGCCTGCAGCGCACGGCGCTGATCCTGGTGGGCCCGGTGCTTGGCAGTGAGGACTTCGAGGAGAGTAGCCTCTACTCAGTGGGCTACGACCGGCGCTTTCGGCCCCAGTCGGCGGACTCGCCCTTCGCCGGCTCCGCTGACGAGAGAGGCGAGGCATGATCCAGCTCTCGCTGATCGGCATCGGCACCGGCAACCCCGAGCATGTCACCCTGGCCGCGGTGCGGGCGCTGAATGACGCGGAGCTGATCCTGCTGCCGCGCAAGGGCGAGGGCAAATCGGACTTGGTGGATCTGCGCCGGCTACTGTGTCGCGATCTGCTTGAGGCGTCGTCACGCACCCGGGTCGTGGAGTTCGATCTACCGCAGCGGGATGGCCGCGCCGACTACCTGGGCGCGGTGGACGACTGGCATGAAGCGATTGCCGGGGTGTGGGCGGAGCTGATGGCGACGCACCTGCCCGAGGGCGGGCGGGTCGGCATGCTGATCTGGGGCGATCCGTCGCTCTACGACAGTAGCCTGCGCATTGCCGGTCGGCTACGTGAGGCGGGTCAAGCGCTCGAGATACGCGTGGAGCCCGGTATCACCAGCCTGCAGGTTCTCACCGCCGAGCACCGTATCCCCCTCAATGCGCTGGCCGAGCCGGTGCAGATCACCACTGGCCGGCGCCTGCGCGAGCGCGGCTGGCCTGATGATGCGGCAAGCGTGGCGGTGATGCTCGACAGCGGCGGGGCGTTCGCGTCGCTGCCGCCGGAGGGCCTGTATATCTGGTGGGGCGCCTACCTGGGCATGGACAAGCAGTGCCTGATCGACGGCTGGCTGGAGGAGGTGGCCGCGTCGATCATCGAGCAGCGTGCCGCCCTGCGCGAGCGTCATGGCTGGATCATGGATGTCTATCTATTACGGCGGATGTAATGACGGAGAGTGGAATGAAAACGGTCGACCCCCAGCGCCATGCCGAGCGCATGGCCCACAAGCAGAAGATCATGAACGAGCGCATCGCCCGCGCCGACAAGGAGCAGGGCGTGCTGCTGGTGCTGACCGGGCCCGGCAAGGGCAAGAGCAGCTCCGGCTTCGGCATGCTGGCACGCGCCCTGGGTCATGGCATGAAGGCGGGGGTGGTGCAGTTCATCAAGGGCAAGTTCCAGACCGGCGAGGAGGCCTTCTTTCGCCAGCAGCCAAGCGTCGATTACCACGTGATGGGCGAGGGTTACACCTGGGATACCCAGGATCGCGACAAGGACGTGCAAGCCGCCGAGGCGGCCTGGGAGGTGGCCCGCGGCATGCTCAGGGATCCTGCGGTCGATCTGGTGCTGCTCGACGAGCTCAATATCGCCCTGCGCCACGGCTACCTGGACCTCGACCGGGTACTGGACGACCTGCAGGCGCGGCCCGCCATGCAGCATGTGGTGGTCACCGGCCGCCATGCCCCCGAGGCGCTGATCGAGCTGGCCGATACCGTGACCGAGATGCGCGTGGTCAAGCACGCCTTCAAGGAGCAGGGCATCAAGGCGCAAAAAGGCATCGAACTATAAGCCTCTGAGCCGGCGTAGAGGATGATGAGCTTCTCCGGTGACAAGCCATCGCGAGGGCGCTGTAAACCCATCCCTGGGCGCTACCTACGCCATCCATGGCGTAGAACCCTCGCTTAGGCTTGTCCCCGGCGCTCATTCGCAGCCTCTGTTCATGAAGTTTTCTGGAGACAGCTGTATGGCAGAACATCGCGTGGGGGCCGATCACGCCTTTTCGGAAGCGCAGCGGGATGGGCTCTATCGCGCCATCCACGAGCGCCGGGATGTGCGCGCCCAGTTCCTGCCGGATCCGGTGCCGACCGAGGTGCTGGCGCGGCTGCTGGACGCCGCCCATCATGCGCCGTCGGTGGGCTTCATGCAGCCCTGGGACTTCCTGGTGATCGACAGCCTGGCGGTGCGCGAGCGGGTGCATCGGCTGTTCCTGCGCGAGAATGCCAAGGCCGCCGAGCACTATGCCGGTGATCGTGGAGAGACCTACCGCCGCCTCAAGCTCGAGGGCATCCTCGAGAGCCCCCTTAATCTCTGCATCACCTGCGACCGCACCCGGGGCGGGGAGCACGTGCTGGGCCGCAACAGCATCGTCGAGACGGATCTGTTCAGTACCTGCCTGGCGGTGCAGAACCTGTGGTTGGCGGCGCGTGCCGAGGGCATTGGGGTGGGCTGGGTGAGCATCCTCGATCAGGAAGAGTTGGCCGAGGTGCTGGGCCTGCCGGAGCAGGTCTATCCCCTGGCTTACCTGTGCCTGGGCTATGTCAGCGAGTTCCTGGAGCAGCCCGAGCTAGCCCGCTCTGGATGGCGGCAGCGCCTGCCCCTGGCGGAGCTGGTGCACGGCAACGGCTGGGGCGAGCCGCTGGCGGATGAAGCGCTACAAGAAGCACTGGCTGGAGAACGTTCCTGATGGCCACGCTGATGATTCAGGGCACCACCTCGGATGCCGGCAAGAGCACTGTCGTGGCAGGGCTATGCCGGGCCCTGGCGCGGCGCGGGGTGTCGGTGGCGCCGTTCAAGCCGCAGAACATGGCGCTCAACAGCGCGGTGACGGTGGACGGTGGCGAGATCGGCCGCTCCACGGCGCTGCAGGCGCTGGCGGCAGGCGTCGAGCCGCACAGCGACATGAACCCGGTGCTGCTCAAGCCCGAGAGCGACCGCGGCGCCCAGGTGATCCTGCGTGGGCGGGTGCACGGCCATATGGATGCGCTGGACTATCACGCCTACAAGCGCACCGCGCGGGAGAGCGTACTGGCGGCCTGGCAGGCGCTCTCTTCTCGGTATGACGTGATCATTGCCGAGGGCGCCGGGAGCCCGGCGGAGATCAACCTGCGCGCCAACGATATCGCCAACATGGGCTTCGCCGAGATGGTGGATTGCCCGGTGGTGTTGGTTGGCGATATCGACCGCGGCGGGGTCTTTGCGCAGCTGGTGGGTACCCTTGAGCTGCTCAGCGCGAGCGAGCGCTCACGTACCCGCGGCTTCATCGTCAACCGTTTCCGCGGCGATATGGCGCTGCTGCAACCGGGCCTCGACTGGCTCACCGAGCGCACCGCCAAGCCGGTGTTCGGCACGCTGCCCTATCTGCAGGGGCTGCTGCTCGACGCCGAGGACAGCGTGGGGCTGCACGGTGTGGCGTCGGATGCCGCGGCGCTTCGCGTGGTGGTGCCGGCGCTGCCGCGGATCAGCAATCACAACGACTTCGACCCGCTGCGCCTCCATCCGCAGGTCGAGCTCAGCTTTGTCGGGCCTGGGCAAGCGATTCCCGCCGCCGACCTGATCATCCTGCCGGGTAGCAAGAGCACCCGCAGCGATCTCGCCTGGCTGCGCGCCCAGGGCTGGGAGGCGGCGATCCAGCGCCATCTGCGCTACGGCGGCAAGCTGCTGGGGATCTGCGGCGGCTTGCAGATGCTGGGCCGTGCGATACACGACCCGGACGGCCTGGAGGGGCCGCCGGGGTCGACGCCGGGGCTCGGTCTGCTCGAGTTCGAGACGCTGATGGTTGCCGGCAAGCAGCTGCGCAATGTGAGTGGGCGCCTGCTGCCCGACGGCTCGCCGATAGGCGGCTACGAGATCCACAACGGTGTCAGCGAAGGGCCGGCGCTGGCGCGCCCGCTATGCGAGCTTGACGGCCGCCCCGAGGGGGCCGTCAGCGACGACGGTCAGGTCATGGGCAGCTACCTGCATGGCTTATTCGACCGCCCAGAGGCGTGCGCAGCGCTGTTGGCGCGCTGCGGGCTGCACGATGGCGGGGCGGTGGACTACGCCGCCCATCGCCAGCGTGAACTCGACCGCCTGGCCGATACCCTGGAGCAGCACCTAGATATCGATGCCATGCTGGCTCTGCTGGGGTGACTCAACGCCGCGGCCCCTCGTGGAGCACTAGCTCGACCCGGCGATTGGCAGCACGACCCTCGGCGGTCTCGTTGCTCTCCAGCGGCTGGGTGTCGGCGTAGCCGATGGCGCGCAGCCGCGACTCGGGGATCTCTTGCTCCTGCAGGTAGCGCACCACGGCGATGGCGCGGGCGCCGGAAAGCTCCCAGTTGGAGGGGAAACGCGGCGTGGCGATCGGCACGTCGTCGGTGTGGCCCTCCACCGAGATGCGCCCGTCGACGGCCAGTAGCGTACCGAGCAGGCTCTCCAGCACCTGGCGACCGTCACCGGTGAGGTCGGCCTGGCCGCTGGCGAACAGCAGGTTGTCGTCGATGCGCAGGGTCACCCCCTCGTTGCCGCGGGTGACCGAGACGCCCTCCGGCATCAGCCCCTCGAGCTGAGGGTGCAGCCCGCTGCGGCGCGGCTGCAGGCCGGCACTGCGTTGGCCTGCCGTATTTGCCGCCGCCTCCAAGGCAGGCTCGCTTAGCGTGGGCGACTGGCCGGCGTACTGCTGGCCGCGCTCGCCGAACCCGTTGCCGGCCAGCGACAGTAGCAGCACGAACAGGGTGATCAGCAGCGTCAACACGTCGAGGTAGCTGATCAGCCAGCTCTCGCCTTCATCCTCCCCGCCGCCGGGCAGCAGGTCCTGATGGCTGTTGCGCAGCTCAGACATGCTGGCCGGCCTCATCGTCATCGCGACGCGGTACGTTGGGGTCGTTGATCTCGTCGTGGAAATTGGCCATGAAGGAGTTGAGGGTCTCCTCGATAAACGACGGCAGGCGCCGCTTGGTGATCAGCGAGATGCCTTCGAGCACCATGTTCATGGCGATCAACCGCTCTTCGGTGCGTCGCTCGAGCTTCACGGCGATAGGCTTGAACACCAAGTTGGCGAGGAGGATGCCGTAGAAGGTGGTGAGCAGTGCCACCGCCATGCGCGGGCCGATCACGCCGACGTCGCCGGCTTCCATCACCTCCAGCATGTTCACCAGGCCGACCAGGGTACCGATCATGCCGAAAGCCGGCGCATAGGTGGCCATGGTGCGAAAGATCTGCGCCTCGGCGTGTTCGCGAGCCTTGAGCCGGGCGATGCGCCAGCGCAGCAGGTCGATGATCTCCTGCTCCTTGGTATTGGCGATAACCAGCTGGATACCGGTACGAAGGAAGGGGTTCCGGGTGTGCTCGAGGGCGCGTTCCACGGCCTGGACGTCGCCCTGGAACCACAGCCGCGACATGTCTACCAGCTCCTTGATGTCGTCGCGGGCGTAGGTGTTCTCGCGGCGAAAGACGATGCCCACCAAGCGCGTGACGCGGACCACTTCACGCAGCGGGTAGCTGATGAAGGTGGCGGCGAGCGTGCCGGTGACGACGATGGCGAGCCCTGGCAGATTGATAAAGCTGGCCGGTGACTCGGCGGTGAACAGCAACACACTGGCCAGCAGCAGGATGCTGGCGAAGATGCCGATAATGGTCGATGGATTCATGCAGGGTTCCTTGCCGAAAGTGCGCGACGGGGTTATTCGCACTATCGGCAGGGCAGCCGGGGGCCTTGAACGCTAGCTGCTCCGGCCTTGATCTGGGTCAAGTCTCGGTCAGGCGCTCGGCTAGGGAGGCGGATTCAGGGAGGTGGTGCTTGAACAGCGCCGGATCATCGCTGATCACGCCGTCGACGCCCCAGTCCCACTGCGGGGCGAAGGCGACGGGATCGTTGGGCGTGTAGCAGAACAGCGCGTAGCCGGCATCCTTGATCTCACGGGCGCGCTTCTCTTTCAGCTTGCGCCAATCAACGTGCAGGCTGAAGGCGTTAAGCGCCTTGGCGTCGCGCTGCCACTCCCGCGGTGCTTTCTCGTAGAGCAGGCCAATTCGCAGCCGCTCGGGGTCGGGCTGGGCGTCACGGGCGGCGTCCAGCGCCGTGCGGTTGAACGAGGAGACGATCAGTCGTTCGGCGGGCAGCGCGGTGAGTGCCTTGGGCATGACCGCTTCTACCAGGCTCAGCGGGTCGCGGCCGCGGTTGACCTTGAGCTCGAGGTTGACGCCCATCTCCAGTTCGTCGAGTAGCGTGAGCATCTCGTCGAGGGTGGCCATGCGCTCCTCGGCAAAATGGCGACTGAACCAGCTGCCCACATCCAGCGCCTTGGCGCGCTCGAGGTCGAGCTTGGCCAGCTTGCCGCGGCTATCGGAGCAACGCCGCACGCCGTTGTCGTGCCAGATCACTGGGGTGCCGTCGCCGAGCAGTTGCACGTCGATTTCCACCCAGTCGCAGCCGATCTGCTTGGCGGCGCGCACCGCGCTCAGGGTGTTCTCCGGAAGGTGCGCCGATAGCCCACGGTGAGCAATGGTGCGGGGAAGCCCATCGGCGGTAGTGGCGTATGACATTCGCTAGGCCCTCCTGAGTGTTTGGTCGAGATTATCTCAGCATGATGACAACCACATTACTTACCTGTCTGGCCTCGGGCACCCCTCCCCAGGATATGCTAGGCTGCGCGGTTTTGGGCGCGCCGGCAAGCACGCCGTACGTGGAATCGAGGTGGTCGAATGAAGGTCTTGCATGTCACCGATGTCGCCCAGCGCGACGCCTGCCTGGCGCGGCTGTGCGCCGAGTACTACGGCCAGTCGGCGGGGCTGACGCCGCTGGTGGTGTTTGCCGGCACGCGGCGGGTGCTGTTCGCCGAGGAGGCGGCGCGGCTGCTGGCGCTGGTCGATAACAGCGGCGCTCCCCGCGCGCTGGCGCTGCTGGTACTGGATGAGGCGGGAGAGGGCATGAGCGTGAGCCTTTCCTGCCACCTTGGCAATGACGACGAGCCCGAGCGTCGCTTGATCGCCGAGCTGGCGCTCAAGGCGCCTCTGCGCGTCGATGCCAGCAATGCCGAGCAGGAAGCCTTCTATCGGCGTTGCGGCATCACCCGCTGGTTTGGCGACGAGCCGGGCACGCGGATTGGCCTGGCGGCTGGCCATCCGGCCACTCAAGAAGCAGAACTGGCGCCGCTGTTGGCGGTGGACGAGCAGCAGGTGCTGCGTCGCTTCAAACATGATGCCAAGGCCTTCGAGGCGGAAAAGCGCGACTTCGTGGAGGGGCTCGAGGCCTTCCCCGCCGCGCTGACTTGACCGGGGCATGAAACAGCGTTTGGATAGCGTGACATCCCGTTAGCTATCTAAGGAAGTATTCCATGGTCAAGCGTATTCAGTTTGCCAAGACCGGTGGACCCGAGGTCCTCGAATTCGTTGACTTTGAGCCCAAGGCGCCCGGCGCCGGTGAGGTGCAGATCCGCAATCAGGCGGTCGGCCTCAACTTTATCGACATCTACTTCCGTACCGGCCTGTATCCGGCGCCGTCGATGCCTTCCGGGCTCGGCACCGAAGGTGCCGGCGTGGTCGAGGCGCTAGGCGAGGGCGTCACCCACCTCAAGGTCGGTGATCGTGTCGCCTACGCCCAGGGCCCGCTGGGCTCCTATTCCGAGGTACATACCCTGCCGGCCGCCAAGGTCGCCGTGCTGCCCGACGGGATCGACTGCGATACCGCCGCGGCCAGCATGCTCAAGGGCCTGACCGTGCAGTATCTGATGCGTCAGACCTTTGAGCTTAAGGGGGGCGAAACCATCCTGTGGCATGCCGCGGCCGGCGGCGTCGGCTCGATCGCTTGCCAGTGGGCACGTGAGTTGGGCGTCAAGCTGATCGGTACCGTCAGCTCGCCGGAGAAGGCCGAACTGGCCAAGCAGAACGGCGCATGGGCGACCATCGACTACACCAAGGAGGACGTCGTCGAGCGGGTCAAGGAACTGACCAATGGCGCGATGTGCGACGTGGTCTACGACTCGGTGGGCAAGGACACCTGGGAGACCTCGCTGGACTGCCTCAAACCCCGCGCACTGATGGTCAGCTTCGGCAATGCCTCTGGCGCCGTGGAGGGGGTCAATATCGGCATCCTCAACCAGAAGGGCTCGCTGTTCGTCACCCGCCCCAGCCTCAATGGCTACGCCGATACCCGCGAGCGCTTCGAGGCGATGTGCAACGATCTGTTCGCGATGCTCGAGAGCGGCAAGATCAAGATCGACATCGCCCAGCGCTTTGCCCTGGAAGAGGCCGGTAAGGCCCAGCAGGCACTGGCCAGCCGCAAGACCACCGGCTCGACCATTCTGCTGCCATAATTAAGCATCAAGCGCCCTGCCGCTCAGTGAGACGTGGTAGGGCGCGTTGGGCGCTACTCCAGGTCGACGTATGCGCCCAGTTCGCGCATCCGTGACTCGAAGCGAGTGACGTTGTCGACCAGCGCTTCCGGACCGTAGGCCACGCACTCGGCGAGAATTGCCTCGACAAGGGTGATGGCCGAGAGGATCGATGGAAAGAAGTGCGGCGTGGCAGTGGCGATATTGAAGGTCACCGCCGCACCCGGCACTAGCGGCGAGCGCAGCGTGTCGGTGACCACGATGGCTTCGACGCCGTTGGCGCGGGTCACCTCCAGGGCTCTGACGGTTTCGGCGCAGTAGGGGTCGAAGCCGAAGGCCACTACCACGTCTCCCTCCCCAAAGGTGGCAAGCTCGGTGAGCAGCCCGCCTTCCTGGCCACGGATCAACTGCACGTTGGGCATGGCGATGCGCCCTACGTAGGCGAAGTGATAGGCGCAGGCAAAGGCATCGCGAAACCCCACCACCGCCACTTTCCCCGCGGCCAGCAAGCGCTCGGCAGCATCGCGGACCTTGGGCTGCATATCAGCGGTGAATAGCCGGCCGATATTGTCGAACGCGGTGTCGCCCACGTCGACAAATACCTGGTCGTCGCTACCAGCCAGCGCCTTGAGGCTCGAGGCGCGTCCCGCCAGCTCGATGGGGCCAGCCTGTACCGCCGACTGGAAGATCTCGCGGAACTGCTCGTAGCTGTCGAAACCGAGGCGCTTGGCCAGCCGCATCAGCGTCGAAGAGGTCACCCCGGCAGCCGCCGCGGACTTGCGGATCGACTGAAAGGCGATCTCCATCGGATGGTCGAGCACGTAGCGTGCGGCCAGCTTTAGCTGCGGGCTAAGTTCTGCATAGCTCTCGGCAAGCGCCTGGTTGACGCTGTCGAGGGGAGCGGTGGCGTTGTCCTGCGTCATCCTGACCTCGCGTTGTGTGGCAGTCCGGGTCGGTGTCTGGCGCGGCATTGTAGCGCATTGGCGTGCCTATGAGTGTCACAAATGAGTCAAGATGATAAATATCATAACACGGGTGTGTTGACATGCTCTGGCGTGCGACTTTAGCATTGCCGTCAATACATATGTGTCATGATGAATGGCATTGCGACACTTATGTTCTGTCCATCATGGAGTTAGGCACTTGCCGAGGAGAACCGATGCGTCGCCCCACCTATGAGACACTGATCGTCGAGCCGCGAGACGCGATCATGATCATCCGCTTCAATCGCCCCCAGCGCCTCAATGCGGTGGTCGAAGGGCTCTACCGTGAGCTGCTGGTGGCGCTGGCCGAGGCGGAGCGCGACCCCAAGGTGCGCACGGTGATCCTCACCGGCGAAGGTCGGGCGTTCTGTGTGGGGGCCGATATGAAGGAGCACGGCGGCGCGGCGCGCACCCTGTATCAGCGTCGGCAATACCTGCAGCTGGGCAATGACGTATGCGAAGCGATCCTGAGGCTCAAGAAGCCGGTGATCGCCGCGGTCAACGGCTATGCGCTGGGCGCCGGTGCCGAGATGGCGGTGGCCTGCGATTTCATCGTCATGGCCGACGAGGCACAGCTAGGTTTTCCCGAAACCGGCATCGGCACCTGCGTTGGCGGCGGTGTGTCAAAACTGCTGCCGCAACTGGTGGGGCTGAGCATGGCCCGCCAGCTGCTGTATACCGGCAAGCGCATCGACGGTGAGCAGGCCACCCGCATCGGCCTGGCGGTTGACCACTGGCCGGCCGCGTCGTTGCTCCAGGAAGCCGAACGGCTGGCCCAGACCCTGGCCAAGCAGGCGCCGGTGTCGATGGCGATGCTCAAGCGGTTGGTCAACCAGGCCAGCGAGACGGGGCTCGAGAGCCAACTGCAGCAGGAGCTGGATGCGGTCTTTACCTGCTCCACCACCGCTGACTGGCAGGAGGGCGTCGACGCCTTTGCCGAGAAGCGTGCGCCGCGCTTCAAGGGGCAATAAGCATGAACCCCATCGAAGGACATCTCACCACCCGCAGCCCGCTGCACGATATCCTGGCGCCCAGCGGCATTGCCGTGATCGGTGCCTCGTCTGATCCAACCAAGCGTGGCTACAAGGCCATGGTCGGTTTGATCAAGGATGGCTACCGGGGCGATATCTATCCGGTCAACCCCAAGGCTGACATGATCCTCGGCGTCAAGGCCTGGCCGTCGGTGACGGCGATTCCCGGCAACCCGGCGCTGGCGTTGATCTGCACCCCGGCGGCCAGCGTGCCCGAGCTGATCGCCGAGTGTGGGCGGCGCGGTATCAAGGGGGCGGTGATTCTGGCCAGTGGCTTTGCCGAGATTGGCGGAGAGGGCGCCGCACTGGAGCAGGCGATGATGGACAAGGCGCGTGCCCACGGCGTGCGCATCATCGGCCCTAACACCTCGGGGATCTTCAATCTCCACCACCGTATCAACCTGCTGGCGCTGGACAACGTCCGCCCCGGGGACGTGGGGATCATCTCGCAGTCGGGCAACATGCTGCTGTCGCTGGCGCTGGAGGCGCAGCACAACGGTCAAGTGGGGTTCTCTACTTACGTCGGGCCGGGTAACCAGAGCGACATCGGCTTCAACGACTACCTGCGCTACCTCGGCGAAGATGAACACACCCGCGTTGCGACGCTGTACGTTGAAGGCTTTCGCGATGGTCGCAAATTCCTCGATGTGGCCCGTGATGTGACCGCCATGAAGCCGGTGGTGGTCTACAAGTCGGGCTCCACCGAGCAGGGCCAGAAGGCCGCCAGTTCGCATACCGGCGCGCTGGCCGGCAGCTACGCGATGACCGTGGACCTGCTCAAGCAGGCCGGGGTCAGCGTGGTGCAGTACTCCGATGAGATTCTGCCGGTGGCCGAGGGGCTCGGTCTGCTGCAGAAGGCCAGTGGCAAGCGGGTGGCGGTAATCTCCGACGGCGGGGGGCAGGCCACTATTGCCTCCGATCGGCTGGCGGAAGCGGGGCTGACGCTTGCCGAGCTTTCCGCGAGCACCCGGGCAAGACTGCGCGAGATCCTGTTCCCCCAGGCGTCTACCGTCAATCCGGTGGACGTGGCCGGTTCCACCGACGCCAATCCCTCGCTGCTGGCCACCTGCATGGAGATCGTTGCCGCCGATGACAACGTCGACAGCGTGTTTCTGGTCGGTATGTTTGGCGGCTACAGCATACGCTTTGCCGAGTCGCTGCTGGGTGATGAGATGCGTGGCGCCGAGGCGATGGTCGACCTGTCCAAGGCAACCACCAAGCCGCTGGTGATCTATAGCCTCTACACGCCAGTCAAGCCACCGGCGCTGCGCCGCTTGCATGAAGCGGGGCTGCCGATCTATGCCTCCATCGAGCATGCCGTGCGGCTGCTGGCGGCCCTCGGCGAGCGTGGCCACTATCTGAGTGCCAGTCGTGGCCACCGGCTGACCCCTGCGGCGTCCCGCGACCCTGGCAGCGAAGACGCCATTGCCGGCGCGCTGGCGGCCGGTCGCGACCTGCTCGAGCCCGAGGCCAAGGCGCTGCTGCGTGCCCACGGCGTGCCGGTACTCGAGGAGCGCCTGGTGACGGCGCCTGAGCAGTTGTCAGAGGTAGCCGCGCAGTTCGGGCAGGTACCGTTGGCGATGAAGGTGGTCTCCAAGGATATTCTGCACAAGTCCGATGCCGGCGGGGTGCGCTTGAACCTGAGCGGAGAGGCGGCGCTGCGCGAGGCGCAGGAGGCGATTCTGGCGTCGTGCCATGCCTATGATCCACATGCGGCGATAGAGGGCGTACTGGTGGCGCCGATGGCGCCCAAGGGCGTCGAGGTGATCGTCGGCGTGAGCCGCGATCCGATCTTCGGCCCGGTGCTGATGTTCGGCCTCGGCGGGATCTTTGTCGAGGTGCTCGAGGACGTGGCCTTTCGCGCCATTCCGCTGTCGCCCTTCGATGCGCGGGCGATGGTCGACCAGATCAAGGCGCGCAAGATTCTCGACGGGGTGCGTGGCGAAGCGGCGGTGAACCGCGAGGCACTGGTAGCGCTGCTGCTGAGCGTTTCGAGCATTGTCGCTGCCTATCCGGAGATCGCCGAGCTCGACCTCAACCCGGTGATTGCCAACGCCGACGGCTATACGCTGGTGGATGCGCGCATCATCCTCGATAACCCGACCCAGGAGCTCCCGACATGACGACCGAGTCTCTGCCCGCGCTCAACGATGCCAGGCTATCTATCGATGAGCGGATAGCGACCCTCACCCTGGATCGCCACGACGTGCGAAATGCCCTGACCGGCACCGGACTCATCGAAGATATCGTCACGGCGGCGGGGTGGGTCAACCGCTGCCAAGAGGTCTCGGTGCTGGTGATCACCGGCGCCGGCTCGGCGTTCAGCGCCGGTGGCAACGTCAAGGACATGGCCGAGCGCGGCGGCGACTTCGCCGGGGACGTGGCGGAGGTCGCCGAGCGCTACCGTCGCGGCATTCAGCGGATCCCGTTGGCCCTGGAGGGTGTCGAGGTGCCGATCATTGCCGCGGTCAACGGCGCAGCCATCGGTGCGGGGTTTGATCTGGCCAATATGGCCGATATCCGTATCGCCTCCGACAGGGCCAAGTTTGGCGAGACCTTTCTCAACCTGGGCATCATTCCCGGCGACGGTGGCGCCTGGTATCTGCAAAGGCTGATCGGCTATCAGCGTGCCTTCGAACTGACCCTCTCGGGCCGGGTGATCGACGCCGAGGAGGCGCGTGACTACGGTATCGTGCTCGAGGTGGTCGAGCACGACGCCTTGATGACGCGGGTTGGCGAGCTTGCGGCCGGCATTGCTGCGCAGCCGCCCAAGGCCACACGACTCACCAAGCGGCTGATGAAGCAGGGCAGCCGCTTGGAGCTCAAGGACTTTCTGGATCTATGCGCCACCTTCCAGGGCATGTGCCACAACGAGCCGGAGCACCTGGAGGCGGTCAATCGCATGCTGGAGAAGATGGCGCGATAAGAAGGAAGCTCAGCGCCCGGGCAGTATTATTTCAAGACCCTGCTTAGGCAGGGTTTTTTGCGCTACGAAGTAAAAAACAGTGGCGTTGGCGCAGTTGTGCTGGTGTGCTGGTGGCAGTGGTAATCGACAGGGAGGTGAGATAACCATGGCCAACAGTACACTGGTGTTCATCATTCTGGGGCTGACCCTGGCGGCTTTCGTGTGGGGGCGCTTCCGCTACGATCTGGTCGCACTCTCGGCGCTGCTGGCGTCGGTAATGCTGGGGTTGGTGGAGGCAGACGAGGCGTTCATGGGCTTCGGCCACCCGGCGGTGATTACCGTGGCGGCGGTGCTGGTGTTGAGCAAGGGCTTCGAACGCTCGGGGCTGGTCGATGTGATTGCCGAGCAGACGCTCAAGGTCGGCGAGCGATTGGTGCTCCAGCTGCTGGTGCTGACCGGCACCGTCACGGTGCTGTCGGCGGTGATGAACAACGTTGGGGCGCTGGCGCTGCTGCTGCCGGTGGCGGTGCGCATGGCCCGCGAGCACGACCGGTCGCCTTCGCTTTTGCTGATGCCGTTGGCCTTTGGCTCGCTGCTGGGCGGTTTGATGACCCTGATCGGTACGCCACCCAATATCATTATTGCCAGCTACCGTGGTGCCCAGACCGGCGAAAACTTCGGCATGTTCTCGTTCTTTCCCGTCGGTGTGGCGGTGGCGGCGGTGGGGCTGCTCTTTATCGTGCTGGTGGGCTGGCGGCTAACGCCGCATCGTCAGGGGCAGTCGTCCGCCGAGGAGCTGTTCGATACCGACAACTACCTGGTCGAACTCAAGGTGGGCGAGGAGTCCAAGGCCATTGGCTGGACACTGCGCGAGCTGCACGAGGCGTTGGAAGAGACCATTCCGGTGCTGGCGGTGGTGCGTGATGACAAGCGGCGTGCTGGCCACGTCTTCCATGGCAGTCTGCGCGAAGGCGATATCCTGCTAGTGGAGGGTGGGCCCGAGGAGATGAAGCTGCTCGAGGACAAGGCCGGCTTGTCACTGGGGGCGGAGGCCGAGGAGGACGAGGCCGATACCGCCAAACAGCAGGCGCAAGACGAGCATAAGCAAACCAAGCAGGGCCGTAAGACGCAGGATAAGAAGAAACATGGCGGCGTTGATACCGAAGGCCTGCAGCTGGTCGAGGTGGTAGTGCGCAACGACTCGATGATGGTCAATCGAACCGTGGTGCAGTTGCGCTTGCAGAACCAGCATGGCTTGCATCTGGTGGCGGTGGCCCGCGACGGGGCACGTCTCAAGCAGCGCTTGCGTGAGATCCGCTTCAAGCCTGGCGATGTGCTGCTCATGCAAGGCGATGAGGGCGGACTGTCGGAGAGTCTGGCGACGCTTGGCTGCCTACCACTGGCCAATCGCAATCTGACCATTGGTCAGCCGCGCATGCTGCTGCTGTCGATCGGCATCTTCGCGCTGGCGATTGTCGCCATGCTTACCGATTTGCTGCCGGCGGCAGTGGCGCTCTCTACGGCGGCCCTGGTATCACTGCTGGTCGGTGTGCTGCCGCTACGCGACGGCTACCAGGCTATCGACGGGCCAGTGATCGTGCTGCTGGCGGCGATGCTGCCGGTGGGTGAGGCGTTGGATACCAGCGGCGGTGCGGCGCTGATCGCCGAAGGGATGCTGACACTGGGTAGCGATTGGCCACCGATGGCCACCCTGGTGGCGCTGTTCATGCTCTCTACGCTGCTTTCCAACATGATCAATAATGCCGCGGCGGCATTGCTGATGGCGCCGATTGCGGCGAGCCTGGCCAGTGGCTTCGGCTTGTCGCTGGACCCCTTCCTGATGGTGGTGGCGGTGAGCGCCTCCTGTGCCTTCCTCACGCCGATCGGCCACCAGTCCAATACACTGGTGATGGGCCCGGGAGGCTACCGCTTCAGCGACTACTGGAAGCTAGGCCTCCCGCTGTCACTGGTGGTGATGGTGGTCGCGATTCCGATGATCATGCTGGTCTGGCCGCTGTGACGTAGCGATAACGCAAAAGGGGATGGCCGCTTGGCCATCCCCCTGAGGTGCTACATCATGCTTGCGCTGGTGAAGGCATCACTGCGCAGCTGAGAGCCACTCTTCGACAACGTCCTGGTTGTCTTCAACCCACTGCTGTGCATTCTCGTAGGGGTCGGAACCATCTTCCTGGTTCATCAGCATGACCTCGCCCATCTGCTCGGGCGTCCACTCGAAGGCCTCGAGGATGGCATAGGCGCCAGGATTATCATCGCCGAAGCCTGCACGCACCACGGTGTGGATCTGTTCGGCGCCGCCGTAGACTTCTTGCGGATCCTCGAGGTACTTGAGGTCCCAGCGCGCGAACATCCAGTGTGGCGTCCAGCTGGTAACGACGATGTCCTCTTCGTTGTCGATGGCACTGCTCAGGGCGCCGACCATGGTGGCGTCGCTGCCGCTGCGCAGACGCAGGTCGAGGCCATATTCTTCGATCACGTCCTCGGTCAGGCCCATCAGGCCGGCACCCGGATCGATGCCGATGATCTCGCCATTGAACAGGTCGGCGTTGTCGTTGAGATCCTCGATGGAGTCGACGTCGGTGTACTCGGGAACCACCAGGCCGAGCTTGGTACCGTCCAGATTGACGCCCAGGTCTTCCACGTCATCACCGACACGTTCGAGGTAGTCGGCGTGGGTGGTGGGCAGCCAGGCGGCGACGATGGCGTCGGCATCGCCGGTGGAAAGTGCTTGCCACATGGCAGCAGCGGACAGCGATGTCATGTCGACCTCGTAACCTGCCTGCTCCAGTACCGCGCGCACCACGTTAGTGGATGCGACCTCGGAGGCCCACTCGACGTAGGCCAGGTTGACGGTGTCCTGGGCCTGGGCAGCACCAGCGGCGGTGAGGCCAACGCCTGCGGCCAGCGCCAGGCTGGTGGTGCGGATACGACGATTAAGTGCTTGCTTCTTCATGTTATTCCCCTCTTTGCGGTTCACTAATACACCATGGTGGCCCGGACGAATGGATTCAAGGGGCCACCCTGATTTCACGACTTGCGCTCCTTGCTGAGCGACTGGGTCAGGCGATCGAGCAGCATGGCGAGGATGACCACTGCAATGCCCGCCTCGAAGCCGTCGCCGGGGCGTAGCCGCTGGATGGCGCGCCACACTTCGCTGCCCAGGCCATCGGCGCCGATCATGGCCGCGATAACCACCATCGATAGTGCCAGCATAATGGTCTGGTTGATCCCTGCCATCACCGTCGGCAGCGACAGCGGTAGCTGTACCTTGACCAGTTTCTGGCCGCGGGTAGCGCCGTAGGCGTCGGCGGCCTCGATCAGTTCCTTGGGCACCTGGCGAATGCCTAGGGTGGTGAAGCGGATCGCCGGTGGCATGGAGAAGATCACCGTGGCGAAGATCGCCGAGACCGAGCCGATGCCGAAGAACGGGATTGCCGGAATCAGGTAGACGAAAGCCGGCATGGTCTGCATGAAGTCGAGTACCGGCATGAGGGTGCGATAGAGACGCTCGGAGAGCGCGGCAGCGATGCCTACCGGCAGGGCGATGACCACCGCGACCATGGTGGCGATTACCACTAGGGTCAGCGTCTCGATCATCGGATTCCAAAGCCCGAGGTTCCAGATCAGAGCCAGGCCGGCGGCGGCGCCGATGGCCAGCCGGGTATTCGCCAGCTTCCAGCAGATCGCCACGATGATCAGCAGCAGCGCCCAGGGGGGGAGCCACATCAGGGCGTCGTTGAGGCCGTTGATACCGGTCTGGGTGGCGCGAGAGATGGCGCGGGTCACCATCGAGTACTCGCTGGTCAGCCAGCTCAGGCCGCCTTCGATCCAGCCGCCCAGGGGAATGCGGGGAATGTCGATAGCCATCATGCGTCTCCTGCCGGGGCGGTAGTTTGGGTCTCTGCGACTTGCGCGGGCTCGGCGGCCTGGGCCAGTTGGTCCAGCACGGCGCCTTTCACCACCACGCCGAGCAGGCGTTGCCGGTCGTCAACCACGGCGATCGGGAAACTGTGCTCACTGAACATGGCAAACAGATGATGCATCGGCTCCTCGAGGCTGACGCGACGAAAGTCCTGCGTCATGACCTCGGTGACACGCTCCTTGCCCTGTTCGAGTGCCTGACTGGCGGCCTCGGCCTCGATCAGTCCGACCAGTTGCTGATCGCGGTCGATGATGTAGATGGAGTCGAGGCCGTGCTCGCGCATCTTGCGCAGCGCCGTCCGTGGCCCATCGCTGTCGCGGACCGTGGAGCGCACTCGGCGCATGGCGCTTTCGGCGGTAAGGATGCGTGCTTTGTCGACGCCTTCGATAAAGCGTCTCACATAGTCGTCGGCGGGCTTGGTGAGGATCTCCTCGGGCGTGCCGATCTGTACCACTTCGCCATCCTTGAGCAGCACGATGCGATCGCCGATGGTCAGCGCTTCGTCGAGGTCGTGGGTGATGAACACCGTGGTCTTCTGCATGCGGCTTTGCAGCTGCAGCAGCTCCTGCTGCATGTCGCCACGGATCAGCGGATCCAGAGCCGAGAATGCCTCATCCATCAGCAGCACGCTGGCGTCGTTGGCCAGGGCGCGGGCCAGGCCGACGCGCTGCTGCATGCCGCCGGAGAGCTGGCTGGGGTAGGCGTCCTCCCAGCCGTCCAGCCCGACCTGCTTGAGCGCGTTGCGGGCCGTCTCAGCGCGTTCAGCGGGATCGATGCCGCGAATCTCGAGGCCGAACTCGGCGTTCTTCTGCACGGTACGATGCGGGAAGAGGGCGAAGTTCTGGAAGACCATCGAGAAGTGGCGACGGCGGCACTCCAGCAGCGCCTTGTCACTCAGGGTCGGGATGTCCTCGCCGTCGATCACGATCTCGCCCTCGGTGGGTTCGATCAAGCGGTTGAGGCAGCGGATCAGCGTCGACTTGCCGGAGCCCGAGAGCCCCATGATGACCAGCAGTTCCCCCTCATGGACATCGAAGTCGATGTTGGACAAGCCGAGTGTCTGGCCCGTCTTGTCGAGGATCTCGGGGCGTTTGAGCCCCTGGTCACGGAGTGCCAGGGCCTTTTTCGGCTGCGCGCCGAACACCTTGCTCAGATTGCGTACGCGAATCTTGACGTTGCGTTCTTCATTCATTGGATTGCCTGTTGTCGTCCCCCGGTTCGTGGCGCGGGCCTGACGCGCTAGCGTCGAGACGTTCTTACACCGGCCGAACCGCAGTGGCGGGCGGGGGAGTGCGTCACTCTGACGGTTGCGAATGGTGCCTGACAGCGTAGCGAAGACGCTGCGTGCGGCGTGTGGATGGATCGCCACAGCGATCCTGTAAGCAGGCGGTTGTTATGATATTTCACTGTCTACTACGGTGTCGTTGACCTGCTCCGCCTAGAACCTGTGAAGAGTAGTGCGGCGGAATCAATATGATAACGGATGGAGTGGGGTCAGTGCCAAGGTTGGGCGGCCTTGGCTGCCCCAAAGCGCGACACCCCGGCATCATTGGCCGGGGTGTCGAGGTCGGTCAGCGGGTCAGGCAGCGTTATGCCAGATCACCTTTTCCTGCTGCTGGGCGAAGGCGTCGAAGGCGAAGTCGTCGACGGTCAGCATGTCGAGCACCTCCGCTTCGTATGCGACCATGAAGCGTGCATCGTCTTCGCTGATCAGCTCGGCCTCCCGGGCGGCCTCGATGCGCTGCTCTGGATGCAATGCCTCCACCGGCAACTCACCCTTGGCGTAGGCCTTGTTGATGGTGCGATACAGCGCCTCGGCGCGATCATAGTCGACCAGCAGGGCGTTGTAGCGTGCCAGCGGATTGTCCTGCTGCCCTTCTTCCTGCTGATCCCAGGTGTTGCCGAGCAGCTTGCTGCGCAGCGCGCTATGGCGCGAGACCTGCTGGGCGATCTCACGGGTCAGGTCGTCATGGGGCGTCGTCCAGCGGCGTCCCAGCGGCATCACTAGCCACGACAGCAGCTTGCCCAGGCCCTTGTTGGGTAGGTTGTCGAACAGCTCGATCAGCGCCTGCTCGGCGCGATGCAGCAGCAGACGGCAGCTGTAATGCAGCAACGCGGCTTCGCTCTCGACCTTGTCGGAGGCGTGCCACTGCTTGAGCACCATCGACGTCAGATAGAGGTTGGAGAGCACGTCGCCGAGACGTGCCGAGACCATCTCGCGGGACTTCAGCGCCGAGCCGAGGCTGGCCATGGCAGCGTCGGCGCACAGCCCGAAGCCGGCGGAGAGGCGTGCCACCTCCTGAGCGTAGGGAGCGGCGACCTCGTCGAAGGGCGTCGCCGCCTTGCCCAGCCCCAGCCCTTGGGTGAAGGCACGGGCGGTGTTGCCGAAGATCAGCCCGGCATGGCCGAAGAACGCCTTGTCGAAGGCCTTGAGGTCGTCGGCATCCTTGGCCGCCAGCTCCTCGAGCACGTAGGGATGACAGCGGATCGCCCCCTGACCGAAGATCATCAGGTTGCGGGTCATGATATTGGCGCCTTCCACGGTGATCGCCACCGGGTTGGCGCTATAGCCGATGCCGATGTAGTTGCGCGGTCCCAGGGTTACCGCCTTGCCGCCGTGGATATCCATGGCGTGGCTGAGCAGGTCGCGCTGGAACTCGGTCAGTTGGCTCTTGAGAATCGCCGAGGGCACCGCGGGCTTTTCGCCCTGGTCGATCATGTTGGCGGTTTCCATCACTGCGGCCTGGGCGATATAGGAGAGTGCGGCGATGCGCGCCAGCGGTTCCTGGACGCCTTCCATCTCGGCCACCGGCAGGTTGAACTGGCGACGGACGCGTGCGAAACCGCCACTCCAGCCCAGCGCATAGCGCGAGGTACCGGTAGCGCCGGAGGGCAGGGTGATGCAGCGACCCACCGACAGGCACTCGACCAGCATGCGCCAGCCCTGGCCGGCCATCTCCGGGCCACCGATGATGGTGTCCAGCGGTACGAAGACATCCTTGCCCATGATCGGGCCGTTCATGAACGGGCTGCCGATCGGGTGGTGACGACGGCCGATCTCCATGCCGTCGGTATCGCGGGGGATCAGCGCGCAGGTGATACCCAGGTCCTTCTCGCTGCCGAGCAGGCCGTCGGGGTCGAACATGCGAAAGGCCAGACCGACCACGGTGGCGATCGGCGCCAGGGTGATCCAGCGTTTCTCGAAGTTGAGGCGCAGGCCGAGCACCTCCTCGCCGTTGATGACCTGCTTGCAGACCACGCCGGTATCGGGGATCGAGGTGGCGTCGGAGCCGGCGCGGGGCCCGGTCAGGCCAAAGCAGGGGATCTCGCGGCCGTCGGCCAGGCGCGGCAGGTAATGATCTTTCTGCTGCTGGGTGCCGTACTTGAGCAGCAGCTCACCCGGACCCAGCGAGTTGGGCACGCCAACGGTGACCATCAGGGTCTCGTTGATGGCGAGCTTCTGCAGCACCGCCGACTGCGCTTTGGCCGAAAAACCCAGGCCGCCGTACTGCTTGGGGATGATCATGCCGAAGAAGCCTTCCTTCTTCAGGTACTCCCACAGTTCCGGCGGCAGGTCGGCGCGCTCGCGGGTAATATCCCAGGCGTTGGTCATGCCGGAAGCAACGCTGCACTGGTGATCGACGAAGGCGCGCTCCTCGTCGCTGAGGCCATCGTCGCCGTAGGCCATCAGGGCGTCCCAGTTCGGCTTGCCGCTGAACAGCTCGCCGTCCCAGGCGACGCTACCGGCTTCCAGCGCGGTGCGCTCGGTATCGGAGACCTTGGGGGCGACCTTCTTGAAGGTGGCGAAGATGCGCGGCGTCAGCCACTTGCTGCGCAGGGCCGGCAGGCCGCATGCCGCCACCGCGATGGCGCCGATCAGTAGCAGTGTGCCGAGTACGGGGGCGCCGAGTACTATCCCGGCGATGCCGGTGGCGGCCAATACGCCAAGCGCCGGCAGGGCGCCTGCCTCGCGGCGCATCACCATCAGCAGGCCAACCACGGCCACGATGATCAACAGCAGTTGCAACATGCGGGATCTCCTCCAGAGCAGTCATCATTGAGACGACGACATTCTAACAAGCGTTTGAATGCTTGTAGACTAGTGCATTGGTCGTGGCCTGGCCAGTCCTGACTGGTAAGCAAACGGCCCCGCTGAGCGTATCAGCGGGGCCGTCTTGTTCACTAGCGGGGGGATGTCGGCAGGCCTGCCGACGGATAAGCCCGCTCAGTCAACGTCCTTGCGCGCAGGCGTGCCGCGGGCTGGCGTATCGCCGGCGATGTAGTAGGGCGCATCGCTCTTGGGCAGTGGCTCGCGACCACGGATGCGGTCGGCGATCTTCTCCGCCAGCATGATGGTCGGCGCATTGAGGTTGCCGGTGGGAATCACCGGGAACAGCGAGGCATCGACCACGCGCAGGCCATGCACACCGTGCACGCGGCCCTGGCCGTCGGTCACCGCCAGCTCGTCATCGCCCATGCGGCAGCTACCACAGGGGTGGTAGGCGGTCTCGGCGTGGGCCTTGACGAAGGCGTCCAGCTCGGCATCGCTCTGCACGTCCGGTCCTGGCGAAATTTCGCGGCCGCGGTAGGCGTCCATGGCTGGCTGCTGGATGATCTCGCGAGTCAGGCGGATGGCATCGCGGAACTCCTGCCAGTCTTTCTCCTTGGACATGTAGTTGAACAGGATGCTAGGCGCCTGACGTGGATCGCGGGATGTCAGGCGGATGCGACCGCGACTCTCGGAGCGCATGGAGCCAACGTGGGCCTGGAAGCCGTGGGCCTGCACCGCACTCTTGCCGTTGTAGCTGATGGCGATAGGCAGGAAGTGGTACTGCAGGTTGGGCCACGCCTCCTCATCGCGGCTGCGAATGAAGCCGGCCGCCTCGAACTGGTTGCTGGCACCAATTCCCTTGCCCAACAGCAGCCACTCGGCACCGATCTTCGGCTGGTTGTACCATTTCAGCGCCGGGTACAGCGAAATCGGCTGCGTGCATTCGTACTGTATGTACATCTCCAGGTGGTCCTGCAGATTCTCACCGACGCCCTTGAGGTCGTGGACGGTGGGGATGCCCAGCTCGGCGAGGTGCTCGGAGTTGCCGACGCCGGAGCGCTGCAGGATCTGCGGCGAGGCAATCGCGCCGCCGCACAGCAGTACCTCGCGACGCGCGCGGGCTTCCAGCGGCTGCTTCTTGTGCAGGTAGCTGACGCCCACTGCGCGCTTGTCTTCGAACAGGATGCGGTCGGTGGTGGCGTGAGTGACGATGGTCAGGTTGCTACGCTGCTTGGCGATGTCCAAATAGCCTCGCGCCGTGGAAGCTCGCCGCCCCTGGGGGGTGACGAAGCGATCCATGGGGCCGAAGCCCTCCTGCTGGTAGCCGTTGACATCTTCGGTCTCGGGGTAGCCGGCCTCTTGCCCCGCTGTGATAAAGGCATGATAGAGCGGGTTATTGCCCTCCTTGGGCGTGGTCACGCTGACTGGGCCGTCGCCGCCGTGGTAGGCGTTAGGGCCGATATCGCGGGTCTCTGATTTCTTGAAGTAGGGCAGGCAGTCGGCGTAGGTCCAGTCCTCGAGGCCAGGCTGCTTGGCCCAGTTGTCGTAATCGAGAGCGTTGCCGCGGATATAGCACATGCCATTGATCAACGATGAGCCACCCAGGCCCTTGCCGCGACCGCACTCCATGCGACGGCCGTTCATGTGTGGTTCGGGGTCGGTTTCGAAGGCCCAGTTGTAGCGCTTGCCCTGTAGCGGGAAGGCCAGCGCTGCGGGCATCTGGGTGCGGAAGTCAAAGCGGTAGTCGGGGCCACCAGCCTCGAGCAACAGCACGCTGACGTCCGGGTCCTCGGTAAGGCGAGTGGCCAGCACATTGCCCGCCGAACCGGCGCCGATAATAACGTAGTCGAATTCACGATGCTGGGACATGCGACCTCCTTAAAAAACCGACTCGAAAGGCCCCATCTCGACCTGGATCGATTTGGTCTGGGTGTAGTGGGCCAGGGTTTCGACGCCGTTCTCGCGGCCAACGCCGGACTGCTTGTAGCCGCCCACTGGCATTTCGGCGGGAGATTCGCCCCAGGTATTGATCCAGCAGATGCCGGCTTCCAACTGGTGGATGGTCTGATGCGCGCGGTTCAGCCCCTCAGTAAAGACGCCTGCAGCCAGGCCGTAGTGCGTGTCGTTGGCGCGGCGGATGACCTCGGCGTCGTCGTCGAAGGAGAGAATCGACATCACTGGGCCAAAGATCTCCTCGCGCACGATGCGCATCTCGTCGCTGCAGTCGGTGAATACCGTAGGAGCGGCCCAGGCACCCTTATGCCAGTCAATGCCGGCACGTTCACCGTCACTCCAGGCTTCGCCGCCTGCCAGTACGCGGGCGCCTTCCTGCTTGCCGAGGGCGATGTAGGAGAGCACCTTCTCCTGGTGTTCGAAGCTGACCAGCGGGCCAAAGTTGACCGATGGATCGAGCGGGTCGCCGGCGCGGATACGTGCCACGCGCTCCTTGATCTTGGCTTCGAAGGCCTCTTTGACGCTGCCTTGGACGAACACTCGGGTGCCGTTGGTGCAGATCTGCCCGCTGGAGTAGAAGTTGGCCATCATCGCAGCATCGGCGGCGCGATCGAGATCGGCGTCGTCGAAGACGATCAGCGGCGACTTGCCACCAAGCTCCATGGTCACGTCCTTGAGGGTCGAGCCGGCGGCAGCTGACATCACCTTCTTGCCGGTGCCCACCTCGCCGGTGAAGGAGATCTTGTCGATGCCGGCGTGGCCAGTAAGCAACTGACCGACGCGGCCATCTCCGTGGACGACATTGAATACGCCGTCCGGTAGGCCCGCTTCGGTGAATATCTCGGCCAGCTTCATGGTGGTCAACGGAGTGACTTCGCTGGGTTTGAAGACCACGGCGTTACCGGCGGCCAGTGCGGGTGCGGACTTCCAGCAGGCGATTTGGATCGGGTAGTTCCAGGCGCCGATGGAGCCGATCACGCCGAGCGGCTCGCGACGCGTATAGACGAAGGAGTCGTCACGCAGCGGTATCTGGCTGCCCTCGATGGCCGCCGCGAGACCTGCGTAGTACTCGAGTGCATCGGCGCCGGTAACGATATCGACCGCCGCGGTTTCGCTGATTGGCTTGCCGGTGTTGTGGGTCTCGAGCTCGGCGAGCTCGTCGTTGCGTTCCCTCAACAGGGCGACGGCACGCTGCAGGATGCGTCCGCGCTGCATACCTGACATCGCGGCCCATACCTTCTGGCCTTCGCGTGCGGCGGCGACGGCGCGGTCGACGTCAGCCTCGCTGGCTTGCTGGACGTTGGCCAGCACGCTGCCGTCGAAAGGGTTGATGACCGCGAAGGTTTCACCGGAGGTGGCGTCGACGTGCTGGCCGCCGATATAGAGCTGCTGTGTGGTCAGTTGAGTCATTAGAAGATCTCCCGTCACTGTGGGGCGTTGGGCCCCAGCTGTTCGTCGAGGTAGTCGTAGGCGAGTGAACGTGCGCGGTCGACGTCGAGGCCTTCCGGAGCCAGCGCGCCGCGCAGCCATAGGCCATCGATCATGGCTGCCAGACCGGCGGCGGCACGTCGCGCTTCGGTCTTGGGCAGGCAGTATCGAAACTGGTGGCAAAGATTGGAGTACAGGCGCCGGTCATTGACGTACTGCAGGCGCTGGAGCGGCCGGCGATGCATGCTGCTGGCCCAGAAGGCCAGCCAGGTTTTCATCACCGACTGGCTGACCTGGCTGCGGTCGAAATTACCATCGATGATCGCGCGGATGTGCTCGCGGGGACTGTCAGCGGGCAGGGCTTGGCGACGTACGGCAACCGCTTCGCCAAGATCATTGAGGATCTGGCGCATGGTCGCTTCGAGCAGACCATCCTTGCCGCCGAAGTAGTGGCTGATAATACCCGCTGAGACGCCGGCGCGCCGCGCAATGCGAATCACCGTGGCATCGGCCAGGCCAGCCTCATCGATCGCCTCCATGGTGGCGCGAATGAGCTGGCGGCGGCGGATGGGTTCCATTCCTACCTTGGGCACCGGTCGCCTCCTTTGGCTATTTTGAGTAGGGACTAACGGTTCGTGTTTCGGCTGCTTGGGCTAGCCAGAATGCGGCTAACCCACTATGGTAGAAAGTATGCCTCTTTTTTATTGAACGTTCAATCAATAAAGAGTGGCATGTATCCTACAAGATATAAAGAAGCATCGTGCTTGGTTACCGATACATCTATGCAAGGAGAACCTCATGTCGAATCACACTCGCCTACTGTTCAGTGGATCGCTACTGGCCATGGGGGTGCTGGCTGCCGGCGTGGCCCAGGCCAATGAGCCTGAATCCTGCGCTAACGTACGTTTTGCTGAGGTCGGCTGGACCGACATTACGGCGACTACCGCGGTGGCCCGCGAGTTGCTTGAAGGGCTGGGCTATGAAACGCGAGTCGATACCGTGTCAGTGCCTATCGCCTACAGCGGGATGCGCAATGGCGACTTCGATGTCTTCCTAGGCAACTGGATGCCGTCGATGGCGTCGATTAGCGATCCCTACATCGAGGATGGGGACGTCGATCGCTTGAGCGCTAACCTAGAGGGTGCCAAGTACACCCTGGCGGTGCCGCAGTACGTCCATGATGCGGGCGTGACCTCTGTAGCCGATCTCGATGAGCATGCCGAGCAGTTCGAAAGCGTCATCTATGGTATCGAGGCCGGCAATGACGGCAACGAGCTGATCCAGGACATGATCGATGACGATGCCTTCGGGCTTGGCGATTGGCGGCTGCGCGACTCCAGCGAGGCGGGCATGCTGGCCGAGCTGCGCTCCAAGGTCGGTAATGAGGAGTGGATGGTATTCCTGGGCTGGGCGCCGCACCCGATGAATACCAACTTCGACATGGCTTACCTGGAAGGGGCCGACGATTACTTTGGTCCTGATATGGGCGGTGCCACCGTCTATACCAATACCCGCGCGGGTTACGCCGAAGAGTGTGCCAATGTCGGTACGCTGCTGGACAACCTTTCCTTCACTCTGGAGATGGAAAATCAGCTGATGGCGGCGATCATGGATGATGGCGAGGATCCGCGCGATGCGGCGCGTGCCCTCCTGCAAGCCAATCCCGAGGTGCTCGATGAGTGGCTGACCGGTGTGTCGACACGGGACGGCGACGATGGGTTGGCTGCGGTGCATGCAGCGCTTGATATCGACCAGTGATTACGTCCTGGGGGCTTGCCAGGCGTGGCTGGCATAGGCATAATTCGCCCCCGTTGCCCGCTGGTAGCTGGCGGGCAATCATGTGGCTACGTAGCTCAGCTGGTTAGAGCACATCACTCATAATGATGGGGTCCCCTGTTCGAATCAGGGCGTAGCCACCAAGATATTCAGCGACGCCCGGTGCCCTTGGTACCGGGCGTCGTGCGTTATGGGCCTAGTGGTGAAATCAGGTGCGGCGCTTGACCTTGATGATCTGATCCGTATACTACGTCGCGTGTTCCGGGATGTTCCCCGATAGCTCAGTTGGTAGAGCAAATGACTGTTAATCATTGGGTCGCAGGTTCGAGTCCTGCTCGGGGAGCCATCCCACGGTCCTGAATTCCCTGGAACACTATGACAGCCAAGCGATTCCCCGATAGCTCAGTTGGTAGAGCAAATGACTGTTAATCATTGGGTCGCAGGTTCGAGTCCTGCTCGGGGAGCCATCCCGCCGCTGTCAGCTTCGTAGCATCGCATCTCGCACGTCATTCCCCGATAGCTCAGTTGGTAGAGCAAATGACTGTTAATCATTGGGTCGCAGGTTCGAGTCCTGCTCGGGGAGCCATCACCTTGTTGGACTATCTGGCATTGCCGTATTGAGCCGTTGTTCGCTCCGCCGCCTGCGTGAGCGCTCGGTCTAATCGATGCCCTTCAATGTCTCGTTAGCTCGTTAGCCAGCAAGGTTGGGGAGAGGTATGGCGAAAGCCCGAAAGCTGGGCTATATTTTTTCTTCGCCAGGGGCTTGCGTGGCCCGTAGTAAGTCCGTAAAGTACGCATCCGCTGCTGCCGACGGGCACACGTTGGTAGCGGTTTGGAGAGGTGCAAGCACTTGGTTTTGTTAGGTTTTTCTGGTCGGTTCGACGAGATAAACGATTGACAGAGCTGCCGGAAACGGTAGAATGCGCACCACTTGAACGGCGCGTCGCAAGACGCTCGAGCA